>WGMS01000005.1 GCA_016124935.1 bacterium | reverse complement strand
ACTGACTGCTGAACGCCTTTGCCACGACGGCGCCGCCAAGAGTTGTGGGCGATGGACTAGCTACCAACTCTTCCAAAACAGAGCTCCCCTCTCCTCATTGACAGACCGAAGTTGGAGAATTTATGGACAGGCTCCTAGGAAGAATTGAGCAATCGAGGGGAAATCTCAAGAAGGCTGTTTATGATTTGACCAGGGCAAGAATAGCCACGGAGAGTTTGTATGGCAAAAACACTGTGGAGTCAGTTTTAGAGAGTGGTCACTTGGCACGCCTGCTGGTAGATGATCGCCGAGTTGAAGAAGCCCTCAAGACTTATGGCGATGCGACGGCGGTCTTAAGAGATGTCGATATAAAGCCGTTTCAGTACCCGGCTTTGCGAGAGTTCTTTTTCGGTTATATTCGTCTGCTCAAGAAGCAAGGTATGGATGCGGAGATAGCAGATCTGCGCAACAAATGGCCGGATCTTTTATAGTTTGAGCTAGAGTCTCAGAGTAAGTACTAGAGATAAGGATTCGGTTTGCCGCCCCAGGGGTCTTTATCGTCCCGGTGGTTGTCCCACCATTTTAGCTCGTCCGGAGTGTACGTCCATCCGTTTGGCATGGTGATATCGCCACCGGTGCCACTCGGTGCACCGCTCCTGCGAGTAGTGGAAGGAAGTGAGCCAATCGGTCCGCTGCCGCCGGTGCTGCCAGAAGCAGTCGTGCCTGAACTACCCGAGCCTCCCATGGCAAGTCCATCGGAGTATTCAACCACCTGGCTGGCGACGAAGTTGAGTCTGGCCGGTCGTCCAAGACCGGGAATATCGCTTACCCAGGGAACCGCACTCATGCTCATGAAAGGACCTATGTCGAAGGTAGAGCGAACTTGGTACTCGTAGACGTTGTTTTCTTCATCCAATATTCCGGCGTAAGGCGTATTCGGACCATAGGTGGTGGATGAACCGCCCAGTGGAGTCCTGATCACAAACAGATTCGTTCCTGTACCCGATGAGCCCGCCACCGGTTGCATGTTGGCGAAATGACCAAGACCTGAGTTGGTCATACTGGTGGCGGTGTTCTCCATCGCCGTCAGGGCCTCGCCAAAAGTGGCAGAGGCTCCGGCTCTGGCAACGCATTGAGTGGTCAGCAGATACTGAGTGCCTGCTCCCATGGCGAAGCCGATTAAGTTTATCAACGGGAAAAGAATGAGGAGGAAAAGCACTGTCAACGCGGTGGCGAACTCAGCGCTCTTAGCGCTACCAGACTGGTTTCGTATGCGGTGAGTGCTTCGCGCCATAACCTGGTACCTGGATGGTAACTACTATCATTCTATCTCAAGACCAGTAATTGCGGCGGCTAAAAACCAGAATTCAAAGCTGACTATTTGTTGGCAGCTTTCAATTCTCTTGCCTGTTTAAACAGCTCTTCGGCGTCTTCGGTCTGACCAAGACGTTTCAGACAGTTGGCGTTTTCTATAAGGGTGAGAATATAACTGGAGTTGTTCTCACCGAGCACTTGCTGTTTCAAATTGAGTGACTGACTGAGCATGGTCAGGCATTTTTCGTGGTTGTCCTGACGGTTGTAGATTTTTGCCAGGTTTTCACAAATTTCCCAGGTCAGCTCATAGCATTCATTCTCGAAGGACGTGACAAGCTTGAGAAGTTTGAGGAGCGGCAGTTCGACTTTTTTTAGTTCGCCCTCATCCAGGCAGCCCTGTACTTTACTCAGGAGCTTGTTGGCTTCTTTTTTCTCGACCTCGGACCAGTTATTGTCTTCCCCGGCTTTGGTCACCAGCGCTTTCAGGGCTTTCATATCTATTGCATCGGGCGTTGACGACGAGATCGAGGTTTCGCTGTCGTTTTTCAGATTCTCCTGGGATAGAATCGGAAGAGCCGAAGTTTCGGTTACCGCTTTGCTTTTGGCGCTATTGTTGTTTTGGCTGGATCTTTGAAATTTCATGAAGCGACCTTTTGTCGGTGTTTGAAAACTAGTAAAGTCGGATATAAATCGGTCTTCGAATTTTATACCCCTATCGGGTGATGCAAATCACCCTTGACAGAGTCGAGAGCGTACCCTTATTCATGGCCCTGCCAGGAGTCTGAACCCGGAAAGCTCTGGACTGCAGGGCGAAAGCAATTTCTCTGCTTTTCTTGGCGGTATATATTAAATCTTGGCAGAACTGATGCTGGCTCCGCTCAGTCGGCTCTCTTCCAACTGTAGCAGCAGGTCTTCGACATCATGCCAGGATCGCGCCCTGGGATAGCCTTCTACGAATCTGTTGTGGGGCGAGTCGAATAGTACGCCCTGACCTTCGAAAGTCGTGAAGTGGCGTGGATTGTCATCTATCAAATAATCCGCCCGCACAATGTATTTGTGACCGCAGAATATGTAGTTGAGGTGATGGATGCAGGGAAAGTGCTCTTGAAGCCAGTGGAATTTGGGTCTCAGGGATACCGGTACTTCCATGGCTGCCGTCGAGATGAAGATCTCGTGCTTCGTCGAAAGTCGCTCTATGACGTCCTGGGCGCCGTCCATCACTTTGAGATCCAGCCAGAACTCTTCTTCTGCCAGGGCGTTTTCGATGATGTTGAATTCTTTTTCCGAGAGTATATCCGTCAACTTTTTGCCGACAAGATCTTCTGGTTTATGACTGGTATTGCATTCTCGGTTGTAATAATCCAGTAAACCGCCCAGAGCGTCGGCGATTACCTCGTCCATGTCTATCGCAATTCTTGCCATTACAACCTCCCGGATTCCCCCTATACTTTGACGCAGAACCCCGGTTTTTAGCAAGGTCTTTAGCGCTTTTGTTTGCATGGGAGCTTCAAAAGTTAATACTTGGCTTTAGTCAGAGTTTGAGAAATACCGGAATATCACGGTTATATTCGCCGGTAACGAGATCTATAATCTTGCTATGAATCACCTGTTCACTAGCGATCAGGCACCTTGCAATGCCGGGGAGAAACTGCCTAACAAGTGGTTGTTTCGGCTGTGGCGGGCTGCTTTGATGAGGCTCAAGCAGGCCTGGCGTGAACAGGAGAGCGAGAAAAACCGGGAGAAAGTCGAGGGGGTGCCGTCTTTTGTGCGGCCGATGAAACTGCCCGGCAATGTGCTGCTTCGGGCCGAAAGACATCTTACAAAGAATCCGAAAAACAGCCTTGAGAGAATCAGGTTGATTCAACACTATTGCCTGTATAGAAAGGCTGATGCTGAAGCCGCCAGGCAGTTCTGCCATCACGTCAAAGCCTTTGTGCAGAATAACCCCCTTGATGAAAATATTCCGCTTCTGCCGGTCAATGCAGACGAGACCGAGCTATTTGAGGCAGTCCAGAATATCTGGCTGGGGCATATCGAACGGGAGCCAGGCAATGTGGAGCTTCTGAAGGCGGCATCGATGTTTTATGTCTGGCGAGACCCGGCGCTTTCGGCCATGATCGCAAAAAGAGTGGTAGAACTTTCACCGAGCCGGAAAGAGGACATTATCAATCAATATCAATATCTGGATCTGGATCCGGGTGTCATGCAAGCCGTGGAGAGTGATATCGAATATGCTACCACTGCTTATGAAGCGCTTCTGCTGGTTTATCATAAGAATACCCTGTCTCCCCGGCGAAGATTCCAGATATTGATGCAATTGCCGGAATACGCTTATAAGCTCGGTCGCTTCGATGATACCATCAAGTATGCCGGAGAACTCTTGAAAGAGGTAGAGGAATTACCTGCCGATTCGCTGCAGTACGGCAGCAACTTTCATAGTGCCTGTCTCTGGATAGCAAGGGTGCTTTTCGAGCGTGGCGATATCAAACGAGCCAAGCAATGGTTTATATGGTCCGTGAAGACAAAGCCGTCACTTTATCTGTGCACAGCCGGACCGGATCTTTATCTTGCCGAGCAGTTCGTTCTAGCCGGAGAAGGGCAGATTGTGATCAATTACCTGACCCACGCCTCGCTTTTTTGGAACGAAGGTATTCTCTTTGACTGGATAGATCAGTTAAAAGAAGGGAAAAAACCGGATTTTAGTGCTTATCTTATTTGAGTTTATAGCTCTGTCTAACTGTTGTGAAGTCAGGGTGACAGACAGCGCTGGTGGTGACCAGGCAAATATCTTCGGCCAGATATTCTACGCCAGAGAACGAGAGTTTTAATTCGGCGACTCGTTCTTTGAGCTTTATTGAAGGGGGCGAGCCGAAGCGGGCGATGGTGATGTTTCCAAAGACTATGTCGTCGCTTATATAGCTTTTGTTGTCGGGTATTTTGTGCTCAATCAAATTGCGCCGCAGGGCTATGACGAAGTCACCATAGGTTTTTTCTGTATAGACGGTAACGGCAAGGCTGGTGGGCAAAAGAAGCAGACCGGAGAGCTGAAATCTGAGCGGTTTCAGATTGTTTTGGGCGATGGTTTCTTGGAAGGCGCGGTCGGCGGCTGCGATATCGACAGCGGTGAAGGTGGGCGGGTCTGCGATACGACGAACATTCTGGATGGTTATGTGCAGAGATTCCGGCAGGTAGAAATATTGGTCCGGGTCCAGCGCTTTGAGCTCTTCTACCAGGGCAGAGACTGTCTCTTGGATGGTTGTGGGTAGAAAACTGAGAAACGTCAGACATAGTCTGGAATCGGTTTCGAAGTCGCTGCTCATCGGGACCGATGAAGCGGGGCTTTCGCCTGCCCAGCTAAGGGCTTCCAGGCGATCTAGAATTTCTTTTTGTTTCTGGGCATAGTTCATATCTGCTCATTTTACATTTCATCGCAGTCAATGAAGTATCATGGTCGCAAAAGCTACATGTAGATTTGCCGGGTCAAATCAGATGCTCTACCGCACATCGATGGGAACCGCCTCGCCTTTAGGGTCCACTGCCAGGGATGACGGTGTCAATTTCAGCATTTATTCTCGAGAGGCGCGCTCGATGGAATTGCAGTTCTTCGATCATGAAGATGATCGGGAGCCCTCCCAGGTTTTCAAACTGAAGCCCCGGGAAAATAAAACCTTTTATTACTGGCATATTTTCATCAGGGGCGCCCGAGCAGGACAGCTTTACGGTTGGCGGGCAGGCGGGGATTATGATCATGATCAGGGGCTTTTCTTTGATGAGAGCAAGCTTTTAATAGATCCCTACGCCAAAGATGTGGTCGGCTTCGCTAACTATTCAAGAGACGATGCTAAGGTGTTCGGTAAAGAGAATACCGCCCTCAAGGCGGTGGTGGTGGATAGATTCGCCTATGACTGGGAAGATGACCGGGGACCGCGTATTCCTTTCTCTCATACGGTCATATACGAGATGCATGTCGCCGGATTCACCAAAAGCGAAAGCTCCGGTCTTTCTGCGGGTTTGCGTGGAAGCTATAGAGGCATCATCGAGAAGATTCCCTATTTGAAGGAGCTGGGCGTTACCACGGTTGAGCTCATGCCGGTGCAGCAATTCGATCACCAAGACGGGCCGCCCGGACTGTCCAACTACTGGGGTTACAGCCCTATTTCGTTTTTCAGTCCGCATAAAGAATACGCATCGGACAGGGCGAATTCTGTCGACGAGTTTCGTGATCTGGTAAAGGCTTTGCATGCAAATGGCATGGAGGTGATACTGGATGTGGTGTTCAATCATACCGCCGAGAACGATCGTTTTGGTCCGACCCTCTGTCTGCGCGGTCTCGATAACAGGACTTACTATATTCTTGATCCTGCCACAAATGCCTATCAAGATTTTACCGGCTGCGGCAATACTTTGAAAGCAGAGCATCCGGTGGTGGCCAAGCTCATTCTCGATTCGCTGCGCTGGTGGGTCAGAGATATGCATGTGGACGGATTTCGTTTTGATCTTGCCTCGGTGCTGTCGCGCAATGTCTATGGCGCTCCTCTGGAGCGGCCGCCGATTTTGTTTGCCATCGAGTCCGATCCTGTTTTAGCTGGGACCAAGCTTATAGCAGAAGCCTGGGATCCTGCCGGTCTCTATCAGATAGGTTGGTTCGTCAACCAGGGCGACTGGTACGCCGAATGGAACGGACCCTTTAGAGACGATGTCCGCAAGTTTGTCCGCGGTGACGAGAAGATGGTGCGGCCGCTTATGGCGCGTATTCTGGGTAGTGCTGATATCTATCGAAAAACTCGCCGGGACCCTAATAGAAGTATTCATTATGTGACCTGCCATGACGGCTTCACGCTCAATGATCTGGTCAGCTACAACCACAAACACAACGAAGTAAATGGTCACGAGAATAGAGACGGTAACGACCAGACCTATAGCTGGAATTGCGGTGTGGAGGGCGAATCCGATGATGCTAAGGTCGAGCGATTGAGATTGCGCCAGATGAAGAATCTGCTCACCATCTTGTTCATGTCCCAGGGAACGCCGATGCTATCTATGGGTGATGAGTTGCGCAGGTCGTTGAAAGGCAATAATAACGCCTATTGTCAGGATAATGAGATCAACTGGCTGGACTGGTCTAAGGAGAGTGCCAATGGCGGGATGCTCGAGTTTACCCGCAAGTTGATCCGTTTTACCCAGTCACTCGGGGTTTTCGATCTTGATCATGATCTGCTAGAAGCCATAAACGAGAGAGAGCCTTATATACAGTGGCATGGTGTGCGCTTGCATGAACCGGACACCAGTGATTGGTCCCATAGTATCGCTTTCGAGTTGAGGGATGTCCTGAAGAAAGAACATTTGTATGTGGCGTTCAATGCCTACTGGCGTCCCCTTGCTTTTCAATTGCCTGCTCCCACCGAAGGCTGCAGCTGGCGCAGAATAATCGATACTTATCGACCCTCGCCGGAGGATATATGCGATCTCGATCAGGCACCATATATAAAGGCAGATGTTTATCGTCTGCAGCAACGATCTTCGATTGTGCTTATTTCAGGGACTCAGTTTTGACGCTGTTCCACTGGGTGCCGTCGGAGTATCTGACTTGCAGCACTCGAAGCTTCAGTGCGCAGGTATCGGGGTGAATGCGTGTGCCTTTCCACTTTCCTCTAGCCTCCGCTCCAGGTCCCAATATCACCGCCTGGGCCGCATGAAATGTGCCGAGATCTTCTCCCCGGGTATTGACATAGCGCAGCCTGAATTTTACTGCCGCTACCGGTCTTTCGCTGTTATTCTTGAACGAAATATAGATCCGCGCGTCTTTTGGTGCACCGAAAGGATCTAGATCAAGAACCGCCCTGGTGTTTGAATCTGTGGTGACAATCGGACAGCCAGCTTCTTTTACGAAGTCGATGGTTATTTCCTTCTGGGGAGTCGTTACTTCTAAGGGCGCAGGCTTGGAGTATGCCGATCGCGAAGTTGTCACGGACAGAACAGAGAGCAGAAAAAGCAGACCGAACAATCTAGCTGAGAGATAACTTAACTTAATTGTTTTCATTCTCCGGATAAAATTCCCAATCTCTATTAACTGGCAGAATACCGCGGCGGTCGGTCGCATTGACATGCAGATTCCTTTTCCATTTAACTATACGAGCCCGGAAGCCGCAAGCGAAGCATTGATATAATCGCAAATCCTATGTTGTGCAAGACCAAGTGGCTAAGAATACTCCTCGTCCTGCTTGTGCTGAGTACCGGTGCTCCGGTGTCCGCGGAAGAGGGAGGCAGTGATGAAACTTTCGCACCGATGCTGGAGGAGACTGCTGAACAGTCCTCTCCTTTTCTGTCGCCGGGAGCGGAGGCTCTGGCAAAGCAGCTTGGTGTCAAGACCACCATCGCCCGGCTTTCCGTTTTACAGGATCGCTATCGAACTACAAGCGATAGAGAGACTATGGAACAGATTGTGCTTCTCAAGCAGCAACTTACCGATATTCTGCAGTACACATCGTTTCAGGTTCAGGATGCGCTCGCCGCTATAGATTCGGATCTCGCATACAACGACCAGGTTTTCGACTATCTATCTGCCAAAAAGGAGAAAAGAGAGTTTTTCACGACGGTCGGAACCTTTATGGCCACCGGTGCTTTGACGGTGCTCAATCAAGCTATCAGTTTTGGTTCATCCGGAAGTGTCGGCAATATACTGGGCACTGTATCCGGTTCTACCTCTCTGGGGGTTCCCACAATCAATTTGATTCCGCGAAAGTACGATTATCCTCAGCTCAGAGACAGCAGACCTAATATGCTTTCTCAGATTCTGGAACGAGGCAAAGGCTCTTCCAGCGAGTTCAACTCTACTGTCTGGACTTATTTAAACACTGCTCCACCGAACTCCGTCGATGGCAGAACCCGCAGGCAGTTATTGTTGAAGCGGTGGAAGAACCTTCGTCAGATGGAGTTCGATAATAGCGAATCTAGCAAGCGCAAACTGGATCTCATCACTCAGACCGTCGAGAAGCCTGAGAGAATCAGTCTTTCGGTTCTAGTGTTGCGCGGCAATCTCCTTTCTGATGTACGCGCTGAAATAGGATTGCTCTATCGTGATCTGGCTGAGTTGAAAGCGGGAATTATGGCTTTGTAACTCTGGCTCAGGCTGTTCTTGCTTCGTACAGCTTGCGGGCAAGGGCCATTTTGGCGTAAATGAAATCGGTGTTAAAAGGATTGAGGCTGATACCATGCTCTATGTGTTGCAGGGCTAGCTTCAGGTCATTTTGGGTCAGGGCGAAATAATAGGCCATCTCTATCGCCGGCATGAAGTCGGGATTTTCAGAGAGTACGCTGTCAATCAGCTCTTCTGCTTTTTCCCCGTTGCCATGCGCTTTTTCAAGGGTGGCCAGCAGGACCTGGGCACGCTCGAAATCGGGGAACTCTTCGGTCAGCTCTTTCAACTCTCTGGTTGCTTTCTCTTCGTCTTTTTCGAACTGATCGCAGCACAATGAAAACCTCTTTTCGGCGTGTTCCGGCAGATCTACTTTGGGGAGCTGGGTCTTGATCAAGCGCTCAGCATCTACTTTTACATAGTTCTCTTCGGGACCGGCAAGCTCTATGGCTTTTTCGAAATTCTTTTTCGAAAGTGCGTATCTCTGGTTGGCCAGGTACCAGTAGCCTATCTCATAGTAATCGAGGGCACCGTAACTATCGGGCGGATTGTCGGGGGGCCAGTTCAAGACGGCGTTGCGTAGCTGTAAAAGGGCTATCAGATACTCGAAATTCAAAGGAGAGAGTTTGAGAAGCTCCTCGAAAAGAGAGAGGGCCTGTTTGTCGTTCTCTTCTTCCAGCTCGATATGCGCCATTAGCTCTATCGGCCTCAAAAGCTGGGCATTGACCGAATGGGCATAGCGGGCAAGACCCCGGGCTTTTTCGGTGTTTCCTTCGCGGATGTAGATTTTTGCCAAATTGGTGAAGGGCCACTCGAAATCGGGATAGGTTTCCATCAAGCGTTCAAAGACCTTTTTCGCCTTATCCGGCTCGGTGCGCATTAAGTTGAAACCTTCGATATTGCCTTCCACAGCGGCGTTGGGCACTTCCATCCTGGGCAGTTCAGTGCGGCGCAGACGTTCTGCGTGGACCGCCACTTCGTCTCCATTAGCCATGGTTTCTGCCCGGTAGAGACAATCTTTAGCCAGCTCGATCCAGCCCGTAAGCCGATAGACCACACCAAGCTCATAGTACTCGCGCGCATTAAGGCTGTCCGGAACCTTCTCCATCAAAGGCCATAGATGATCGATTCTCACTAGCCGTGTTGCTCCGCGAAGTAGAAAAGGCACCGAAGACGATATCACAGCGTCAATCCGCCGAGAAAGCCCCTCTTTCAAATATACCCTTTCGAATTTAGCAGATTGGAGATAACAAAAGTAAAAATGTTTCGTAGAAACCCCAATCTTCTCATGACAACTCTCTTTAAAAGCCATATATTAGAGTCGCGTTTGTGAATAGATAGAGGGTCTGCGTCATTGTCCAGTCTGACGAATCAGACAAATCAGGTCGATATATCCCACGCCGACGAGGCGATTGCGGAGGGCGAGCGTCGCAATCCCGTCACCATGGGTCTTCTTTGGATTACGATGGTGACCTTCTTTCCCGGTGTGCTACAGGGCTTCATCTGGTTCAAAGAGGGGCTCTCCTTCATGCAGGTGGTCGGATTTGCGGTGTTGAGCTGCCTGCTCATGCTGGCTTACGCCATTCCTGCCTGTCATATCGGCGCTCGCAGCGGCTGGAGCTATGGCGGGCTGATTCGAAGCGTGTTCGGACGTAGCGGCAACAAGATAGTCGCCTGCAATCTGGTCTTTATGTTTATTGCCTGGTATGGGCTTTGCAGTCTTTTTCTGGCAGAGAATCTTCATGGGCTCTTCCATTTTGATCTCTCTTTGACGGTGCTGGCTCCGATTCTGGCCATCGTCATGGCTTTCAATAATTTCTGGGGTTTCAAAGGCGTGGCTAATTTCGCCCGCTTTTTCGCCGCTCCGCTTCTCATCTTCTGGGTGGGCTACACTTTTTTCAAGACCATCCAGACCGTGCCGATGTCGGTTTTGACCGAGCCCGGTACCTGTACGGGGCTTGCCGCCTTCGCCATGGTGGCCAATTTCATCATCGGGGTCTCTGTCTGGGGTAATGAGGCTGACTACTGGCGTTATGGCAGAAGTCGTGTTTCAGCCACCCTGCTTCCTGTGGCCTTCGCCCTTACCATCGGGCAGATTATCTTTCCGACCACCGGCTGGCTGGTCGGTCGTATGACCGGAATAACAGATTATGCCGGGGCTACAGCCTTCATGAACGACTATTCTTTCGGGGGCATCGCCATCTTAGGCGCCCTGGTTCTCTCGGCGTCTTATTTTGCCGCCAATGACTCCAATCTATATGGCTCTACCAACGCCCTCAATCACCTTATAAAACTGCCTCATAGAAAGGCTGTCACCCTTTTGACGGTGCTGGGCGCTCTGGTGGCTGTGGTTCTCTCCGGCACGGGTTGCGCCGGCGCCCTCGAGAAAGTGGCATCGCTAAACTGCGTCCTGCTTGCAGTGCCTACAGTTATCATAATCGCCGAGTATTTCATTGTCAGAAAGCTTTACCGCCAGGACTCGGATTTCTCTAAGCCGCCCCGGGACGAAGAGCTGCCCGCATTTTCCCGGGCGGCAGTCAGCGCTTTGCTGGCCGGTTGTCTGGTGGGAGTGGCCACCGCCGGCGTCATACCGGGGCTGGAGAGCTGGCATCAGGGAATCTGCTCTATCCAGGGCTGGGCTTGCGCCATCGCTGTCTATACTTTCATGCGCGGGCGGGAGATTCGCGAGAGAAGTTATATAAAGGTCGAGAGCGATAAGAGGCTACAGGAGTTCTCCCGGCGATAGGCGCTAAAATAGAAGCATTGCAGAGCAATTTGAGTAGAGCAAATCAAATCAAATCAAATCAATAATATGGATGAGCGCGTTGTTCTTCCCGAGATAAATCGGGAAATGCATTTCTATACCTGGGGGACAGAGAGAGTCTCCAGTCCCAGTACGCTCTATCTTGCCATCCATGGCTTGATGATGCACGGGCGTTCTTTTGAGCGTCTGGCGCAACGATTGGCATCCGACGGTGCCGTGGTGGTGGCGCCGGATATACGTGGTTTCGGCAAGCACTACTTTCAGGAAGCGCCGGCAAAGCAACCCCGGGAAGTGGACTATAAAGGCAGTCTAGAAGACCTCGGTGCATTGATGAAGCTTTTAAAAGAACGCTATTGCGGTCCAGAGACTTCATTCGTCTGCCTGGGGGAGAGCCTGGGAGCCCATATGGCAAGGCGGCTGGCGACCATGTATCCGGACCTTATCTCTGCCCTGATTCTGTCCAGCCCCTGTATTCGTCCCAGAATGGTCAGTCTGCCGCTTATTCCCCATGCGCTCACATCGCTCATTCAGATTGGTATAAACCCCCGACAAGAGATAGACCTGGCACCTTTCGCCCGGCGTTTCCTGCGCGATGAGCCCGAGAGCCTGGAGGCGTTTCTTGCCGATCCGATGAATCGCAAGTCTCTTGAAGTCAGTGAACTGCTCAAATCAGTTCTGGTCGTAAATGCCTGTCAGTTGATGTCGATATCGCCTGCGGTGCCGGTTTTGGTGCTGCGCGGAGAGAAGGATTGTGTCTGCAAGGCGGCTTCCACCAAGAAGTTCCTGGAAAGTTTGAGGACAGATCGTATAGTAGTTAGAGAAATTAGCGGCAGCGGGCATTTGCTCTTGCAGGGTGGTGAGCTTAAAGACGAGGTGGTGGATGCGATCACCACTTTTGTGCGGGATAATTGAGGCAGAGCAAACTAGACCAGATGCTTCTCTAGCTCTCCTTCCAGCAGGCGTTTTACCTCTAGAACAAACTCGGCAGCCTGACCGCCGTCCATAACGCGCTGGTCGAAACTGAGGGCGAGGCTCAGCATCGGCCTCGATACCACTTTGCCATCTTTGACCACCACCCTGTCTTCGACTTTGCCGACTCCGAACACCGAAGTGCAGACACTGGGACCGAAAGCCGATTTGACACCGAGGGCTCCTAGAGAGCTCAGACCGAAGGTGGCGCGCATGCATATCAAGCGGCAACGTGGTATCCAGGAGCCGATATGAAAAATCAGCTGCCTTGCCAGCCAGGGAAAGCGGGTAAAGAGAAGCTGCTCTTTCAGCTTCGGCATCTGATCGATGTCTTTCTCGACATAGTCTTTCAGCTCCGAGGCAATTTCCGTAAGCGGTTTTTCGTGGGCGCGTTCGATTTCGCCGAAGAAAACCACCGGTTTGCCGTGCACTTCTCTTTCGACGGTGAATCCGGCAGTTACATCCTCCAGCACCACAATTCTCAAGCCTGGCAAAAGAATGGTGCGGGAGGCAGGATGATTGAGCTGGGCTATGGCTATCGCTTTCAGCAAAAAAGCGGTGACGGTTATATGAACCCTTTCTTTTTCCAGGGCTTTTCGTTTATCCTCTTCCCAGCCCATGTCAATGTCATAGAAAACATGGGTGGTGACCGCCCTGGCGCCGAAAATGGTGAGCAGATCGAGAACATTCCAGCGGTCTCGGTCGACGAAACCGTATTTGAGGGCAGGTTCTTCTAGAGGCTTATCCAGATGGAAAGAGCCGGAGGAATCTTGGTATGGGCTGTCTACTGTGATCATAGATACTGCATTTTAGCAGCACTGGTTGGAGTTTGACTGCTTTCCTCCAGATTGGCTTATCTGCCAGAACCGGATTATTTCACTTCCAATAGATTCTTCAGTTTTCTGTGCAATAAGTTGTTCTCTTTGTGAATGTGGACTTTCAGGTCGAATTCAAGAAGCCGAAGTAGTCGCATTAGCAGTTTATAGTCCGGTGGATCGTTATCTTGTATGACATAGCCGCCTGTCAGGATCTGTAGTCTTTTCAATGCACCAAGGCAATTGGCGTGGTCGTCTTCCATACTCACCAGCTCTTCTTCCAGCTCTTCGACCGATAGCGTTTCTATTCCTGTAGCTTCCAGCTCTCTCAAGCGAGGAAAGAATCGCTGTTCTTCGTCCCTGGAGTGGTTTCGGATGTTCGCTGCCATTTTAATGAAAAGGTCTCTTGCTTTCTCCAGATCCGTGCCAGGCGCAATTCCTTCGAATAGCCTCTCTATCTCCGGCAAGACCTTCCATGTGAAGGAGTGATGAACGGTCACTATGTTGGAAAGAATCGCTGTCAGCGTGTCTTCCGGATTGAAGTCTTTGTCGAGATATCTGCTCAGGGTGTTTCGTACATATTCTATGGGAATACCGGCTTCTTCGGAGGCCTGTTCCAGGCTCATTGGTCCATTATCGGAGAAGCTAAGCCCAAAGAGCTCCAGAATGAAGGCTGCTCTCAAGTCTGAATTGGCTATTTCGGACAGGCTTAGTTTCGTCGAGTGCTTTCTCAAAGCTCCTCCGGAATTCTAGGAGTAGAACTGAATGGATTTTAACCGATTGGTCCGCAACAGAAAACAGAACCTCGGTACATGTCCGCTCGCCCCGGTATTAGAACTTGATAGAGATTATCTAGATCTGGTGGCGACAGCCCGTTTGGTTCTGTTTTCTTGTAGGTTAGTGAATTTGAGATCGATATACGCTGATCCCTGGCGTCTTTGGAGGTTTCGGTATGGTTCGATTCTATGAGATGATGACGGCAGCAGCATCAATCCTTTGATTGATTACTTAATAGTGCTCCGATCAGCTAGATATTAACTATAATATTTGTGATTCCTGCTGGCTACTCACCCACTGAATAATCGACTTGGAACACTCCTTACTATTAACTAGAAATCCAGACTGGGAGCTCGGCGAGACCCAGAATCCTTTGACTGGGTACGCAGGACTCGCAGCTATAGTCATACTTGCATTCGTTGCAATATATATGAAGAGTAACGAAGCGATAAATCAGACTCTCTTCTTCGATTTTAGAAAGATAGTCGGCATGCTAATTATTTTTCTGGTCATGGCGGCGACAGAGGTTCTATTATTCAAGGTACATCGTCGTAATTTCGATTTTGCTGCTCCATGCGAGCTGGACAGGGGGGCTTGGCTTAGAATCTTTTTCAGGCAGGTAGCGCTAGTTCTTTCTCTTTCCGGTGCCGGTGCGATCTTTCTGACTGCCACGTTCTGGTTCCCTCAATTCATCATATTTTTCTATGTTGCGTTGCCTTTCATTTTGCTTGTGGCGCCTGTCTATTTCTATATGTTGGAACGCTTTGGTAAAGAGCGCGCCGGGGATGATGAGCTCCTCAACTTTGGCAGGATGCTGTTTGGACAATCAGAAGAAGAGCCCGGAGCCAGGAGAGAGCATTTTTTCAATCTTTTTAGAGGTATAGGTGTCAAGGGTTTCTTCATTCCCTTTATGGTGGTGAGTTGTATTACATTCTGGAATTATTGGGAGACAGATGCAACCGCTTCCTTTTTGAACCTCCCTTTCTCTGGCGGAGATCCGGCTCTTGCCTGGAGTCTCTTCTTCAAGGCTTTCATTGATCTGATTATTCTTGTCGATGTTACCATCGCCAGTCTCGGCTATCTGACTTCCTGCCGCTTTCTTGATACTCAGTTCACTTCGGTGGAGCCGACCTTTGTCGGCTGGGTGGTGGCGCTTGCCTGTTACCCTCCTTTTAACGTGCTATTCGAGGCCTATGCTTGGAAGTATGCATCCTACGAGTTGACCAGGGATATTTATGTCTCTCATCCGGTGCTTTCCGTCTGTATGGCTTTCGCTATTGTGATCCTTATGTCGATTTATTGCTGGTCTACAGTAGTCTTCGGCTTGCGTTTCTCCAATCTCACCAATCGTGGGATCATAATCAGCGGACCCTATAGAGCGGTGCGGCATCCGGCCTATGCTTCGAAGAACCTCTCCTGGTGGTTAGCGCTTATCTGTTATATGCTCGTTCAAGGCAAGATTCTCTGGCTGTCTATGTTGATACTCCTGATAATCAACATCACCTATTGTCTCAGGGGAATCACAGAAGAGAGGCATCTTATTAGAGAAGACCATTACAAGAAGTATTGCGAGATGGTCAAGTGGCGCTTTTTCCCTGGTATTGTATAAAGTGCATTGATTTACGTCTGTTTCTCTTGGTTTGCCAGGCGTACATTCAGTCCATCAAGTCTCCTTACCCATCTAGAGCCTGTTCTTGTATCCGCCGCTGAAATTATCTGAAACGGTCCTTCATCCTCTCCGATTGCCTGACCGTACTTTCTGGTTACAACGACAATCGAGTCGCTTCTCTCCGAGTTGAAAACTTCATGAAAAGAGAAAATCGTTTTGAAGCTATCTCTGGCGGTTACTTCTATGTAGATACTGGATCTGATCTTTGTGTCGTAACTTTTGATGCCCGCATATTCCAGCACTTTCCGCAGCCTGGTGCCGGCAAAGATGACACCAGTTTCCAGTGGACGCGAAGAGAAGCTCAGGATGTCTATAGGAGCAAGTTCAATCAATTCCAGAGCTTCCAATTGTGTCTTATTCAGATGCATCTCGCGATCAACAGCCCCTTTGACTGTCAGAGTGGCTGCTTCTATAATTTCCATCTGATTCTCCGATTTCGCTCACCTGGGATAATTTGTGCATCCGCTTTCCTGCAATTCAGATTATTCAATTAATCCATATCTTTTTCAATCATTCATATCCCGACATAATCAGATGTGTGTTGGGAGGTTCCTCTGTACAGGGTTTTGGAGGTCTTGCAGTCTAAAATGCCGATGATTGCGGGGTTACAACGTTGTAACTACTGTTTCGTCGCAGTGGAGGCTGTTAGCATGTTCTCTTCCGGTTTGTTGGAAGAGGAGGACAGCTTGTGAGTGAACCCTTATTGATCCAGGGAGGCATGGGTGTTGCCGTCTCAAACTGGAAACTGGCCAGAGCAGTTTCAGCGGAAGGACACCTGGGAGTGGTGTCAGGTACGATGATTGATAATGTCCTTGTGCGCCGGCTGCAGGACGGAGATCACTTCGGTGATATCAAACGTGCTGTGGCAAATTTCCCTGACCGTATCATGGCAGAGCGAATTTACCGGCGATACCATATTTCTGGAGGAAAGGCAGCCGACTCTCCCTACAGAAGCATTCCGATGCATAGCGTGAAGTTGTCTCGAGAAGCGGAGGAGTTGCTTATTCTTGGCAGTTTTGTCGAAGTGTTTCTCGCAAAAGAGGGTCATAGCGGCCTTGTCGGCATCAACTTTTTAGAAAAAATTCAGTTGCCTACTCTGCCGTCCATCTATGGCGCCATGCTGGCCGGAGTAGATTATCTACTGATGGGGGCAGGAATCCCCAGGCAGATACCTGAAGTACTGGACACTCTTGCCGAGCACAGGCCGGTTTCCTTGAGATTGAATGTGGAAAGATGCGATCCGACTACATCCGAAGAAGTATCGACATATTTCTCTCCAGAGGATTTCCCTCATTTGATTCAAAGTCATCTGACGCGACCTAAATTTATTGCGATTGTCTCTTCCAGTACTCTTGCAGAGATGTTGGCCAAAAAGAGCAAGGTGGATGGCTTTGTGATTGAAAATCATCTAGCCGGTGGTCATAATGCCCCTCCGCGCGGTGGATTGAAGCTGGACGAAAAAGGTGAGCCTATATACGGGAAGCGAGATCTGGTCGATCTAGGTAAAATCCGAGCGCTAGGGCTACCGTTCTGGCTTGCCGGTGGTTACGATAGTGAAGGAATGCTGGAAGAAGCGCTATCCCAGGGAGCGTCCGGTGTTCAGGTCGGCACACCATTTGCATTCTGCCGCGAGTCCGGATTCAGTGACGATGTGAAGAAGCTCGTATTGCAAGGAGTTCAGGCTGGCGACCTGTCTGTCTCTACAGAGGTTCTGGCTTCCAGCTCTAACTATCCGTTCAAGGTCGTGTCGCTTCCCGGCACACTCTCGGAGAAGGCGACTTACGAGAGCCGCGAACGCACCTGTGATCTTGGCTATCTTCGTACTCTCTATGTTAAGAGTGACGGTTCCATCGGTTACAGATGCCCGGGCGAACCGGTGGCTAATTTTCTTAAGAAGGGTGGTACTAAAGAAGATACTGCAGGCAGAAAGTGCTTGTGTAACGGTTTGTTGTCCGCTGTCGGATACGCCCAGGTCCGGAGAGGCACATATGTAGAGAAGGCGCTGGTTACTGCCGGTGTAAGCGTTAACGAAATCGCACGTTATCTTGCTCCCGATCAAACCAGCTATAGCGCTAGAGATGTTATAGAAGGAGTTGTGGGCAATCTTCGAAGACCACGATATGTGTTATAGCATTTAGCTTCATCTTACAAGGAATCTATGCAAATGTTTTCAGCGTTGACAGTTTTCGTTTTTTCATTTTTGTATCATGGTCTTGGTATTACCCTTGGTTATCACCGTCTGCTGTCGCACCGCTCCTATCGTGTTCCCCGGTGGCTCGAGTATCTTGTTGTTTCAGGTGGATATCTGTCTTTCGAGGGGTCGCCAATCTTCTGGGTTACCACTCACCGATTGCATCACAAGTATTCGGATAAACCAGGTGATCCTCATTCTCCAATAGATGGGTGGTGGCATTCGTTTTTAGGCTGGATGCTCTCTCCCCTTGTCGTATACGATGCTAAAGAGAGCATGCGCTTGTGCCCGGATCTATATAAAGATCCTGTATACCGGTTCCTTCATTGTAATCATACCCGGTGGCACGCTCTGTTGTGTCTTGTGCTATGCGTGTTGTTCCGGGTAGTAATCTTGTTGACACTGGGCCCATTGGCTCTGGCGGCTAACCTGCTAGGTGCCGCCATGCCTTTCCTTGGCGCTTTAATGGTCAACTCTTTCGGGCATATGTCCAGTTTGGGATACCAAAATTTCAAGACCGGAGAGAATAGCCGCAATATCTGGTGGGTCGCCATGCTATCCCTTGGAGAGGGATGGCATAACAATCATCATGCGATACCCAGCTCAGCCAGGCATGGAATGTTCGTGCATGAGCCGGATCTCTCCTGGTGGATGTTGCGCCTTATGGAGGCTGTGGGATTAGCTTCGGACATTCGGGTGCCCGATCCGGCTCGAATCGATGCATGGATGTCCAGCGGCTTCGAAAAGTCCGCCGGCGACAACAGCGATGAGTACCTGGAAGAGACAGGAGATCTGGTATCAAGTAGTGATCGATAGATCGCGCTCGTTTGCGACAGTATTTTTTGTCTCCGCCGTTTCAGAAGGCCAGATCAGCACTGCAGGCAGAGTCATATTGTGAATCAGCTGATCGAGTTCTCCGCTATAGGAAGATCTTCTTCCTCTGTCGGTATCGAGAGAAGGAATTACTACCAGCGTGTCTTCCGGTACGCTCATGTCTATACTGTCCGCTAGCTGTTGCACAGGGATGTCCATTATATGTATCGGTGAGATTGTGTCATTCAACCTGGCCAGGAATTCTTCGTGGCTTTGTGCTTTGTCTTTGACCCAGAATATCTCTGGCGTCATATCGAGCATTGCGCAGAATTGAAGCATGCCATCCACTGATGTGTCAGCGATGCTTGTTCGACCCACAACTATTCTGAGGTTTTTCCATAGTCCGCAGGGCTGTCTGACTATCAAAAGGGGACAAGGATTATCCTTTGTGAGTTCTTCGCAGAGAGATTGCAGACTCCGGGCTCGATTCTTCATCGAGTTGAGCTGTCGGTGACCGACTATGACCAGATCATGTTCCATTGCGCGCTTTCTTATCTCGGATAGCGCTTCTCCTTCATCCAGAACACATAGTCCTTCTATGCCCTTCGAATCGGCATGGCAAGTGTATACATCCATCAAGGTAACGCCAAGAGATCTCAACGACTGGCAGATGGTTTCGTATGCTGCAAAGTAAGGTCCGCTTCCGGTCAGGCCGGCCAGGGAGAATTGAAGGAAATTCCAGGCGGCCAGGGTATCTACGACGTGTTGAGCGGTAACGCTACAACCTGATTTCTGGGCCATTGACCAGCAAATCTCTGCTGCAAATCTGGCTTCGGCAGAGCCGTCGAAAGCCAGGAGAATCTTTTTCATGGTGGCACCTCCTGTAGTTATGCAAGTTAAAGACCTTTGGCCACCAATGACAATCTAGCATTCAGAGCTCGTTTTCAACATCCATCTAACTGATGATTTGTCAAGAGGGCAAAGAAAAGGAAGGCGCGACCCAAGCAGACCTCATTGTTTCAGTTCATGGATGCGGCCCTGGAGAACCAATCGGCAAGAGATTTTTCATCCGCTACTATGTGATATCGATTCTCAAATTGACGATGCTCTTCTTTTTCTAAGGCGAAGTTACTTACCATATCGCTCAGAAGGCTAGAGTTCATAAGGATGCTCCACGGAAAACTCTCACAGCTAAAGCAACGATCTTCTGCAACGAACTTGATGCCGTTGCGACTTTTAAAGAGCCAACCGTTAACTGTATACATGTTCGTAGACTCACTTTCGAAGTTACTATTCGATTATGAGACTTGTTGCCGATTCTGACCAGTTGGTTACTTATTTGTGTTTGACCTGGGCTGAGCGCCGGAGACAGTAACGGGTTTGTTTCTTTTAGCGCTCATCTCTGCCATGTCTTCAAGGATAAAGGGTGCTTTCGGCTCGAAGTGGGCCTGAAAGAATCTGAGTTTCTCGGGTTCATAGGTCATTCGTAGACCCTTGATGCCTTGTCTGTTTTCGAAACAAGATTCGACGCTCTCTGCTGTTACGTCCATATGAGCCTGGGTATAGACTCTTCTGGGAATGGTCAACCTGACCAGCTCTAACTCTGGATAGCGGTGCTCTCCTGTGACGGGATCTCTACCGGCTGATACGATGCCTCTCTCCATGGCTCTCACTCCGGAGTCGATATAGAGCGCAGCGGCCAGGGCCTGGGCAGGAAACTCATCCTGGGTCAGGTGGGGTAGGAACTTTCTGGCATCCAGGTAGACTGCATGGCCACCCAGGGGTTGTACTATCGGTATTCCGACTTGCTCGATCTTTTCTCCCAGGTAGGAAACTTGTCCGATTCTCGCCTGTAGATGATCATCAAGGACGGCTTCTTCAATGCCTCTGGCCATTGCTTCCATATCTCTTCCGGCAAGCCCTCCATAGGTATGCAGACCCTCATAAACAACTACCAGTTCACTGGCTTTTCTGTAGTGGTCTTGATCTCGAAAAGCGAGAAATCCGCCGATGTTCACCAGCAGATCTTTTTTACCGGACATCGTGCAACCATCGGTAAGGTCACATATCTCTTTGAGTATTTGGGCACAGCTTCTGTCGGAGTATCCAGGCTCTCTCTCCTTGATAAACCAGGCGTTCTCCATTGCCCTTGTGGCATCAAGAATCACAAGAATTCCATGCCTGTCGCAAAGCTCTTTGACCTCTTTTAAATTTGCCAGCGAGAAGGGCTGCCCTCCGGCCATGTTCACACATGCTTCTACCGAAATATATGGGATTCGCTTGGCCCCATGCTTCTTGATCAAGGCGGAGAGCTTATCCAGATCTATATTACCTTTGAATGGGTGTAGGCTGTCGGGTTGGTGGGCCTCATCTATTATGATATCTTCGAATACTCCGCCGGCAAGCTCCTGATGCAGTCTCGTCGTAGTGAAGTACATGTTGCCCGGTACGATGTCGCCAGGTTTAATTAGAATCTGCGAGAGAATGTGCTCGGCGCCGCGTCCCTGATGGGTCGGTACGATGTATGGATAGCCGTAGTATTGTTGTATCGTGCTCTCCAGTCGATAGAAATTAGCGGAGCCGGCGTAGGCTTCGTCTCCCTGCATGAGCCCGGCCCATTGATAGTCGCTCATGGCGGAGGTTCCGCTGTCTGTGAGAAGGTCGATGTAGACATCGGAAGATTTTAGAAGAAAGGTGTTGTAACATGCTGTTTCGATGGCCCTTAATCGTTCTTTTCGGGTGGTCATTTTGATAGGCTCTACTACCTTTATTTTGAAAGGTTCCGCCCAGGACCGTTTATTTGATCTCCTTCTTGTCATTGTCTTTCTCCCATTTGTATCCGTTCTTAGATCGAAGTTTGCTTTAAGTCAAATCGAGCAGGCATCGATTGTCCCGCTCCATTTGTTTGCGAGATTCCAGTAAGAATAACCTACCTGTCATGTTCTGTATTCCAGTTACGAATATGTAACTGATACTGTGATACCCGGGCTCTGCCGGTAGTGGCATATCAAGCAGTAGTACTGTTCCAATCATTCGATTGGCTGATGAAGAGGAAGCCGAAAAGGAGAAGAATGTCTCTGTTTGAAGTGAGATTATTTAGGAGGTGATCCATGAAAACAGTCATCGAGCCCTTTCGCACCAAAGTTGTCGAGCCGATTCGATTCATCTCCAGGCAGGATAGAGAAGGAGTTCTCAGGAAGGCTGGATTCAATCTTTTCAATCTGAAAGCCGAAGATGTGATCATTGATCTGCTCACCGATAGCGGCACATCGGCCATGTCAACCGAACAGTGGGCTCAACTAATGAGAGGCGATGAATCTTATGCCGGGTGCTCCAGCTTTTTCCGTTTCCAGGAGGCCGTTTCCAGTATCTTCGGATTTGAGCAGGTCATCCCGGTGCACCAGGGACGAGCAGGGGAGAGGATTTTATTTTCGGAGCTGGTTAAGCCCGGCCAACATGTTTTGAGCAACACCCATTTCGATACAACTAGAGCCAATATCGAAAACAATGGTGCCAGAGCAGTTGATCTTCCTGAGCGCAGCAACCGCGAATTTGGCGGTAATATCGATCTAAAGGCAGTAGTGCGTTATATCGATAAAGTCGGAAGCGATTCCATTCCGCTTTCGATGATCACCCTGACCAACAATTCCGCCGGTGGCCAGCCTGCAGCCCTCGCCAACATTCTAGAGTATGCTGCTATCCTCAAGAAGTACGGGATTCCTTTCTTCATAGACGCCGCTCGTTTTGCCGAGAACGCCTGGTTGATCAAGAGAAGAGAGCATCCCGAGCTGACCGTCATGGAGATTGTCCGGAGAGTCTTCGAAGTAGCGGACGGTTGCTTGATGTCGGCCAAGAAAGATGGAATGGCTAACATGGGTGGCTTCATCGCCGTCCGCAGTCACGAGCTTTGTAGCCGCCTGAAGCAGAACCTCATCCTTACCGAGGGCTTTCCCACCTATGGAGGGCTTAGCGGCAGGGACCTGGAATGCATTGCTCTTGGTCTTTTCGAGGCCATGGATGAGTCCTATCTGCTCTATCGCGAGAAGTCTACATTCTATCTGGCCAGGCGGCTGCTCGATGCAGGAGTGCCGCTAATAGATCCACCCGGTTTGCATGCTGTTTATCTCGACGCCGGTGCATTCCTTCCCCATTTGAGACCGCAGGAGCTTCCTGGGCAGGCCCTCGTCTGTGAGCTTTATCTAGAGGCAGGAATAAGGTCCTGTGAAATAGGCACCCTCATGTTCGGGCGAACGGAAGAGGACACAGGCGAAGAGATTGCCCATGAAGTCGAGCTTGTTCGCCTTGCTCTGCCCAGACGTGTTTATTCGCAAAGTCATTATGACTATGTCATCGAGGCGATAGTCAATGTTTTTGAGAGAAAGAAGGACATATCGGGAATGCGCATAGTCTGGCAACCTCAGTTTTTGAGGCATTTCTCGGCTCAAATGGAGCCTAAGTCTGAGAAGTTACACGGAGAAGCGGCTGCTCTTGGGTTATCCGGAGCATACGATAAATTATGAATGGCAGTCACAAATAATACTATCAAAACCAGAGCGTCCGACTTTGTGAGGGATCTTGGTATCAAGGTCCCTGCTGAGCATGGAGCGGTGGTTACTTTTGTGCTCTCCAGTCTGGGCGCTCTGTATCTGGCAGGGGATGCGTTTCTAACTGGCTCTATTGCCCTTCTTTTTCTGGTTCTCATGGGATTGACCCTTAGTAACAATCGGACATTGATAGTTATTGCCTCATCCGGTGCGCTCCTCATGACTCTTCTTTTTGGCAAGCCTTTTTACATTGCTATTTTTGCTGCCTGTCTCCTTGGCTGTATTCTAATTAAGTCGAATAGAGCCGTTCGGGAAGTACTGGGATTGTTTGGTGTAACCACAATGCCTTTTGGGCTGGTAGCCGCAGGATTCGATTCTAGCGAAGCTCTGCCCGCCATTCTGATTTTTTGTCTGGCTCTCTCCGGTGCCGCATTCGGTGCGTCTTTTGTGGTTCATTATGCGGTTATGAAAGTTGACGGTGTTTCCATTTTTCAGCTTGTTTTTTTTCTTCTTGCTTCATCTCTTCTCTGGAGCGTGATTCCGGCGCTCTCAGCGGTGCTTCTTCTCCCGGTCGCTCTAGAGCTACTCTATCGCATGCGATTGCGGTCGCTTGGGTTCAAGAGAATCGGACTGATACAGGCTGCCTATGTCACTCTGGTTGCTATAACAGCAGGTATTCTGTTGTAAAGTCTGCTACTTCTTTGCCTGGAGTAATTCTCTTCCTATAATCATTCTCTGAATCTGGCTGGTGCCCTCGTAAATCTGGAAGATTTTTGCATCCCGCATCAATTTCTCTACCGGGTATTCGCTGGAGTAGCCATATCCGCCGAAGATTTGAACAGCATCGGTGGCGATTCTCATGGCTGTATCGGCGGCGAAGACCTTTGCCATGGCAGCCTCTCGTGTGTTTTTCTTACCCGCGTCTTTGAGCCATGCCGCTCTCCAGGCAAGCAGGCGGGCGGCATCGATGTCCTTGTCCATGTCGGCCAGGATAAAGTTGATTGCCTGATGGGCAGCGATGGGGGATCCGAAGGATCGCCTTTCGGTGGCATATCTGGTGGCTAGCTCCATGGCGGATCGTGCCAGGCCGACAGCGGCGGCGGCGACCAGCGGTCTGGTGTGATCGAATGCGCCCATCGAGATCTTGAATCCATCACCTTCCCGTCCGAGTAGATTCTTAGCCGGAACTTTGACATCGGTGAAGCGGATTGACCTTGTGTCGCTTGCTCTTTGACCCATGTTGATCTCTTTCTTACCGACTTCTATGCCCTTAGTCTCCCTCGGGATGATAAATGCCGAAATTCCTCGGTGACCGGCTTTTTCGTCGGTTTTTGCCAGCACATAGTACCAGTGTGCTACTCCGGCGTTGGTGATCCACATCTTCTCGCCGTTAATTATATAATCGTCGCCTTTCTTCTCCGCTCTCGTCTTTATTCCGGCCACATCGGATCCTGCATCAGGTTCGGTGACACAGTAGGCCGCAAAGAGAAGCTCCTCGGTCATCGGTGCAAGAATGCTCTTCTTTTGCTCTTCATTGCCGGCCAGCACCACCGGCGCTATCGCAAGACCGTTGGCCTCCATGGCGGTTCCAATACCTGTACAACCTGCTGCTATCTCTTCGGCTATCAAGCATGCATCCATACAGCTTAGCTCAGCGCCACCATATGCTTCGGGGATGTGCACGTTCATCAAGCCTGTCTCCCAGGCTTTGCGGCAGACTGCTTCTGGAAATTCGCCGGTTTTGTCATGGTGGGCCGCCACAGGTAGAATCTCTTTCCTGGTAAAGTCTCTGGCAAGACTCTGAATCTGTTTTTGCTCTTCGGAGAGCGCGAAACTGATCATCTTTACTCCTCTTATCTGATTGTTGTCCGATTGCAGGACTATGCCGTCTTAACCAGGCTCTCGCTTTCGAATTGATCTTTTAGTTCAGGGGCGCCTTCATTCATCATGCGTGTAATGGTCCAGTGCATCCAGACCAGGCATACGATAATAAGGACGGCAAGAAGCATCCAGCAGGTGGTCCAGATGCCGGTGGCTTTGAGGCTGATACCGAATATGATGGGACCGAAGAATCCACCTAATCCTCCAATTACTCCCACAATTCCTCCGACGACTCCCACATCTTTGGGGAAGTAGTCAGGGATATGCTTGTAGACAGCGGCTTTGCCGATACCAGTAGCGATACCGATAACAAATACCAGGGCTGTGAAGATCCAGACATTGGCCTGGAAGAATATGTGAGTCACTCCCCGGGCCAGGATCTGTTTTTTTTCTACCAGATCTCCGACCTTGACTTTGGGCTCCTGCCAGAAGGCGAAGGTTGGCCAGATGAGCAAGTCTTTGTTTTCATCGGCGATGGTTATGATGTCTTTTTCGTTCTTCGGCCTGACCTTGTACTCTTTTGAGCCCACCACTATCTTGGTGGCACTGACGCTGGTCACCTTGCCGTCATTTATAGAGAGAATTCCCTGACCGGGCGATTGAATGTCCATGCGCGGCACGGAGAGCAGGACAGCGCTTACCAGACATGAGACAAGTACTCCGTACATCACGATTCGTGCTCCCCAGAGATCCGACATCCAGCCCCCTATAGCTCGGATTACCCCCGAGGGGAGACTGAATATAGCAGCCATCAGTCCCGCTGTGGCAAGCGGCATGGCATAAACGTTCAGATAGTAGGGGACTAGCCACTGGGCAAGCGCTACAAATCCGCCGAAGACAAAGAAATAGTACAGTCCGAAACGCCAGACTCGCAGCTCTTTCAAGGGGGCGAGCCTTTGTTTGAGAGTGTAGCCCTGACCGTGCTCAATCTTCTTGGGATATGTGAAGAACCAGAAGAAGACTATCGTTACCAAAAGAACCCCGGCATAGATTCTTGGCGCCATGCGCCAGCCCTCCAGATTATTCAAGTTGTCTGTTACAGCCAGAAGCAGATGGGGGGCACCGATACTGGTTATGGCTGCGCCGGCATTGCCGGCACCGAATATACCTAGCGCGGTTCCTTGTTTCTCCCTTGGAAACCAGACCGAGGTATAGGCGATGCCCACTGCAAAAGATGCGCCGGCCAGACCGAAGAAGAGACCAGCGGCCAGGAACTGATAGTAGCTGTTGCAGAAACTGACCGAGAACATACCGGCTGCTGCCACAAGCATGACCAGGGGATAAACTATTCTGCCGCCGTATTGATCTGTCCATACTCCGACAGGCAATCTCAACAGAGCTCCTGTCAAAACAGGTGTGCCTATGAGCCAGCCCATCTGAGCTTTATCCCATTGATAAAGCCCATTGTTGACCAGGAAGGTTATGAGAACTCCGTAGAGCATCCAGCAGGCAAAACAGATGCAAAATGCCAGGGTGTTCATAGTAAGGACCGAAATGGCCTTTTTGTCAGTGGTCATCAGGATTCCCTTCTAGTGGAAGTTTAGATTTTGAGTTTCTCGTCTAATTTATTGAGCATATCTAGCCTGCGATTCAGTTTGTGAATCGGCGTGGCTTGATTTACACCCATGGTGTAAAGGTCAATCTCTCCTCTTGTTCTTGCTTGAATGGTGTCAAACATCCAGATGCTTGTACCTACTACGAAGGTGGTGCTGCCGTTGGCGACGATGCGTCGGAACTGCTCCACTTTATGACCGCCACCGGTTGGGAAGGCGGCACCAGCATAGGTGAGGTTTATACCCCAGGCCATCTTCGTGCCGCCGATGGCTGAATTGTAGAGGACTCGCTCCCAGAACTCCTTTTTGCTCTTGCTCTTTTCGGCTGCGTCGAATAGTTTTTGTTGTTCGAAGACACCCTGACCGTCGTCATATAGATCGATTCTGTGGGTCATATGTTTTGGTTTGAGCGAATCGGGCAACTGGGCGGTTACAGTCTTCAGATCTCTCAGGTCGGTCTCGAGCTGCTTGATCGTGGTATTGCCTAGATCGCCCAGTTTCTTCCGGATATTCTTGCTTGCCACCTTTCCGGTAACAGCTGCGGCGCCCCGGTTGATCCAGGGGGCAAGCACAATCAGAGCACCTGATTCGAGGAAGCCCAGACCTGCCGGAACCGCTTGCATTCTGCGCTTGTTGATCACAGATAACATGCCGTTGAGCGAGCCCTGATAGCCGCCAGTAGCCGCTATAGCCGATCCATTTACATACGCAGCGTCTCGAGATACAGCTCTTTTTCTTGCGCGTACATAGAAGCTGGCGAACTCGACCAGAGCAAGATCACGTACATCTCTCAACACCTTGCCCTCAGCGTTCATGAAGTTCTTCTGAAGGTCGGAAGGATGTCTGTACGCCTTTAGCGCTTTGTCTCTTTCATTTATCAAGGTATCTATTTCATTCTGGAGAACCAGTACCTTCTTTGTCATGCCACCGGGACTGATGCCTTTTTTCCAGTCCTTGTATTCTTTCAATTTATCCAGTCCGCTCTCTACTACGATGCCACCCAGCACAATTGAGTGACCAATGAGAAGAAGCAGTGGACCGGTGATGAAGGTCTCTCTGTTGCCTTTTCTGAAATTGTGGTGGGTTCTCCAGTTCTCCCAGGCTACAGTGGTGATACCAGAAAATGAAACTGCTGAAGCTGCCATGTTAAAGCCGAATGCGCTCCATCGCTTCCATTTGCTCTGCTTTGTCGAGTTGATGCGAAACTCTGTGTTCAGCTTCAGTAGCTCGACCTCCTTTTTGAGGATACGGTTGCTCAACTTGTTTATCTCTTCGTATTCATTTGATGCAGTTGCGCTGAGCTTCAACATCTTTTTGTCGGAGGAGTCTCCATCGACAGAGATGGGGGGCTTCAGATCGATCTGTGGATCGCCCTGGGCGAGCAGCTTATCTGAGCCATCATTGTCTACTTCATTCTCTGAGGGACTGTCCAACTCAGAGGGGGCCGCGGTCGACCCACTGGTATCGTTAACGGTGGCCAGGTCGATAGCCACATAATCCGCTCTGGTCTTATCCTCAGAATTTCTATTTCCTTCCAGGGTCGGAGGCTCTTGAAGTTCTTCCAGTGCCAGCCCTGAGAGTGTTCCAGGACCGAGTAGCAGATTCAAAGCTAAAGTGGTGGAAGCTAGTAGATGAACCGCATATTTTAATGTCATGTCAATACCTGGTAAAGGGACTTGCCCGGGCAACACTGCCAGGATGACTATGGACTAATCCTAGTTTTAGGACCTCGATATTAAGGTTGATTCTTCCGGCATTCCTTTGAAGAGGAATGATGGTTGGTAAAAAAAATAAAACAATTCCGGACGCCCTCTAATCACGACGTTTAGGGCAGGTTGTCTCAGACAGAGGAGTGCCGGCTATGTGTGCTTCTATAGGGCAGTTACAAACGCTAGTAGCTGTCTCCTCCGCCAATTCTTTTAGTTGAATCATTATCGTAAGTAATTTTTCTCCCCTCGGGGTGATATGGTGCTCCACCTTCGGAACTTTCTCTTCGAATTTGATTCTTTTGAGCATTCCTGCTGCTTCCAGTTCTTTCAATCTCTCCTGCAAGCATTTCATGCTCAGACCCGGTATTCGGCTCAGGAACTGCCTTGTTCTGGTAGGTTGGATCGAGATTTCCCGCATGATTTCCACTGTCCACTTGGCGGATATCATTCGCATTACTGCGTAAATCGGGCAGTCGACTGAATTGGAGTTTGGATGACAGTGATCGTTCATTCGTTCCATCTCTCTATTGTGGGAAGATTGGTTCAATTGTTCCAGAGGATGAAGAGCCGGGCATCCATCTTTGTATTGAAAGAGAGGTGAGTTCCCGCAACCCTTCGAAGATAGCCGTGTAAACCCCGCTATCCAGTCTATTCCTGGTAATCAATCGGAGGGTGGAAACATTATTGAAACCGGTTCGCGGTTTAATCTTTGTCACCTGGTTTCCCAGCCGTTGGAAGGATGCAGCGACCTGGTCTATTGCAGAAAATACACTTACGCTTGCTCATCGGCAATCGAATTCGGTGGGTGCCCTATTGAAAAGACAGTGTTACTCTACGTTTAGATCGGACTACAAGCATGTCAAAGAGATCGTCGAGATCATGCTTGTTAATGCAAATGCTGAAAGAGTCAGGCAGCGTTTTAGCTCTGCGCGTCAGCTCTATAAGCGATGTCTGGGTCTATTGTTCTATCAAGATTATCCCGGGCTTCGTCTCATTCTTTTAAAGGAACTGGCTTTCTGTTATCTGCTGGAAGGAAAGTTCGAATGCAGTCTATTTGTAGAGAGTAAACTGTCTGTCTTGATGAGCTCAGGACGCTCTCGACAGCTCGACAGTTCTCCTCTATCTAGCCCGCCGTTTGCTCAACCGGATGACCTGATGCAGTGCGATGCCAGGCTTGCTGTGATACATATTCTAGTCGGCCGGCTGAAGGAAGGATTGGACTATCTGGAGCGAGTTCTATGTTGTCTCAGGAGTCGCTTTGAAGGACAACCGGAGCGATTGGTACCGTGCATGATACTTACCGCTTCCGTCATGCATTTGTGCGACAGATTCGTGGAAGCGGAGGCACTGTTCAGAGAGGTGCTTCAATGTGGAGCCAGCTCTTCCGGAGCCGGAGCGAACGGTGAAGCAGTGATTCGGCAGGTTTTGCGGGGGCTGGGTATAGCTCTATGCAGCCAGGGGCGGGAGAGAGAGGGACAGCTATATTGCAATGATGCCTGCCTCCATAGAGAGTATATGTCGCAGGATCAGTCGATCGCCAATGAGTTGTCGAACTTTGTTCATAGCTACTGCAACCGGGACGAGTTTGATTTTGTCAAACCGGTCTGTCGGCAAGCTCATCGACTGAGTTTGATTATGGAGACAAGTGATCTACCCGGAGAGCTGGCCGCATTTGCTCGCTTAATCAAAATAATAGTACCGGAGTTTCGAAAAGACGAGATAGACCTGCGAATAGAGCGGCTGTATATGGCCGCTTGATCACTACTTTACTTTAGGGAGAATAGAGAATATGGCTATTGATTCGGATTCGAGGGAGCGGACTTTTAAACCGCCGGCAGCGGTCAATGGTGACATCCGTGATTGGAATCCGGAAGATGAGAGCCAGTGGAGCCAGGCTGGCAAGAAGATAGCCAATCGTAATCTCTGGATTTCGATACCATGTCTGCTGTGTGGCTTCGCCGTCTGGATGTACTGGGGGGTCATTACAGTTCAGATGTTGAGCCTGGGTTTTCCTTTTGCCAAGGACGATCTCTTCACGCTTATGGCCATTGCCGGGTTGTCCGGAGCAACCCTTAGAATTCCCAGTACCTTTTTTATAAGAATTGCCGGAGGACGGAACACAATATTTCTTACTACCGCCCTCTTGATTCTTCCTGCCCTGGGAACGGGAATTGCCTTGCAGGACATTAGTACGCCTCTTTGGGTGTTTCAAGTTCTGGCACTCTTCAGCGGTATAGGTGGAGGAAATTTCGCCTCATCCATGTCCAATATCAGTTTCTTCTTCCCAAAGAAGGTCCAGGGTCTTTCCTTGGGTCTCAACGCAGGCCTGGGTAATCTCGGTGTGACTACCATGCAGGTCGTTGTTCCCCTTGCAATGACTTTCGGGGTATTTGGGCAGCAAGGCATGATTTTGAAGAGTTCCAGCGGTACGATTATTGGCAAAATCGCTGCCGGAGCCGATACCTATATTCAGAATGCCGGCTATGTATGGCTTCTCTTTTTGATACCGCTTTCGATAGCAGCCTGGTTTGGTATGAACAATATCCGGGACGAGCATGTCTCGCCTGATATCGGCAATCCGTTCAGTTGTTTCGTCAAGCTTATAGGTATGCTTTTGATCGGTATGATTACGGCCTCTGTTGGTCTCTGGCTGATTTTACCTGCCGCTGCCAATGGTGCCGGGATTAACATTAGCAAGTGGCTGGTGCTGCCTGTAGTGATTGCAGTCACGGTCTTCTTGCTTAAGCTCATTCCCGGTGAGATCAGCAACAATTTGAAGCGGCAGTACAAGATCTTCAATAACCATCACACCTGGGTGATGACGATAATCTATACCATGACCTTCGGATCATTTATAGGATACGCTGCTGCCTTTCCTCTCGCTATCAAAGTCATTTTCGGATTCAGTCATGTGGTCGGTGCCGGTGGCGTTCTGACCCATGATACGGCCAATCCGAATGGCCCCAGTGCTCTCATGTACGCCTGGATTGGCCCCTGTCTAGGAGCACTCGTGAGACCAGTGGGCGGTATGATAGCGGATAAACTGGGAGGTGCGAAGGTAACGCAGATTATTTCAATTGTTATGGTGGCAAGTGCTCTGGGAGTCGCTTATTACATGCAGATGGCTTACAAATCCGCTACCCCGGAAGAATACTTTGTTCCCTTCTTTCTGCTTTTCCTCATTCTGTTTACTGCAACAGGTATCGGAAATGGTTCTACTTTTAGAACCATCGCAGTAGTTTTCAATAAAGAACAGGCCGGGCCAGTACTGGGGTGGACATCGGCTGTGGCTGCCTATGGGGCATTCATTATCCCCAAAGAATTGGGCGAACAGATAACTGCAACCACACCCGAGTACGCCCTCTATGGATTCTCTGTTTTTTATGTCCTGTGCGTTGTTCTCAACTGGTGGTTCTATCTCCGGAAGGGTGCCGAATTCCAGAATCCCTAGTCAGAATGGGCCGACCAGAAAGAAGGAACACCAGCATTAGGATCACTCAAAGCTCATTACCTTTGGTTGTGGAAAAGATCCCGGTTCGATTTGAAACTGGGATCTTTTCATTTACTGAATTAATAGACTGCCTATCTGCTTAGGACCCAGGGCTGTTCTGTGTCTTTTCGCATGCCGTCTGCGTCGTATCCGGCTTTGAGCAAATTCTCTTTGCAGCTTTCAGGGTTCTCCGCAGCCTGGATCATTATCTCCGAGACTGCATTTAAAGCTTCTTCCCAGGCTGCTTTCATCTCAGAGGTCCATTCGCCTTCTTTGGATAGATGTTCACCCAGCACAGCAACCAGGTTCTCACCAACAGCTCCGTAATGAGCCGATTCTGTTTTATACTTCAGATGTCTTATTCCCATGGCTTGCAGGAAAGGCACCATTTTGTCTGGTTCATTCAGAGAAGCGATCGTAGCCCCCACTGAAGCCATGAGTTTTTTGTGCTGTTCTTCAGGAGGAGTACTGAACAACGGCTTCACCTGAGGATATTTTTCGAACAAGCGCTCATAGAATCTCAAACCGAGAGATCTCAACCCACCATTCTCTTCTTTTGCACGCGCGAAGGTGCTTTTTAACAAATCTACATTTAATGACATAATAGTCTCCGGTTTACTACAGGGCATTTAGAGTTGCTAAGTTAGCAATTCCGGCTCTGGATCCGTATCGTTCTCCCGGTTGATATATACCGGTCAGATCAGAGCTACCGTTTTTCCGTAAGTACAGCTATCCCTTTGATCAGGTGACCAAGTCCATAATTCAGTAATAGAACAGCGGCGAAAGTGAGCAGAATATGCTGCTTATATCGGTTCAGATTGACCAGGAACATCTTCCAGGGATGACCGTGGAATTTGTTCGTGGGATCGGTGCCATCGAGATACTCTTCTGCATCCGGAATTCCGTCCCTGTCCGTATCCAGATTCTTGTTGAGCTTGGTGGCCAGTGCTTCGGGCTCTTTCACCAGGGCCAGTACCTCTTTTCTTCCAAGCTCTTCCACTATCTTGTTTCCGAACTCATTGAGAATCGGGCTGTCAATCTTCTGACCAGGTTGAAAAGCCTTTCTTGCTTCTTCAAGCCGCTTTAGCTCTTCTTCATTCAGTCCGTCTATCTGCCCGGGACCGGTACCTGTAGGTCCGTTTCCATTCGAATGGCACATGGCACAATTGGCAGCCTGACCGGAATGTTTCTCGGTGAACTCCTGGAACTGCGGATAAGAATGTACTGCGGTCACGGTGAAATAGTTCGCTCCCATAACAAGCAGGCAGGCATAAAATATGCGAAATCCTCCTTGGTGCTGGCTTCTATTGTCAATCATGAGCTTTGTGCTGCCTCCCGATCTCTTAGAATTTCCATGATTCTCTTTTCAGTGCTTCCACCAGTGATAGATCTGTTCTCCGAAAATGGTCATAACGATTAAGTAAGCTGATACCGCCAGCGCTATGAATCGGAGATTGCGCCGGCTGGTTCCCTTGAATATCCAGGGTGTGAGAAAGAGTATGGCGACAACGATGGTGCTGGCAATAATGATGAAGAGGAAATTGAACATCTCGAGCGGGTAGTATACGAAGAAGAAATACCATTCCGGCTTGATACCGGGAGGAGTGGCACCGAGGGCGTTGTATGGCTCAAGCAGGGGAAACGGTAGAAACGATTCGAAGGGGATGCAGGAAGCCAAAACGAAAAGAGCAAGGAAAGCATAAGCCCAGACTTCCAGATCCTTGAAGAAGAAAGCCGTGAAGAACTTCTCCGTTTTCTTTGTCTTTTCATCTACGCCCTTGCTCATGCCATGCAACTGAACTTGAAACAGATGTAGACCTAGCAGAGCAACCAGTGCCAGGGGCAGTATGACCACATGCATTGCGTAGAATCGCCCCAGGGTAGATTGACCCACACTGGCCTCTCCCTGAAAAGTCTCCCGTAGTTGAACCGGGATATGAGAGAACGGACCGAGGTACTGGCCGAGGTTGTCTATGGATTGCAATCCGACTTTGGTGGCATTTACCGCTATCTGATTCCAGGGCAGGAGATAGCCGGTGAAGCCGAAAGTAAATGTAATGAACAGAAGGAGAACTCCGACGATCCAGGTTATCTCCCGTGGCTTTTCAAAAGACTTCATGGCGAAGGCCACTATAAGATGGACCGTGGCAAAGAAGATCATGGCCGAAGACGACCAGGCGTGCATGTTCCGAATCAGGGGACCGGCGCTTACATGGTTGTTGATGTATTCTACCGATAGGAAGGCGTCGCTGACCGTGGGTTGGTAGTAAAACAAGAGGAAGAGTCCGGTCACGACCTGGATCATGAAAAAGAAGAAAGTAAGACCCCCGGTATAGTATCCCCAGGACATGCGATGAACCGGTACTTCTTTCTTCTCCACCATGTAGTGGAAATTCATTTTCTCGATAGGGAAGCGCTCCAGGAGGAAAGAGAACAGAGCCGGCTTGGTATCTCCTGTGGAGGCATTGCCTGTTTCAGGCTCGGTGCTGTCTACTTTCTGTGTCTCAACCATGGTCGGTTACCTCTTCCGTGACTTGTTCCGATCTAGCCTGTAACATCAGCTCGCCGGATAAAAACTTGAGCCGTTTCAGCGTCTTGTGTTGCAATCGTTCCATTAATCTCTCCGGTCTTGCTGCGGCTTGCCAGAACTTCTCCTTTAGAGTTCAAAACAACCCAACCCAGTATCGGTAGCGGTGCTTCTGCCGGAGCACCCTGATTCGGGGTGCCGGTCTTGATATCGAAGTAGGAGACATGGCAGGGACAGAGGATTCTTCCTTCCTTATCCGCCTTGTTGCCAACGGTGCAGCCCAGGTGGGTGCACTTGGCTGAGATCAACTGGGGAAGCCCAGCTTCGTTCTTGAATGCAATAGCCGGCTGCATCTGGTAGTCAATGAAGTATTTGCCCTCTTCTCGGTCGAGATCTTTCAAGGCGGCCACCAGTATAAATTCATTCTCCCGGCGCTCGACCTCCAGCTTCCTTTGCTCGGCAGTTAGCTCCAGGCGTTTGAGTTTGGATTCCATCAGCTCGGTCTCTTCGCTGAAGGACAGTCTGGGACCGAAAAAGAACTGACCGATCTTGTCCAGGGCGCCTACCGAGAGCAGAACCAGCCCGCCGAATACACCGCAGCTTGCTTTGATGAAGTGGCGCCTGGCCTCGTCTCTCGCGAAGACTTCGGCTTTTTCTTTCTGGTGTCTTGGATTGGCCCAGATTACGTTCTGGGGAGGTCTGGTGAGATATGAGATCGGTACCGAGAACATATGGATGAGCCGGGAGAATGGAATTAGTAGAACCAGGATCCATGCCCCTACAATATGTGCCTTCATGGCATGGGGAAGATCATTGATATAGGAGAGATCGGGATTCAGAGTGACCAGGCTCCACAGGTAGGGCACTGTGGTCCCGGTGCACCACATAGAGCCGTACTGGGCACGCATGGCTGTAAGCATTCCCAAAACGACCTGGAATAAAAGAAGCAGGAGTATGACCAGATCCATCGTGGTGGTTACCGACTGGATGCGGGAGGAGATCAAGCGTCTTGCGCCGAGCACTACCAGCCCCAGCAAGCAGAGAGCAGATAAACCGTACCCCAGTCCCTCTACCGCTAACAACATGGCGTGATTAGAGAGCAGTGCGTTCCATTGACCAGGAAAGAGAAATGGCAGAATGTGGCCTATCAGAATGAGGCTTATTCCGATATGCCAGGGCAGTGAACCCCACATCAGACCGCGCGCTTCCAGGAATTGCGAAGACAGCGCCGAATAGGTCATGGGCTCCTTGCGTATCCTGTAAATCGACCCGATTATACAGATCAGCACCGCCAGGTAAGGAAGAACTATATACAGTAAGATGTCAATCACGTTCCTGCTCCTAGTTAGAAATGCCCTGCGTCAATCAGCTCTCGAACGGACAGAATTGGGAAGTAGAAAAGATTGGGGCTTTTGGTGCCTTTAAGTGCTTTAAGCATATTTTCGAGTGGTTCGCGGAGGCAGTGTTCTACAAGCTCATCCAGCTCTTCATCTGTCAGATACTCTGAGAATCTCAGTAGAACTGCTAGATGATCCGGCAGTTCATTGTCGTTTTTGAATCCCCTTTCCTCAAATTTGCCTGCCAGGGTGGCCATCAGGTTTCCCCGGTCGAAATTTTCGTCGCCATATAGATGTACACTGATGTATGGGCTGGATACGGGGGCTACATCAAAGGTGCGTGTGTAGATCTCTTCCAGGTCCTCCTTGGTGAGGCAATCTATCTCTTTCTTGAATTTAAGAAGAGTGGCGCAAGCTTCTGGGCACCTCTCCATTAGAGCCGTACAAGAGTCTTCCAGGACCTCTTTGTAATGCTCGTTCGGATATTCCAGCAAAGGAGCCAGGGCAGCAAGCATTTCTCTCTTGTTCAATCGTTTCACCGGCATGACTATGGACCTCTATCAATTTCTACCGTGACACCTAATCCGGTGCAGCCCTTGCACATCTCCGGACTGCAGGTGGTGGAGATGACCTCCTCCCGTTGCAAGGGAGGGATGACATAACGCTGATCGACTGTTGGTAGGGCTGTCATCCTGTATATGGCCTCCGCTTCTTCCGGATTTGTATTCCCTTCTCTCAGCGCCTTGCTTATTTCGACAACATCGACATCGTCCAGATCCAGGGAGCGCATGTAATACCGGATTGCCATGAGTTTTTTCATTACACTGTTGATAATCTCTTCATTACCGGCAGAGAAAAGTCTGGCTAGATATTTGATCGGCACCCGAGATTGCTCCAGGGCGGTAAAGAACTTCTCGGCAGAGTGTTCGTAGATGCCGTTTTCCAGTTTTCCCATGGCGGGCAATAATGGTGGCACATAAAAGAGCATCGGCATGGTTCTGTACTCGATATGAAGTGGCAGTGCCAGTTTCCATCGCATGACATAGTCATAGACAGGCGAGTTTCTGGCTGCTTCCAGAAATTCCTCGCTAATACCGTTTTTCCTGGCTGCTGCTATCACCGAATCGTCGAACGGATCGAGGAGGGCATTGCGCTGGGCTTCTACCAGTGAATGGTCGGGGACCTTCATTGCATCGGCAACTCTGTCACCGTCGTAGAGCAGCACTCCCAGGTAACGGATTCTGCCGACACAGGACTGGAAGCAGTTGGGAATCTGTCCTGTCTCCAGCTTGGGATAGCAGAGGATGCACTTTTCCGACTTACCGGTCTTCCAGTTGTAGTAGACTTTTTTGTATGGACAGGCTGATACACAGGCTCGCCATCCGCGGCATACGTCTTGATTGACCAGGACAATGCCGTCCTCCCCGCGCTTATAGAGTGCCCCGGAGGGGCAGGAGGCCACGCAACTGGGATTGGCGCAGTGATTACAGATGCGCGGCAGATAGAACATCGAGACCCTTTCAATCTCGAAGAGCTGGTGCCTTTCTTCGTCGGTGAGTTCATCCAGATTGATGTCATTCTCGGCATATATAGGAGAGCCGGAAAGGTCGTCGTCCCAGTTCGGACCGGCCTCGATATCCATAGGCTGTCCGGTTATCTGTGAGATTGGAATGGCGGTGGGTTGATCTTCGCCTTCTTCGGCATCGAAAAGATTTTCGTATTCATAGGTCCAGGGCTCGTAGTAATCTTCCAGACCCGGTTGGTTGGGATTGTAGAAGAGTTTTATAAATGAATCGAGCTTGCTCTGGCTGCGAAGTTTGAGATCGCCACCACCATTTTTCTTCCAGCCCCCTTTGTAGTGATCCTGATCTTCCCAGAGGGTAGGGAATCCTGTGCCCGGCTTGGTCTCGACATTGTTCCACCACATATACTCCGAGCCGGCTCGATCTGTCCAGACATTTTTGCAGGAAACGCTGCAGGTATGGCAACCGATACATTTATCCAGGTGAAACACCATGGAAACTTGGGCTCTTACATCCATCTACGTGTCCTCCTGGTCACCATACCGGTTTGTCCATCTTTTTGATCACGACGAAAGTATCTCGGTTCACACCTTGAGGACCCCAGTAGTTGAAGGCATAGGTATGATGAGCATAGCCGCCCAGCATGAACAGGGGTTTCAGTCTGGCCCTGGTAAGGCTGTTATGACCTCCGCCTCGGCGCATCTTACGGGTGCGGGATTTTGGCACTCCTACGGTGCGCTCTGGGGAGTGGTAGATCATCACCAGACCGCGCGGGATTCTCGCGCTTACATTGGCACGGGTGCACACCACACCGTGATCGTTGAGAACCTCGACCCAGTCATTGTCGTTCACCCCTATCATGTCTGCGTCCTTATCGTTGATCCAGACAGGTTCAGTGCCTCGGGAGAGAGTCTTCATCCTGAGAGTATCGCCGAAAGTCGAATGTATATGCCACTTGCCGTGGGGGGTAAGGTAGTTGAGCACCAGTCTCCCCTCGCCGCTTTCGGTGTGCTCCAGATCGCCGGTAACCCTGGCTTCTGCCCTGGGCTTGAAGGCAGGCAGATGCTCACCATAGGCCACATAAGCTTCATGATCCTGATAGGTCTGCTGTCTTCCAGTCAGGGTTCGCCAGGGGATGAGTTCCTCTTTGTTCTGGCAATAGGAAGAATATGTCCTTCCATCATTGGTTATTCCTGTCCAGAATGGAGTGGTCAGAATGCGGCGCGGCTGTACTGACAAATCTTCGAAGTGCATGCGAACCGATCTTGAATCCGTTGCCAGGTGCGTATGATCGATTCCGGTTTTCTTTGATTCGGCCTGGAAGGCTCGATATGCGAGCTCACCGTTGGTCTCTGCTGCGAAGTGAAGAATGGCATTGCATGCATCTTTTGCCTCATACAGGCTTGGATAGGTTTTGCCGCCCCAGGTCCGGGTCGGGTAGCTCTCCATATACTCGTCGTAGATGTCAGCGACGTCATATGTGGTGCCGTGCATGCCGAGTCCGTTGTTGCGGAAGTTAGGTCCCAGTGAAACAAATTTATTGAACAGGTTGTGATAGTCTCTTTCGACTATCTTGAAAGAGGGCATTGTCTTGCCGGGAATGGCTTCGCATTCGCCTTTCGCCCAGTCTTTCACAGTGGGCTGCGCAATCTCGGCCGGGGTGTCGTGAAGGAGAGGAGCTATGACCACATCCTGGACTGGTCCGTCGAAGTAGTTCTCCGACATTTTTGCGGTAGCTCGGGCCAGTCCTTTGAAAATCTCCCAGTCGGTTTTCGACTCCCAACATGGCGGAACAGCCGGCTGAAGCGGATGGATGAACGTGTGCATATCGGTACTGTTCAGATCGTGCTTCTCGTAATGGGTGGATGCTGGCAGCACTATGTCCGAGTAGAGCGCCGAGGAGTCCATCCTGAAATTGAGATCAACAATGAGATCCATTTTGCCTGTGGGAATCTTGTCATGCCAGGTCACTTCCTTAACCAGCTCTTCAGCCTTCTCTTTTGCAATCAGATTGGTGTGGGTGCCAAGGTAATGTTTGAGGAAGTATTCATGCCCTTTGGCGGAGCTTAAAATGGCATTGCCTCTCCAGATGTACCAGACCCTGGGGAAACTCTCAGGATTGTCCGGGTCTTCCATGGAGAACTTGAGCGATCGATCTTTCAGTCTACCGACGATATAGTCGATGATTTCCTGGTCCGACTGAGCCCCTTTAGAGCGGGCTTCTTCTACCAGGGCGTAGTTGCTTTCATTGAACTGCGGATAACAGGGCATCCAACCGGCTCTTACGGCGAGGGCCTGTTTGTCGGCAGTATGACCACTGGCCAGAATGTGTCTGTGATCGCTTACAGGGCACATCTCGTCGAAATTCTGGTCATACCGCCATTGATCGGAGTGCATGTAATGCCATGACGGTGTATTCTGCAGCCTGGGCGGACCACCCCAGTCGCCGCCGAATGCGATTGGCGCCCATGAGGCCTGGGGGGCAAGCTTCTCTTGCCCGACATAGTGATTTAGACCACCGCCATTGACACCAACGCAGCCGCAGAATATAAGAGGCATGATGATGGATCTATAGATCAGGTTGTTATGGTACCAGTGATTGACGCCGGCGCCGATGATGACGCTGCATTTTCCGCGGGACTTCTCGGCAGTGGTGGCCCATTGCCGGGCGAAGTTTATCAGGGTATCAGCCTGAACTCCTGTGAATTTTTCCTGCCAGGCTGGAGTGTATACCGCCAGCTCGTCGTTGTAGTCTTTGGGATAGTCTCCCTCGAGTCCCCTGGCGACACCGTACTGGGTCAATTGAAGTTCGAAGGTCGTTGTGACAAGCACTTCGCCGTCGACGGTTTTTACTCTTTTAACCGGGACCTGTCTTCTGGCGATTTTGTCATTGGTGCCTTCTGAGAAATCATTGACAATGAGATTGACTACTCCATCCGCTTTTACGCCATGCTGATCTAGCATCAGAGCCGGATCTATCGGCTCACCGGATATGGTATCTTCAAGTTTGAGATTCCATTCACCCTTCTTCTCCTGCCAGCGATGCCCGATTGTCCCCTTCGGCACTCTTAACTCGCCTGTTTTTGCGTCCAGGACAAACATCTTCCAGTCCGCGTTAGCCATGTCCTTTGTCGTTTCGACTTCGCTGGTACGCAGAAATCGTCCGGCCTGGTAGGATCCGTCCGCCTGCTTTTCGAGTTTTACCAGGAAGGGGCAATCACTGTATTGCTTCACATAGTCAGTGAAATATCCGACCTGACGGTCGACATAGAACTCTTTTAGAATCACGTGACCGACAGCCATCCAGAAAGCTGTATCCTGACCTTGATGGATGGGAATCCATTCATCTGCGATCTTGGAGGTCATGGAAAAGTCTGGTGAAAATACCACAACCTTGGAACCTTTGTGCCGGCCTTCTACTAGGAAGTGTGCATCAGGGGTTCTGGTCATGAGGACATTGGAGCCTACCACGGCAACAAATTTGGAATGGAACCAATCGGCGCTTTCGGCCACATCGGTCTGCTCCCCCCAGATCTCGGGTGAGGCCGGTGGTAGATCGCAATACCAGTCGTAGAAGGACATGGACAGACCGCCGAAGAGCTGCATGAATCTTGACCCGGCAGCATAGCTGACCATGGACATTGCCGGGATAGGCGAGAATCCTGCCACTCTGTCTGAGCCATATCTTTTGGCCGTGTAGATATTGGCGGCCGACATTATCTCGTTTACATCATCCCAGGACGCGCGGCGAAAACCGCCCTTCCCCCGGGCTTTCTGATAACGTTTTCGTGATTCTTCATCATTTACCAGTTTTGACCAGGCTTCTACCGGATCTCCCCCGCATTCGGTCTTGCTCTTGCGCCACAGGTCGAGCAGAGCCCCTCTTATATATGGATACTTGACTCTCAGCGGACTGTAGAGGTACCAGGAGCAGGAAATACCGCGCTGGCATCCCCGGGGCTCGTGGGGTGGAATATCTTTGCTGATGGTCGGATAATCGAGGGCTTGAAGTTCCCAGGTGACTATTCCTCCCTTCACATAGACGTTCCAGCTACAAGAGCCGGTGCAGTTGACTCCATGGGTGCTGCGAACAATCTTGTCATATTGCCAGCGGTTCCTGTACATGTCTTCCCACTGACGCTGCTTCGGCGCAAAGATGTCTCTGATCCAGCCCATTTGTCTATTTCCTCTTCAGTTTCTCTCTAACGCCCCGGTTTCTATTGCGGTAACCTAATGCCAGCATCGCCAGAAATGCGATGGCGGCACCACCGCCTATAGCCGGAATGGGGAGCGGTTTCTCTGTTTCCGTTTTTTCACTTGATTTGTTTTTGTCACCCGACAGGTATTTTGCAAGATTAAGAGCTTCGGCCTCTGTGATTGGGTGATTTCGATAAGCTGCCTGCATGACCTTGAAAGGGGCTTGCTTGCAAGCTGAGACCAGGGCTCTTCCCTTATACTTTTCAGTTATTCTGCTCAGATCTGGTCCAAGACCTTCGGGGCTGCCGCTCTGGTGGCAGGATATGCAGGACATGCCCCCGTTCTCAAGTGACTTCTGCCCAAAATAGAGCATCTTTCCTTCTTCATAAGAGCCTGGCAGGTCAACCTCCATGTCCGTTTCCGCCGCCGTCTTGGAGGCAGGTTGTTCCGATTGAGGATTCTCTTGTTTTTCGGAAGAAGTGTTTGCTTCGGTGTCAGGATTCTTCAGATAGGAAACCAGGGCGGTGATCTCCTCTCCGGTTAGCCCTCCGCTCATGGCTGCCATCTTTTCAACAGCGGCTTTGAGCTTATCGTCGGTCCATTCTTTCGTCTGGGCCAGGTCGGGACCGACAGCGTCACCGCCGCCAATCGTGTGACACCCGGAGCACTTGGATGAGAACAGATTATCTTTGGACTGTGCAGGAGGCTGACATACCAGACCTGCCATCAGGATCATGGAAGCTAGAATCGAGAGTTTGCTCTGCCAGAATGCGGTGGGCTTGCATGAAAGATACACTTGATTATGCTCCGGGCTCCGAATGTTTCAACATTATGTTGGCCGAAGGCTCTGGATTGTATCCATCCAGAGACGGACGGCAGAGGTATAGTTTTTTTTGCAATGAGACCAAAAGGATTAGGCGGTGTACCGAATTCTCGAAACCACTACTGAGAATGGAGCCAGGGGCATCGACAATTAGCGTAATGCCCCGGGTGGATACTAGTTTGTAACCTGCGTGCTATTGTGCTGAGTCCGTAGAGAGTTATATGTAGCGATTTGCTTTAGCGGTTCGTTCAACCTTGTATTATTTCTATTCTGTCGATTTACTGTTTCATTTGAAGTCTCCTGCCGGAATTGCGATATGGATAACCTTCAACACTTCGCTGTAATGCTCATCGCCATGCTTTATTCAAGCGTGGGGCATGGTGGTGCCACCGGCTATCTGGCGATTATGTCTTTCTGGGGGGTGGCTCCGGATGTGATGGCGACCACAGCCCTCACTCTCAACTGTCTGACTGCCGGCATATCCAGCCTGGCCTATGGTCGCCGGGGCTATCTTTCTATGAAGCTCAGTCTGCCTTTTATCCTGATTTCCATTCCCTTCGCCTATCTGGGGGCGACGGTGCCTTTGACCGAAAAACAGTTCGGGTGGATGCTGGCGGCGGTTTTGTTCGTCTCTGCTTTGATGCTCTGGTTTCATAGAGGCAAAGTCGATACAGAGGAGCCTTTTGTCAAAAGTCCCGACCTTAAAGTGGCGGCTATCGCAGGAGCGATTCTCGGTTTTGTTTCCGGCGCACTAGGTATCGGGGGTGGTGTTTTCCTCAGTCCTCTGATAATTCTATGCGGTTGGGCCGACTCCAAAACCACCGCCGGATGCTCCGCTTTGTTTATTGTGCTCAATTCCTTTGCCGGGCTCGGTGCCCGCTATCTGTCAGGCAGAGTGGACTTTTCTGAGATTGTCCCATTCCTTTTTTTCGCCCTTGTCGGTGCTCTAATAGGGTCTTATTATGGCGCCAGCCGCTCTTCGCAGAAGGGGCTGCGTCAGCTGATAGCATTTGTGCTTATCATAGCCGTGGTAAAAATGTTGATCTGAGGCTCTAGCGGCTGCGGCCGTTTTTGATTGCTTCCACTATAAAATTGGCTGCCAGAGCCTGCCTTAGACTAATTTGAATTCCCGGAGCCGGATCGGGCAGGGCATTATTGAAGGCGCGATCTGAATTGTTGTCGAAATGTCCGACCAGATGCAGCACTCTGCCCTGTCTGAAATCCAGCGTAAAAGCAAGGATGCCGAATTGGGACGGGTCGCTTCTGGAGAGCAGCCTACTTCTAGCCAGCACTCGTACTTCGCCGGGGCGGTTTACCTTGACCGTCTGGCTCTTTTTGTCGAGTTTCCAGAATGCCGTGGGAGGACAGTTTTTGAAAAGTCTTGGATCGGGGTCTACAATAACCGCATCCACTACGCCGCTTTCTGTATAGCCACCGTTCCAGGTGACATAACCGGGGAAGGTTTTTTTCAAAACTCCATCGAGAGCCCAGTCGGTGGTGAGCAGATAGCCGCCCATACCGACATAACGCCTGAGAGCGAGAATCGCTTCGGTGGGTAGGTCGCCGGCGCAGTTGACCACCACCACATAGACATTATCCAGATTGGTATCGCCAAGTTCGTTGGGCGATACTCTTTTACAGGGGATTCCAAAAGAGTGCAGGACATGCCCGGAATCGTCCCATTTACCTTTTACTTCGATGATAGATTCGCGGTTGAGATTTTCGGTGATACCGGCATGGGTTGCACTGAGCCAGGACTTATAGGCGGGGGGATTTACCGCTTCGTCTTTCTGGGGCAATGGAATCATCGGCGCGTTTTGCATGACGTTGTTTGCATAACCGTCCAGTCCGGGAAAGCGGCTCGGTCTGCGGTAGTCTGTCTTGACTGTGCTGATAGTGGCTTCCAGCGGCTTCGATGTGTCGTGGGTGTTGCCGCTCTGGCTGGAGGTGCTGGTGCTCGAATCCGGACCGGTTTGATCGTCCTGATTCTGGTTCTGCATCTGGGGCGGTGTGTCGAAAGGACTTTCCGAATTGGAATTGGAATTGGAATTGGAATCAGCACCTGAATCAGAACCAGAACCAGAATTAAAACCTGGAGTCGATACCGGTGCTCTTTCTATCGGCTGTCTCTGACCGGAATTGGGGGCGATATCAGAGACCCCTTCCTCTACCCAGTCCGAGGCAAGCGAAACAGAAGCTGCCGACCACAGACAGAGACCGGTCAGAGAGACGGTAAGGGCGTTTTTAAAACTGACGGGAATTCGAATTCGATGCATAAGGTGCAAAATAGCATAGCCTGGAGATAATTGTCAGGCAGATAGATTTAGAGATGTCGCAGATTTGTTGTCTTTCTCGGCTATGTCAAGAAGCGCCCCGGTGAGGAGGCGCTTTTGCGGATTCGTAGAAGTTTTTTCGAATAGAGAAGATTTTTCAGGCGCGTTTTTTGAGCTGAGTGTTTTCTTTTTGATCATCAGCCGGACCGGTATCGTTGATAGAGCGCCTAAGACCGGCCAGGGCTTTTAAGTTAGGGAGAATGATCTCTTTCATCTCTTCGAGTTCATACGAGCCTATCTCCCGTCTGTCATAGCGTTGACAGACGTCTTCCCATAGCTCGAAGAGCTGTCTTGGATCGACGGTCTCTCGTGCTCGTTTTTGAAACTCCAGTAGATTAAAAGGCTCGATGGTAATAACCCTCCTTGCTTTCCCTAATTAGAGCATGCAAATAATTTGGTATTATGTCAAGTGACTCTGGCGACTCCAGAAAGCATAACCATAAGTGATACCAGGCGGAAAGCCTTGCGGGGTAAATGGTATGCGTATCGCATATCATTTGCGAAAACTTTTTTCGATGCGATATTTCATCTGGTGCTATATCTATTATTACATTTCCGAAGCGGTTCTCGACTCTCATCACAGGTCGGGAAGCTGGTTCTCGAAATGAACTTTTAAAATTCAGTAGGCGATCTGTCTCAATCCGGGACCGATATTTATCACGGTAGGCGCCGCCGATGAAACCGGCTGATTCAAGACGTAGAAGTTGTTTTTGAGCTTATTTCGAGCGCTCAGATGATTCAGATTCCCCTTGCGGCGAGCTTCCGCTTTCAGTTTCGTTACTTCGCCGATTGAAATTCCATCGATTCTTGTTCTGGAATTTAGCAAGATGATCTTGTCGGCTAGTTTCGCCGCCTTGCCGTACTCTTTTCGATCGAGATACTGTTTAGCGTAAGCGAGCATCAGTCGTCCCGCCTCGGCGCTGGTTGGTCCGTTGTCTATCTGTGCTTTTTCAATGTCTTGTTCGATCAGTCGATCAAAAGAAGTCGGAGCTTCCCAGATCGTTTTCTGCTGAATAGAAATCTCTTCTCTGGGCATCGAGATTTCTATGCTCGGTCGCTTCACGCGGGGCATATCAAAGTCGGGTCTGTTGAGGGCTGGTATGCGATGGGCAGGAATTCTACCAGGATAGATACATCCGGGCGTGCGCGGCTTCTGGCAGAGTACGTCGAGTTTGTTTTGATCTGCTGACCAGATAGTATCTACGGCGGTGGTCTCGCCGGCGTAGGCGGTGCTAAATGAGGAAAGGCATCCGACTATAAAAAGGAGGGCGGCAGGCAGTTTTTTCATAGCTATTTCAGGCTTAGGTTCAGGCTCAGGAATACGACGCAGAAATTCATCCTAGCAATTGCCCCGGGCAAAATATGCAGGGTTTTCCATGGAGTTTTTTAGTTGCGCGCTTATTTATAGGTCTCGAACTTTCTGCCGAGGTTGTCAAAACTGTCATCCACAGGATCTCTAAAACGATTAGGCGCATAAATGCTTCCGGGGCTCGATTGCGATCCGGTCACCTTTCTGTATCTGACAGCAGGGGGCTTTGCATTGTTGGCGGGTGCACTGGTCTGGGCTTGCGTATTTGGCTTGGTCAACTGCGCCGGGCTGGTCGTCACCACTGGCTTTTCCTTTGGCGTTTCCCTGGCCTCTGCACCGTACTTGACCTCGGTGACACCGCTTCCTTTGGGAACCACTCTTGCTTCGGAAGTCTGGGGCAGTTTATGGCGTCCCGGCAGCGCCATGCGAGAGTAGTCGTCGTCGCTTATCAAAATGCCCTTTCTATAATAGGGATTGCGCGGTCGGTTCTCTGGAATCATTTTGCGCATAGACGTAAGGCGAATAGCCTGGACATCATTCATGTTGATGCCTTCCATCTTCGAGATGTTGTTGATTTTGATTATCCTCTCGGCCATGGCCTGGGCTTTGGTGTAATCATGGGCATCGAAAAAGCGCTGGGCATATTTGAGCATTAGCTTTGCCACTTCGGGGCTGGTAGGTCCATAGTCCACCTGGGCTTTGGTAATCTCTTCATCTATTGACCGGTCTTCTTTTGTGGGACCCTCCCAGGTCGTCAGCTTCCTGGTCTCTCGCCCTTCCACACCGGGTCTGGAATAGGTCGGCGCCTTGTATGGTCTTCGGTAATTGCGATAAGTTCGGCGGTTTGAGTAAGTTGGCTCTGTGTCGAAATAGCGGCGCAGGTCCTCTATGCTCTCTATTCTTCTGGACTGGTGAAGCTCGTGGTAATTCTGGGCACAGGCGCGCTGATCTATTCCGCAGGCAAGCAGTCCGACGGCAACAAGAACGGTTGAAACCATTACTTTTGGCAAGCTCGATTTTTTAATCGCTTCCACCTCCTCTTTCAATCTTATCAATTTCGGCAAATGGGCATATTGTTGACCAGTCCGAAAATCCTTATGCAGAGGAGAAAAATGGGAAATCCGAACAAGATTTTTGTGTTGGTTTTATCGCTGGGAGTGCTTGTGGGCACGGGGCAGCCTTTGTTCGGACAGATTGTGGAGAAGCCTGTGGTGGGCGTTCCTGTAAAGCTGGAGGCGCTCAATCCGACTCTGGATACCTCTACCCCCGAAGATGCCGTCAAAAAGACCCTCTCCGGAGCGATCAGCGACACATATAATCCCGAGGTGCTCGAGATTCCTTCTTCCGGCTCCGCCAAAGCCTATGAAGTAGGTCTGAAGCTTTTTAATGATGGCGACTACAGGCGCGCGCTCAACGCATTCAATCTGGCTTTGATCCGAGCCTATGAGTTTCCTGCAGGCGATCCCAGAATGAAAAATGCCGAGGCTGCCATTAAATCCACCGAGGCGCGCATGAGCCTGGCTGCGGAGTTGGGTTATAAGACGGACAATCCGAATAAGAATGCCCTGACAGGAAAGGTCGAGAAGGTTTTTCAGCCTTCCTTAGCCTGGTTGAGCGGTCTTAGAGCCGACGACCGCATTACCAAAGTCCGGGTCGAGAATGATGTTTATCACCTTACCGTAGTCCGCAAGGGAAAGACCTATCAGATAAAGCTGCGACTGCGCAAAAAGGCGAAACTGGATTTCACCAAGCTGGCGGCAGGGCAAGCTAAAAAAGATGGGCGCAAGACCGATACGGTGCTCGAATCCGGGCTGGTGAAACATCCGGAACTGGTTAAGAAGTCGGAAAAACTGCTGGGTTCTTATGACTTTGCGTTGCTAATAGACAATTCCGGCAGTATGTCCAGCCCGGCAGATACCGGTGATGCGCACAACTTCCTGGGCAGCCGCTGGGAGTGGTGTCGACTGAACAGTGTGAATTTTTCTCTGGTCACCGCTCGTTACTTTCCCCGTGGTATCACTCTGGTGCCCTTCAATCATCAGTTTGCCGTTGCGAAGAATGCAAATCGCAGCGACATCGATGATGTTTTTCGTCGGCTCATGCCTGTCGGCGGTACTGACATAGCCAAGCCGCTGGCTTATGTACTGGATGATTATTTTGAGCGACGAGCAAGAGGTGGAGCGAAACCGCTTGCTATCGCCGTGCTCACCGATGGACAGGATAGCTTTGCCAGAATTCGTGATGTGGTGATAGATGCCACCATGAAGATGAATAATTCGAGGGAGGTAAAGATTACTTTCCTATCGGTTGGGAGCGTGACGCATGGTTCCCCGACGTTGAAAGCGCTGGACGACGACCTGGTCGATGCCGGGGCTGCCTACGACATCGTTGATACGCGTTATTTCCCCGAGATTTTGAAATATGGTTTGAAAGACATGGTGGTCGCTTCTCTTATCGAGGCGCAGGCAGAAGGTAAATAGAGGACAGATGTGATTCCGATGAAATTTTGTGATTCTGAATCGGAGCAATTAATAGTAAGATATTAGCGAAGGGGTGCTTTGATGGATCTTGCCAAACTGATTGCCGAAAAGAGAGACGAAATTATTGCCATAGCTCAACGGTATGGTGCTTCAAATGTGCGTATTTTTGGTTCTGTTGCTAGAGGTGATTACACAGACAGCAGCGATATCGATATACTGGTCAATTTAGATAGCTCCAAGTTTGAAGGAATGCGATATTTTGGAGTGATCGAAGAACTCCATGAAGAGTTTGAAGCGTTGCTCGGTCACAAAGTTGATGTAGTTAATGAGCGTGGATTGAAACCCCGAATTCGTAAAGAGATTTTGGCAGAGGCAGTCTCAATATGACCCAATCATCTATTCAGGTTGTGGATTTCAGAGGATTAGTCCACAAAGAGAACTTTGCCAGAAAGTAGAATGGCAGGGCGACCAGGAATAGAACTACTGCTTCGGAACCATAGATAAGGACACCGCAGTTCCAGGTTCACACTCGAAAAGAAAAAGAGTCTTCAGCTGGTGGGATTAAATATGGTGGCGTAGGACCCTAATGCCTAACAGAAGATAAAGAAACAAATGGCTTTTAAGCGGCACCTGCTAGAGATTCGCTTTCTAGAAGCCCAGGTAGCCTTCGTGTGCGCTGCTGCCTTTCTTCTCTTCGCCGCCCTGGGCACCCCGAAGGCTATTTATCATATCGTCCACTATTACAGTTGCCGCCTTGTCGTGCGCAGAGTCTTGATAAATCGGTTTACTGCGACCGGACAAGCTGGTTTTACCTGTGCCAATTTCAACTTTCATGCCACCTAATAAGCCACCACCCAGATCGCTGAAGTAAGGCTCAGCGGTAAAGCTTCGAACGTTGTCGATAATTTCAGACCTCTTGTTACCCTGGGCGTCTGTATCGTCGTGTCGGATCGTCCCGTCTGGTTGACGGGTCCAGGTGTCGTCGCCCTGGGTGACGCTCTGTAGCTCACCTTTGTCATTGTACTCGGCTTTGTAATCCGGACCTGCTTCGGTCACATTGCCGAACTTGTCGGTCTTCCAGTTGGATGGATGACTTGGGTCATCAGACTTTTCGCCCTTATCAAATATCTTGGAGCGGTCTCCGGAGTCTGCTTTCTCCTGGACTTTTGTAGGATCGGTATCGTTGCCGTCCACAATCTGAAATCCATCGGATGCGGTAGCGCTGGTGGCGGCGTTGCCCGCCTTGGTGTCGTTAGGGACGTTGCCTCTGCTATCGGAGGACCAGACGGAGCGACTGAGATCTGCGGCGTGGTCAGTTCTTTCGCTGCTTGCCGTATCGGATACGTGGTTCACAGCGTCTTTGGCCGGGCTTTCGCCATTGTGTCTATCAGTCATGTGGTCAATCTCCTGAGAGCTTCCGAATAAACGGGATACCTTTAAGCTTGTACCCGCCTCTGTGTCGCTATTCCCGGTTTTTTATTAATTGTGGGTTGCTCGACATCACCCGCATCCGGGTTTTGAAAGGCTATAAATTGGATTATGCCTCGGCAACGTGACCACATCGTGAGAGAGGGGGGCGAGCCGATTGGTAGATTCTCCTACCACAGCGGGGTTGGATATTTTGAAGTATGTAAGGTTGGTCAACTTGACGAGTCTTACGGCATAGATTAGAATTATGGTGTACTTTGAGGCATGGGCAAAGATGGCTTCAGCGGCAGATATCGAGAAAAGAGCCCTGGAGTTGCTTTCTAATGAAGAGAGCAAGCAGGCTTTTGTTCACTTGCTTTTGCAGGGGTTGGGTCCGGAAGAACTATCTATTCTGGCTCGGCAGCTTCTCTTCTCGTATCCAGACTCAGACTCAGATGCAGAATCAAAATCAGGCGATGACGGTTTCGGTCGTCGCATCGGTGTCCGCGAGTATTCAAAAGATGAGCAGAATTCGCTAGAGCTTGCTTCTCTTGTTCAGATGTTTGCGTATCGCAAGCGCATTTTGCAAGATTCGCTCTCCGCTTCTCAAGTCGCGAAAATGCTAGGGGTCTCCAGGCAAACTCCCCATGACAGAGTAAAGGCCGGTCTGCTTCTGGGAGTCTTAGACAATAATGTCATGAAATTTCCTGCCTGGCAGTTTGATGCCAGCGGACCCAATGGTGTGGTTCAGGGCTTGCCAGAGGTGCTTGCGGCCCTGAACTGTGGAGCATTTGCCCAGATCAGTTGGTTGGCCCGTTCTAACAACATTTTTGACGGACTGAGACCGATAGAAGCTCTGAAGAAGGGATTGGTCGCCGAAGTTCTCCATGAAGCCCAGGCTGTAGGAGCTAGCTAAGCACTTTGGTTGCCGTTGATCCACCCCCTCCTTCCGTGGCTCCTGATCCTCTTTATCTTGTTGTTCCGAAGGGAGCGACCATAGTAAGACTTTATGACCCTTTGAGGCATGGTGCCCATGCACTCTCTTTTCGTAGCTTCGGACCAATCAGCAGATTTGATCATCATCGGGCGCCCTTTCCAGCAAAAAGCGAAGATCCGGATAGGGGCATTGTATATGGTGCCAGCAAATTGTCTTCATGTTTGGTGGAGATATTTGGCGATTCGAAAGTTGTCGAAACCGGAACCTGGGAAGTTGCCGCATTGACCACTACAAGACCGCTCAAACTTCTAGACCTGCGTGGTCCTGGTGCAATGCGGGCAGGCACGGTATCTGCTATTTCAAAAGAGAGCAGCCGTCGCTTCAGCCAGGAGTGGTCGCGGTTCTTTTATGACACCACTTTTGCTTACACTGCCGTAGATGGGCTGGCTTTCTATAATGCTCATAATGACGAGGAGGCGTTCGCGTTTTATGAGCGAGCCACCGACGCTTTTAAGTGTACAGCAGCGGATGTGCGACCACTGCGGCATGATAGTCTGAGAGCAGCCGTTCGAGATATCGCAATTACCAACGGATTATTTGTTCAGCCGTATTGAGAGAGGAACTTGAAAATGAAACGCTGACTAATTCGAGCCCCATCAAGAGCTTTCAAGGAATGAGCCTCAGGCATTAAGAAGAGAATGCTGCCCCTGAGTCAGAATTTCAAGGTTTCATTGGCGTATAGGTACCATTTCAGGCTCTTTCGCGAAAATTGGTAAAAACATGTATATACTATGGTTTGGGATTGGGTATATTCTTGTTGATAAGCAAAGACGGTAAGAACCAGTGGCAGTAGAAATAGACAAAGATATTCATCCATTGGATGAGGAAGGCGCAAGAGAGCTTTTTGAGCGCTCTGTGCAGAGCTTGCTCGGTATTACTACTGATGAATTTTTGAGAAATCTGCAAGATGGAGCTTACAATGAAGAGGATGCACCAGATGTATCCGATATAATAGCTTTGCTTCCCATGATTCAAAAGCATTGTCAAAACAAAGTATCGTAGATTGGCCTGATAATCCTCAAGATGCCCTTAATCTGTTTTTGGCTGACTTTAGGGACGTTTTTCAGTGTATTGATCAAGATGCCAATGTTTATTACGCTCCAGCAGTGCACCATAGTTCAACTAGAATCGCTGTTAAAGTTGAAACTAGAAGCAGGATTAGAAACGAAAGAGGCATCCCTCTTATTGTTTTGGTAGATGGCGCTGGAGATTATCTGTATTTTCAAGCGATACAACAGGTTCAAATACGAGTCTTGGAGGGCAAGTACACTGTCTCAACAAGGCACTACATTTATCAAATTCAAGATACTCCACAAACAAAAGTCTTGGGTTGGCACTATCATCCAGAAGATCCGATTTCTCCTATCCCATATCCGCACTTGCAGATATTTCGAGATTCCCAGGAAGGTTGGTACCGGAGTTTGAAGAAAAAGCATATCCCAACAGGACGAGTATCTGCTGAAAGAATAGTTGAGTTTTTGATAACAGAGTTGAATGTTCAACCAGCTAATCTGAACTGGAGGTCTGTCGTTGAGAGGACCGAGTACAATTTTGAAGAACGAAAAACCTGGGGACATAAAGAGCCTCCTGTTTAGTACTACATGCGATGTGTTTGTGGGCGACTTCAGCTAGGACAGAGATTCTGAATGTTCTTCCTGATGACATCTGGATTTTTAGGAGTTAGTCACTCACCTCCCACGCTGACCATATCGCCTGCACCGACCTGGTATTGCTTCCACATCCGTGCCAGGGCGCCATCACTTTTCAGCAGACTGTAAAAGTCTCCAGACTCTACAATTCTGCCACCATCGAGGACATAGATCTGGTCGAAAAGATCCAGCAAGTGCAGCTTGTGAATCGATGAAACCAGACATTTGTCCCGGAATCTATTCAGAACGCCTGTATAGATAAGGCGCTCGTTATAGGTGTCGACGCTGCTGGTTGGCTCATCTAACAAGACCAGCTCTGAATCTCGCGCGAAGAACAATCCGCGCGCCAGAGCCAGCCGCTGCTTTTCGCCACCACTTAAGTTGACCCCTTTCTCGGCGATGTTGGTGTCAACTCCCCGGGACAGCCTTGCCAGCACCGGCGCGAAGCGTGCCAGTTCAATGGCTTCTGGCATGGCTGTTTCGTGCGCTTCAAGACCGAAGGTGACGTTGCGCTCCACGGTGTCGTTGAACAACTGCGGATCTTGAGGAAGCAATGTGGTGGCACCAGCCAGGTGCTTGAGACCTTTCGGCATACGCACACCATCACAGCGAACTTCAACGCTGTCCGGATCTTGCAGTCCACGCAGCAAGGACATAAGAGTACTCTTGCCGCTGCCGCTCTCGCCCACAAGGGCAACGCTCTTGCCTTTGCTCAACTCTATATTGATGTCGCGCAGATGCATTTTGCCATATTCGGCGTCTTCGTAGGCGAAGTTCAGATCGTTTATGGCGAGCGTCGTCCAGGCGGTGGGCAGCGCATGGTGCTTTTCGCTAATCGCTGGATCTGCCAGGGCGGAAGCGGCACAGACAATGGTGTCCGCGCTTTTTACATCCGTCGCCTGTCTCACTACTCTGCCATAAAGCAGGGCGAAATCCGAGAAAGATTCGCCGATGCGACGCAGATATTCGAATAGGGCAACGAAGGTCCCTGCCATTAGCTGTTGTCCACTGGACAGAGTAGAGAAGGTGTAATAGCCGAGGACCAACACCGTCATGGTGGCAATCAGCATAGTGCTGATGAACCATTTGGTTTCGTTCATGCGAACCGCTTTCTTAATCAAATCGAGCTGAGAGGCGATGCGTCGCGCCACCTCTTCGGTGGTGCGCTCTTCTAAGCGCAGCATGATGACGCTCTCGACGTTGGTGATATAGTCGTGAACGGCAGAAGCGACGTGGTTCTCGCACTTGTTGAGGGTCTTATACATCTTCGAAAGATAGATATGAAGCCAAATTTCCATAATCACCGCGATAGTAGTGATTGTAAGCGCGGCAAAGCCGGCCTCCGGCAGAAAGCAGCACAGCATAACCTGGGCTCCTATCAATCGGAACACCATATACGATACCTGGAAGCCGTCTTCAAAATATAGACCCAGCGAGTTAGCGGCGCGATTTATTTTATCGATGCTCTCACCAGAGTGGTGCTGCCGGTGCCAGGGCAGAGGCAGAGAGGTCACCATCCTAAATAGCGCGGTTCTATAGTTGAGCTTTATTTTGAAGCCGAGAAACATCTCCAGATAACGGGCAGGCCCGTGGAACACCCAGAATGTGAATTGCAGAAAGAAATAAATCGCCAGGGTGTAGAAGATCTCCTGCATCAAGGCAGGCGCTGCCTTGGTTTGCAGTTGCACAGTGTTCAATAGGTTCCCTATGATATAGGGCTCCGCCAGTAGTGCGGCCTGGGCGCAGGCGTGCATGATGTAGCATACGATCAGGATCCATCGTAAGTCACCGGCATACTGCCAGCCGTGAGATATGAGAAATCCGAAGGGATTTCTTTGCATAAACGAGTTCATCGAACTGTCTCCGAAAAGACAAGTCTTGAGGCTTTTTCAAATTCGATTTCGATTAGCTTCGATTCGACACGCAAAAGACGCAATGGACCGCTCAAAATAGTCAGATTCAACTGCGTTGCCGGTGCCGAAACCGAACTCAATCTCGAACTAAGCTTGCGACTTGCCGAGCTGGTTACGAGCACAAACAGATGAAGGTCCTGGTTTGCAAAAGTTGTTGCGTTTGCGTTGGTTCGTGCAGGGAGAGCTACAACCTGTGGCCATCTATATGAAGTCGATTCGTATGACGGTCGAAGATGGCTACTGCGCCAGGCCTTTTAATTGAAAGCGATCCAGGTCATTGGTTGTCTCCTGCTCAAAATGATAAGTGGTTCTTGAGAGATAAATCAAACCATAAGGCACCACCGCATCCCTGTCAAGCGATTGTGCAGTGATCTTGCAGTGATTATTCTCTAATACCCTTAAAGACCCCGACGGACCCAGTAAACTGAGTCCGCCCCTTTGTCAGAAAAGCTTTTCGAGATCAATTATTTGTGGCTGGTGGGCTCGACCGGCTCGTAGAACAGGTCTTCGGCCCACTGTCTTATCTTTGGGAAGTTTAGTTTGAAAGACTCGACACATTTGCAGAAGAAGCCCTGGTTGTGAGAGCCCGATGCATTCGGAGGATTGACGCAGGATTGTTGCATGCTTCTCATCTCGGCGACATTCAGCGCTTGAAGAGACTTCAGGCTGTAGTATCTACCGAACTGGGAAGTAACTTTTGATCTGTGCGACATTTGCAGGGGACCTCGGACTTCAACAAGCGAGTTTTGATCTCGATGCTCCTATCCTAGAAGAGGTTTGTGACAGATTTGTGGAATTGCGAGGTTTGAGCTAAAAAAATCGCCCCGCTTGATTTTTTTGTTTCGTTTAATCCGGACCGACCAGTTTATAGCCTACTCCATGAACCGTGCCGACCATGGAAGGCTTTCCTTTTTCGTCGATTTTTTTGCGCAATCTTTTTATATAGGTACGGATGGTTTCGGGCGATGCCTCCGAGTCCGAGGACCAGACTCTATCTAGTAGAGCATCGGCGCTGAAGACCTGGTTCGGATGACGCATGAAAAATGCCAGCAAGGCGAACTCTTTTGGCAAAAGCTCCACCACTGCGCCATCCCTGGTAACCTCGTGGGATGTCGTATCCAGGCTGATAGGCCCTACTTTTAACACAGTTCCGGCGAAAGGGGTCGGTCGCCGCAACAGCGCACGGATTCTTGCCGAGAGTTCCTTCAGTTCGAAGGGCTTGGTCAGATAGTCATCGGCGCCGGCATCGAGACCGGTCTCCTTTTCGTCCACGTCCTTCTTTGCCGTCAGCATTAATATCGGAGAACGCCCGCCTTTGCTGCGATATTGTCTGCAAACATCGACACCGCTTATGCCGGGCAGGACCCAGTCGAGAATGAGCACATCAAAAGGATAGACCCTGATTATATCCAGGGCTTCTTCCCCTGAAGTCGCCACCTCCACCACATGGTGTTCCCGGGCCAGCCACTCACTGACCAGCTCGGATATATCTGTCTCGTCTTCTACTAAAAGGATCTTGGCCATCTGGGCTTCTGTTGGCTTTTCCTTGCTTCTGTTCGAGGTATTTGTATCATACCCACTTAGACTAAGCCCATTTTGATTTCGGCATAAATAATATCGGCATGGGAGATTTACCATTGTCTGCGGAATAAATAGTAAGTAACCTCATGGGTACCCGGCTATTTATAAGAGTTCAGTTCGTTTCTATGGCAGACACACCAGAAATCCAGTCCGATAAAGACCAGCCTTCCAATTTGAACAAGGTCGATATGGACCTGGGCATTTCCAGCGATAACCTATCTTTAGTAAGACTGACCAAACCGGATGAGGCTCCGTTACCCGGCATTGCCAAACCCGCCGATACCCTTGTGGGAGAAGGGCTCTACTCTGCAGCCTATTCTATCCATAGCGCCGGTCGGGGTGCTTTACAGCTGGTAGGCATGGAAGATGTGCTCGGCAAGATGGATATTCCGGCTCCGGCCGAGTTCGGCACCGGTCGCTGGCATGCCCAGCAACTGGGAGGTGCTGCCGGGATAATCGCGCCGTTCATGGTGACTCATAAAGGCGTCAAGATGATGAGCAGCAAACTGGCTCCCACCGAAGCCGGGCTTGCGGTGAGCCGAGTTCTCAACACGCCTACAAAAGTCGCCATTGCCGAAGGAGCCCTTGCAGGCGGTGCCTTCGAGTTTACCTTCATACCCACGGAAGAGGGGGATAGCATCTGGACCCGACCGAAGAATTTCGCTGTCGGTGCTGCCACTTTCGGTACCCTGACCGCCTCTACCATAGGGATCAAGTCCTATGCGGGCTCCCTGGCAAAACCCTGGGCGCAGAAGCTTTTGGGCAGCAACATCACTGCTACCACCCTTTCGGGCGCTCCGGCTGGCTTCGCTCATACGTTCTCCCACGATGTAGCTTTCAAAGGAGCAGATTTTTCCAAGTATTCCGGTCTGGAAGACTATGGCAAGAACGCTTACACCTTCGGTGTGGTCGGTCTGGGACTCGGTCTCAAAGATGCCGGTGTGGCTAAGCTGAAGAGTTTCATCGGGGCCGAACCGGCGCCTACTTTCCATCAATTGGCCGAACAGGGCAGAGTAAAGCGTCAGAATGACGCCGATCTTCTGGCTTCGCTACGGTCGGATATCGCTCCTGCGGTTGCCAGAACCGGTCTGGAAGCGGCACAGCGCAGCACCGTCCGGGAAGGTGGTATTGAAATAAAGCCTGCCGACATTGCGCCAGGCAAGCTAGAAGCTAAGGTTGAGACCGATGCGGGTTCCGGTAAGGGGCTTGTGGAGCGGGCCAGAGACGCCGGAAGGCGGATTATCGAAGGAGAAGGCGCCGATAGACGTCTGGAGAACACTGTTCTGGCTGGTAAAGACGGAGCCAGGGCAGGAGAGACCTTTAAGGTCTATGACGTACCCCAGGAGATTGCGCCTTCGGTGAAAGAAGGCTTCACCCGCGCACTAGAGGCCGTCAAAGAAGGCACCACTGAATCTGCCGGACGTTTTCTGGACTTTGCAGGGGATGCTTCCAACGCTCCGGCAGCCAAATTTATTATAGAAGCAGCTCATATTAAAAACGATCCGGCTTTGATAGATCTGGTCAGTCGGGTTTATCAACTTTCGCCGGAAGTGAACAATGCGCTCAGGGGCGAAGCCCTTACCAAAGCTGCTGCCGATCCTGCCTCTCCCCAGGCCGTTCGGGACGCTTTTACGCAGTGGGCGAGAACCGGTGGTGTCGAGTTCGGCCACGACCTGGTAGCCATGGGCGAGAGAATGGGCAAGCCCGAAATTCAGAACCTTGCCATAGAGACCTATCGCCAGATCGAGAGTTCGCCTCTGGGTAAAGATTTGAGAATGGGCGAATCTATAGTGCAGATTCGCGAGAAATATGGTCAGGAGTACAAAGTCGAAGGAGAAGGCAACGAGGCTGTCTCTCGCATCGCGACAGAGGCAGTGGCCAGCAGGCTGCGTCGCCAGGTAGATTCTCGCAATGAATTCGACCCTCAGAGTTTCGAGTATGGCAAGTTCAACGAGCGGCTTGGCGAGTTCGATCGCGGACTGGACATGCTGGTCCGGGCCGAGAAGCAGGGCACCGAAGTCGATACCAGAGCTTTCGGTGAGTATGCCCGCGGAGATGGCGCTTCGGTCGGTAAGGCTTTATTAGAATGGGCCTATACCGTCGATAGTCCCAGAATGGTGAAAGTGATCGAGAGAGCCTACGGCTTCGATTACACTCAGTCGCGTACCATAGAAGGAGAGGCTCTTGCCCGCAGCTCTTTCCATCCCGATGCTCCTCAAGGTTTGAGAGATAGATTCCTTAAGTATGCCGAAGGCGACGGCCAGGCGGTGGGCGATTATCTGCTCAGCGAGGCGGTTCGCAATAACGATCCCTACATGGAACATGCAGTGGTCATGGCCTATGCCAGCGCTCCCAATTCCAGGCTGGGTTCGACTCTTATGAAAGGCGTAGAACTGCTTGATGCAGCCATGGGCAAGAGGGTATCCGAAGGCGAAAGTGGTGTCGTATCCGAGGCTGCTCCCTTTAATAGAGAGGCTACAGCCGCTCTGGTGGACTACGCCAGGGGCGAAGGGGTGCACCTTGGTCGCGCCCTGGAGAAACTGGCAAGCCTCAGTCCGGAAGTCGATCCCCGGGCTGCCACCACGCTTAAAGAAGCCTATCTATTCTCCCAGAACGGCGGTCGACGTGATGTCGGCGATGCCCAGCTAAAAGGCATTCGTCATGATGCTGATGTGATCGAGCCATTCTTGAACCTTATATCTAAAGTACCGACCAATCCGGCTGAATATGCGGCATTCAAAGCCCAGGTTATCGACTTTATCGCCCGGAATCGTCGCGAGATAACCGACCCCAATCAGCCTCAACGTGCCAGAGAGACCGGATACAGCATAGAGACCGATCCCAGCAGTCCTAACTATGGTAAGAATATTTTCGAGATAATCGCTTCGCAGTCGGCATACAGCTCGGTGGCAGGACCGATAGATTTCTATTTCCGGACAGACTACGGACTCTCTAGATTCTCTGATATCAGACCGGTAGAGCTTGATTATGCTCAAATAGGTCCCGGTGCAGAAGGAGCGGCTCGCTCGAACAGTTATCGCGCCCAGAAAATGTTTCCAGAGTTCGAAGCCGCTACCGGTAACACCAAACTTGTTAAAGCGCATCAACTGGTGGATCTGATTGATGGTATGACGCCCAGGCAGTTCAGAGACTGGCTTGCCTATGGTCAGGCAAAGGCCGAGGGCAGTGATCTGACTAATTTCGACAGGATGGGCATTGTCGGCGCCAAGGTGCTGAACAGACCAGAGCTGGTCGATGCGGTGGCGCGAGATGTCACCGGCGATGGGGCGGTTAAGTCTTTCCGCGATATGTTGCGGGCTTCCGAAGCACAAAATACGGCAGAGGCGCCCGCCTGGCTAGGCGATCATATAGGCATGAAGTTAGAAGTGGCCAGAGGTCGTCTTGGTTCAGGGGCTCAGCCTGGACAGGTTCTGCGCGAAGCTTTACCCGATTGGCTGGTCAAAGATCTGCTGCGGGGCAATGTTCAGGTCAAGCCGGACGGCTCTGTTCAGTATAAGCCGGAAGTCAATGCTGAACTGGTCAAAGAGATGGAGAGTGTTCGCCGGAGCGATCCCAATAAGTTCAATGAGCTTGCCGGTTTTTCCGGTCCCGGTGCTAGACCGCCGCGGGTAGAAACTCTTCAAAGTCGCTTCGACCGGGTGGAGAAGATGCTTTCTATAGAAGGCCCCGGATCGCCCGAGCTTGTAGCCAAGCTTCAGCGCCTGGCCGGGGAAGACCCTGCCGCCTTAGATCAGATTATGTTCCGTCTCAATCCCGAGCGCTCTGCCCCGGAGTATCGAGAGTTGATAGATATAGTCACCGATGGTGCTAAGAACATAAGTGATGTCTCGATGTTGATGAAGACCATAAATGAAGGCAATAATCTGCACCGTGTCAGAAATCCGAAGGACAGAAATTATAATAAGAACGTCACCGAGGGTGATGTCCAGGTCAATCAGGAGCTTGCTATCTCCCTGGTCAACCAGATGGTATCACCATCCGGTGGTAAACATGGTCGAGCGCTGGAGCTGGTAGATGGCCTTATCTCCGGTCGTTTTCGCCCGCCAAGAAGGGAAGGCGGTTTCAACCGTGGCGGTGATCGCGGTGGTGATCGCGGCGGAGACCGGGGCGGCAGAGGTAAACCCCAGGGCAGACGCGGTAGCGAAGAAGGTGATGGGAGGCGTGGCCAGTAAAAGAACCCAGGCCAGGCCACCAGTTGAGAAAGTCTTAGAAAGAGCGGTAGATAAAATCGAGCCGGTTGTGGAAAAAACGGAGCCCGTTATCGAAGCGGTTAAGCCTGCGCCGGAAAAAGTCGAAGCAGAGTCGCTGCAGCCGGAGACTGGAGACAGGGCGGGGGATCCAAATAAAGGTAAGGGCAAAGGCAAAGAAAAAGCTGAAGGTGCCGAAAACAATCGCCTGCGGGAACTGGGTGAGAGCATCGATTGGAGCTCCGCGCCGGAGACCGACATGGCAAGGGCTCTGCGCGAAGCGTTCACCGGTAAGAAAAAGACAGAAGATAAATAGGTCAGGCGAGATTGCTCTGACAGGCAATAGAGTAATTTCCAGGAGGTGCCCAATTTGCTGGTTTCCTGAGAGCTACACTTTGGTCACACTTGTTTCATACAATATCGAAACTTGATAAATCCCCCTGCGATTTCCGCCCCTTACCCAGGTTCTATAACATGAATAACAGCTTCGAGTCCGGCTCCAATGGAGACAAGGCCGAAAATCCTGATGCGTTCGAGAACTTTAAAACGAACAGCAAGCTCTTTTCCGAATCCAACCTCGGTACGAGCAACAAGGATTATTTCGATGCCATGAACAGCAAACCCAATACGGCAAACAATAGTCTGCCTGGTTGCTGAGTAAGCTGACTTAACCGCGCAGGCTGCGCGGTATACGACATAGAAAAGCCCCCGGAAGATTATCCGGGGGCTTTTCATTTAATTAAGAGCTGTTATGTTGATAACTTAGTGGTCTAATACTTTATCTCATATCTGGGTATGAGATGGAAGAAGCCAGTCGGCTTATCGGTCTCTAGCGGGAATTGGGCTTGCCCGAGGCATGGGGGCAGCAGTTGAGTAAGTCAAGTAAGCAGTGGGTTATCTATAAAGACTCTGCCCTTCAGGCGCTCGATGAAAAGCGCTTTGATAGTGCCGAATCGTCGCTTATTGCCGCATTAGAAGAGTGCAGCGATTTCAAAGAGACTGACGCCCGCAATTTGTTGACCCTGGAGAAGCTTGCCGAACTTTATTGGTACATAGCCAATTTCGAGCAAGCCAGGATTTTTTGCGAACAGCTCGTCAGTCTCTATAAACACAATCATTCTCTCAGTCGTGCCAATTTGCTTGCTTTTTCGATAGATCTGGCGATGATTTATCATGTCTCTCGTGACTTAGATAAAGCAGAAAAACATTACAAAGCCGCCCTCGATCTGACCGATAAGATGCTGGGTTCGCAGCATATGTGCTCGACCAAGGTTCGCAGTCTCTATGCCGACCTGCTCATTTCCCGGGGCGATGCGGCAGGGGCGAAAGCTCTGGGGGCTAATCCCAAGGTTGTCACCCTGGCAGACTGGATCGGAAGCAATGTCCTCAAGCTGCCGGTTTCGGCAGAGGAGTCCGTGCCGGTAGAGAGGCAGGTTGGAACCGGTACCAACAAGCAGGTCATGCTCCTCTCCGTTACCCAGCCGGAAGCCGAGGCGATTTATCAGAGCAACCTGGAGAGCGCTCAGAATGCCGAGACCAATGGCAGCTTCGCCTATGCCGACTGTCTTTATCAAATTAACCTGAACATCCTCAAGAAATTCGGAGTCGGAGGACAGATCCTGTCCAGGGCCTACGAGGCTGTCTCCAGCGTGAAGCAGAAGATGGGTATGGTGAAAGATGCCATCGAGTACTTTCAAGAAGCTCACAAGATAAAAGAGATGTCTCTGGGAGTCAATCATCCGGTAACCGCTCACTCTTTCGGCCAACTGGCAAACTTTTACTATCAGCTCTCCGACTATGAAAACGCCGAACCTCTGGCTCGTAAATGTGCCGATGTCTATGAAAAGGTCTTCGGCGAGATGCATCCGGAAGTAGCCTGCGCTATTCATAACCTGGCTACCCTTTATCATGTCCAGCGCAAGTACGAGCATGCCGAGTCTGGCTACAAGCGAGCCCTGGATATCAAGAATAAGGTTTTCGGTCCGGAGCATCCCGAGACCAAGCGTTTGATGAACTCTTATGCCGAGCTGCTCTCCCAGACAGCCAAAAAGCCGGATACCGATAATGGTGGCAATATGGATGTCGAGACCATGGGACGCATAACCGGTTCCTGGAAAGTCATGCAGGTAACCAAGGTACAGTCCCTTACCCAGGCTCTGGAGCAAAGCTGCGATATTTGCGGCGCTTCCCTGGGCGGTAAAGACATCTGCCCCTCTTGCGGATTCGATACCACTGCCGGTATTTGATCGATGAAAAAGCTGGTTCTGCGAAAGAAGTCGGTATCCAGGTCTATCCAGATGCTGCTCTTTCTTTCGCCGGTGTTTTTCTTCTATCCGCTTTTATTGCTTTTGCAAATCGCTGTAACCGGTGGTGCCTATATGAGCAATTTCATGGCGGACATGACCAGTGTTATTCAGTCGGCGGTCTGGGTCTGTTTTCTGCCCCCTGTTTATCTTGCCGTTCTTGGTGGGCAGTTCCTCAATAAAGTGGTGCTCGGTGATGACGCTATTTATCTGGGACCGTTCTCGGCAGAGAAAAGGCTGCTTGGCACACTGGTCGAAGTCGGTGGAGAGGCGGGCTCTGTCCTGAACGATTATCGAGAAGGGATAGTGCTTCGTTTTGACAACGGTGTCGAAGAGACTCTTTATTTAGATGACTATGACGAAAGGACCTTGCGGGACTTTCTCAATAGTCTCAAGAATCTCCGACCCGATTGTATCTTCAGTTACGGAGATGTCCTGCCTCTGGAATCCCGGGGGCTGATCAAATTCATTTATGAATCGAGCGACAGCAATAGCGTCATCGCAAGGCAGATCAAGAGTCCCGTTGAAGACAGCTTCTTCCATCTTGTCAATCAGCAGAAGAAGACCTTCTTTTCAATTTATCTGGCAGGCTGGATGGTGGTTGTGCTCGTTTTCACCGTCTTGACCTTGACCTGCGGCAAGTCGCTCACCGAATCGGAGCTGCGCGAGGATATCGCCAGACAGACTTTTGCCCAGGCCAAAGCGGCATATCCTGAAGCTTTCAAAGAAGGCGATCTTTACTGGGCAGATAATCCCGAAGTCGAGAACAAAGTGGTGGAGCGGCTTGTTCAGGACATAGGTTCGAAGCATTGGTATCAAAATCTCAGCCTGCTCTGGCTTGTATTATATCGGGGTGCTGCCAGTTTCTTCTGCTCAGGGAAGGTGCTCTATCAACTGATTATTGTTTGGTCAATGAGCGCAATGGTTGCTTTCGTCTTTCTTCCTATCATTAGAAGGATGACTCCGAACTTTCTTTTTGTCGACGCGAAAAGCATCGGTCAGGGCATGTATTTTATGCCTTTCGAACAGGTTCAATTTGTCGAGCTTTTAGCCGATAGAGCCTATTCCGACCCGATGGACGGCTATCTTCGAATTCATGGAGCCGACAGAGTATTGATTTTACGTCTCGATAGAATTCCCCAGGTGGCTGTGAGAATGAAGGTGCTCCGGTTAATAGAACGCTATGCCGGCGAGGCTAATTTTAACGACGAATTCCTGAGAGCCACCACCGTATCTGCCGACCTCAACTTTACCGATCTTTGGCTTGCCCAGGCAGGAAAGGATGCTTTGATTGTGGATGAGAGGGACTTTGGCTCCGGTCAATCGGAGAGCTCTAAATTCGAGCGACGTCGTGTAGGACGCGGTCGCTATCAGATCGAATCGGTGCTCGGTTATGGCGGTCAGGGCACCACTTATATCGCCAGCTCGCTGGAAGAAAACGAATCCGTGGTGGTGAAAGAGCTTGTTTTGCCGGGCAATGCCGATGTGCGTATCTTGCAAAACGCCAGAATTCGCTTCGAGCATGCCAGCCAGTTGCTTTCTTCTATCAAGCATTCGAACATCGTCTGTCATCGTGAACATTTCATCGAAGATACGAGAGCCTATCTGGTAATGGAATATATTCCCGGCAAGACTCTACGTCAGGTTGTCGCTGAAGAAGGTCCTCTACCATCGAAGAGAGTTCGCCATATCGCTCGACAGATACTCGAGATCCTCTCTTATCTTCATAATCTACCGACACCGATAATTCATTGTGATCTGGCTCCGGATAACCTCATCCTCACCGAGGAAGGCGATGTCAAACTGATAGATTTCGATGTGGCAAGAGTCGATGGTGATGGACGCATTGCACCGCAGGTAGTGGCGGCTCGTCCTGCCTATACGCCGCCGGAGCAGTTTCGAGGCAGACCGGTAAAAGAGAGCGATATCTATGCCTTTGGTGCTATCCTGCACTTTCTGCTTATTGGAAGCGATCCGGCGCCCCTGGAGGGCGATAGAGAGCGAGATGGCGAAGCCGATATGCCCGAAGACTTAAAAGCGATTATCGAAGCTTGCAGTCATTTCGAAGCTTCCAAACGACCGTCGGGGGCGGATATTGTTTTGACATGGATTGAAGAGGACGAGGGCTGCCCCCTCGATCTTTCTGAAGTTGAGAAAACTCCAAAAATTGCCTGAGAACAGGAGGCTGATTTGACCAGGCTTTCGGCAAAGACCGCCGTCGTTACATATAAGAGCGATACTGCCGAGAAAAATCGCTCGCTGGCTGTCTGGTCGATCGCTCTCTTCATGGTGGTTTTTCCCTTGCCGGTGGTCTATCCCCTGGTCATGGCAAAATCGGTTATTTCACCGATGGAGATTCTTTTCGTCTTGCTCTCTATCGCCTCGGCTTTCTGGTTGTTTCGCTGTTTGTTCGCATATACGAAAGCCAGGGATTCTCGCCTTATCTTCAATGAAGAGGGATTGGTCTTGCCTCGCAAGCAGGGCGATATCGCCGATGGTGCCAGGGGGCTGAGCTGGGGGCAAGTGGAGCGTATCTCTGTCGAGCCCCTGGGAAAGAGCGACGAAAAAATAGTATTCAGGCTCGGCAAAGGAGGCGAGACCATAGCCATAAAGACTTCGGCTCTGGGTCTGGAAGATCTAGACAAGCTGATCTCTGCCTGTGATCTGTGGGCAGAAAAGGCGAGTCGCGACAAGAGCTTCGACAATATGGTCGAGAAGGTGGTCAGAGGAAGGGTGGAAGCGGAGCAGACCAGCTTTACCGGTATATGGATGGAGGAAGCCGAGCGTCGCATCTCCACCACCCCATTTCAGCCTCTGGAGCCAGGGACCCGGCTGCAAGACGGTCGCATCAAAATAATCCAGCTCCTCACAGCAGGAGGCTGGTCGGCAATTTATCTGTGCGAATGGAAAGGCAAGACCCCGGCTATTTTGAAAGAGGCGGTGGTACCGCCTTCCGCCAATGAAAGCTTGAAGGAGAAAGCCCGGGAGCACTTCGAGCGAGAGGCTGTTTTGCTCTCCGGGCTGGAGCATCAAAGAATCGCCCGGGTGATAGATTATTTTGTCGAGAATTCCAGGCAATACATGCTTCTAGAGCGTATAAACGGTTCCACATTGCGAAATTATGTCCGGGATCGCGGCGCTGTTTCGGAACGTCAGGCGCTTATTTGGGCTCGCGAGATCGTCGAGATCGTCGCTTATCTGCACAGCCGCACCCCGCCCATTATTCACCGCGATCTGACCCCGGAGAATCTGGTGCTCGATATGCGCGGTTCTTTAGTTCTGGTAGATTTCGGTGCCGCCAATGAGTTTGTCGGGACGGTGACCGGGACTCTTGTGGGCAAGCCTTCTTATATCGCCCCGGAGCAGTTCTCCGGTAGGGCTTGTCTGGAGAGCGATCTCTATTCTTTGGGGGCAGTAATTCACTTTATGCTCACCGCAAAGGAGCCGGAGCCCCTTTCGGTCAACAGCCCTCGCAGCCTCAATGCCCAGGTCTCCGAGGAGTTCGATACTCTTGTGCAGGAGCTCATGGCTATCGCTCCTTCAGATAGAATATCGTCGGCGGAGGAGGTCGGGCGGAGGCTCTCGAACTTGGCTTAGATTTCAGGCAGCCGAGGAAAATCTGTTTTGTGGGGGTAAATATTTAAAAGGCCGACAGCCGCCTTTGATGAAGACAGAAATCAAGCTCTATGAACAAGAAAAAGCGAGATGATGAATCTCAGGTCGTTTTCGACAATCAGTTCCATCGAAATCTGACCGGTGTGAGAAACTCGGCTGTGCAACAGAATCATCCCGATATAAACGCCATGGTGATGGAGCATCATCAAGCCGCCCGCGGTGCCCTGGCCCATAGTACTCTCTATTCCATGCCCAGCACCGCCTCGCGTTCGGACGAGCAGCGTCAGGACTTCGAGCGTTCAGTACAATTCGACGATCAGGCACCTTCGGTTTTCAACTTTCGCTATGCGGCCAGACAATTAGAGAAAGAGACGAAGCGGGCTCTCAAATTTAATCGACCTCTGACCATAGCCATTGTCGGCTTTCACGAATTGCCGCTGGTCTACAGTAAGTATGGCGTGCTTGCCCAGGAGCAGTCGATTCGCTATCTGGGAGAGACTTTTGCCGGTTTTGTCGACCTCGATATCGACATCGTCGCTCGTTACGAGAGCTATCGATTTCTGATCGTTCTACCGGAGCACCCACCGGATAAAGCGGTGAAGCGATTTGAGGAGATGCGGCAACATTTTGCCACTGTGCCTGTGCAGTACCATCAATACAAGTTCTTGCTGGAAGGCAGCTTCGGCATCGTTTCGGTTCCCCATCACGGCAAAGAATGGAGAGAGCTGCTGGCTAAGGCTGATCTTGCAGCGGACATGGTCATCGAAGCCGGAGGCAACTCCCTGGGTTCTTGCTGAGTCAGCCAAGCTTGATGCAGCCGGCTAAAACCGGTACATTTTAGCTATGGAAACCATGGCTCTATCTCCGGATTTGCTCTCACTTCTCATCGGTGTGCCGGTGGCTATTTTTGTGGTGGGCAGTTTTGTCGCTTTTCTCTTCTACAAATTCACCCGCTTTGTGGTCGGTACCCTGGTTAAAATCGGGCTCTCTTTTGTCGTCTTGCTCTCATCTTTCGGCTCCGGTTTTTATCTATATAAGAACCCATCTTTTCTGAAAGAGATAAAGAAGAGTGTCAGCGTTTTATTTCGTTGAGTTGAAGATAGATTTCCCGGGTCTCTCGCTCCAGCTCTTCTTGAAACTCTTCTACCGCTTTTGGGCCGGCTAGATCAGCCAGGTCTTCTTGGAAGATGCGGATGGAAGAGACTATAGATGGGAAGTCTGGGGACATTTGCTCCGAACAAACTCAATTACCTGAACCATTCTCTGTAGGTGGGTCTGAAAAACTTAGTTTGGTGTTTGCCTGCTTCTCTAGCCAGCGCCAAGTTGTTCTTGTAGCCTGACAATCTAGCTGAATGCGAATATGGAAGATAGTCGATGGGACGATTGTTCAGCTCCATAAAGTGCTCACCCTGGCGAAACTCCGGATTGATCCAGGTGGTTTTATTTAAGGTTGTCCTATCCGGTTTACCCGAATCTTGATACCACTTCTCGATTTTCAAAGCTCTTTCAAAATGCAGGGCCGCCCGGTCATAAAAACCGTTATAAAAGCAAAACAATCCGGCCGTATTATGTTGCAATCCGCAGTGAATACAATCCTTGTCGGCAGGACTCTCACAAATTACGCATGTCCCATCACATCCGATAGCTTCGATGTTCATCAGTGCCGTTTCAATTGGGGTATAGCCGATAGTTCCAGACTTCGCTCCGTAAACGGTCACCGGAGAAGGCGGTGAGTAGAGCTTGTCCGCCAGGGCAGAAGTCTTAGCTTGGGCAATCCATTGCCAGACCAAGCCTGCTCCTGCAAACAGGAAAACGGCTATCAGTGCTAGTAAAAAGAACCTGCTTTTAAATCGCAATATTGATGTTAGTTTCAACATCCCTAAACGATACTGCTGAACACGCAGTCTTTCATATGGGAAAAAGCCTGGTTCTGAATGAAACAGCGAGATGTATCTCGGATGATAGAGTTTTGACTTAGCGAAAAACCTCATTCTATGGACTGAATCGAGGATGTGACTTGGCAATGAAAGTTAGAAGGATTTGCAGGTGGTTTTGAATATTTCAGCAGAATAGGCAAAACAGTTTGAGAAGTCACAGGTGATCGCAAGGTCATCTGTTAGATGATTCTCGTCAGCTATTGCGTTTCAAAATCTCTTTTGCTTTTTTATAGATCGCTTCGGCGTTTTCATTCTGACCGAGTTTCTTCACCACTCTGGCATAATCGGTCAGAGTGCGACCTATATCTTCATGATCTCGGTCGAGCATCGCCTTTCTAATTTCGAGCACCCGCGAGAATTCGTCTTCGGCTTCTTCCAGTTTATCGAGACGATAGTGAATAGTGCCCAGGGAGTGCAGATAGTCAGCAAAAACGAGGGGATCCTTTTGCTCTCTCTTTTCATACAGCGTCACCGCTTTTTTCATGAAAGGCTCGGCTTTATCGAAAAACTTCTGGATACAAAGAGTCATGGCCAGATTGTTATAGTCTTCTATCAGATCCGGGCTTTCCGGACCTAAGTCGTTGAGCTTGTGAACAAGTATGCGCTCGTAAATGACCTGGGCTTCTTTGTAGTTGCCCTGCTCGAAATGTCTTTCTGCCAGTCTTTCAAAGGCTTCTCCCAGAGCATCTTCGTCCTGGTCTCCCGCGCCTGCTCCGGCAAATTTGTTGGCGGCGCTGGGCTCTTTTGCTATGAGGGCGGCTAGCTGTCTGGCTTTTGCGGCTTCGGGCATTATCGTATCGGCATGGCGGCCTTTTCTCTTTATGCCTTTGGCGCTGTCGTGCTGTTGTTGCGCTCCCTGCTCAATTTGAGCGAGCAGCTCTTCTGCCGAGAGACCTTTTAGAGGGTCTGCGTCTGCTTCTGCTTTTACCGGTTCCTGTATAGATAATGGTTTTGAATCTTCGGGCTCGGCACTTTTCTGAATCAAGTTTCCTAGTAAGCTGCCCATTTTTTTAGGTGGCGCATCGGCTCGGGAGCTCTCCTCGGAGCTTCCTCCGAGTCCCTGGAGCAGGGCACCGAGTCCTCCGCCAGTCTCTTCTTCCCGGGCGACTGCGGCAACCGGGATTTTTTCTTCTTCTAATTGTTCTTGTGGTATTTCTGCTTCTGCTGCTGGTTCTTCTACCTCTTCGTGAGGTTCTTCGCCGTTGCGCAGAGGCCCTAGCAGGGTGTCCAGGGTGGGAGGGGTGGCCGGAACTTCGACTTTTAGCGGCTCCGGCTCCGGCTTCGAAACTGTTTCTTCCTCTGCCGATTTGACCGCCAGGGCGGCAAGCAGGCTCTTCGGAACGACCGACTCTTCTTCCTCTTCTACAACTTCTCGGGCAACCGGAATTGGTTCTGGCTCCGGTTCAGGCTCCGGCTCCGGCTGCGTAACTGTTTCTTCCTTAGCCGATTTGACCGCCAGGGCAGCAAGCAGGCTTTTCGGAACGACCGACTCTTCTTCCTCTTCGACAATCTCTTGGGCAGCCGCAATTGGCTCGGGCTCAGGCTCCGGCGCCGCTTCCAGTAACGGTTCCGGAGCTTTCTCGGTCAACTTTCCGGCGGAGAGGGCAGCCATATTTTCGCGGGTCTGTTTCATCAGGTTCTTTTCGCCGCGCATTTTTAAGCCGCTTTCCGGGCTCCATTTGAGGTCTCGAAGAGCTTGTTCGAAACTGGGGGAAGCGCTCTGGCTCTGGTGCAAACAATAGTCTAGGGCTGCTATGGCATCGTCCGGGCTGAGCCAGCCTTTTGATACCATCTGGTAGCAACGCAGGCTGGCTTGCAGGGTAGGAACATCCATGAAGCCGGTCAGAACCAGGACTTTTCCTATGAGGGCGGCGTCGTGGGCAGTAATGTCGAAAGCCTTGTCGATGTCTTCGTCGGTGACCACCCGGGCCATTTTGACCAGGGTGCGGTAATCGATAGGGGGCTTATCCGGCGCTTCGACGGTGGCACTATCGGTGACTTCTTTCAGCGCTTCTTCCGGGGAGACGCCGGTGGAGAATACTTCGGAGAGACATTCGCAGGCTTTGAGCGGATCTAATTCATCGCTTTTTACGCAGGTCTGGAAGAAGAGCGCCGCATCGAGCAGTTCCTGGGAAATAAGCTGCTGGGATACCAGCACCGTACCGATTGGTTGCTGGTTGGCCAGACCCCATTCCAGGGCGTCCATCACATCGTTTTCCGATAGAATGCCTGCCATGACCAGCAATTCGCCCAGTCTTACTATTTGTTTCTTCTTCTCGGGTTTTTTCTCTTCTTCTTTACCGGTGGTGGCTTCTACTCCGGCCAGCTCTTGAAGGGACTTGATTGCCTCTTCTCTGGTCATCATCTCGTCCCGGAGGCGGACCTGAATGTCGAGAGCCTTCTCTAAAAATTCGGCTTGTATTGCTTCGTTGAGGACCAGCATCCGGCCAAGCGGCATACCGGTATTCAAGCCCTGTTCCATAGCTTGAGAGAGTTGATCCTGGCTGATTATCGAAGCGTCTACCAGTAATTCGCCGAGCTTGCCGGTGCGGGCTCGCTTGGCTGCGGAGGCGTCATAGTCTTCCAGGACATCGGCAAAGGAAGCGCCGATTTTCCTGGCTACTTTTATGCACTGTACGGCGATATTAATATCTATGGTGTGATCACGCAGCATGGACTGCGCTTCCAGGGCTACCTGCAAATCTTTAGGAGTCAGATGACCGGACATGACCAGGACCTGGCCTATCTGAAGCTTCTTAGAACGGGAATGTTTAACGGCTTCCTGGAGCTGGGGCGGCGACAACACACCGGCCTGCACAAGTAGATCGCCAAGCCGGGCACTATTAGAATATCTGCGAAAAATAGATGACACCAGAATAAACCGGATTGCTAAATGAAATCGCTTCCGCTACTATATCATCTTGCCCAGATTCACCGGCAAATGCGCGCACCTGGCTTCTTGCCCGACAAATTTATAGATTATCTACTTATTCAAGGCCTCTTTATAAGACAGGAGAGTAAATTCGTCGAAGAGGACGAATTTTATGCGGTCTGGCTGGTGGTGGTCTCGACAGAACTCTTTCACTGTCGCAATCGCTATTGCGGCTGCTCTATCAACGGGAAAGCCATAGGCGCCGGTGCTTATCGAAGGAAAGGAGATGCTTCCTATCTCGTATTGTTCGGCGAGCTCCAGGCTGGAGCGATAGGCGCTGGCTAGAACCGCATCTTCGTTGCCGCTGCCGCCGCGCCAGATCGGTCCTACCGTGTGGATAACGAAGCGGGCTTTCAGGTTGCCACCGCCGGTGATTACAGCTTTGCCCGGGGGCAGCCTGCCTTCAAGGGCGACAATCTTTTTGCATTCTTCTTTTATGGCGGGGCCGCCTGCTCTGTGGATGGCGCCGTCCACTCCGCCTCCACCCATCAGGGAGGAATTGGCAGCATTGACTATGGCGTCGGTCTCTTCTCGGGTTATATCACCACGAACGAGACTGATGGTCATTCAGTCAGGACCAGGTTTCTGAAGAGATGAGCTTAGCTTTCATACCGGTATGGTCATAATGGTCGACAACCGCTTTGCCGTCGGCATAGTTGATTTCGCGGGTCTCTTTCGGGAAGGGGCTGATTTTGCCGCTGGCGCCATCGCTGTAGAGATACTGGACCATGTTGTATTCTACGTTGCCTTCGTTATACCTTTCCGATACTCTGGTAAGTGGTCTTCTGTAGCTGTCGAAATGAGAGGTGTTGCAGGCACCGTCTTCGCCGTAGGAAGTATGCAGAGTTGAGAAGTCGCCTGCCGTTTGGATTTCTGTGGTGCCTTTGGCATCGACCACTCGGGTGTATTTAGTGTCGGGCCCTTTGAATTTTTTTGTCATGTCCAGCTTGGTGGCGAAGAGATAACCTTCGGGACTGCCGTTCAGGTTGGCTAATCCGGATTCGGTTTTTTCGAGGCGGGCAAGCTCCGGCAGGCGTCCCAGTTTCTGTTCGCGGTATTGCGGAAGCCCGTCGCTAATACCTATGCCGATATTATTGATGCGGGCTGCTTCGTTGGCAGCGGTCTCTCTGGCGTGGTAGAACTCTTTTGGAACAGCCATCTCGCGATTGCCTGTCATTGCCGAGGAATCAGCCGGCGTGCGCATTTTGAGGAGCTGGGCGATGGGGGCGGCACTTCCTGCTTCGTTGCTGTAGATGTCTCTGGAGCGAGGCGCTTGCCGATTATCCTCCCGGGTCAGCGAAATTTCCGGTACGCTGGAGAACTCTTGCTGGGCTGCTCTTTTAATCGCTCCGGCAACACCGTCTGCCGCGAACGTGGGCATGGTAGCTACCGCCGTCTGCGCTTTCTGCTCTTCGACAGGTTGCGGTCTCAATTCGGAATATCCTGTATTGAACAGGTTCTGGCTCAACAGGTATTCGTGCTGGAGATTCGGAATTGCCAGAGGCGGGGCGCTCATGTCCGATGCTGATTTCGATCTGGCATCTTCCTCCCACTTAGAAGAAGGCGGGGGACCAATGCCGCTCGACTTTCCTCTGCCTGCATCCCGACGGAAATTAGGCTGCTCGAAACGACCACCTGTTGCTGAATAGGTATCAGAATGATTGGATTCCGCTGGATTGAAGGCCATGGTCGGGGTGTGCCTGTTCTTTAGTAAATGCTTTGCGCAGCACCTTTAATAGTAGATCATAAGAAAGCGTTGTCAAGCCGAATTAATCTCGGTCTTCATACCTGAGAGTTGGTCTGGGCTCCACCCATGATGTCCCGAGCCAGCACGACCCGTCTCTGGGTCTCTTTGGCGCGATCCCTGGCCTTTACGCAGGCTACAATCAGCTTGTCCATATCGACACAATCTTCCGGTACCGTAGCGACTCCAAATGCCATGGCCAGAGAACGGGCGTCCATGTCCGATGACAGGGGCGCTTCTCTGAGGACATCGGCGATTCTATTCGCCAGGGCTCCTGCGGCGGCGGAGTTTGTGTTGGGCAGCAAGAGGGCATAGTCGAAAGTCTTGTAGTGACCGAGTACATCCACCTGTCTTTTGACCAGGCTGATGCGCTGCATGGCTCGTCTGACGGCAAGCATCTGCAGGGCTTCGACCCGGACGCCTTCTTCGTCTTTTTTGTGACCGAGGCTGAATATCACCAGGGAGAAGGGCTGGTTGAAATACTCGTATCTCAGGTATTCCTGGTCGAGAAAATAGAGAAAAGCGTTATAGCTGTTGATCCCGGTTTCAGAACGTGTCAGAGATTTGACCACTGCCTGGAACTCGTTATCGTTGATGCCCAGCGCTTTGAGGCGAGCCAATCTATCCTGGGTAGGAGCCTGGTCGGTTATCTGAACCAGCCCGCAGCTGACTAGATTGAAGAGAATCGGCACCCAGTCGGTTTTGGGCATCGGCCGCTTTCTGAGTAGATCGAAGAGGGTGTTTCTGTTATCCACCAGCTCGAAGAAATCTAATTGAGGCTCCAGGGGAATCGGTGCTCCTTTTTCTACCCGGGCGGCAAACTCTTCTTCGGAGATCATGGCATTTTTCTTGACCAGACAAGATTCCGGTTTCAGTCCGGCTGAATCCAGATATTTTGATTGGTCTAGAAGAGCCACCCCTTCCATCAGCACCGAGTCCAGTCTCTTGTTGATGGTACGATCCTGGGTCTTTTCGTCGGGCCAGAAACGAAATTCACCGTTGGTCCAGGTGATGAGCTCGATAAGGGCTGAGTCTCCGCTGCCTTCCTTGATTTTGCAATGCAGGGGAATACCTTCCTGGAAAAAGACCTCGCAGTTTTCTGATTTTGTCTTCACGTCGAGCCGGCCGGTCATTTTTGCCAGACTGATAGACTGCAGCAGGTTCGGCACCTGTAGTTTGTTCAGGTCGCCTTCCAGGGTAGCTTTGGCGCCGGGGCGGGGCGGCTCGAAAATGATGTTTGCTTCGGCGCTGCCTAAGCCTCCTGCTGAGGTGGGAGTTATACCGGTGGCGGTGGCCACCGGGTTATACGCGCCGGTCGACCCGCCGAGCGGATCTCCCGCGCTGCCGTAGATGGAAGAACTCTGGTCCATAACATCCGGAAGCTGGTCACCACCTGCGGCTCCTGCAACCAGGTTGCAGATCAATGAGAGATCGCGCGAGGGATGCTTCCATAATATTTTAGGTGGACCACCGGTAAACTGAGTAAGAGTCCATTCCGGATCTTGAATCTGTTCCGGGTCCACGTCTCTCGATTCGAATCGAACTGATAAAACGAAGTCCGACTTTCTGTCCACGGTCGAGAACGGAAGTTCTACGACCCGACCGGACATTTTTTGTGCTTCTTGCATCAGGAATTGAACATCACCAAAGCTCGGCATGGCCGATTGCTTGGGTAGTCTTACGCTTCGCTGTTGCTGGGGTTGTTGGGATCTGCCGTGCTGTTGAAACATGGGGGTTGATGCACACTCTTGTCGAATCTAAAAATGGTAGCTTTTCACTATTACAACCTTACCCCTTTTGCATAGTTAATCACCACTTTGATTCCTAATAAGTGCGGATAAAATTTCCCGCAGCCCCGAGAGGCTATGGATAGAGTCCTCTCAATTTTTTGGCTTCGGCGATGGTGGAGACTCCGATTCTGAGCGCTGCCATTCTCGGTCTCAGTCCAGATTCACTGGTCAGGGAAAGGACTCTATCGCAGGCGCCGCCCATAATAGTCTCCAGTCTGGCGTTCACTTCGTCTTCCGACCAGAAAAGCTGGATCAGTCCCTGCACCCATTCAAAATAACTGACGGTGACACCGCCTGCGTTGGCCAGGATATCCGGAACCACGCAAACGCCCTTTTCATGCAGGTAGACGTCGGCTTCCGGGGTGGTCGGTCCGTTGGCGCCCTCTACAACGATTTTGCAATTCAGCTTCTCGACATTATCAGATCTTATCTGGTTGCCGAGGGCTGCGGGAATGAGTACATCGCATTCCAGGGTGAGCAGCTCAGAATTGGAGACCTTTTCACAGTCGCCGAAATCTACCAGTTTGCCGCCTTCGCTCATGTGGGAGAGAAGGCGAGGTATATCGATGCCTTTCGTGTTGTGGATGCCGCCATGCACATCAGACACGGCGATAATCTTATAACCTTTCTCGTGCAGCAATTGTGCCGCTACGGAGCCCACGTTTCCAAAGCCCTGGACTATAACTGTGGGGTTTTCGGTGGTCATTCCGGTAAAGGTCACGGCTCTTCTGGCGCAATAAGCCACGCCTCGACCGGTGGCTTCGTTGCGTCCCAGTGAGCCGCCTATAGAGACCGGTTTGCCGGTGACGACGCTGGGCACGGTGTAGCCGACGTTTGTCGAATAGGTATCCATGATCCAGGCCATGGTCTGGGCATCGGTGTACATGTCAGGGGCGGGGATGTCTTTATCCGGTCCGATCAGGTTGATGATTTCGGATGTATAACGCCGGGTCACTTTCTCTTTTTCGGAGGGAGAAAAATTCCAGGGTTCGCATTTGATACCGCCCTTGGCTCCGCCGTAGGGAAGGCCCATTAAGGCGCATTTCCATGTCATGAGCATGGCGAGAGAAGATACTTCTCCGAGGTTCACTTCGGGATGGAAGCGAATTCCGCCTTTGGCCGGTCCGAGGGTGACGTCATGGTGCACACGGTAACCGGTGAAGAGCTTGACCAGTCCGTCATCCATGCGGACCGGGATCGATACCACCATGGAACGTTTGGGATAACGGAGACGTTCGTGCAGTTGCGGCGAGAGACCCATTTCGCGAGCGATTTCGTCAAGCTGCTGTTGGCATCGTAAGAACTGTTCCGATTCGCATTCCATTGTTTTGGGTGGACGCGACTGTGCCGTAAGCATAATGGGGACCTCGTTATTTCGAATAGAACTTCCGCGGTATCGCTAAGAAGTTGACAACCGGTGATTATTTCTGCATATGTTACTCTTCCGTCGGTGAAACGTATATATTCGAATGTTAGTTGAACTGTTAAAATCTTTTTCAAGACGTTGTCCGAACCGGCGCTCGGGAGGTTCTCCGGGACCATCCTCTGGTAAGCTTGGTTGGCGGTTTCAGGCTGTCCGGGGGTGGGTCCTGCGGGCAGGCGAACGGTAGTATCGATTATGGTGGCATGACTTTGCTCAATTCTGGCGTTATCAAGCTTCAACCGGAAACCATTCTGAACATTTTTCTGGTCTTCGTGCCCCTCGCCTTTATCGGTAAATTCCTGGGTTGGCCTGGTCCCTGCATATTTTTGATCTCCTGTCTTGCCATCATTCCTTTGGCAGGCTTAATGGGGAAAGCCACCGAGATTCTGGCCGACAGGTTGGGCGCCGGTCTGGGTGGGTTGCTCAACGCCACCTTCGGAAACGCCTGTGAACTGCTGATTGCTATTTCGGCTTTGCGCGCCGGATTGCCCGATGTCGTCAAAGCCTCGATTACCGGCTCGATAGTCGGGAACATCCTTTTGGTTCTGGGTTTTTCTATGCTGGCCGGCGGCTTGAAATTCAAAACTCAGTATTTTAACCGCACTGCTGCCACCACATCCGCCACCATGCTGGCTTTAGCCGCAATCTGTCTTGTGGTTCCGACGGTTTTTCATTATGCCGCCACTCATACATCCAGAGCCAACGAAGACGAGCTGGCCATAGCGATTTCCACAGTGCAGATCGTAGTTTATTTCCTCAGTTTGTATTTCAGCTTGAAAACCCACAAAAATCTGTATGTCCGGGAGATGGATGTGGAGGTAAACGAAGCGATCGGTACCACCGGATGGGGTATCAAGATAGGGATCACGGTGCTCGCCGTATCAACCGTACTGGTGGCGCTTCTCAGTGAGCTCCTGGTGGGAGAGGTAGAGGTGACCGCCCACACTGTAGGGATGAGCCAGTTGTTTATCGGTGTGATTCTGGTGGCGATTATCGGTAACGCCGCAGAACACTCGACTGCCATTCTTATGGCCATGAAGAACAAGATGGATCTGGCTATTAACATAGCTCTTGGATCTTCCAGTCAGATAGCGCTTTTTGTGGCACCGTTCATAGTGTTTACCAGCTTCGCAATCGGTAAACCCATGGATCTCGTGTTCACCGAGATAGAGGTCCTTGCCGTGGTCGTGTCGGTGATTATTCTGCCTTTTGTAGCCACCGATGGGGAGTGCAACTGGTTGGAGGGGGTTCAATTACTGGCTGTTTATGCCATTCTTGCTGCCACTTTCTTCTTTATTTGATCTATCTGATTCGATTGTCGCAATAGAGGAATCTGTTCATGCCCGAGTTGCCCGAAGTAGAGACTGTCGCCATCGGCTTGAGGAAGCTCTTGATCGGAGAGACCATTAAGGGCGCCCAGGTGCTGCGAGAGCAATCGGTGGCTTATCCTCTCAGTAAGCGAAAGTTCTGCCAGGCTATTTGTGCCAGGCGGGTCGTCTCGGTGAGCCGACGGGGAAAGTATTTATTGATAGATCTATCCGAAGGCGACATGCTGGTTGTCCATCTGCGTATGTCCGGTAGACTTCTGGTTAAAAAGGCGGGCTCTCCGCCGGATAGGTTCCTGCGGGTTAAAATTGCCCTGAAAAGCGGCAAAGAGCTGCATTTCGAGGATATGAGAGTCTTTGGACGAATCTGGTATGTTCCTGAGCGCGCCGCTCTGCTTGATATTGTTAGTGGTATCAAGAGTCTGGGGGTGGAGCCCCTCGATGATCTCGATTTCTCGTATTTGAAAAAACGTCTGGAAGGCAAATCCCAGCCTATTAAAAACGCTTTATTAGATCAGAGGATAATAGCCGGAATCGGCAATATCTACGCTGACGAATCCCTCTTTCTTGCCGGAATCAGACCCAATAGAAAGGCCGGTTCGCTCAAGCCCGCCGAAATGAAAAGACTGGTAGCCACGGTGAAGTCGGTGCTGTCGGAGGCGATTGAGCAAGGGGGAAGCACCCTCAGAGACTATCGCAAGGCGGATGGTGTGAACGGAAACTATCAGAGTCAAGCCTGGGTCTATGGCAGATTCGCCCAGGACTGCCGCAAGTGTGGCTCCGGTTCTAAGATTGAACGAATCAAATTGGCCGGCAGATCGACACACTATTGTCCGACGTGTCAAAAGTAATAGTGTCGCCTATGGTGTCTCTTCCGGGGTCTTCCTCCTGGCGCTCAGCATGCCGTTGAGCGCCACACAGACTGCCGCCGGAACACAGGTGACCACTATGAAACAGATCAGGTGCAGGACGGTGGCATAGGCTGCCGCCAGATTAGGGTCTATCTGGGCGGTCTTGACGAGCGACTCTTTGACCAGGACATGGAAGGTGCCGATGGTGCCCGGGGTCGGGATGAGGTTGCCGGATGAACCTATGGTGAAGGTGAGCAGGCAGTTTTTGATGCCGACTTTGTCTTGAATATGAAATGCGAAAAGCATGAAATAGAAATTCAATCCGTAGAGGAGCCACATCACAGCGGTGAAGAGAGCGATAACCGGATAGGCGACGGGATCGAGCAAAGACTTTGTGCCCCGGTCGAACTGGGCGCTCAGCTCGGAGAGCTTTTCTTTGACCGGCTGAGGGAGGATTTTGTCGATGAAAGGCTGTTTTTGAATCCAAGTAAGGATGCTGTGGGTGCGGGGCAGGAGCACCAGGGCGACCACCGAAATCAGGGCCATGGTGGCACCGCCGGGTACAAGCCAGGGCATCTCGTCCAGAATCTTTTTGGGCAGTATGGTCAGGGAGACACCGATTAGAATTACGAGGGAGGCGATGTCCAAAAGGCGGTCGATGAACATGGTTGGTAGAACTGCCGCCCAGGGCAATTTTTCCATGCGGCTGATGGCGACCAGTCTTGCCACCTCTCCGCCCCGGGGGATGACAACGTTTACTGCGTAGCCGACTATGGTTGCATAAAAGGAATTCCACAGACTGATGGATCGGTCCGCCACCGGCTTGAGCAGCCAGATCCAGCGCAGGGCTCTTACAATGTGGCTGAGGAGACCGGTTGTGAAAACAATCACCAGGTAGAAGATGTCCAGATCTTTGAGATTGGCAAGGATCATCTCGAAATCACAGTCTTTAAAGGCAAACCATAATAGCCCCAGACCAAGAAGCAAGGCCAATAGGAGCTTCAGCCAGCTCGTCTTCTGTTCGGGGGTCTGGGGGCTTACTGTTTTATCGGCTTCCATCGGCTCTCGTCTGCATATTAAAAGGTCGATTCTTTGACAATTACATAGAAAGGTGAGTTTTGCTGCTAATAAATCTGGGAATTATTGACCATTGAAGAGGTGTGTTGCTCGCACAATGGTACCTCGAAAGAGTGTTAAGCAGAAAAATCGAGAGAGCGTGGTAAAAGAACAGTGCAAAAGGCGAGATCAGGTGACTGATAACAATTATGGTCCCTCTGCCTGTGACTTCAGTGAAAGATCCGGTGACAATTAAATGGGTGACAGAAAAACAAAAGTTCTCTTGATAGAGCACAACGCTGGTCAAGCCCAGGCTTTGAGAAAAGTCTTGCAAGAGGCCGCGGGCAAAGAGTTCTCCATGGAATGGACCGAGAAGTTCAACGCCGGGATGGAAATGCTCGGAGAAGACAGATTTGATGTGGTGCTTCTCAGCCTGTCTATGCCGGATAAGTCCGGAGTGGAGGTTCTCAAAGAGCTGCGCAAGTTCGATAACAGCGTTCCGGTGGTGGTGTTGAGTGACGACCCGAGGGATACCGCCGTCACCGATGCGGTCAACAGCGGCGCCCAGGACTGGCTGGCCCGGGAGAGTCTGGATGGCGGTCGGTTGTTGCAGTCTCTGCGCTACGCCATCGATCTGAAACGGGCAGAGCTTGCCTTGAACGAAGCCTCCACCCGACTAGAGGCGGCCACCTCGCGCTTAGAAGCCCTGGCCCACAACGATCCTCTTACAGAGTGCCTTAATGTCGCCGGTCTGGAAAAGTCTCTGCAAAACGAATTCGAAAGAGCCCAGCGCGGTGGCGGTGCCCTGGTGGCGGTTTTATTGGATTGCGACGATTTCGACCGAATAAACGCTCAGCTCGGCCATGGTGTCGGTGATGTGGTGCTCAAAGAGATCTCCAAGCGTATGAAAGAGACTGTGCGCCCTACCGATCACATAGCTCGCATCGGCTCCGATGAGTTTCTATTGTTGCTTCCCGATACCAGATTTGCCGAAGGCATGCTGGTGGCTGAAAAAATTCGTCTGTCCGTGGCGGAGAGTCCATTGCGCCTCGCCTCCGAGACCATCAGGGTTACTGCCAGTCTTGGAGTCCTGGCACTGCCATATGAGTTCTGCTCCATAGAAGAGATCCTCTCTCTGGTGCGGCTGGCTGTCAGGGAGAGCAAATTGCTCGGCAAAAACAGAGTCTCTTCCGGAGAGAAGCATAAAAGACCCGGTCATCAACCGGACCGCGATGCCCTGGAAGAGCTTACCGAGAAGCTCCGCAAAGGTGATTGTTTCAGGGCCGTCTCTATGCCCATTCTGCATCTACCGGACGAAAAACTTGTCGGTTACGAAATACTGAGTCGCGGACCCAAAGGGGCTTTTGAAATGCCCGACGATCTTTTCAGGGTTTCAGTGGAATACAACCTGCTTACCATAGTCGACCTGCGTTGCCTCAAAACCTGTCTTAATGCCAGCGCCGATGACAAATTCGAGAAACAGGCGAGAGTGCATGTCAATCTCTTCCCTTCCACCATTATCGATACTCCGATAGATCGGTTGATGACCCTGTTTCCGGAAGATACCAATGGAGAAGCCAACCAGAAGTACTGTGTCGAGATAAGCGAACAGCAGTTTATTGGTGATCCCACTTATTTGAGGGATCATGTCCATGAGCTGACCAAAAACGGAGTGCTTGTCGCCATCGATGACGTGGGCTTCGGGCGCAGCTCTCTGGAGAGCTTGATCATTCTCGAGCCGGATATCGTCAAAATCGACCGCAAATATGTCTCGGGCATCGCCCAGGAGCCCACAAAAGAGAGGCTCTTGCGACGTCTTGTCAAAGTGGTCAACGCGCTGGGTTCCGAACTTATCGCCGAAGGGATAGAATGCCGGGAAGAGCTGGAGCTGCTCCTCGACATGGGAGTGACCTACGGTCAGGGTTGGTACTGGGGCAAGCCCTCATAAAAAATATCCGTTGACGGAAGATTTACTTACCGGCGGCTTTATCCAGAATATCCTGGGCCAGGGTGTCCGGGTTGAAGGGTTTAGCGATCAGACCCGATGCCCCTTTGGATCTATAGAATGCTTCTTCTCCGGCTTCCACGTGGGTGCTTGCGAAGATTATCGGTACCGTTTTGAGGACCGGCGCTTCTCGCAATTTGGCCATAACAGTGAGCCCGTCCATATCGGGCATCGAAGTATCCAGCACGATCAAATCCGGCTCTTCCTGGGGGGCAAGATGAATCGCTTCTTTGCCTGAAGAGGCAGTGGCCACGCGCCAGCGGGCAATGCCGGTAAGGCTGAGGCTGCCTATCTTGAGGATATCCGGGTCATCGTCTATCAGCAAGATCTTGGGAACTGTCATGGCCTGCTTCCTCGGTCTTTCTATAATGGACTCGACTTAATTTAGCACCCTGGCTGCCGCCCGGACAAGGGGAGAAGATGTCATAGGTCGGAGTACCTGTGATAGGTCGGAGGACCGGGCTGGTAAACTTTATAGAGAATCAGGCTGAACCGGGCAAAACTACAGGTACCTTTGCTATTTTCAAGTTGAGTGGAAACCAGCGTCAGAAAATCGAGGCTTGGCTCGGGAGAATCTCGAGCGCTGGTTGTGACGGAGAAGCGGCAAGGCTGCTTTTCGGTCTGGGGCTGGCACGCGCTCTGTGCTCGGAATGTGTGCCGCCTGTGCTCTACGCAGACCTTCCGGCTGGCAGTGGTATCGTTTCTGGTGCGGCAGTGGAGCGGTTCGGTGTCGAGCCCTTCTGTGACCTGGCAGATGAGATGGCAGCCGAAGACATTGTTGAGGAGCTGCATCGTGTCTCGGTAGTCTATGGTGCGACAGAGCCGGGAAGAAAGCGAAGCGGCAGTTACTATACTCCGGCTGAGCTTGCCCGGGAGCTTGCAAGAAGGGTTTCTGGAAGGCTCTCGGTCGGCGATGGACCCGTCAGGCAGAGCCGATTGAAGGTGATTGATCCTGCTTGTGGACCAGGAATTGTGTTGCTCGCGTTGAATAAATGCCTTGAGGAAAGCGGGGTAGAAGCTGATTATTTCGGAATAGATCTTGATCCCGGTTCGGTCTTTCTGACTCGCTTTTATCTATATAGAGCCGGACTGTCGGCGGATATTGCAGCTTCTAGAGTCGTATGTGGAGATGCTCTGCGATTTTTTGTCGAGGGCGATAGTCCCTTCGTTACTGTATCCGAATACGCTGGTGATACCGTATTCGATGTGGTGGTAGGCAATCCGCCCTGGGAGATACACAAGCCTAATACGAGAGAGTTCTTCTCTTTGTACGATCCGGATTTTTATAGTTATCCCAGGCAGAAAGCCCTGGTGCGTCAACAGGAGATCTTTTCTCTGTTTCCCGACAGTCGCAAGAGATGGGAGGCGCTCAATTGCAGCTATGCGGAGAACGCTCGGTTTTATAAACGAGCTTTTCTGCATCAGGGTGGTGGCGACGCTAACTTCTACAAATATTTCATCGAACAGAGCTTCAGGCTTGTGGCGGATGGGGGCTTGATCTCTTTGATTGTTCCAGGCGGTCTCTATTGTGATTCCGGATCGGCGCCTTTGCGCCGTCTTCTAATAGAGAAAGCCGAATGGCTTTTGCTCAGGGGATTCGAGAATTCCAATGCCGCTTTCGACATTCATCGCTCGTTCAAATATTGCTACTTTGTCGCTCGTAAAGGGGGAGTGACAAAAGCAATTGATGTCGATTTCTTCTCTGAAAGAAAGCCTGATGCAGGTGGTGATGGCGCCGGCGCCGTATATGATGCGCAGGCTCTGAAGCGATTCAGCCCTCGCAGCAATATCATACTCGAGGTTGAAGGGGCTCTTACCCTAGAGCTGCTCGATAAAATCTACTGCGGCTCTTCTTCTCAATATCTCGGTGAGTCCGTCTTTGGCGACTTCCCATTACGATATCGTCGGGAGTTCGACATGACCATGGACTCCTCGCTTTTTGTCGCAAGGGATGCGCTGGAGCAAGCCGGCTTTAGAAGCGACCTCAGCGGCAACTGGCTGGCCGGTTCCTGGAGGAGACTGGGCAAAGCTGATACAGATAGTGATATCGAAGGCGCCATAATTTCGGCTTGCGGCGACTTCAGCATCATGCCTGATTCAGTGCAGTCAATTCGTCTGCCGCTCTATGAAGGGCGAATGATCGGGCCCTATGATTTTAGAAAGAAGAAGTGGCTGGAGGGGTCCGGCCGTGGAGCGATCTGGCGTGAAAAGGACTTCGAAAATTCTCGAATTGAACCGCATTATCTTATAGATGCCGAGGCATTCGCAGCATCACGGGCGGTGAGGGGTCTGAAAACAGGCTTTCTTGCCGTGGGCAGTGATACGAACCGCCGTTCTATGATGGCTTCGCTCCTGTTCGAAGTGCCTTGCGGCAACTCTGTCCCTGTTCTCTACTTTGAGGGTGAAGCCGCAAAGACTATGCGCTGGCAACTTGTCTTGACCGCTATTTTAAATAGTTTTGTTTTCGACTTTGTGCTCCGGCGAAGGATGGCGGGAACCAATCTCAATTATTTTGTGATCGCCGAATGTCCCCTGCCCGATTGCCGAGGTATAGATGAAGAGACGCTTGCTCTAATCGTCGATCTTGTCGCCCTGCTGAATATGGAGAGCCCCCGCTACTCGATGCCGTTATCGCAACTCGGCCTTTCAGGCATCGGCGCGGCAGATAGAAGAACTCACCTTTCTTCTTTGAGTCGTAAAATAGTTATGAGCTTGCTTGATGTGTTCGTCCTTCGGCTCTATGACCTTGCGCCGGAGGATCTGTTCGTGATTCTGCAAGACAGTCTGCTAGGAGAATGGGCAACAGGCAGAGGCGCCGATTTCGTCTTGAATATGCCGGAGCCTTGTTTAGATGAGCTGTTCGAGAGAGCGCTCATCGATATCGACAGGGCGCCAGATTTGGAGAGTCTTCTGATAAGTCTTTCCGATTCCGACAAGCTGCCGCCGCTGAAGCCGACCAGAAGCTATGGCGTCAATCCAAAAGGCTTTCATCGGGTCGATCGAGAGCTTCCGGTCTGGCAGAGGCAGACAGCCATCAGTATGTTGCTGGCTTATTTAGCCAAGGGCAGGGGACAGGCTTATTTGAAGGGGCTTGCTCGAACCTACACCGCTTGCTTGAGGACGGATTCAGGGACTGAGAGTACCCGAAACATAAACTCTTTGTCTTTGTGCTTTTCCGGCGAGCAGCTCTAGTTCGTGCCTCAGGAGCCACTCTTTGTTGCATAATCCTCCGGCAAAGCCTGTTAACTTCTGGTCTTTGCCGATCACTCTGTGGCAGGGGATCAATATGGAGACAGGGTTTCTGCCGACGGCTGCCCCCACTGCCCGCTGGGCATTTTCTCTGCCAAGCTCTCTGGCTATGTCACCATAAGTGGTGGTGGTAGCAGGGGCAATGTCCATGAGTCGATGCCAGACTTCCAGTTGAAACGCCGAGCCTTGAAGCTCCAGGTCAGGCATTCTGTCCACTCTGCCTGCTTCGAAATACTGGTCGAGGCAAGCTACGACTTTGGACAGTATTTGCGGGGAAGGAGTTGCCGATTTGATCTCATTTTCAGTCCGGCTCGAAATATGTTTGTGATTTTCGAAATAGACACCTTTGAGGGCGCCGGTCTCGGAAGCGAGAAGCACTAGTCTGCCCAGAGGGCTTTCATAGTGGTGACGATAACTCATGATTTTGCGATCTCCTTTGAGCGCTGACCGTGCCTTAGATAGGCCGCGGCTTAAACCGGCGTGATAGTTGCCCCAGGAAGAAATTCCCGTCGAAGCGCCTGTCTCGGGCGGCAAGGCAGTGATAGTAATGATCGTGATTCTCTTTCGTCTCCATGGACACACTTTAGCTCATCCGAATATTTTCTTCCGGCGAATTGCGGATATTTAAATCGAGGTAGAATTGGGAGATATTTCGACTTTTAAATGTGAGAGATAAGAATTCAAAGAGCAAAGAGGACGGGAGTCAAATGCAGGATGGTGAACGAGTTAATTCGGAGCTGAAGGAGCAATACAATCGTTATCGATTTATGTTTCTTGCTTTGTGCGCATCGGGTTTCCTTCCCCTGGCGACCCTTGTCTTTCTCTATCTCTCCGGCCCTGGTCTGGGTTATCTCGGTAAGCATCTGACCACGGTGGTGGTCTTCTTTGTTCTTCAAGTGCCTATCTGTGCCATGGGCGGCTACTTGCTGGGTATTCGCAGAATGCGCTTCTTAGAACGCTCCAGTCAGCTTGTCGCAGCCGGCGAGACCCGGGATTTGCAGGCGCGGGGGATTTTCAAGATTACCGGAAGAGGGGACTATGTGCTCTCCTGTGTTGATATCATTGACGATACCGGAAGCGAAGCCGGTATTGAACGCTATATGATCATCCCCACTTCGGGCAGCGAAGCGGTGATTCGTTCACTGCCAGAGTTGGATGGAAATTCGCAGGAAGACTCCGATGCGGTTGAGCAGGCACCTATGAAGCTCTCCTGCTACGTGGACAGTGAAAGCGGTAAGCTTGCCGCGGTAAATTATCAGGGCACGGTGCTTTTTGTAAGTCCGCCGGTTACTCTCTTTATTTAGGCGGCAGGTTGGAAGCAAAGGATATAGCCGGCTCCAGCCATTCGAAAAGGCTGGTATTGTTCATCAGAGCTTTCGGCTCTACCATGACGAAGCCGTGCATCGGTCTGCCTGTGAAATCCATTGTTCGGATGTGATCATCCTCAATCATCTCCCGAGCCACTTCACGACCTACTCGCAGGACCAGCTCGTCCTGAATGATGCCGCAGCACATGTTGCCGTTCAGCATAAAGGCGATTCCGCCGAACATCTTTCTCTCGCTGAATTCCAAGCCGCAGGCTGCCAGGGTTTTCTGTACTCTTTTGGCAAGCAGTTCGTCGTAAGCCATGCTCTTTTGGGCTCCCTGGAGGACTATATCGATTCGAGAAGCTCGAATTCTATCCTAAGTATGCATGATCACCCGGACCTGGCTGAAATTTGGTAAAGATTTCTTCTTTGTTCTTATTCTCTTTCGCCCATAGAAAGCGCCCTGACCAGGTTGATTCCCTGTAATCGGCTCGGGAGGTGTTAGCTACATCTAAAGAAGCCAAGAGCTGTTATGTATATGATTCGCAAGTGAAAAGGCTTCAGGAAGCAAAAAAGACTATTTAAATGAGAACCCCGACCACCAGGGAGAGCCTGCCAGAGATAAGCGGTCCTGAGCTGGAGCCGAATCGTCTCTGCACAGATGAGCATCGCATGAGCCCGTCTTTTGCCGCCGGTCTTCTGATTTTGGCTTGCGCGCTGCTTTATTTCCCGGGTCTGGGGAGTTTTCCGGCGGTCAATCCGGCAGAGGCTTACTATGTCGAAGCCGGCCGGGAGATGGTCGAGTTGGGTAATTACATTACCCCCTATCTCAACTATCAAATCTACTTTTCAAAGCCGATTATGACTTTCTGGCTTACGGCGGCTTCATATAAGCTCTTTGGTGTCTCCGAAGCGGCAGCCAGGTTGCCTTTTGCCTTGATTGTCAGCGCCATGGTCCTGGGGGTCTATCTGTTCGTCTCCAGGCTCAAGAGTGTAAGAGCCGGTCTCTTTGCCGGTCTATCCCTGGCGGCTTCCCCGCTGTTGTTGTTGATTGCCCGGGAATCGCCCATAGATATAGCCTTTTCGGCATTTTTAGCCCTGGCGGTACTTTCCACCGGTTTCTGTCTTGCTAAAGAAAATCGCTTTTCCTGGACCCTTGTTTATATCGGTCTGGGTCTGGCGGTGCTCACAAAAGGACCGGCTGCCGTGGCTCTTTATCTGATGGCGGTGGCTTTCTTTCTGACCTTGACCCGGCCCGGCATCAGGGAGCTTGGCGGATGGTTGAGTCGACTGAAGCTCCTGCCCGGTATCGCGCTTTTTCTTTCGGTGATTCTGCCCTGGCATGCTGCGGTCTGGATGCAAACCGAGGGGCTCTTTTTGAAGGTTTTCTTCCTATACGAAAACGTGGCACGCTATGCCGGCCATACTAATATGGGCAAAATGAGCGTCTGGTTTTTTATTCCGGTCCTGGCGACCGGATTCTTTCCGTTTGTTCTGCTGCTTTTTCCGGCTTTCAAAGACGCACTCAGTCTTTCTGCCAGGCGTTTGAGAGAGGACCCTCTGATGCGGGGTCTGGCTTTTCTTTTTGCCTTCGCCGCCGTCACCTTTTCCTTCTTCAGCTTTTCCGGAACCAAGCTGATTACCTATATTCTTCCAGTGATGGCTCCGATAGCAGTTTTTGTCGGTCTTTTCATCAATCGTCTCTGTCAGTCTATCGAGGATTCGAAAAGCGATGAAGAAGGCGCTTTGGCTTTCTGGCGCAAGACTTTCTGTGTTTCGGTTCTGGTCTATGGTCTGGTCGCCGCCGCCGCGCTGGTATTTGCTCTGTTTTATTTCAGCTCCTGGAGTATTTTGATTAAATCCCTGGCTGTAACAGGGCTTGCGGTATTTTGTGCCGGTTCATTGATACAGTTTCGGCTGTTCAGGCAGGGAGACTTCGTAAAGTCGGTCTCGGTCGCTTTTGCCACCATGGTTCTTGCCCTTTCGATAATAGCCAATACCGGGTTTCATCTCTTCTATACTCGTCAAGAGGGCGATTTGATGAAAGTGTCGTCCAGGGCTGGACAAATTTCCGACCAGGTTCATATGTTCGGGGTCTTTATGCCTTCGGCTATATACTACGCCCGGGGTCCGGTGAACACTTTTTTTCTGACCAAGCAAATCAAACCGCTACAGGCAGGCGATGGCATAAGCCGCTCTATAATCGTGCGGGATCGTGACCTGTCTAAGCTTTCAGAGGTACCGGGTCTGGTTCTCGAGCCGGTGGAGAAAGCCGGGCAGTGGGGTCTGTATCGAATTAGCGGATTCGAGGTGGAAAAGGTTATGATTCTGGAAGATGTATTCCGGATGCCAGAGGTATTTCAGAGTTTGATGGATGGAGACACGAGTATGGGACCCCTGACTGTGCCTTATGCTGCGGGAAGAGCCCGAATCGAAAAGAGGAGCCGGGATTAAAGGGATTGAAGGAATTGAAGTGGCTTTGAAGGGAAGATATGGAAGAGTCGGTAAAGAGAGGTTTTTCGCCTTTCTATCTATCGCTGTTCTGGCTGTTACCAGCACGACTTCCTGCGCTATAAGAGATGCCGAACTGCCTGCTATGAACACGGCTCCGGTCAAATCGGCCAATATGAACAAGGAGCTTCGCAACTTTCACAAGGTCAACGACTATCTCTATCGTGGTGGCATGCCTACGCCGAACGGCATCCAGGCTTTACATGATAATGGCATCAACACGATTGTGGATCTGCGTTGTGACCCTCTAGGAATCGCCCTGGAGAAACATGTTGCCACCACCCTCGGTATGGAGTATATCAGTCTGCCCAGCGGAAACGCGCCACCACATCCGGCCAAAGTCGCCCGGTTTATCAAAAGGGTGAAAGAGATGGAAAAGGCTCATCAAGCTGGAGAAAAGGGGGCAGTGTTCGTCCATTGCAACGCCGGTTGCGACCGTACCAGTTTCTATCTGGCTTGCTGGAGAGTAATAGAAAAAGGCTGGCATCCGATAAGAGCCGGTGTGGAGATGCTGCGTTACGGCTTCTTGATTCATCATCTGGAGTTTCCTGTCACGAATGACGCCGACAAGCTAATCGTGCCGGGCCGTCCATATGACCAGAATAATCCCCAGCCCTGACAGTTGGTCTATTAATGGACAGTTCGTTTTCTGTCAGAGCGGCAAGAATTCGTCGGTTTGATGGAAGCCGACTATTTTCTTTGTAAGTGGACCGCTGAGTAAAAGCTCGTCCAGGGCTTCATGCACATGGTCATCGGTAATAGATAAAGTATCGCCGTTTTTCGATTCTGATTCTGATTCTGCCGCTATCAATGCCGATTTGCGCATCAATTCTTGTATGAAGGCCGGGCTGGCTCCCTCGGTTCGGCGGGTAATGCGGTCCATGTCCTCTAGCTTGAGCTCCATGCCGCGGGCGTATTGTTCTATCAAGCGTTGTCTGCATTCTCTATCGGGCAGCGGAAATTCGATAGCCTGATCTACTCTGCCTGGTCTGAGGGCAAGCGCCGGTTCAATCACTTCCGGGCGGTTGGTTGTTAAAAGGAAGAGAATCTCGGTATCTTTATTGAGTCCATCGAGTTCGTTCAGAAGTTGATGCAGTATAGTTTGTCCAAGAGTCTCATCACGAGTATGGGCGATTAAATCGACATCCTCCATAATCACCAGAGATGGTGCCAGTAGTCTTGCCAGTTGGAAGGACTGTTTGATAAGCCATAGCTGCTCACCCGACAGTAAAAATACCGTCACACCATCCAGGTATTGAGAAAAGAACTTTGCAGTGAATGTCTTTCCCGTTCCTGGTTTACCATGAAAAAGTACGCCTCTTTTGAGAGATTTCCCTACCGCTTTCAACTTTTCAGAATGCTTGTAGAAGCTGCCTATGTTTCGCTCTATTAGGTTCATGGTTTTTTCGGGCAGAACGATGTCCTCTCTAGATACTTCGGCAAATTTGTGAAACTGGATTCTCAGCCAGCCAGAGACGTCTCCGAAGCTCTCCTGACCGGATAAGGAGATTACTTTTCCCCTGTAGATACTGTGTTTGTTTAGCTGCTCTCTAACCTGTTCGATGAACTCCGAACAAGCTTCCGGGTCTATTGAGTAGACCACGAGGTCAACCTGGTTGCTGCCTTCGTATACGAAGCTTGCCTCCACCGCGTATTTTTTTTCTGCGATCGTAATCAGATAGATGCCGTTTCTGGGGCATTGAATGGAGGTGTCGGTGTCGGTATCGATGCATTCTTGCTGGACCAATGAGACTTTCGGCCCAGGCGGTGGTAGCTCCTGAACCAGGTATTTGAGACCCAATCCGGCGTGACCGATCAGCTCATAGCTTCCACCTTGTTCTTTAACCAGCTCCTTGATAGCGATATGGAGATTGGGAAAATCTATTCCTTGGAAACTGCGAATGGCATTGACTAGTTTTCGCGGCTCTCTACCGAAGTGTTCTGTGATTCTTTTGATCAGGGAATCTCGTTTCATGAGCGTATTAACAATCGCGCCTGCGACACCGACGCAGGAGACGACAACAATTAGAATTACGAGTTTAAAGGTCTGTGGATCCACGACGGACCTCGCTTGACAATAGTCCTGGCATTAAGATAATCCGGTTCGAAGTCTATCCTATTGAATACTTCTGTATTTGATCAGCTCAAAATAGGTAAAATAAAAGTCGCAGTCTTTAGTCATAGTGAGAGGAGCCCAGTGGATTTGCGATTCTTGAGTGGATATTCATTGTGTTTCTTTCTTCTAGCTACGCTGGCTGCTTCCGGCTCGACAGCGGAGACCGGCGCCGTCGCGCAGTCCGCGCAGAGAAGAGAGATCGCCTGGAAGACCGCATATGAACGGGCTGATAAGTATTTGAACCAGGGTGATTTCCAGGAGGCGGAAGCTAACTTTCGGGAGGCTTTAAAGCTTGTCAAAAAGCAATCGAAGTCATTTCAGGACGAGGTGCTATGCACGAAGAGACTGGCTGCCACCCTTGCTTTTCAGGACAGGACCGGCGAAGCTCGCGAGACTTATCGCAATTTGCTGGCCAGGGTAGAGCGTCGCTATGGCGCTCGCAGTCACGAAACCGAGCCTCTTCTCATGGCTCTCGGGTCTATAGAAGAGTCCGCCGGCAACCATAGCCTGGCAATGACATACTACAATCGAGCCCTTAAGATCAACGAAAAAAATGATGGGGTCTACAGTCCGGCTTACGCGAATACTTTGAGTAAGCTTGGCAGGGTCAATCACCGTCTGGGCAATAGAGACACCGCTGTCGTGCAGTACAAGCGGGCTATCTCTATTCTCTCCAAAGAACCTAATCAGGAAGCGGCTCAGCAACTCAAATCGGTCATGCATGAGTATGGCGATTTGAGCAAGGGTGATGATCATTCTAATTCGCAGCTTATCGAGGATTTCGATAGAGACGTTTTGAACCGGAGATCGGAAGAAGAAGGACGTTCTTCCGTTGACTCCGGAAGTGTAAAAGAAGGCGGTATCAGAGTTTCCGAGCGGGTAAATCCTGTTTCTGCCGAAGCTTCCGATGCCGGATTGCGACCTCCAATAAATATCGAAGCAAAGGGCGGCGGATCCAGCTTTCAGCAAGCAAGCAGAACTCGCTTTGAATCGATGGGGCGGTCTCAAACTGATGAGAATGAGAAGATTGCGCTAAGAGGCATGATTCGCCCGGAGTCCAGTCAGTCACTTGCGCCTGCCTATGAAGCGGTCAACGAGAGTGTCTTTAATCAGAAGCGTTATGGTGTTACCGAAGATCAGTATAAGCGAAAAATAGCTATCGATATCGACGCCCTTGGTGGCAATCATCCCTCGGTCGCTAACGATATGGCCGCTCTGGCGCAGCTATATATGGAACAAAAAAAATATAGCGAGGCAAGGGAGCTCCTGCTGAAAGCGCTGAAAATCTATGACTCTACCTATGGTGAGGACAATCTACTCACCATTAGCGCCACTGCTTCTCTAGCCCAGGTGGAATTTGCGCTGGGAGACTATGAGCGCTCAGCCGATCTGTATCGGAAAGCACTCGGCCATGGTCAAAAGTCTCTAGGTCCGAATAATCTTGAAACAGCCAGGATTTTAAACGGTCTGGCCTATCTCTATTACAACCAGGGGAAGTTGAGTGAATCTCTTACGTTCTATGAGTGGGCCGTCTCCAGCACAGAGAGTGCCACTGGCAGCAGTGATCCTCTTTTCGCTGCTTGTTTGAAGGATTACGCCAGGGTGCTTCGCAGCGTGGGCAAGGAGAGCAGGGCTAAAGAAGTGGAGATGCGTGCTGATTCCATTCTGGCTCAGCGCAATTAGTCTTTTGTTTATCGCTGTTCTCAGCTATCGTTATTTTTAACGTCGGTCATTCTCTTTTGTTTCTTCAGAGAGTTTCCGACAGGATGGACCCTGGATTGATTCTCCAGCTCTTCTGAGCCTTTCAGGGCTACCTGATCGCCTTCTTTGAGATCGCCAAAGACCTCGACCATGCCTTCCATGATCTGACCTTTTTTAACAGTGACCCATTTGACCCGGTCGCTTTCTATTTTGCAAACGAAGGTATTGAGCGGGGTGGAAACGACTGAACTAATTGGCACAAAAAGGGTAGACTCTTTGCGGCGAGTCGGCCAGTAGATTTTGCAGAACATACCCGGCAGAATTTTGTACTCCGGATTGAGGAAGTTTAACTCCACCGGCATGGTCCTTGTGTCTTTATCCAGATTATTGCTGATTCTTGCTACTTTTCCTTTGAAACGGCGCCCAGGGAAGGACGATACCGAGAATTCGACCTCCGAGCCCAGTATCAGTCCATCGGTGTAGATTTCCGGAACCGGTGCAATTATTCGAAGCAAATCCAATTGCTTGAGGCGACAGATAGGAGGATAGGCGCCGGTGCCGTCGGGACCGACGAAGCTGCCCACGTGCATTTTTCGTTCGGTGACATAGCCGTCGAAGGGGGCGGGGATCTCCAGGTAAGATGCGAAATCGGCGAAGTTCTCGAATCCGCGAATCATCGATTCTACTTGCTCTTTTCGCATGTTTACTTCGTGATCCTTGGCGTTCACCCGTTTGATGAAGGTGTTGACCTCTTGTTCTGAAGCTTCCACTGTCTGGGACCACTGGACTACGTCATTGTCAGCGATCACACCGGGCACTAAAGAGGCGGCGTAGACTCTCTGATAGGTAGACTGGTCTGCCAGCAGTTTTGCTTTTCTTTTTTGGAGCTCGGCTTTTATGTCCTCCAGTTTGGACTCTTCGGCAGCCAGAGCGGCTTTTGCCGCCGCTACTTTGGCCATGCCTTCATTTCTTCGGGCGATATATTCCGGAGCGTACATACGAACCATCAGTTGTCCGGCTTTTACCACCGAGCCTCGGTCAACACCTATCCATTGAATGAATCCAGGCACTTTCGGGTAGATCAATACATCCTGGTAGGCATCTATTTCGCCGGGTAACTGGTCTTCTCGAAAGAGGGTCTTTTTCACCACCGGTGCCACCGGCACGGAGATTGCCACATCCGGTGTTTCTCTGGTGTCGACCAGGGGGCGCGAATGTTTTTTCCACAAGAAGAAGAAGGCTAGTCCCGCCACTGCCAGCACAATCGAAAGAGTGAGCAGGTTTGTCTTGTTGAAGACAGAGATTTCTTTCTCTGCATTGGTCCTGATTTCTTCCGGGGTCTCGTTTTCCTTCATCTTCCACGTACCTTATGCATGACCGGGTCATATACCCTGGTCTTCGGGATGCAGCGAGCGAACGCCTACCGGGGCGCTCTTTTGAATTATCATGAATACCAGAGGCAAAATCGTCAGTACCGATAGAGTCGACATGGATAGACCACCGATAACGGCTCTACCCAGAGAGGCGCTCTGTCCTCCGGAGAGCGCCATCGGTATCATACCTGCCACCATGGCGATAGAGGTCATAAGAATCGGGCGCATCCTGCTCTGGGCTCCATGAATGGCGGCCTCTTCGGCGCTCATGCCCTTAGCTCTGCTCTGTTCGGCAAAGACCACCAGGAGGATGGCGTTGGCTATTCCCACACCGGTGGACATAATCGCGCCCATAAAAGATTGGACGTTGAGGGTGGTACCGGTGACGGTGAGCATGGTGAGAACGCCCAGAAGTATGGCTGGACTGGTGGACATCACTATTAGTACCACCCGGGAAGCCTGGAAGTAAGCGAGGAGCATCAGGGTGATAATCACCACTGCCAGCAAAAGACCGGTGAGCAGGTGGAAGAATGTGTCTTCTAGAAGAGGCACCTGACCGAGAACGTTGACAAATACTCCCGGCGGCGGTTTGCCCGCTCTACGCACCGCTTCTTGTACGGCTTCTCCGGCTCTGCCCAAGTCATTACCTTCTATATTGGCTGTGAGCGATACCATTCTCATCATGTTGTATCGATCGAATTCACCGTTAGTGACACCATATTCGACTTTGGCCACGTCCTGAATAAGCGGATGCTGCCGTCGTCTAGTATGATTGCCGGGATAGTATCTGTTTGTATCCGGGTCTTCCAGCTGGTCCATGTACTCGGCCATCTGGTCTGAGCGGGTACTCTTCATGGTGGGGAATTTTTCGATGTCTTCTTTCGAGCGGATCTGATCCTGGGGCACCTGTACCTGTACCTGGTAGGAAAAGCCGCTCTTGGCGTCGCGCCACAGGCTGAGGTGCACGAATCGGCTGGAGAAGAAGGCGGGCTGCAACGACATACCTATGTCTTCCGGAGTGACTCCCAGCTGTCCTGCCAGTTCTCGGTCTATTTTGATTTCGCAGGAGGGATAGTCGAGGGGTTGTCCCCACTGAAGATCTCGAAGCTGACTGATTTTTTTCATCTCTTTCAGCACTTTACCGGCGAAGAGTTTGTCGGCTACCAGATCCGGTCCGGTTACCTGCACGGTTATCGGGGTGGGAGAGCCGAGGTTCATGATCTGGCTGACGAGATCCCCTGGTTCGAAGGAGAACAGTGTATCCGGAATGGTTTTCTTCAGGTCTTCCCGAAGTTTATCTTTGAATTTCGATATATCGATTCCGGACTTTTCATTGAGTTGCACATCAAGAACAGCCTGATGGGGACCGGATGTCCAGAGGAATGCCGAGCTTATCGGAAACATCGGGGGTTGTTGACCGGCATAGCCCAGGGTTTTCTCCACGTTATCCGGACCGGCCAGTTTTTTGATGCGTTCTATCGTATGGAGCACCCTGTCTTCCAGGGCTTCCACCCGCATGCCGGTGGGCGCCGATATCCTCACCCGAAACTGGCTTGTGCCGGAGTCGGGAAAGAGCTGTTTGCCGATGTCTTCGTAGAGAAATACGACGGTGGAGATGGCGACGATAAGATAAACCGGCACGACTATACCGCGGACAGGTGCAAGGAAGTGAAGGATTCTGCCGAGACCGTCTTTCAAGACATCGACAAAGTCGCGTTTGGCTTCTTTATGCTCGGCTTTCAAGATCCAGACAGCCATAATAGGAACGACGGTGGAGGCAAGAGTTGTGGAGGCTATCATGGCGAAGCCCACAGCCAGGGAGAGCGGGATGAATAGCTCCCTGGTGATGCCGACCATGAAGAAGGAGGGCACGAAGACAGCCACCACCGAGAACATGGCGAGCATTCTCGGCACCATCGTCTCGACACAGGCGTCGAAGACCGCTCTTGCCAGGGCCGCCCCTTCGGATAGATGGCTGTGGATGTTCTCGATACAGACGGTCGCTTCGTCGACCAGAATGCCGATAGCCAGGGCCAGACCGCTCAGGGTCTGGATATTGAAGGTCTGACCGCAGAGCCAGAGGCCTACGATGGCAGAGAGCAGGGAGAGTGGAATGGTTGTCACCACAATCAGGGTGCTGCGAAAATCTCGAAGGAATATAAGAATCATCAGGCCGGGCAGAATCGTGCCCATCAGACCTTCTCTAAACACATCGTCGATGGCTTCCCGTACATATTTGGATTGGTCGAATTCGTAGCTGATTTTCACATCGTTGGGTAGAACGGCCTGCATCCGGGGCAGGGCTGCTTTCAGGTTATCCACCACTGAAACGGTCGAGGCGTCGGCGCGTTTTACCGCCGGCAGGTAGACTGTTCGTCTGCCCTGGAAAAGGGCGTAGCCGCAGAGGATATCGGCAGAGTCCTGCACCACGCCCACGTCTTTGATGAAGATCTGGGGACCGTGTCCGGTTCGAATCGGAAGGTAATCGAGCTGGTGAATATCGGGCAAGTCCGTATTGACCGGCGCGATTCGCATATAATCGCCGGTTCTGACGTTGCCGGCCGGCAGCACTTTGTTGCCTGTTTCGAGGGCCTCGATGATCTCGTCGCCGGAAATATTGTATTTGCGCAATTTATCCGCGTCGACACTGATAACTATACTGCGAATGTTGCCGCCGAAAGGTGGTGGCGCTTCCGCTCCGGGGACGGTGGCAAGCATCGGTCGAATTCTCGTGTAAGCAAGGTCCTCCAACTCTTTCACTGTCTTGGTCTCAGATGACAACACCAGTTGTCCGACCGGTAGACTGCCGGCGTCGAATCTCAATACGAATGGATTATATGTCCCCTTCGGCATCAAGCTGGTGGCCCGGTTGGCCATGGCCACGATGCCCGCCATGGCGCTGGCCATGTCCGTATCGGGCTGGAAGAATACTTTGATTAGAGAGAGGTTCTGGATGGACTGGGATTCGATGTGTTCGATTCCAGGGACATAGAGGAAGAAAAGTTCATAGGTCGAGGTGATGTAGCCTTCCATCTGCTCGGGGGACATGCCGCCGTAGCCCTGGATTACATAAATCGCCGGGATTTTGAGATCCGGAAAGATATCTCGTTTCATGCTGGTGATTGCCATCACCGCCACCAGAACAATGGCCAGGACCGCCGCCACCACGGTGATCGGTCTTTTCATTGCTGCTGCGATAATCCACATGACTTCTACTTACTCTTCAATACTTGAGCCTTCGGCTATAGTTACTAGCTCTAAAAATGGTTTCAGGTCGCCCTGGGCGTATGCCAGGGCGAGAATGGAGCGCCAGACCTCCACCTGGGCTACTGCATTTTCCACTTTCGCTTCTGCCAGAGTCTTTTCGGCGTTGGCAAGGGTGACCACATTGGTCAAGCCGGTGCTGTATCTCTTTTGCACCTTGATCTCTCTTACTCTGGCTGCTTGCACCAATAACGGCGTCTGCTCCGCCACTTTGCGCGCTTGCTCCAGCATGATGCGACTGTTGGCGTCTTTCTTCTCCAGGACCTGCATCGCCAGGTCGAAATCGGCTTTGGCGGCCAGCTCATTGCTGCGGGCCATGCGCTTTTGCGCTTTCAGCGGGAAGTACTCCATTATCGGAAAGCTGAAGCTCACTCCGACCATATAGTTGAAAACCTGGGGTAGTACGCCTCCGGCTACCGGTCTTATCGGGTTCACCCCGTCGGTGCTCCCCCGTCCCCATAACGAGGCGTTGAGCCAGAGGTGAGGGCGATAAGCTTTGTCCAGGACAAGCTGCTTTGCACGCCAGCGCTTTACCTCCGCCATTTTCATTCTGGCAAGAGGATGGCTGCTCAAGTCTATCGGGCTTGTGTCTTCTACTTTCATGGGACCGCGGATGATTGGATCCGAGACAATGTCTATGTCTTCTGACGCCAGACCCATCTTTTCTGCCAGACCTACCAGGGCGAGACGGGCATTTTTCTCTGCTTTAATCAGGGCTATTTTTGTCTTGGCTACTTCGTAATCTAGATCCGCCGTGTCCACCGCCGGACGAAGTCCTTCTGCCACCAGGGTCTTGACCCGAAGCTTGGAGGCTTCCATGTGTCTCAACTCCGCTTCCCGGGCTTCGATCATCTGTTTGGCTGCCACCGCCAGAAGAAACGCTTCCGAGGTATCGAAGGCGACATCGAGCTTGGTGAGATTGACATCGGCTCTAGCTGTTCTGGCGTCGGCAAAGGCGAATTTGTCGTTTGCTTTTCGCATGCCGAAATCAACCAGCAACCAGTTCAAGTTGAGACCCTGGAGGTTGTTGGATAGTGGCGTGAGAGTGGTGCTGGACACCGGTGGACCGGAGTCCACCGGCACGGTATCGAATCCGGAGACATTGTTCATGACAACGCTGGCGATTCGATTCGGAGTTACCGCCGATTGCTGGATGTCGATGTTGAGGTTGGGTAGATACTGGGTCTTGGCAAGGGTGACGTTGGCTTTGGCCGCTCTCAGCTTGAAGAATTTTTTCTGGATGGAAGGATAGTTGCGAAGGCTTATGTCGACACATTCTTTTAAGCTGAGAGCCTTTGTTGGTCGGATCGGCTGGAATTGCAGATCGGGAACCGGGACTTCTCTGCCGGCTGCTTCTGCCGGTGCTAAGCAGAAACAATTGCCTAAGAGAAAAATGCAAACTGCCACGATTGAAACTAGTTCAAAGGCATGGCTTCCATGTTTTGCATGTCTCAACAATTTCACCAAGATAATTCGGATCCCAGGCTGATAGCAGACTTCAGAGAACATCAGCCATCAGAATGAGCTAGCACTAGTAAAGTGTTTCTAAAACAGCTCGTAAAAAGTCTAATTATTTTACTCGACCCTCTTCTTGTCATGTTTTTTGTTAAGATTAAGTAATTCACTCTCTGGGCATCGATTTTATAAACTTGACCAAGTGTTTTTTTTTTTGGAGTTACCTCTTGCGGAATCTGCAGCTTCAGCGCTTTCTGGGATTGATATCGGGATGCGTCCTGGCTTTTGCTTTTCTCCTCGCCTGTCCTGTCCCGGGCACCATCCCGGGTGCCCTGGCTGAAGCAGGCGATTCTCCCGGCGATAGACTTTTAGACGATTATTTAGATAATGGCTATTCGGATCAAGATTCGGACAGAGACTCCGATGATTTGCTGGATGATGATGATGATAGGCGCGACGAAAAAAAACGGGACGACCGGAAACTCACAGACAAGAAAGATGATGATGATGATGACAATCGAGATCGGCTTCGCTGCAAGTGGCTGGAGGACTTTCAAGACACCGATTTCAGAAAGAAGACTTTCGACGATTTCTTGTTGAGGGACCCTCGGCGTGATTCTCGAGCTGACAGCCGGGAATATGATCGTGATGACGACGACGGCGACGATCGGGACCCTGTGACGAAATCAGATAGGGACGAAAGGATAGAAAGAGAAGTTCGGGAAAGACGGCGTGAGCTAAGCGATATGAGACCGGACTCCTCTGAACTTACTGATCAAGCGACTCTTCCCGGAGATGACGACGATGATGTCGACGATGGTCGCGTCACCGAACAGCCGGATCTCGGTGGGGACTATGAAGACGATCCGGCTATCAAAAGAGATGATGAAAGGGTTTTTCGCGATTTGACCAAGCCTGTGCCGGGCATGTTGCAAGACTGGGTACCGGACCGTGTCAATCGGCTTCATAACGGCGCTTTCGAGAAAGAGCCGGACAATGGTTTTCCGGTGCCGTATCGACTGAATGGTCATCTGGATATAGAGAGAAAGCGTCCCTGGGCCGAAGAGGCGGATTAGAGAGCTAATGAAGTCGAACAGGCAAAATCTAGTGACTAAAAAAGTGCGATGCAAAATTTGTCGTTATTTAATGGTATCGATAATAGTGGCGCTTATGCAGTCATCGGCGACTCCGGAAGCACGAGCGAATGTCTTTTCACGGAAGCCCGCTGTAGATAGCAGGCAGTGGAAGCAAGAGTTGATCCAGGGCGAAGCTTATCTGAGAACGAAAGAATTGGAGAACGCGGAAACCTGTTTCGAAAGCGCATACAGGCTTATTCGCCGGGACCCGAGCAGCACTGCCTTCGAGTTGGTCACCGTAATGGAGAGTCTTGCAAAGTCCCAGTATATGCAGGAGAAGCTAGAAGAGTCTCTGGGTCTTTATCTAAAGGCGCTGGCGACTCTGGAGAAGCATGAAGGCAAAGAGGACGTCGCCCTGGTTCCGACCCTTAATATCATTGGCGGTGTCTATGAGAATGAAGGGGATTTCAAAAAAGCAGAGAAGTACTATCATCGAGCCCTGGAGATAAGCGAGAGGGTAGAGGGTGACAAGAGTCTGACTGCCGCTACTTGCAGGCATAAGCTCGGGCGTATCTACTTCCTCGAAGGGAAGCCTCTGGAAGCGGAAGAGGCGTTCTATAAGGCGCTGGTGGCCGTCCTTGAACCAGGAGACTCATCTGCTTCCTCGAAGGCGGCGAAGCCATCCCTGTCAGAGCTTTCTCCCGCCTTCTTAGAAGAGCTTTTGAGCGATTATATAGATTTGATTGTCAAAAGTGATTTACCTTCCAAGGTAGTGCAATCTAGATTTCAAGGAGAGCTTCTGAAAGACGAGATCGATCTGCTGGCGCGCCGCAAAGGCGTCGCACCATCATCTTTCAGCAAAGAGGTCAGCTATCGGATTTCGACTGGTTCGGCGTCTAGTGGTTCTACTGGTGATACCGGCACGAAAGCCGCTCTTGGTCAAAGCGGTGACAACACCATCGTGCCTGCCCGCAAGCCCTCTGATCCGGTGGCACTCGAGAAGATTAATCGGCAGCGTGTTCTGTTTTACGAGAGGATGATCGAGGTTGACATCAAATCCCTGGGCAGAAATCATCCCAGTGTGGCCAGGGATCTTACCGGACTGGCTAACATCTATTTGAGTCAGAGACGTTATGAGGATGCAAAACCTCTTCTTCAAAGAGCGTTGAGAATCTATCAGGACTGTTATGAGGCGGATTCTCAGCTTGTCAAACAGACCCGATTGCTTCTTCAGCTTATATCCGAAGAGGAGTCTCCTTCGTCTGCATACCATTTTGTCTCCCTGGCGGCAGAGTTGCCCTCTATTCCTCTGTCAGCCCAGACTCTTGATACCGCTTTTCGTTTGAATGAACTTGCTTTTCAGTGCTACTGCCAGGGGCGGATAGAAAGAGCTCGCAAGCTGTATGAATACGCCCTGGCGGCCACGGTTGCTGCCTCCGGAGAAGAGAGTCCATTGTCCGCCGCTTGTATGGCTGACTTGAGCAGGTTGATGCGTCTTACCGGCCGAGTCGATAAGGCTGAGCGACTGGAGAACAATGCCCGGGCAATCTGGCGCAAGAAGCTCCAGGAAAAGCGAGCGCAGTTATTGCCTTAGGCTAGAAGGGCGCTGAGGGTCTGACCTTTGGGTTGCTCTTCGTCTTCTTCCAGAACTTCATCGCCGGGCTCTATTTTGTAGCCATCCAGCCAGCCCTTGGATTCGAGCACCGCTTTTTTGACATCATCGGCGCTACCATCTTTCAATGAGATATCGCGGTAGATTGCCAGAAGCTGTAGAGTGCTCAACAGGCAGATGTTCTTCTTGACAGCGTAGTTTACTACCTCGGTATCCGTAGAATCTGCCGGTTCTGAGGCTTCGTCTTCGGTTATCTTGGCGACGATCAAAAGACATTTCGGTTCGATAGCTTTTTCGCACCAGTAGGTCGTCTGAGAGATAGAAAGTTTGCCAAGATGGCTTCTTTCTGCGTTCTCTTCAGTCCAGATGATACGGGCTATGGCGACTCTGTCGTCTTCACCTTCCAGAAGCAATTCATGTTTATCTTCTTCCGATTGGGTGACTTTCCAGCCGACCAGACTGAGTACTTTCTTGCAGGCGTCTATCAATTCGTCGCCTTTGTGAGTCAGAAGAGTATTTCTCAGTCCCTTGGTAAGAGCTGTCTGTCCCTCGATCTCTTTGATTCGCTCCTGGGTATTGCGAATCTTTTCATTCAGCTCGTCCAGTTCTTCGTTGAGGCTCTTGAGCTCGTCCGAGAAATACCGCTTACACCAGTCAGGAATTGTCGTTGCCATCTGATCCACCGTTGTACTGATACTCTTGTCGTTTCCGTTCTTGTCTCCGCTCTGAAGCTCTCGCTCTGCGGCTTCGGCCCGAGCGCGCTCCTCTTCCTCTTCTCTGGCTCTGGCTTCTTCCTCTGCTTTAGCTTTGGCCTCTTCCTCTTCTCTGGCTCTGGCTTCTTCCTCTGCTTTAGCTTTGGCCTCTTCCTCTTCTCTGGCTCTGGCTTCTTCCTCTGCTTTAGCTT
>WGMS01000030.1 GCA_016124935.1 bacterium | reverse complement strand
TCGCCTTTGCTCCTTCAGGGATATCGATTCAGCTATACTTTTGGGCTATTTTGCGAATTGTCGCTGGCGCTGCTCCCATTGGAAATTTTGGGGTACTTAAGCAAACTGTCGCCAAGCGGCAATTTAAATTGTCGCTGATCACTTAGGGCATTCGCCAATTCAAGTGTTGCATCTAGGATTGCTCAGGAGATCCTTGGCGTTACACCGTTGCCGGTAAGGGCAATTCTGTTCGACAAAACGCCCGCGTCGAATTGGTATGTGACTTGGCATCAAGACTTGAGTATCCCCGTTGAGAACAAAGTTGATTCAGAAGGATACGGACCCTGGTCAATGAAGGATGGAATATTGCACGTTCAGCCGCCAGCTTCGATCTTGGAGCAAATGGTTTCGCTGCGGTTACATCTTGATGCATGCTCCGAAGCAAATGGTGCGATTAAGTTCATTCCGGGTTCGCATCTTGCAGGCATTCTCGAACCTGATCAGCTCGCGCAGTTACGCGACACTCATGTTCCAGTTGTTTGCCCAGCGGAACGTGGTGACATTATTGCGATGCGTCCCCTAATCCTGCACAGCTCCTCGATAGCGGAGACTCCAGATCATCGAAGAGTGTTGCACTTGGAATATGCTGGTACAAGTCTTCCTTCGGGAATGGAATGGGCGGAGGCGTAGGAATGGGACTGGATTCTGTTGAGCTTGTTATGGCAATTGAAGAGGAGTTCGGTCTAGACATTCCTGATCGCGATGCAGAGAAGATGATTACCGTTGGGGATGTCTACGAATGGTTGAAGATTCGCCTTTCCACCGCCGATCCACAGTCCTGTCTAACCCAAAGAGTGTTTTATAAGCTTAGACGAGCGTTGATTGAGAATTACAACTTAGAACGACATACGGTCGCGCCCGACACGCGCCTTACGGATCTGCTGCCGCTTCATGTTGTTGAGGAGGGATGGCCATTTCTGCAAATGTTCATCGACTTAAAGACACCACCATTTAAAGTCGCGAATGAATTTCTGGGATATCGATTGACAGAAAAGAGCCTCACCATGAGGGAACTGGTTCAATCGCTGATCAAGCTCAATGATGAAGCCTTCGCCCCGCAGCATGAATCTGACAAAGAGATTTGGGACCGTTTAGTAAAAGTCTTCGTGCGTCAAATCAACGTACGGCCAGAAGAAGTTATATTGGGCGCATCGATTACGCGAGATCTCGGAGTAGACTGATGTTTACTGGCTCATTCAACTCTAGTCAACTAGTTTGGGAAAGATTGCGCGAAATAAATCCAAAGTGACGTTCCCCACGTCGAGGGTTCGGTTTAAGAGTTCTTCCAGTTCGCCTGGATTCAGGTATGCAACGGATAAGACTAATTCGCCCTTTGTATTTGTTTGGACAGCATTAGCTAGAAATGCTTTCACGTTCGGGTGCGCGCCTAAATCGATCGTTTCATCATACAAGTCGGAAACGCGCGCTGCTAACGCTGGATCTTTTGTTTCTAAGGCTTCACCGATTTTAGTTGGCCCGAACTTCTTTCTGATCTCCTTTCTCGCTGCTTCATCTTTGTGCCTATCGAGCCAAGTCCTCTTAAGGCTATCATCGGTTGAGACATAGAACGCATATTGAGCATTCTCAATCACGCCACGCAGCAATGTATACGCTTCGGGACACTGCGCACTTAGGGCTAAGCGGACCGCTCCGAGAAATGACGAGTGCGCTCGCATGAAGAAGTACAATTCAAGCCAGTCTTCTGGATCTAACTTTAATTGGTCAAAGGACTTTCCTGCATGCTTCTTATCAATCACTTCGGCCATGTGCAACGTGAGATTGCGCCGGGTGGTCCAGAATCTCTCATTTACAGCAAGAAGTTTTTCAAAGAGTTCTCTGTGACCATGGAATGATGCAATCTCGTTTTGACGAGCAGCCTCGATAAAGTGTGTAATTCGATCAAGTCCCCAACCTTCCGGCATTTCTTCCGGGAGCTCGATCTTGTTCATTTGTGCCATGGAGTTAGACTCGCGCACCCGCAAGATTTCCTTCTGCCAATGAGTTTCTTGATCAAGGTTTCCCAGCTCGCGTTGGGCGTAGGCAAGAATCTGAAGAGTTTTGGGTACTTCCATCGGCGCCCTATCTCGATAGAGCGACACAAGCTTCTCTAGCAGCGGAACGGCTTCGGAGTAGTTCTTTTGGATCATTAGAATCGAAGCCAGCATCTGAACATTTTCCCAACTTTCTTGAGATAACTCGTCGCCTATTGTCATTGATGCACGAATATGTTGTTCTGCTTCGTCCAGTTCGCTTAACCCAAAGTAGATGGCTGCAAGGATTGAATGTATCTGTCCGCAACGTTGCGCCAGTGATTTATCGGGAAGCATGTATTGAAGCGCTTCTTCGAACAGCCCAGTCGCCACTTCGGGTTTTTGTTCGACATATCGAGCGTATGCGAGATAATATGCGCTCTCTCCGCGACGGGGATCGTTTTTCTCGAACGAGCGACTCAAATCGTAGGCATCCTGAAACTTCAATGCAGAACCATGAAGATCCCTAGCGCGTCCGGCACTTTTGCCCTCACCTACAAGTTTTTGCCATCGCTCAGCGTCGTTCACCTTGTGCTTAGTCGTCATTTTTGCACTCACATTTCACGATAAAAGGTTTCCTCAGCATCCATAAGAATTTCTCGACTGCCATTGAAACCCATTACTTTGGAACGTCCAAACCATCTTGATTGGACCTTTTCTGCCAGGGCAGATGCAGGCAATCGCGAATGTTGCATCGAATTGGATGCAGTTTTTTGTTCCATGAGAACTTGTTGCATGACATTTGCAACTCGTGAAATGGTCTCAAGTGAGGCACATCCGTAATTTTCGCGTTCGTATTTCTGAATCTGATTCTCGTGCAAACCCAACCGGGTTGCTAAATCTTTCTGTGTTAGACGACAAGCGATTCGCCAGCGAATTAGCAAAAAAGGAATGTCGAGCACTAAAGTCGGATCAGGCAAATCTCGCTGTCCTGATTCGGTCAGCTCATATTCTGCTATCTCAGTCTGCAATTGTTTTATCTGTTGTTCGATGCCAAATGCCTGTTCTTCAATGATCCAATCAGGCTGCCCAGCGGATGCGCCTTCTTGCAGTTGCTTTTGAGTCTGAAGCCATTTATCTAGCTTCACTTTGGCCATTTTGTACTGCTTTTCATTCTTGATCATTGGATTCATGCCTCAATCGAATGCGAATGATTCCTTTAACGACGCCATCCTGTCGGGAATCGGTTTGCCAGTCTTCAACGTAATCATAGAGATATGGAGGTTGAGGCATTCGAAGGAAAATATCGCCCAGGTATCGATCTTTTCTCTGCTCGCGTAGTTCGAGAAATTCTCGCAGGTCGTCTGTCGGTACTACGCCCGTGGATTCCCAGCACACATCGTAGTCGCCGGGATCTTCCTTTGTTGTAATGAAGCTACCGTCAAGATGTACTTCGGGACATTGGCACTGTCGCAGAATGTCTAAAACCTCTAGAAATGCAGCAAACAGCCGCTGTCGCGCCGGATTATATGCAAAACGCGCTCTTACCTCCTCAACCGTGGCATCATGAATCCCCTCGCGGAGATTTCCGTTCTCGTCAAAGTCAGGTATCACAACCCAATTATATCGTTGGGTTGCAAGGAGTGTCAAGCTGATCCTTGTGGATGGCTGCTACATACCCCGAAAATCCTTCAAAATCTGTGGCCCATTTTGTGGCCCCGCATGTGTCTATTCGGGACCCTTAGCGCCGCTTCGCGTGAGCGACAAAAGTCCGGAAACCCGCACCATCAAACAAAATTAATTGACGAGTCTTAATGAGAATGGCTGCCCAGGCGATTCTCGCCGCCTCCACCATTTTTTCAAAACTAGAATTCTGCCGGTGAATGATCAAGGGCTTTAGCTCGACTACAATATTCTGTTGTCCCAGTTTTTTTGGGCACAGTATTAGGAGTCATAGATAAGGAAGGGCACCAAAGTCGAAACTGAACGGTGTGCCACCATCTTTCTTAGTTTAAGATTTCAAGGAATTGTTCAATCAAATAATTCACGTCTCGTTGCCGCAGAATCCTTGACTCTTTTGTTGCTTCTTCATTGCTCTCGCCTAGCTCGAACTTAGCGACGGCCACGGGACCATCCTTTTGATAGCCTTCTATCTTCTCATCGCTGGTGAATCGTTTCCGCAATATATCCAACGCCGAGCGAACTGTTTCCGCGTGCTTGCCATTCAACTCTGTTCGAAATTGCTCCTTAGCGGCAGTTACTCCGCCGGGTGCGTGTTCAAGGCAATAGATCAAATCATGCGCGTCCTTTCGTTCATTCCGATGATCAAAAGCATACGCTTTTAGGCAAGTAAACGAGACCAGATTCGCAAATCTTACTTTTTCAGTCGCTACGCCATTCTCACCCAAGAGTTCTGCTTGAATCTCTTTGATCTCATGCAGATCGAAAACCATCGACGCGTGTGGGACATTCAATGCCGAAATCGTTTTTTCCGTTGGCAATGCCTGTACTTTGCCGCCACCCAACTCCTCTGATTCAGATATAAGCTCAAGGATCACTGTGACGTCGGCTTCTGTTTTGGTTTTCCAGCGCCAAGAGAGTTTTTTTCCTTCGTCATTTTCAGCTCGTTCGAAATCCATTTTTTTCAGATTTTCTTCAAGGGTGTGATACGCTTCGGTATCAGCCAAAATCTGCAAGTCGATTACAATGTCTACGTCCTGAGTGCCAGCGTGTGGAGGAACGCCCTCTCCACTGGCATCAACTAAATATTTTGGCGTCAATCCGCCGATTAGAAAAACCGACTCCTTCCATGGACCTAGTCCTCGTAATAGCGTCACGAGAACGCGCTCGCAGTCCAGTGTGTATCCTTCATCATAGCCATCGAAAGTCTTTGGCTTCGACATTTAGAATCCAATCCTTTCTTTTCTCAGATGGTCGGCCATCTCTAGAGAACGCCCCTCACCGTCCATCAGATCCAGATACACCTGTACAGGACTTGCCAGCCAAATGGTATCGATTTCATTCCGAAACAGCAATTCGCCTGCATCGGTTTCGATGATTCCGAGATTGGAGCCTTCTACTACCGAACGCGCCCCTATTTCAGAAATTACAGCTTGCGATTCAGAGGATTTGATCATCCTTAGTCGGATCTGCGAAATACTGGACAGAAAGGGCGCATAGCGCTGTGCTGCGAATTCGTGACTGACTGCGTACTCTATGCTGCTTTTGCCAAACTGTTCGCCGACTCGTTGCATCAAGCCATCAGCTTTTACTCCAGGTACGTAATAGCGATCCATTGTTGGTGCTGGACGCTCCTTCACTTCTTTGGCCCACGCGTCGAGCAATGCGGTAGGTCGGGATAGTTGCCGTTTCTTTCGTGGTCCCTTTCCTTGCAATGATACCCAGTCTTGGCGTTCTAACTCTGAAAACACTTCTGATACCGTGGCTGGTGACACCATGCTTACTTCAGCCAGTTCATGAACCCCAAACCACCGCTCATGATGGACAAGAAGCGTGTGGATGACTTGAGCCCGTCGGCCGGAATACAGAGATCGAACGGCTCTTTCAAATGGCTTTGCTGATGGTTTTTCTACATAACAGTATGCGCTCGGTGCAGGCAGATACATACTGCCGCCACTTTCAAAATATCCAATTTGCTCTGCTCGCAATTGCGCCTTTGCTCCAGGAGAAAGGTATTCCGCAATCATGACAAGAACGATTTCCTCGTGCGAAGGCAGCGCCTCCTTTGCTCGACGGAGTTGCCAGATCGCTTGCTGCACATCCCGCGGGTACCCCGCTCTCTTTGCTTCCACAAGCAAGGTTACATCTTTGCCTACTACTTTTAAGTCGATTTTCGCATCAGCTGGTAGAGGCTGCTCTACTTCCAATTTCGCTCGTACATTTGGAAGTTCCTCAAGGTTCTTGAGGAACTCATCAATTAGCTGCTGCTCGTACTGTCGACCTTCCATCGTGTTCGCCATATAATTAATATTTACTGTACAGTAAATATGGCAAATTTGCAAGAATATTCGCCAAAACGTTTATATTTGCTGTACAGTAAATATACTAATGGAGCCAATAATAGTGCTGGAGGAGGATCGTTTTGTGACAGCCACCACTCTTGCGATAAAATTTTGAGTGAGGAGCTGAAAATGTCTGCTGAAGATACCTTTTCTGTGGTGAAGGAACGAATTGATAAGTTCGATTTGTCGCAGACTCACACACCTGAGGAATGGCAGCGCTACTCAAAACTTCCTTCTGCGGCATTTGACCTGCCAGCATTTAGAGAAATGCTTAGTTTGATTGACGAGCCAGAAATTATTGATAGCAATTAGGCAATTATTTTGGCAGAAACAATGCTGGAGATACCTTGAAATACTCCGCCAGCCGACAAGCTGCGCGCTTACTAAGCCCGCGATGACCGCTGAGAAATGCCGAGAGATTTGATTTATACCCGACATATTCGACGAGATCTACCTGAGCTAATCCATTTGATTCCATAAGAAAAGCTAGAGCTTCTCGCGGCGTCATCTCTTCCGCGAGTTGAGGCAGCCTCTTTTCATACTGCGCGATCAAATCTCCTAGTACTGTCAAATAATCGGCTTCGCTACTACTCAAGCTGTTCCGGCGGTAAGCAAGTCGCTTCATTATTTTTACTGCTTCTTCGAATTCATCCTTGTCGCGCAAAGGTACAAGGGGAAATTCCTTGACCAGTGCCATGTATGCCTTGTCCGCTCTTGCTGTGTTCATGCCTTCCACCGATCGTATTCTGAGTGCGTCATCACTTCAAGGACGTAGACGCGCTGCAAGGTATAGTCAATTGAGCTGATGAGCCTGAAGTTGTTGCCTCCAATATCAAAGACAACAAGTTCCTTGACATAATCAGCGCTTCGAAAAGTCTTTCGAACGTCTGCAGATGTTTTCCAACCGGCTGCATGGGTTACGTTAATCCAGTTTGCCAGCGGTTTGCGCGCGTTTGAATGTCTCTTCGCAAATGAGTGTAGTTCGCTCTCGTTGATGATTTCCAATCGATCACCTTCAGGTTATCAATTTGATAACCATATGTCAAGCCGGGCAGCTTCGCCGGTTTTGATGTTATCAGTTTGATAACCGCTGATCAACTGTCGAGCGATCGATTGGTGGTCTAGAGTGATTTTGAAACCAGGGGCTCATTTTGTGGACTTTCAAATGTCCACTAGTTGCCAGTAGCGATGTCTTTTGCGTTCGCAGCTCACCCCCAGTAACAAGCATTGGTTAAAAGGATTCAGAAGCATTTTGGTATGAGAAGATTTTTGTCGATGCATAATACAGGAGAATAGCTGTCTTCGACGAAGCAAATTAGTGGTATCACCAGAAATTGCATTGGTTTGGGACTGCTGATTGAAATAAGATGGCTATTGGATGGTGGCATTATCTGCTTCGAAAACTGGGGGAAATGCTCCCCGGAAAACCACAACGAGAACTAATATTGAAAAAGGATCTCGAATCTTCAGAAGATGCGTTGAATTTTAAATTGACCATAGACCTGATCCGGGCGCCTTTACCAAATCTCGGTCTGCCGCCGGAGGCTGTGCCTGGGTTGTCGATTCACGTCACGCGAAAGTCACGGCGCCAGAATAAATTCAGACTCGTTCCGGAAGAGCGAGACAGAATCCGGGAAATCACAGTTTCTATTCCAGAGAGGATAAGCCCATGATGGAGCAATACGAAGCAACCGCCACCAGAGAAGTTTCCGGTTCTAGCGTCACCAGTAGATTTCAATCCTATGTAGAAGGAATCAATTCATTGACCAATAGTGACAGCAGTCACAACAGGACTAGCACCAAGGACATTCTTCCCGGTCTTACTATCGAAAAAGATGTAGCACCGCTGGGTGCCGGAAGCGATGTTAACGTCAATATTGGTTCTGGCACCAATTGCGAAGCACTGCAAGAACTCGTTGAAAACGGCAAAAAGATCCATATTACCGGTGAGTGTGCCGAAGGCGGCAAGCCTGCCGATATCGGAGCGCCGGGCAAGCCAAAGCCGACTGAGGGCAGTAAACCTGGTAAACCTGGCAGCGTCGATTCGAACGGCGACAATCCGAGCTTGCAGGTTCCGGAAGGCTCAATGAGTGTGGAGGACTCTAAGAAAGCGGAGCAAGATTGGATCAAGAAAAAAATCGATCAAGTCCGCCCCTTGGAGAAAGACTCGAACTAATAGTTTTCCCCGGCTTCCTGGGGCGCGAGCGCGGTCGTCTCCAGGCAAGTGATTCAGTGTAGGATGGGTATAATGTGCTTCTAACTAGTTTGGAAGCACATTAGCCTTTTATCGGCATGAAGCATCGCCTTACCAGAAAACTTTTCCTGATTGTAGCCATACCGCTTATCTTCGAACTGGCGCTTTTCTCTGCTTGCGCTCTGATGCTCAACCTGGCGGAGCAAGAGCGTCAGAACGAATCTGCTGTTATTGAATTGATTTCTAAAATGGCACCGGTTCTGGTGTCTTCGGTCAGGAGCGTCTTTCAGTCCGTGAGCGCTGTTGTCAACGGCGATCCGAATAGCAGGGCAGAGGTCGTTGAAGAGGAAAAATTGGTTGCGGAGAGGCTTCAATCCTTGCGTCAGGTCAGCGCGCGATATAAGGAATTTGAAGGGGGAACGCTGGCGTTCTGCAAGAGTGCCGAGGAACTCTTTAGTTTGACTGAGGAAGTCGTGCAGACTAAAAAGGAGGGTGATGCAGGCAAACAGGCGCTTCTCGACCTGAAAGAAGTAGTCAATAAAGTCGATGACTCCGGTTCTATGATTCTCAAAGACCTTGCTCTGCGTAGAGAAGAGTTGATGAAGAGTGATGAGAGCGTCAGGCAGTTGATTCACAAAGTTTTGTGGTTGGGATTTGGCGCCAGTCTATTTGTCGCATTTCTTGGAATGTGGGCTTTTCACATTCTGGTGGCTTCGCCTCTCAATGATCTGGCGCGGCGCTCTTCTGTTCTAGCGTCCGGTGGCAAGCTCGCTCCGGCTCGTCATGCCGACAATGAAATAGGAGATTTGAGCGCCGCTTTCGACGCCATGGCAGAAGAGCTGGAGAGAAGCAGAAGGATAGAGATGGCAATCTTCCAGAATTCCGCAGATGTGATCTGTACTCTTGATAGTGATTTCAATTTGGTTGCCGCAAATTCGGCCCTGGAGAAATTGTTCGGGTTCAGGCGTCAGGGCTTGATTGGTGCCAGTTTCTTCAAGCTTGTACCGGATCAGGACGTAGAATGGGTGAAGAAACGCTTGAGAGATCTAGTCATTGTTTCGGGCAGCAGTTCTTTCGAATCCGGTATGCTCACTGCCGGTGGTAGCATCATAGATGTGATACATTCTGTGAGATGGTCAGCCAGTGATCGACTTTATTTTTGCTGTATTCACGATATAGAGTATCGTAAGCAGACCGAGCGATTGGGTAGGGGACTGCGCACTATTCTTGCCAGAGACTTGAGGCGTAAACTGGAAGAGGCGCATAGTGTCGTTAGTTCTCTTAAAGAGATAAAGGTTGGCAATGCTGCGAAAGTGAAGCAGTTAGAGAGCAATCTCGGTCGTCTCTTGCCCATGCTGGACAACCTCACCGAGACCATGGACTCGAAGACTCGGGGCTTCGCATTGGTCAGAGAAGAGGTCGAGGCGAAAAGTATTGTCGAAGCCTGCAAATTCGCCCTGGCAGATCTTTTCGAGCAGAAAACTTTAGAGATAGTAGACTCTATCGAGAACCCGAATCTATCTGTCTTAGCCGATAGAGATCAGATAGAGCGGGTGCTCATGAATATTCTATCCAATGCCAGTAAGGTATCTCCACTGTCAGGAACTATATCGATTTCGGTGACCTCTTCTGATTCCAATAATGGTTCCAGTCTGGTCCGTTTCGAGGTGTCCGATCAGGGACCTGGTATTCTGCCTAATCAAAAGCAGCAACTTTTCGAGCAGTTCTCTCAGCCCAGAGTGGTTCAATCCCCGGAGGGCAGGGGATCCGGACTGGGTTTGTATAGTGCTCGAAATATCATAGAAGAGCACGGAGGGCAAATTGGTGTCATAAGTGATGGCGCCTCCGGCTCTACTTTCTGGTTCTCATTGCCGGGGACGAGTTCATGACATTTACCCAGTCACTGGCTTTTCGAATAGCGTTGATGCTTTGTATTCCTGTCTTCTTCGAATTGACGGTCATAGGTGTTTCGATGCATCTACTCGGAAAGATCGATAGAGCAAGAGAAGAGAGAAGGCAGGTGGGAGAAGCTATGGCTGTTTATACAGAGTTCATGTCCAGCACCATAAAAGAGTACGCCGAGTTTGCCGGTGCGATGGATAAAAGCGACAGAAGAACTAGCCGGGAGGTCCATAGCTATATTCGAACGACCCAGAAGATCGTCGATAAGCTTCGTGATAGCTGGGTCGCAGCGGGGTTTGAGCTGGCTGAAATAGAGCAGAGTCGCATCACCGCAAACCATAATATGTCACCACCAAAACGAGTATATACCTATGATCGTTTTAAAGAGCAGCTTCAAAAAAGAGAGTTGTTCATGAACGTCATCTACTCCATTGAGAGAGCTGCAAGAAAGAGGATAGCCGTATTGGCGGAGAGGGAAGCAAGAGAGAAAGACCTGTACTGGAAAATGAACTTGCTCCTTTTGGGAGCGCTGGCGGCCAGTCTGGTTCTGACCCTCGGTCTTTCCCGGGCGATAAGCCAGGTAATTCTTGAGAGGCTATCGGTCTTACATACCAATATCGGGCTTCTTGCCCAGAATAAAGCGCTTCTTTCCCCCTTGAGGGGCGAAGACGAGATAGCCAAACTGGATGCTAACTTTCACTCTATGGCAGAGTCTGTTCAATTGGCAAGAGGCAGAGATCGCATGATACTGGATAATTCTCTCGATGTGATCTGTGCTCTCGATGGCGAGTTGATCTTTAGACGAGTAGGCAGCGTCTGCGAAAAGGTCTGGGGAGTGGATGAAGCTACTCTGCTCGGGCAGCCGCTCTCTGATATTATCGCTGCCGAATCGCAGGTCGAGACCGCCGATAAATTCGATTCGGCTCGTTCATTAAATACGGTGGCGCAGTTCGATAACCGAATTATGAGTGCGGGTGGTGATACCATACCCTCTTCCTGGTCGGTAAAATGGTCTGAGCAAGAAGATCTATTCATCTGTGTCGTCCACGATAATAGAGAGCGATTAAGGGCAGAAGAAGAGCGTCAGGAGCTTCTTGCCGTGGTCAGCCATGATCTGAGAAGTCCGCTTACCACAGCCAGGCTCTCTCTCTCTTCGTTGCTTCAGGATGAGAGCGAACTCGATATTGATTCGGAAAAAAGTCTGACCAGAGTAAGCCATTCTATCGAGCATATAATTGGAGTCACCAACGATCTTATCGACCTTATGCGGGTGCAAAAGGACCGCATAGATCTTGATCTGAAGCTCACTAAAGTCGGTCAGTTCACCAGGTTATTAGATGAATATCTGGATGACCATACGGTTCCCCATCGCATCACCATGGCTTGCCGGACAGAGCATTATCTAACGCTGGATGAAGAGTTTGTGCCCCGGGTTATTCTGGCTCTGGCCAGGCATATTCATCTCTCTTGCCCTGAGCGTATGGTAGAGATTGGCGTCGCCGCATCTTCCGGCGTCGAGGCGCTTTCAATACACTTCAGGATAGAGCCCGCCGAAGTATTGAGCCAAGAATCGCCGGTATTCATGCCGGAGTCCGATGAAGCCAGGCGCATTAGCTGGGAGGTATCGCTTGCTTTGTGCAACGAGATAGCCAGCAGGTTGAAAGGCGACATAGCCACGTCCTGGACCGCTTCCGGGGCTCCGGTTTGCGAGTTGATTCTGCCCGTTGTCGACCTGGAGGATTGATGTCCGGTTCGGATCTCAGTAGGCTAAAATGAGTTGTCGGGGACGGCGTCATTTTTTTTCGGGACGGAATATGGCCAAACTGCTGGTGGTAGAAGACGATGAGAACCTGGTCAGGGAGCTGGAGGAGCTTCTGGGCAAGGAACAGCATGTGGTGGACACAGCTCAGGATGGAGTCTCGGCGAAAGAGATGCTCCAGAATTTTGTTTATGAGCTGGTGGTTCTCGATGTCAATATCCCCGAGATTAGCGGTATCGATCTCTGCTCCTGGTTCAGAAAGAACGGGGGGGCCACGCCTGTTTTGATGCTGACCGGGATGTCTTCTATTTCGGATAAAGAAAGAGGGCTCGATTCTGGAGCCGATGATTATCTCACCAAGCCTTTCAGCGCCCGGGAGCTCATGGCGAGAATTCGGGCTCTATTACGGCGTTCTCCTGTGCTATCGTCAGGACAGCTTCGTCATCGCGATCTGGTGGTGGATTTATCTACCAAAACCGTCTCACGCGGTGGTGAAGAGATCAAGCTCTGGGCGCGAGAGTACGATGTTCTGGTCTTTCTTTTAAAGAACGTCAATCATATTTTCGATGCCGATGCCCTTATCGCAAGGGTCTGGCCGATGGAATCGGAAGTCTCTCCCGAGGCGATTCGCCAGTGCGTGCGTCGGCTGCGCGAGAAAGTCGATCAAGAGGGCGAGCCTTCTTATGTGACCACTATAAAAGGCTTCGGATATACCATCAAAGAAGACTGAATCGCTTATTTGCGACCACGACCTTCTGCCACCACCGAGCCCAGGGGCTGGTTGTTTCTGTCGTTCACCAGGGTGGCTATGTATTCGGCTACGGGCCTTCTGTGGGGCATGGGTTCCCGCAGTTTGATATGTCTGCCATGGGGTTCAAGGACAGAGTTGAGGTTTTCCAGCAGGTCATTGACGGCGCTTTCGCCGTGGCTGGAGGCATTGCTGATTAGTTCCGACAGGACTCGACCGGTTTCGCTATCTGGCTTGAGTCCTTCTTTAAGAAGATCTTGCGCTAAATCTTCCGGTTTTCTGAGATGCTCAGGGGCTTTTTGTTGAAGAGGCTCAAAGTCTAGAGAGGGCAAGTGCTCTTTGCCGTCACCTTTGTTGAGGCGATCTCCTATGCTTTTCATTATCGAGCGAATGTCCTGGAAGCTGTCGTTGGACCATATATTGAGAGGTTGAGTCGGGTTTGCCTCGGCGGGCAAGAACTGTTCTGGGGAGGCTTGGGTGTGAGCAGGATTGGTAGTAGCCATGGGCGCGGATCCTCAAAAAAAACGGGGATTTTGTGTCCCTGTAAGATATTTTTGCGCCGTGACTTTGGTGTGACGTGGACTGTTTCAGAACTTCGAGGCTCTGACTCTGTCTTTATCAGCCAGGTCCTTCTTGCCTTGTTTGTCATAGACTCGTGCTCGGAGGCGATACAAGCGGCCTAGATTCTCTCCTGGATAGCATTCGAGCGCTTTATTGACGTCTAACAGAGCTCTGGACAAATTGCCCATGGCTAGAGCCGCTTCTGCTCTCTTCTCCCAGGCTGTTTCATCCACAGGATTTTTCGAGAGGATGGTGCTGTAGTCTTTGAACGCTTCCTGAAAATGTTTTGTTGTGAAAAAGAGCTCGGCTCGACGCAGATAGAGATCATCTCTGAAAGCACCACTTTTGATGGCATCGGTCATATCCTTGATCGCGCTTTTATAGTCGCCCCTGTTCTGATGTAGTCCTGATCTGGTTGTTAGAAGAAGTCTTTCGTCTTCAACAAAACCGCTTGAATTTTTCTTGGTTTTTCTGTGAATTTCAATGGCTTTAGTCAAGTATGAAAGCGCTTGGTCGGGCTTGCCCATCAGAATATAGACCTTCGCTCTTTTATTTGTGATCGACCAGAGATTGCCACCGTGGTGTTTCTCGGCATAGTCATAGTCTTTGAGGGCACGGTCGTATTGACCGGTAACGGCCAGGATGTCTCCTCTCCATTTATAAGCCTCGCCATAGGTCGGATTGAGTTTGAGACCGAGATTCAGGTCTTTTAGAGCTTTCTCGTCATAACCTATTTTGCTGTAGCTGCGTCCCCTCTTCAGAAGAAGCTCGGCATTGTTTCGGTTGCGCGGATAGATTTTGTCATAATATTCTATCGCTCTGAAATAGGCTTTTTTCTCGAAGTATATGTTGCCCATGTTCAGGATTTTACGGTCTTGCGGACTCATGGCCGCTGCACTTAAGGAAGTCGAAAATACCGTCAAAAGTATCAGGATGATTGTTTTTCTCTGTGTAGAGCGTTCAATCATCACTCTCTTCTTTATGGTGGTGATGATGTGCGACTATATTGGCGGTCAGGTCTATGCCAGGACCGACCGAGTGGGAGAGAGACACCGTAGATGCTGTTATCACAGGCAGAATGTCGTGTTTTGGTTCCGGCTTTTGGGAGTTGCCGTCTTTGTCGGGTTTCTTCGGATTTCTGGGAGCTGCTTTTTTCTTCTCCGATTTATTGTCTGCTTGCTGTTCTTCTGTTTTCTCTTTTAGAATAATCGGGTCTTTCTTTTCGACCAGCTTTAGTTTCTGTTTGCTCTTCGCTTCTTCTTCGCTTTTCTTCGTCGGCGTGGGATGGTGGTGATAGTCTTCCACATAGTGCAGTATGCCGGTTTCCAGATCTTCTTCGCTCACCGGCTCATCTTCACTATCTGCTGGATCCGGGTCTTCTTTATAGCCGGTGAAAATGAAGCGATAGGGCTGCGTCAGCAGTTTACGCTCACAGAAGAACGAGAAAAGAGCGGTGGCCGCAATGCTTATCAGAATCACTGAATAGGCAAGGGACTGCAAGATTATGGAATCCTCCAGCCCTTTGGAGACTGCTATGGAAGCCAGAACGGCGGCAGCCAGTCCCCTCGGTATCATAATACAGGCGATGGTTGCATCGACTTTGGTGGTTTTGATTCGAGGCAGGGCCAGTCTTACTATGAGCGGACGCGAGATAAAGAGCCAGAGTACGATGATGCTGCCGGCGTAGACGATATCGACACCGATTTTCTGGATTGAGATGCCCAGATAGACGAAGAAGAAGGTCTTCAGCAAGAAGACAAGCTCGGCGAAAAGTGCCCGTTCATCGTCGTTTAGGGAAATAGGCCTGAGCCAGGTCGAAGAAGAGAGTTTGCTGTGGGGTAGTCTTTCTGCGTTGCCCATCACTATACCGAAGGCGAGGGCCGATAACATGCCGGAGAATCCGAACATTTCGGCAAAGCCGTAAGAAATGCAGACACAGGCTGGCGTGGTGAATTTAGTATGGGTAAGAGTGCGAATTCTCACCAGAAGCGAAGACCACATGTAGCCGAAGATGCCGCCGATTACGCATGCCATGGTGAAGGACGAGGCGACGTCTCTGAGCACCAGAGTCGGTGCCGGATTTTTCCCTCTCTCCAGGGCGGTCATGAGGGCCAGGGTGACGACGATAGAGAGTACGTTGCCCAGAATAGACTCCAGCACAAGGGCTGTTTTGGTGCGCTCTTGCAGATTAAGACCGCGCAGCAGAGGCACCGCCACCGACGCCGCCGTACCACCCAGGGTAGTGCCCAGTACCAGGGCCGAGATGTCCGAGATGCGGAAAAGGTACTTGGACGTTACCACCACCACCATCACCGAGAGGACGAAGCCGACAAATCCCAGAATAGCCGCCGGCGCCAGGGCTTTTCTCAAAGAGGTAAGCTTCATGTTCAGACCACTCTCGAACAGGATGATTACCAGGGTGAGGTTCGAGAAAACCGGACCGACCTCACCGAAGTGCTGGATTGTGGCGAACCCGGTAATCGGTCCGATAATCAGTCCGATTAGAACCAGAGGCAATACATCCGGGACCCTGCTCTGCTCGAAGAAGGCGGCAAAGAGATGAGCCAGGAAAACAATGGTACCAATAGCTGTTACGGCGACTGCGATTTCCACGTGGGTCGTAACCTTTGCGAGACTGTTATTCTGGAATCCCGGCACTGAGCCTTCTTATTAAATTCCCTGAAATAGCCTTAGATTCACGTTCTCAGCCAATTTCTTATCATTATGGGTCTTTCGATTTTGTCAATTGTCTTAAAAGGGTAGAGAGATATCGGGAGTTTCTCCGGAGCGGATGGGTGAGAGCAGTGTCGAACCGATGGGCAGATGCGGAATTTAGAAGAGCCGATAGCGGCGGCGCTATTTTCGACCGCTCCGGAAAGTATCGTTATCTGCTCTGGAGAAGTCTGGAGGAGGGGCGCGGCAACCTCGTTTTCGTTATGCTCAATCCTAATAAAGCCGATGAAGCCCGGGATGATCCTACCATTCGGCGCTGCGCAAGTTTTGCGAAGAATTGGGGCTTCGAGCGCCTGGAGGTGGTTAATCTATTTGCTTTGAAAGCTCGGGAGCCGAGAGATTTGATTCGCAGTCGGCAGCCGGTGGGCGTTCTCAACGATAGGTATCTAATCGAAGCCATGGACAGAGCCAGTCTGATTATTGCCGCCTGGGGCAACTATGGCGGTCATTTAGAGCGCTCGACCGCGGTGCTCGACCTGGCTGCTTCCCGGGGACACCGTCTCAAGTGTCTTGCGCTAAATGCCTGTGGGGAACCCAGACATCCGCTCTATATGCCTGCTTCAGCGACTCCGCTGGACTTTCTCCATTGAGGTGTAAGCTCCCGCTTTACCGGGCATTTTCCTAGAATGAGGACCAGGATTTGATCACCACACAGAGGCCATAGTCTAAGACCATGCGTACCATTGCAATCTTTTGCCTTGTTTGTTCATTTTGCTATGTGTCATTGTTCGCGATGGAGTACAGCAAGTATGTCCGCGGTCAGAACTGGACACCCGCCACCGCCCGGGTGAAGCGCGCAATCAACAGCATTCCCCTGACCAAGTTCGAGCCTCATCGCATGAACGAAATCGCCACTATCGTGAACTGGTCTTACATAGAATACGAGTATAAAGTGGGTGACGGAATCTATCAACACACCGAAGAGCTGGGACCGCACCTGACTGTGTTCGATTACATGGTCAGTCCGATGGCTTATCGTTTCAAGAAAGACGACATCATCAATATCAAATATAACGAGCATGATCCAAAAGAATCGGTTTTCGGCTTCGAGATCTTTCGACCGGTGGAGACCCTGGGTGGTACTGCTCTGGCTTTCTTTCTGGTGGCGGTGGTGTTGCTTCTTATAGAACGGATGCTGGCTGCCACCACCACGACCGATACAGAAAATCTGCCCTATTAAAAGATCAAGCCTGGCGTACTCTCTGTTTGTTGCTGCCGGTGCTGGCTTTGTCGGTTATCATCGCTTCTACGAAGCCGACGAAAAGCGGATGCGGTTTGTCCGGTCTCGATTTGAGTTCCGGATGGAACTGACAGGCAAGAAAGTAAGGATGGCTGGGGATTTCAATCATCTCGACAAGATTGCCGTCAGGAGAGAGCCCAGAGAAAACCATGCCGTGTTCCTGCAATTGCTCACGCAGATTGTTGTTTACTTCATACCGGTGGCGGTGGCGCTCGGATATTTCTTCTTCTCCGTAGACTGCCCTGGCTTTGGTGTCGGCCTCGATTTTGCAGGGGTAGCGACCAAGGCGCATGGTGCCACCTTTAAGTACCACGTTGTGCTGGTCGGGCATCAGGTCGATCACCGGATATGGTGTTTTAGGATCGAACTCGGTAGAATTGGCTTCTTTCATAGCAGCCACGTTACGAGCGAATTCAATGACGGCTGTCTGCATTCCCAGGCAGAGACCGAGATAGGGAATGTTGCGAGTCCTGGCGAAATTAGCCGCTTCTATCTTCCCTTCTATGCCGCGATCGCCGAACCCTCCGGGCACCAGAATGCCGTCCATACCCGCTAGATGTTCTTCGGCTCCAGAGCCTTCCACGTCTTCTGAGAGCACCCATTTGATTTTGACTTCGGCTCCGGTTTTCAAACCGGCATGTTTCAAGGCTTCCACCACCGAGATATAAGCGTCTGAGAGCATGACATATTTGCCCACGATGGCGACATTGACAGTGGAGGTCGGTTTTTTGACCTTATCCACGAGCTCTTTCCACTCTTTCAGGTCGGGCTCTACCTTAGGCAGCTGCAGCCGCTCCAGCACTCGCTGGGCGAGACCTTCTTTCTCTAATATGATAGGCACTTCGTAGAGATGCTTCACGTCGATACACTCTATTACCGCATTGACCGGAACGTCGGTAAAGAGCGCCAGTTTATCTCTGATCGAAGGAGAAAGCGAGAGCTCGGTCCGGCAGACCAGGACATCCGGCTGAATACCGCGACTTCTCAAAAGTTCGACACTGTGCTGGGTGGGCTTGGTTTTGAGCTCATTGGTGGTTTTGAGGTTGGGGATCATTGTGGCGTGGATATAGCAGACATCGTGAATGCCGATATCCTTTCGCATCTGACGAATCGCTTCTAGAAATATAAGGCTCTCGATGTCACCCACGGTTCCGCCGATTTCGACAATAACCACATCGGCCTGGGACTGAGCGGTGGCTTTCTTTATAAAGGCTTTGATCTCGTTGGTGACATGGGGGATCATTTGAACGGTGCCGCCCAGATAGTCGCCGCGGCGCTCCTTTTCCAGGACGTTTTTGTAGATGCGTCCGGCAGTGACGTTGTTGACCCTGCTCAGATTGGTGCTGATAAAGCGTTCGTAGTGGCCCAGATCAAGGTCTGTCTCGGCTCCATCTTCCGTTACAAAAACCTCCCCGTGCTGGTAGGGGCTCATGGTTCCGGGGTCGACATTGAGATAAGGATCGAGCTTGACAATGGTGGTGACGATACCGCGGGCTCTGAGCAATCTTCCAAGAGAGGCGGCGATGATGCCCTTTCCTAACGAAGAAACCACACCACCTGTCACAAAGACATACTTGGAGCTCATATTGCCTCCTATACCGAGCCTTGGCCAATCTCTAAACACTAATATACGGCATAATCAGCCTCGGGCTTGAAAAAGGCTGATGTGATCCTTCTCATCTAGAAATAGCGGGATCTCAGTCGCTGATTTTCGGCACCCGGAAGAAAGCATCCTCCTTGTCAGGGGCCGTCTTCAGCATTTTCTCATGACCGGGAGGGTTTACAACCGTATCGCTTCTCAGTACGTTGGTCGCGCTCACCGGATGGGACATGGGCTCCACCCCGGTGGTGTCTATCTGGTCCAGCGCCGAGAAATAGTCGAGAATTCGCGATAGCTGGTCGGTATAAAGCGATTTCTCCTCTTCGGTCAGGGAGAGTCTGGCCAGCCTGGCCACATGCTCGACATCTTTTGCGGTTATCATTTGCAATTAAAAATCAGGGGGTCTGGGAAATATTTATTCTCGCAAAGTTTTCTTCTTATTGTCCTGAATTCGTAAATTAATGCTTCTTGCCGCTGCTTTTCTGATTCTCTCCATGGCGCTCATTGTCGCCTCTTCTGAGCTGTTTACAAACGGTATAGAATGGCTCGGTCAGCGCCTCAATTTGAACGAAGGGGTGGTCGGCAGTGTACTTGCCGCCATCGGCACAGCGCTTCCCGAGACCCTGGTGCCGCTGGTGGCCATAGTCTCTTTCGGCAGTGAGCAGGGTAATGAAGTAAGCATCGGGGCAATCACCGGGTCTCCATTTATGCTCTCCACGCTTACTCTGGGGCTGTGCGGCATCTTTGTCTATGTTTTCCACAGGCGGGGGCTGCGTCCCCTTGAGCTGAAGCTGGACTATAGGGTTTTAAAACGGGATCTGCGTTTTTTCTTGCTTGCATTCAGTCTGGCTTATCTGGCGTGTTTTAGCCCCGCCGATCCGCTATTGCGCAGAGGGCTGGGGACGATGATTATTCTAATCTACCCTGTCTATATCTATTTTACTTTGAAGGCAGACGGCAACGTCGGAGAGGAGCCGGGAGCGCTTTATCTGTCCCGATTCGGCGGAAGCTCGAACTCGAATAGTCTCGTTTTGATCCTTTTGCAAGTAATGCTTTCTATCCTTGGAATAGCTGTTGGCGCCTATTATTTCGTTGACGGAATTCAGGATGTCAGCCAGATGTTGGGCTTTCCGCCCCAGGTCTTATCGATCATGATCTCTCCCATCGCTACCGAGTTTCCGGAGAAGATGAATAGTATTCTATGGCTCCGCCGGGGCAAAGACACTCTTGCCCTGGGTAATGTCACCGGTGCGCTGGTTTTTCAGGGCACCATATTAGGTGGCTTCGGCGTAGCCTGCACTCAATGGAATCTCGGTCTGGATGCAAAAATAGGAGCGGCGGTCGCTATCGTCTCTGGTGCCATAACCCTCTTTATGGCAAACAAAGAGAAGCTCAGCTTTCGTTACCTGACTCTGGGAGCGGTAGTATACCTTATCTGTATTCTGGTATTTCAAAGCAATAAATAATGAATCGGCACCGCATCCGGTTCTAGCTCTCAGCCGTCTTTCAAAATTTTTTCGACGGCTCCTGCCTCTGTGTCCAGCTTGATGGCGCTCTCTTCTTCGCTCTTCTGGGAGTCGGAGTGCCCTTTCTCCACGCTGACTGGAGTCTCGGATGAGATTATCGGCGGAATTTCTTTTAGATCCGGTTTTAGGTCCGGCATGGCTTTATAGGCGCCGGTGGGTTCTCTTGGTGGAGCATCGGTGGGAGGATAGATAAAATCCAGAATTTCTTTGAGAGCGGCGGCCACAGGGATGGCAATAAGCATTCCCAGGGCGCCTGCTGTTACCTCTCCACAAAGAACAGCCATGATTATCGCCAGAGGATGAAGTTCGACCACATGACCGATGAATCGGGGAATGACCAGATAGTCTTCTATCAGCCGAGCCAGCCAGTAGCAGAGAAATATGGGCAGAGCTACCTGGGTGCCGTGCTGGGCTACTCCGACTATCACGGCCATGGAAATAGCCAGAAGCGGTCCGAGAACCGGAATGATCTCGAGAACACCGCTTACGATGGCTAGCAAAAGAGCATACTTGACATGGAAGACGAAGTGGAGGAAAAAGTAGGCGACGCAGGACATGAGGATGATTAAGAAAATCTGCCCTCGAATGTACTTGGAGAGCATAATGTGCATCTGACCGGAGAGTTGCACCACTGTCTCTCTACTCTCCACCGGCACGAAGCGCAGGAAGAACTTGCCTACTCTGTCGCTATCGACAATGAAGTAAATCGAAGACACTATGCAGACCAGAACCGAAAGCAAACTCTTGGAGAGAATTTCACCCAGGTGCACTATCTCGCCCGGTTTACCGAACCATGATTCCAGATCGCTGACCAGTTCGGTGGCGGTCTCTTCCACATCTATCTGCCAGCCATAACTGCTCGAGAGCTGCTCGAGCAGGTTAGTCATTATTTCAAGACGCTGGGTGACCAGGTTGCTGGCCTGGTCCATGATGCTGCCTCCGAAAGCGTTGCTCAGGTAGATAATGCCGGCGAAGGCACCGACATAGATGATAGCCACGGCAACTTTAGCGTGGATTTTGAAGATGGAGCTCACCCAGCTGACGAAAGGTAGAAGCAGGTAGGCGATTATGCCTCCGACTATGAAGGGAGGAAATACTTCCCTAATCAGCCAGATAAACCAGACCAGTATGAATATCGCAAGCCACTTGATCATACTTACTATTTACACCAAAAAAGAGGACCCCGAATCGTCTTTTGCAATTCATTTTCGAATTAAATCTAAAAACGCGGGGTCCCAGGTGGTCGGTTTAGTTTACGCAAACGGTTTCTTTTTTAGAGGTTGAAAAGTCCCTGGCGCCTGCTCTGACCAGTTTTTTCATGAGCCAGGCAGGACGGAATCTCTCGCCTAGATTACCATGGTAGCTCTCCAGTCGAGCGAGGCAGTCGGAGAGGCCTTTATCGGAAGCAAGGCTCAACAGACCGCGCTTCAAGCCGCAGCCGTATTTCATGGCCACATCTACATCGCAGGCTTTGACCACCCCTTCTTGAAGGGCATAGACCGCTTCGTTGAACATGGGCAGAATCACCCTTTCTGCTTCAAAGTCTCTTTTGGCTTTTCCGGGCTCGGCCAGTTTATTTGCTTTTTCAATCAGTCTGTCCAGTTCGGGATTCACCGGTTTTGCCTCTCCTTTTTTAACCGGATTGGCTTTGTCATGGACAAAGAAGCCGGCACCGGATTTTTGACCGAGGAAGCCTTCTTCGACCATCACCTTGAGCAGCGGCGAGGGCTCGAACCGAGGACCATATTCTTCGTACAGGAAGTTGACCACATGGGCGCAGATATCGATGCCGGTCATATCGAAAAGAGCGAGCGGTCCCATGGGCATGCCGAATTCGACCACTTTGGCGTCGATTTCGGCAGGACCGGCTTTTTTCTCTTGCAGGGCCCAGAGGGCTTCGTTCATGTAAGGGAAGAGCACACGATTTACCAGGAAGCCCGGGCATTCTTCCACATGAACCGGCTCTTTGCCCAGCTCTTTGACTAGAGCCATGGCTGTATCGATGGTCTCTTTTGCCGTCTCCACCCCGGGGATGACTTCCACCAGAGGCATGGTCTGGGCGGGGTTGAAGAAGTGCATGCCCAGTACTTTGCCCGCTCTTTTCGTGGCGCCGGCAATTTCTGAGACCGAAAGAGCTGAGGTGTTGGTAGCCAGCAGAGTATGCGAAGGACAGATCTTATCCAGCTCTTTGAAAATCTCCAGTTTTACTTCTATCTCTTCCAGGGCGGCTTCGATGACGATGTCAGGCGACCCGATGTCCTCGAAGCTGGTGGTGCCTTTGATGTTCTTGAAAAGGCGCTCGGCTTCATCGGCGGTGAGGGCCTCCCGTTTTACCCTGGAGTCATACATCCTCTTGATGTTTGCCAGGCCGCGCTCGACGAACTCGTCCTTTACATCCTTGAGAACTACTTGAATCCCTGCCTGGCTCAGAACCTGGGCAATCCCGCTACCCATAGCACCTGCGCCTATCACAGCAGCCTTTTCTATCTTCATGGGAAAGACCTCATATAACTTATTAATCAAGCCGCTATGCTAGCATGTGGTTTTCGCGCACAGCCGAATGCGCAAGGTTTGTTTTCGGTTTGCCGAGACTTTGGATTTACCAGGTTCTTTTCAAGTCTTCAGAGGATGACCATGTCGAGCGGCTCTATAGTTACCGAGTTATTCAGATGTGTACCCGCGGTTCAGAACACAGACGGGGATGATACCCCCAGGCATCTGGGCTGGTTGATGCTCACCGGTCTCGGAATTGGTGCCACCATTGGTGCCGGTATTTTCGCCATGCCCGGGATAATTGCAGGCAAAGCCGGACCCGGCGGAGTGCTCTCCTTCTTGATCACCGGGCTTGTCATTTTGATAGTGGCTATCTGTTATGAGAAGTTCTCCTGCCGGATGCCCCAGGGGGTATCGGCTTATAGCTATGTCTATCACTCCATGGGAGAGCTGGTGGCGTGGATAGTCGCTTTCGGCCTTTTTATGGAATACAGTTTTGGTGCCTCGGCGGTGGCCATCGCCTGGAGTGTCTATCTCGATACGGCGGTGGGTCTGAATCTGCCACCGGAGTTGATGGGTCCTAAAACAGATGCGGCGGGGGTTTACCATTTCGGGGTCAATGTGGTCGCCATCGGCGTGGTTTCTTTAATTACCGCCATTTTGATTTTCGGCGGGGTGAGTAAATCGGCAAAGCTCAACTTCATGCTTGTCATACTGAAGATGGTTTTGCTCGTAGTTTTTCTAGGCTTTGGCATCGCCCATATCAACTCGGCAAACTGGACTCCGTTCATGCCGATGGGCTGGGATGGCGTTTTGAAAGGGGCTGCGGTGGCTGTATTTCCCTATGTCGGCTTCGACGCGCTCTATACTTTTGCCCGGGAATCCAAAAGTCAAAAAGATACTAGAATAGGGACCTATCTCACCGTTGGAGTGGTGGCACTTCTTTATGTGGCGGTCATGGCAGTGGCCACGGGGCTGGCGCCTTGCTTTATAAATGGGACGCCCAATCCACTTTTTGTGGGCAGTGAAGCGGCCGCACCTCTGGCTAAGCTTCTGGTCAGTGTCGGTGAGACCTGGACGGCTCAGTTCATCGCTATCGGTGCGGTGCTAGGTATATTCAATGTTCTTCTTGTTCTATGCATGGGCGGACCGAGAATCTTCAGAAACATGGCGGAAGATGGGCTTCTTCCAAAGATATTTGCCAAATCTAGTAAAGGCAATCCGACATTCGGCATTTTGTTGAATGGCGTCCTTGTGGCGGCCATCGCAGGCTTTATGGATTTCAGTAAAATCGCCGACATGATGGTGCTGGGTACTCTCGTCGCTTTTGTCTTTGTCTGTATAGGGGCAGTGAAGCTCAAATTACTCAATCCCATACTGCCAATCATAGGCGCTCTGGGCTGCATCATACTGGCCTGTCACCTCGACGAGCTTGTTTTGCGAACCTATGCCATAACCTGTCCGGTAGGGCTGATTATCTACGGATTATACGGATACAAAAACAGTCGTCTACGCAAAGCAGAGTAAAAACGCAGAGGTAAACTATTTCACCTGCATCCAGTTCTTGCCGGTGCCGATGTCCACCTTGAGCGGTACTGATAGCGGTTGTCCCATCTCCATCGCATCCAGAACCAGTTTCTGGGTGGCTTCCAGCTCGGAGTCCGGGACATCGAGCACCAGTTCATCGTGCACCTGCAAAATCAGGCGCGCTTTCAAGCCAGAGGCTTTGAGCTTTTTATCGAGTTCGATCATGGCAAGCTTAATTAGATCTGCGGCACTACCCTGAATCGGGGCGTTGCAGGCAGCCCTTTCGTCAGCCCGTCTGACATTGGCGTTTTTGTCGTGGAGATTGCGGAAATATCGGCGGCGACCCCAGAGGGTCGTTACATAATTGTTCTTCTTTGCATCGTCTATGGTGCCGGTGAGAAATGCTTTCACCTTCGGATAACGACTGAAATATTTGTCTATGAAAGCCTGGGCTTCCTTTGTGGAGACATTCAGGTCCTGGGCGGTGGCAAAGGCTCCCTGTTGATAAACCAGGGCGAAATTGAGGGTTTTACCGACCCGGCGTTTGTCCGAGTCTACCTCTTCCAAAGGGATGTCGAAGATCTCCATGGCGGTTCTGGCGTGGATGTCCTGGTCCTGTTTGAAGGCGTCTATCAAAAGTTCGTCGCCGGACATATGGGCCAGCATGCGCAGCTCTATCTGGGAATAGTCTGCGGCTAGAAGAGAGGAACTTTCGTCAGCCGGAATAAAGGCTTTGCGAATACGTCTTCCGACTTCCGTGCGAATCGGAATGTTCTGCAAATTGGGATTGGAGCTCGATAGCCTGCCTGTGGAGGCGACGGTCTGATTGAACTCGCCGTGCAGTCTGCCGTCTCGCCTGGAGACCTCTTTGGGCAGGGCATCTACATAGGTGGAGCGTAGTTTTGTCAGCTGACGATAGTCTATCAAAAGAGGAATGATGGCATGATCGTCTTTGAGGGCTTCTAAAACACTGGCATCGGTGGAGAAACCCGTTTTTGTTTTTGACTTGGTGTCGAGCCCTATCTCTTCGAAAAGAACTTTTTGTAGTTGTTGAGTCGAATTTATATTAAACGTGTAGCCCGCTATCGCAAAGATTTTCTCTTCTATCTCGGCGATGTTTTTGGAGAGTTCCACAGAAAAATCTTTTAGATACTCGGTGTCGAGTTTGACACCATTCTGCTCCATGGTGGCAAGCGTGGCCTCTACCGGCAATTCCATATCATAAAGCAGAGATGCTCTGTCGTCATCGAGGATGGGTAGATAGTGGGAAGCCAGGGCAAGAGCCACCCGGGCGTCGTCGCCGGCATAGGGTGCGACGGTTTCTATCGGCGCTTGATCCATTGTTATCTGTTTGCGACCTTTGCCGATTATTTCGGTGATGCGCACCATCGAATAGTTGAGGATGCGATCGGATTGGTCTTTCAAGCCGTGCTTATCGTCAGGGTTCACGATATAACTTGCCAGCATCGGATCAAAAACAATAGGCTCGAGATCGATGCCATAAAGAGAGAGGACATTCTTCTCGAACTTACCGTTCTGAGCCACTTTGCCGATTTCTCGATTTTCTAGAAGCGGCTTCAGCTCCTTAACTACATAGTCGGCATCGAGTTGTTTGAGCGTCGAAATTATCTGGTGCATGACCGGAATATAAGCGGTCTTGATCTCTTTTTCCTTGCCCGGGGCTATTTCTATGCGTTTGTTCTCGCCTAGTCTATAGCCTTCTCCCCAGGCGAAAGCCCAGCCGACGATACTGGTATCGAGCGAGTTTATGCCATCGGTTTCCAGATCGATGGATATGACGCCGCTGTTCGAAAGCTCGGCGATAAGGTCGTTAAGCTCTCCTTCAGTCTGGATTATTTTTGTCTCGGGAGCCGAGGCGAAGAAGGGCTCTGTCGGGGTTGTCTCTTCCGTCTCGACCGAGATGGAGGTTGCGGTCTCATTGCCATTGCCGTTTCTAGAGCCGTCTCTCGCCAGGGGGTCGACTTTGATACCACCCAGTTGCTCGGCGATTTTTCCGACCAGCTCTTCTTTGTTGTTCTCTTCCCTGGCAAATGATGCCACTGCCCGGGGCAGTCTTGCCACCAGCGATTTGAACTGGAGACTCTTAAAAAAGCTGCCTACCTGATCGACATCGGGCAGGCTCAGCTTGCAATCATAAAAGTTGAAGGGCACCGGGACATCGAGGCTGATGGTGGCCAGTCTCTGACTTAGATAGGCGTCTTCTTTGCCTTCTTCCAGTTTTGTTCTCTGGGATTTGGATTTTATCGCGTCGAGATTTTCGTAGATGCCGTCTAAGGTATTGAAGTCGGATAGCAGCTTGGAGGCGGTCTTGGGACCGATTCCTCTTATGCCCGGTATGTTGTCGGACTTGTCTCCGCAGAGCGCTTTGTAATCGATAATCTGTTCTGGCCAGACTCCGAGCTTCTCAAAAATTTCATCGCGTCCAAAGTTTTTAAGACCCTCTTTGGTCGGCATCAGGACATTGATCAAATCATCGGTCTTGTTCACGAGCTGGAAGATATCCTGATCGCCGGTTAGAATTACTACCCGGCGGTTCTCCCTGGCTGCCTGCATGGCGACCGTTCCTATGATGTCGTCGGCTTCGTAGCCATCCAGTTCGAGCAGAGGAATATCGAGAACTTTTACCCCTTCTTTGATCAGGGGCCATTGCTCGGCCAGCTCGTCTGGCATCTCGTCGCGATTCGCTTTGTAGAGATCATAGCTTTCATGACGAAATGTCTTGGCTTTGGTATCGAAACAGACTGCCATCATATGGGGTGACTGTCGATCTATCAAATCGAAGAGTGAGTTGAAGAAGCCCATCACCGCCCAGGTCGGAACACCGGTTTTGGTCCTCAGACCTGTGGTGAAAAGGGCATAGAATGAACGAAAAGCCAGCGAGCTTCCATCCACCAGGATCAGTGTCTCCAGTCCGGAATCCGCTCCTGTCATAGTCATTTCTCCCTTGCTTTCGGTCTTTTATCGTCTCTTCGATCTGGCGTTCTTGTCGGCTCCGACTGTGGGTTCCGGCTCTGGCACGGGTTTCACGCGAGGGCTTGGCGGACCGGCTACCTGGGCGAAGGCTTCGTGCAGGGCTCTACCTTCGCAAAGAGAAGGCAGCTCGATGTTCAACAGACCTGATAGGGTGGCGCTGATATCCGCCGGTGAGGTGGTAGTGCCGTATTTGCCCGGTTTTATCCCGGCTCCGCAAAGAATAAGGGGAACATGGGAATCATAGCTGTAAGGCGAACCATATCCGGTGCCGTCGGATTTGTCGGTGAAGACGAAGCCGGGCTTGGGCATTACATAGAGTTCGCCGCTGCGTCCGAAATAATAGGATTTCTTGATCGCTTCATTCTTCGGTCCGTTGGGCGGCTGATTCGTATAGAGCTGCCAGGCTGTGATGATGTCGCCGATGCCCGGTACGGAATGAGCCATCTTAGAAACCAGCGCTTCGACGTCAGGCTGTCTCACTTTCTGGTTGTCCATGGCGTCGAAATTGAGATAGAGATTGGGTGGGTAGAAAGCGTCTATCCAGTCTTCTTCACCAATCTGGCTGTCCAGTTTCGAATCTAAAAATGTGGTGAATACCTTCGGATCGATTCTTCCTGCGGTCAAGCCGCGCTCTCCGAGGAACTCGGGAATGGCAGGGCTGCCGTGGCTTGCGGTGAATACAATCAGGCAATTCTTCAAACCGACTTCCTGATCTAAGAACTGGAAGAAGCTCTCCAGGCTGCGATCCATTCTCAGAACCAGATCTTCTGTCTCCTGGCTGTAAGGACCGAAGTGTTGGGTCAGCCCTTCGCCGGCGGTGAGACCCAGCGTCAGCAGATCCGAATCCGTGTGGCTGCCCAGGCGCTCTTTTTCGACCATGCTCCTGGCGAAGTCGAGAATCATCTGATTAGCGAAGGGAGTCATGGCGAAATTAGAATAATAGCTGCCGCCGTCACTACCGTCACCACGGTTGATGATATGGGGGAAGCGCTTGCCGTCGCCGGGCATAGAGCGTTCTCTGCCGTATTCGTCTCTGGTGGATGCTCCGTACTGAGTCTCGGGCATCAGGCGCTGCCAGGGTTTACCTATGTAACGGTCCGGCACATGCTGGTCGTTGAAGGATTTGGCCCAGCCAGGCAGAGTGGAGCCGTATTTAGAGGAGCTGACCATGTTTCCTGTTTTAGGATCCATCCAGAAGGCGTTGGTTGCCAGCTGACCGGCGAGAAGCAGGCTCGAAGATTGATCTACTGAAGCGCTGAAAACTTTCGACCTGCCGTTGGTGGCAAGTTTCAGTTGATCCCCCAGGGTGGTTCCTGCTACATACTTCAAGCCACCGGCGGTGCCGTTTGCTCCGATAAGATTGGCGGAAGTGTCTTCGGTCGGCGTTTTGGGACCTTTACTGCCCCGGGAATACCAGCTGTTCCCGACTACGCCGGTGCTCCATGGATGGGCGCCGGTGGCGATAACAGAGTGGCCGACCGCGGCATGGGTGGTGGCAGTCTCGAGCTTGCAATTGGTGAAAGTGGCGCCGTGCTCCTGCAAATATCTGAATCCGCCCTGGGAGAGCCTGCTCTTGTAGCGTTCCAAATAGCTGAAGGGGAACTGGTCGGCGACCAGCATCACCACCAGTCTGGGAGTGGTAGATTGGTTCGCCTGGGCTTCGGCCGGTAAGAGCGGGGCGAAGAGACCGGCTAGTAGTAAAGAGACGATAAGGACCGCCGTCGACCTTTGCTTGAGATCTCGGGCGAAGTTGATACCATTGCGTTTACGGGGATTCGATGCTGTCAAGAGACGACCTCCAGTGCTTTCAACGTGGTCATACAGGCAGATATGAAAGAGCATTTTACTTGGCCTGGACTAAAAGTTCAGCGACTTGGAAACATCTTCGCCCTATTAATTCACCTTCAAATTACTTTGAAAAGGATGAATAAAGCTTGCCGTCTTGATATCTTTATTGCATCCCGGAGCCCGTCACGCGAGTTACCCCCGGATATAAGTCGGGTAACGACCTGTAGCTAACAAACGGAGTAATACAATGAGCGAGAGCACAACCCTTATAAAGAAAGCCGTATTGACCAGTGTCGGTGCTACTTCGAATTTCGATCGTGTAAAAACCGCTATTAATGAAGCGATGCAAGATCTTGTCAAAGTCGGCAGCGACCTCATCGATGAACTGGAAGAGCAAGGTAAGGTGAAAACCGAGAATGCCCAGTCCTTCCTCAAGAATGTCAAAGAAGAAGCCTCCAAGAAATCCGAAGAGATTGAAGGCAAAGTTTCCACAAAAGTGAGAAGCGCTGCTAAAGACCTCGGATTCGTCTCGCGTCGCGAGTATGAAGAGTTGTTAGAGAGACTCGAGAGACTGGAAACTCAGCTTGGTATCGAGCCTTGTATCGAAGTCAAGGAAGAGCCAAAAAAATCCGGCAAGAAGTCTTCTAAAAAGTCTGCCAGAGAAGAGAGCAGCGAAGTAGAAGCTGAAACCGAAACCAACTGAGATTCGAATATCAATCAATCTGTAGAAGGGCACCTATTTTCTGTTCATAAGTTCGTTTGACCAAAGAGTGGAACGAACAATTCCAGTTCCGGCTCGTATATAGAGATCCAGTCGTGCTCGGGTTCGTAAAGGCAGGCATAGGTCCTGGTCTTCTCTCCGCCGGGCAGCAAGCCTTCTCGAATCAGTCTGTCGAGCCTTTTCAGTCTGGATAGAACAGAGTTTTCCAGCGGCGTGAGCAGACTTTCGTTATCCGATTGCGGCCTTAAAGCATCGAGGTCCGCCTGTTCATTGACTTCTCCACAGCCGCTATGGGCAAAGAGAAGAATGCGGGCCGGACGCTGGCAGATGGTCAACATTGTATGCAACAGTTGCATCATTGCGCTTTCTGGATGGCGCAGTGTCTGTTCGAGATTGTCGCTTTGCAAAAGAGCGAATTCTCCGAAGCTCGCCAGTTGCTCCGACTGTACGAGACCATCCAGGTCATTGCACGAAATTACGATTGTGGAAAGCTTCTCCAATCTGTTGATGTCTAAAGAGACAGTGCACAGATCGGGTCTTTGCCTGATCAATTCAGTCATTATGATGATATTCCTCGATAGAGAACCCGGGTTGTTGAGATACGGTCGCTATCGAGATCAAGATAAGAAAGTACGCAAGCTCAGCCAAATTGGACACCGCCGATAGGGTCTATCGGCTCTGCTCTCGCATAGAACCAGAAGCACTAAGGATTTGTCCCGGGGCGCTCCGGCGAAATCTCTGCGATTCTCTTCCGAGAGATCGTAGAGGGAGAGAAAGTTGGTGGATTGCATATGTCGTAGATTAGAGCCGGCGCTCAGGAAGGGAAGACATTGTCTTCTTGGCTGGTCACCCTCGCTGTCGAGACTTTCTTCAAGCAGCCAGGGACCGGCCATCGTATTGTCCCTCGCCCGGGCGGACTGGCCGAGTTCTGATAGGGCAGCTCCCGCGCTGAGGTTCATAGCCAGCTCTATGAAGCAGAGAAGCAAAAGAGAGCTGATCCAGAAGATCGCCAGCTTGAGGCGGTTTGAATTTGACGCTCTGTTTTGCCAGGGTGTCATATAGGCCTCTTCCTGAGTCCATGTTCCTTACTACTTTTCTTTTAATACCCAGCAGGAAGAGAAAAGTCCCATTTTCGGCAAAAACTCTCACAGGTTTCTTGTTCCGGGAGGCTCTACATCATCTCGGCAGGAATAGGAGGCACTACCGGTGACTTCCTGTCGAAGCGCGGGTCGGTGACCAGGGTGGAGCGTGGAACTGATTCTACCCGAGGAAGAGGTCGCCTTATCTGGATTTCGAAGGATAGTTGTGGACAACTGGCAAAGGGAGGCTCGAACTCTTTATACCACTGGTGGCGGTTCTTGAGAGGATATCTGTTACCGCTGGTTTCGACGTTCTTATGGAAGGCATTGTCCCTTATTAAAATAGACCAGCATACCTCAGGGTTCGAGCCTGTTTTCAGTCCGTTCACACAATAGTAGGCTGATTGTCCCTCTGCTATCGGATTGGCTTCAAATGGATAGGTCCTGGAAAGATGCGGAATCACAGCACCTTCGGATTGCAGATCTCGCGAGTCGAACACCACGGTAAGCGGACCGGTACAGGGAGGTTTCAGGCTCTCCGCCAGGACAAGATCCAGCGGTTTGCCTTCTACGGTGACGCCGCCTGTTCCATGGAAAAAGTCTCTCCAGGGTATCAGCACCGAAGTCGAAGCATCTTTTCTTGTCCAGATCAAAGAGGGGTCAGGTTTCAACAAATCCTCTTCGGTCAGGGGGCGCTCGGCCGGCAGGAAAACGAACTGTCTGCCAACTAGATACGCCTCGGAGCGGTCTATTTTATGCAAGCCGTTGCCCAGCAGGGCAAAGTTTCTCTCCGATATCTCAAAAGACTTCTCTGCTATCTTCAGGGCGTTTCTTCCGGCTGTGCGAGCCAGTTTTACTCGTTTATCGTCCGTTATCGCCTGGTATTTTTTCGATAGCCGACGAGCGGTGGCCATGGTTTCCAGGGCGGCAAGGTTGGTTGAGTAGAGTGAATCGAGATAACTATTGACCATCTCCTCATTGAAGTCGGAGCGACCGGACAATAGAGCCCGTCCCTCTCTATCTATAACCACCGGTAGTGCCGATTTCGGGAAGATCGAGCTATGATTCGGATACTCGAAACAATTGGCGAGGGCACGTTGTCCGTTGTATCCGGGCATGGTGGCGTTGAGGAAAGCCCGCTGCCTGGCGCCGGTATCCACGGCAAGGCAGCTGTTTACGTAGTTGAAGCGGGTGAGCTTTTCTCTGCTGTAAGCGGAGGCGAAATCAGCTTCCAGCAATTTGTCGAGCTGGTCGAGACTTGGTGCAGGGGCGATATTTTTTAACCAGTTGTATAAAGAGCAGATAATCGCTTGATTCGGTTTCATCGGAGTGAGAACCGGATCTATTGTCGGGCTTAAGTGTCCTTTTCCGGGCACGGAGCCATCCAGGGCTTGACCCCAGTAGCCTTCGCTGTTTTCCGGCTGGACTTCGGTCTTAAAGAATACAGAGAGTCGATTGGTCGAGACCGGCATGCCCTGCGGAAAGCGAAGCGCCAGGCAGCTTGCGGAGGATGTTTCTGACGGGCTTCCTATCAAGGCACAGGCGCTTTTCTTTTTGAGGCTGCCATCCAGTCTGTCTTCGAAAGTCGCTTCCAGTAGCACCGCTGCCGGTAGCATCCCCTCGGATTTTAGAACGAATTTTTCCGGTGGGACGGATTTGCTGAATTCGTAGGTTTTGTAGAAACGAACTGAATGCGCCGCTGTAACCGGCACGGGAATGTTCTCTCGATAGAAGCCATTCTCTGTGTAAATAGCCGGGGCGCCTCCGGTTTCCGGGGCTCTTATCGAAGTAGGTCGCCCTGAAGTCTTGCCGTATCCTCCCATGGTCAACTTCAAAGTTTTTATCCTTAGATTATTGGGAAGCGCTTCCCTTAGAGTCTGATAGGCTTTTTGATAAGCGGGATTGCCTTCCTCCGTGCCGCTCTCTTTCAGCGAGTCAGCCAGTTTTAAGTAGAGCGACAGTTCAAGATCGGCAAGAACTTCCAGATCCTGGTCGACAAGATCGGTCATTATCCGCGAGTCTATCTTAGAGGCGAACTTAGAGGCGAAATCTGCTGCCACTTTTATCGAGGCTTTTACAGAGTTCAAGGATCGAACCAGGGATGGTTCCATCCCGTATGAAGTAATTTCATCCAGGCGATTGTCATCGAGACCGATAAGTCCGAAGCGAGGATGGCTGACTACCGTCCTCGTCATCTCTTCTGCCGCTATCAAGCAGGCTCGATCCACCGGATTGATCTTGGTGCGAGTTTGCTCTACCCTGACCATCATCAGGACATACAGAACAATGACCAGTCCTGCGGCAAGAGAATAGAGCAGCACCTTGACCAGGGAATCATCATAGGATGCCGTCGATCCGCCGGTTGGCGCACTTTTATCCTTGTTTACATCATGGTCGGTGCTCATAGTAGACTATTATAGTGAGATACAGATTTTTCATATCGATTACGATTGTTCTGTTCGGTTTTTCCGGAGTATTCTCGCTCGGGTCCATGGCGCTTGCACCGGTTGACAAGCTTGCCTTCGTTAAGAGGCTCACCGAGGAAGGTGCCTATTCCAGAGCTCGTCCCGGCATCGAGAAACTTCTCTTCGAATATCCCGAGGACCTCTCAGTTCATCTTGGTGCGGCCAGGCTCTATAAAAAAATGGGTCTCTGGTCCCGGGCGATTATGGAATATGAATGGGTGCGAACCCATGACCCGGTCAGCTCGGAGCCTTATATCGCCTTATCTGAAATGTATCTGGAGAATCTGAGTTCGGATCTTGCTCTGAGTATGGCCGAGGAGGCTATTCGTCTGGCGCCGCAATCGAAGAAAGCGCATGCTCAGTTGATATCGGCTTTGCTGGCCAGTTATCGCTATCAAGATGCCGACCGAGAGCTGAGGGGGCTTCTAGGTAAATTTCCCCGGGATGCGGCAGTGCGGCATCTTGCTTATCAACTCAATAAAAATACCGGTGATCTGAAAGCGGCGAAGCACTATCTGGAAGAGGCCATTGAGCTTGATCCCAGAAAACCGGCCTGGCTTCTGGAGCTTTCCGATATTTGCGAAGCGCTTGGCGATATCGGTTGTGCTCGGGCTTCTTTGAAAGAATATCTCAAGAAAATGCCCGATTCGGTGGAGGCTCTTCAAAAGCAGGCCTGGCTTCAGGAGCGATATATGTTCGACTATCCGGCTGCCACCAGGACCTATGAGCTCATTCTGGCCAGGGATCCGGAAAACTGGGTGGCCGAAGCTGGTCTGGAGCGACTCAATTTGAAAGCCACCGATCCGGCCGAGAATATCAAGCGAGGCATTCGAAAATTCTTTTCCGATATCGGAACCTGGTTGGAGAGCTTCAGACGCTAGCGGCAGCCTGTTTGCTCAGAACCCGTTTCGGTCCGTGAATGGGGTCTTCGACCACGACGGTGTTGTCGCGTTTGGGACCGACACTGACGATGGCGACCGGAACATCGAGCTGCTCTTCGATCAGCTCAAGGTATTCTCTGGCTTCTTTGGGCAGATCTTTGACGCTCTTACAATTGGTGGTCGGCTTCTTCCAGCCTTTGACTGTCTTGTAGACCGGGGTCATCTGGTTGAAGCGGCTGCCGATGCTGGGTAAATCTTTGTAGACTACTCCGGTGATGCAATCTTTGTATTCGGTGCAAACTTTGATCTCGTCAAAATCATCCAGGACATCTAGCTTGGTGAGAGCCAGGCAATCGAGACCGTTGATGCGCACAGAGTAGCGTCCGAGCACGGCATCGAACCAGCCGCAACGACGGGGGCGTCCTGTGGTGACACCGATTTCGGCACCAGTCTCTCTCAGTCTGTCGCCTTCTTTGTCTATCAGTTCGGTGGGGAAGGGGCCTTCTCCAACCCGGGTCACATAGGCTTTGGAGACTCCGATCACCCGGTCGATAATGGTCGGACCGACTCCGGCTCCTACACAGGCTCCGCCTGCCGAGGGGCTGGAGCTGGTGACATAGGGGTAGGTGCCGTGGTCGAGGTCGAGCAGCGTGCCCTGGGCACCTTCAAACAAGATGTTCTTTTTCTGACCGACCGCTTCGAAAATGAGCGCCGAGGTATCGCAAACATACTTCTTAAGACGTTTGCCGTACTCGAGGTACTCTTTCAAAATCTGTTCGGTTTCCATGCTCTCCAGATTGTAGAGCCTGTCTAAGAGCACGTTCTTGCTGGGAACCAGATATTCCAGTTTGGATTTGAGCACCTCTTTATCGAGGAGGTCTTCCATACGGATACCGGAGCGGGCGCATTTGTCGGCATAAGTAGGGCCGATGCCGCGTTTGGTGGTTCCTATCTTGTTGCCGCCTCGCTTCTCCTCTTCCGCTGCGTCGAGGGTGAGATGGTAGGGCATGGTGACATGGGCGGTGGCTGAAATCTTGAGAGAGGAGTCATCGAGACCTCTCTTAATCAGCCCATCGAGCTCTTCGAGGAAAGCACGGGGGTCGATGACCATACCCGGTCCGAGGATGCAGGTCTTGTTATAGACGATACCGGAAGGGATAAGGTGGAATTTATAGGTCTCGCCATTTGCCACCACAGTGTGACCGGCGTTAGCGCCGCCCTGGTAGCGCACTACGACATCGGCATTCTTTGCCAGCAAATCGGTTACTTTTGCTTTGCCTTCGTCACCGAACTGCGCACCAACTACTATTACGTTTGCCAAGGTTATCTCCCGGGTGGTTTATCCACACTCTTTCGTAGCCGACAGTCTTATCTGAGCTCGAACAGTCGAAACTCCAAGGGTCTGTCGCCGCCAAAGTCCCTTAGTAACAGGACTTTGCCCACTATTCACAAACTAAATAGTCTAGGCCACAAGCCAAGGGCTGTCAATTTGCCGAGCCTGGTTATAAAGCCTTACTTTGGTTAACTTTACTTACACTATGACCTGCTATTCTGTAGCGCATATGAGCAAGAGTCTTATCTTCAAGCCGGTCCTGGAAGAGGAGCAGGTGCTTGCCACCAGGCTTCTCGGTACCGCTGTCGAGCAATCTCGGCTGGCCAATGCTTATCTACTGGTGGGCGACAACCGGGAAGCCAAGCTGGATCTGGCTAAACAGGTGGCGGCTTATTTGAATTGCTCCAGTGCCGAAAGGGCTACCAGGGGGTCTTGTTTCAGGAATCTTTCGGAGGTGACCGGGTTTTGCCAGAACTGTCGCTGGATATCCGAAGGAAAGCACCCCCAGGCCTGGCTCGAGCTCATGCCCAGGGAAGGGGCATCCACCAAGATTCCGGTGGAGCAAGCCCGGCTTCTTTCGGAGGAATTCGCCAAGACCTCCGGCTATAAACGGGTGGCGGTTATCTATGAAGCTTCCCAGGATGTTTTTCACCGTCCCAGCGCTAACGCTCTGCTCAAGACCATAGAGGAGCCCCGGGGAAATGGGGTTTTCTTCCTCTTTGCTAGGAGCGAAGACAATGTTTTAAGGACCATTGTCAGTCGCTGTCAGGTGGTTCCGGTGATTACGCCAGGCAAAAGATTGGTCGGTCCCTTGAATAGGCTAATGGACCGATCTGCTTATTCAAGCGGTCTGGCAAATTTATTCTCCGAGCTGAAGGAAGAAGAAGCCGAATTGGTGTCCATCTTGAAGGAGCTTTCGACTTTGCCTTTCTTCGAATGGAGCCGCAATCTGGCCCGGGGTGGAGCCAAAAAAGCCTCAGCCCATCCGACAACCGGGGTAGAGGTCTTAGAGTTTGTGGAGTCATCGCTTGGCATCGTCGGGCAAGGGGACAATGTGGAGCTGCTGGTCGATGTTGTCTATCTCACCGAACTCGAAATTATCGGAACTATGGCAATAGATTCGCCAATTCTCACCGATTATTTGAACGAGCTGTTAAGATTGTGCGAAGAGGCGAAATGGCGGATATCCAAGTATGTCGGGAAAAAATCGGTCTTTGAGAGCTTTGCATTTCAGTGGATAGAATTGCGTCAGTCATTATCGAGTCCGGTTTCAGGTTAGCCTCGGCGCGGTGAGGGAACTTAAACAAATAAGAGTTCGAAGGAAGGTTCTTTGAAGGAGAAATGTCTTGGCAGTCAATGGGCAGGAGTTACCCCCCGAGCGTAAGAATCTAGTCAGAGAGTTGCTCTGCCCCCAGCTTCTGGCGGCTATCGTAGCCGGGGGGCTGTTCGCTTTTACCATCGCAGTACCAGTCAAGCTGCCGGATGCCGACTCGGTCAAAGTCACCAAAACGGGGATTGAGGCTGTCGATCCTTTACTCAATTCTGCCGAGATCCTCGAAAAGGTAAAAGAGAAAGAGCCCTGGGTTCTCTACGAGAAAGGGCTTACCAAAGAAGCCATGGCTGCTGCCTGGAAAGCCGCCAGGGATAACAAAAAGCGTCAGGATGCGGCCTGGAACATGGCTATCGGCAATACTCTGATTCGGTCCGACAGTCCAAGAGATAGATGGAAAGGTTATGTGGTTCTGGAGAAGACCATTCTCAAGCACCCCACCAGCCAGTATGTCATTCTTAACTACGCCAGACAGCTTTATTACGGTGGCTTTGTCGAAAAAGCGGAAGAGCAGTACGAGAACTTGCTCAAGTTGGCCAAGCCTGAGTGGATCGAGCCCCGCATCGAGCTGGCTAATCTCTATCTGGTGGACGAAAAGACCAGTCGTGCCATAGAAGTGTTCAATCAGGTTCTCGAGCAGAAGCCCGAAGATCCGCGGATCACCAAGCGTCTGGGTCTGGCTATTGCGGTGAACGGCAAAAAAGAAAAGGGCTTCGAGACCTTTGTCAGGGGATGTGCTCTCGAGTCTGACAATCTCGATTATCCACCGGAGATCAAAGAGCTGATCGAGAAAAATGCCGGTTTAATAGAATCGGCTATTTCGGATGTGCGTCAAAAGGTCGAGAATCGACCAGAAGATATCGACCTTCGAGTCACCCTGGCCAAGCTCTTGATTGCGGTGAACCGCTTGCCGGAAGCCAGGAAGAATTTGAAAGATGCTCTGAAAAAACGTGAGAGTGTTCCGGAGCTTCATGAGCTCATGTCCGAAGTGCTCTTTCGGGAACACAACCGTGAAGAAGCTCTCGGAGAATTCTCCTCTGCCACCAGTCTGTTGCCGCTCAGTCGGCCTGCCGCCCCTGCCGAGGCCTATGCTCCCACCATCGAAGATACCGCCGAAGAGGCCGAGTCCGTAGCTCCTCCGCCCGAAGAGAAAAAGGCGGATGAGGCGGCTAAGCCGGCTGCCGAAGGCGAAGCTGCGGCGGAAGCAGAAGCAGAAGCAGAATAGTTGGTGATATCACCGATAGTGTTATTCTGAGTGACCTGCTTCAGTTTGCGCTGGCCGTGCTCTTTTGTTCGAGAGAGGCAAGCTTTTCGTAGAGCTCTTTCTCTTCCGCCGATAGCTTCTCTGGAATGACGATTTTTACCCGGATTAACAAGTCACCGCGAGTGGTGCTTTTGAGCTGGGGCAGACCTCTGCCTCTCAGGCGAAGCAGTTTGCCACCCTGAGTTCCTGCCGGAATGCGGATCTTGACCGGTCCATCCAGGGTGGGCACTCTGGTTTGTCCGCCGAGGACAGCCTTTGCCGGCGATATTTCGGCTTCGCAAAAAAGATTGTCTCCATCGATGGTGAATTTGTCATGAGGTTTGACCTTCACCTTCAAAAACAGATCGCCTCTACCGTAGGAGCTATCGGCTCCCTGACCGGGAATCCGCACTTTTGAACCGGCTCTGACTCCTTTAGGGATCTTGACTTCGATTGTTTTCGAGGCTGCACCGGGAGGAGTGATCTTGAGGGTGCGGTGGGCACCAGAGGCAAGCTCCTCTACGGTAAGCTCGATGGTGGCCTCCTGGTCTTTAGGTTTTCGGGCCCCCGAAAATCGGGTGCCGCCACTGGCGGTGGTGCGGCTACCGGAGCCTCCCTGGGAAGCACCGCCACCAAAAGTCTGTCCGAACAGCACATCGAAAAAGTCTGAAAATGGACCGCCGCTCTTGCTCAGGTCGCTGAATTTTTCGAAGTCGAATCCGAAGCCACCGGCGCCGAAATCCGGGGGCGGCTTGAACTCTGCGCCGGCCTTCCAGTTGGAGCCCAGGCGGTCGTATTTTTTGCGTTTCTCTTCGTCTTTGAGAACTTCGTAGGCTTCGGTTATCTCTTTGAATTTTTCTTCCGAGGCCTTGTCTCCCTGGTTGGCATCCGGATGATATTTGCGGGCAAGGGAGCGGTAGGCAGATTTAATCTCTTTCTGGGTCGCCGTTCGGTTCACTCCCAGGGTCTGGTAGTAGTCTTTGAATTTAACCAATGATTTCCGCCTCCTAGCTAGTTCATTTTACACCACCACTTCAGGATAGTGACCTATGCATCTGATTAGTTCAGCCCATATCTGGGAATAAGGAAGGCGAGTAGTCTTGATCTGATCAATTTTTATTTTCTCGCTGTTTGTAATGATTCAACTTCTCTCTCCTGTTAAGTACCGTTCCGTAAGAAGCCGGGGGCAATCCACGGTGGAGCTGTGCGCCGGCTTGATTATTCTTGTGCCTCTGGTCCTGGTTCTTTTTGATCTGGCTGTTATTGTTATAGGAGTCCAGGTCAACGATCAGACTTGCCGACAGGCGGCCCGGGCAGCTTCCAGCGGAGATCCGGCCACGGCCAGGCAGAGGGCGGATGCTATTATCGCCCGAGCCAACCAGCAGGGCAGCTCGATGCTTAGCAACTTCACCCTGGACGAGTTTATCTTCAACCCCGGCACGGTGCTTACCGACACCGATGCTTTGAGGGCTTCCAACGGAGGCTTCGGAGGGACAGTCAGCGGCACTATCACCGTCGAGACCACCGTCGAGATTAGACCCTTTATCGTACCGGCGGTCTATAGCGGTGGCGCTCCCCTTACCTTCCGCGCTTCCCAGACCTTCCCGTTTACCTATCTGGTGCCTAACGAAGCGACCTGATTTTATCCATTCTTTTAAGCTGTTCTGAAGACAAAGAAAAGAGGAGATTCCAGAGGATCTCCTCTTCTATTTTGGTTTCTGCTTATCTAGGCAGCCACGTGCTTGGAGAGATCCTGCAGGGTGGCAACGTCCAGTTTGACGCCGGGACCCATGGTGGAGCTCAGGTAGACAGCCTTGACATAGGTGCCTTTGACGCTGGTAGGTTTGACCTTGTTGATCTGCTCGACTACGGCAGCCAGGTTTTTGAGAAGGCGCTCGTCGTCGAAAGAGAGTTTGCCGATGGCCATTTGAACCAGTCCGCCGGTTTTCTCGGCTCTGAAGCTAACTTTACCGGCTTTCAGCTCTTCTACGGTTTTGGCGATGTCGGTGGTCACGGTGCCGTCTTTCGGGTTCGGCATCAGACCTTTGGGACCGAGGATCCGACCCATCTTCGACAACATTGCCATACAGTCCGGAGTAGCGACAAGCTTGTCGAAATCGAGCATGCCTTTGCCAATCTCTTCGACCAGTTCTTCGGCTCCGGCAATATCGGCGCCGGCGGCTTTGGCTTCGTCAATAAGCGCGCCTTTGGCGACAACCGCTATCCGAACCTCTTTACCCGTTCCGCCAGGCAGGCTGACGGTGGAACGAATCTGTTGATCGTTGATTTTAGGGTTGATGCCAAGACGGAAGTGCACTTCGACGGTGGGGTCGAATTTGACAGATTTCTCTTCTTTGAGAACTTTGATCGCTTCAGCGGCTTCAAGAGGATCACTATATTTCTCTTTCAGCTCGAGAAGGCGAGTCTGTCTCTTTGTCTTTTTGGCCATTTCGAGGCTCCTCTCCTGTTTATATGATTCCGGCTTATTTGATGGTGACGCCCATGTTTCTGGCAGTGCCGCGAACCATCTGCTCGGCCGCTTCAATGGTTGTGGCATTGAGGTCGGGCATTTTGACTTTGGCAATTTCAGTTACTTGAGCGGCGGTTATAGAGCCGACTTTGGTTTTGTTAGGTGCAGATGATCCCTTTTCGATTTTCGCTGCCTTCTTGATCAACTCGGAGCAAGGAGGAGTTTTGAGAACGAAATCGAACGAGCGATCCTCGTATACAGTGATTTCGACCGGAACGATGGTGCCGGCTTTGTCCTGCGTCTTAGCATTGTATTCTTTGCAAAACTGCATGATGTTGACACCATGCTGACCGAGAGCCGGTCCTATAGGTGGTGCCGGGTTTGCTTTACCAGCAGAAATTTGCAGTTTGATCTTTCCAACGACCTTTTTCACGGTGCCTAGATCCTTATATATATACCGAAGTACTAAATTTTATGGCCCAAACGTTTATAAATCCAGGACATTTACACTTTTATAACCTGGTTGAACTCCAGTTCTACCGGTGTAGCACGTCCAAAGATAATCACAGACGCCTTTATGCGCTCTCTCTCCAGGTTTACTTCTGTAACTTCTCCTGTAAAGTCGGCGAATGGGCCACCGGTGATTCTGACGTAATCTCCGACCTTTACGTCTATCTGGGCTGCCTTCTTGCCCTTCACTCCGGAAGTGGCAATCTGGCGTCTCAGGATTTTCCTGATTTCGGAGTCTTGGACTGGAATAGGTTTTTTACCTGCTCCTACATATTTCGTTACGCCGGGCGCTTCTCTGACCACTCTCCAGGAGTCGTCATCGAGGATCATCTCGACGAATACATAGCCGGGATACTCTCTTTCTTTCTTTTCGACGCGTTTTCCGTCCTTGACTTTGGTCACCATTTTTTCCGGCACGATAACGCCGAAGATCTTATCCTGGGCATTCATGGTGACTACGCGCTTCTCGATGTGCTCTTTGACTTTGTTTTCATGGCCCGACGCGGTTTGTACTGCGTACCATTTGCGGTGACCATCCGACTTGATGAAAGCCATCTCTTTTCCCGTATCCTCTCTTCTCTCTATATCTAGCATTGCTTCCCTATGGGCTCATGTTGAGCTTGATCCAGTGCTCCAGGGGACCGAAAACGATATTACCCAGGACCCAGTCATAGCCGAGAACCAACAAAGTAATAAAAGTAACCAGAATCAGCACCGTCCACGTTTCCTGAATGATCTGTCTGCGGTCGGGCCAGGTGATTTTTCTGTACTCGACTCTAACTTGCTTGAGAAACTCTACATAAGCGGCAATCCCGCTCAATCCCCTGGATTCTTCCGTGGGTGACTTCGGTTGCGGTTTGGGACCGGGGTCCTTGGTGGCGGTGTTTTGAGCGCTCACGGATTCTGCCTTGCCTTCTTTTTTGTCTTGCTCATCATCTTCAGCGGTTCCGGCAGGAGGATTTGAGGAGCTCTTATCAACTCGGATCTTCGAATCTTTGCTTTTATTGCGCTTCTTAATCGCCATAGCCTGCTCGTCCGATTAGTCCGGGATTGTCAATAACTGCCGGAGAAAAACATTCGCGCCCTGAAGGAGTCGAACCCTCAACAAAGGTTTTGGAGACCTTCGTTTTACCATTAAACTAAGGGCGCAAAGCCAGTTTCAGAGCCGGCTCTCGCAAGAGGAACCGGCTCGTCCTTCTGTTTTGGCTTACTTCTTGGTCTCTCTATGAGGAACGTGCTGATGGCAGAATTTGCAGTACTTTTTGAACTCCATTCTGTCGGTGTCGTTACGCTTGTTCTTCATGGTGGTGTAGTTGCGGCTTTTGCAGGTGGTGCAAGCCATCGTGATTATTAGTCTATCTTCTTTCTTAGCCATGTTCTGTTGCTCCTGGAGCTTGATGCGCCTTTCTTTGAAAGGCGACCAACAAAAAAACGCCTCTCAGGCGTCAAGGCAATAGTATATCTAAGGTACGAAATCGGTGTCAACAAAGAATGGATTTCCGCTTCATACAAAAGCATAAATTAGGGTGCTTGAGCCGAAGACTTCCGAATTTACCTTGCTCAGAGCGGCGTTCTGCCAGCGTGAAAGAGGCGGATAAACATCTCTTAACTTATTTGGGACGGTTACTTTTTGATGCTTGAGAAGGAGATACTATGTCCTGACTTTCAATTTTAGTAAGACCTGTTATAAGTCGGAACCCACCTTGATACCAGATCTAAATCTATCGAGAGCGCGCTTCTTTTCTTTTCTGATCACGGGCGCTGTTATTTTTCTCGTCTCCAATCTGAGTACCTCGTGCACCTGGGGGACGGGTGGGAGACCTCGCTTCGAGCCGGATACCTTGAGGATGAATCTCGGCAACGAACCTCCCAGTCTAGATTGGCATACAACAACCGATTCCACCTCCTTCGATGTGATCTCGAACATCATGAACGGACTGACGCAGATGGATGGGGAGATGAAGATTGTGCCGGCGCTTGCTTCTTCCTGGGAGATTGAAGAGGATGGAAAAAGATATGTCTTTCATCTGCGGGAGGATATTTTCTGGTCCGATGGTAAGCCGGTCACGGCAATGGATTTCGTGTTCGCCTGGCGTAGATTACAAGACCCTGATACCGGTGCCTCCTATGCCACATTTCTCTACGATATCCAAAACGCATACGAGATAAACACCGGCCGAATCAAAGATTTGAGCGCCCTGGGAGTGGAGGCGCTCGATCAAAAAACTTTCGCAGTTCGGCTCAAGCAACCGGCAGCATACTTTCTCTCTTTGACCTCTACCTGTCCGACGTTTCCTCTTAGAGAGGATGTTCTGGTCGAGCATGGCAGCAAGTGGACGGATCCTCGATTTATAGTCACTAATGGACCTTACAGGCTACACAAATGGCAGCATGAATATAAGATAGAGCTTCATTCAAATCCTGATTATTTCGAAGGAGAGCCCCGGGTCAAAGTGGTGAAGATGTTCATGGTGCCCGAGCAATCCACGGCTTTTGCTTTGTTCGAAAATGACGAATTGGACTATGTGGACAACCGCAGTTTCTCCACCTCGGATGTGGAACGTTATCTTAAATCGCCGCGATATCGAAATCTGCCTCTTTTGCGTTCTTCATACATAGCCTTCAACGTCACGAAAAAACCCTTCGATAAAAAACTGGTGCGCAGAGCTTTTGCCATGGCGGTGGATCGAAGCGTGTTTCCCCGCATTCTTCGCCGCGAGGAAACACCGCTCTATGGCTGGATCCCTCCTGGATTGCTGGGCTATTCTGAAAGCACCGGTTTGAGATTCGAGCCCAAGAAAGCCCAGGCGCTACTTGCCCGGGCCGGTTATCCGGGTGGCAAGGGGCTGCCGAAGGTGGAGCTCCTCTATCCAAACCGAGAGGATGCCAGGCTGGTGGTGGAGGCTATTCAAGATCAGCTCAAGAAAAATCTCGGAGTTCGGGTAGAGCTGGTCAATCAAGAGTGGAAGGTCTATCTTGCACGACGCAAAAAAGATCCGCCACCGCTTTTTAGAGGCGCCTGGGGAGCGGATTTTCCGGACCCCGAATCTTTTATGAATATTTTCACCGCCGGAAGCGGAAACAACCACACTCGCTGGTCCAGTACCAGATATGATGCGCTCTTGGATAAGGCCAGGGCGGAGCAAGACGAGAGCGTCAGGGCGTCAGTGTATCAATCGGCGAATCGATTGCTCTGTGAAGACGAGGTTCCGATCATTCCGCTCTATCTGGCAACCCAGAATATTTTGACCAAGCCCTGGGTCGAAGGCATAAGCTTTAACGCTCTGGATATTCAGATTTTAAAAAATGCCGTCATTAAAGATCCTGCCGGAAAGGACGGTGCAATCTGATGTTTGCGATGATTATCAAAAGAGTATTGTCTGCGATTCCGGTTCTTCTAATTATTGCTACCCTGACCTTTTGTCTGGTGCGGGTTGTTCCGGGGGGACCTTTTGACGAGGATAAGAATCTGCCTCCGGAAATAATCAAGAATCTGGAAGCGAAGTATAATCTCGACAAACCGATTGCCGAGCAGTATCTGCTTTATCTAGGCCGGCTGGTCCGAGGGGACCTCGGAGTCTCCTACAAGTATGTCGACCGCACCGTGACCGACATATTGGGAGACGCGTTTCCTGTATCGTTGCAACTGGGACTTGCCGGTCTGACCATCGCCATAATAGTAGGTGTTCCCCTGGGCACTCTTGCCGCGACCAGGCGAGGGACCTTTATAGATGTGCTTGCCATGTTCATCAGTACCGCCGGAATCTCCGTGCCCGTATTCGTAATCGGAGCCTTACTCATCTATGTTTTCGGGATCTGGTTGCGTCTTCTTCCTGTAGGGCTATGGGAGTCGCCTGCTCATATGATATTGCCGGCGGTGACTCTGGCATTCGGCCCGACGGCCTATCTTGCTCGTTTGACCAGGGCCAGCGTGCTCGAAGTCCTCGAGAAAGACTGGGTCCGGACTGCTCGCTCCAAGGGGCTCTCCGCGTACGCGACCGTCAGTCGTCATGTGCTTCGCAATGCTCTGGTGCCGGTGGTGACCGTGCTTGGCCCTCTGACGGCTATTCTGGTAACCGGATCTTTTGTGGTCGAGTTCGTCTACGCTATCCCTGGAATGGGACGGTTCTTTATTACCGCGGTTATGAACAGAGACTATGATCTGATCATGGGCACCACTCTTTTGTTTGCCGTTCTGCTCATTTTTACCAACACACTGGTGGATATCATCTACCACTTTCTAGATCCCCGGATCAGAGTGGAGGATTGAGTTGAAGCGCTTCTTTATTCGATTGAGCAAAATCAGGACGGCCGTAGCAGCACTGCTGGTAGTGCTTTTGATCTGTCTTCTGTGTGTCGTCTCTTACCTGGATCTTCCTCTGACAGGCTTCGCCTTCGACGAGACTTCCGACGCAATTCTTCTCGATCCCTGTCCTCAGCATCCGATGGGTACCGATGAGCTCGGCAGGGATCTGCTCACCAGGGTCATTTACGGCTCCCGATTGTCGATCACCATAGGTGTGCTCACGGCTCTCGTCTCTCTGGTGATTGGTACTGTCTATGGCGCCATCGCCGGCTATTGCGGCGGTAAGATAGATTCTCTTCTGATGCGGATAGTGGACATCGCGTATTCGCTACCGGACCTGCTTGTGATGATACTGCTGGGTGTCCTGATTGGCCGCGGCACCCTGGGCATTTTAATCGCTCTTGCCCTGGTGAGCTGGCGAGGGACTGCCCGACTGGTGCGGGCTCAGTTCCTGGCGCTCAAATCGGAAGAGTTCGTGGAGGCGGCAAGAGCCCAGGGCCAGGGTCATCTCAAAATAATCACCCGACATCTTCTGCCTAATTCCATAGGACCGGTGATCGTCGCCATGACTTTTACCGTTCCGGCCGCTATCCTCTCTGAGTCTACCCTTAGCTTCATCGGGCTCGGTCTATCGCCACCGGCATGCAGTTGGGGGACGCTCGCTTCAGACGGATGGCGCTCTTTGCAGACCCATCCCCATCTGATTCTCTTCCCCAGTATGTTTATCTTCGTTTCGGTTCTTGCTTTCAACTTTCTGGGGGATGGTCTCAGGGACGCTCTCGACCCCAGAACTCGTTCCATATCGAAAGTCGGCAAAGAGCTCTAGTTTTTCATGCCTGCTCAGCGGGTACAGAGAAATTCGAATAAGATAGTTTCAGAACCAGTAAATTCCGATCCCGTTTAAATCATGACCGCAATTTTTCTTTCTCGTTTCGCACACTGCGCTTGCCTTCTGGTAGTTTTTTCAATATGTGCCGCTCCGGCTCAAGCCCAGGAGAACGGTTGGATGTTGACCCAGAGAAGCGAATACATGGGCGACCAGTACGTTTATGTCTCGAAGTCCGGATTCAAATGGGTCAATCCCAAGGCCGGGGCTAATCTTGTTACCGCTTCGCCTGATTGGGTGGTGACAATGTTCAACGATAAGACCAGGCAGTATTTCCAGACCACTTTCGACCAGTGGCGTAATCAGATGATCTCTACCGGCGGACAGCGAGCCCGGGATATGCAGGCTGCTCGCTGGAAAGCAGCCGGTTCCGGCAACATCAGCGGTCTGAAAGCAACCAAATATGTCATGAGCGGTGGTCCCATCGGTGCCGGCGGAGGCAAGCTCTCCACGGTAAAAGCTGCCACATGCTGGGTTTCAGATGAAATCGAGGTGCCCGCGGCCATCGCCGATGTGCTCTCCAGGGCTTACGGCATGCCCCGCACACGCTACTTCCCACTGAGGGTCACATATGTCACCGGCTCCGGTCAGGTGAAAAGCGCTCTCGACACCTATAGAAGCTCCACCTGTCCGATTCCCGCGGCCTACTTCGCTAAACCGAATGGCTATGCCCTGGCCAGTAGCCAGGCAGAAGTTTTGATGGATGACGAGACTCGCCAGATTTTCGAGGATATGGCCGGTGAAGCCGGAATCAAGCGTAAGCCTGTTGCCACCCGACCCGCCGCCGCCCCGGCGGCAGCTCAGAAGCCGACCGCCGGCTCCAGCACGCCACCGCCCAAACCAGGCTCCACCGCTGATCAGTTGTCAAAGCTGCTCGATGCTCTGAAAGGCAAATAGATACCGGTCAGATAATATCTGTTCCTGGAGCCTGACTGCGGCGCTTTCGATAAAAATACCCCGGTCTGGGAATATACTCAATATCACTAGTAGGCAGAGATCAGTATTTTTCCCTCTTCTCTCAAGAATAGAGCTAAGTGCTTTCCAACCGCATTAATTTGAAAATCGTCCATAAGGGAGCCATTCTGGTTCTCGTACCGCTTTTTTTCGAATTGATTTTTCTTGGCGTGTTGACCGAACTGTTGCATCGCGCCGAGGTGGAAGTTCAAAGGCAGGTGCGCTCCAAAGCGATAATCTCTCAGGCTAACACGCTTTCCAAGCTCTTTTACGATGCCGGCGTGGCTATGGGGGGATACAGTATCACCAAGTCACCGTTGTTCTCCGATCGGTACGACAAGATAGTCCGGCAGATTCCCGAGGATCTGGAAGAACTCAGAAAGCTGGTCGGTGACAACCCTAAGCAGAAGCAGATTCTGGAGAATCTTCAGAAAATTACCGTCACCGGTTTGAAGATTCTGGGCGAGGCTAAGTCCGCCATCGACGACAACCGGGTCGATGTCGCTCAGTTCCGCGCCCGGCACATGTACAAAGAGATTCGGTCTCTGGCGGACAAGCTGCAGGATGAATTGCGTGGTCTGACCGAAGATGAACGTAGAATCGAGCAGGAAAGCCCAGAGAAGCAGAACCGATCTAGAACGATTTTGAAAGTCTTTCTGGTCGGCGGTGTCGTCGCCAATATTTTAATCGCTTTTGTCTTGCTATGGTTTTTCACCCGCAGTATCAAGAACCGACTCGACGTTCTGACCGACAACTCATTTCGTCTTGCCCGGGGTCAGCCGCTCAATCCTCCTGTGGGAGGCGGCGATGAAATCTCGCACCTCGACGGGGTCTTCCATAGTATGGCTGACGCGCTTACGGAAGCTCACCGTAAGGAGAAAGCGGTTATAGACAACGCCGTGGACGTCATCTGTTCTATTGACATGGACGGAAAGTTCGTGGCGGTCAACCCGGCTTGTTACGAGAACTGGGGCTATACTCCTGACGAACTTCTCGGAAAGCGTTTTATCGAGGTTATTGCTCCTCAAGATATTTCCGATACCATCAAAGCGGTTCGGGCTATTCGGGCCGAGAAGAGCAACTTGCAGTTCGACAACCGGGTAAGACGAAAGGATTCCTCCGAGATAAACGTGAGTTGGTCGGCATACTGGTCGGAGAAGGAGAGAGCCATGTTCTGCGTGGCTCACGACATCACGGAACGGAAACTGGCGGAAGAGGCGATTCGCGCCAGTGAGCATCGAATAAGAACGATCATCAACCACATGATTGTCGGACTGGTGATAGTAAACCAGGATGGCTATATCGAGTCTATGAACCCTAGCGCAGAAAAAATCTTCGGATACAAAGCCGAAGAGATTGTCGGTCGGCATCTACTCTCGCTCTTCTCCGATTCGAAATTCTTCTCCGAGCATAATGAAAGTGATACCACCTCTTTCATGGATACACTCTTTAATCAGGCTTTGAACCGCATCGGAGAGTTCGATTGTATCAAGAAAAATGGAGAAGACTTCCCCGTAGAGCTTTCTATCAGTGAACTCAAGACTCACGAAGGCGAGCGCTATATGGCTAACATTCTCGATGTGTCAGAGCGCAAGGAAGTGGAGCGCTTGAAGAAAGAGTTCGTGTCCACGGTCAGCCACGAGCTCAGAACACCGCTTACCTCTATCCGGGGTTCGCTCACCCTCTTGTCGGTGGGAGCCATGGGGGCATTGCCGGATCAAGCCAAGAAAGTAGTCTCCATCGCCGAGAGGAATACCATTCGTTTGATAGGACTGATCAATGACATCCTCGACATAGAAAAATTGGAAGCGGGCAAGCTCGATATGGTCTTCGAGAACACCAACATGAAAGACATCATGGAGCGTTCCGAGCAGTCGGTCAATACATTCGCCGCCAACAACGGAGTCAAGCTCGAGATGATGCCTACCGATGCCCAGGTTTATGCCGATGGCGATAGAATCGTCCAGGTCCTGGTCAACTTGCTATCTAACGCCATCAAGTTCTCTCCCCAGGGTCAGACAGTGACCGTGGCGGTGGAGAGTGCCGCCGGATTCGTCCATGTCCGGGTCATAGACCGAGGACGCGGTATTCCTGAGCAGTTCAAGAAGCTGCTCTTTCAGCGTTTCCAGCAGGTCGAGGCTTCCGATGCCAAGAAAAAAGGCGGTACCGGTCTGGGTCTTGCTATCTGTAAGGGCATTATTGAACAGCATGGCGGTCAAATAGGCGTGGATTCCGAAGAAGGCAAAGGCAGTACTTTCTGGTTTCGCCTGCCACCGGCACGCACTGATTCCACTGTGGTAGTGCAGCCCCAGGAGACCAGAGCCAGTTGATAAAATTTATTCCTCTGAAAAAGGGATTGTCTGGGTTCCGTCCGGGGAAGGTAAAAAGAGAGTTCTGTATAATACTGAATTCACCTGGGGATTCAGATCTGATAGATAAGAGGATTTAGTCTTAATGAGAGTTCTCATAATTGATGATGAAGAGGACTTTCGTGCTATAGCAGGCACCTGTCTGGGGATTCTCGGAGGCGTGTCTGTTTCGGAAGCTGAAAATGGTGAAGTTGGCTTGAAGAAGGCTGAAGAAGATCAGCCGGACGTGATTCTGCTCGATCTGATAATGCCGGAAATGGATGGAATTACTACATTACGCGAACTGAGAAAAAATCCGAGTACTCAGGAGATTCCTGTCATCTTCATGACTACCAAAGGCATGTTCGATGAGTTTGAGGAAACCAAGAAACTTGGGGCGCTTGCTGTAATCACCAAGCCTTTCGATCCGGAAAAACTGGCGGATCAGATTCGGAAGATTCTCGCCAATGCCAAACAGGCATAAGGTCCAAACTATTTTAGTTGTTACTTTTCAGGTGAGGGGAAAGAATGAAAGTACTCATTATCGATGATGAAGAAGATGTGCGTGAGATAGCCAAGATGAGTCTCAATCTGCTTGGCGGACTCGACGTGGTGGAGGCTGAGAACGGTCAACATGGTATCGAAGTTGCCGCCCAGAACAAACCGGATGTGATCCTCCTGGATATGAACATGCCGATTCTCGATGGTCCTTCGACCCTGGAGGCTTTGCGCACCAACGAAGCGACCAAGGATATTCCAGTCATTTTCTTGACCGCTAAAGCGATGACCCAGGAGATCGAGAAATTGAAGCGCATGGGAGCCACCGGTGTGCTCACCAAGCCTTTCGATCCGACCACCCTCGCCACCCAGGTCCAGGATATTCTCAAGGAGTAAGCAGGAATGCAGTCCTGGCAGGAGACTTTCGGAGCACTCAAGGAAAAGTATCTCAAGCGATCTTCGGATCGATTGGCTGAGATACTGGAAGTGCTTGATGGATTGATCTCCAATCCCCGGGATGAAGAGCTGATCAGAAAAATGAGCCGCAGCTTTCACTGGCTTGCGGGCTCCGGTTCTATGTACGGCTTCAAAGATGTTTCCGAACTCGGCGCCCGGGGGGAGCAATATCTCGAAAACGTTCTCAAGATGGGGGACCGGGGCGGCGTGGATGTCGAGTTCTTGAAAGGTCTGGTCAGCGATCTCTCCAATGCTTTTATTCAGAATACAGATAAAGACGGTTCGCCGGAGACATCTAATCTAGGCTCTGCAATCCCGAAGGAAACCGACAACAGGAGGATCGTAATTCTCTCCGAAGACAAGGATTCGGTCTCTTCAATCGCCAAGATCGTTGATGAATTGGGTCTGTCAGTTGTTTATAGCCGGGACATCAAATCGGCCATGGCAGAGTTAGATCGGCGCATGCCGGAAGGGGTAATCATAGAGATTCCCATAAGGGACGGTGATGCTTACAACCTGGTGGAGATGATCCGCGGCATGCAGGACGGCGACAAGCCGGCTATTTTCATTGTCAGTAAACAGACCGGCTTTCTCGATAAAGTCCGCTCGATTCACTGTGGTGCCGACGCGCACTACGAAAAGCCGATAGATCTCAAAGCGATGTCCCGCCGGTTGAGATATCTGCTCGATAAGACCAGTATGACACCGCCGAAGATACTATCGGTGGAAGACGATCCTGATCAAGCCGCCTTCATCCGAGCATTTTTAGAGTCGGTCGGATACCAGGTGAAAACCTGCACAGATCCCAAGAATTTCGACAGCTTCATGGCTGAGTTCAAACCCGATCTGGTGATACTCGATGTGATGCTGCCCGGTGTGACCGGATATGAACTGGCGCGTTATATCCGTCAGGACGAGCGTCATGCCACATTGCCGGTGATCTTCCTGACCACTCATGGACAACTGGACGCTCGCATAGAGAGTACCCGTTCCGGCGGCGATGATCACCTGGTCAAACCTGTGCCTCCGGCTCTTCTGTTGAACTCCGTCTCGTCAAAACTCGAGCGGGCACGCTACCTGAATACCTTGCTGCACAAAGACGGACTGACCAATCTTCTCAATCATACCGCCTTCATGGAACAGGCTCAGCAAGTGGTGGCACAAAAGAAACGCAGCTCCGAACATGTCGCTCTGATCGTGCTCGATGTCGATTATTTTGCCTCAATTAACGAGCGCCATGGTTATACAGGTGGGGACAAGGTTTTGCTCTCATTGTCCTTGCTTTTGCAGAAGCGGCTCAGGCAGTCGGATATCATTGGTCGACTAAGCGGTGACGAGTTTGGTATCATAGCCGAGGACCTGGACGAGAAAGAAGCGCTCTCTCTTGCATCGAGGCTGATAGCCGATTTTGCCAGTATCCAACACACCACGCTCTCTCATTCCGGCTTCAATGTTACTTGCTCGGCGGGGCTCGCTATGCTTGATCCCAGTGATATGAGTCTGGAGGAATGGACCGGTTCAGCCTATGCTGCGCTTACCCAGGCCAAGGCTGATGGCAAAAATTGTGCTATGGTTCACAAAACCAGGAAGGACATAGATATAGCTCTCAAATGACCAGTTCAGACCGTAACAGGGAAGAGGCGGCGCAGAGGGTGACCGTTCTGGGAGGAGGAGCCTGGGGAGGCACCCTGGCCTGGCTCCTGACCGAGAATGGAGTTGAATCCGTCCGGCTTTATCGAAGACCTGGAGCCGCTTTTGACAAATTGCTCTCTTCAAGAGAGCTGCTAGAGCCTTTGCCTGTAAGGCTCTCTGAAAGCTGCTCGATAACCAGCGATCTTGGCGAAGCCCTGGACGGTGCAGAAATTGTGATTCTGGCCTGCACCTCCTCTTCCATGGCCGCAGTCGTGAAGCAGGTAAGCCAGGTCATGTCCGATTCCCGGAGTTCTCGAAGCACTTTCGTCAGCGTGGTCAAAGGTCTCGATCCCGGATCTTTGAAACGCATGTCGGAAGTGGCGGCAGAGGCGCTGGGCACCGACAGGGTGCTTGCTCTGTCCGGTCCCAACCTGGCTTTCGAGATCCGCTCCGGTCTGCCCTGTGCTGCCGTGGTTGCTCACAAGAATCTGTCCCTGGCCCAATACGTCCAGCACAGCCTTTCTACGCCGGGTTTTCGTCTCTATGCCAGCGAAGATATCGCCGGTGTCGAACTGGGCGGTACCCTCAAAAATGTAATTGCCATAGCCGCCGGTGCCTCCGACGGACTGAAGCTGGGCGTCAATGCCAAATCGGCTCTGCTCACCCGGGGACTGGCTGAGATGGTCAGGCTTTCGGCAAATCTGGGAGCGCGTCCCAACACGCTCTTCGGACTGTCGGGCATGGGAGATTTGATTGCCACCTGCCAGGGACCGCTATCGAGAAATTATCGAATCGGCATGTATCTGGCAGAGAACGCGAGCCTGGAAGAGGCCCTCGAAAAAGTCGGTTCGGTGGCAGAAGGGGTTCAGACCACCAATTCGGTTTGTGAACTTTCGAAAAAACTTGATATCGATTTGCCCATCGCTCTTCAGGTCCAGGCGACCCTGAAGGGCACAACAACGCCCAAAGATTCGATAATGACCTTGATGAGTCGGCCCCTGGCTAAAGAATAAAATATCCTGGTGGTGAGTGTAAGATATACGTTCGATAAGGTCCGGCCTTCTGGCAAAATTCGGTGAGGAAAAGGAGTGAGCTAGTGCCCAAGCGAGTTCTAATGTTGGCATGGGAGTACCCACCCAGGGTGATAGGCGGATTGTCCAGGGTAGTCTGGGCGCTTTCCCGGGAACTGGTCAAGAGTGGTCTCGAGGTGCATGTGGTCACGGCGGATCATCCGGGCACCAGAGAATACGATCTGGATGAAGGGGTTCATGTCCACAGGGTCAAGAGCCAGACCGATCCGACTCCGGATTTTCTGCACTGGGTTGCTCGCCTGAACATAGGCATGCTCCAGCACGCTATCCAGCTTCATAACAAAGTCAAGTTCGATGTTGTTCATGCCCATGACTGGATGGTTACCGATGCTGCCTGGGTTATGAAAAGCGGTTTTGGATTGCCTCTGGTCTCTACCATCCATGCCACGGAACAGGGACGGATGGGCGGTATCCATACGGATATGCAACGTTATGTCAATCAGCTCGAGTGGAGGCTGACCTTCGAGTCCTGGAGAGTGATTGTCAACAGTCGTCATATGGAGCATGAACTCCAGCACCTCTTTCAGTTGCCGCCGGATAAAATTCGCATGATTCCGAATGGTACGGATCCAAGCCATTTCGACGTGCAGTTCGACCCGCAGCCCCTGCGCAATCAGTACGCCGCCGCCGAGCAGAAGATTGTTCTTTATGTCGGCCGTCTGGTGAACGAGAAAGGGGTTCAGGTGCTGCTCGAAGCCGCTCCCCAGGTACTGCAGAACTATCCGGGCACACAGTTTTTGATAGTGGGCACCGGTTATTTCATGGATGAGCTCAAGAGTCGCGCCTATCATCTAGGGGTCGGTCACAATGTCAAATTCCTTGGCTATGTGGGCGATGACGAGCTGATTCAGCTTTATAAAATTGCAGATATCGTAGCCATTCCCAGTCTCTATGAGCCTTTTGGTATAGTCGCCCTGGAAGCGATGGCGGCGCAAGTTCCTGCCGTGGTCTCTGATATAGGGGGACTGAGGGACTTCGTCGTTCATATGGAGACGGGCGTCACCACTTATGCCGGAAATTCCCAGAGTCTTGCCTGGGGACTACTGGAAGTTCTCAGAAATCCCGACCTGGCTGAGAAGCTCAGAAAGAACGCCCTTGATAGTGTTCATAACATTTACAACTGGAAAGTGATTTCGGAGAAGACCCATGCCGTCTACAAAGAGGTGGTCGAAGCGGCCGCTTCCGGGGCTGATTCCGTTTCTGAATCTGCATCCAGGTCAAAATCGAGCAAGCTGTTAACGAGGAGTTAGAGAATGAAAGCGGTAATAATGGCAGGCGGATCCGGGACAAGGCTGAGACCTTTGACTTGCAACCTGCCCAAGCCGATGGTGCCGGTGGCCAACAAGCCGATGTGCTACCACACTGTCAAGCTCCTCAAGAAGCACGGCTTCGACGAAGTCATTTTTACCCTCTTCTACCTTCCAGACGCCATCAAAGATTACTTCCAGGACGGCAGCGATCTGGGGATCAAGGTCGATTATTCGGTCGAAGAAGGCAAGCCGCTGGGCACCGCCGGATGTGTCAAGGCTGTTCAGGATAAGCTCGATTCCACTTTTCTGGTTATCTCCGGTGATTCGCTCACCGACATGGATCTGACCAAGGCGCTTAAGTTCCACAAAGAGAAAGGGTCGAAGGCTACCCTCATTCTCAAGCGAGTGGAGAGTCCCTTCGAATATGGTCTGGTTATTACCGATAGCGATGGCCGCATCCAGCGCTTTCTCGAAAAGCCCGGTGCTTCCGAGGTCTTCTCCGATACCGCCAATACCGGCACCTATATTCTCGAGCCGGAAGTGCTCAACTATGTGGTCATGGGCCAGGAGCAGGATTTCTCCAACGATCTCTTTCCCTTGCTTTTGCTTCGCAACGAGCCGATGTACGGTTATACCCTCGAAGATGACTACTGGTGCGATATCGGTAACTTGCAGATGTATCGCCAGGCTCATAAAGATTTATTGGAAGGCAAGGTCGATATTGATATCGACTATATCCGCGAAACCGAGAAAGGCGTATTCGTTGGCGATGGCACTATCATCGATCCCCAGGCGAAGGTCGAAGGTCCGGTGATTATCGGCAACGGTTGCCGAATCGGAGCCGGTGCCGAAATAGGTCCTTATTCGACCATCGGCGACAATGTGGTGATTCAAGATAAAGTCTCTGCCAAACAGCCGGTGATCTGGTCCAATGTCTATGTCGGCAAAGGTTCGAAGCTGCGGGCTTGTGTGGTATGCAACAATGCCACTGTTCATGATGGCGCCGAAATTCTAGAGGGTGGTATCATCGGCTCCAACAGCAGTGTCGGGCAGGATGCCGTTATCTCTCCCGATGTCAGGGTCTGGCCCGATAAAGTGATCGAGTCTGGCTCTCGACTTTTGACCTCTTTAGTCTGGGGAACGAAAGCGCCCCGGACTCTATTCGGTGCCCATGGCGTGCGCGGGCTCGCCAACGTGGAGATCACCCCCGAATTTGCCGTCAACCTGGCTGCCGCCTACGGCTCGGTGGTCCAGAGCGGACCGGTTCTCTTGAGTCGCGATTACTGGCCGGTTTCACAGATGATCAGTCGGGCTATATCAGCCGGTCTTGTATCGGTGGGGATAGAAGTTCAGAACCTGGAAGCGACTCCGCTTCCAATCTCGCGGCACTATGTCAAATCCCAGCGGGCCGCCGGTCTGATTCATATTCGGGTCTCCCAGAGAGAGCCGGAGAAGGTGATGATCGAGTTCTTCGACAGCAAAGGAATCACTGTCACCAAGCGTTTCGAGCGTAAGATCGAGACTACCTTCTTCAAAGAGGATTTCCCGCGCTGCAAGCCCAGCGATGTCGGTCATATCTCCTTTCCCAGCCGAGTGCGGGAGTATTACAAGCAGACCTATGTCGAGCGGATCAAAGGACAGGTCTTCGAGGAGGACACCGTGCCGTTCTGTGTGATGCCGGGCTCCAACTTTACCCGGGTAATGCGCTCCGGCGAGATCGCCACCCGGGCGCCCAAGGTGGTCATCGATTACGCCATGGCAGAGACAGATGTGATTCTGCCTGATATGCTCGGTCAGTTGGGCATAGAGACTGTGGTGCTCAACTCTTCGATCAGGGCTAATCCCACGAAAGCCGAAGAGAGAACTGGCATGCGTCGCCAGCTTGCCGATGTGGTCAAAGCCCTGAGTGCGGATATGGGTGCTCAGATTGGCCGCAATGGTGAACAGGTCACCCTGGTGGACGAGACAGGTCAGATTATCCGGGGCGAGCTTCTTCTTGCTCTGGTGGCCGATATCATCCTCAGAGACAAGCCCGGTAAAAAGATTGTGGTGCCGGTGAACGCCAGCTCAATCATCGAGAAAATCGCCGCGATCCATGGCTGCGAAGTAGTGCGTTGCAAAGCTTCTGAGACGGAGATCGGTACAGCCTGTGCCAAAGAAGAGAATGTCGCCCTGGCTGGCTCCGGTACGGGATGTTTTATCTTCCCGGAGTTTCAGAACGGCTATGACGGTATGTTTGCCCTGGGGCAGGTTCTGGAGCATCTTACCTATCAGGGGCGTACTCTGTCGGAAGCCGTTCAGGACCTTCCGCCCCTGGTATATCAGGTCGATTCGGTGCACTGTCCCTGGGAGAGGAAGGGGCAGGTCATGCGCCTTCTGGTGGAGAAGCATCACGACAAGCCGGTGGAGTTATTGGACGGAGTCAAAATTGAGACCCGACCGGAACACTGGATTCTGGTTTTGCCTGATGCGGTCGAGCCCGTCGTCCATCTCTATGCCGACGGTTCGGATTTGCAGAAGACATCGGCGGATCTGAGCGAGTATTCTCAGCTAGTCAAGTACTTTCAGCAGTAGAATTCATTTATTTTTTAATCTATTACGTTTAAACCACCGTCCTATAGTGAAAAACTAAGGACTGTAATGGGTATGTTGTCTAATAGTAGTGGAGAATTCCGGCTTGGGACACGCACAAATGAGAGGCATTAGGAATGCGACCAAAAGGTGATTCAGGGGCCGATGACAAGCGGCGCAATCGCAAATTCATCGATCGTATGTCTGCTCCAGCCCAGGGACTTCCTAAAAATGCGGACCGGTCTATTTACGGGCATGGCGGTGAATATGTGCCTGAAGGCGCAATGCCCCAGGGTTGGCAGGTGGCCCAGTCCGAGCAAGTGCTCGTTTATCACGAAGACAATCAGGAAGGCCAGGCAGATGGCGACTGGATGTCGCAACTGAAGCAGAACACCATGCAAGCCCTTGCCGACCAGCGGGGAGTCAAGCTTCAGGAGATTTATAAAGAGTCCGTTTACAAGACCGGCATCGCTGTCTTAATTGACAAAATCTACGGACTCTTGCAGCGTTATACCTATGACTTCAACCGGGTTGCAGGCGGTACTGATTTGCATGTTTCCGGTACTATATCCGGTGATGTCACCGAGGTCACTCGATACAATCGCCTCAGAGAAGTCGAGGAAACAGCCACATATTTTCGTTGTCGTTTCACTACCCGGCACTATGCTCTGGTGGTGAGGGGCTACGAAGACACTGTGGAGTCGTATTTGATACCAGCCAATATTGTCATGGGACTATCCCGGGCCGAAGAGCAATATCCTCCTCTTTGTGTCATGCAGGTAAAGATTTCAGAGCAGGGCATGATGTGGAGAATGAAAGACAGCGAGCCGCCGGTGGATACTCTCGATCAGCTCTGCATGTGGCTTTTTACCAGGCTGGTAGACGAGACCAAGAAGAGTCTTACTATGAACGACGGCTAGAAATTTCAAGTTTCAAATTTCAAATATCTTTCATAGACGGCAATTTAGATGATAAGGTATTAGTCCAAACCGAATCTCAGGTGAAACAGACCAGGAGCGACTATTCATAAAATGAGTTCTATCGCAAAAATCAAAGAGCTTCTTGATGACTTCCAGGAAAAGGAGGCGCTGAATAAAGAAGAGATTAGCGAGATCGAGAAACAGATTTCGGAACTGGAAGAGAGGATCGTCTCATCCCGAGAAAGGCTAGAGAGTGTAGCCCGAGATCGAGAAAAAGTCGAAATGATGAAGAATCGCTATGCAGGCGGTGATTGGTCTGATGTTCTTGATAAGTCTTCTGACCGAATCAGAGATAATCGTGATTCCCAGGTGCAAGATTCAATTGGCTCGGTCAGCTCCAAAGGTTCTAACGGCTTTGCCACCGCTGTCGCTGAAGGCAACGGTGTCGCCGATGATACCAGGTCCATGGCCGCTCAAATTATGGAAGAAGCCTCTTCGGTGATGGATGATGATCTCGATCTGGAACTGGGGTTGCCGGCGGAGCCGGAGCTGGAGCTCGAGCCGGATATTTCGCCGGAGCCAGGGTTCGAACCCCAGTTGGAACCCGTGCCAATGCCTGTTCCTGAGCCCGAGCCACAAATGATCCAGCCCCCGATTCCACCTCAAGTACAACATCAACCTCAGCATAATATAGTCGGTCAGGATGTCTCTCCGGTCGCCCTGGATAATCCAAATGCTCCGCCGATTTTGCCGGGTATTCCGAATCCGCCCACCGCTTTCGATGCTATGCAGACTCCTCCCGGTATGTCGAATATGGCCATGATGCAGCCGCCTCAGCCTGCCATGCCTGTGCCTCCGGCAGAACCACCCGAATCACTTTTCCCTTTCAGTCAGGGCTCCGACCCCGGCTCGGAAATCGATCAGGATGCCCCCTGGGGAAGCGCTCCTCAGGTAATGGGCTGGGAGACCAGTGAAACCAGCAGCCAGTTCCCTATGGAAGGCCAGCGGCAGCAGCCTCCTGTTCCTCCGCAGATGCCTGGTATGCAGCCGCCGCAAGCTGCCCATCCCCAGGCTCAGCAACTGTCTCCTCAGCAACAGGCTGTTCTCCGGCAGAATCAAACCGCTCCGGGCGGGTTCGATATCAGCGATGCGCTGAAGCCCGAAGGAGAAGAGGAAGAGGATAGCGGTCCAAAAGACAACAAGAAGATAAATGACGCTCTCAGGGGTCTCTTCAGCTAGTAAATCTGGTTAACAGTCTCTAATTCGTCTCAGGTGGGGCGGATCTGAGAACATCGTCATTTACAAAAAGCAATCCTCTGCTAACATCAAGAGCCTGTTCTACGGTTTGGAAGCGAATTTGCGTTTCCTTCGTCGGCAGACTATTGGAAGTTGTCCGTAACAGGAAAGTGGGCGGAGATTATGAAAGAAATTGCGTCGATGATGGCTGGTGTTGTTCTCGAGATCCTGGTCAAGCCGGGAGATGATGTGACCGACGGTATGGAAGTGGCGATTCTCGAATCCATGAAGATGCAGCTTCCTGTGCAATCCGACAAAGCAGGCAAGGTGAAAGAGGTCAAAGTCAACAGCGGTGACTTTGTCAACGAGGGCGATCTGCTGCTCGTGCTTGACTGAGGTAGAGTCGGATGTTCGAGAATCTTCCAGGTCAGATAAAAGTAGTCGAGGTCGGCCCCAGGGACGGTCTTCAGAACGAAGAAAAAAACATTCCCACCGCCGACAAGGTTCGCTTGATAGATGCCCTGGCGGCATCCGGATTGAAGAATATCGAGGTGAGCTCCTTTGTTTCGCCAAGGTGGATACCGCAGCTTGCCGACGCTTTAGAAGTGGCAGGCTCTCTCAATTTGCCGGATGTAAACAAGTCCGCCCTGGTGCCTAATTTGAAAGGCTATGAACGCTTCAAAGAGGCCGGTCTCGATCAGGTGGCGCTGTTTATGTCCGCCTCCGAGTCTCACAGTAAGAAGAACATAAATAAGTCGGTGGACGAAGCTTTCGTCGCCCTGGCCGAAGTCTGTGATATGGCCAGGGGAGACGGCTATCCGGTGCGTTGTTATGTCTCTGTGGTTTTCGAATGTCCTTATGAAGGCACGGTCTCACCGGAACAGGTTACAAGAATCATCGAGCGTCTTCTGTCTATGGGAGTAGACGAGATTTCGCTGGGTGATACCATCGGTGCAGCCACACCCAATCAGGTTGTCGACATGATTTCGCGGGTGGCGCGACATTGCGATCTCGATAAATTGGCACTGCACTTTCATGACACCAGAGGAACCGCCCTGGTCAATGTGCTTGCCGGTCTCGAGTCAGGAATTTCTATATATGACAGCAGCCTAGGCGGCATGGGCGGCTGTCCTTACGCTCCGGGAGCGGCAGGCAATCTTGCCACCGAAGACCTGGTCTATCTGCTGCATGGACTGGGATGCGATACCGGAATAGATCTCGACAGGTTGGTGGATGCCGGTCTGCTCGCCCAGGAGCTTCTGGGCAAGACTTTGCCGGGACGTTATCTGGGAGCCGCGCTCGGAAAGCGGCAGAAAGGTTGTCCGGCGGTGGAGTCCTGCGCCGATGGCAGCGGCCGGTTCGTTAAGGAGAGGGTAGAGGAGCATGGGTAAAGCGGTGGCTACTGAAGAGAAAGTCGTTATTCTGGAAAGAGAAGGGCATCTTGCCTGGATCAAGTTGAACCGACCGCAGGTGCACAACTGCCTCAGTCGGCAAGTTCTCAAAGAGATTATCGCTGCTTGCGAAGAGTTGGCGGCGGATAGAACCGTGCGGGTGGTCGCCATTATCGGCTCCGGCGCCAAGGTCTTCTGTGCCGGGGCGGATCTTGCCGAGCGCAAGACTCTTACCGAAGGAGAGACCCTCGACTATATCGCCCTGATTCAAAGAACCATGTGCACCATAGAGTCTCTGCCCCAGCCGGTGATTGCGGCTATTAATGGCTCGGCATTCGGCGGCGGCACCGAACTTGCCCTTGCCTGCGATCTCCGAGTGATGATGAGCGAAGCCAAGCTACGTCTGACAGAAGTTCGTCTTGGTATTATCCCTGGTGCCGGTGGAACCCAGCGCTTACCTCGTTTAATAGGAAAGTCCAAAGCGAAAGAGATGATCTTGACCGCTGCTCCTATCGGTGCCCAGGATGGTAAGTCGATAGGATTGATTCATCGTGTGGTCGAGAGCCAGGTGAACGAGAGCATGGAAGACGGCTTTGTGAAAGACTTGCTAGAGGCGGTCAGAGAATGGGCCAGAGAGATAGCCCAGGCTGCGCCGCTTTCTCTGCAGCGCGCCAAAGAGGCGATTGACAAAGGTTATGATCGAGATCTTGAAGCCGGTCTGGCTCTGGAAACCAAAGCCTATATCCAGCTTCTCAACACAAAGGACCGTCTGGAAGGTCTTGCTGCTTTTGCGGAGAAGCGTTCCCCCGAATACACGGGAGAGTAGGTGGTTTCAGGTGATATTAGACATGATCAATGCCCATGACGATCTGGAGAAGGAAGAGGAGATAGGCAATCCCGATGCTGTTCCGCTGCCGGTGACCGCCCTTATCCTCTGTGGCGGACGCTCTAAGCGAATGGGGCGACCGAAAGCCTTCTTGCCCTACGAGGGCAGCACCATGATCTCCCATGTTATAGACAGTATCGGCGGACTCTTTCGCGAGACCCTTCTGGTCTCCAACGAACCGGAGGCTTTCGAGGACCTTGGTATGGATGTGGTCAAAGACATTCTCCCATATCGCGGTCCCATGGGCGGCATTCTTTCCGGATTGCTGGTGGCAAGATATCCCCATGTTTTCGTGATTGCCTGCGACATGCCCCTGGTGACCGAGTCGCTGATTCTGCCCCTGGCTGCCATGCGTCACGAGCGCGATGTGGTGGTGGTATCGCATGACAATGGCATCGAGCCTTTGTTAGGGTTCTATTCGAAGAATTGTATAAAGCCTCTAGAAGAATCTCTTTTCGCTGGTACGCTCAGTGTCAAAGACATGCTCGGGGAGCTCTCTTGCACCACCCACAGGGTCAAGGGTACTGGCGAGTTACCGGCTTATTTCAATGTGAATACGCCCAAAGATTATTCGAGGTTGATCACTAAAGCCGGAGCGATGCTTCCCCATGGTTCGGTTTCTGATTCTGATTTCGATTCCGACTCCGAGTCCGACACTTAAGGCTTTTGACAAAATAGATTCTTCCGGGTTATAGTTCTGTTCTAAGAGATAACCACCCTCCCTTTGTGGAGCAAAAAAGAAGGTACACGCCAGTGAAAATCGCGTAGCTCAGGAATTGCGCTTCTCATCTGATTTAAAACCGGTGGTATTGAAATGAATATTTCTCTATAAGCATTTGGATAGATCATAGCTTTTGTCTGTGTTTCAGGCTTTGACGCTCTTTTGGGGCGTCAGGGGCGGTCCCTGAAATGCAGGGCTGATGCCGCATATGGTGCGGCTTCATTTGCATGCTTTCGCATCGCCTGGTTTCGGCGGCGCGAGAGCGGGAGGTTTTTGTATGCTCGAATTACACAAACTCAGTTTTTCCTTCGATAGCAAGAAGCTTTTCGAAGATGTCTCTCTAAAGGTCGAAGCCGGAGAACGTGTCGGTGTTGTCGGACCAAACGGCTCCGGCAAATCCACTTTGCTCAAGCTTATTTCCGGTAAGCTGGAAAGGCATACTGTTCAGGGGACTATCCTGGGACCTGCGCCGGTGGAGATGGTTTATATAGATTGTCGGGACAGTTATTTCGCAAGGCGAAGTCTTCTTGCCCTGGCCGCTCCGCAATGGCACGCCGCCAGAGAGAAGATGATCGCAGCCAGCCGTTGTTTAGATGCAGACTATGAAAGGGCTTTCGATGAATTCGAAAGCCATGGAGGCTGGGGGCATCTGGCGACAATCGATAAAGAGCTGTCTCTTCTTGGGCTCGATGGCCTATCAATCGACCCGGAGGTTATTGAATCAAGCCAGTTGAGCGGCGGCGAGAGATTAAAGGCAGCCCTTTGTTCTTTGACTTCGAAACGCTATCGACTTGCGCTATTGGATGAACCTACCAATAATCTCGATGGTAGAAGTCGGGAATGGCTTATCGACTTTATCAATGGTTGCGACGAGACTTTTTTGATCGTCTCTCATGACAGGGAGTTTTTAGACAGGATCTGTTTTCGCACTTTTGTGCTGGAGCCATTCAGCCGGTCTGTGCGTTCTTATCAGGGCAATTACAGCTGGGCTATGGCAGCCCGGGAAGTGGAGAAGGTTCGCAACGCAGCCAAACAGGAGGTCGAAAAGCGGCTTATAGAGAGACTTGCCGAGGATATCAGAAAGACAAAAGAGCAAGCCTCCCGGGTCGAACGTGCCACCACTAACGATTACATTCGGGGTCGCAGCAAAAAGGTGGCGGCTAAGGCAAAAGCCCGGGAGTGTCTTCTGGGCAAAATACTAGAGAGCAAAGTCTCCAGCTGGCCCCGGGAGCCGGCCGCGCCCTGTTTCGAGCTCGGTGTCGCGAAGCGTCCCCACCGGCAGAGCATGGCCGTGGTAGCCCGGCGGCTCAATGTGGGTTTCAATGCCGACCGGGTTTTGATCGAGTCCGCTGCTTTCGAATTCAGCTATGGCGAAAGGGTTGCTCTGGTTGGGGATAACGGGGTGGGCAAGTCCAGTCTGGTCAATACGATAATGGGCCGGATTCCTCCTCTGTCCGGAGAGCTTCATCGAAATCCTCATCTTCGATTCGGCCAACTCAGCCAGGGGAGATGCGAATACGATTTCGAATTTGATTGCGTAGCGAAGTCCACCGTACTTAGCCTTTTTGCCGACTGGGGCAGCGAAGCCGAGATTCGCAGATATCTCAGTCGTATCAGGCTTACCGGGGCTACTCTCAGTCAATCCATCGATCTGCTCAGCGAAGGGGAGCGCACCCGTCTGGAGCTGGCCTTTATACTCAAAGCCGTACCGGATGTGCTTGTACTCGATGAGCCCACCAATCATCTGGACATAGATTCAATCGAGGCCCTGGAGAATGTTTTGAAAGAGTATCGGGGCACCATTATTCTGGTTTCTCACGATCGGCGTTTCACAGAGAGGATCGCGCCGGATAAGACCCTCACCATCCAAGACAGAAGACTTATCTGATCTCTGGCAGGCGCAACTCTCTGGTATTGCCCTCTTCTTCGATGACCGCTCGGTCGTCGTCCAGGTAAACCAGTCGGACAGTCTCGTAGCTTTCGCCTTTACCCAGGGTGACATACGGCTTCAATCCATGGGAGCTGGCATAGACTTTGTCTTTTAAGGCCAGTACCGCTTTGTCTCCCAGGATGGCGTTCAGGCTCAGTTTGCTTCTCAGGCTCTGGCTAGCAGGCGGGTTTGGCAGTTCATCAAGCGAGATGCCTTCTTCGACCTGGGGTTCCGGTGGCAGATTAGAGCCGAAATCTGAGCCTCCCATAGCCGGGGGCGGGGGCAGAAGACCATGGTTACCGCCTGTATCCGGGGGTGGGGGCAGGTCTATTTTGGCTGGGTTTGTGGAACTTGCTGAATTAAGAGCAACATCTATGGGCGCGAAGGGATCTTTCTGACCTGCCTCGGCACTTGAAATTAGACGTGCCTCTTTTCGACCGGTGGCAATATAGCTTTTTTGAGGCAGATCTTGCGAAGCCTGGGCTGTCGCTTTGGCCCTGGTGGATGTTCTGCTTTGCGTCTTCGGTGACGGGTTTAACTGGGCAACCTCATTGGCACCATTACCGTCATCGCGATTGTTGATGTAGTACGTGGCAGCGCTTGCGATTACACCGATCAGAATGATGATTAGGAGTCTTGCGTTCATTGGAGAGGGCGTCCATATCCATTAGACTGATGCTTTATATATAATAGCTCATTCTGCTTTTCATCTCTTCCAGGGATTTTGCAGCGCCAAATATAGGACGCTTTCAGCTCGGAAGATAATAGATATGCAAGAGAAATGTCATGACCGGGGATGAAAGACCAAGCTCTTTGCCCTTCTCTGCCGCCAGGGTCTTTGTCGCCTCTTTCTTCTCGTCTTCGGGCATGGCGATGATAATATCCCGTACACCGACAATTCTTTGATAGCCTTCCAGATCCTTCAACACTCCCAGCATGCCCTGGTAGTCCCCGGCTACATAGACCCTTCTTGTTATATGTTTTAGACCGAGCGGATCTACCTCTTCTGCATTTTCTTGTTCTGCGGTTTTCTGAGTTTGACCTCTTTGCTGAGGCTTTTTCGGTTTTACAGGCAGCTTGCCGCCGACTTCTTGAACCAGGCTCGCTATCAAATTCTCTTTTTTCTTGTTTGTTCTGCCCGGATCGTACTCTTCAACGCCAAGAAGAGAAGTGTTGTTCGTTTTGCACATCTTCTCTAGATCGAAGATGAGCAGGTCCAGATCCGGTTTATCCGGAACCGATGTGCGCAGTTTCTGGATCTCTTTATGAATTAGCGCCCGTTTGGCAAGAAGCCGGTGCTTCTGGGCTAACTTTATCTCCAGGACATCATACTGTTGTTTCAAAGAATCCAGCTGAGACTGTTTTACACTCGCTTCATCGAGGGTCGGCTGGAGCAGCGAAAACGCCATTACCACCGTTCCCAGAAGCGGTGCAAGGCATAGTCCTACCTGTTGATAAAGTTGCACTACTGCTTTCCTCCTGGTGCTGGAACCTGGGAGATGCGGCTCTCGTCTCGGATCTCTTCTTTATGGAAATTGACGGTGACGCCAAACGACACCATATCCGGCGTCTTCTCTTTTCTGGTGGCATAGTCGACAACGGCAGAGTCGGTCAATTTGGAGTCTTCCATATTGACCGCCAGCTTAGAGACATCGCCGAATTCTCTGGCGAAGCCTTCTACTTTTACTTTTCTCATCTCGAAGACGATATGATTGATTTGTACGCCTTTTGGCAGTCTCTCTCTCAGGTCTTGAAGGTAAGCCGACCATTTTGTAGAGTGATGCACAAGAAACCTCAGTATTTTGCGACGGGTTTCAAGGGCTTCGTTGCTGTCTTTCATCTTGGCGATTTCGGTAAGCTCTTTTTTGGCCGCGTCGATTTTGCCGTTGTAAGCTTCAATCTCTGCCGTTTGATTGGGTACCGAGAAATAGGCGAGATAGGCATAGCAGAGAAAGCTTGCCACAAACAACAAAGTGGAAGCGCTTACAGCAGGAATGAACCAGGATCTTTCCTCTTCTTTTTCCTCAATCACCTGGGTCTTTTTATTGTCGAAAACCAGGGGTAGTCTGCCGTCTTTGTTGAGGTCGAGATCCACCGTGAAGCCAGGGTTCCAGGAAGGATCCACCGAGGATCCTATTAACGATGTGATCACCGGCTTCAGTCTGGGGCTGATGATGGCAGAGTCATAGGTGACCAGTTTTAGCGGATCGCCAAATACGGTGTTGACTCCGGTTCTGCTCTGGACGAATTTGTCAAGCCCTTTGAGCATACAGCCCGGTCCGGTCAGGACTATCTCTTCAAGTTTCACCTGACCCGCCTGGGATTCGAAAAACTCGAGAGAGCGCTCCAGTTCATCGGTGATATCACTGAATATGGTTCGGGCTACCTGAGCCGCCTCTCCCAACCGTTCGTTTCTTGGTGGGGCACCAAATAGAGGTATATCCGGCAGAAGCTCCAGCGCTTCTTCGTAGTCCATATCGAGGCTTCGGGAAATCGCTTCGGTAAGGGTCTCCACCCCGATGATCACCGAGCGGCCGAAAAGAGGCATGGTGTTTTTGATGAAATTGATATCGGTGGCGTCATGGCGAAGATTCACGGTCATGGTGACCTTGTCCTGGGATTCGTAGCCGCCGATGGACAGACCACGAATAGCTGCCAGGGAAGAGACTTCGACTTTGCCCAGTAGCGCTCCGGCACTGTCGGCAGTGCGCCAGTAAGATTCGATAATAGAGCGCTGCACCGCAGCAAGGATTACATCTACCCGTCTGACTCCATCTGGGTCTGTTCTTTCGGTGGTGGGCATAATCGACCAATCGAGATTGGCGTCTGCTATGGGAAAAGGTACATGGGTGGTGGCTTCCTGGGTGACCACTTCGGCAAGCTCATCGGCGGGCATACCTGTGGGGACCGGCATTAGGCGAATTACTGCTGATTGGGCAGGAATGGTCGTGTTGATGGTGGGCGATGGACCCGAGGCTGGAATGCCTGCTTTGACGAAGAGATCCATAATCACCCCACCTACGGTCTGGGGATCGGTAACCAGACCTTCCCGGATGGTATTGGCAGGGGTGGGCATGGAGGCGAATCGCACCGCTTCTATGCCATTGCGGGTTCTCTCGAGCTGGGCCATGGTAATGCTATCGCTATTGATATCAATACCGATCAGCGGTGATTGTTTTCTTTTGAATCCGAACACGACCCGAGAACCGCTCTTTATTGGAAACTAGCCGTCAGGTGAAATATGCCCATTAAAGACTGTAGACCACCAGGGACATTGATAAACATAGCAAATGCTGCACCGATAGCCAAGGCTGGTCCGAAAGGAAAGCGGGCCTGGAATCGCGAGCCGGCGAAAACGGCCGATATTAATCCGCCTGCAATTCCGCCTGATAGTGCCAGGGTAACCATCTGGGGGGACAGCCAGGGGGCCATGTTGCCGGTCAGGGAGCCGAAGGCGATCAGGGGCATGGAGAGAAGCGCCGCTCCTATTGCAAATCCAAGCCCAAAAGGCTTTGCGACGGTATGAAGTACCTTGCGCCGTTGCATGTCCACAAAGAGATAAACCGCACCCATTAAAGATCCAACCAGAAAAGCCAGGGTAACTGCGATGACCATGCCGGAGAGTCCGAGCCAGGAAGCGATAACTGCCGATAGTACCGCGTCTCCTCCACCCATGACGATGTTCTCTTCGTCGTCATAGTCGGCTGATTTTTCCGTTTTATCTTCTATCTCGAAGACCATATTCAGATAAGCGTCTTCATCTGTTTTCTCTTCTGGCGATTCTTCAGTTCTAGTTCTCTTCTCATCTTCCTCTTCGTCGCCACGGAGAAACTTGAGCATCATCAACCCATAAAAATCTATGTAGTCGAAGACTATGTAGCTTATTCCGATACCGGCCAGGGTGTTCATAAAAATATCCTGGTGGAAGCCGACATATTCGAGGGTTTGCTGGGTGTAGAGAAGCGAGAAAGTGATACCAGGAGCCTTTTCCGCAAAGAGATTGCCAAAGTGGTGCTGGGCGGCAGGGTCGGCTCTATCCAGCATGAAGAAGCTTCGATAGGCGATGCCTATGAGCATGGCCGGATAAGTGATTTCATGCGGGATCAGTTTTTCTCTGAAATCGGTGACACAGACCGCGATAAGAACACAGCCGAAGAACGCCATGGCAAGCCCGTGTAGAGTCAATCCAAAGAAATTGAAAATCAGATAGAACATCAGACCGGTAAAGGCTTCCACCACCGGATATTGCCAGGAGATAACCGTGTTGCAGTAACGGCACCGTCCTTTCAGGATCAGATAAGAGATGATTGGAATCAGATCGAGGATGCCTAGATGGTGCTCGCAGGAAGGGCAATGGGATTTTTTGAAGATCCAGGACTGCTCTTTCAGCGAGCGCAGGGCGACGACATTGAGGAAGGAGCCGACACAGATGCCGAGCACCACCACCAGGACGACCCTGGCCAGAGCGTATTGCTCGGCGCTCAGAAAAATGTTGATGTCTGAGAATTGAAGCACTTAGGGAAATTCTCTTCTTTCGTTCACCACCGCTGCCGCTCCCAGTAGCAATACTACATAAGCAACTATATAAGAGACAAGATAGCTGAGTATTTCCTGGGAGGGCGGCTGCATATAGGTCAGCTCGAGGCGAATTCTGGTAAGTCCGGCCAGATCGGGCAAAATCCAGTAAATGCCGCTCAGGATCATCTTCGCCATTTGATTCTGGGACATATTGCTGAGCTCGAGCAAAGAGCTGCCGAGGTGGCCGATAAACCAGATAGAGAGTGTAAATATGACGCTCATGATGGGGGTCGAGAAGGTGGAGAAAAAGGTGGCGATAGCTAGAACAAAGAGCAGCTCTAATAGAACCAGGCCCAGGGCGCCGCCGAGCCATGGCAGGTGCAACTGAATCTGGTGAAGCGGGTCCACCATCCATATAAGTGCCACCAGAAAAAGCCCCATGGCAGCTGTGACAAGAATGATACAGGCTGCCAGACCGAGATATTTCCCCAGGATAAACTGCCAGCTCGTCACCGGTTTTGAGAAGATGACATAGATCGTTCTTTTGTCGAGCTCTTTATAGACCAGAGTGGTGCCGGTGAATACTGTGATGATACCGCCGATTATGGCAATCACCGAAAGACCCAGATCCTCGATTATTCTTATCTCCTGACCTATAGATAGAGAGCCCAGAACAATTCCCAGCATGGTGATTAGACAGGCGAAGATAAAAAAGGCGTAGAGAACCCTGTCCCTAACGGATTCGCGGAAGGTGTTCAGAGCTATGGCCAGTGTCGCTTGCAGCTCAGTCATCTTTGTCGCCGCCCTCTTTCTTTTCTTCTACCTTCGCAAGAAAGAAATCCTCCAGGGCTTTATAGCTCTCTCCCCGGGATATGTTGGCGATGGACTCCTCTGCCACCAATCTGCCGTGGTGCATAATTCCGATTCGATCGCAGACCTCATTGACGTCGGGCAATAGATGGGAATTGAAGAAGATGGTCTTGCCTTCTTCTTTGAGGGTGCTCAAAATCTCGCGCACATCTTTGCGTCCTATAGGATCCAGTCCGCTCATCGGTTCGTCGAGAAAGAGGATCTCGGGATCATTTACTAGAGATTGAGCGATGCCCAGGCGCTGCAACATTCCTTTTGAATACTGATGCATGGGGCGGTCCGCCCACTCTTCCGCCAGACCGACTCTTTTGAGCAATTCCAGATTATGCTCTTTGCTCTTGGCTCGGTCGAGACCGAAGAGCTGGCTTGCGAAGTCCAGAAATTCGTTGGCGGTCAGATGGGAGTAGAAATATGGATTCTCCGGCAGAAAGCCGATTTTTTTCAGGATCGTATGATCGCCGGGCTTGGCGCCGAGCAAATTTATTTCGCCTCGGTCAGGTCGAAGCAATCCCAGCAGGATTTTGATCGTGGTTGTTTTGCCGGCGCCGTTGGGACCTAACAATCCATAGGTCTCGCCGCGCCTCACGGTGAGGTCGAGATTATCCAGCACTCTGATGCGTTTTCGCAGGAAGTTACTGACTCGGTCTTTGAAAAGACCGCGCACGGTAATCACGTCCTCGCCGCTCATTTTCAGCTGCCTTTCTGTCCGGGCGCCTTTTTGCTTTTCTGAGTGATGATTTTATGTAATTCTGTGGTGGCGGCGCGCAAGCGTCGTGAGACTTGCATCTGGGATATGCCCAGGCGACGAGCCACTTCGGTCTGGCTGAGATCTTCGTAGAAGGTCAGCTGAACCACTTCTCTGAGACCGTCCCGGAGTTGCTTGATGGCTTCCGCCAACATGAAGCGGTCTTCTTTGGCGAGCTGGTTGTTGTGGTATCTGCCATCCACCAGGGTGTCTATCAAAGACTGTTCCGAGCCGGCATCGTTGGAAAGAGCCTGATCCAGAGAGATCAGGGTGCGACGCCGATCGACTTCGTAGGCTTCGTTGACCCTGGATACAGGGATTTCGAGCTCACAGGCGATTTCGGTATCGGAGGGTTCCCTTCCCAGCCGGGCGGTGAGATTCTGCACCAGTCGGTTGATTCTGAAAGAAAGCTCTTGTAACTCTCTGGGGGCCCGGATCATCGCGGTTTTATCCCGGAGATAATGCCGGATCTCGCCTGTAATCAGGTGAGTAGCATAGGTCTGGAACTTAGCCCCGGCATCGGGCTTGAACTGATCAACTGCTTTGATCAAGCCGATGCTGCCGACCTGAATCAAATCTTCGACAGGGTCTGTCGATCTTCTTGCTAATCCGTAGGCGATTCTTTTTACCAGCGGCAGGGCTGCCTGAATTATTGAATCCCTCAGCGCGGGGTCGCGCGTGGATGAATACTTAGCAAGCCATTCATGAATCTGGTCATGCTGTTTTGAAGTATCCGTCTTGGGATTCTTTGAATGTCCCTGAGCTGATCGTTTTGTCTGCAAACTTCTGCTCACCATTTTGTGTATGTCTAACCCGATAATCTCTATTGTATGGCCTTTAGGCAATTTATCAAACAAATTATTTAAATGCTAGGGCCAAAATGTTTCTACTTTTCCTGCAAAAAGACCCCAAAAGCATAAACAGCCGATCTCCAGGGGATATTCACTCGTGTTGTCAGGAGTCGAATAATTGGTGAAAACTCAAGCTCTACTTGGGTTTGCCAGTCTTCTCGCACTGTTGATGAGCTTGTCTTCGGCGCCGTAGTCGGCAGGATCATTCTTTTTTTCCAGCGGAGAATTATCTACCTGCCAGCGCACCGTCTTGGCAAGGGCTTCTTCCAACTCGGTAACTTTCACCGAGCCCAGATAATCTTTGACGGCGGAGCAATCGATGGTGAGATCTTGATTCCAGTCGAAATCCTCAATCAGATGGGAGGGCAGTTGTGAATCATCTATTTCTAGAATCTCTCCGTTCCAGTTCATGGTTCGAGCAAGCTCTTCTACCCACTGTCGTTCAGTGATAGGCTCTCTTTCGCCCACATTGAAAACATGGCTATCGCCATCATCTTTAAGGGCGCAGGCGGCAATCACATCGGCCACATCTTCTACATAGCCCCGGGTGACTTTCCAGTTGGACTGTTTTTTGCCCAGAAGAAGCGTGGGTCTTTTATCATTCATTCTGGAGACATATACAAAAGTCCGGCTCTGGGGATCATTGGGACCGAAGACCACAGGCAGCCTCAGTATGGTCGAGGGGATTTTCATCTCGCTTCTGGTCAAACCTTCTACCAGGAGCTTTTCATACATGTACGAGGTATGGAGTGCGTCTACGGCATTGACCCGGTAAGGGAAGAGAATTTCGCGCAATGGACCGTCTTCTTTGATGGGCGTGGCATCTGGTTCTCCCAGCTCGATTTTGCGCAGGCGATTGTAAGCCCGGTACACATCGATGCTGCTTATGATAAGCAGTCGTTTCAGTTTTTGCGGAACACTCTGCAGAACGCTCCAGGTCTCCTGGGCTGTGCGCGGTATCATGTCGATGACCACATCAGGCGCCACTTCCGTCATTGTGCGGCTGAGCTCACTCTGCTTGGAGCGGTCGCAGATTACTGATTTGACTCCGGAAGGAAATTCCCGGTCGGTTCTGCCCCGGTGCAGAACATAGACTTCATCTACTGCCTGGTTCAGTTTATTGACTACATATGAACCGATAAAGCCGGTTCCGCCGATTACGAGAACGCGCATCCGAGTCTCCCTTTAAAATCTCTTGAACAGAGGCATGAATTGAGTTTTGGCTGCCACAAGTTTACTCCCAAGATTGCTCGAATGCAAACCGGAAAGCCTCATTGCGACAGGATGTTCTATAAACTTTGCACTTTCGGGTCAGCGACTCTACTGAAGAGTTTATGATTAGAGCATAGGCTTTCTAACTACTTCTTGGCGCTTTGTTCACCGCTGTCTCTGGTGAAGGTTCGCTTGAACCAGCCACCGACGGCATCCGCTGCCTTGCCCGCTTTCTCTTTGACGACGCTCATTTCAGGCAGACCGGTGGCTGCATCCGCTCTGCCCTGGGTGACTACCTCTTCGCGATTGCCTTGTTCGGTAACACCTCTCAAGGCTTTTTGAGTGCGCTCGGATAGACCGCCGCCTTCCGGGTCGGTACGTCTGAGCACCTGGTCGATTCTCTGGAGATCTTGAACCCCTTTGGGCACTCCGAACAATTCCGGGCCGGCTCTGCGAGCAGCGTTCTGAATGTCTTGCTGATTGATCCTGTTCTCTCCATCGGTAAGAACTCCGGATTTGTCCAATAACCTGGCTCCTTCCTGGAGCGTTCCTGCACCGGGTATCCAGTTGCCTGCTTCTCTGATGGCGCGGTCGGCTTCAGCATTGCCGGTTCTGCCCTGGACCCCTTTGACCACTTTGTCGCCGACCTGTTTGCCGCTTTCGACCAGATTTTCGGTGTCTACCTGTTTGACCTCATCGACGACTTTGCCGCCGACCTCTTTGGCTTTATCCAGAGCCTGTCCGCCTACATTTTGGGCTTTGCCCCAGAAGTCTTTGGCCCACTTGCCCAGTCCGGATTCGTTATCAGAGGACTCCGCTACTTGAGTTGGTTGATCTTTACCGTGTGAAACCGCAGCGTCGCCGCGCGAATTAGAGCCGCCCATCAGTCCTGCCCTCCCGATGACGAAAAGAACTAGATTTTTCTAGAAAGTGCGAGTGATTATACGAGTTTAATCTCGGTGCCGGGAGATGTCAATGCGGTAAACCGGTAAAACCAGGGGACTTTCATTAAATGTCAGGAGATCCTACTGGAGCTGATTGATAACGGTGAAGATAGGCAGGTACATGCCCACCACCACCGAGCCCACCACGCCGCCGATGGTGACTACCATTATCGGCTCCAGGGCTGAGGTGAGCTGGTCCACGGAATTTTCCACTTCCATATCATAGAAGTCGGCCACCTTCGAGAGCATATCGTCGAGCTTACCGGTCTCTTCACCCACCGCCACCATCTGGGTGACCATCGGTGGAAAGATGGAGTTTTTCGACATGGGCTGAGATATGGTGCCACCCTGGCGAACTTCTACATAGATTTTGTCCACCGCCGCCGCCACCACCGCGTTGCCGGCGGTGTCTTTGACTACTTCAAGCGCATTCAGCATCGGTACCCCTGCTCGGATAAGGGTCCCAAAAGTACGGCTGAATCTCGCTATGGCGACTTTTTTAATTAAATCTCCCAGCATAGGAATGCTCAACTTAATCGTATCGATGTGGAGGCGGCCTATCTCTGTCCGGTTGTAGCGCCGCAAGAATACGACGCCGACAAGACATGCCACTACAAGTAGTGCCATCCAGATAGACCGCACATAGACGGATAGATTGATCAAAAACTGAGTGTAAGCCGGTAACTCTCCTCCGATATTGCGGAAGAGCCCTTCGAAAACAGGCAGAACGAAGGTGAGCATCGCCCAGAATACGGCAACTGCAACCAGGAGGACGACGGTGGGATAGACCAGGGCTGATTTGACCTTTTGATTGAGCTTCTCTTTATATTCAAGGTAATCGGCCAGGCGTTGTAAGACCTCGGCGAGGATACCGCCTGCCTCGCCGGCTCTGACCATGGACACATAGAGACCGTCGAAGACATCAGGTTTCTTCTCCAGGGCATCGGAAAGACTCAGTCCAGATTCGACCGAGACGCGCACCTCATCCAGGGATCTTCTTAACTTTCGGTTGGGGCATTGCTCGACAATTATATAGAGGGTGCGAAGCATGGCCACGCCGGAGCTTATCATCGCGGCGAATTGTCGGGAAAAAATCACCATATCTTTGAGATTGACCGTGGAGGTCGATTCAAGAACAGATTCCCAGAATTCATCAAGGCTGCCAAAAGCGAGACCGGTTTTGGAGCGAATTTCAAGCACGTCCATACCCCGGGCTGTCAGTCTGGTTCTGAGCACCGTGGCAGATTCCGCCTGGGCCACTGATTCTGTGACTCTACCCTGACCGTCTCGTACTTTATAAATGAATTCCATTTATTAGAATCTTCCGAACATGCTTCGTCGCTCTACGCTTTTCTTCTCCGGATCCGAATCATCCTGGTTCTGACCGGGGCGCGCGTTTTTCGTGCCCAGGAGCTGGTGCAGATCATCGGGACGAGAGCTCTTGGATAGGGCTTCCTCAAGGGAGATCACCCGGGCTTTGACAAGATTGGCCAGGGACTGTTCCAGGGTCTGCATCCCTGTGCGGGTGCCCATCTGCATAGTAGTATAAAGCTGTTCGGTTTTTGCTTCTCTAATTAAGTTAGCCACCGCCGGTGTGTTCAAGAGCACTTCGGCGGCGATGATACGACCCTTGGTGACCGGACTGCCGCCGGCTTGCTCTTCGAGACGCGGTAGCAAGGTCTGGGCGACCACCGCTACCAGGCTGCCCGAGAGCATTATCCGAATTTGCTGTTGTTGATCCGGAGGGAAGGCGTCGATAATCCTGTCTATGCTCTGGGGGGCTGAACTGGTATGGACGGTGCTCAGCACCAGATGGCCCGTTTCAGCGGCGGTGAGAGCCAGGTGGATGGTATCGAGATCCCTCATCTCTCCCACCAGTATTACATCGGGGTCTTCCCGCAGGGCGGAGCGCAGCGCGTTGGCGAAGCTTTTGGTGTCGCTGCCCAGTTCTCGCTGGCTGACCACGGCCTGTTTGCTCTCGTGAACAAACTCTATAGGGTCTTCGATGGTCAGGATGTGCACGGCGCGGGTGCTGTTTATTCTATCTATCATCGATGCCAGGGTGGTCGACTTGCCAGAGCCTGTCGGGCCTGTGATTAGAATCAGACCCCTCGGTCTTTCGGTGAGCTCATCGCAGATCATCGGCAGTCCTAACTCGGCGGTGGTCGGAGCATGGGAGCTCACCACTCTAAAAGCCGCCGAGAAGGCTCCTCTATCTTTATAGACGTTGGCCCTGAAGCGACCCAGCCCCTCAACCCCGAAGCTGAAATCGATTTCGTAGTCGTTTACAAGAATCTCTTCCTGTTGCTCGTTGATGATCGAGAGAATCAGAGCCTCTACGTCTTCGTCGGAGAGCGCTGGCAGATTGGTGCGCTCCAGTCGACCAGCCACCCTTATAATTGGTGGCTGACCGGGTTTTAGATGAAGATCGGAAGCGGCTCGGTCGAGCACAAGCTGCATGATCTCCTGCAACTCTAACTCCATCTACTTTCTCCTTTTGCGTTTTTTCGCTTTGCTCTCGTTTGCTTCCGAGACCTTGTCGGTGGAATCATTTTCTCTTGTTGTTGGCATCTCATCGCCGCAATCATCGAGTTTGGAGGTCAGACAATAGGGGCATTCGGTCCAGTCTCCGACAATTTCGGCGCCACAGCAACCACAGACTTGCTCTTTTGCGTCCTGCCTGTGGTTGTGGCCACATTTGGGACAACTCGTCCAGGTTTCGTTCTGGAGAGTTCCGCAGCGTTTGCAGGAGATTTTCAGGTCGTGCTGGCAGAAGGGGCATTTGACGAAGTCGTCGGATATAGGATTGCGACATTTGCTACAGAGCTTGTCATCGCCGGTGGTATCAGTGAGGGTGACTCTCACTACCTCTTCGGCGGTGGTCATTCCCTGACCGACCAGCCTTATGCTGTAGTCTTTCAAGGGGATCATCCCGGATTGTTTCGCCATCAATCTGATTCTTGCCGTCGGTGCGCCTTTGCCTATCAATTCGCGAATGTCGTCATTGATTCGCATGATTTCAAAAACTCCGATTCGATTTTTATATCCGGTATTGTTGCAGACTTCGCAGCCTCGCCCTCGCATAAAAATAGGCATGCCGTCTTTGTTTGTTCTCAGGCGATAGTATTGAATCACAGAGTCGGCCAGTTTGTCTTCGATATTTTCGATCAGTCCAAGATACCGCAGTGCCGAAGGTTCGGGGATATACTCTTCTTTGCAGTCCTGGCAAATACTGCGCAGCAGCCGCTGAGCGATTACGCCTATGGTAGCTGAGGCGATTAGATAAGGATCGACATCCATTTCAGCCAGCCGTGTCACCGCTCCTGGTGCGTCATTGGTGTGCAGGGTGGTGAAGACCAGGTGACCTGTTAGCGCCGCTTCTACGGCGATTTTGGCTGTCTCCCTGTCCCGCGTCTCTCCCACCAGGATGATATCGGGATCCTGACGCAGAAAGTGTCTTAGAATGCGAGCAAAATCGAGACCCTTTTCCCGCAGGACTTGAACCTGGGTGATGCCGTTCATCTCGTATTCAATAGGATCTTCGGCGGTACAGATATTTACCTCGGCGGTGTTTCTCTCGGCCAGTGCCGAGTACAAAGAGGTGGTTTTACCGGAGCCGGTCGGTCCGGTGACAAAGACTATGCCGTAGGGCTTGGAGATCATATCTCGAATCGTGTCGAGAGCCTCGGGATCGCTGATCAAATTCTCCAGACCGAGCTTGGTGGTTGATTTGTCCAGTTGTCTCATGACCACCTTTTCGCCATGTTTGGTGGGAATGGTAGAGACTCGAAAGTCAATGTCGCGACCGGAGAAGCGCACTCTTATCCTGCCGTCCTGGGGCAGTCGCCTCTCTGCTATGTCAAGGTCTGCCATGATTTTATAGCGGGAGACAAGAGCCGCTAGCACCGCTTTGGGTAGGGTGCGGTCTTTGAAAAGAACGCCGTCCACTCTATAGCGAACGATTATCTGTTTATCCTGGGGCTCGATGTGAATATCCGAACATTGTCTTTTGATGGACTTTGCCAGAATCTGGTTGGCCAACTGGACTATAGGCGCATCCTGGGCCTGTTTAGCCAGATCGAGGTCGTTTATGTCTTCGTCTATTTGTTGAGAGACAGCTATTTCGCTGAGATCGACTTCCGATTCGATAAAGGTCTCGACCTGTTTTTCTTCGAATTCATCGGTGAGCTCATCCTGTCTGTCTGTATAGATGGTCTCCATGAAATGCTGGAAATCGTCTTCGGTACAGACCGTCGGTTGGATCTGCACGCCTCTGAGGCGATATTTGATGTCGTCCAGAGCTAGAAGATTGTTAGGATTGACCATGGCCAGGGTCAACTTATTGTCGTCCTGTTCTATGGGAACGACCTGGTGCTGGCGCATCACTTTTTCCGGCAAGAGTTGCAGGCACTCAGAGGCCGGGGAGACTTTGCTCAAGGAGACATAGTTGACTCCAAACTGTATCTCCAGAGCGCTTTTCAGGTGCTTCTCATTGGCAAGCCCCAGTCTGGAGAGGATCAGGCTGATTGGCTCTCCGGTCTTAAGTCGCTCTTGTTGAACCAGTTTGAGTTCGTCGGGAGTGATAAGGCCGTTATCGACTAAGAGCTCTCCGATTTCTTTCTTGATCAGTGCCATGACTTGAGGATTCCCGGTTTTGGAGAATAGTGTTGGGTGCCGGCGGTTTAAACTATCTAATAGATATAATATGCTCCAAAGAGAATATTCCCTGTTTCAAAGGCGAAATACCTGAGGTTGCTTATCCCCGGATGACCGATAGTAGTGGCGTTACAGCACTGAAAACCAGTATTTCCCATAGATGCTATGGGCTGGTCAAGGTCTCTTACGGATTGTTCGCCGTCCTTTTCATCTACTGTTTCTCGGATCCTTCCTGGTTCGACCTTCCGATATCGGTTATTGGCCTTCCGATAATTTTGTTGTTTTTGGTATTAGCTCACTTCATTCTTCTATTTCTGGAGAGTCCTCGCGGAGTCCGATTGTTTTCTCCGTTGTTCAAAGGGGCGCCGCCGGTTTTCTACCGACGCTGGATGGAAATTTATGCAAATGATACTGAAAACGATACCACAGCGGCGGTTGCTTATGGATTGAAGCGGGTTCGCCTGGACCTGGTCGATAGCCTGGAGTTGACCCTGTGGGGTAGTCTGCTACTGAAATCGGTTTCTATTCAAGGTCGCTCTTCCGAAGCCGAAGCGGCACGAGTAGGCACCTATCAATCTCAGATTCTGGCTCGCTTTCCTCTGGGTGCGGCCAGTCAGGCGGATCAAAGAACTCTCGTCGAAGTCCTCAAAAAATTGAAGCCGGATCTGGTCGTTAACCAGCGCTTGCAAAAGCGGCTCGACAGCAAGATTGTCAGAGGCGAAGAGATGGTCAAGACTCTTGGCGCCGCATTCCTCTTTTATGTTCTTATTGATCTGGGCTTTGCCACCTCCAGCTTTCTCGAAATGCAGAAACATTATTTTTTGAGCCAGTCTTTGCTACGAACAGAAGAAGTGTTGCCGGAAGTAAAAGGGGATAAGGCGCGGCGAAAGAGGGCGGAGCAAGAGTTCGCCCGGGCAGAGGAAATGCGGGAGGGCCGGCTGCCCATATCGTTGGTGCAGAGAGCGCTTTTCGATCATGGTAGTGCCGCCTGTGGTGTTTGGCAGGCTCGTGGAGAAGCGCTTTTTTATCTCGGTACGAAAAATGAGGCGATCAAATCGCTGGAGAAGGCTCACGAGCTTTATCCTCGCAGCTTGAAGCTGATGATCGAATTGGCACGTTGGAAACTCGAGACCGGGGATATCGATGGCTGCCGGTCCGTTTTGACCCGGGCGTTAAAAGACCACGAGGAAGATCTCTTGCCGTGTCTATACATGATCGCCGCCGATAAAAAGGACAGTCATCAGAGCGCCGCTACGATCCGGAAAAGGTGCAAGGAGTATTTGAATGGTTTCGACGAGAACGTTTTCGGGAGTGAGCCCTGGTGGCCGCCCGGCGGCAACAGGTTTATGAGTGAGCGCTATTATCGGGACGACCTTCTCTTCTTGTCGCGGGTGCTCCTGGATATGGATCTCGATTAATGGCGTCACCTTGAGATTTAGCTTGAGATTTAGCCTGAGAATTAGAATGATTATCAGCTTTTTTTAGTTGTATTAATTTCGGGGCATATCATGGAGGAAAGGAGGTCGATTTTAAATGGAGCAGGAACAGGTAGATTCCCTTACCACCGACTCTGTCGTGGATAGCGCCGAAGAGTCCGCCTCTCAGAAAAAAGCCCGGGCCAAGCGTGAACGTGGTCCACAGATAGCTTTCGACCTCTCCATGGCCGTTGCTCCTTTTGCTCTGGCGACAATTCTCGTAACCATCGCCGGTCTATCGTCCGCTTTTATATCCAGCGGCTCGGCCGGGTGGGTGACTGAACTCTGTGCCTCCTTCCGCACCCAGTGCGTCATTCTTCTTCTAATCTGCACTATCCCGACCGTGCTCAGCAAGCCCTGGAGAATCATGGCTCTGGTCTGTGGTTTTCTGGCGCTCTTCTCTCTTCTTCTGGTCTCGCCTGTGCTCGATATGAACAAGGCTGCGCCGGCGAAAGACTCTTATCTCTCATTCAGTCTATTGGAGGTCGTTCTCGATAAGAGCACTACCATGGATGAAGTGGTGAGGGTTTCGCTCGAGACTAATCCCGAATTACTGACGATTACGGGAGTAACCCTGGATGACATGGCGAGCTTGAATGAGAAGCTTCAGTCCTATCACATCAGGGCACTCTATCCCAACAATAACGGTCATGGAGTTTGTATCTATTCAAAGGTCCCTCTGAAGAGCAGCAAGGTCCTCTACCTGGGTAAAGAGAAGCTTCCGGTGGCTGTGACCAGCGCCTTCTTCGAATATGGCTGGGTGAATATCGTCGCCTTCAAGGCGCCCGAAGTAACCGATGCGGATTCGATGGATCGGCGTAACGACCTGATGGAATCGGTATCTAATGTGGTATCGAGTATTAATGGTCCGGTTATAGTGAGCGGCAATATGAACCTGACCCCTTACGCGGGGAGCAGCGCCAAACTTACGGGTAAAGCCAAGCTCAAAGTGTTTCGATCCGGTCTTTCTATAAAACCCAATTCTTATGCCGGTCCCCAGGACTTTATCGTAAACCGTCTTCCAGTAGACGATATCTATGTCAACGACAAAGTAGCTTATCTCGACCGTTCAGTAATATCCGGTTTCGAAGGCCGGTTGTTGCCTGTAAAGGGTGTCTTTTCTCTCAACAACAAAGACGAGAAATTCCAGGCGCCGAAGTTCGCCGAAGAGTTGACCCGGCCACCGGCAAAGAGTTCAAAAGCAGGGAGTCCTGAGCCAAAACCGGCTAAGAAGAAAGACAAGAAGAAACATTAGTTTCTGCGAAAGTCCAGAGCGTCTATTTCGACCCTGGCTTCGGGGTCTACTGTTTTGAAGCTCAATTTTTCGATTTTTGTTTTTGCGCTTAGATTGAGCAATCTAAGCGGATACTTGTAATAGTGGGCGCTCTCCCCACCTAATAAAGGCAGGTAGAAGCTTACGAAAGGTCTTTCTTTATCGTCTGTAGCCAGGCTGAATTTGATCACTTTCAACTTCATAGAATCCGGTGCCGCCACATGCAGTACCAGGAAATCAACCTCTCCTGTTTTTATATCCAGATCCTTCAGGTATTCGAAAGTCGCTTCACCGGCGCTGGCTTTGCAAATCAGTTTCTGATCGGGCAGGCTCTCTATCTCTCCACCGGTGGCTTTCCAATTGATGGCATCGCTGAGGTCGATGGAGGGTTCATCCGGCTGCTTCTCCGGGATCTTGCCGCCGTATTCGGTATTATCCGGTCTCCAGTCCATGGAAGTCTGCTTCTTAGCATCGGTATCGCTTTTCAAAATCATGGCAAGGCGCGGCATGCGATAAATCAGCGTCGGCGAGTTCTTGTCCCGGTCCCGGTTTACAAAACTGATTCGTAGCTTTTTTCCGGCGTAGGAGTTGAGTTCGATATTCAGGTCGGCGTCATTTCTGGCAGGTATATACTGGGGCTCTTTTGAATCTGCCACTTCAATATAGAGACCGGAGTCCTTTGCTGCATCACCCCGGATCTGCACTCTTATCGAAAGCCTTGCCTCGAGAAGATTATCTGGAAGTCGAACGCTCCAGCTAAGAGAGCTGCCCGGAGGCAACACCAGGTCCAGCTTCTTGTAATCTGCCCAGTCGCATCTGCTCAGGGTGCTGAGATTGTCGGTGAAGTAAGGGTTTTCCCCACCATCAATGGTGTCAGTAGAAACCGAGTCCATCATGTATTCACCCTGGAGCCATAACTTTCTTATTGGTCCAAAAGCACTGATATTATGCCTTCTCATCACCTCGGCCAGCTTCTGAAGCAGAGAGGGACTGCCCGGAGTCCAGAGAAAGACGTACTGGTCGGCATATGTCGGTGCTTTCTCGGCGTTGTAGAGGGCGGAATAAGATGCCGGAGCACGTCCGTGGAGCATGTAGGTTTTATCTGTATAGGTCTGGTTCGAACGAGCAAAGCAAGCGATTATCACTATTACCGCCAGCATTGACCATTTCACGCTTACTCTGGAACGAAGATCGAAATCGGTTCCTGTGTTTGGATTTATCTCCGTCAAAAAGAAGGCCGCCAGACCCAGTAGACCTGCCCAGAAGGTTATGGGCAGCGGCGTGTACCATGGCGCCAGCAATGAGCGCACCATGCTTATCTCCCAGACGGCAAGCAGGCTGGAGGCAATCAGCACCATTGGAATCGCCGCTTTCTTTAAATCGAGTCTGTTTCTATTTACCGCAAGCAATAGCAGAAAGCCGCCTGCGATGACCAGTCCGATTGTTCCTGCAAATCTTGCCTCGGGTAGATTGTCCGTAGCGGTAGCGATTTCGTTCGCCAGGGGCCAGCCCAGTAAGTTGACGATGGTTTTAAGATTGAAAAATGAGACGATTGTCGCCTGAGGGTCTGTCGCGCCGGTGCTGCCTTCCCTGGCAAAAAACGACATTACGTAGGGAACGGCGCTCAGTCCCGCTCCACATAGCAAGGTAATAAAACGCTTCCAGTTGAACTCTCTGAGGTAGAGATAATAAGCCAGGATGGTGAGCCAGGTGATAGGGCCTATCCCCCAGGAATAGCTGGATATCAAACCGCCGGCGGTGGCAATCAATACAGCCTTCCAGCTCGTTTTGAAGCGAGCCAGGGTCCAGATGGCAAGGGCTTGTCCGAAGAGACTGATTCCTATAGGCAGAGCCGCTCCTGGGTAAGTGTAGAGCGATACTTGAGAGTTGGAGAAGAAAAAGAACGAGAGCAGCGGAAGAAGCCACCAGGTCTTTTCTGCTTTGATGCCGGTCCTGATGGCGTCGTAGATAAGACCCAGCCTGAATAACGAAAGAACGAAAGCCAGGTAGAGTTCGGGCATGACGCTGCCGGAGAAAAATTTGGCGGTGGCTAGATGAGTGAGGAAAGCGAGAGTGGTGGCATGCCCCCGGTAGAACGTGTCACTTACAAGATGGCTCGGGTCGTATTGTCCGCTCAAGATTCGATCTATCAAATGGGCGTAGGTCAAATAGTCGTTCGAGACAACATCGCAGCCGACGGTGCTGACGATCCATAACATGTTCGCCACTGGTATAAGCGCTATTAAAATAGCCAGCTTCGAAACTAGACCGAAGTCGCGTTTTGCGCTTTCGCTCCTCTCTTCTTTAACCGAGGTCATCATCCTCTATCACTGCCAGTTCTCTGGTTTCTCTCGACCTGCCAGGGCCGTGTCCGTTTCAGAGGCGGTGAGACTGGCTGCCAGATTCTTTCTATCGCGGATCTCGTCGGCGATAATCTCTAGAAGCTTGTCTCCGCCTTTTTTGTTCATATGGACGGTATCGAGATAGTCCCGGTTGTTGAAGCGTTTGTCGTCGGATAGATCGATCCAGGTAGCGCCATAATCCTTACAGGATGAGGCGAGGAACTGATTGAACTCCTTCCAGAACTTGTCCGGAAGAAGACTTCTGTTCGGCCACAAGCTGGGCATGCCCACTACCATCACCTCTATATTCTCGTCTTTCAGTCTCTTCAAAAACGCCTGGAAGAATTGTTTCTGAGGACCGTATATGGCTGGGTTGGGGTTTTTATAGCGTCGTTTGTACTCGTACATGTTGTTGACGAACTGGTAGAACGGTCGCGGTGGTATTACCCAGACCCCGGGTTTCACTTCGGATTGTTTGCCGTAGATGGCATTCAACACATCTTCGGTGGTTTTCGGCTTACTGGCTGTTTCTGTTTTTTCTTTCTCCAATTCTGCTTCCTGCTCGGCTAATTCGAGATTGCCTTCACCTGTAAGAGCTATGGAGACTGCGTTCGATGCTTGTTTTGAAAGTTTGGGAATGGTCTCTTTGAAAGATCTTCCAATGCTCATGATCGGCAGATAGTCGTTGATGATCCATTCCAGGCGCTCTATCGGATCGCCGAAGGCGCAGTCTGCGAGTCCGTCCAACTTTGCGTAAGGCTTCAGGAAGAAGAACGGCTCGGTCGAGCTTACTGAGGGCATGGTATTGTCGATGAAGTCACGGGGATTGACCCCTACTACCACCATCTTAGGTTTGTGATTTTTGTTGAAAAGAGTGCTTGCCACCATATAATGATCCGAAGCCATCGCACCGCCCATGGCGAATACATAGGACTTGGGTCTGGTCCCGAGGCGCTTCTGGAGCATGTCCGAAAGCATGTTGCTCTCTTTGTCCGTGACGCAGTCCACGTCTTTTTCCAGATAATTCGCTTCAGCGGAATACACCGCCGATGACATCATGGAGCTGCCCATCAAAGCGATATCGGCATCGGGATGATCCTTGAGGTAGTTTCTCGACACCCACCAGATCCAGCGGCCTTGCTTACGCTTTTCATTGGGGTTGTCCGTCAGAATCTCGGCGGTCAGTTCTTTGGTCTCTTTCGGAACCATACCGATGATTGCGACGTTGACCGCAAAGAACAACAGCAACGCGGCCACGGTGCGACTGGTGATTAGATTTGTCGGATTCGGGTTTTGTTTCTCAGCGCTCATTGTTGTCTCTCTTTTAAGTCAAACCTGGTTCCGGATTGAATAAGGGCTTTTCTGACTTCTGGGGATCGCATCATTCTCTCGACCAGATGATCGATAAACTTGATCCCTCCCCGGGCGTTCATATGAACGCCGTCATGGAAGTCTTCCGGTTTTTTGAAAATATTGTGATCGTTCATATCGAATAGAACGGTATTTTCTCTTTCGCCAAAGGGCTTGAGCCGACTCCAGTAATGGTCGTAGTATTCTTTTTTAAGCAATTTCAAATTGTCGGTGGTTACAGGCATGTTGATAAGCACCAGGGTGATGCCGTTTTTGTCTGTGAAGTCAGCCAGTCTGGCAAGAAAGTTCATCTGGGTTTCGAAGGCCACCGGATTCATTCTCTTGTAGCGATGAATATACTCGATGGAATTGTCTATGTATTCCATGGGTTTGCTCAGGTCGCTCGGCGCGCACATGTTGGCGTAGGGATGAAACTCCCCTTTCTTATATTCGGGAAAGAGTTTTTTCCTGTCCCAATATGTGAAGGGTTTGCTCTTATCCGGCTCCGGAGCCAGTCGGTCTATCAACAAGCTCTTGTAAAGCTTGCCTGCCTCCATCTGGAAGTCTGCCGCGAATTTATAGAAGTAGATATTCTTTTGCAGGGCGAGATTGATCTTGTCCAAAGGAGCGGTGAAGATCTCTTTCTCGAAGGGGCTTATATCCACCACCCGGCTCAAATAAGTAAAAGGCTCGGTGTCCTGGGGACCTGCCAGTTCGCTGTCGATGAAGTCTCGCGGGGCGACACCATATATGATGACATCCGGTTTGTGCCCGGTCTCGATCATGGCCATCAGTGTCATTAGCGCATCCGATGGCATCTGTCCTGGAGTGGAAAGATTGAAAGTATCGAAACCGAGCTTGTTTTCGGAGTTCGCTCCCAGGGCTTTTTCAAGGGTTTCGTCGAAATAGCGAGTCTTGTGATAATAGACCATGTCGACGCTCTTATTGTAATAAGTCGCATCGGCGCTGTTCAGGGCGCTCACTGTCAGCGAGGAGCCCAGAAACGCCAGGTTGTGGGGGCTCTTGTCGCTTTTTAAATCCTGCATTATCCACCAGGCCCAGCCTTTGTAAGGAAACTGGTAGCGGTCGAATTGAATCGGATTCTGATAAGCAAGATAGATGTTTAAGATGGCGAATAGAATCATGGCGGCAAGAGCGGAGCTCACCATCGGCTTTTTCGACGTTTTTGCCGGGCTCTGGGCCAGTTTCTTTTCTGGTCTGACAGCGGTGTTCAAGCTGCTCATAGTCTTGAGTCCTCCCGCTCGGCCAGGGCTCTTTGTATATCTTTCGGTTTCGTATCGAGAGCGGCAAGGACGGCTCTGTCGCCGGAAAGTTTTTCGGCAATCAGGTCGAAAAATTTCTTGCCGCCTTGAGAGCGCAGATGGACACTGTCGGCAAAATCAGCCAGTTCGAATTGGGGTGAGGCATCCAGGTCTATAAAGCTAGCTCCTTGTTTCTTTGTTACGGTGGCGAGGTTTTTTAAATAAGCTTGCTTCGCTTCCGGTTTGAGAAGGTCTCGATTCAGGTCTGTTATCGGCATGGCCACGACCACCACGTGGATGCCTCGTTCGGCAGCCACTTTGAGCATGTCTTCAAAGAAGCGGGACTGACTCTTGAAAGTATCCCACTTTAGATTCTTATAGCGATAGCGGTATTCGGCCAGATTATCCTTGAAGGCTGTTCTAGCTGACTGGTCAGGATGATAGAAAGCTTCGTCCCGCCTGACTTCGTAAGGATGATATTCGGGCAATACCTTTTTACGCTGATGCACATTGAAGGTCTCGATATCAGACGGTAAGACCGTTGAAATCAGGTTTTCTGTCCAGCGCAGGGTGGCTGTCTGGATGTCTTCTTTCTTGCCGTAAGGATAGAGCAGTCGGCCCAGTTCATAGTCGAGACGGCTTATGAAGCCTGGTTTGATCAGGCTCAAGTGTTCGCTATAATCCCCGAAGCGAGATAGATATCTGAAGGGGTCGGTGGAGGAGGGATCGGGAAGGGTGCTTTCGAGAAAGTCCCGGGGACCGACACCGTATACGATGACATCAGGACGGCGTTCGCCTTTGAGGAGAAACTTGGTTATCAGGTAAGCATCGGATGGCATCTCTCCCGGAAGCGCAAAGCTGAAGGAGCGGATACCTGTGCCGGTCAATTCTTGAAAGCGTTTTTCAAAAACGAGACTTTTGTGATGTCTGGTGGCATCCAGGCTCTGTCTGGTCAGGTCGGCGTCTGCTTCTCCCATGGGGGTGTGCACCAGGGATGACCCTAGAAAGACGAGGTTGGCTCTATCCGGTAACTGACGATAGCTCTCCACCTTCCAGGAGGTCCAGGTTGGATACTGGAATGCTTCCGGAGCGAGGGACCCCACCTGCAAGAACGAGAAGATGCAGCATAGAAGCGCGAAGGCAACGAATGCGGCTACCGCTTTGCTTGCCACGATGACTTGAGTTTTGCTTCTCGACATATTTTCGGTCATCGGTCAGATAGGATCCCGCAGTCCTTAGAACTGGAAGTAGATGAATCTTGGCGAGCTGTCCGGGCTGAAGATACTCAGAACGCACATGAGCGCCACCATCACACCGACCTGAATCGGCCACGGTGGTCTTTGATAGAACTGCTTGTCGTTGAGCCAGTTGACCACCACATGGGAGATCATCAGAGCCGGCAAGATAATCAGAAGAGACGGGAAGATAATCGGATCTCTTATCTTCAGGATCTCGAGCTGGCTGGCGCTGAAGTTGAGGAGCTCCACCGGGAGCATGGCCATCTTGCCCAGTATTTTAAAGGCGGAAGCGCCGGTCTCGGCCCGGAAGAAGACCCAGCCGATACAGACGAGGTGGAAAGTCGCCACCACGGAAAGCCAGTGATAAACTTTGGTTTCGGCGAAATTCTTCAAGAAGCCCACCGCCTCGATGGCGTTTCTGTACTCTTTGTGGGCGATGAGAATGACACCCTGGTAGACGCCCCAGAGCAGAAAGTGCATGCCGGCGCCGTGCCAGAGACCACCGAGAGCCATGGTGATGAAAAGGTTCCGGTAGTTGAGCCATTTGCTGCATTTAGAGCCGCCCAGAGGAATATATAGATAGTCTCTGAGCCAGGTAGAGAGGCTGATGTGCCAGCGGTGCCAGAAATCGGCCACGTTGGAGGCTATATAAGGAAGGTTGAAGTTGATTGGCACTTTGTAGCCGAAGAGCATTGCCGAACCCCGGGCTATATCGGTATAGCCGGCAAAATCGAAGAAGATCTGGAAGGCGAAAGCGTAGGTGCAGAGCCATAAATCGGCCGAAGAGAAGCTCTCCGGATGACTGTAGCCTGCCTGGACGACCAGGGCAAGGTTGTCCGCCAGAAGCACTTTCTTGGCCAGACCCATGAGAATAAGCTGCATACCTTCGTCCAGGTATTCCCATTTGAACTTGGCTTTGATGTCGAGCTGGGGGATGAAATCTTGATAACGCTTGATCGGACCTGCAATCTGGGTCGGAAAGAAAGACGCGAAGAGGGCGAATTTAGGGAAGCTGTCGACCTGGGGTTTGCCCCGGTAGACTTCCATGGCGTAGTGAATGAACTCGAAAACGAAGAAGGAGATACCGAGCGGCAGGATGATGCTCAGGTGGGGCTCTTTCCAGTCGATGCCCACCATGCCGAGCCCGTCATGGACCGTTGTGAGCGCGAAGGTAGCGTATTTGAAGATGCCCAGGATTATGAGGTTGGCGGCTATGACAATGCCCAGCCAGAGCTTCTTGCGCTCGACGGATCTGGCCATGTATGGCACCAGCAGGAAGTTGCCCAGGGTGAGCCCGAAGATGAGCAGACCGTAGATTGGCTTCCACGACATGTAGAAAACATAACTGGCCACCAGAAGCAGCGGCACTCGCAGCTTGTGGGGGGTTATCCAGTAGAGGAAAAATACCGTCGGAAGAAATACCAGGTATTGCAAACTATTGAATAGCAATTTGAATCTCCTGTCATCGGTCGCGAAGCCCCGAATTGTCGCCCTTGAAATAAGTTTTCAATGGCTAGCGCAACACATGATAAATTGTAGATTTCAAGGATGTCTAGGTCGAGGCTACTCTCTTAACCTAAAACGTTTATAGGAACTGGTGGCATCCAGGGGAAGACGCCGCGCCGGTGGGCATCCATGGGGCTTAGCAAGGGCTCCTTAATATAAAGGTTGTAAGGAGAGCGATTGTCAATTTGATGAACTTATGCTCAGTCTTTGCTGCTTTTGTTGAATCCGCCGGGGATTAACTGGTAGCCGCCGCCGTATACGGTCTTGATATATTTGCGATCGGCGGTCTCCAGTCTGGTTCTGAGATGGCGGATGTGAACCCTGATGGTATCGACGTCATCGTCGGGCGAATAGCCCCAGACCTCCTCCAGAAGCTTACCGGTGGATACGGTCTGACCATGGTGTTGCATCAAGCAGTGCAGAATTTCGAATTCGGTGGGTGTCAGTTTGACCACGCGGTCTTTGACCTTGGCTTGCAGATTCTCTGGAATTAGAGTGATTTCACCGGCGGTGAGAATTTCGGGCAGACTAGCCGAATGCGGCACCGAACCGGCTCTACGTAACAGTGCTCTGACCCGCACTTGAAGCTCGGGAATTTCAAAAGGCTTGACCAGGTAATCGTCGGCGCCGGAGTCGAAGCCGGTGACTTTGTCCTTGGTCATTCCCAGAGCGGTGAGCATCAGGATAGGAATGGGATGGGTGGTGGGGTTCTGCCGCAGCCTCTGGCAGACGGTGAAACCATCTAAATCCGGCATCATCACATCGAGGACGATGAGATCCGGATGATTTTGCTGGGCAAGGGCCAGTCCCTTGATCCCGTCCGAGGCGGTTTCCACCTTGTGGCTGAGGAGCTCGAGATTAACCTTGACCAATTCGGCAATCGCCTGGTCATCGTCTATTACTAGAATTCTAGCCAATGTACTCTTGCTCCTATTAAATATTGCTTATTACTGTTCGTTGCTATTAACCGACAATTTTACTGGAATTTTTAGAATCGTCCCGTTCCTGTTCACCGTTAGTGTAACCACTTGATTAGGTTTTTTCTTCTCTATATAGGTCAGTAGCTCATCCTGGGTGTTTATCCGGACATTGTCCACATGGGAGATAATGTCGGCCGAAGAGATGTCAACACCCCTGATGGCAATCGGTCCCATGCGGTAGATTCCGGCTTTCGGTCCCTGGATTCCGGCTTTGACGGCAGGACCGCCCGAGGCGAGCCTTATTACTCTTACACCGGCCGGAGTCTCTTGTAAAGCGAGGATGCCAATATCCGGACGAAGCACCCGGTGGTGGAGAATAAGCTCCGGAACTATCGAGCGGATGATATTAGCCGGGATGGCAAAGCCTATGCCCGAGTTCTGGCCAGCCCGGGTGAAGATGGCGGTGTTTATGGCCACCATCCGGCCCGCCGTGTCTAAGAGCGGCCCACCGGAATTGCCGGGGTTGATGGCGGCATCGGTCTGGATGATGCCTTTGATCATGCGATTGTTTCTGGTTCTAAGAGTTCTGCCCAGGCTGGAGATCATGCCCTGGGTCATGGTCTGGTCGTAGCCGAACGGATTGCCGATGGCAAGCACCTTGCGTCCGACCTCCAGTTCGGAGCTGTTGCCGATTTCGATGCATTCAAATTGTTTGCCCGGCGCCGCCTGAATTTTGAGCACGGCAAGATCGTTAGAGGGGTCTTTGCCGACCAGCTTGGCTGCATAGCTGGAGCCGTCGAAAAGAGTGACCCTTACCATTTCGCTTGCGCCGACCACATGCTCGTTGGTGACCAGATAGCCGTCTTTAGAAATAATCGTGCCCGAGCCTATCCCTTCCTGGGGCATGATATTGTAGTAATAGCCTTCGGGGGTGGTGACGGTGGCGATGTTGACCACGGCTTTGCCGCATTTTTTGTAGACACCGACATTGACCTTCTCTTCTTCCGAAAGTGGAGTAGGTTGCACCGGCTTCGAAAGAAAGCTCAAGTCAGGTAGTTTCTCCGGGCTTTCCGCTGCCTGCGCAGTCGCAGGAGTTGTTTGCATCTGGATACTGAGGAGCATCGCTGTCGATAGCACGCCGATTTTTGCTTTTGAGAATTTCAATCTCATACCGCTTTCACCTTTCTAATTACCAGTCGAAATTTCCATCTTATTCATTGTTTAGTTAATTCGCTCAATTCTTTCGGTTTGTCCGTATATTTCGTTTCGGTGCCGTCTAATAAGCGTTTTATGTTGGAGCGGTGCCGCAGGGTGACATAAAAGAAAGCGATAATGGCGTAAGCCAGTATCGCTGGTGGTGCTTTCAGAAGAAACATTATCGTAGGGCAGGCAACGGCCGCGGATATGGAAGCCAGAGAAACTATCTTGCTGGAAAAGAGCACGGCCAGCCATATCAAAAGGGTACCGAGGGCACCGAGCGGATGCAGAGCGAAAAGAGTGCCGAGACCGGTGGCGGCGCTCTTGCCGCCGGTGAATTGCAGGAATATAGACCGGCTGTGGCCGAAGATAGAACTGATCGCCGCCAGTACTCCAGCCAGGTTAGGAAAGAGATTGCCCGGCATGAGCTGAGGTTGCGTGGACTGGAGATGGAGGGCGACCGCGACAGGCAAATAGCCTTTGGCGATATCGACGAAGAGGACTACCAAGGCTTCTTTCTTTCCGACACAGCGCAGCACATTGGTGGCGCCGGTGGAGCCGCTGCCCATCTCTCGAACATCCACTCCCTTCGAGATCTTCCCTATCCAATAACCGGTCGGGATCGAGCCGAGAATATAGCTTGCCAGAATCACCAGGAGTAGGGTTAGATATTCCACTTAAAAGCAAGACCTCTTATTCAGGACTGAAAACTCTTCGCTGTTTTACTTTTCGAGCGAGCGGTTATGCGTATAGGAGTGCCTTCGAAGCCGAAGGAAGCTCTCAGTTTTCGCTCTAGATAGGACTTGTAATTCTTGGGCAACAGATGTTCGTCGTTGACGAAGAGTACAAAGGTGGGCGGTGCCACCGAGACCTGGGTGGCATAATAGATTTTCAGGCGTTTACCCCGTTTCCCCGAAGGTGGTGGCACCAGGGCTACACTTTCGTTCACTATTTGATTGACCAGACTGGTGGAAACCCGACGCATCGTCTGTTCATGCGCGCTTTTGGCCGCGTCCAGAATTTTTCTGACTCTAACTTTATTGATTGCGCTGGTGAAGAGGACTTCGGCGTAGGCGACATGGCGAAGCTCGGATTTGACCTCTTCGATGATTTTGTTCATCGAGCCGGATGATTTGTCCTCTTTGAGGTCCCATTTGTTCATGACCAGTACGACGGCTCGTCCGGCTTCTTCTATTTTTCCGGCGATGCGTTGATCCTGTTCGCTTATCTCTTCGGCCACATCTATGACATGCACCACCACATCCGCTCTCGAGATCGCTCTTAAGGAACGGGCTACGGAAAATGCCTCTACACCGTAGCGCACCTTCGACTTCTTCCTTATTCCGGCGGTGTCTATTAGAATGAGCTCTTCGCCCTGATAATTTATGCGAGTGTCGATGGCGTCACGGGTGGTGCCGGCTTCCGGTGCCACAATGGTTCTGTCCACTCCGCAGAGCACATTCAGAATGGAAGATTTGCCGACGTTCGGTTTGCCTACTATGGCGATGGAAAGAGGTCCTTCTCTACCGTTGGAATCAGCACCATCCTCATCGTCCTCTCCTTCAACGGGATAATCTTCTAACTTTTTCTTCTTCTTCTTTTTCTTGATCCCGTCATATTCTGGAAAGTTGCTGATTATAAGGTCGAGCAAGTCGCCTACCCCGCCCGAACCACGCATTGCCGAAAGTCCATGGGGGTCGCCCAGACCAAGAGAATAAAACTCGGGAACATTGAGCTCGTCTTTTTTTGAGTCGACCTTATTTACTGCTAATATAACCGGCTTCTTGGAGCGGCGCAGCATATTAGCCACATCTTCATCCTGACCGGTGGGACCTTCCTTGCCGTCGACCATGAAAACAATTACATCTGCTTCATCCACGGCGAGCTGAACCTGATCCACCACCTGGACGGCCATGGGCTCCTGGCTTTCCGTGATTATGCCGCCGGTGTCGATCATGACGAATTCATAGCCGGACCAGTCCGCTTCGCGATAGATTCGATCCCGGGTTACACCGGGAGTGTCGTCCACGATCGAATAACGGCTTCCTACGCACCGGTTGAAGAAGGTGGACTTGCCGACGTTCGGACGACCGACTATCGCTACGACTCTCTTGACCATTATTTATCCTCTTTGACCGGATAAATATATCAAGATTTAGTTACTGCTTCTTCTTCCCGGTGAAACGACTAGACATATCTTTAGCTCCGCCGGAGCTGCCGCCGAATTTTTTGCCGAGCTTGGGAGCACTGGATTCGATGAATTGCAGAAGTTCGTCCTTGGCGGCGTTTAGAATAATTGCCGCTTCGGTGTCTCCACCGAGGTCGGGATGAACGCCGGGAGAGGCTATTTGATCTTTCCAGGCTTTGTTCACTTTCTCTTTGGTGAGATCTTCTGGACTGATGCCGAGGATGCGGCAGGCTTTGACTATCTCCCGGGGCGCCGCCTTCAAGGCGGGGTTCTGTAAACCAGCCGCCGGGGGCGGGGGGGCTGCTTGCCCACCTTCTGTCGGCTTGACGTTTTGACCGACAAATTTATTCAATCCGGAATAGCCGCCCTTGTCGGCTCCGGCATCCTGTCCTGGATTGGGCATTGTTCTGACAGTTTGCTCCACGTGATGCTGCTCCTGAGCTTTCTTGATTCTTTCTTTGATCAAGTTCTGCAAATCTTCACCGGTGACATTCTCCTCTTTAACGACTTGATCCACCGGGACATCTGCAAGCATATCATCTGGAACCTCGATCTTGCCAAGTTCTTCCAGTTCTTCGATGTCTTCAAAAATATCCATCTGATCGAAATCGGGGATCTCGACCTGTTCTTCTCTGGTCAGCATCTGATCTTCGCGGATGGCGTCCGGCGCGTCCTCGCCACCATGGAAAGAGACAAATTGAGTCTCGGAGGTATCAAATCCATCCAGAGATTCCTGGGGAGGGGCTCCCGGTTGAAGGGCGTCCAGATTGGTGGAGGTGTCGGTCGGTTTCTTTTGCGGATAACCAAACTGCGCTACTATCTGACTCTCAAGCGCATTGGCCGGAGTTCTCGTCGGGTCGAGGTCTTTGGGGGAGAGAACCCCCATGCTATAGACCGTTTGCAGGTCACGCCAGCTCAGGTCGTTGAGCGGATTGAAATCGCTAGAAACATAGGGTCCGTCCTGGGTAAAGTTAATCACCGCCCTTTCGTCGACTTTCAGTTCATGGGTGGCTGGAGTCTCTTCCTGAGGTTCGAGCTCGAGGTTTTCCTCTTCCTCTTCTTCTTCTATCTCCTCGGTGTAGGGAAGATTTTCCTGGTTCTCGTGTTCAAGTTCTAGGTCAGGTTCTGGTTCTGATTCCGTTTCTGGCCCTTGCGCCATCATCGGCTGATTTTGACCGGCTTCGGCCAAGCCCTTTTCATAGCCGACATGCCAGGCGTTCTGCAATTGCAGTGCCAGGTTGTCGGCTTCCTTTTGAAGCTCTTGCAACCTTGCTTCCAGCTCTCTTTTGTTCATCGCGAGAATAGTCTGCTTCTCGCGCTCTGTTTTCATGGCATCGGTGAGCTGAGCATTGTCTTTTTCCAGTCTGGCGATGCGTTTCTCTATTTCGGCATTGTCAGCTTTTCCCGTATAGCCGGCTTGACTGGAGCCCCCTGTGTTCTCTTTCAGTTTTTTATTCTCGTCTTCCAGCTCGCGCATGCGCAGATTAATCGCTTCATTAACTCGCTCCAGACCGGAAACAGTAATGGTAAGCTCCTTGAGCTTCTCGTCCTTTTCCTCGTCCGACTCTGCTGCGGATTCTTCATTACGCTCCGCCAGTTCGACTTCCATCTCCCGCAGTCTCTGGTTCAGAGCTGCATTGACCTGTTCGAGACCGGCCAGGGACCTTTGTGTCTCCTCCAGCTCTTTTTGCAAGTGGGCTGTGTCTTCTTTCTCTGCCGAATCGCTTTTGTTGTCGGTGTTTTCACTGAGTGCTCTGTTCCTGTCTTCCAGCTCTCTCAAGCGCTGATTGAGCGCTTCGTTGACCCTCTCGAAACCGCTTAGAGTGCGGGTCAGGTCGGTAATCTCTTCCAGGCGGCTTTCGCTCTGGGCATAGGCTTGTTTCAGCTCCTTTTCCAGCTGTTTGATTTCGTCCTGGGATTCGGACTGCAAAAGTTCCATGACCTGGCTGTTTATATCTTCAGGCGCAGGCATGTTCGCCGTTTCTTCCATCTCGGCGATTCTCAATGCCAGGTTGTTGTTCTCTTTCTCAAGCTCTTCCAGGGTTTTTTCGAGATCGAGGATTTTTCTATTCTCTTCTTCTCCCTGATCTTTGAAAGTGCAGTCATGATTGCGGGCTTCGAGTATGAGGGAGACTACGTCCCGGTCCCGGTAGAGATCTTCTTTCTCGACTTCCAGCTCTTCGGCGAGGGTGTATGGATTGATATCCCAGCCTTTGCTCTTGACGGACTCGATCGCTTCTTTGAGGCGGGCTGTCTCGATCTTGGTTTTGGTAATTTCGTCTTTCGACATGTTCTGCTTCGATTTCTTCTGGGTGGCTGATAACTTGGTGGGCATGGCCCTCATAGCAACTGGAGGCGGTTGCCGGTCAGGCTCATAGAGTGTAAGCGGAGCCGGGTTTTGCCCTATCGCCGATCTCTTATTCTATTTCTTTCCCCATCTAAGAGAAAAGTTGTTAGATTTTCTCTATAAGTTTCGCATCGATCACCAAATATTTTGAGTTCTGAAGAGGTCATGACTGAGCCCGAAAAAAACGATAAACCCGATAGAATGATTCGGCTTGAGATCTCCGGAAAGGTTCAGGGCGTTTTTTATCGAGTGAGCACCCGGGATGAGGCGAAACGACTGGGTTTGACCGGCTGGGTTCGGAATCGTCGGGACGGTCAGGTGGAGGCTTTTGTTCGGGGTAACGAGCAGCGGCTCGACCAGTTGATAGCCTGGTGCAGGCTCGGACCATCAGGAGCAATGGTGGAAGAGGTCATGGTGCACTGGCTGGACGAAGATGCCCCGGATTTCGAGAGTCTTCAGGGGGACCGTGAGGATTTCGAGATAATCGCCACGTTCTAAGCCACCATTGATAGTGGCTGTAATCTAGCCAATCTGTCTGGAGCCAGGACCTTCGAACAGTCTGTAGGCTTCTTTCAAGAGAGTCGATTGCTCTTCCGGTTCTTCTCTCTGCGAGGATGGTTCATCTGCCGAAGGTGCCTTGCCGTTTCCGTTTCCATTTTCGCTTTTGCTTTCGTCTTCGATTCTGCTTTTAGCCGGTTCTTGATGCTCCGGGCTAAGTCGAGCGGGTCTTGGATTCGGTTCCGTTTTAGGCTCAGAAACAGGCGCAGGTACCGGATCGGGTAGCAGAACAGCCTTCTCTCTCTCTTTCGGCTCCGGCTTTCTCTGGTCGTTTATTGCGGGAGAAGCCGGTCTCCCTTCAGGCTTTTTTCGAGCCAGCTCCTCTTCCTGGACCACTTTCACTTTTACCGTGACCTCCTGTCCGGTTACTGCCCGATAGGCTTTTTCTATTTGGTCCGATTTACCTTCTATAGATTTTTGGAAAAACTCTTTGTTCACGCCCAGGGTAAGCTGCCCGTTTTCAAGGCTCAGTGGATTGGCGTGCATATGGACAAGGCTATAGGCGGGAATACTGATTTTATGGATGGCATCGAGAAGATCCGACCAGAGGGCCTCCAGTTCGTTGCTGACGAAGCCTCCGCCGGATACCGCCACTTCAACATCAGCATCTTCTTCTGATTCTTCTGCTCCGATTTCATGAACTGGCTGCGGCGTTCTACTTTCGGGTCTCTCCGGCTCGTGCATCGGCCCCCTGGAAGGCGCTTCTGCAATCGGTTCCGCGGCAGCTTTGGAAACCGGAGCCGGAGCCGACACAGGAGCAGGATCAGGCGCAGGAGCAGCAGCAGGAGCAGGAGCAGGAGCAGGAGCAGGAGCAGGAGCAGGAGCAGGAGCAGGAGCAGGAGCAGCTGGGGCCGGGGTTGATCTCACTCTAGCCCGGGGAATGTCGGCAGCGGAGAAATCACCGTCGGCGATGATCTTCTCGAGTTTTTTCACTTTTTCGGTCAGGTTCTTGACCGAAGCAATATCGATGCGATGGCAGATTGAGAGCAGTCCCATCTCCAGAGTCAGGGATGGTTGACTGGACCGTTTGATATTCTGCTCCAGACGATCCATGAGCTCGACAATCTGGCTCAGCTCTGTTCTCTCGAACTCTCTGGCCTGGGCGGTTACTTTCTCGACATAGGCTCTGGAGCCGGTTACGAACTGGATATTCTCTTCGCTGATAGGCTCTCCTGCTTTCAGGTAAGAAGCCTTGGTGAGAGCAAGAAAGTGTTTAGCCAGCTCCACTGTTATAAGCGACGGTTCCCTGCCCTGAAGCAGCAGTTTGTTAACCGCTTGCAAGACCGCCTCACCGTTGCAATCTTTCACGCCCAGGCTGATTTCGAGAAGAATATCCTCGTCGAGAGCGCCCAGCAGTACAAGCAGATCCGATACCTGCACCGGCTCCCCTGGTTTGGATAGCAGGCTTGCCTGGTCGAGCAGACCCAGGGCGTCGCGCAGCCCTCCTCCGGAACGCCGGGACATGAGGTCGAGAGCTTCCTCGCTTATTTCAATTCCTTCTTTTGCGGCCACCGAATTGAGATGCTCGGCAAGCTGCACTTGATTGACCAGGCGGAACATAAGGCGCTGGCAGCGGCTGACGATGGTTGGAGGGACTTTGTGTTCCTCGGTTGTGGCCAGGATAAAAACCACGTTCGGCGGTGGCTCTTCGATGGTCTTGAGCAAAGCGTTGAAGGCTTCCTTGGTCAACATGTGACACTCGTCGATGATATAGAGTTTGTGTTTACCGTCCTGGGTGGCCAGGGGGGCTCTTTCTATCAGTGAGCGAGCATCGTCAACGCTGTTGTTCGAGGCAGCGTCTATCTCGAATACGGAAGTGGAGGAGCTGTTCTTGATCGATTCACAAGAAGCGCATTTGAGGCAGGGACTCACTGTCGGACCCTGGTCGCAGTTTATGGACTTGGCTAGAATTCTGGCCGAAGATGTTTTGCCCGTGCCTCTTGGTCCGGTGAAGAGATACGCATGGGCGATGCGGTTATTCTCCAGGGCGTTCGAAAGGGTTTTGACCACGGATTTCTGTCCGACCAGCTCTTCGAGGCTTTGAGGTCGGTATTTAAGATATAGGGGTAAGTATTTGTTGGCTGCGTTTTCCATTGAAATGCAAATTGACTGGAGCCGCATCAGGCTCTTTCAAAATCAGGCTGCTTAGCCTACTTATACTACCGCATTTTGAGCCGCGCATAGACCGCTAGTTAAATCTAATTGTCATTTATCTGCTAGGATGCAAAAGAGCCTGTTTGAAGGGATATAAGTAGATGAAAAGCGGACAGGGTCTGATTATTTATATGCCTCGCTCAACCAGACGAATCTTCTGTAAATTCTGTACCTGCTGCATCTTCTGCGCCGGATTCCTGTCCCTCTTTTTGCTTGCCTCCTGCGGCGGTGGCGAGAGCTCGAATCCTGCAAATAAATCGGCCAGGCAGTCCGGAACGCAGGATGGATCTGTCCGAAAGAGTAAGGAAGAGCCAGGCGATAAGCAGGTCGCGTCTTTGAAGGAGTTCAATTTCTTGAGGTCGGTTATTCCTCTTAAGAATCCGGATCAGTACGTCACGCCGCCGACGAATGAAGATGAGAAAAAGGCTTTGAAAATTTGTGCGCGGGTCAAGACTCTGGCAGAGAAAGGAAGCTGGGACGAAGCACTTGATTTGGTGCGCGAAGCTTGCATAGATTGTCCCGATTACGCGCCTTTGTGGAACGCAAAAGGTGTAATCCATAACGAGCAAAAGCTGCTGGACAGCGCCATGAAGTCTTACGAAAAGGCTGTGTTGTTAGATCCCAGGTATTTTACCGCCTGGTCCAATCTGGGCAGTCTCTATGCTCGTCGGGGGCAGTTTGCCCAGTCAGAGCAGATCTTCGACTATCTGACCAAGCTGGCTCCTGATGATGCCCGGGTCTGGACCATGGCCGCTCGCCTTAAAATGGAGCGAGCCAAAGGGCAGGCCGCCGAAAGATATTTGTTGAAAGCTCTGGAGCTGAATGGAAAAAGTCCGGAGATCTGGTTCCGGTTAGCCTACGCTTATCACGGTATGAAGCAATACAAAAAGGCTTTGACCGCTTACAAAAAGAGCCTTTCTCTGAAGCCGGACTATGCTCCTGCTTTCAAATATCTTGGAGTGCTCTATCAAGATCAAGGCATGTTCGATCTTGCCGAAAAGACTTTTCTGGATCTGGCTTCCAAATATCCGCAAGAGTCTTCTTCCTGGTCTAATCTTGGCTATCTTGCTCGGTTGCAAGAGCGTCCCCAGGAGGCGCTCAAGTATTACCACAAAGCCGCGGCGGTAGATAAGACAGACGCCCAGGGGCTTGTGGAAGCAGGAATCGTCAACATGAACCTCGAACGATTTGAAGAAGCCAGGAAAGTTTTACAAGAAGCTAGAAAGCGCGAGCCCTCCTGGTTCAGTCCGGTCTATCAACTGGGCAAGCTTGCTTTAGAGCAGTATCAATTTGAAGAAGCGCTCAAGTACTTTCACAGTGCGCTCAGTCTTGATCCTGATAATCCAAATATCTATAACAGTCTCGGCTGTACTTACGCATTCATGGGAAAAGCCGACAAAGCCCATGAAGCCTTCAAAAAAGCGGTGGAGTTCAATCCGGGTTATGCGCTTGCCTGGGGCAACCTGGCTGAGACTTATCGCGATATGGGTAATGCTAAAGAAGCACGGCAATGTGCTTTCAATGCTGCTCGATTGAATCCGAACAGTCCCTTCATTCTAGCTACCCTTGCCTCCTTTTATATAATCGAAGAGAAGCCGGACCGAGCCAGAAAAATCCTCGAAAAGTCCCTGGCTCTCGATCCGAATTATTATTTCAGCTGGCACAATCTCGGCCTGATTTGCATGCAGGAGAACAAACCGGATCAGGCTCTGGCTGCATTTAAAAAAGCGGTGGCAAGTAATCCTGATGATTCTTCGAGTTGGGTTAATATGGCTGAACTTTATAGAAGAGCAGGCAAGAAAACCGAAAGGGCTCATGCTTTGAAGATGGCGGCTGCATGCAGGGTCGGTAAGACCCCGGGAGATCTCTATCGCATCGCCCATTCTCTGGAAGAGATGGGGCTTAAGAAAGATGCTTCTGTGGTGCGCAAAAGCGGTCTGGATCAAGATCCGGATGAGGCTGACGTACTTATTAACGTTCCATATCTCATGGATCAGGATAGCTCTAAAGAGCCCTAGTTGATTTAGACTTTGGCTAAAGGAACTTAAAGAGGAGCATGCTCTTGATGCGGATCTGACCGAGAGAACTCTTAGACTTCTCGTTTACCCGGGCAAGCTGGAAAGAGACCTGGCTGACGGGATAAACATAGTTTTTTACCCCGCGTTTGTGCATCGAGTCGGCGCCTACATCCGGCTCATTGAGAATGAAGGCGGGCTCTCCGAACTTCTCTTTCATGGTCTCCAGGGGCGTATCCAGGGTTATCTTCAAACGATCCGGAACGTATTTGGAGTCGAATATACGGAATGCCTCCACGATGTTGTTTCGCATGTAGACCTGAAGACTGGCTCTGCCACCATTTTTCAAGACCCAGACATCCCAGCCGTTGACGTGCGAGCGCAGCACCTGGCCATCTTTTGCTCTGGCAGCCCCCAGAAAGGATTCAACCTGCACTTTTGATGATCCCAATCTCAAGCCCGGAACACCAGATATTGTATTTGGTGGCATGTAGGCCAGGTGGCTTATCTCCTGGCGGCGTCCGAATGAGGAGGCAAGATGGTTGTCTCCACTTTTGTAGAAGTTGTCCGCATCGACTTGTTCCGGTTCGTCTGCCGGCTCTTCTCTGGGCAATTTCCTGTCGTACTCTCTAAGATGCCTGTAAGCTGCTGGTTGGTCCAGCTTTTTCACCGCGGCATCATCGGCAGCACTTGAAATGGTGCCATTGGTAGCGCCTTGCAAAGTTGGCCTTACTCCTGGTTGAATCAAGATGCTGCCTTTGCTGTAGTCTACTATCTTAGGTGACTTGGCAATAACTCGCCCGCGCGGAGCAGAGGCCCTGACCAGTTTGTCCTCGCTTGCCGCAGAGGCTTCGACCTCGGCCGCCGGACGTCCTGCCGCCGTATCCGATAATCCGGATATTACCGATGTAAGATCGTAGAGTTTTTTTGCTGATTCTTTCAGGTCTCTCTGCGACTCGTTCGAGATGCCCCGGGGATAATTGCGGATATGCTTACTGCCTGCAGACTCCTCATCCATGCCCGGTGCGTAGTTGAAGCGCGCCCCTCTGTTGGAGGCGATCAACTTTCCTGCCGTGCTCTCGGCTTTCGCTTTGCTGGCTGCGTAGCCCGTGCCTCGCGGTCTGATGGTGAGAGCCGGATTGGCTCCTCCAAGGTTCTGATTGAAAATCTGGTTCGTTTGAGCCTGAACAGAATCTGCGCGCAGACGGCTTTCTCTTGCCTGCTGCATAGCTATCTGAGGAGCATTGCCGATTCGTTTGAGGATGCCCATCAAAAGTTTGACACCGGCTTCCGGAGGCGCTTCCGGAGTTATCTTTCTTGGCGCTGAAGCTGCTCTGGCTTTCGCTTTTGCAACGCCGGATCTCGAATTAGACGACTTGGCCAGATCTCCTCCAAGAGCAACCGGAGCATTTATAAGGAGAGCGCAGGACACAGCCAGCAGGACGGCTCCTGCCGGTATCAAAATTTTGCCTGGCGATCTTCTTTCTATCCGGTGCATTGCTCCTCAGTCTCCGTCATTGTCTCCGCCGAGATTGCTCTCCCATTCGGTCAACTCGCTTTGATTAATCAGCCCTCTTTTGTTGGCGAGATATACTGCCCGGCAGCGCTGATTGAACTCGGTCTCACGGGATTCTCCCCTACCTGGAATCCCGAGTTTAGAATAGAGCGACTTCAACCTCGATTGTATCGCTTTCTCCGTTAAATAAAGCTTCTTGGCTATCGCCGAATCGGTCATCCCCAGAGCGATGCAGACAAGCGCTTCGTATTCTGCCGGTGTCAAGCTGGTGGCACGATTCTGTGTTCTTTGAATTACTCTCGCGATACCGGGATGGATCCAGCAATCGCCGGAAAGCACTGCCCGAGCCGCCTCAATCACTTGCTCGTTAGAGGCGTTTTTGAGAACATAGCCGAAGGTGCCGTCAGGAGGAACGACTTTCCAGAGCTGCCGCACATAGACTTCGTCCGAGAAGTTGGAGAGCATTATCACTCCGGCTTCGGGGATTTTACCGAGAATCTGCTCCGCTGCTTTGATACCCGATAGCTTAGGCATTTTTATATCGAGAAAGATAAGGTCGGGCTTGAGCCTGGCGGAGAGTTCCACGGCTTCCATGCCGTCGCAGCCTTCATGGAAGGGACCATAATCGGAGAGGTTCTCCTCCAAAAGGTCTCTGAGCCATTTGCGGTCTCTTTGTTCGTCGTCGACAAGTAGGATAGTCATTTAATCACCTTTCTGGTCTCTGCTACGTTCACCGGAAGCTCCAGGCTGAGCTCGGTACCACTTTCAAAGGATTCCGGAGAGCGCCATGTGACGCTTGCTCCAATCAGTTGAGCCCTCTGCCGGATATTCAACAATCCGTGGGAGTCGCTTCTTATCTTATCTGGATCGATACCTCTACCATTATCTTTTACCGCAATGGTGAGAACATTGCCTTTTATCCCGATGGCGACCTCGACCTTCGAGGCGCCGGAATGTTTCTGGACATTGTTAAGGCTCTCCTGGACTATTCTATAGAGTTGGAGCTTCGTCATGTCACCTATCTGGTAATCATCTTCATCATCGAGATCATTAAAGTTGGTTTCTATATCCATATCCCGTTCGAGAATGACCAGGAGATTGTCAAGGGCCGGTTTGAATCCCATGGTCTCCAGCACCGATGGATGCAGGTCGTTTATGACCCGGCGCATCTCTACCACGGCGGTGTCCAGTTTCTGTCGCATCTCATTGGGAACAGGGTTCCCTACCAGGTCTTGCGACAGGCGGTCGGCCATGCGGGCCACCGAAGACAGAGCCGGCAGGGTCTCGTCATGAAGATCCTCGGCAATACGCTGTCTCTCTTGTTCGGCTCGAATCTGCATGGCTTCTCTTGCTTCGGCAAGCTCCCGGTTGCGTAAACGCAAGTCGGTATCAAGATAGATCAAAGTCCCGAAGATGAAGCTGAGCATGATCACCGCCAGCACCGGGACAATCGGCACATGGACATGGGCGAGCTGGAAGAGGACCTGGGTTACAACAACCAGTACCATAGATATGCATAGAAAACTCGTAGTCCTGGTGCTCATTTTAAGCACCGAAGCGATCGCTCCAAGAGTGCCTCCTGCAAGAAGCAGCAGGTGGTGAAGAATATCCCGGGGAAAGGTGCTGATTATGAGGTTCTTGTGAATCGTCCGAATCGCATCGGCTTGAATCTGGGCATGGGTGACATTGTCATCGAGCGGGGTTCTCACCTGGGGCGTGTTGTCTTTCTTCTGGGTAAATCTGGTGCCCAGCACCACCACTTTGTTTTTGAAGGCGTTGTCCGGAACTTCGCCGTTGATGACCTGGCTGGTTGTATAGGTGTCGTATTTGGTGCCGGAAAAATTGATGTAGAGAGGGACGTCCTGGGTGGTGAAGTGCGGCATCTGTCCAATAGATGGACCAACTCCGCCTTTGCTGGCGATTAATGCCGCCACCGCTTTAGGCAGAGAATCAAAGCTTTCCTGACCATAGTTATATACGGGACTGGTGCTCTCGTAGTCGGTCACCACCAGCGGTAACTGGCAGACCAGACCGTTCGGCTCTCTAATGAGGAAGTCATAGGCGCAGGCGGCGCAGGCTTTGCGCAGCTCCGCCGAAGGAAAGTCGGAGGGATCCTCCAGATTGCCCAAAAGAGCAAGGACTATATTTGAGCGATAGCGTCGGAAGACTTTTATAAGGCGCGGGTCGGGTCTGCCGCTCAAGTCGATATCCATCACGACCAGCAAAGGATGTTGTCTTTCTATTTCGCTCACCAGCTCAGCCAGAACCTCTTGAATGGGCTCCGGACCGCCTTCCATCGGCTCTGCTTCCAGGTCGAACTGATCTTCGTCATCATAGGTGACTATGACAATGTCCTGGGATTTTTCCTGGGGCATTATATTCGAGTTTATCTCGTGGGCGACCTTGAAGCGCCACTCGAGAAGATTCAGTTCCATTGCGTCCAGCACGGGGGACTCCGCTAGTAAGATAGTGGCGAGACAACCGGCCAGGGTGCCCCAGAACAGCCGCTGGAACAACAATCCGTCGCGTCCTTGCTTGGTCGTCTGGGCTGGTAGTCGGCGCTTCAAAGACGCCAGCAGTTGCCTCATTTGTTCACCGGAGCCTGGTCAGATATAGAAACCATCCATGCTCCAAGATTAGTCTAGCTTGCCTGAATCGGCAATTGGCTGGGGAAAACCCGGTTTCTTCCATGGGGAGTCCACGACAATCTCGAAGTACACCGGCATTATACCGGTTATCCGCGCCTATGGCGTATATCCTGGGGATATCAACCTCCCTTGGACCAGGTCTTGGTTGGTGAGATATCGGTTGGGAGGCGAAGCTAAATTGATAGAACCTTGTCTTTGTCAGGGAAAACCCTAGGACATTCCGGTTGATCTTGGGCAAGACAGTTGCGTTCGGGAATAACTATCCTGGTGGTAGTGGTCGCTTGATTCGATCTGTGAAATCGAAGCGAAAGTATCCTAACTTCCATCCGGCGACCGTCTTGTTCTTAATTGGCGACTGATTCGAATCCTGTATTAGAAGATTTAGGTATTGAGGCTAGGTTATGAAAGTTAGAAAGATTTCGAAGGTAATGGCGGTGACTCTGGGAGGGTCTTATCTGCTCGGGCTGGCTCCGGCGGCAAACGCCACCGGATTCATCTTCGTGGACCCGGCTTTTCATGTGGCTCCACCGGTGCATGTCACCCCGATTAATCCGGTCACTCCGATCACACGTCCCGGTACCACTACACCCAGACCGGGCACCACCACCTTGCACGGCACGGTCTCTACCGGTATTCATCTGGAAGATCAAGAGATTTCTGTAGAGATTCAGGACCATGTGGCCAAGACCTATATAAAGCAGACGTTCAAGAATGATACCAACCGGAATCTAGCCGGGACATATTTATTTCCACTTCCTCAGGACGCCACTTTCAGCTCTTTCACCCTTCATATAGACGGCAAGCCGGTGGAAGGAAAAATTCTGGCGGCAGCCGAAGCAAGGGCGCAATACGAGCAGATAGTAAGGAGCATGGTGGACCCTGGCTTATTAGAATATGTCGACTATAAAACCGTGCGGGCAAGAATCTTTCCTATTCCTGCTAATGGCTCCAAAACAGTGGAGCTGGAGTACACTCAGTTGCTCAAATCGGATGGCGGCATGTTCAAGTATCGTTATCCTCTCAAATCAGCCAATGCCTCTGCCTCCAACAAGACCGAGATCTCTATGAAGCTCAAAGGCAAATCGGGTTTGCGGACTATCTGGTCTCCCAGTCATATCATTCATTCTGAGCGTCAGGGCGCTAATCAGGCCAAGGTTACATTCACCGAAGACGGCAATGGAGAGAACAAAGACTTTCAGCTCTATTACACGGTTTCGGACAAAGAGCTGGCGGCCAATTTGCTGACGCATAAGACTCTCAATGACAAAGGCTTCTTTCTGCTGGCTCTTAATCCGCCTTTGAAAGCAAAGCAGGTTATGGCCAAGGACATTGTTCTGGTGGCAGATACCTCCGGTTCAATGCGCGGTGAAAAAATGGAGCAGTTGAAGAAAGCTTTAAAGTATGTGGCGCAGTCTCTCAATCCGGAAGATAAGTTTTCTCTGGTCAACTTCAACACCGATGCCGAGCCTTTTACTTCGGAGCTTTTGACTGCTACCCCCGAGAATCGAAAGAAAGCCGAGGCTTTTATCGATGAACTGGAAGCAAGGGGTGGTACCAATATCGGTGACGCTCTTTCAATCGGCTCTAACTTGCTCAATAAAGAGTCTGCTGTCAAGCGCCCTGCCTATCTTATTCTTATGACCGATGGCGAGCCTACTGTCGGCAAGACCGGTCTTGATGAATTGATGGCTACCGTAGATTCGAAACGAGATATTCGTCTCTTCGATTTTGGTGTCGGCTACGATGTGAACACCCGCTTGATGAGCCGGCTCGCCGAGAAGCACCACGGTACAGCTCAGTTTCTAGAGCCGGAAGAGAATCTGGAGACTGCTCTATCGGCATTCTATTCCAAGATAAAGAATCCTATATTGAGCGACGTTATAATCGCTTACGAAGGAATCGAAGTCAAGGATGTCTATCCTCGTTCGGTCAAGGATATGTTCGCCGGCAATCAGGTGATGCTTCTCGGTCGTTATAAAGAAGGCAGCAAGGCCGTGGTCAAGCTCACCGGCAAAGTCGATGGTGTTCAGAGGGCATATTCTTTTCCTCTTACCTTCGCCGCAAACGAGTCTACCAACGCCTATCTTCCACGGCTATGGGCGATGAGACGGATAAGTTATCTAACGGAAGTGGCTCAGGACAACGGTGATACCAAAGAAGTTGTGGATGAGATCGTTGCTCTCTCTAAGCGCTATGGAATCATATCTGCCTATACTTCTTTCCTTTCCACCGACCCGAACGAGAATAATCGTTTACGTCCTACACCTGTGCCTATGCCAATGACCAGTGCCAGTATCAGAACCAGAGCTGGCGTCCGATCTGGTTTCGCACCCGGTGTTGCCGGTTTCAGGCAGATGAGCGCGGAGGCAAGACCGGCAGCGGCACCGAGGCTGGTGTTTAACAGTGCTCAGCGCAAAGTACTGGGTGCCTCTTTTGCAGCGGATGCCGCCTACGCCGGTGGAGGAGGCGCTGGTGACAAAGGTCTTGTCGCTGGTCGTCTTGCCGCCCACCGGGTTATGGCCGAATCCGAAGCTGCCGATGAGAAGAAGAAAGAGGTGGCTTCCTTCAAAGAGGCGATTGCGCAGTCTACAGGTAAGCGTGCCATCGCATTTCAGAAAGCGCTGCGAGATCTGCGTAAAGATGTAGTCACCGATGGTGATGGCAGAGAAGTAAAAGTGATAGGAGACAAGACCTTCTACATGGTCAACGGCTTCTGGGTGGATGCCAGCTTCGAGAATGTGAAGAAGCCGAATCTGACAAGCATAGAATTCGGCAGTAAGCAATATTTCGATCTGGTCTACAAGAACTCGGAGATAGGCAAATACATGGGCGCCGGTCAGCAAGTGATCTTCGTATACAAAGGTCAGTGCTACAAAATTGTGCAACCTGCGGTTAAGACAAGCTGACCTCTAGCAAGGCAGGATACACAAAAGAAGGTTGCTTCAGGATGAAGCAACCTTCTTCTTTATAATTTAGCCGTTTACTGTGCGATAGTGCCGGTGGTGGCAGCGGTCTGCACTGGTTTCTCCGATGCCACTTGCTTGACCTTGGCTTGTTGGGAGTATCCGAAGATCATCACCGCAAAGACGCCGACTAGAAGACTGGCGTACATGACCCTGGTCCATCCGTCCACTCCGCCTCTAAGCTGCTTGACTTTGGCTTGTAGCTCTTTAGAATCGGGGCTTGCGTAATAGCTGAGGTTGTTGCGGGAACAGGCATGACACTTGTTCATAAAGCGGGTCATGATCTCGCCGCAGTCGTTGCACAAAATTGTTTTCACCGAATCGCCTCCTGACTCAGATAGCTTTTGTATATTATTCGCATAACCCTGGTCGAACGCAAGAATATCCTTTATTATCAACGGCTGTCAAGGGCTGTGCTGGTTAATTAAATACCGAACTCCCGGGTTTTTCCGGTGAATATCGGGAGGAAAACGCCGGAGATTTATCTTCCCCATGGCTTTATGCTGGATACAGTCGCGATGAAAACGAGAACAGTGGTATCGGCATCAAGGGCTACCCTGATTGGAGATAGCCTTCAGTTAGAAAGATATCTCGCGGAGGGCGAATACAAAATCCGAAGGTTAGACGCTCTGTTAAGTGTCCTCCGTGGGTGCAAGGGGCATTGCCGCAAGTTCGTGGCGATGCCCCTTGCGAGATTGTCAGTTTGATAGAGTCACCGGGTGCTTTTCTGAGCAGTGTCCTCGACGCTAAGGGCGGTCATATCGCGAAATTCGATAAGCTCCACCAGGTCGTCTCTTGAAAGCTTGCCGGCTTCATAATCCACTTTGATGAAGGCGTAACGCTTCTCTCCTTTTTTCACCGGTGCCCTTTTTATTCTGGTGCGATGAACCCCCGGGGTCGAGCGCAGTTCGTCTGTCAGAGACTTCAGGCAGGGCTTGCAGATAACGCCATGGAGTTCTGCTTTGAATTGTCTGAGATTTGATGCTGCCCGGTCTTGGGCGGCGGTCGCGTCAGGCAGGCAGAACAGCGACAGGCAGAAGCAAGGCAGAATCAACGCCAGGGTGGCGAGATTCAGCCCGGTGTAAGGTCTGGATATTCTGTGAATTCGAAAAACTCTTTCCATCCTCTTGAATTCTAACTTTTGTTTAACGCCACCCTTCCCATGTTAAATCATTCCGGCGAGTCCAGCCTGAATCGCGGAAAGCTTCTGAAAACCAGGGATTCGCCCCGGGCAGCTTGCTTGAGAGCAGGTTTCCTTTATATAAATTAGCGTAGGCTGTCTCGGCATTATTTGGGGCTTCCAGGGGGATACGGGGCATGTTAAGCGGTTTTGGTCCTATTTATTAAGTACCAGGTGTAGGCCTGATTGATATAGTTTATGCAAGGTATTTCCATGAGCCAGAATCGTTTAGCGCCAATGCACACAATAGTCCGGCAACATCAGTCCTTCCTGGATGCAATTCTCAGCCCCGAGGAGCTGAAGAGGCTTTCGTCTAAGGAGCTGGAAGCTCTTGCCCAGGAGATAAGGATTCAAATTGTTCAGGACCTGAACAAGACCGGGGGGCATCTGGCATCCAACCTTGGTGTGGTCGAGATTACTCTCGCTCTTCACTATGTCTTCAACACTCCGCAAGATCAGATTCTCTGGGATGTTGGTCATCAGGCTTATGTGCACAAGCTCCTCACCGGACGCCGGGATCAGTTTGGCACCCTCAGGCAATACAAAGGTCTTTCGGGCTTCATCAGTCCTGCCGAGAGCGAATTTGATTCTTTCGTGGCCGGACACAGCTCCACTTCTGTGTCTCTGGCTGTGGGCATGGCCCTTGCTCGCGATCATTTAAAACAGAAGCACAAAGTGATTGCTCTTATCGGTGACGGTGGTCTTACCGGTGGTATGGCCCTGGAGGCTCTCAATCATCTCGGTCATATTCAGAAGGATGTTCTGATTGTCCTGAACGACAACGATATGTCGATTTCAGAGAACCTCGGCGGCTTCTCTCAGTACATGAGGCGCATTAAAGAAACCTTCTTCTACAAAGACATAACCAGTAAAATCGACCAGATCGAAGATAAGCTCGACGAGCTGGCTCTCGATCCCAAGCTGGTTGATCTCATCTCTTCGGTGAAACAGGAAGCCAAAGAGAGGATTGTTACTCCGGGTATTGTGTTCGAGAAACTCGGAATCAACTACTCCGGACCGGTAGATGGTCATGACGTGGCGGCTGTTATCGAAGCTCTCGAGAACGTCAAGGGAGAAAACTCTCCTCACTTGCTGCATCTCATCACCCGTAAGGGCAAAGGCTATAAACCTGCCGAAGAAGATTCCATCAAGTACCATGGAGTCAAGGCTCACAGTCTGGAGCCCGCGCTTAAGGAAAAGCCGAAACAAGCAGGCAAAGCGGAGTCTAAGAACCTTACCTATTCTCACGTTTTCACCGACACGCTCATCGACCTGGCCGCGGTGGAACCGAATCTGGTTGCGATAACGCCTGCCACCGCCGAAGGCAGCGGACTGGTCAAATTCTCTAAGGTCTATCCCGACCGATTTTTCGATGTGGCGATTTGCGAACAGCATGCCGTCACCATGGCTGCCGGTATGGCTAAAAAGGGGCTCAAGCCGGTGGTTTCAATCTACTCGACCTTTTTGCAGCGGGCGATGGATCAGGTCATCCATGATGTGGCTATTATGAATCTGCCGGTTGTCTTTGGTATCGACCGTGGTGGCCTGGTCGAGGATGGCGAGACCCATCAAGGTGTTTTCGATATCACTTATTTGCGAAGCATCCCCAACTTCACCGTTCTGGCTCCGGCTGACGCGGAAGAGTTGCGAAACATGATCTTTTCTGTTGTGAAGGACGCACCGGGACCGGTGGCAATTCGGTTTCCTCGGGATGCGGCTATAGGTTCTGACGCCCTGGTGACCGGCCCGCAGCAGTTCAGGTTCATAAATTACCGTAACTGGGAAGTCGTAAGAGGCTACGCTGAAAACCATGAAGGCTCAGCCTTCAAGCGCGTTGAGGTTCTGGCTTATGGCAGCATGGTCGATTACGCCATGCAGGCTCTGCCGGCTCTAAACAGAGCAGGTGTTGATGCCCGTGTTGTCTATGCCCGTTCAGTCAAGCCGCTGGATGAGAAGATGCTGGAGACTGTGTTCTCCTCGAATGATGTGCCGGTGGTCACCCTGGAAGAAGGCTGTCTGAGTGGTGGTTTCGGCTCTGCGGTTCTAGAGTGGAGCGCCCGCAGACGGTCTAGTGTCCCGGGGTCTGCCGGAGCCGTAGTCTCTTGTCTTGGTCTTGAAGACAAGTTTATTCAGCATGGTGCCAGGAATCTGTTGTTGGAAGAGACCGGTCTTGATGTGGCCGGAGTGGCGGATTTCATCATCAAAGCGGCCGGCGTCGAGAGCAAGTAGAGAGAGCCAGAATAAAATCCATCTGGTGGTAGCTCTTATGTGGTCAGACTTCTCTTCTGCCTTCCATCGCTCTGGTCAGGGTGACATCGTCGGCGTATTCTAAATCGGCACCTACGGGCAAGCCGAAGGCGATTCGAGTCACTTTGACACCCAGGGGTTTGATCAGGTTGTTCAGGTAGAGAACGGTGGCATCGCCTTCTATGGTCGGATTGATGGCCAGGATGACCTCATGAATATCCTCGTCGGGAATGCGATTGATAAGCTCTCTAATGCTCAGTTGCTCCGGCCCTTTGCCCTCCAGAGGAGAGATCAAGCCGGTGAGGACATGATAGCGACCTTTGAATTCTCTGGTGCGCTCCAGGGCGATAACGTCTTTCGAATCCGCCACCACGCAAATGATGTTTCCATCGCGACGGTCGTTGACACAGATCTCGCAAGGATCGTTAGCGGAGAGGTGATAACAGCGGCTGCAATTTTTTACTTTGTCTTTTGCGTCTATGACCGCGTCGGCAAAAGCCTGGACTTCGTCCCGTTTCATGCCCAGAATAAAGAAAGCCATACGCTGAGCCGATTTAGGTCCGATACCGGGCAGCTTTTGAAATTGTTCTATCAGTCTAGCCAGGGGCGGGGTGAAGTGCATCTACCTGAACTAATAGCCGCCCATGCCCGGAGGAAGACCGCCAGGCATGCCCAGGGATTTGCCCATTTTGTCCTGGGCGAGCTTCTGGCATTGCGCCATGGCGTCATTGACAGCGACTAGAATTAGATCTTCCAGGGTGCCCGGATCTTCCGGGTCGATTGCTTCCGGTTTGATTTTGACCGAGAGAAATTCCATGGCGCCATTACAGGTGATGGTAACCGCTCCACCACCAGCTTTTCCTTCCAGGGTCGTCTGTTGAAGTTCTCCCTGAATCTTCACGACTTCCTGTTGCATCTTTTGCATCGATTGAAATAGCTGGTTCATGTCCGGTTGCATAATTCTCTCCTTAGAGCCGGTCGGCAAGTGGGCGATAGCGTTCTGGAATTTTCCAAGAACTTTGATTATCTCATCTAGGGACCGAGAGTCAGCCAATCGGTAAAACTTTCTTAATTGATCTCAGGTTTGTACAGGCTCTGTATTTATACTTAAGATCGTGCATCACCGCTTCTTTGTTTGAGGACGATCGCTATGTCGGATGTAGATACGGCGCAGGAGAGAAACGAAGAAAAAGTAGATAGCTCGGATCAGGAAATAGTGCATGAATCCGCAGGAGAGTTCATGCATGATCTGCTCAGAAGATTCGTGCTTTTCATCTCATTTGGACCGGGAGTGCTTGGATTTCTGTGGCTAATTGGTCGAATCTTAAAACGCTAGCAGCCGATCCCCTGGATGTTTTTGCCAGGAGAAACCCCTCTTTCTACGAGCGATATGCCGAGAATGAAGATCAGTTCGGCTTTGATCTGGCTACTTTCGCCCGATGGGAACCGGTTTTCCGTTTTCTTTTCGAGGATTACTTCAAGGTCGAAACTCGCGGCATCGAGAACATTCCGGCGGAAGGAAGAGCCCTTCTGGTCGGCAATCACTCGGGTCTTCTGCCCATGGACGGCGCTATGATTACGGTGGCGATGTGCAATTATCACGAGTCTCCCCGCCGCATCCGCTATCTTGCCACCGACTGGTTTTTCAAGTTACCGGCGCTTGCTGACTGGGTTAAGAAGACCGGCCAGGTCAGGGCCACCTTGAAGAATGCCGAAGCGCTTCTGGCTGCTGATGAACTGGTCGGCATCTATCCTGAAGGGGTGAGGGGGGTCGGTAAGACCTTTGATGAGCGGTACAGAGTGCTGGACTTTCACCCTGGTTTCGTCAAAATCGCCATCGAATCACAGTCGCCAATCATTCCTGTCTCTACCGTCGGTGGTGACGAGATCTATCCCAATTTCGTCAATGTCAGGGAGCTGGCAAGACTTGTTCAGATGCCATTCTTCCCTGTCACGCCAGGTTTTCCCTGGTTGCCTTTCCCTCTTATGTTTGTGCCATTGCCTGTCCGCTGGATGATTCATATTCATGATCCCATCGATCTGGGCTACGAGCCTGAGCGTGCCCGGGATAAGAAACTGGTTCTCAAGCTCGCTCGCGAGATCCAGTATCTGATTCAGAAAGATCTGAATTCGCTCTTGAAGCGGCGTAAGTCTGTGTTCACAGGTTGGGAAGAGTCGCCGGTCGAGGAGAAAGTTTCCAATGGAGCAGCCTGACCTGACTCTGGAACATGATCAGAATATGACAATGTCCGATAAAAGCGATTCGCCGGAGTTTCGGTCTCTGGACAAGTTGGAGCCGATTCTGGAGTTCCTTTATCGGCGCTGGTGGAGGGTCGAGTCTCTGGGGCTGGAGCGTATTCCGTCGAAGAGCGAAGGTCCCTGTCTGATTGTCGGAAACCAGGGCAGCGTCTTTCCATGGCCGGCTTTGATGCTTGGTCACGCCCTGGCTAAAAGAAAACAAGGTGCTCGCCGAATTTATGTTCTAGCCGATCTGGAGTCCGACCTCGATGCTAGAACCCGTGCACTGCTCGAGGGGCTTGGATTTCTCGATTGGTCCTCCGCCAATATGAAGACTCTTTTCGAGCGGGGCGAAGCCGTAGCCATATTTCCTGAGGGGATATCGGGTTTGACCAAGCCATTTTCTCGCCGCTATCGCCTGGAAGAGTTTGACTGGACGATGCTCCTGCCGGTGGTCGAATGCGGGGTCGAAGTTTACCCTGTTTCCTTCCTGGGCTTTGATGAGATCAATCCAGTGCTTGATAATTTCGAGGTGCTCAGCAAGCTTCTGAAATTGCCGTTCTATCCTGTAACGCCCTTCTTTCCCTGGTTGCCCATGCCGCTCAATCTAGTTCAGTTACCGGTCGAAGTATCGATGAACGTTCTCAAGAAAGCGGATTATGACAAGGTCAAGAGCCGGGATGATTTGGAGAGTGTGGCGAAAAGACTGTCTTTCTGGCTGGAGGGCGAGATTCAAGCAGAGCTTAATCGAATGCTGAGGCACCGGGGCATATAAGGGCTCGGCAATACTGGATTCGGTGGTAGGTTCGGGTAAATCTCTATATAATCTCATTAGGCACTACTCGAAGTTTATAATTCCAAAATCTCCTGATTTCCGCAAGTTTTAGATGTATCGCCCTTCCGACAAGTTAGTCAAATTGCCCAGACTTGCCAGTCTGCCCACAATCGATGACATTACCGGCATGCTTGCACAGTCCAGGCAGACTCCGGGTAAGCAGTTCGAGTTGCCCTGGCAATTTTACAATTCCAGCGATATATACCGTCTGATCGCCACTTGCTCGCAAAATGTCTCCGAGCCGACCTGGAATCTGATGATTGGTGAGGGACGGGATGAAATAGAGGTCTGGACCTATCAAACCGGTGATGTGGCGCTGGTTCTCAACCTGGTTCTTTCGGAATCCACCGAGAACATGTCCTATGGAACCGACTCTCAGTCTTTGTTCGGGCAGAGCGAGACCCGCAACACGGGTTTGTCCGGATCGTACAGCACTTCGCTTCTGGGTTTGCAGTCTCTTACTTCCACAAGCCAGAAAGTTCCAGTATTCAGGCAAGATGAGCGAGTCGGTATTCAGGCTTCTATGGAAGGCTCGCTGGATGACTGGCCTATTCCGACTTTGCTCCAGTCAATCAATATGGGGAAGCGAAGCGGCAAGCTGATGGTGATAAGTGATCAGTCCATGGCTGAGCTGTTTTTCGTGAGTGGAGATCTTGTTCATGCCACCGCTCTTAGTCAGCAAGGGGAGCTTGCCATAATGGAGCTGGTCACCTGGGAGACCGGCAAGTTCTATTTCTATAATGACGAATCTACTGAGCAAAGAACGGTGAAGCGTCGGATTGATGCCATCTTGATGGAGAGCATCACCTTATTAGATCAGACAAAGTATCTGATGGGTCAGGGCTTTAAGATGGAGGCTTATCTTCATAGAGCCAATGCCGGTCTTTCGGAACAACAGTTCGAAGAAGCAGTGAAGAAGGGCGCACCATGCGACACCAATCTTCAGAAACAGTTTTATTTGCGTCTTGATGGCAATACCACGATGTTCGACATTCTTCGGGAAAGACCGATGACAAAGAAAGAGTGGGTGCCTATTCTTTTCAATATGTTTCAATGCGGTCTGGTGAAAATCTCAGAAAGCCCCTTGAAGCCTGATAAGACAAAACATCTCATCTCTACCCATCTGGACAGGAACGCAATCAACTCGGTCATGGCATCCCTTCTGAGAGCCGATACCTGCTTATTTTCTTTCTCGTCTTTTCAGTACTTTCTGGAGAAGGAGTTTTATCGAGCTCAGTATGCGAACCTGCCATTTACGGTGATTGTCTTCGATCTCTGGACCAATCGAGGAGGGCAGCTGGAGCCCTTAACCGTTACCCAGGTGGCGGAGGTCGGGCTGCGGCTGGCCAACATCATGCGGCCTATCGATATCGCCGCTCACTTCGAAACTTTGAGCTATGCCATTATTCTTCCAAATACGGAGATTCCTTCGGCGGTGATTCTCTGTCACCGAGTTTTTGAATTGCTCCGTAGCAAGGGGCTCTCCGCCGGTATGGATCCGAGCTCTCTGGTTTGTGCTTTTGGAATAGCGGGTGTGCCGGAAGACTGTAAGGATATCGGTCTGTTATTGTCCGCTGCCAAGGTGGCGCGCAAAGTGGCTGCCACAAGCGCTATGCCGATTGTTTGCTTCAAGGATCTAAAAGCTCCTTCCGAATAGGGGAAGGAGCTATAGAATCTGAGGTGCAAACGATTGCCTGATTATTATTGAATCTATGCTTCTCAGGCAGTTTTAAGATCCGTTACCTCTCGCATCAAACGCAGCAGAGTTTTCTGTGCTCTTGATGCCACATAAGGATTTTCGTCATCGGCGAGCACCCTGAGAATGGCTATGGGCACCGTGTAGCTCTCAGCCAGTCTCAGTCTGACATCGGGACTGGGGTCCCGGACCAGATTCCAGATCGTCTTCATAGAAGTATTCATGTTCTCCGCTACTGCGGCTCGCACCTGACAGTCGCTGTGAACAGCGAGTCTTGCCAGAGTAGTCGAATGGGCGCGCGGATGCTCGCCAATTCTCTCCAGTAGCTGAGAAGGCGCGTTTCTTGTCAGATGATCCAGCACCGGCGGCGGTGTGTTTGGATTTATAGCAAGAAGCCAGCGGATCCTCGCTGCTTCGAGAGCAGCACTTTCTTTAATTGCCTGTCTTTTTAGATCTTGTTCAGTCTCTTTTGTTTTTGTCATGACCTCTGCCCTCTGAGGTTCTGTGTTTCCACTATTCTCTTCTCTATTACACAGCAACACCTTGAGTGCCTCCCTTATCTGTTCTTCGGGTTTGTCCCAGTTAAATGAGTAAGCAAAAGAAAGGTCGTATTGCTCAGGCTCTGAATAGCTGGAATTGTCCCTGCTCTTATCTTGTGTATCTAAAGACATACTCGTTAATCGAAAGAGTTTTGTACGCCCGGTCGCCCCCTCATCCCTACCATACAGGAGGCTTAAGCTAATATGCCTAATACGATTATGCCGTCTGGGCTTAACCCTTCATGATAAGTTTCCATATAATTCTCTATATGAATTGACATAAAACCGGTCCTGTACTGGCTTCTATGCGATGACTCAGTTATCTGATGTGGCGGAGCAAAGAAATTGAGTCGCGTTTAGCGGGGCTGTTTGGGAGATTCGGAGCCTTAGTATGGCGGAGCAAAGAAATTGAGTCGCGTTTAGCGGGGCTGTTTGGGAGATGCGGAGCCTTAGTATGGCGGAGCAAAGAAATTGAGTCGCGTTTAGCGGGGCTGTTTGGGAGATGCGGAGCCTTAGTATG
>WGMS01000029.1 GCA_016124935.1 bacterium | reverse complement strand
GAGAGTTTTTTCACCACTTAATATCGTATTAGATACCACTCTTAAAATTCGGCGTCATCTCGTCAAATCTATCGGCCGAATCGATTTTCCTTAGCCGGCCCTGACAACCAGCAGATTAAATGGACAGGCTCCTAGGAGCGAGCACCAGACAGAAAGTCAGAAAGACAACTCCGACTGCCATCAGCGCTTCGCGCTTCTCATCGATCCTCCTTTTCATGCCTTCAATCTTGATTTTCCTGCCTTCCCTCAAGGCTTTCAAATCGACCAGCATTTCTTCGATAGATTGATAGCGTTCAGAAGGTTCTTTTCTCAAAAGCTTCATAACGAACTTCTCCAGGTCGCTTCCTTTGCCGCGATCTAGAGGCAGTGGCGCCGGAGTCGAATTGATATGATCGACAATGATCTGCACCGGATTATGCCCTGCAAATGGTGGTGCTCCCGTGAGCAATTCGTAGAACACACAACCGAAAGAATATAGATCAGACCGCTCGTCCACAGCCCTTCCCAGGCAACTTTCCGGACTCATATAAGCCGGAGTGCCAAGAAACTCTCCGGTCATGGTCAGACCCTGGCCGACTCGATTCTCCACCGGATTGACTTTGGCAATGCTGAAATCCAGCACCTTGACCAGGTCCTCTTCGCTCTCGTTCTTTTCGATCATGATGTTGGACGGTTTGACATCGCGATGGATGATGCCGTTAGCGTGGGCATGGGCAAGCGCTTCTGCAACTTGAACCATCACATTCAAAATTCTCTCTTTATCAAAACGTTCTCCTTTCTTAAGCAGAGCTTTCAAACTGTCTCCCCGGCTCAAGCCCATCAGAAGATAGGGCAACTCTTCGTCGGAGGGTCCCCGGGCTTTACCCTGACCAAAAACCGGTATCAGATTGGGGTGATCCAGGCTCTCGACTGCTTTAGCTTCCAGCTTGAAGCGTTTCACCAGTTGCTTATCGCGAGAGACCTCCGCTCGCATAACCTTAACGGCAAACTCTTCCTGGCTGGATATCTGCTTCACGTGATAAACCGCTCCCATAGCGCCAGAGCCGAGCAGCTCAAGAATCTCAAAGTCATCACCCAGTTTTGGTGGCTCAGATGATTCCTCGTATTCGGCAGTTTCATAGAAGGTCTGCCGGTTCCTCTCATAAAGAGTATCTACCGCGCCCTTTCGACCTGAGCTAGAGCATCGACAAAGCTCGGCACGGACATCCACTCCGAACCATCCTTTAAAAGTCCTGCTTCTTCGAAGCTTCCCACAGAAAGGACAGCTATCAATAAGCTTCTCTCTATAAACCGCCGTCGATTCAGACTCTACCACCCTGTCTTTATCTCACCTCGATTGTCTATCAATTCGATCTGCTTACTGCTATTGGCTGGCAAGATGATATCTTCAAAGTAACATCGTTTAAATAGAACATTCGCAAATTTAGCCCCACTGAAGCTGGTCTTCTTCAACTGTACCGAAATAAAACTTGTTCTAGTTCTCTCAAGAGATGACAATGCTAGAAAATTCGCGTTGGTGATGATAGCGGCATCATCTAAAATAGCCTCGTTTAAATTAGAGTTTTGAAAGCAAGTGTTCAAAAGACTGACTTTCTGCAGATCGGCCCGATCGAATCTACTGGTATCAATCATCATATGATTCATCTTCGCGCGGGCAAAGCGCGCCATCTTGAAGGTAGTTCCCTGAATTTGCCCGGCAGAAAAGTCTGCATCCTCGAAGTTGGTTCTATCGGCACGGCAGCCAATTATGCGAACACCCTTTAGATCGGCCCCGGAAAAATTGACATTCTCCATCTTTGTCTTTATGAAGCGTGCGTCGGGCATAGATACTCCGGAGAGATCCATATCGGAGAGATCTGCATTCTGAATCACCACATCGCGTAGTGGAATCTTGAATTTTATAGCGTCATGCAAAGCTTTGCGCAAAGCGGAGCCGGTATTACTAGCGGAGGCAGAATAAACAACCCGCCCGAATCTATCTTTGAGCTCGTATATTTTGACATTATCTTCAATGGCTTCGGTCTCGAGATCGAAATAGCCAGCAGACTGGAATCTTATCTTGCCTGTGTAGCCTCGCACGAACTGTTCGACTAGATGCTGATACAAAAATGGAGCGACCAGTATCAAAACACAAATTGACACTATGGTAGCTGGGCCAAACACTCTTTCCTTCTGCTTTGTTGGCACATAGGCACCGGCTCTGGTGGTTTTGAGCTTGCCGCTCGATTTAATCAATCTCAAATCAGCGAGAAACTCTTCCATATTCTTATATCTATTGACAGGGTCTTTGTTCAAACACTTGAGCACCACCTTCTCCATCTCTTTTAGACGCTTCGAATCAGGATACTGTGAAGAAAAATCGATAACCGGGTCACTATTCAGATGTTCGACAATCGCTTGAACAGGACTATCACTTTTAAATGGCGGTGAGCCTGTAATAATCTCGTTTACCACGCAGCCCAGAGAATAGATGTCGGACCTCTCATCCACATTCTGTCCCAGGCAATGCTCCGGACTCATATAGTCCGGGCTGCCGACGAACTCCCCGGTTCTGGTGATGAAGTCGCCGGTGGAGGTGGTCATGGTACTGTCGGCAGAAGAAGCCCCCTTATTGTCAATCTTGGCGATGCCGAAATCGACCAGTTTTACACGCTCCGTGCCTGCATCTTCATCTTTCTCCAGCAAGATATTGCCTGGCTTTATGTCTCGGTGCACGACTCTTTTTGAGTGGGCATGGGAAAGAGCTTCGGCTACCTGTTCTACAAAAGAGAGCACCTCGTCTTCCGAAAATTTCCGTCCCCGGGCAATCTCGGCTTCCAGCGAGACCCCTTCGCTCAAACCCATTATCATGTAAGGCGCCCCGTCTAGAGTATGCCCTTGCCCCAGTACGGGAACCAGATTGGGGTGGCTGAGAGACTCTTGAGCTCGAACTTCAAGCTCGAAGCGTTTAACAGCTTGCTTATCGGCGACAATCTCGGCTTTGAGAATCTTGACCGCATACTCTTCGTCGATAGAGCGGTCTTTTACCCTGTAAACCGAGCCCATGCCACCCGAGCCCAGAATCTCGAGAATCTCGAATCTATCGCCCATCTGCGGCAACTCCAGCTCCTGTGCCTCGACAGTCGCCGGTTCGGCACAAATATCCGCCGAAATATCCTCATCTGAGTTCTGCTTTTCTAGAGATTTACCGTCCATAAATTTGCTGAGAATCGCCTGAATCTGCCAGGGTAGAAGCCTTCTATAGTATGTACCCGAGACCCGGACCGTCTTATAGGGTAGAATAATTCGGATGTCCGATATCTTTGTCGAAGCAAGAAGGGTCGATCCATGTCGAAGCACCTCTATTTACTACGCCACGCCAAATCGAGCTGGGACGATCCGCATCAGAAAGACTTCGACCGACCGCTCAACGACCGGGGCAAGAAAGCCGCACCCTTAATGGGCCGGGTGATAAAAGATAGAGAGCTGGATATCGATAGAATCATCTGTTCTCCATCGAAGCGAACCAGAGAGACCCTGGAGCTACTTCAGAAAGAGGCGAATCTCAAAGCTTCGACAGACTTTGTCGATGGCATATACGAAGCCAGTGTGGGAGAGCTGAGAAAGATTGTCAGATCTCAAAAAGACAAGCACGACGCTGTGCTTTTGATAGGACACAATCCAGGGATGGAAAGCCTGCTCGCCGACCTCACCGGAGAATACGAGCGCTTTCCCACAGCCTGCCTGGCATCGATAGCATTAAACATCTCGGAATGGCGTGATCTAGATCCTGACTGCGGCCAGATGGAATGGATTCTAAGGCCCAGAAGCCTATAACTGAAGATACTGCCGATACCGGCACCAGTTCATTACTCCAGCCCCCTTTCAGGGAAAACCCTATCGCAATCGAGAGGGATTTTTCATAAGCTGGGAACATCCCGAATAGACACCGGGCTTGAAAGCAACTTTTAAACACTTACCAGAGAAACAACAAACAGATCTGTTTCGATTTGATCTGGCTTGACAAAAGCCGTGTCAGAGCAAGCGATCGCGTCTGTATAAATCCGTCGGAGGATACTATGAGCAAGCCAGAAGAATTCGACAGCGGCACCGTCAATGATGGCGGTTCACAAACAAAGGCGACAGCCGGAACAGCAACAGAGGCTCGTCCCGAAGCTCAATCTGAAACAGGAGCAGAAACAGAATCTACCTTCGAGGAGAGCCTGCATAGCTTCGTTGAAAGAAACGCGTTTTTCGATCTGTTCAAAACTTATCAGGGAATGATGGTCATGTTCGGCGGAGTAATTCTGCCGGGACTTCTTTCTTTATCGTATTTCTATGCATGCCACGAGCGTATGACGCTTCTGATACTCAAACATCCAATCGAATCTATAGTCGAATTGCTTCTGTGCATCGCTGTTCCAATAGGCAACTATCTGGTCTGGGCAAGCCTGGTCAACTGCGATTATCGCGCCCAGATCAAGAAGGGAATTCTCAACGGCATCGCCCTTGGTAGTGCTGCTTTGATATCGCTTCTGGCGGTGGTTGCAGTCTGCCTGGGCTACCCGACCAGCTCTCTAGATGGCACGGATCACAGCGGAGCGGCGATAATCATCGGTGCCATTTATCTGGTCTCGGCCCTTGTCTCTGCCCATCTTCTAAATGAAGTAAGGAAAACCAGAATCTCGGAAAGCGGCAGACTGAAAGCCCTCTGGGTCGCAGGTCTGGGCGTGCTCCTCTCTATTGTCGGCTTTGCCGGCTCGGAAGCCAGAGAGACAGCCATAAAGATGGCAGAGCATATGGCTATTTCAGAAGATCAAGCCCAGCAGGCAGAAGGAATGAAGACGCTGCGCTGGCTCTACCCTCGCAAAGAGCTCAACATGGAATGTGCGAACTATAAAGCGGTGAGCCTGCCTGGCATGTTCGTCAAGCTGGACAATGTCACCCTGCGCCAGCTCTACTTCCAGGTAACCGGAGAACCGTTCCGTGATGACAAGTCAGCCAACTTCTCTTCCATGCCGGATGACTATCTGCAAAGACACGTGGTGGGTAAGGCGGTGGATGGACTGAGCCTGCACCGGTCTAAGATGTTCGGTCACATCAACCCAGAGACCCTCTCCAGCACGATCTTGTGGAATTTCGTCTTCAAGAACAAATCATATAATCCCGAAGAAGCCAGAGTCGAACTGGGACTTCCTGAAGGTGCGGTGATATCCGGCATGACCATATGGAAAGACGGCTCGGCCCAGGGCACCATGTTCAAGCCGACCATGGCCAATCCGGGCACGATTAGCTGGTCCGCACAGGGTCACCAGGCCCCGGGCGTGGTAACCGATCTGGGTCGAGGCAGGGTGCTTTTGCATTGCTATCCCGTGCCGGCTCAAGATCAGCTCCGGGTGGCAGTGGCCATTACTATCCCCGCTAAGCTTCATACCATAGATCAAGCTTCGCTACCTCTGCCCAAGATTATAGACGCCAATTTCTCTATGAAAGGCGAGCACAGTCTCAGGATGATCTCAGCCGAGAGCATCTCTCTCAAAGTCGACGGACTGAAGGTGAGTCAGCAGAAGGACGGAAACTATGTAATCGGAGGAAAACTCAAGAGTGACACTATCACCGGTGCAGGTATATCGCTCGATCTAAAACGAGGCGCCACCTATGGTCCAATCTCGGTCTTCGACAATCTGGGCAAAGAGCCTCGCTATATCAGCCAGACCATCAAGAAGATTCCCGCCCGAGCCCCCAAAAGACTGCTGGTGGTTCTCGACGGCTCCGAAAGCGTCAAACCCCATCTCGACAATCTCAAAGAGGTGCTCTCTCGAATCTCCTCTGAAATAGACGCTTCTCTAATTCTCGCCTCGAGACTGCAGGACGAGAACAACCCAAAAACGATGGAGCGCCCTCTGCACGAAGCAATCAAAAACCTGAACGATAAAGACTTCGTAGGAGGTCAGGATAATCTGGAATCGGTGGTGAAAGCCGCCGAACTGGCCGCCGAATCGAAGGAAGGTGCGGTTTTGTGGATTCACGGCCCGCAACCGAGCTTCAACAAAGAGATATACATATTGAGTCCATTTCAAGAGAAGCCGTCGTTCTTCGAACTTGCCCTAGATAACGGAGTGATGGACCCGAATGAGTTCTTCAAACACCACAAAGACTTGGGTCCTTTCACCCCGATAGCACGCAGCAGTCATCCGGCTGCCGACCTGAGCCGCTTTCTCTCCAAGTGGACCCCTGGTGGCTACGAATACTTAGTGGAATACCAGACATCAAAAACACCGATAGGAAAGGTCGCCGTCAAACCGGAGCAGATAAGAGAGCTTGGCGCCCTCTTCGCCCGGGAGCACTGCGCTCAACTATTGAACAAAAACCTGGTCAGACCGGCAGTAGAAGAAGCTGTCCTGCACCGCATAGTCACCCCGGTTTCTCTAGCCTCTACCGTTCTCGACAACAGCAGCCGCTCGGCTTCAACCCTGGCCGAAGGCATGCACAATCACTCGGTTCAGATCGTAGGCGGTGAAGAGGATGAGGCCCTGAGGATGCTAAGACCTCAATCGGAGCAAATCGCCATGGCGCCGTCGGAGAACCTGCACTACGCAGCCAGGGCGGCAGGGTCGCTAGCCGGCAACGGCGTAAACATCGATGAAACGGACAGTATTGCCATCCTTCAGGGTGCCACAAACGGCACTATCGGCCCCCAGGGTGGTGACGCCACAGCGATAATGAGTGTCAACACAGCAGGAACGGTACGGGTCAATAATCTTGCCAATCTGGAAGCGATGCTGAATATCCTGGTGAATGGCATCGAGATCCTCGGTCTCGCCACCGGTGGTCTGATGCTGGCATCGGTCTTCTTCCCTTCTAAGAACGAGACCAATGCCTTCTTCAAAGCTTCGGTCGGAAACAAGATAATGGTCGGACTTTGCCTGATTCTAGGAGCACTCTCCGCACCTGGTGTAGTCAACTATTTCATTGCTTCGGCAAGAGACGCCAATTTATTCAGTTGACTATCTCCTTTGCTAAGCCCCCGCCCAAGAAGCCCTCCCACAAGGAGGGCTTCTTACGAAGTATTAAGAGCCGGGAGAATTCGGGAACAAATCCTTCTGAAGCGGGCACATTAAATCTGTGGATATTGGAAGCCCGGAATAAGGACTTCTGAAACAGCATCAGTTCACCTCTTAATCTCCTGAGAGGTGAACTAAGCATGTTTAGAAGAAATTTCGCAAAACTAAGAAGAGAGAGCCGGGCAAGATCCAATTTGTTCTATGTAGTGAGCTTGCTGATTATCATGCTCTCCTCAATATGGCTTTCTCCTGAGCCGGAAAAAACGAAAGCCCTACGTCGAATCTCCTGTTCGATTGAACGAGCGGAGATTGAATTAGCCTCAAGACTGTGCTATCTCTAGGTCTTTGAATCGAGCGTTCGAACTTATAGGATCCAGGCAGTAAACAGATAGAGGTAACCGGGATGAAGGTCGCACTGATAACCGGAGCAAGCAAAGGCATAGGCAGGGCAGTAGCAGAAGGGCTGGCGGCGGATGGATTCTCGCTGGCGCTTACCGCGCGGTCGAAAGATAGGCTCCAGGAATTGAAGCAGGAGCTGTTAGAAAAGGCAATCGGCACCGGATGCGATATCAATATCGAGACCTACGACCTCGATATCCGCGACAATAGCGCGGTCGAAACCATGGTCAAAGAGGTGGTGGAGAGATTCGGAAGAATAGACCTTCTCTTTAACAACGCCGGAATTTTTCACGGTGGCACCCTGGATGCAAGTTATGAAGAGTTCTGCGAGATGCTGGATATCAATCTCAAGGCGGCATTTTTGATGCTCAAGCTGGTGGTGCCGGTGATGCGAAAACAAAAGCAGGGAACAGTAATCAATCTATCATCGCGTTCCGGACTGATAGCCAAACCTCGCTCCGGAGGCTATGCCGCTTCAAAATTCGGCTTGGTAGGCTTGAGCGAGGCGGTCTATAGAGATGCCATTGAAGACGGTGTCAAAGTGACCGCGCTATGCCCCGGATGGGTCGACACCGATATGGCGGTCATGTCCGGACTGCCCTCCGAAGAGATGATCCAGACGGCGGACATCGTGGAAACAGTGCGCTGGCTCCACAGGCTTTCTCCCTCGGCCTGCGTCAATCAGGTAATGATCGAGTCGATTCGCCAGGTCGTCTAACGTTCTAAGATAAACGACTAACTTTCTTTGTTGAAGACATATTTTCCAAGCAGATAATCCACCGAGATTTTTCCCGGTCCAAAACAAAACACCAGAAGCGCTGTGACCATAAAAAGAAATGGGGTAGCCTCGGTAAAGGGATCGGCGTCTTTGAAGATGTTCTTCACCGCCTCTAGATGTTTTTCTACGGTGAGATAGGCGACACACATGGTGAAGGTTAAAAGCGTCGCCACCGGGCGCGAAACGAAACCGATTGCAAGCAGCACTCCGCCGAAACACTCTGTCGCCCCTGCTATCCAGGCATTGAGCTCCGGAAATGGAATGCCCAGACCACTGAAGAACTTGACTGTCTTATCATGATTCTGCAACTTACCCCAGCCGGTTTGCATGAACTGCAATCCCCAGTGCAGCCTGAAGGCAAGCAAGAAGAAGTGCTGAAGGATGTCGCCTGCGGAGATGAAGAGTCCATAGACCTTTCTTCCGATATTCACAACTGGATTGTCCACGACTTAGCTCCACCTGGTAGTAATCAGGACAATTATAACCTTAATATCGACTTCTATTTACCGACCGGTATCCCGGACTCCATAAAGCACCGGATCTGCTCCGGGAAGATCCGAACCGACAGAAAAGGCATTGATGTAGGCATTGAAGACCTGGGGCGGAGTATATCTACTACTAGAACCGAAATAAAGCCCCCCGTCCGGTCCTATAGCAGGAGAAGCCCTGTCGATATTACCGTCCACTTGAAAAGACCAGAGCACTTTGAACTGCTCCCCTTCCGAGCGCAACGCATAGACTCGCCCGCGGGTCTCGGCGGCGGTGAAACCCTTTTTCTGACCGCGCACCCCTACATAGATTATACCTTCATTGTCGAGGGAGACATCGGTAAGACCTCCGATACAAGCTGGTCGAGCTTCATTGGGATGCCAGCTCTTGGTCACCATGCCGTTGACCGGGTTGAGACGATGCAGGGCACCACCGGGACTATTAGAATAGCTGAAAATACCGGTCGAGATATACAGATCGCGAACCCGACCGTCGGACTCATAGATAGCCGCTCCACAGGCTATATGACTGCGCGGGCGCTCACCGTCGACCATGACCGGTCCCCAGAGCATTTTGCCGCTCTCACCATTGTCTTGCACGGCGAAAGCGACCGGTAAGAAGCTGGCTCCAAGCATGCCGCGTTGAGCCATGCCGGCGACATAGATGGTGCCCTTGGCACCAACGGCGATATCCTGACCGCCGAATCTACTGTGATGCAAACGCCAGATAAGCTTTCCAGTAGCCCTCTCCAGGGCGATGACCTCGCCGCCCTCGCGCTCGTCTATCAAGGCGGTGACGGCGTAAACCCTGGTGCCATCAGGAGATAACGCCACCGGGGCGTTGACCGGGTTCCCGAGAGAGCCTGTAGCAGGATAGCGCCACAACATCTTACCGCTGCGATCCAGGGCATAGACTGCGTTAGTCTCGCAGCGCACCGTACTGGGTGCCCGATTCTTTTCCGGAGGCCCGGCGGAAGTGGCGAAAATAATCGCACCATCTTCGGTGACAAGTGGTCCGCCGAAGATCTGACCGCCCCCTTCTGGATCATCCGGTCTGACAGGATCATGGGTCTTGAAGCTCCAGACGATAGTTCCTTTGCTCGAATCTACAGCATACAGCTTCCCATCGCCTCGGCCGAAATAGATGTTTCCGTTGACGGAATCAACGGCGCCGGTGCCCTCTACCGTTCCGCTATAACCGCTCAGATGATAACCGGGACCGGCCGCGGCATCATTTTCTGTTGTGGGTCTCGATTTATAACGATAGGCAAAGCGTGTCTCGTCAAGCTTGAGCGGCTGCCAGAGTGGCTTACCGCTATGGATATCGAGACCATATATCTTACCGTCGAATCTATCCCAGGTACGCTTTCGCTTTCCGAATCCCCTGACCACTCCCCAGGTGCCGAAGAATACTCCCCGCCGAGTCGCGGTCGGCTCCATGTTGATCACATAGCCGTCATCGGCCACATGCTCCCATACCTGATTTCCGAAGCGTGGACCGTTGACCACCGAACGACCGGTTCGTCGGGGATCGTGGCTCGCCATGTTCCATCCGCGAAAGTACTCATCCTCGAAAGCCTGGACTGCCTGCGGATATAACCCGGTGGCACAGAGGGCAAGAAGCCCCGTCATCAGTATGCGGTCTAGGAAGCCGGACAATTGATTTACCTCCCTAACCCCATTCTCTCTTCCAACTGTGCTATCAAATCTGCCACCGATACCAGGGTGTTGCTATTGGTCGAACGCTCGAAAATCTCGACCTCCTGGCTGGCGATTTTCTTGCCTACGGTTATTCTAAACGGAATCCCGATCAAATCCCCATCGTTAAATTTTACCCCAGCTCTCAGGGGTCTGTCGTCAAGCAGCACATCGAAACCAGCGCTTTTCAAACAAGAATAAATCTCCTCGGCGGCGCCGGCAATGGCTTCATCACCCATATTGACCGGGGTGATGAGAACAGTATAAGGAGCAATCGCCAGAGGCCAGATTATGCCTTTTTCGTCATGGCTTATCTCCACCAAAGCAGCCAGAACACGCTCCACCCCGATGCCATAACTGCCCATGACCAACGCTTTCTTGCTGCCTTCTTCATCGAGCACGGTGGCGCCCAGGGCTTCGGAATAGAATGAGCCCAGCTTGAAGATATGCCCTAGTTCGAGCGCGTTCTCGACCCTGAGAGCATCCCCGCAGTTGACACAGGCATCCCCTTCACGAACCTTTCTGAGAAAGGCCCAGCGACTGACCTTGATATCCCGGTCGACAGAGACTCCCCGATAATGAAAACCATCCTGATTGGCTCCGGTCACCATGTTGAACCGTCCGGCAAGGGCTTGATCCGCCAGCACCATAATCGAGGCGCTGAGCCCGACAGCCCCAAGGGAGCCTGGCTCCGCCCCCAGAAACGCCTTGATCTCCGCGGTATCGGCAGCTTCTACGGACTCGTCATTCATGAATAGACGCAGCCTCTCCAGATCCAGCTCGCAGTCTCCCCGCAAAAGAACAAGAAATAGACCGCTCAGACCTCTCAACACCAGGGTTTTGATCTGTCTATCGGCAGAAGCCCCTCCTTCAAAGGCTTCCAGTTCGAGGATGGTCTTCACACCCGGAGTTGCGAATTTAAGCAGCTCTTCAAAAGACTTTCCATCATCGACGGCACTGACCCGACTCTCGGCTTTCTCCTGATTGGAAGCGTACTGACAAGAGCGACAGTGAATAAGAACATCCTCTCCTGCCTCGACAGGCAATAGAAACTCGGCAGAGCTGGCACCGCCCATGATACCCGAATCCGCTTCGGCCACTATCACATCGATGCCCAGACGTTTGAATATCCTCAAATATGCCTCTTTATGAAGATTATAAGAGTTATCCAGACCGGCCTCATCGAGATCGAAAGAGTAAGAATCTTTCATAGTGAACTCACGCACCCGCAACAGTCCGCTACGCGGTCTGAGTTCATCTCGAAACTTTGTCTGAAAGTGATACCAGATCTGGGGAAGCTGTTTATAAGATTGAAGATGCCTGGAAGCCACATGGGTGAAAATCTCCTCGTGGGTGACTCCGAGCACCAGCTCACTGGCTTTTCTATCGCGAAGACGAAACATGATCGGTCCCATGGTCGTAAGACGACCGGATTTCTCCCAGTAATCGGTAGGACTGAGCACGGGCAGAAGACACTCTTGAGAGGCAATTCGCTCCATCTCTTCTCGAATAATGGCGATTATCCTGAGCCTTACTTTTTGGGCAAGCGGCAAAAGGCTGTAGACACCACTACCTATCTGCTGAATATAACCGGCTCTCGAAAGCAACCGGTGGCTGGCAGACTCGGCTCCTGCCGGATCATCTCGCAGTGTCGGTATCAATAACTGGCTCCATCGCATAAAAAAATCCCTTTTAAATTATGAACTACAAAAAAATAAAGCCTCCCTTAAAAGGAGGCGCTCTGCTTTCTGTTCCGATGCTGTTCACGAATCAAGAACTATAGTGCATGGTCAGATTCCGCCCCCGAAACTGGAAGGTCTGGAGCGCTTGGCGCGATATTGAAGATAGCGATTATAGCAATGCACATGATCTTTAATTATGCAGCCTGGAAGAAGACTGTCAACAGAAATCGCTCCATCGCTTAACAAAGACGACGTGTTTATAATAGGAACAGAAAAATGCCCGGTAGCTATTCAAAACAACTAGCGATGAAGGATAAAAGCCCAGCCCTGGTTGCGTTCGCAAAAGATCCGGAACGCACCGCGGTCAAAACCAGACTCTCGGACGCCTTCGACAAGAAGCAGCGTCATCGCATATACTCGGCGTTGCTCAGGGACACGCTCTCCACTCTGACCGAGCTTGAGCATTCCGCCAACATTTACCTGGCTTGCTTTCCCGATTCGAACTCGCCCTTTTTCAAAAAGCTGGCCGATGAGTTCGGGGTCGAATTGACAGATCAAAATGGCAACGATCTTGGAGAACGCCTCGCTTTCTGCCTGGAGCAACTTCTAGAAAGGCACCGGCCGGTCATAATATTCGGCACCGACACTCCACTATTACCTCTAGCCGAAATAGCAGCGGCTATAGAAAGCTGCCAGTATGACCTGATTCTGGGATCGGCCATGGACGGAGGCTACTATGCTGTCGGTTTAAGCGGTCGCAAGCCTGTTTTCTGCCATGAGCTTTTCAGCGGGGTAAAATGGAGCACGGCTTCGGTGATGGAAGACACCCTGAGAAACGCAAGGACGCTTTCTCTAGAGACGCATGCTTTGCCGCCTGCCAGAGACATAGATACCGGAAGCGATATCGATTCGATAATGGCTGATTTAGACAATCTGGATGAGGAAAAGAGGAGCAGAATGAAATCCTTTCTACAGACCCAGGGTATTCTGCAAAGCGGATGACTAACGTCACAGACAAGATTAGCGAGTTGATTCGGGACGATGACTTTATCGCTTATATAGAACGCGTTCTTTCTGGCAGCAAGGTAAAGCGCGGCAGCCTTGAAGAATTGAGCGGCAACATCAACCGGGTGAAGAGATTGGCGATTTCTCTCACCACTGGCGACACCAGCTTGATTGTCAAACATGTCCCGGAAGCAGGCCGCCTGGCAGGCTATCCCACCCTGTTCTTCGCATCTGATCGTCTTGATTTCGACAACCGGTGGCTCACAGCTGCCGCCTCGGTCTTAAATAAAGAGAACGGGCAGGCTCTTAAGATACCGGAGATCTTGCACTACGACAGCCTCTATAGAACAATGATCATGGAAGACCTGGGAAGGAAAACTCTCTCGGAGACTCTGCCTGGCTTCAAAGACGCCACCGCAGTCCTCGTCGATCTGCTTATAAAAGCCGGCCGTGAACTGGCCCGTATCCACACTAAAGCCGGAGAATTCGCCGGGATTTCCTGTAACAAAGCGGCAGCGGATAACCGTCCCTATCTTTTTTCTTATCACATCAAAGAACCCGAGCTAGTGTCATCTATCTGGAAAGACAATGGCGATGGAACTGACGGTATCGGTATCGGCATCGAAGAGAAAAGACGGCTCCAGGCAGCGTTTCTCCAAACTCATCGCTCAAAAGTAGAGCCGATTCTAGATCGATTGAGCAGCAGTTTTTCACAGAAAAAACAGAAAGATGAAAGAGCAAAAGTCTACTGCCATGGCGACCTGCACACAGGAAGCATGATGCTTTTCGAGGAAGCTCAAGACAGATGCCTGGCGATTATAGATGCCGAGTTCTGTGACCTGGGTCCGCCCGGCTTTGACCCAGGGGTGCTTACCGCGCACCTGATGGCGGAGCTTCTAGTTCTGGGATATAGCAAAACCGACACCAGAAATATTCTGGCGGCATTTCCCACAGCGTATATGCAAAGCCTGGATGACTTTTCGGCACCCGAAGAAGATCTGGAGCAGGAGATACTTCTTTACACTGGAGCCGAGCTGCTGCGCAGACTTCTAGGTCCGGCCGGTTTCAATAGAACGCTATCGAGAGAGCAGTTCAAAGAGTTGTTAGAGCGGTCGATAGTGCTTCTAACCAGGCCGCAATCGCAAGCAGGAGAATATCTCCATGGCTGATTTAAAGGACCTGGAGCCGGCATCCAGGCGCTTTCTAGAAAGGTATCCGTTTCCGGATTTACCGGCACCGATTCTGACACCACTATCGAAACCGGTATCGCGATGTCGCCTTGCCTTTGTCACCACAGCCGGCTTACACAAGCAAGATGAGCCTCCTTTCAGCCGGTTTTTCGAAAAAAGCGATTGCTCCTATAGAGAGATCCCCAATCAGGCCTCTATGAACGAACTTGCAATCAGCCATACAAGTAAAGAGTTCAATAGAGATGGCGTCAACAAAGATATAAACGTGGTGTTGCCATTCGACCGCGCCGAGGAGCTTATAGCATCCGGCAACCTCGGCACAGTCAACAGGCGTCACTTCAGCTTCATGGGCTCCCTGCCTCGCACCGGCGATCTCAGAAAAAGAACCGCACCGGAGGTAGCTCGAAAGCTCAAAGAAGATCAAGTAGACCTGGTGCTGCTTACACCGGTCTGACCGATGTGCAACCAGACCGCCGGTCTGATCGCAAGGGCTCTGGAAGAGAACGAGATAGCCACAGTAATGATTTCGCTACTGGATGAAGTAACAAAAAAGACAAGACCGCCGAGAGTTCTATCGGTCCCTTTCGGATTCGGACAGCCACTGGGACCGCCCGAAGAGGTCGCAGTACAGAGGGCGGTATTGCAACTGGCGCTGAAGCTGGCTTCAGAAGCAGAGAGACCGGAGACATGGTGGCATTATGAAGCCCCATAGGATTCTGATAGACACCGACATCGCCCTTGGTATCGAACGTAGAGATGTGGACGATGGACTGGCTCTATTGATGGCAAGAAATAGCCCCGGACTGGAACTGGGCGGAATCACCCTCACCCACGGCAACGACAGCCTGGAATGCATCAGCGCCAGTATGGACAATCTGATTAGCGCCTGCGGCTCGTTCTTCTGTCCAGTAGTTGCAGGGGCGAGGGAGAGCCTTGCCAGGACCGGCCCGGTGCCGAGCAAGGCGGCGCGGTTAATTAAAGAGTTTTGCCTGGCAGAGCCGAATAAGAAGAAAAGAATTGTCGGCATCGGGCCGGTCACCAATATTGCCACCGCCCTTTCCCTCTATCCTGAAATCAAAGAGTCAATCGAAGAGCTTATTCTGGTAGCAGGCAGAAGACCGGGTCAACGCTTTTTGACCGGCAGTCACAAAAGCGCTCATCCCGACCTCAATTTCGAGCGCGATCCCGAAGCGATGCAAATTCTTATAGAAAGCGGCATCGCTCTTACTCTGGCGCCCTTCGAAGTATCAAGCAAAGTATGGATCACCGCCGAATTCTTGGATAACTTAGAAAAGGCTTCGGCCACCTCGAAACAGGCCGCTTATCTAATCAATCCCTTAAAAAACTGGCTGGGGTTCTGGCATGAAACATTTTCGACATCCACCCGGCCTATTTCAGGCTTCAATCCCTTTGACTGCCTGGCGATAGCCTGGCTGACCGACAGGGATCTGCTTACCTGGACCGATGTAGCGATCGCTATCGAAGAAGGCGACTACGACACCACCGACGAAGCCGTCCAGGGTACAGGATCCGGGCAGAAGCTCTATCTTCATGTTCGTCCTCTAGAAGAAGCAAAAGAGAGCACCCACCGCTATATCCACGATGTCGACCAGGATGTTTTTTTGGAACGCCTTTTAGGCAGACTCACTCTAGTATAATCTGCTTTCGAAAGAGTTTTTTGTATAAGGAAAGAGACCTTTGCAAGCCGGCGATAGAGGAAAGCGCAACCTATCACTGATCCTGAAACTAGCGAGCATTATACTGGTGCTGGCGCTTCTTCTTGTCGCTTCATCCTCGTTCCGTAATCATGTAGATCTCGAGGCCTTCCTCGCTTTCATCAAAAGCACCGGGCCGGCGGCACCGGCGGTTTATTGCGGCATCTATCTAATCGGCCCGACCATATTTCTGCCGGCATCTATCCTTACCATGGCGGGAGGGGCTCTCTTTGGTCCGGTTATGGGCACGGTCTATACTATTTTTTCCGCCACCGCTGGAGCCACTATCCCATTTTTGATCACCAGAAAGTTCGGCCGCGGTCCGTTGCAAAAGGTGATCGGACGCTACGAAAACTTCGAAAAGAGATTTCAGCGTTTCGAGCATTCGGTAAAAGTAGACGGCTGGAAGTATGTTGCCTTCACAAGACTGGTTACCATCTTTCCTTTCCTTATTCTCAACTACGCCTTCGGCCTGACTAGAATTAAACTCTGGACCTATGTATGGGCATCTTTTCTGTTTATGCTGCCGGCAAGCTTCATGTTCAACTATCTTGGCTATGCCGGTCGAGAAGCATTGAAAGGCAGTGAAGACGCAGTCAAGATCATATCTTTCGCCGTGGCGCTCTTTCTTTTGATGAGCATGATTCCTGGACTGGTCAAATTTTTGCGTAAAAAAGAACACCCGGAAGAAAAAGACGATCCGGATATTATCTGAAAGGAGATTCGCTTGCGTGGCCGAGATTAGAGATAGTGCTCGATATGATCTGGTGGTTATAGGAGGTGGTGCCGCCGGTCTTGTATCCTCCGGCTTCGCCAGGGCCCTGGGTCTCTCGGTAGCTCTCGTAAGCGACGGTCATCCAGGCGGTGAATGCCTGTGGACCGGATGCGTGCCGTCGAAAGCGTTGATACACAAAGGACAGATAGCCAGTACTCTGCGCAAATACGACATCGAAGCAGTAGAGAAGCAGAATCTATTTAGAGAAGCCTTCGAGCATATGCGCAACGCTCGCTCAAAAATCGCACACCACGACAGTATCGAAACTGTAGAGAAGAGCGGAGTCGAAGTTCTGATTGGTAGAGCGCGCTTCTTAAATAGCAATTGCATCGAAGTGGATGGGGCAAAAATATTTGGCAACCGCTTTATCATAGCCACCGGTGGCTATCAACACATTCCGGAGGCGCTAAGAGAGGCCGGGGTGCTTACCCACGAATCGATTCTGGAACTCACCGAAAAACCAGAATCAATCTGCATCATAGGCGCAGGTCCGGTCGGGGTCGAATACGCCCAGACCTTAAAAAGATTGGGTGTAAAAAAGATCTATTTGATTGAATACTCCGACCGACTCCTGCCGCGAGAGGAGCCGGAGATAAGCGCCCTGGTCAAAGAGATTTTGCAAGCGGAAGGGAAAGAAGATATTGAGATATTCACCGGATTCAGTGCCACCGCAGCCACGCAAATTGGTGACAAAAAGCGAGTCGTTCTAGAGAGCAAAGACAGGAGAATAGAGCTTGATGTCGACCAGATTCTGCTTGCCACGGGCAAGACCGCTGCCACCAAAGATCTGGGACTGGACGCCGCCGGAGTAAGACTAAACGGACGCGGCTTCATCGATGTGGATCGTCATCAAAGAAGCAGCGCCCCCAATATATTCGCCGCCGGAGACGTATGCGGTCTATATCAATTTACTCACTATGCCGACCATACAGCCCAGATAGCGGCACTGGGAGCGGCTTTTCCTCTGCTCATCCCGTTTTTCAACAGAGAAGAGCGAGTGGTGCCCTGGTGCACTTTTTTTGATCCGGAGATTGCCAGTGTCGGTATGAGAAAAGAAGAGGCTCTTGCCCGCCATGGTCAATCGAATGTGTTCGAGCTGAAATACTCCCTGGCGGATTTTGATAGAGCCATTGTCGATGACCAAACCAGGGGGATTATGATCGCCCTGGTAGACAAAAGAGGACAGATCCTCGGAGCGACCATAGCCGGCGCAAGAGCCGGCGAAGTCATTCATGAATTCGCCCTGGCCATGCAAAACAAGATAGCGATTACGGCCCTTGCAAGAACCATACATGTCTATCCGACCATGTCGGCTGCAGTACGCAATCTGAGCGCCCAGTACTATAAAGTGGTCGCAGGCAACAGCGTCTCACTTAAGATGGCAAAAATGATATCTGCCCTGATGAGATAGATGGAGAGAATCAGAACACTTTCTATTATCGTTCCGGTAAGCGAAGAGACGGTCTCTGGACTGGACAGCCTGCACCGATGGTTTCTCGAATCGTTGCGATCACCACAATTGCCGACCACCCTGGAGTTGATCTTAGCCCTGGACGAGAGTGAGAGCACCATAAAGGCTCTTGAAGCGTCCCAATTCGCCGGGGCTGAAGATAACTTCTCAATGATCAAAGTATTCAGTCCAAGGGGGCGGGGGCGCCAGATGAATAGAGGCGCCCGGGCAGCCACCGGAGACATTCTACTGTTTCTACACTGCGATACAAAACTGGAGGAAGGCTGGCTCAAGGCTTTGATAAACATCCCGGCCTTGCGGTGGGGGGCATATACCGCGGCCATAGATGAAGCCGGAGTGCTCTATCGCCTGGCCGAGAACTTCGGTGGCTGGCGCAGCCAGATTCTGGGTCTTCCCTACGGAGACCAGGCGATTTTTGTAACTCGCGGTCTTTTCGAAAAGCTGAGAGGCTATAGTGAGCAGCCATCGTTTATGGAAGATCTGGAGTTCGCTTCACGCTTGAAAAAGGAAGCGGGCAAACCGGTTATAATAGCCGCTCGGGCTTTCACTTCCGCCAGAGGATGGAAGGCAGAAGGGGCATTTTCAGGACCGAGACGATCTCTCAAAAACCTTATCGCCCTGACGGCTTTTCTTCTTGGAATGGACCGGGAAAAAATTCGAATCTGGTATCAGTAAGAACAATGGCTAGGAACTTCAGCAAAAAACGAGAATGAGACCGAGCTCGAAAAACTATTCGAAACGAAAGGCCAATGGCAAGACCGGCACTGTAGCCCTTGTCACCCTGGCGCTACTTGTTCTTGTCACCCTGGGCGTTATCTATTTCGCCATCAATTTGAGCCCGGTGGGCTGGCGTCGTGATACCACAGAAGACCTGCCGCTCAAAGCCGAAACCCTGGCAACCTATCTGGAAGATCCTGCCAGGTGTGCGCCCGATCTGGATAAAATCTACGACAAAGTCAGCCTGATTTCAAAAAACGGTCCGGTGTATGACATCAAGCTCTTGAACAAGGAAGGGAAAGGTTTGTCCCTGCATGATGTAGACCTCCGGGTTTTCATTCCTTCGGTTCCCGATATAGCCCGGGGAGACAATCTGCTCACTCATATAACTCTTCTTCAAAGAGAACTGAATCGAATCGACACGATATTCGATAATACCGGATATGATGCCTATCGAATCAATATCTCCAACAACTGCCTGCGCTGCGGACTGTGGGAAGCCTATGTGACCAGACGCCACGGAGAGGATAAGGGGAAGATTTTCCATGGCTGGTTCGAGTTTCCGATTCCACTCTATAGAAAGCTATTTCAAGAAGTGAACGGATTTGAACTCTCCGCCTATGAAGCAGCCCTGGAACATTACCAGCGCCTCGACGGAAAAAGGCTCGCTCTCAATCACCTCAGAGAAATAAAAGAGAGCAAGTCTCTATCACCGGCTGATCTGCAATTGCATCCTGACGAATCGATAACGCATTTCGCCGAGCAGAGGGAAAAAGCAAAACTGATAGCCACCAGTGGACTGCATAAATTCAAAGATATCTACGACCGCAAGAAACAGCCGGTAAAACTCATGCAGTTCGATGAGCCAGGTATTTACAAGAAGAAGAAACTGATGAAGTTCGACTATTCATTCTTCTGCAGCCCGGATTCAATCGAGCTTAGAAAGGTCGAGAACAAGAGACTCGGTAAAACCTTCAACGAACTGGAGATTCGGCTGCCCTACGGCAAAAGAAATGCTCCTATCAAGAACTGGCCGTTTGTGATATCTAGAGAAGGATTGCGGATTATTCTAGGCGGCTGGACCCTGGATGACATTCCTCTGGCGACCGAACAACCAGTACCAGCCTCCGAATTCGCTCGTTTCACTTTCGGCATCGGCACTCCCGAAATCTATTCTTCTTATGAACAGCGCCTGGCAGATCTGACAAGAGAAAAGACCGCCTATCTTTTATTGGTGGATGAAAACGACCACTATGTGGACAATCACAGCCTCGGTCTCGATCAGATCTATCTAAGCAGATTGAAAGACGGGACTTTCGTGATGTATCTGGTCTCTTACGAAAGAATCATGCTCATCGCCCACTGGAACTTCAAGCCGCCGCAGCCAATACTGGTCACGGAAAACGCCCTGGGACCGATTTCACATCCAGATATCGGGAGTAGTCCGAATAAAAAACATGACCACGGCGACGACAATGGAGACACTGCCGGAAACCAGCATTATTAGCTGAATAATATCGGTGAAAAGCTTATGGGCCTCATCACCGGCAACGAAAAAGCTGCTGCCGATCAGGCAGACCCCGATAACACCGAATGCCAGGCTGACCATTGCCTTGAACTTAGGTCCTTCTTCATCTTCCATATAGATCAATTGCCCGAAAAATGGTCATCTCAACCGGAGCAGACAGGATAAACCGGCAAAGACCCCGGGAAACCGGGGCGGCAGATGATTAAATCGAGAAAGTTTTATTTGATTTAACAAAACCGCAAAGGTACAATTGAGCCACACTTGACATTTAAAATAGCTCAGAATCCTGCCCCATAACCGCGTGCGTCTTCAGTTTATACAGGAAATTCTCAATGGCAACCGACAATCCCAATCCGGTTAAGGCTCCAGCGGGAGCGGACAATACAACCCCTGCAAAAGCAGAAGCCTCTCAATTCGATGTGGCCGAAAGAGGAGCCACTGCGTCGATAGTGGAAGAGGTCCATGGTCCCCAGGAAAAAAGCGAAACCGGCGATAAGCTCGATGAAAGCCCCCAGGGTGTGGAAAATCGCGCCGTGGAAGCAGAGCGAGAAGAAGTAGCCGCGGAGAATCCCGAAGTTGCCCAGGCACGAATCGCCGAAATGCGCGAGGAGCACGGCAAAGATCATGATAGCGCGGGAATGCCGGGAGAGAAGGACAGACGCCTTATTGCAGAAGCCAAAAGTCTCGGTATCCAGACCATGGATAGAGCCGATGGCGATCAATTGAATCGTCTTCACGAAAAATCTCCGGATGGACGTGGACCGGTCGACCCGACCCGTGATGTAGAGACTCCGGGCAAGCTGGATGAAGCAGAAAGATCAAGGGAAGTCACCGAAGGCGAAAGAGTCGGAGAACCCACCAACCTGGAAGACGCGACCCGTCGACTGAGAGAGCTTACCGACGGCAAAATGGGTGTGAATCAGGCATCCTTCGACGCAAACCTCGAAAAATTCCTAAATGATCCAAATCGATCGGAAAAAGACAAGTTAGACACGATAAACACATTCAGCCGGACCATAGAGGCAGGCGACAAGAGCGCCCGGGAAGGCATCGGTGTCGAGGGCGGCATCAAGCACGACTATCTGGGCACTGGTCAGGAACTTTCGGACAATGTCCGCACGATTATCGCCGGCGGTATGGACAACGCCGCCAATCCAAAATCCATCGACCAGGGCGACAGCAGACAGTGCAATGCCACGACGGTTCAGGAGCAGTTATTCGGTCAAAACCCCGCCCTTGCTGCCGCAAAATTGAACGAAGTGGTGACCAACGCAACCTTTACCGGGGAGAGAACCTTCGACGCCAGCGGCAATGTCATCAAAGGCGGTGGGGAGTTCACCGCAAAAGTACCGCCAGGCATTTTTAAACAGGCCATAGCCGAAGTGGGCAACGTAGACCAGGCTGGCAACGAAGTACACAGCGCCGCCACCCGCTTGATGAACGGCGGCATCATCAACCAGACCAAACAGCAGCAGGGTCAATGGTATACGGAGAATCCCAGCACCGGTCCCGGAGACAGTGGTGAGCGCCTCTATCATATGACCGCCGACGGCGGATACTCCAAAGAGAACGTGCGGGATCAGAACGGCAATATCGTCAAAGGTCCCGGAGCCGACATAGTGGATGTGGCCGCCATGGCCAAGGGCGCCGGAGTCAAAGACATAGCGATCATGACCAGTCGAGACTATTTGAGCCGTGGCGGACCGCTGCCAGATAATCTTCATATCGTCAGCAGCGCCGCCGACATAGATAGAGCCATGGAAGGCAAGGTCGGAGGCATTCTCGGAGGCAACTCCGGAGACAAATACTTCACCGGTCGCTCGGATACAAATGGCGGCGGGCATGTGGTAAGCATCTACAAAGGTCAAGACGGAAAATATGAAGTCTCGGACCAGTATGGTCATCAAAGAGACCGTACCGGAATCTCTTCGGAAGTGCTCGCCAACATAACAAAAGGCTATGATGCCAGGGCAAGAGGAGATGTACCCCAGGCCAGACCCGAAGAAGAGTACGGCCGCAGAACCGACGGCGGCTCCACCAGACCTGGCTACAACCCGGCTACCGACCGTAGCGAAGCGGATTACTCCGGCGGAAGAAGATATCAGAACCAACCCGGCGAAGCTGTCTACTACGACCAAGACAATCCCGGAATCCGTGACGCCAACCAGAAGTTGCAAGAGAATCCCGAGAAGAAACCGGAAGAACTCGAGAATAAGGAAAAGGAAAAAGACGGAAAAACCGGCAATGAAGCTAGAAAAGCGCAAATCCAGGGACAGATCGATGCCCTGCAAGCCGGTCTGAACAAAACAGGAAACGAGATCAACGAGGCTCTAGACTCTAATATTTACAGCCAGATCGCCGCCCTCAGAGGTCAGATGGCAGACCTGGTTTGAAGCCGCACCGGTCCTTCACCTGATGATTGTGCTCACTTTGTAAGATTCGAGTCTCATTAAAGAATCTCGATACGTACCTGCGTGGTCAGATTCTTGGCTCTGTCGGGTCTGTAGAGTTTGTTTCCTATGCCAGGGGCGGCTTGCACCAGATACAATACTAGCTCTGTAACAATCTTTCTAAAAATCTTTTCCTGCTGACATCGGTTGCCAAGAACAAGTGATGCGCTACAATGCCGCTACCGAGCCGACACATCAGATGATCGGCGATTCATTTTTCAATCTTTCGGCAATTCAGGAAATACACAGAGCTTTTTATGACAAAGGTCAATCATTCGCTTATCGCCCTGGCAGCACTGATCATTCTCTTACTGCCGGCGGCGACGGCAGCCTCGGCCAAGACGACAGAAATACCCAATGTGGAAAAAGTGGTTATCAAAGCGCCGCCGAAGGTAGTCTATGACACCATCCTGAAATTCCGTAAGACCTATCCCCAGAACGTCAAAGAGCTTTCCCGCACAGATAAACATTGTGTGGTCGAAGAGACTTTCAATGTCCTGCCTGTAATAGGAAAAGCGAAATGTGTCTATAAAGAGACCTATGTACCGGACAAAGAGGTCACCTACGAGATGGTGGAATCACAACGATTCAAAGCCTTCGAAGGTAAATGGACAATCACCCCGGCAAACGGCGGCAAACACACCAGCCTCTCCCTGTCCTCTTATATAGATCCGGGCATCAACCTGCCTTTCGCAAAACAGATCACGAAGATGGAAACGAAGAAGGGTATCAAAAAACGCCTGGCGGCCGTGAAACACAATAGCGAGAAACAACAGGTGGCCATGGGCGACGGCGCCGGCACCCAGTAGGCATTCACACAGGTCCGTCCGTCCGGCTCTATTTACGCCTCAAACAGAGCGGGCTTCCGTCAGACGCTCGATATCCTTGAGCATATCCACACCTTCTTCTTTCATCCTGATACTGTAATAAAAATTTCCGGCACTCAAAAGATAGACAGGATAAAGATATATGGTTACACAGGACTGCCAGGCCGCGGCTATCATCTGCAAATAAAGCGGCATCGTCAGTAGTGGCGAGCTGGCGATTTGATCCGCACCGGCCGACCAGGACTTTATGAAGCTGACCAGGAAGAATATTTGATATGGTGCAAGAAGCGCCAGGTTTACCGTGGTAATCGCCACATAAGAGAGAAGGAAGAAACCCAGGACCCGAAATAGATTCCTGAAACCCATGGAATAAGAGCGGCTGATGGTGGCGAAAAATCCGGGAGTTTCCACTGCCACCACTATGAACATCAAAACCAGAGGAAGAAGAAACGCGATCAATGACAACACAGTAAGCACCGCCATGACTAAAACGAAAGAGCCTGCGACAAAATCAGGCATATGCAAGACCCTGGCGGCGGCGATAACAATACCGAACACCAGACCCATAACAAAACACCAGAAAAAAAACGAGAAGATAGAAAAGAAGATGTAAGCCAACAGCTTCCACTTTTGACCGGCAACAACTCTGGTCTCCGCGGCAAGATCATCGCTTTCCAGAATGATCATTCTTGTATAGCCCAGTTGCCTCAGGAGCAGCCAGAATAAAGCAAAATAAGTGACCAGGGTGCCTACACCGATGGTCCCGAAGGCGACCAGGCAATCAGTGAGACCCTTGCCTTGTTTAATCAATGAAGCATACTCATGGGCACCCCAGGTGGTAGCAGCCTTGCCGAACACAAGAAAGATGGTTGGAACCATAAGAAGTGAAACCAGAAGCTTTATGTCTCTTCGGCAGACTCTGAATGCCTGACTGATAGAGTCGCCTACGGTCATTATTCGGTTGATCACAATCGATTTCCTATATATCTACTTACCGTTCTGGGCCATTTGCAATTTACGATAAAGGGCTTGAACCATAGCGTACTCTCGGTTCAATTCGTCGGATTCAGCCTGAAGCTGATCTCCGTTATAGCTCGGGTCTCCCGGTCCTTGTATGGAGTATCCGGTCGGCTTGAGCGCGTTCAACCGGGATAGAACCATGAGCGAGAAGTTCGTATGCATGTTCGAACGCTGATTGATGGCTTTCTCCAGGGCGTTGTTGCGCTGAAATTTGCCGTAGACTTGCTGCTGATAAGCAAGAATGCCATCTCTTGTGGCCGTGGTTATCATGTCGTGAATGCGATCCGAAGAAGCCGAAGTCTTGGTAAGACCGAGATGGTTGTAAGTCATCGCGTCATCCCGATTTTGCACAGCCAACTGTTGCACCGACGACCACATATTGAAAAACTCGGCATCGCTCTCTTTATTGCGCGCCGCATAGAGATTCTCCAACATGGTCATCACCTGCTTCTCGTTGGCGAGAAGCCTGTTCTCGAGCTCCACCAGCTGCTGACACTTGTCCGATACCTGGAGCTTGAGCGGCTTTAGATTGGCCAGGTTGCCGATTGGCACATAAGGAGATGAAACCTTCGGTCCCTGGTCTTCTTCGTGATATCTCTTGACGTGATTTAGATACTCCCTGCGATGCTCACGATAAAGATCCAATGCCTGGTTGTACTGACTGAGAAGACTGCGATAACTGGATGATCCGCTTTCTGCCTCGGTTACATTAGAAGCCAGACGAATCATTTCAAGGGCCGAATCATTGAGCCTCCTGGCAGAAGGAATAAGCCTGTCTGCAGACTTTATCCGCTCTCTAAGATCTTCGGCGGAAGCCCCGGGAGATATGTAGACGCCGTTGTTGCCGTCCGCCTTTTGCCCCCTGCAACATTCAACAGACAGCTCGGAGGAATATGCTCCCGAACCAGATAACAGCGCCACCCCAATAGACAAAATCGTCAGGCTCGCTAGACTGATCGGGGTCGTCAAACTAGTCTTCATTGGGCACCGGCCTCTTATAAAACGAGATAAATCTAGCATAACGCCTATTTATAGAAACAAAGTAGAATTAAGGACATGTTACGCTTGAGATAGTGGCAAATATATAGACCAATCCTGTGGAAAACAATCCGGACCAAGTTCCAGCGAATACGGAAAACAAGCGTTCTCAAGAGCAGGCTGCAGAGAAGGGAAGCCTGCCCCCGGGGCAGTCTGATAATCAGAAGCCCGGGCAGAGCCCGCCAATCGCAGCCCCGGCAAAGCGTGCTGGTCCAAGTGCCCGAGAGCTCTACAAAATTCCGACCAGCCCCCTGAAAGGCAAATACGAGTTTTTGCAGGTAATCGGTGCCGGCGGTGCCGGCGTGATTTATAAAGCCAAACAGAACCCCCTCGGTCGTATCGTCGCCATCAAGATGGTGCATTCCCATATCGTAAGTGCCACGTCATTGATGAGGTTCGAGAAAGAAGCAAAGACGATAAGTACCCTCTCCCACCCGAATATCATCACCATTCACGATTTCGGCATCTCTGAAGATGAGCAACCATATATGGTGATGGACTACATGGAAGGAGTCTCTCTATCGGACCATATAAAAGAACAAGGTCGGCTGTCTATCGATGAGACCTGTGATTATGCCATTCAAATCTGTGACGGTCTAAGCCATGCCCACAAAAAAGGAATCCTGCACCGGGATCTAAAACCGAACAATCTCATGCTGGTAAAGCTCGAAACCGGAGATTACCACGTAAAAATTCTAGACTTCGGCCTGGCAAAGTTGCTGCACGGCGACGAAGACGAAGATCAAAAAGATCATCTCACCAAAACCGGCGAGACCGTTGGAACCCCAGCCTATATGAGTCCCGAACAGGTCATGGGTAAAAGCCTTGATCAAAGAACCGATATCTATTCTCTCGGCTGTGTAATCTACAACTGTCTTACCGGCAGCCCGCCATTTCTTGGTGAAACAAAAATGGAAACGATGCTCATGCAACTGAACAATCCACCCACACCGGTGAATGAGAAGCTGGACGAGGATCTTCTCGATCCCTATTTCGACCGAATTCTATTAAAGCTGCTGGCCAAAAGCGCCCAGGACAGATTCGCCGACATGCAAACCGTAAAAGAGAATATCATCGCCGCTCGCAAAGGGCTATTCGAAAGCGATCCAGGGGCGCAAGCACCGCATTTGGATAACAGCCAACTGAAAACCGTGGCGGATATGGTTGATACAAGAAATGAGAGCGACAGAGTCCAGGACAAAAGAGAGAGCCAAGCTCAATTCCATGCAAAAACCTCGACAGCATTCTTCAACAGACATAAGACCTTGACGATAGCGGCAGCCGCTGTCATTCTTCTCGGTCTGCCCATGGCATTTTTGATCAACACGCTCAATCGCTCCGTAGAAGAGGACGCTCGGGACAAGCCGGAGCTGACCGAACGCGAGAAGGAAATGGCGTATCGAAAAAACGCCACCAGACTGCTTCATAACGGCAATTTTGCCGACTCGGAGTTCAATACCTACATCGAAAGAAATAGTGACAAAACGGCGATTGCCGTGGAAGGCAAAAACATAAGCGATGAAGCCCTCCGGCATCTGAGCAAGGTCAAAATTCTGTATACCCTGGACCTGACCGGAGCACCGATAACCGACGAGGGCCTGAAGATCCTGGCGAGCTATCCAGGTATAAGGGAGCTCAATCTGACCCGGACCAAAATAAGCGAATCTGGTCTGAAAGAACTTCTCAAGCTGCCCGCGCTCACCATTCTCAACCTGGAAAAAACAGCTATCACAGACAGTGCGGCTCCGGTCCTAGCTCAAATCAAACGACTCCAGAGTCTCGACCTAAGAGAAACAGCTGTGACCAGCAAAAGCCTTCTAGAGATCTCGCGCCTCAAGGAGCTACGCAGACTGAATCTTGCCGATACCGGAGTCGACGACAATAATCTGGAAACCCTCTCTTCTCCAGAGCAGTTGACCGAGCTTGATCTATCAGGATGCAATATTTCCGATGCCGGTCTTGCTAAAATTGCCAGGCTCAAGAATCTGGTCAGGCTCAATCTGTCCGGAACAAATGTGACCGATGAGGGGCTAGTCAGTCTGGTTTCTCTGGAGAACCTCGGTTATCTGGATCTATCGAAAACCAAATTGACCCCTGGCTGCATCAAGAATTTCTGCAAAATCCCCTGGCTCACCGAGTTGAATCTCGGTGGATGCGAAATATCCTGGGCGGACCTTGTGCCCTATCAACGAATGAATAAGAATATAAGAGTACTGAAGGAAGTAGAATGACCGAGAAACTCACCCTTGAAAATAAAGAGACCCTGATCAAAAGTCATGTGGAAGCGCTCAATGCCTGCAAGCTCTGCCCTTTGATGGTCGGTCCGGTGGTGAGCCATCATGCCATGCTGAGCAAGGTAATGCTGGTAGGTCAGGCTCCTGGTCCCAAAGAAGGCGAGTTCGGCAAGCCTTTTGCCTGGACAGCCGGCAAAACGCTTTTTCGCTGGTTCGCCTCCATAGGTGTCGATGAAGAGTTGTTTCGAAAACGGGCTTATATGGCGGCGGTCTGTCGTTGTTTCCCCGGCAAAACCAAACACGGCGGGGATAGAGTCCCCTCGAAAGAAGAGGTGGCTAACTGTTCTCAGTGGATCAACAGGGAATTCGAGCTTCTCGATCCGGAACTGGTCATTCCAGTAGGCCGCCTGGCCATAGACCAGTTCATCGACTATTCCAAACTGAACGACGTAATCGGCAAGGTGCACAAAGTAGAAGTGAAAGGGAAGATACGAGATTTCATCCCTCTACCTCATCCTTCCGGGGCCTCTACCTGGTTCAAAAAAGATCCGGGCAAGACCCTTACCGAAGACGCTTTGAAATTGCTGAAAGAGCATGAACAATGGCGTAAAATCTTCGAGTCGAAGAGCTGAGCGCTATCATGGATCAATCTAAAGAGAACACAGAATTCAAAAAATTCTTTCCCCAGATGAAAGATGATCGTTATGAATATCTCGGTCACCTGGGCAAAGGGAGAGCCGGTCAGGTATTCAAAGCTAGAGACAAGCTACTCAAAAAAAACATCGTGATCAAGGTAATGTGTTCAGAGATTCCACGCCAGGAAGACTTTCAAAGATTCCAGCGAGAAGCGCGCGCTTTCAGCAGCCTGCAGCATCCCAATATTCTACGTGTGCTCGACTTCGGTCTGGCAGCGGATGAAACACCTTATCTGGTGACAGACTTTATAGACGGTATCACCGTTGCCGATTATCAAAAGAAGCACAAACGTTTCACCGCTCAAGAAACTATAGATATAGGCATTCAGATATGCGATGCCATGGCCCATTCCCATAATCGTGGTGTTCTCCACCGTGATCTGAAGCCGAGTAATATCCTGCTCACCAACCCGGATTCCAAGAAAAAACATGTTTTTATCCTGGATTTCGGTCTTGCCAAATTTACCGACAACCACCCCACTAAAGATCATACTCTAACCAGACCGGGGCAAATGCTGGGCACACCGGAGTATATGAGCCCGGAGCAAGCCCGGGGAGGACAATGCGATGAGCGTTCGGACATCTATTCTCTGGGCTGTATTCTCTTCGAAATGGCTGTCGGCAAGCCGCCTTTCGAAGCGGCAGCGCTTCTAGAAGTAGTCCGCATGCAATGCGAAGACCCTCCACCGGTTGAAAAACTGGAAGCAGTCGCCCCCAATTCCGGTCTGAGTGCGATTTTGGAAAAGGCGCTGGCCAAAGATAGAGAAGAGCGTTTTGTCAGCATGGCAGAAATGGCTCTCGCCCTCAAAGAGCTTGTGGACCCCAGTACCATAGAGACCGACCAATCCTCCACCAGAGAAAGCGAGAAAGGCGAATTCGACTCAACAGTCGAAAAAGAGCCGACGACAGGAGCCGATGCTCCGACCAAAGAGAGCACCGCCAAAGGCGCGAAAATCAGGCAAAGAAAGCTCAAAGTCCTACCTGTGGCCGGACTGTCTTTACTGCTTTTCTGCAGCGCCGTCTTTCTTTTTTCCAGTTTAATAAAGCCTGAAGGCAAATTCAACCCGGGCAAAATCGAAGAAGATGTGCATGAGCCAATAGATAAATTGACCAGGTCAAATCCGGACGCAAAACCATCCCGCAGTGAAGATCTGGTCAAAGATGCCATGATCATCTCCGGTCGTATGGAAGGAACTCATCTGACTCTATCAGGAACCCTGGGCACCGACGCCCTTGCCGAAGACGCCACCAGGAGCGGCAAGACAATCACCCTGGTGGACGCCAGTCGAGCCCATATGTCCGACAAGGGTCTGGCACATTTGCTGAAGATCAATCCGGCATCTATGATTTTGACCGGCACCAGCATCACCGATAATGGCATCCTCCAGATGAAAGGCAATCAGGCAATCAGGCATCTGTTCATAGACGACACGAGAGATATAAACGGAGCCGCCCTGAAAGTGCTGCCGACCCTGCCTAATCTTCAGATTCTTGGGATCGGCAGTGATCGGCTCACGCAGCAAAGTCTCTCGCCCCTGACCAACTGCGCCAAGCTGAATGTCCTTTGTATCAATGTCAGCCCTAATCTTAGCGATGATATCTTTATCTATATCTCGAGAATTCCCGAGTTGAGCAGTCTTTATCTGGGCGGCTGCCCCGAATTGAGCCCGGAAGGAATCGCCGGCTTGAAGAAGTCCAAGCCTTATTTGAAAATAGAAGTTTCGAACCGGGCCATACCGCTGGAGCAGGTAGGTGAGATGAAAGTGGTGCTGGGCGATTCAAACGACTATGGATTCTTAGATTAACTGATATCAAATCAGATCGAATCAAATAGAATTGGAAAGATGGAAATCAATCAAGCTCAATCGACTTTTCTGCTGGTACTAGTATTAGCCTTTCTGGCAGTGGTTTATATACTCATTTTCGGTCCCGGCGGTCATATCCGCAAAGGCAGGGAGGCTGAAGCAAAACGCCTGGAGAACAAGATTCGAGTCGGCGGCGGTCTGGAATTAATCAACGATTTCATGGAGCTGGCCAGGTCCTATATCAAGCTTGGCAGAAATTCCGACGCCGAAAGCGCGATGAGAAAAGCCCTGGCCATGGCCGAGAACGAATACGGCAAAAAGAATGAACGTCTGGCTCCGGTGATTAAAACCTATGCCTGGGTGCTTGCCAGATCGAACCGGACAGTGGAAGCGGAGAATATGCGAAAGCGCATCAAAGATCTGAGCTGACTATCTGCTTTTAAAAAGACCTTCTTGATTAATCGCCCTCGCCATAGTTGCGAACATACAGATTAGTACCCCGGGATTGAAGGCGATGACCTTTCTGACCGCTCTCATCTTGCAATAGGTTCTTTAGATTCTCCGAGGTTCTATGAATCTCGCTTACTTTGCGATGACTATCGCTCAACTGATTGATCTGGCGCTTGCTATAGGCCTCACGCAGCTGCTCCAGTTGACGCATATGCTCCCGGGTCAGTCTTGGATTGCGAGAACGTCCTGCCATATCTTTCAACATCTCGAGCCGGGTCCTATTGACCACATCATCGGCCAATCTAGAATAGGATTCGGCCCGCTGCTGGCCCTGTATGCTGTGACTGCTGCCGGCGTTACTGGCTTGCTTGTCGAGAGAATCCAAAGTGCGATTGAGCTCCTTTTCTCGGCGGCTTGGCGGTGGCGCCGGCGGTGCTTTGACTATAGAAGGCTCCGGGTTCTCCTTTTTAAAGTCCCCGGTTAATTTCTCCAGGGCTAATTTAGAAAACTTGCCTGCATCGGTATCCGGCCCAAGAGCATGAGCGATTCTGTATTCTCTAATAGCCGCTTCGGTTTTACCGGTCTCAGCGTAAGCATTGGCGAGATAATAATGCACCACCGGATTATTGAATTCAGAGCTGAGGGCGCCGCCCATCAACTGGATGGTCTTGCGGTATTCACCGTTATTAAAAGCTTTAATGCCCTGTTTGACCATCTCTTTATCAGAGACCGCATAGACAGAGCTTGCGTTCATGAAAAGATTCCCCCCTGCCAGAGCGAGCAAGAAGGCTGATGTCACGAATCTTCTCTGAGAACCCTTCTTCATGATACTTAGATTATAACCTCATATACCACTAAAGGGATTGCCACCAGGGGGAACGAAATTGATTTTGGTCTCCCTGGCCATTTTGACCAGGCCAAGACACTGGTTAAAACCGGTGCAAGGAGCCCAGTCTATCCTACCGGTGAACTTGGTGCCACCGGTGGGAGCAGGATTTGATTCGGGCACGGCCCAGCAATGGTTGGGCTCTCCATATAGCGCTTTCTCTTCGAGGACCAAGCCGGGATCGCCATCGAGAGGCAGGTCTTTGTTGAGCCAGCCAGGCAAATTGCCAGTATTCGGAGCTACGGTCAAATAGGGATCGGTGTGGTCAGCGCTTTTATAAACAGGGTAGATAAAATACTCAGTAACCCCGGTCGTCAGGGATACTTTGGCCAGAAGCTTTTTCAACAATTGCTTGGTAAATTTAGGATCGACCTGTTTCAAGCGTTGAGTCATCTTATTGTAGACGGTTTCTTTGTCTCCACCGGTCATATCCATGAACGCAAGCAGGCTGGGCTGATTGTACTCATTGCCCAGATTGGCCCAACCGTCGAACCTTTTGTCATCGGATAGCTTGGCGCCGGCTAAGCCCAGGATCTTCTGCCCCGGTTCAGACCTGTACTCCCTTTGATTCTTCAACTCGCCTTCGACATACCATTTAGACACATTTGTCATTTTAATCCTGACATAGCCGTAAGGAATGGCCAGATCAAACTGCCGCTGCGGATTAGCCACAGCCGAAGCGGACGCCCTCAGATTGCCTTTCTCCCCATGGACTACCCCGCTTGCATGCCAGGCGTTCGGTATCGGATTAGAAAAATCCCCCACCGGAGTCACCGTAGGTTTAGACTGTTGAAAGACCGTGTCAGAAATAAGATGGGGCATCTCGGCGGCATGGAAGGTTGTGAACATGAAAGGCTTGCCGTTCATCATCATGCTTGTATAGCCAGCCAGATAATTACCGCCTCTAAAATTCAACCCGCAGATAGGAGTTTGAGTCGGGAACTGATCTGCTTTGTAGCGAATATTGCTCTCGTCGCCTCGACCGACCATAGCAATTTGATACTGGGTATCTTTGGCTTTATCGAGCTTTGCGCTTTCGCCTAACAAGGGCGCGCCCCGCCGGTTAGAAGTGTGACGGAAATACATGTTCAGACGAACAGGATCGGTAAGTTCCTCTACTAAGCTATCATTCAGTTGTTTCGCCATCTGGTAAGAAGTGGCGGCATTACCCATGGTGCTGCTGTTTGCAAGACCCGATCGCTGGATCTCCTCAGCGTTTGCATTGACTAGAAGCGCCTTGCCCCAGACCCTGTTGATGTTGCTGATTCCGATATTGCCTGTAGAATCGGCCACATCGGCAAAAGCGTTATTAGATCTGACCTTGGTTTCAATCTGTCTTTTAGCGACGTTGAGCACAGCGGCATCCACAGCGTTGCGCACCTGCCTGGAGCCGCCCATGATAACGCTCATATTGAAACCGAAATAGATAAGCAGAACACAAACAAAAAAGAAAGCTGCCGCCAGGGCGATGGACGCCCCATTTTCGCTTCGCCCTCTTTTGATGGAAATAGGCTTTGCTCCTGTTCTGACTTTAACTTTCAATGACAGGTCCTCTCTACTAGATTGGAGCACGGGTGGAGACTATAGGCTGGATAGATTCGTGGCGAAAGGTAACCACTTCGAAATTAGGAAAAGATATGGGCAGCTTCACATCCATCAGGGTGGTGACCCGCACATGACCTTCGGCAGGATCGAATTTGACTTCATCAACCCGGACACTCTGCACCACAGCCGATAGAGGCACCTGCATTATCGCCTGCTCGGCGATTTCGCGAGCCATGCGAGAATCATTTTGCCGGGCCGCGGCTTTGGCGGCGGTCTCTGCCCACTCTTCGTTGAGGTGACTGCCATTTATAAGGGCTACGATATCGACAGCAAAGAGGGCAAGCGGAATGAGGATAGAGAGACCGACCAGAGTCTCGACCAGACTCTGACCCCGACGCCGGCTGCGGCGCCTATCTCCTTTCCTGTACCTGAACTTCAAGACATTCCTCCAATACTTACGGACCGGCTGCAGTGGTCCTGATTGACTTCAGCTAGAGCGCTGAGAGCACTACCTGAAAGCACGAACGAATTACTGAACTACACTCCTCAAATTCTCGATAAGCTTCATATTAGTCACCGACAAGGTGGCTGGCGCGCCCAGGGCGGGGATGCCCGGGAAAACAGGAATCGTGATCAGGGGATTCACGGTCGCCACGGTAGTAACCTTCACATAGACCCCACCTGCTCCGGTGATGTACTCGACCTTGGTTTCCGGATGGGCAGGGACACCGGACACAGCTCCGACCACAGAGTTTTTCCACTGAGCTGGGATGCCTGTTTTAACCGGTCCAGTGGCGTCGATAGCCATAGACCGAGGCAGTTTAGCGGCTTCTCTGACCTGCAAATCATTGAGAGTGACACAGGAGCAATAGTTAAAGCCCAGTGCGATCACATCGACCACCAGAAAAAGCCCGAAGAAAATCAGCAAGAATAGACCGGGAGCCATCTCACTAAGTGCAGAGCCTTCTTCCGACCTTGGCCGGCTAGTTTTATATGAAGGCCGGTACTTGGTTCTGGCTGATTTCTTCGGATTTAATCTCTGGATTGTCATAGCTGCTAACCAGGGACCTGGATCAATTACTCTATATCTACATATACCAAGGAGTAACCGATTCTAAAAGGACTAGCCCCATAGACGATGAAGCTCGATGAAGCGTGCTCTACTTCAATGACTGAAGACAGACTGAAATTTGGTCACAGCCACCGGCACATCTTAGAAATAGCTGCCACTGCCATTGATACCGAAAGTATCGCAGGATAGCATTCAATCTGCTCGCCCTTCCCACTCGACACTTGACATCATCAATGGTTACAAAGAACGCCTTTGTTCCCGACCGAAAACTCAATGTTTTTAATGATTTCAGGGGATCTTTCTTTTTCCTTGTTCGTCCTCCTAAAAGTGAGCAGTCCGCCGGTGGAAAGGAACAGATTCGAAACCCCGTCCGGAATGATATTGAATAAGCGGACGGAACAACAAGAAGGAGCCAGAACCATGCTTTTAATCTTCGCATCGATAATCGCAACCACTTCCTTCGGCCTGGTAGTTTCTACCCTGGCAAGAGACTAGGAAGCGCCTGATTTTAAGCCTCTGTCAAATACTCAGGAAGGCAAGACGAAGGTTTTGCAGCACACTAGAATCGCCAGGGCGAAAAGCCCGACAAGAACGGCTATAAAGATGTTGCTGGAGCGAGTTTGCTCTTCCGTAAGCACAATCCGCCCATAAGGGTCTAGGCGCAGCATCGTATTGAAGAGCTGGTCCGAAAACATCACCGGAATGAATACAAGTACTATAGGGACTGCGTAATTCGGAAAGAAGTAAAAAAGCAGGATCACGAGGAAGCGCAGCCGGGCGTCCAGCCCGGATAGCCAGAGAGAGACTTTCAACACTGGAAAATATAGCGGATTGCGGCTTTTGAGCGCTTCCACCACCCCTTCCCGAGCCCACTCGGAATTGGGCTCCAACCTTAGCCCTTCTTTGAAATGTTCAAAAGCCTCTTTGATAGTGCCCTGTCTCAATTTCACCCAGCCAAGATTGATGTGGGTCAAAAAATTGGCCGGCTCTCGCTCCAGGGCACTGGCAAGGGATTGCTCCGCCTCTTCGGCCCGACCGAGCCGAACCAGCACCTGTGCCCTGGCATTAACAGCTTCCACCAGCTCCGGATCCAGGCGCAGAGAGTTCTCTGCCGCTTCGAGCGCTTCAGCAAATCGCTCTTTGTAAAAGTAGATTTCGGAGAGCAGAGCGTGAAAATCCGCGTCATCCGGGTCCTGACGAATCGCTTCCTGAATAGATGCCATGGCCTCGACCAGGTTGCCTCGATGAAGCTCGATCATGGAGCGCATATAGTGGGCGAAAGGCTGACTGGGATCCATGCCGATAGCAAGCTCGACCTCATCTAGAGCTTCTTCGGTCCTGGCCGTAAGCAGATAGCATCCGGCCAGAAGCGCACGAGCATAAGGATTTTCAGGCTCTTCCGCCACACAGAGTTTTAGCTCTCTTTCGGCTCCTGCGTAATTCTTCTGCTGGTAGAGGATGATGCCTTTGTCCAGATGTCTGGTCATCGCAAAGCTCTGGTCCCTGATTCTCGAACAGTATCAACCCAGTATAAAACTGCTTCGAGTCTACCGCAAAAACAGTCGCCTGAATGCATGGAAACTACTACCACGACGAGTATTTCGGAGAAAAAATTTTCTGAAAAATGATCTTTTTTGATGCGTGTTGTCAAGAAATTCTGGGTAGAATTATCTTGTACGAAATTGATGCACGGCTCTTGTCCGTTCGACACCGGATGCGCTCCTTGCAGCTAGTCTGCGGTGGTGCGTTTCGTGCGGAGGTCGGTCGTTTCGAGCTTATCCTCGCCCCCTTCGGGTGGTGGTGTTCTGCTCACTCGGTCGCTTCCCGGCAGGTTGGTTGCCCCCTCGGGTGCTCTGTGTTTTCCGTTTCCTCTGGGGACGGTGGCTCGGTCCCCGGCTCTGGCGGCGCCTTCCCGGCAGGTCGGTCGCCCCCTCGGGTTCCCCGCTGGTTCTTGCTTCTTCGGAGGCTCCTGGCGCGCTCCCGGCTCTGGTGGCTCCTTCCCGACCTCGAGACTTCGCCCCTGGTGCGTTTCCGTCAACGTCTCCGGACTCCTGTGCTACCATGCTCCATACCTCCAGCCTCTGTTCTGGAACTATGTGGGCGCTGTGGACCCAGCTTAGGCTTAGCAACTCAGAAGTTTCTTTGACTTTCTCTGCCCTTGCTTTCGGTCTCCGATGACGTTCTTGAGCTATGGTTCCGTAGATCCGGATTCAATCCGAGTCGTGTGTCGTTTAGTGCAGTCGCCTAATCGGCGGCTTGTCTGGAAAGGGTGTGCTTCGGCCGCCCTTTCCTTCTTTTTGCGCAAAAAAAACGTCACTCACTCACTCACTCACTCACTCACTCAATAAAAATCTGCACAAATGGAAAAGGTGCCTAAATAGACACCTTCTACCACTCGCTGCTCACAAAAAATTTTCGAACTAGAGATTGTAATACCAGTCGCCACTGGAAACAGACTGGGAAACTCTCTCGAAATCGCCCATCTCACCTTCTAAGATGAAACCACACAACATAGCATCAACGGCACCGGTGGCTCTGGGGGCGAATTTGGCGAAAGAATCGACCTGAACGGAGTCGAACTCCGACAGCATCTTATCGCGCACGTTCTGCGCAAGACGAGAAGCGGACATGTAGTTGACCTCGGTCTCAGAAACAAGGGGATTGTTCTGAGGAAAAAAACGGAATTTTAAAGGGGGTTTCAGTGGGTAACTGATTTAGGACATTTTGAATATACGTATTAATAGTGACCAATGTGTACCCGATTTAAAAATCCCAAAAATCGTGATGGCCCTTCTCTAACCTTCTTTATATACAAGTGATCTATAATCTGAAGCCTGGGACCCCGGGTCCTTTCCTGGACGCCCTATTCTATATATTGTTTTTATATTGTTTTAGAAAGTCATTTTAGAAAAATTGCTGCTTTGAGAAATACCACCAATCAAAAATGTATTAAGAGGAAAGTCACCACCCTGGCTCTTGCCTTCAATATGGTGCTGCCTCTGGGAATTCTGCTGAACGCAGAACCGGTTTATGCACTGAGCAAGGAACTCTCCAGCGACCTTACAAAAATGGAGATCAAATTTTTCGATCATGACTATAAAAAGGAATCCGAAGAGAACAGAATCGAAAGAGTCGAAAAACTGGTGTTCGGAGAATCCAAAATCGGAAGCGAAGAAGATCGAATGTCGGCCCTGTTGGCAGCGGTGCCGGATCTGAATTCTTCAAAAAACACCGACAAGCAAAACACAGATCAAGGCGGCACACAGAACAGCACAGGCGCCCAGGCAAGCAACGACAAGAGCCAGAGCGCAGACGACGCCAGTGCTAATGCTTCTGCTGCCGACCCGAGTACCGACTATCCCCGGGTTGATGCCATAGAGCAGATTCTTCTGGGCAAAACCTATCGCGATGAAGGGCTGGGAAAACGGCTGGCTCAACTAGAGATGAAAGCCTTTAAAAAAGTATCTTCCGATCCCGATCTCAGCAAACGAACGGAAGACCTGGAGAAGTACGTCCAAAAGCACTATCACAAGTCGATCTCCAATATCGTCGATCCGCGCAACACGATGAACTATCAGGCGGCAGACAACGACAACGGCAACAACTATGCAGGCACACCGCCTCAGTACGGGCAGGGCACCGGCTATGGATATGGCGATGGCGGTGCCTATAGCGGTGGCTCAGGTTCGGCGTTCCCGTCCAGCGCCTCTGGTTCTTATGGAATGACACCGCCTTCCTACGGTGGCGGCTATCGTAACGAAAGTCAGGACAGTCCTCCATCTCTGGGGGCACCAGTGGAAGAGCAGTTGACCTGGCTCGAGGGACATGTCTATGGACATACTTTTCCACAAAAACCGCTGATAGAAAGAGTTCGCGATCTCGAGAAATCGGTGTTTCCAAACGAACCACCTGACACCAACTCTTCGATTCCGATGCAGGTAAAAGTGCTTGTTAATGCTGTCAGCCTTATGCACAAAACGCCCTCGGCTCCATCGGTGGCACCAGCCCGACAATCTGCGTCCAACTTTCCGAATTGGCCGCCTCCGGGCAACACCGAAAACGAAAATGCTAGCGCGACCGGCGGCGGATACTCGAATGGCAGCACTACAGGTAGTGCGTATGGCGGCTACGCTGCACAGAATCAAATGACCTCCGGGACTGATCAAACTTACAACCAGGGCTATAATCAGGGCTATGGAAGTGGCTATCAGAACTCTTACGGCAACCAGAGCAATATGAGCTATCAACCGCCCCAACAGCTTCAGCAACCGCAACAAACCCAACAAACTCAACAGCAACCCCAGCAGAAAAAAGGACATCCTCTTCTGAAAAGTCTGGCTAAGACCCTGCTTACTGTCGGAGCTGTGGCAGCCGGTACCGTTATCGGCGGGGGATACGGCGGATATGGCTATGGTGGAGGCGGATACGGATATGGCAATCCAATGTATGGCGGCGCCTACGGCATGAACGGTGCCTATGGCAGCGGATACTATCGATAAGCCGGCAGGGAAGAATCTATTTACTTCTCAAGATCTTCGCCTTTTCTGAGGCATCGATATATCCTTCCTTTCTCTTCTCAGGATCTTCGCCTATTCTGAGGCATCGATATATCCTTCCTTTCTCTTCTCAGGATCTTCGCCTTTTCTGAGACATCACTATAACCTTCCTTTCTCTTCTCAGGATCTTCGCCTTTCCTGAGACATCGCTATGACCTTCCGTTCTCCTCTCAGGATCTTCGCCTTTCCTGAGACATCGCTATGACCTTCCGTTCTCTTCTCAGGATCTTCGCCTTTTCTGCGACCTCGCTATGACCTTCCTTTCTCTTCTCAGGATCTTCGCCTTTCCTGAGACATCGCTATGAACTTCCGTTCTCTTCTCAGGAT
>WGMS01000020.1 GCA_016124935.1 bacterium | reverse complement strand
GCGAACATCACCACCGGTACCATGGAAGCTCTGGCGCCGGAGAACGCCCTGGTGAAGAATGCCCTTGAGATGCGAAGACAGCTCGACCAACATATGGAGCCGGGGGCGGAGAAGGACAAACTGGTCAGGCAGCTGAAGGCGGATGTCACGGCTTCGTTGATGTCTGGGGATATTGGCGAAAGCGAGCTTGCCGGTACTCATAAAGCGCTCAGCCTGGAATCCGGTCGAAATCCGGACACTAATAGAGAAGTCTCTGAGAAGCCGCATGAAAGCCCCCGCGTTTCGCCAGAGCGAATGCAGGCGGTGGAGAGTGCCACAGCATTCTTGGTAGCCGAAACGGCTCGGCTACACGGGCGAGACAAAGTAGATGCGCTCGGCATCGGAAAATCGGACGTCGGAAGAGCCCTGGGCACATACTTGCTTACACCCGATGTGGCGAAGGCTGTCGGAGAAGCCGATACCAGAAAGTTCGGGCAGATGTTGATGGTTTTCGGTCTTGCGCCGGCTTTTGAATTGGGCGACGAGGCGCAGAAACAGATATCAGAAAGGACGCAAGAAACCATTCATGAGGGCTCTGCCAATTTCTTGACCGGTACCGCTTTCGGTGCTGTCTTAGAAGGTCACCCAGCCGTGGCATTGTCTATCGGCGCAGTGATGACGGCTACATTTTTGCAGGACCAACTGTTTTCGCCAGAGAACAGGGCGCGCAACCAAGAGGTTCTGGATTTGTATTCCAAGACCGGCAACTCCAGCCCAGAAGAATTGCTTAGCTTCTGCGATAGATCTAAGGAGCTATTGGGACCAGAGGCATATAAAGCCTCGTTTGATCTGGCTACGGGTGGAATAGGCATTCCTCATGGTCATGCAGCGGCGAGGGGAATCAAGGCGGATGGTGGCAAAACCGATATTGGTGCGATGACCAAATCAGCAGCCGAAAGATTGAAGCAACTGCCCCATGAAGCGATGAGGTTCATCAACGATATAGTGGGGCATGAACCGATTCTGCAACCTGCCGATGGTCCGCCGCTGAATAGGCACTTTCCGATAACACCAGAAAAGAACGAGAACTCGCTCTTCATGACTGGCGCAGACAATCTGGAAGGAAAGGGTCCGAAGAAAGGCAAATCTCACATTGAAGGCGAGCTGGTGGAGGGTGTTCACTACCAGATTGATAAAGACACCGGCAGACTACAAAGAACTGACCAGGGAGAAATAAGAAAGCAATACGAATGGCCTGTGACCAATGAAAGATTCGCAGCTGAAATTGTCCGACAGTTTGACAGTGATTCGTGCATTGCTAAAACAGGCGAAATACTTTCCAACGGTCGATTAAATGAAAGGAACCTTATTGAAGCATTTAAAAACTACAGAAAAAGAGATATTAGAGATCTCCTGCCATGCTTGGGTGATAATTGGACGGCAGAAAAAGGTCCAACCTCACTTCCTGAAATTGGCAAAAATGGACCGTGGGGTGCCGTACTAAATGAAAAACCTTGGACGGAAAAGCCCAAATCATTGCATTCGGTGATTGTTGAAGGTCCAGGTTCAACCAGCAAACACATCGCAATACTAGACCCTTACGAAGGTACTAGGTACGAAATGACTGTTAATGACTTCTTTACGACCTGGAACGGTAACTGTATATACCGAAAAAGCAAATAGGACAGGAGATCTTTATGGAAGAGATAGACAAAAAATACTTAGACAGATTACGGGATTCCGGTCTTCACGTATCTCCGCCGATACCCGCCTATAGCGGTGGTGTATGGATCAAAAAACCAACCTCAACAAAAGGTCACTTTGTTCCTGGTTATAGTTCCGACTATATTTCATTTGAAGAGAAACCAGAAGAGCAACCAGATACAAATGCTCCAATGATTGCGTTTTATCGAAACAGGTCAGCTTGGGTAGTAGATTTAAATGGGTCCCAAGAATCTGTGAGTCCAGCAGATTTTCTAAATGAATGGGCAACTCCGGAAGAAGCCGTTGATGATATCTTAGATTTCTACTTTGGAGACTCCGCAAGAATGATCGAATTTGCCTATCTACACGGAAAGTTTCTGGGTAGATCGGAAGCTTTTAAATCTATGGAAGCAGAATCGCAATCAAAGAATAGCTAGATAACTTCGACGACCAAGAGTTATGGCAAAAATAGACAAAAAACATCTGGACAGGCTAACGAATACTGGATTGCATGTATCTCCACCGGTTAAAGCATTCCGAGACGGTGTATGGGTTGGTAAGCCCACTTCGACACAAGGCAATTGTATTCCTGGCGACAAGGAGTGAGGACGAGATGAGGACAGATTTCTTTATGGTCTTTATCTGAGAAGGCTCCTTTTTGAATTAGAATTATTTATTCAACTGATTGAATTTAGGCACCAGAATAAACGGCATCTTCTCGATAGCGCGGTCATTGACCTCTTCGATTTTGACCTTGACCTTCTCGCCTTTGAGAGCCTCTTTTAATATCTTGTCCACTTTTATCCTGGAGCCGTCATAAATTGCGGCAGCTCCATAGGGCTTTTTGATCATCACCGCCGCTTCGACGACGCCATCGAGAGCTGCTATCCTTTTGCGGACTCTTCCCAGACAAGAAGCACAGGCGCTGCCCACTACCTTGAAATCGACCCGACGAAGCTCTTTTACATCCTTGGCGGATTTTTTCTCGCCGCGAAAAACCATGTCCTGCCCGTCGAAGCTCTTCTTCTCCTGGGCGTAGACTTTATCCGGACCGGCATATGAAAAAGAGACGAGAAAAAGCGCTGAAAAACTAGCTAGAAAGGCTGATTTCATATAGTTCATCTAGATTGATCTCCCTGGTTTTCTTTCATATTAACCCAAACTACTAGCCATCTCTTCTACAGACTACATTGACGAGCACATGTTTCCGATCTTGCCTGGAAATTCTCAGCGCCTCGCGCAAAGTCGCCTCCAGCTCAGCCGGCTCTTCCACTTTGAGACCGACCCCGCCGGTCGCCCGGGCGAGCAGATCGAACTCGACCGGTACTTCAAAATCGCACAGAGGCATATAGTCGTTCTTGATACCCCAGCCCCCGGGCATAGAGCCTTTATAAGACTTTTTGATTGTAGACCAGGCATTGTCATTGAAGACAACAATCACCACCGGCAGTCTATAGGCAGAAGCGACATAGTGGGCGGATAGGGGCGTATTGAAGAGATAAGAGCCATCACCAAGGGTTACCACCATGGTCTGAGAAGGCGAGGCGAGCTGTGCTCCCAGAGCCGCTCCCAGAGACCATCCTAGACCACTCGCCACCGAGTTCTCGAACCAGGAGTCGACCAGATGCCGGGGCACTAGATAAGGATCGAGATTGTACTCGTTAAAAATAACCACTTCATCATCCACCACCGTCCCAAGTGTGTAGGAAAGAAACTCTTTGGTTATCTCCTTTTCGGAAGCTAGTTTAGACGCGGCGGCGCGCTTTGCCCCGAAGAGCCTGTCATGCTCATTTTTTAGCTCGCTTCTGCGACTATCTGTTTCTAAAAAGAAGTCTGACTTACCATAGCTCTCCGAGGCAGATAGACAGCTCAGCGATTTATTGATGGCAAGCAGAGCCTGATCGGCAGAGGCAGTGAGACTGAGGTCGGCAGGAAAGGCGCGCATGGGAAGCTTGCTGCACAAAGGGTCGACGCCGATATGAATCATGCGCGGCGGCTGCTTCACCTCGGACAGAGCGGGTATCCACGGAACATGCGACTCCAGCGCAATGACAAGATCTGCTTCTTCCACATAAGGCGATGGGTCGAAACCGAGATGATAGTGCGACTCGGTGGGGAAGTTGAAGAAATTTCTTTTGCCGTGCTCTATTACCGGAATGGCATAAGTAGAAGCCAGTCGCAAAAGAGCCTCCACCGCACCGGGATAACGGCCGGCTTCAGCGGTTATGATAAGCGGCTTTCTACTTTCTGCGATCATGCGGGCCGCTTGCGCCACCGCATCTGGTGCAGGCGCGCCCATATAAGTAGACCGCTGACAGGGTGTTGTTGCGCTTACTTTATCTTGCTCGGTAAGCTTCATACAGAGCGCTTCTTTGGGCAGGGTCAAATAGACCGGTCCGGCAGGATCGCTTTCGGCTATGGCAAGAGCCCGGTCGACAACGGTCTCCATATGGTGCGGACCCTTGAGCTGATAGTCCCACTTTGTAAACTCGCGAAAGTAGGCGCCCTGATCGAAAGTATCCTGACCCCACTGGACAAAGTTAGTCCTGCAGCCGTCTACCCCACCGTCATACCAGGGGGTGTTGCCCGATAGCACCAGCACAGGTATATGCGAGCGGCTGGCATTGATAATACCAAGACCCATATTGGCGGTGCCGACATTGACGTGGCCCATAACCACCTGGGTCCGACCGGTAAGGAGATAATAACCATGGGCCATGGCGATGGCGGTGTTCTCGTGCGGTGCCACCACAGGCTCCAGTTTGAAATCGGCATCTTTTTTATAACGGGCGAAGCCGTCTATAATCGGAGTAAAATCCGTGCCTGAATTAGAGAAGAAGTAATCTATCTTGCGTTCATTCAAAAGGTGAACAAGACCGTGGGCGACGAGCTCTCCTTCTATGATATGGCTCTGCCTGCGGGGAGGTTGTACTCTTGTCCCGCCCCTCGACCTTGCTCGTCTTAAATGCACGGCAAGTAAATTGTTGAAAGACTCTATGCTGTCGAGGTTAGAAAAATGCCCCCCGCCTTCAATCACTTTCAGTTGGGCCAGAGGAAGCTCGGCCTTGATAGAGGTCAACAGCGGATCCGCCGGTGTCACCTTATCTAAACTGCCTCCGATAAGCAAAACCGGCACAGCTATCTCTGCGACCCTGCCTGAAAGATCCGCCTCGAACATAGAGCGCCAGGATAAGAGGAAGACCTCTTTCTCTTTGGCGCCTTCTATGGCCACGGTCTCTTCCACAAAAGAAGGAGCCGCTCCAGGACCGAAGAGATCAGGAATAAGCTCGGCGGCGCTCTCTTGCATGGTCATTTCAGTCAGGCGCTCTGTCATAAAAGCAATTTTTGCCGAGGCTTCCAGATGTTTAGCCCAGGAGTTGGCGATGCACAAAGATTGAACCAGATCAGGACGCATTGACCAGGCCCGCAGTGCCACCACTCCGCCCATAGATAGCCCTACTAAATGGGCCCTGGAATAGCCGGACTCTTCTATCAGGGCGATGGTGTCCCGGGCGAACTCATCTATAGATACTGTGCGAGCGTCCGCCTGGCATTCACTCAACTGAGATCGGCTGTGGCCGCGAAAGTCGAAAGCTATGCAAGTGTATCTGTCGCCAAAACAATCTAATTGCGGCTTCCAGGAGTCGGCGTTGCCGCCCACGGCATGAAGAAATACGATCAGTTCCTCGCCGTCGCCCTGGCGATTACAGTGTAGGGAGGCTCCGGTTTTAACTTTCAAGAGATTTTCTTCTATGACTTTCATACTTCATCCACCCGTGCGATAACGGCCAGGGTGCCACCACCCAGGGGGCCATGGTGTTCCGAGCGAGTGCTTATATAGATAGCGGTATCGCCCACCACGCTTGCCACCACACTGGCGAGCACGCATCTTGAATAGCGGGTGTCGCTGATATCGTCATCGGTCAACATCGTGTGTCTCTGTCCCCGGATCTCGCCCCTGGGATCCGCTTCGGATTTACCGAAGATGCCGACCAATCGAGCGGTCTGTTCGGCAGAAGCCTGACCGGCTACTTCCATACCAGTACCCAGTCCACGGAGTACGGAACGGACAGAATCGGCATCGATCATGTCTTTGAGAATGCCGCCGTTTATGACCAGGTCTCCCTGCCAGTAGCGACTGTTGCCCATTACCATGATCTCGGTCCGGGTAAGACCGGGCTTGGCCGAGCAAGAAGCGGTGCGCGAATACTTGGACCAGTCCGAGCATATGCTGTCGTCATCGAGATCCTCGATTGCCACTTCACCAAGAGCCACCGCCGCACCGAGGGCGGAGGCACCTCTTGAATAGATCATATCCGAACGCATCGGAACTCCCAAAAGGCTGGCCGTTTCTCCTTCTTCCCAGGTATATGAGGGAATCGCCCCTTTCATCTGGACGAAATGGATATCGGAAGGAGAATCGACTCTCAATGTCTTCACCACATCCGATATCACCCGGGCAGTCTCTTCTACCTGGGCCAGACGCCCTATCTCTTCGGGGGCGAACTCCCTGGTGAAGCCTATTCCAAGAGCCAGTCTCTTTTCTGCAGCAGCCTCGGAAGACTCAGCGCCTTCCCTGGCGAAGACAACGATATGGGGTGAGACCACCCCTTCGGTGCCGCCGGATAGAGAAAAGATTATGCGCTCGGTGACTTCCTCGCGATTGATTTTGAGAAGACGCGAGAAAAGATCCTCGAAAACCGTCATGGCAAGCTCTCGGGTAAAATCATTACGACCGCCATTGCCTTCGGTCTTGCCGATAATGCAGATAACATCTTCGGCACGAATCAGCTTTCTATCGAATAAATCGACCAGGCCGCTTATATCCGAAGGTCCGGAGGTCCGCAGTTTATAAGCTCTTACCCGCATTCTTATACTGCCGCTCTCAGCACTTTACCGGTGTGCTTCTTGATGTCTATTTTGTAGACGTCGCCATGGTTCATCTCGTTGGCACCGGCCATGCCGGCGAGCGCTTCCACCACCTCCGGCGAATTAGCGGTCAGAACCGTGACCGGTTCTTTGACACAGAGAGGAAAGTCATGCCAGGTGCCGCGGTGAATCATGATGCCATGACCGGGAGGAAGAATGAAGCACTTGACCTGATCTAAGTCTGGAACCTCTTTGCCTTCTTTATGATTGGGCTTGCCCAGCACCATGGCGAAAGGCTGGTCTCCTAGACCGACAAAAAGCTGGGTCATATTCATGTGCCGCTCCAGCCAGGTCACTTCCTGAGCGCGTTTCGAGATGCGGGCCGTTCTAATCACGGCAGAGCCAGTGCACTCGAATGGGAGATTATGACCTTCTTGAACCGAGCCTTTATAGAAAGGGATGGACAATCCGTCATTGGGAACGTCGGTCCCGATGAAAAGCCCGTATTCACTGACATTCTCCCGGGTCGCTTCAACAACGGGAATATCGATTACATCAACTGCGCTGGTCATGACTGTGCATCTCTCCTTTCGTTCTCTTTCGTCTGCCTATTCTAAATAAATAATCAGATAGACGATTGTCTCATTTATAGACGCGATCTGATCATGCTCTTTGGCTCCCTTGACAAGAACGAAGGGCGAATCGGCCCTGGCCTTAATTAATCAGGCCAGCGCTCTGGCTATGGACTCTTTGTACTCGGGTCTCAAAACTCCGACCTCGGTGAAAATCGCCGTGATCAAACTTGCCGGAGTGACATCGAAAGCAGGGTTGATAGCCTCTGCATCCTTTACTGTAATGGAGGCGCCATTTACGTTGACAACCTCGTCCAGATCTCGATGCTCGATGGGTATACCGGAGCCTTCTGCCAGACCGCGATCAAAAGTAGAAAGCGGTGCGGCAACATAGAAAGGAATATCATGGTATTTGGCAAGCACCGCCAGGTTATAGGTACCGATTTTGTTGGCGGTGTCGCCATTCATGGCGATGCGATCCGCGCCTACTATAACCAGGTCGATTAGCTTGTTGGCCATGACATACCCGGCCATTGAATCACAAATAAGTTTTGCCGGAATGCCATCCTCTTTCAATTCCCACATCGTAAGACGCGCTCCTTGAGAACGCGGTCTGGTCTCATCGACGAAGACCGTGGGCGAATAGCCCCGGATTTTGGCGGAGCGAATGACACCAAGGGCAGTTCCCCAGCCGCAAGCGGCAAGAGAGCCGGCATTGCAGTGAGTGAGAATGGAAGGGTTTTTAGGGATAAAATCACAACCGTACTCGCTCAATTTGCGGTTCATGCGGACATGATCTTCCATGGTCTGCTTAGCTGATTCCATCAAGCGCGCGGCAATCTGCTGCGGACTCAGCTCTGTTTCTGCCTCGACAAGCTCTCGGGCTTTGTTGAAAATGCCGTCGGTCTCCCACATTAGATTGACCGCTGTCGGACGAGTTTCTTGAATCTCCGCTCTTGCTCTGTCCAACTGCTCGAGGAAATCATCCGGGCCAAGACCCTGGTCCGGGGAAGCAATAGATACGGCATAGCCAGCCAGGCCAAAGGCTCCCGCCACACCGATAGAAGGAGCTCCACGCACCACCATATGCTTGATGGCGTAGAGCATATCCTCGAATTTAGTGGCATCGAAATAAGTAAGACTCTGGGGTAGCTCGCGTTGATCTATTAAAACAACGCGGTTCTCGTCTTCGACCGAAATAGGCATAGTGCCGCTTCCGATATCAATTTCCTGGATACTCAAAGGGAACCTCCCCGGAAGACCGACTACTGTACTTGCAGGATCTTAGCAAACCAAATAGAGAATACGAATGAAAAAGGCGGCTGTGTTTACAACCGCCTTTCCTATTCTTATTCGCTGAGGTCCCGCTTAATTAGCGATTGCGCGCTCTCAAGAACTCCGGAATGTCGAGAATATCGCTGGCGATCTTCTGCATTTCCTCGCTGGGACCATCCTCTTCTTCGGCGCTCTCGAGGGTGGTGATCGAGACTTCCTCTCCTGCAGGGGCTTCGAGAAGAGAAGGCTGCATCTGCTTATGTTGCTGTTGTTGGACAGGAACATGAGCTTGAGCCGGTTCGGGTCTTCTTTGCGCCTGCTCTCTGGTCCGCTCCACCGGTCTGACAAATGCGTGCTCAGCAGGCTGAACAACCATATCGAAGCCGGTGGCGATTACGGTGATCAGCACCTCGCCGTGGAGACGATCGTCGAGCACCGCACCGAATATGATGTTGGCATCTTCGGAGACGGACTGATAGATGACGTTGGCAGCTTCCTGGACTTCATGCAGAGTGAGGTCCGGTCCGCCGGTGACGCTGAAGATTACTCCGGAAGCACCATCTATAGTACTTTCGAGGAGCGGGCTGTTGATGGCGTTGCGAGCCGCTTCCACAGCCCGACCTTCGCCACTGGCACGACCGACACCCATGAGGGCCGAACCGGCAGTCTGCATTACAGCCTTCACATCGGCGAAGTCTACATTAATCAGACCGGGAACGGTGATTATATCGGAGATGCCCTGTACGCCTTGCATCAATACTTTATCGGCTTCCACAAAAGCTTCCTGCATGGAGGCTCTGTGATCAACCACTTCAAGCAATCTCTGATTGGGAATCACGATGAGAGTATCCACTTTAGAGCGAATCTCGTTGATTCCTTCTTCCGCCTGATTGGCTCTTCTTCTTCCTTCGAAGAAGAAAGGCCGTGATACCACTCCTACGGTGAGGGCACCCAGCTCTTTAGCCACTTCGGCGACGATAGGAGCGGCACCGGTTCCGGTTCCGCCACCCATACCGGCGGCGATGAAGACCATGTCCGATCCTTGTATAGCATTCGCTATCTCTTCTCGGCTCTCTTCGGCAGCCTTCATACCGACCTGGGGATTACCACCGGCACCCAAACCTCTTGTCAGTTTGGCGCCAACCTGCAATCGATTCTTAGCAGCGGACAGCTCCAGTGCTTGAGCGTCCGTGTTGCACGCCCAGAATTCAACACCACTCAACCCGGCTGCAATCATTCGATTGACAGCATTTGAACCTGCACCGCCGACACCTACGACTTTGATATCAGCTTTAAGCTCAAATTCTCTAGCCTTTTCGGACTTCTTCTCCGCTTGCTCTGGCACGGCTTCTCAACCTCTTACAAAATTACGCGATCTAATTGATTTGATTAACACAACGGACATTCTTTACCGGCCATTATATGGAAGGAGGCTTCGGCGGCCTCACTTTCTGGCGGTTATGTCCTGACTCCGATAAATGTTAGGACCTTTACCTTCCATTTGCAAGGTGGAAACCCGCTCATATAGTTAAGCTTTTCAAAGCAGTACCCAGGAAAGAAAGAGTTGCCAACAGGTAATCGTGAGGCTTTCCGCCTACCCCAAAATTACCTGAGGGCGAATGGCGTTTTGTAACTAAAAGTTATTTGTTCTTATCGGCGGCGGCTTTGATTTTTTGAAGGGTTTTCTTGAATTTTTCACTATCCGGCTGGATGTCGACCGCCTTCTGGGCAAAGCTTACAGCTTCCTCGAATTTATCCTGACTGGCTTTGATGCCGGCTAAAAGCCAGAAGGCTTCTGCGTTTTTACGATCTATACCGATGCACTTCTCGAGACACTGAGCGGCTTGATCGCGCTTCTCCGTATGAACATAGGCCGAAGCCAGGTAATAGAGAGCCTCGGCGTCCCCAGGATCAATCTCCAGCGCTTTCTTCTCCTCAAAGATCTGATCTTCGAGTTTACCCTGCAAACCCAGTACCATACCCAGTTCTCGATGGGCAGGGCCGAACTTGGGATTCAACTTTATAGACTTTCGATATGCTTTTATTGAATTATCGTCTTCTTTCAACCGCATATACATCTGACCGAGTTTGTAATGTATATCCGAATTATTAGGATCCCTTAAAACGGCATCCTTAAGGGCCTTTAAAGCCTGCTTGTCATCGTGCTTACGAGTGTAAACCCTGGCGAGACCCAGATATGCATCTGATTTGTTGGGAGAGATCTTGGCAGCGGCTTGAAACTGCTCCAGGGCACTATCCAGATTTCCTTTGACCAGATACGCTTCACCAAGCCGAAGGCGGGTCTCCGGATTATTGGGGTTGGCACCGATGCCGGCTTTGTATCTGACAATAGCCCGATCTATATCTTCGCTATTCGTCTTTGTATTTTCGGCGGCAGAAAGCGGGCCTGCCTGGGCCATCAACATAAGCGCCCCCATAAAGAAGGCTCCTGTTGCTTGCAATTTCATATCTTTACCTCGTCACGTCCAGACGGTCTTGGGCGACCAAACTCTTCGAATTATCCAACAGTTTAGACAATGCTGCTTTAGATGCCGGATCTCTTGGATTAATTTGTATCGCTTTTTTATATACTTCCGCCGCATCGCCCTGCTTGCCGGCACTTTCATAGAGCTCCCCAAGAGCAAGGTAAGCGTAATGATTGTTAGGATTTCGCTCCACAGCCTTCTTCAAAACAATCAGAGCAAGCTTATCTTCATTGAGAGCCATATGGGTTCTACCCAGGGCGACTATCGCAAGGTTATTGGAAGGATCGAGGCCTATAGCGCGTTTGAACGAGAGCTTGGCGCGCTTGAAATCGCCTTTCTTATACAGCGCGTTGCCAAGGTTATAAAAAGCGGTACTGCTGTTGGGTCTCGCCCGTGCCACCATATTCAACTCTTCACAAGCCAGCTCGATGAATCCAAGCTGTTCGAGACAGACTGCATAATTGCCACGGACATCCATGTCATCGGGCTTCAGTTCGAGAATCTGCTTTAGCTGCCCGCCTGCTTCATCATAGTTGCCCTGCTTCAAAAAGATTGCCGCTATCTCTGCCCGGGTGGAAAGATTAGCGGCCGGATCTTTATCGTTTAGAAAAAGCGACTGAAAAAGCTCGGCAAGGGCATCCTTCTGTCGACCGATTCTGGATAACGCCCGCCCATAGCGCAGATGCAACTGCCAGCTCTCATGGTTCTGATCGACAGCTTGCTTATAAACCGAGACCGCCGCATGATAGGCGCCGCGCTGAAATAACATATCACCATTTTCCGCCAGCTTCTTCCATGGCTTCTCGCTTCCCATGGCTAGACCGGTCTGAGAGCAAGAGAGCGTTATGAGCAGTGCAAGAGAGAAGACTGAACCTGGAGAAGATTTCATAGAGAGACGGAAAATGCTTTATTAAGGAAGTGACAATAATTATAGTGCCAAAGGAGCTGCCTGACAGGAGCTGCGCACCGGCTTCTAATGAGAATGCTCAAATGACGGATATATGCACTGCTTATAATCAAATCTGGTTAAAATAACCTCTAAGACTATTAGTTGCCGGAATCAGAAATGAACTTTGGGTTCGACCTTTACGCCTTATTTGCCAGCAAGGAAGCCTTCATAGTAGATGTGCTGGTGCCTCCGATTTTGTTTGGATTTCATGGTTGGATTGCGACCTATTGCGCGGTAAAGATGCTCTTCCGCCCTTACAACGCCTGGTTCATTCCGGGCACCAAAATTCAAGTGCCCCTGACACCAGGCATCTTTCCGAAAAGACAGGCAAAACTCTCCCAGTCCGTAGCCACCACCATTACCGATACCCTGCTTACTCCCCAGGACATCAAAGCGAAAGCGGAAGAGTTAGTCACCCAGGAGAACATTTACAGAACAGTGGACCTGTTCATCGACTCGGTTCTCCTGAAAGAGTTTCGCGATACCACAAAACTGCATCGTCTTGCATCGGAGATAGCGCAGCTCAGCCCCACGCTTCTGCAACACTTCATCAAATCGACAATAGATTCTCTCGAAGACCGCAGTGAAACTAGAATCCCCGCTATAACCGACAAGATCTTCGATCAGGTGGTTCTCTCCAGTCGCATCAATATGACCCAGGCGACGGAGCTTTCTGAGCGCTTGATGGAAAACCTGCTCACCCCCGAGAAGATAAGACTGGCTTTGATAAAGGTACTCAGTCCGCAAAATATCAATGCCCTCGATGAGTCTATCAATGCCTATGCCGGCGGTCCTTATCGCCTGCTTGCTCGCATTGTCGGGGTGAAGCGCATCTGCTACGAGTGGAAGAGCTATATGGAAAATGAACCGAAAGAAGCTCAAAAGCTGATAGCGGATCTGATAAAACGATTCGGCATTAAACATCAGATAGCCGTTCAAATCACCAGCTTCGATCTGCGCACCATGCCCCTGGAGAACGTAAATAAACTGAAGAAAAACGTGATTGAATTCGTGGAAGCATTTCTTATCGAGCACAAGGACGATCTGGTAGAAGCAGCTCACAAACTGGAAGATGAAGCGATGGTCACCGTGCAACACGCCATCGTAACCTTCAATCCGGAAAGCATCCCCGCCGAAGTACTGGATAGAACCAAAAGACAGGTCTCGACTTTTACTTATTCCTATTTGAAAAGAGAGTTGGGCGAACTGGTGGAGCAGGCTATTCCCAAACTGGGTGTTCATGGACTGATTGTCAGCAAAATAGACTTGTTCACTCCCAAACAACTCGAAGATCTGGTGAAGAGAATCTGCAAAAACGAGCTAAAAGCCCTGGAGTACTTTGGCGGTGTAATCGGAGCAGTAATGGGAATCATCCAGATCCTGATAAACGCAGTAACATACTGATCGCAACTATGTTGATATTGTATTCAGTGCTTGACTCGACCTTGATGTCCCGGCGGAGAGCCTTCTTCTGAGATTATTCTGGATTCCATCAGGGAACATTCAATATGGTATTCATAAGTATTCTGTGTATTTCGCAAAGGCTGTCAAGGTGCCCTGACCCGGTCAACATCCCGTGCTAACTGAAGAAACAAGAATAAATCTCGGTCTGCCCTTCAAAAAGGATGCCTTCAAGGCGGGTGGACATGTCGGATATCGAGTCAGAAAGCCGAGAGATAAAAGAGACCTGCTGGTCGGCACGGTTTTGAAAGACAGATATTTCGTCCTCTCCATCATTGGAAAAGGCGGAATGAGCCTTGTATACAAAGCCAAGGATCTGAGCACCGGAAAAGTCGTCGCGGTAAAAGCCCTGAGAACTCAGGGACTCGGCGACGAAACCATTGTCAAGCGCTTCAAACAGGAAGCCGAAGTCCTGCACCGGCTCAATCATCCAAGAATCGTCAGCGTCTACGATTACGGAACCAGCCGCATTGGACAGCCCTACTTCATTATGGACTATCTGGTAGGGGTAAGCCTCTCCCAGGTTCTTAGAAAGCAGGGTCCTCTTAACCTGGGACGCTTTCAAGACATTTTCGTCCAAATAGCCGCGGCGGTCTCCCACGCCCACAAGCACAAAGCCATCCATCGCGACCTCAAACCGGGCAATATCATGCTTGTGGAGATGGGGGACACGGCTGACTATGTAAAAATAGTTGATTTCGGAATCGCCAAGCTTGCCGAAGACGCCTCCAAGCTTACAAGACTGGGCGAAGTCTGGGGCAGCCCGATTTATATGAGCCCGGAACAGGGCATGGGCACAAAAATAGACACAAGGACGGATATCTACTCTCTGGGGATAGTCATGTACGAAGCCCTGACCGGCGATGTGCCATTTCTGGGCAAAAACTATGTCGAGACGATGACCAAACAGATGAGTGAAGCGCCGGCACCGTTCTCTGAGGTGGCGGGACATTTGAATATCCCCGCTTCTCTAGAGATGATCGTCTTCAAGGCTCTGCAAAAATCCCCGGACGATCGCTATCAGACCATGGCCGACCTCAAAGCGGATCTGGAAAAAGCGTTGAGCCCGGATCAGGTAGCCGATAGTCCCACAGCACTTGCTCCACAAGAACTGGAGCTGGACCGTTCTAAAAAAGTCTGGTCTTTCATTCGAGAGAAAATCGGCAGCGATCTCGGCTCTGACGAGGAGATTACAGAAAGCCAGACCCGGGAAGCCCCAAAAGTCGCCTCAAGACCGGGGCGTCAGAGCCCCCGGAATCCCAATCCAAACCCTGACTCCAAAAGAATCCAGGAAGATTTCATAACCACTTTCAATCGCCCCCAGGTGGTAGCGGCCAGTATCCCGGACAAACTGCTGGCGCCTTCCGAGTACGTTCAGAGACAGTCCCAGAAACTGAAACCCTTACCAAAACAGAGTCTCGGCCAGAGCCCTGATTCCGCCTCTATTTCGATATCGGCATCCGTCTCCGCATCTCAATCTATGCCGGCGCCGACTATTCTCGAACCGGCCAATCAGCACCCAAGAAAACCGCTAAATTCGCTGGTGCAATCTAACCAAACGGAGCAACCGGAGAAACAGTCCCCACCGGAAAAACGGTCCGAACTGGAGGAAACAATTCCTGCTTCGGATGGGTTGAGAAGTCCCCGGGAAAGAGTCGGGGCTTTGAGCGAATCACAGTCTATTACAGCAGAAAACCGAGTTAGAAAAAGACCTCGTTCTGCCAAAAAGCGCACCACCACCACCAAAATGAAAACCAGGATGAATGCATCACAGGCAAGCCCTGGCGCGAAGAAGAAAGAGAGCATCAAGCCCTTCGTCATCACCTGCGTGGTGCTGGTGGCACTAGCCATCGGATATGGTATCGTCATGTCGGAAGCAGGACGAACCTTGATCCTCAATCTCATCTATCAACAGGAAGAGCCGCAGAATAACGAAAGCAGTCAATATCCTTACTGAATACTTTATTCTTCTTGTTCTAGAAGACCCAATAGTTCACCAGCTTCGTCTTTGAATTCGTTGAGACGCTCCGAAAGCTTGATAATCAGCTCGGCTCGCTTGAAGTCTTTCTGAGAGAAGGCCTGGGCGCCTTTCTGAGAGAGTGTCTCTACTTTCATATCGATGGTGTTCATCACCGCTGCCAGGACACCGGGAAGATCCGCTTCGTCCACCTGGTACTGAACAGTCTCTTCGTCGTCGTCTTCTTCGTCCTCGTACTCTATCTCTTCTTCGCCGTACTGATACTGGATATGAGCCTGATCTTGCTCCTGATCCTGATCCTGCTCCTGCTCAACTTGCATCGAGCGCGACAGCATGACGGCAGGACTCATATCCGGATCGGGGGGCGGTGCTTGAATGGCACGATCGTCGATATCTTGTTCGGTGAGCAGGTACTGACTGTGCTCTGAAGGCGCCTGAAACTCGAGGGTCTCCTCATCATCCATTTGACCTGGTCTGGTGTACTGATACTGAACGGGCGGCGGAGCTTGCATCGGCGGTTGAGCGGCCTGCTGGGGAGGCAACTGAGAAGGATGAACCCAGCCGGCAGGCTGCCCGGGCGGCATCCCCTGATTCTGAGAAAAGCCCTGAGGAAGTCCCTGAGGCGGCATTTGAAACTGCGGCATCTGGGGGGCGGTATAGTTGTCCGTATCAGGCACCACATTCCATTTTTCTTCTTCCTCTGCCCGGACAGCAGGGGAAGCAGTCGTATTAGACTGCCTGAACTGACCGGAACTTTCACTTTCCGCCAGACCATCACCGGTTTTCTTCACATAATTCTGCCACTGAGAAGCCACAGAAGGCGGAAGATTGGAATTGACCATCTTCCACTGACCTGTCTCCAGGCTCTCGTTCTCGGCAGGGTGGCTAACTAGCCCCTTCATAGACTCCCGAAGGATATCGGTCTCCCTGGCGGCCTGGGATGCGACCTGGGAAGAGACGCTCTGAATGAAGCCGGCACCGGGATCGACTATCTCTTCGTCACTCTGACCTCCCAGGGCAAGATCAATTGCTTTCTCCACCGAATGCCCCCGGTTCTCAGGTCTGGGCTCAGGATCAGGCGCAGGCTCAGGCTCAGGATCAGGCTCAGGATCAGGCTCAGGCTCTGGCTCCAGCTCCTGACCGAGCAACTCCGGCTCGCCTTCATCTAGATGGGGAGTCTCTACCGGAGCCTCCTTGGGCTCCGGGACGAAGCCGATATCCTCCAGGCGAAAGGCTTCATTAGCCTCCGCCTCTTCGTTGGCAAATCTGATCAACCCGTCTAATAGAGCTCGGAATACGCTGGGAAAAATATCCTGAGTGATTTCACGGTCCTTAATGAACCAGGTCACCGACATGCCATCGGATTGAGGAAAGATCTCTAGATAGGGATCGAAGTCAGTAGCGCTGCTGCCGAAGCTGAGCAGCTTGTCGGAAGGCAAGATAAATGTCAGTATCGACCGGGCGGTGCCCCGGACGACCAGGGTCCAGTAACGGGTCGAGATTCGCCCGTTGAAGACACGAACCCCTTCGGCAGAGCCTTCGACCCAGTTGCCCTGGGCTTCTGAAGTCAGTGATGGTCGTATCCATGTAAGCTCCAGATCAGAGCCCTGGGTGACCCGATTAAAGCCGTAGGCGGTATTCTGGAAGTTGTCAAACATACGGTCGACAATACGGATCATCGACTCCTCGATGAGCTCTTGCTTCTGACGCTCACCGGCCTCGAATTGAGCGCGCTGATTGGGAACGATGGCAAGGAGCTGAGCAGAATCCCTCGGATTGCCGCGATAAGCTTTCAAAATCCGATCTTTCCAGACGTCGCCGGAGGAGGTCAGGGGCGAGCGCTCAAAGGAGGCACCAGCGGCAGACGGCGATTCGGAGCGTGGCCCCGACACCGATTGCTCCCTTGAAACCTCTTTGTTCTCAGGATCAGAGTCAATTGAATTCGAACCGCCCGGATTGCCATCCTCCCCGGAAGAGTTGGATGATCGTTGACGACGATTTCGATTAGGCGGCCTGGTCTTACGTCTTTCTGAACGGGAAGAGCCGGAAGATTCGCTGTCGAACCCACTCTCCGCATTGCTTCCTGAGCTGGAGTCCGCACCGGTATCTTCTTTGACCGCCTTCAATTTTGACTTGGTGCCCTTTCCCTTTTTTCTGTTCGGCTTAGGCCACATTCCCCGATGATTCCTACAAAAAAAGTAATACTCATAAGAGGATGTACCCTTGAAGAGATCTCGCAAAACCGCATATTTCTGTCAGTTTTTCCGCCATTGCCCGCCTGCCTGCCCGGCTGGCTCCCATTAGTAAAAAGTGATAGTCCTTAAAAGTTCACTTTTGAAGAGATATTATTGTCAGTCTCATAAAATAAGGACCCCGAGCGGAAACAAATTCGATAATAAAGTGGGCAAAAACAACAACGGCCGCTCCCATTTTGATTCTCGTCATATCGAGATCCGGGGAGCCCGCCAGCACAATCTGAAGAACATAGATCTTTCTATCCCCAAGAACGACCTGGTGGTGATAACCGGAGTGAGCGGCTCGGGCAAGTCATCCCTTGCCTTCGATACCATCTTCGCCGAAGGGCAGAGACGTTATGTAGAATCGTTATCAGCATACGCCAGGCAGTTTCTCGGTCAGCTCGATAAACCGGATGTGGATGCCATAGAAGGATTGAGCCCGGCAATATCTATCGACCAGAAATCGACCAGCCATAACCCGCGTTCCACCGTAGGTACGGTCACTGAAATCTATGACTATCTCAGGTTGCTCTACGCCCGGATTGGAACTCCCCACTGCCCTCAATGCGAGCGCGAGATCAATCCCCAGACCATAGATCAGATCGTAGACCGGGTTCTGGATATGCCCCCGGGAACCAAGCTTCAGATCCTGGCGCCGTTGATATCCGGAAGGAAAGGTGAATACCACTCCCTTTTCGAAGAGCTCCAGAAAGAAGGCTTCGTGCGAGTGAGGGTGGACGGCAAGGTCCATCAACTGGAAGACGAGATTTCGATAGATAAGAACAAAAAACACAGTATCGAGCTGGTGATAGATAGACTTGTTCTTAAAGACGGGATTCAATCACGGCTTGCAGACAGCCTCTCTGTCGGCTTGAAATGGGGTAAATCAAATGTCCTGGTTGATATAGTATCGCCTGAAGAGACTAGAGAGCCGCTTCTATTCTCAGAAAAGTTCGCCTGCGCCAACTGCAACATCAGCTTTGCGGAAATATCTCCGAGGATCTTCAGTTTCAACAGCCCCTATGGCGCCTGTGAAGAATGCGACGGATTGGGCTCTCGCTTCGAGGTCGATCCGTCACTGGTGGTGCCGGATCCGGACAAGAGCCTGGCCGAAGGCGCCATCTATCCCTGGGCCAAGACCGGCAATCCATATTACAGCCAGCTTCTCGCCTCGGTGGCCAAGCACTACAAATTCGGTTTGCAGACTCCCTTTAAGAAGCTTTCGAAGAAGCACCAGGGCGTCATCCTCTTCGGCTCGGAAGGAGAGAAACTCAAGCTGGCTTATGATGCCTTCGACGGCAGTGGTTTCTGGGAGTACAAGAAAACCTTCGAAGGCGTGGTAAACAACCTGACCAGACGCCACGAAGAGACCTCTTCCGACCGGGTCAGAGCCGACATCGAAAACTATATGACTCAAATGGAATGCACCACCTGTAGAGGCAGCAGGCTGCGCCCCGAAAGCAGAGCGGTGACCGTGACCGGAGCTTCCATAGAAAAAGTTACTGCCATGCCCATAAGCGAAGCGGCTGGATTCTTTGCCGAAATGGAAAGTCAGCTTTCTCCGCGACAGCAAAAAATCGCCCATCAAGTGCTGATCGAGATAAACGCGCGTTTACGGTTTCTACTCGATGTCGGACTGGGCTATCTCACTCTCAACAGACAGGCAGGAACCCTGTCCGGTGGCGAAGCCCAGAGGATTCGCCTTGCCACCCAGATAGGGTCCGGTCTGTCCGGCGTCCTCTATGTCCTGGATGAGCCATCAATAGGACTGCATCAAAGAGACAACAATCGTCTGCTCAGCACCCTCAAACATCTTCGCGACCTGGGCAACACCCTTATTGTCGTGGAACACGATGAAGACACGATTAGAGAAGCGGACTGGGTTATTGATATCGGTCCCGGTGCCGGAGTGCATGGTGGCGATGTGGTGGCAGAAGGAAAGCTAGACAACATTCTGTCCTCCAAAAGGTCCTCTACAGGAGCCTATCTATCAGGTCGAAAGACCATTCACACGCCGGTCAAACGAAGAACCGGCAACGGTTATTCCATAAAGATGAAAGGAGCGCGGAGAAACAACCTCAAAAATATCGATGTCGATATCCCGCTCAACAAGTTCGTCGCCGTAACCGGTGTGAGTGGCTCGGGCAAATCGACCCTGGTCAACGATCTGTTGTATGAATATCTCAGGCACCACATAAACGGCACCGTGCCTGCTCCTAAGGGGCTCACGAAAGTAGAAGGTCTTGATCAAATAGATAAAGTGATAGACATCGATCAATCACCGATTGGCCGCACCCCCCGCTCGAACCCGGCTACCTATACCGGACTCTTCGATGCCATCCGAGAAGTTTTCTCTCTGACCACCGAAGCGAAAGCGAGAGGCTATCTTCCCGGCAGGTTCTCTTTCAACGTCAAAGGAGGGCGCTGCGAAGCCTGTCGCGGAGAGGGAATGAATGAAATCGAGATGAACTTTCTTCCCTCCGTTTTTGTCACCTGCGACGTATGCAAGGGTGCCCGTTATAATCGCGAGACCCTCGAAGTGAAGTTCAAGGGCAAATCTATTTCGGATGTGCTCTCTATGACCGTGGAGGAAGCGAATAAATTCTTCGAGAACATCCCCCGGGCCAAGACCAAACTGCAAACCCTCATGGAAGTGGGTCTGGAGTATATTCAACTGGGTCAACCTGCCACCACCCTTTCAGGCGGAGAAGCCCAGCGTGTCAAACTGGCGGAACAACTTTCGAAAAGATCCACCGGAAAAACCATCTACATACTGGATGAGCCTACCACCGGACTTGCCTTTCAGGATGTGGACAAATTGCTGCATGTCCTCAATCAACTGGTGGACTCGGGCAACACCGTTTTGATCATCGAACACAACCTCGATGTAATCAAACAAGCCGACTGGGTAATCGACCTCGGACCCGAAGGCGGCAATGCCGGCGGCACCATCGTAAAGGCAGGCACCCCGGAAGAGCTGGCCCGGGAGAAATCCTCTTTTACAGGGCAGTATCTGAAAAGTTTCTTGAGTAAACCCGGCGCGCTTGCCTGAATTCCTATTAAAAGCTTCGAAAGAGGTTATCATAAGAGGATATGACGAGAAAAGAAGTGGAAAACCTGACAGAAGAGCCAGAGCTCAATCCGGTGATCGAGAGCCTCCGGAAACGTGGTCATCGAATCACCGCCCAGCGCGAGAAGATACTGAAGATTTTTATCGATCTACCCCACGGACATCACCTCTCCGCCGAAGATCTACACGGCAAGCTCATAGACGAAGGGATGAACGTCAGCCTGGCCACTGCTTACAGAACCCTTAAACTGCTCTCTTCGCTGGGTCTGTTGCGAGAGTTGGACTTTGCCGAAGGGCATAAACACTATGAGCTCAAACAGGATGACCTGCCCCATCAGCACATTATCTGCACGAACTGCAACAAAACCCTGGAGTTCGAAGACCATTTCCTGGAGGACGCCGGGCAGAAGATTGGTGCAAAATACGACTTCGAAGTGGTGGATGCCCAGTTCAAGATATTCGGACAGTGCCCGGAGTGCCAGAGATGACCTTAGCCGATGCTAGAGATGGTGGAGTATTCGTAGTCGTTCGTATGACCGACGAGAGAATCTTGACCCAGGGTCTGCGCTGGGGCATTGTCGAAGGCTCTTACATAGAGGTCCAGAAAAACATCAAGAACGGTCCTGTGATTATCAGCAAGAAACATACCGAAATGGCTATCGGGCGCGAGCTGGCCAAAAGCGTGATAGTGGAGCCGGCAGAGCCTCCGAAGAAGGACTGAGGCTATGTCGGATAACATTCCACTGAAAGACAGGGTGACTTGCACAAATTGCAAGCTGTCTTTAAGTGAAGAAGCGCTTCAAAAGAAAGGCGGAGGCGTGCTTCGTTGCCCGCGCTGCAATACGCTGATGGAGCTGGATTCGGCCTGTTCCACCAGTTGTCTGTCCTGCGGGAAATTACAGCAGGCGAATCCCTCACCCTGCCTGGAAGAGATAGTTAGTATAGATATAACTAATAATAGTCAAGAGAAAACTTGTGAGATTTCGAGCTCAAATGTGGAAAAGAATGATCACGGGTCTGAAGATCCCGTCGAGGATTCAGAGAAATCTCTCTTGAGGCGGGCCTGGAGACTACTGAAAAGAGGTCTGTTTCAAGTATGATAAGGGGTATAGACCTTATGGAATCATTGGGTTATAACATGGAAGCTCTTATTATCAGAACTCTCTGCCGTTTTTCTGACAACACTCTTAGGGATTAGGCGATGGCCAGCAAACTTAATCCCTGGAAAATTCAGGGTTACAAACCTGGGCAAAATGTAATTTGCAGAATAGTCAAGTCCGAACCGGGCGGCTATGCTGTGGTTATCCCCAAGGACAATCTGCCGGGATTTCTTCCCTCAGAACAGACCCACGTTCCAGGCAAAGAAGTGTTGGCCCAGTTCGTCTGTGTCGATAAAAACAGAATGCTGCTTTCGGAGCGCTTCACCGCAGGCTCCAGCGGAGCCAAGCCCAAAACCCAGACCGTCAACTGGTTGGAACAGCTTGAAGATCCCGACGGAGTCTACTCCACCGGCAAACACCAGTCCCTATCAAGCCAGATGGCAGCCGACCCCAATACCGCCCTCAGTCCCACCGGCAACTACACGAAAGAAGCCCAGCAGTCCCAATACCAGCAAGAACAGTATCAACCCGAGCCTGGCTCAGGATCTGGACCTGAATTAGAGCAAAATCCATATCAGCAGGACCAATACCAGACCGGTCAGCAGCCGAGCCCGGAAGAACAAGCTTTCAAAGTCTACGCCAATAGTGTTCCGCCCAAGACCTATCAATTGCGCCGCGCCATCGACCTGATCATGCCCCCGGTAGATCAGGACAGCCTCAAATCCTTGCGAATCGGCGACTATGACATTGAATGGCTGATAACCGACCTCGAAGGCGGTATGCGGACAGGCTGTGTAAAAGCCACCTGCGAGAGCCGACTATCGAGAGCCGCCATGCTTCTTTATCGCGGCAGGGCCGTAGGCTGTATCTACGGGTGCAGAGCCGACCCGGATACCAAGCCCACCGAACAATCACTGAATTTGATGCTCAACGACCTCGAGTCCCCCGACACCTTAGTGACCCTTTACGATCTACCAGAAGACATAACGCTTGCCATGTCCGCGTTATTCCTCGGCTATCCGGTAAAACGGGAAGACAACTACAGCGCCCTGGACTATATGCGCTATATCTGCGACTGGTTCGAAAAAGAGAAAGGTACTGCCACCCTGGCCATTTCAATGTCCGGCGGCCGTGGAATGTGTCTGGGCTATATTTTCAAAGGCGAGTTCCGCGGCTCTTTCTATGTAGAAGATCAGGTCTTCCATCCGGACCGCACTTACATAGAACAGATTCTGCAAAACGACCCTGAAGCGACTCTGGGAGTCAGCATACTGCCTCCGCAGATGACATCAAGTGCGGTGCGTTTCGGATTCAGTTTGAGTATGGCTCGCAAAAATAACAAACAGGAATTTTAGAAAATAAAGAAGAGCCTTGAATCTATATAGTCATTCAAGGCTCTTCTTTATTTTTATGGTCGGATTACTTAGATCACTCGTTGTCGCGACCGGAATCCTGTCCCGCGGTGCCGGCTCCAGAACCGGACTCGCTGCCGGATCCGGACGGCTCGGAAGAGCCGCCGTAGCTTTCGCCGACGAAGGTGGCCAGCTTGAGCTGATCATAAGATTCGGCGCTATCGGAATCGGTTTTCTTGAAACCTTCTAGAAAACTCATGCTGTCATTTTCGGGCTCAGCATCGCTCTCTTCATCCTGACTGGCTTCCACGGTGGGCACCGAATCTAACTCCACCTCTCTTTCCTCTTTTAGAAGAAAAGAAGTGGTGGCACTCGACTCGAGCTCTTTGTCTTCAGCCGCTTCCACCGGGGCTTCCGGAGCCTCGACCGCAAAAGAACCACCGAATGTGAAACCGGTTGCAGGAGCTGGACTGGGGTGAGAATCCTCTTCTCTGACCTTGAGCGTGAAGACGCCGGTCACGGGTCCTTCAATGGCTTCGTGGGGACTGGCGGTGGCGATGTCTTCCAGGTAAGCCTCTTTCGCTTCCTCGGCAGTCATACCGGAAACTTCCTCTTCCTCTTCGGAAGCAGGCTCTTCCACCACGACGGCTTCTATCTCTGCCTCGCTTCCGGAGCGTGAAAGCTCGTTATAAACCTCTTCAACGGCAGAGATATTGCGAGCCAGCTCGTCGGCTTCGGCATCGGAAACTTCGGTCTCAGAGATACTCTCTTCATAAAGTGCCGAACCGGCTTCAATTTGAGCACCTTCGACCTTCAGGGTTATCTCTTCGTCATCGTCCTCTTCGTCTTCGGTGAGATCGAGTCGCTTGAATCTTCTGTCGCCGGAGCGCTTTTCCGGCTCGAGCAAATCTTGAGGGACCTGATCAAGAAGATCTTCGGGGAACTCTTCCTGATCATCCCTGGGGGCTTCTTTCAAAGTCGAGATCACTCTGCCGGAGCTGGTTGCCGAAGCGCTCTTTAAAGCTTTCATCTTGGCGGGACGGGCGGCGGGCTCGTCTTCATCCTGCTTGATCACAATGGCAGTGCGGTTTTCAGAAGGTCCAATCACCAGATCGGGCAAAATACCCTGACCGACACAGTGCGAACACTGGGTGGTGAAAAGCTCTCTCAGGCTCTGACCCTGACGGCGTCTGGTCAATTCCACCAGTCCTAGATCGGATAGCTGACCTACCTGGGGCTTGGCCCGATCCTCTTCAAGCACTCTCTGAAAAACTTCCAGAACCTGCTGCTGGTCTCGGCGGCTCTCCATGTCGATGAAGTCGACTATGACCATGCCGCCTATGTTTCTCAAGCGAAGCTGGCGAGGAATCTCCTGCGCCGCTTCCAGGTTGGTGCGACGAACGGTCTCTGCCTGGGTTCTCGAACTGGTGAATCTACCGGAGTTCACGTCGATTACGGTAAGAGCTTCGGTAGGCTGGATATTCAAGTGTCCACCGGAAGGAAGTTCCGCTCTATCGGTCAAAGCAGCCTCAATCTCGCGAACGATGGATTTTTCGACCAGAAGGGAGTCTTCGCCGGTATGGAAAGAGACTTTGGTGTTCTTGCTTGCCCAGCCTTTGAGAAAGTCCTGGGCACGCTTCTGGCCATCAGAGCTGTCCACGATGATATCGGTGACTTCATGGGAGTAGGCATCACGGATGGTTCTATAAAGAAGATCCTGATCCCTGTATATAAGGGTCGGTCCGATAGACTCCTCCGCTTCAGAGACGATGGTCTGCCAGGTATCCCAGAGCTGCTCGAAATCTTCATAGAGCTCGTCTTCACCCTGCCCTTTCGCTTCTGTTCTGATTATCAGTCCGATACCGGGAGGCTTCATCAGATTGACCACAGACTTGAGCCTGGCTCTCTCTCTGGATTCACTGATTCGACGCGAAATAGAGACGCCTCTTTCTTCCGGCACCAGAACCAGGAAACGCCCCGGCAAACTGATGGCGGTGGATACACGGGGACCTTTATGTCCGGTGGGCTCCTTGGTTATCTGCACCAGCAATTTCTGCTTGGGTACCAGCCTCTCTTTGAGTGGTCCCTGACCGGGCACATCATTGGCATGAAGGAAGCCCATCTTGTCTTTGCCCAGGTTGACGAAGGCTGCATCGATTCCTGGCAAGATGTTCTCGACACTACATGTATAGATATCTCCCAGTAGCAGTTCTCCCCGGTTAACGAAGAACTCCGCTACCCTATCGTTCTCCAACAAAGCAGCGATGCTGTCCTGCTCGGATATAACTAATGACTTTCTCATAGGTTCCTCTACTTAATTTACTTTTGAAAGCTCTTTTTCCGATTCGGGTGAATCCGTTGCCGAAATCCCCTTTAAATCGTGATTGATCAAATCGATTCCTCTGAGGCTCTTGAGCCCAGTTCTACAAATCCTCCATTTACCTTTCGGACTTATACAATCCAAAACTTCCTGGGGCTTAACATGCAATTCTGAATTGCAAGAAAGCTCCATCTCTAAAACAATTTCGTCTGAGTCCCGCAAGCAGAGTTCGACTATTCCGGGTCGAATATTCTTCATCGCCGGCTTGTCTGAACCGTTGCCGTTACCGGACTTTCTTCTTTTTCTTCCTTTTTTGATTTTCTTCCTGGTCTCGACGAGAATTTCGTCGGATCTATTGATCTCTTCTATCGAGGAAGAGATCGCTGCGAGTAAAGCTTCTTTTGTTTCTTCTGCTTCTTGGAGACCGGCAAACCGCGCTTCGTATAGAGCCGTTCCAATAGCGCTAGACAAAGATTGAACGGGTTTCTCCGCCAGTTCCAACACTCTCAGCACCTGCACCTCGGGCGGTAGCTGGTTGTTCAAGCGCGCAAGGAACTCGGACACGGGCAGAGCCTCAGCCAGCTCCAGTTCCGCCACTTCCGCCCGGCTTTCCATAAATAGAGAGAGCGGCATGGCGATGGACAGCTTGGGAGAAGGATTGAAACCCTGACTATAAGCCATGGTGACACCAGCCCTTCGTAAAGCTCTTACAAGAAGCGTCTGAAGATCGAGATGACCTATAAATCGCAGGTCACCGGATTTGGTGAATTCGAGCCTCAGTCGCTGCACGGTATCCACCGGCGGAGTCTCAGCAGGCTTAGTGAAAAACAGCGAGGGATGGGAATCTTCATCTTTGTGAGCGGCCAACTCTTTGACGAAAGGATTCTTTTTCATCACTTCTTTGCTGGGGTCGGCCAGTTCGTGGTTGGTATCCAGCTCGGTACAAACCCCGCAAGCATGGCAGGTATTCTCGGTACAGTTACCGGTCTCGCTCTCGGATTGAGACTTTTCCCACTCTTTGACCAGCCACCAGTTATGAAGACCGATATGGACGACCTCCCAGGGCTGGGTCGATCCTACTTCTCTATCGACACAGGCCATTGCTTCGAGGGTGGTGCCAAGCTCTTCTGCCACTTCATGCCACAGCCGGGGCTGAAACTGATCATCCCAGGCGTCGAAGGTGGCGCCTTTGCGAAATGCTTTATAGATCAAATCGCCACAGGAGCGATCTCCTCTGGAGATAACAGCCTCCATGAGGCTTATCTCCGGCTCTGTGACATTGAGGGTGACATTATTCAGATGAGAATTTTTGAGAGCTTCTTTCAAAACTTTGTGTTTGCGTCGGGTCTCTTCTCTGGTGACCTGACCGAACCACTGAAATGGCGTGAAGGGCTTGGGCACGAAATTAGAGATGGTGCAGGTGAACTCTATCTGCCTGGAATGGTTCTCCGGATCGTTTTTTCTAATCTGACGACACTTCTCGGTGGCTTCTTTGAGAATCTCGATAATGCCTTCCAGATCCTCATCGGTCTCTGTCGGCAGACAGCACATGAAATAGAGCTTCACCGAATTCCAGCCCGACTGATAGGCCGATTCGATGGCAGAGATAATCTGACCGTGATTGAGACCTTTATTTATTACGGCGCGCAGTCGCTCGGATCCGGCCTCCGGTGCCAGTGTGATACCAGACTTGCGAACTGTCTTCAACTCTTCGGCTATGTCGAGATTCATCCTGTCGGCCCGCTGGCTCGGAAAAGATATAGAAGTCCGCCTCGAGCTGTGTTCACGATTGAGAGCCCGCACCGACTCTTGCAAGCTGGTGTAATCGCTCACACAAAGAGAGAGCATTGAATACTCTTCATGACCGCTATTAGCAAGCGCCTTTTTGGAAAGTTCGAGAATGTCTTCAGCGGAGCGCTCGCGCACAGGCAGAAACGAATAACCCGGTTGGCAGAATCGACAGCCCCGATCACAACCTCTTCTCACTTCGAGCACTTCACGGTCGTGCACCAGAGCTAGATAAGGCACCAGGGAGCGGGTCGGTTGATTGTCTTCGTTCAAAGGCGAGACCTGCCGGAAAACCCTGGCTGGTGCCGGCTTCAATTCAGGACGCAGAGCAAGGTGGCGATCCAGATCCAGATCGGTTCTATCAGCACCGACATAGGCCGCCAACGCCTCTCCTTCTATGGGCCTTGCCACAGGCTCGCCTTCCGAAATGGCATAAAGGGCAGGCACATAGATACCGGGAACTTCACTGGCCAGCTTGTACAAAAGCCGCCGTCTCAAATACATGCGGGTCTCGGAATCAAATTCGACTTTCTCGAGCTTGGCTTTAGCCTCTTCTATAACCATCATCGCGCTGGGGACAGCGGACTCACCATCGCCGATCATGAAAAAGTCCAGGAATTGCGCCATGGGCTCCGGATTGATTGCAGAAGGCCCGCCTCCGAAAACCAGAGGAAATAACCTTTCTTTTTCTCGATCGATGGAAAAGAGAGAGAGTCCCGCCAACTCCAGCAAGTTGAGGACATTGGTATAAGTGAGTTCGTACTGCAAAGAGAAACCGACCAGTTCAAAATCGGCCACCGGCTCTCTCGATTCCCAGGCGAAAAGAGGCAGATTATTCTTGCGCAGAATAGCCTCCATATCCCTGGCCGGTGCGTAAGTCCTGTCCACCATGAACTGAGGAATCTTATTGACCACCTGGTAAAGAATCTTCAATCCGAAATTGGACATGCCGAGTTCGTAAATATCGGGAAAAGCAAGAACCAGACGGCATTTACTGGAGGCAAAATCTTTGCGAATCGCTCCCCACTCGTTGCCCAGGTACTGACCGGGCTTTTCGACCTGCTCGAGAATCGCTTCGAACACTTCTCTATTCTTGATTGACGAGCTATGCGCGGTATTCACGTCTTTAATGCTAGTTCCGAATCAGATGTCGCCTTCGGCTCTGTAGGAACCTGCTCTTGCGATCCTAAAATCGAATGAGTTTGATTCTTGGGCTGAAGGACTAAAATTCTCTTGAATTCGAAGGCGCCCGTTACCGGGCCGGAACTCAAGTGACCTAATTATATCGCTTTGTATCCATATACGGATATCTTGGCTAAGATTAATCTGATTATTTACAAGAAGCAATTCGGCAGAATTGAGCAGGACCCATCAGCGAACGCCCAGACGCCAGGCAGAATGCCGAAAAATGGCAAAGTTTGGGCGATGTCGTGATATATTCGCAGAAGAGCCCTTTTTACGAGCCCGTTGATGATCCTAGAAGCCTTCGCCGAATATCTTCATGAAGCCGATCCCAGGCAGCATTCCCGGGACGTGCTTGCCGAATGGCTTCTTGAAAAGCTGGCGTCCACAAAGACCGGTTCCAACGTGGAGAAGGTCCTCCAGCTTGAGATAATTATTTGTAAAGAAGATGACAGTATTGAGCAGGAGAATGTCTGGGTCATGGCGCTGCCCAGAACCGCAATTATCCGCCAGAGACTCGATGAGCTGCTCTTTAATATAGAAGAAGATGTCGGCGCCGATTATGTTTTCCGGGGCTCTTCCGAATCGGGCAATCGTCTTTTGAAAAGCCTGGATGAATATAGTCAGAGCTATGAGCATCAAAAATGGGCACGCTGGGTCCACCAGGTCAAAGCCAGCGATTTCAAAAACAAGAAAGAGAAAAACCCCTGACAACCAGGGAACAACAACCTTCGAACCTGTGTCCTGATTAAGAGCTGAATATGCTGCAGAAAGGAATTTTGCAATGAATTCTCATAAAGTTCTCCTGACTATGCTTTCCATCCTGTCCCTGGTGACACTACAGGCAAAGGCAGCCGAGAATATCAGTATGCGAAAGGGAGTATCCTTCGTCGAAGACAAGGATAACGGCTTTCCCATAATTGCCGATAAGCTCGAAGATGTCCATATCGAGCCGGGCAAGACTAATTTTATATTTTTCGGGGCCTCGGGCGATTTGAACACCGCTCGTCAGGCAAAGCGCCTGGTAGGCTCCTACAACAAACTTCGAGACAGGGACGTCAAGTTCATCGTTATCAATGTGGACAAACCCGCCAACAAAGAGGCGGAGAGCTTGATCAAAAAATACTATAAAGGTTACATTCCCTGCCAGACCGTGATCGATTCGGACGGCACCACGACCTGGAGCAAGGTTGGTGAGGTCTCGGAGAATGAAGTAACAAAACAGATAAGCAAGAATCTCAAATGATAAGGTCCAAAAAAGTAGCGACCTCATCTGATGCCAGGTTTTGGGAATTCATATAAGGCTCCTCACCCTCGTATGGCCCATGACAGTCGGAACCACCGGTAATGACCATATTCAATTCGGCCGCCAGCAAGGCAAGAGCGGTCTTCTCTTCTTGCTTGTGGTAAGGATGAAAGACTTCGATTCCATCGAGACCAAGGTCCTTCAAGCTTCTGACCAGAATCTCGGTAGCCTCTCCTTTGTAGCCCGGATGGGCAAGCACGGTAAGAGCGCCAGCTCTCTCCAGGGCCGAGAAAGCCTCTTCTGCCTCCACCCATAGCCGCTCTTGAAAGTAGTCCGAATTCGAATCGAAGAATCGCCGGTAGGCTACAGTGATATCGTTTGCGATACCACATGCGACTATCGCTTTGGTGATATGGGACTTACCCACTGTGCCTGGTCCGGTCTTTTCCCAAATGGACTCCATGCTAAGAGGCAGCCCCTCTTGATTGAGCTTTCTGACCAGATCTTCGGCAAAGCCGACGCGCACAGCGCGATTATGCCTGAGAACGCGATCAAGGGGCTCTAGAGCATCGCTTGCTGTTCTTTTTATAGTAGCGGGGAAGAAGGCTAGAACATGCAGATCCTGGCCGGCGAATCGCACCGATAACTCGAGCCCGTCGACAAGCTCGATTCGATCTTGCGCACTCGAGCGGGCTTCATCAAGACCGGAAAGACTATCGTGATCGGTCAGCGATATAAGCTCGATTCCGCATTGAACAGCATGATCAACCAGACTGGACGGCGACCAGGTGCCATCGGAATAATGACTGTGAAGATGTAGATCGACCCTCTTCACTGCTCAGAATACTGCAATATTCTCTCGATAGACACAGCCTTGCCAGAATCCCTGTCCACCTTGAATCTGACACCGCTCAACACGGTAGGCCCGGATGCGATCTCGAGTCGACAGGGCAGTTGCTGAACCAATCTACGAAAGACCTGCTCTTTATCCATGCCGATAACGCCGTTGCTCGGACCGCAAAGACCGGCATCGGTGATATAAGCGAGACCGCCAGGAAGGATGCGCTCATCGGCGGTCTGGACATGCGTATGGGTGCCCACCATAGCCGTCGCTCTGCCGTCTAGATAGAGCCCGAGAGCCACTTTCTCCGCTGTCGCCTCGGCATGGAAGTCCACCATTATCGCCTTCACCCCTTCCGAGTTCATTGAAGCGATAAGCTCATCGGCTATTAAGAACGGCGAACGGAGCGGCTCCATGAAAACGCGCCCCATCAAATTAATGATACCAAATCGAAAGTCACCATCCTCGAAAACGAAGGTGCCCCGTCCCGGAGTACCTGGAGGATAATTGGCCGGTCTCAGTATGAAAGGAGAATCATCAATAAATTCAAAGACCTCTTTCTTGTCGAAAGTGTGATTGCCGCCGGAGAGAACATGTACACCACACTCTACAAACTCGTTTACAATTTTGCGGGTAAGGCCGAAGCCGTGGGCGGCATTCTCGGCATTGACTATAATCAAATCAGGCTTATCGCCCGAGGCAGCGAGCGACTGCAAATAAGCTCTGACATGCAGACGCCCGGGTCGCCCGACCACGTCCCCGAGAAACAAAACATCGAATAAATTGCTAGACTGCATAAGTAGAGCATACTCTAAAAGATCGGTAGATACTTTTAAATGAAGGTAAGCAGCAAGGTTTCAAGGAATCAGGCCAATCTCGCAGCCCTGGGGATTTTTGTCCTCTGTGCCCAGTTCGGCTCGACTGCCATAAGACAGGCCCATGCCGAAGCATCCAAGCCCACCGAGAAGAAACAAACCGTCACAAAAAAGACCGGCGCAAAGAGCCATTCCAGAGCCACCCTGGTGCCGCCACCGCCGCCGACCATGCCTGATATGGGCGGCGAAATGATGGTACCCGGAGCTTTCTCGATGGGCACGGGCGCTTTCTTAGACTACATGTCCCTGGATGACCTGAAACTGAAATATGAAGGTCTCAAAAAAGAACTTGATTCTCTAGAGCTTGACCTTGCCGACAGCAAACTGCTTCTTTCCAGAAAAGAGAAAGATTGCACCAATTTCGATGAGCTATTTCAAGAAGGAGTGGTCTCCAAAAGAGAACTAGAAGCGACTCACAGAGAAGCGGAGCGCCTCAAGCGGGATGTCGAAAGAGAAGAGCGCAAAGTAGAAGAAGCAAGAAGAGTTGTAGAAAGGGTCCAATCTCGGATAAAGACTCTGGAAGCCAAAAAGAAGGCCAAACCAAGAAAAAAATAAAAGGCACTACCGACGATATCCAGGTGTCTAAGACTCGGCCGCCATACCAGAGCGCCGATAGCCATACAAGAAGTAAACCAGAGTACCCAGGCCCATCCAGAAGAAAAATCGAATCCAGGTGACGAAGGGCAGGCTGATCATCAAGAAGAGACAGAACAGAATTCCCATTATCGGCGTAAACGGTACAAAGGGACAGGAAAATGGTCTTTCTCTTGCCGCATCCGTCTTGCGCAGAAGAATCACCCCTCCGCAGACTATTATAAAAGCGGTGAGGGTTCCGATGTTTGTAAGCTCCGCCGCCTGACTGATGTCAATGAACATCGAAGCCAGAGCTACCAGTATACCTGTGCCCAGGGTGGGCAAAAGCGGGGTTTTATATTTAGGATGAAGCCGGGCGAAAATTCTAGGCAACAGACCGTCCCTGGCCATGGCCATGAAGATCCGCGGCTGGCCCAGTTGAAAGACGAGCAGCACCGAAGTCATCCCGGCAAGAGCGCCGGCGCTGACCAGAACATGGGCCCAGGGAGATCCGGCCACAGCCAGTGCGGTAGCCACCGGGGCCGCATCGTCGGCCAGCCTCTGATAGGGGATTATACCGGTCAACACAAGCGAGACCCCGGTATAAAGAAGAGAGCAGATGATAAGCGATCCAATCATCCCTATAGGCATGTCGCGCTGGGGATTTTTGGTCTCTTCCGCCGTCGAGCTGACCGCATCAAAGCCGATGAAGCTGAAGAAGACAATGGCGGCTCCACCCATGATCCCCGCAAATCCACCCGGAGCAAATGGCACCCAGTTCTCCGGTTTGACGAAACCGGCTCCATAGACAATGAAGAAAATCACCACCAGGACTTTAATGATTACGGCGATGGAATTGACGATGGCCGATTCCTGAATACCTATAACCAGCACCCAGGTGATCAACATCACTATGACGAAAGCCGGCACATTCATGGCGAGTTGGTGACCGAAGAGGACAGGCAATTCGGTACTCGAATAAAAGCCCCATTGGGGATGCTCGGCAGGCAGAGTAGCCAGCCGAGTAAGGGCGGTGCCCGTATCCGTGGAGAGCCACAACGGAATCTTCATATTGAAGGCACCATGAATAAAATGCAAAAAATGATCAGACCAGCTCACCGCCACCGCCACATTACCGATGGCATATTCGAGCATGAGATCCCAGCCGATTATCCAGGCGATAAGCTCTCCCAGGGCGGCATAGGCAAAAGTATAGGCGGAGCCGGATACCGGTATCATCGCCGCCAGCTCGGCGTAGCACATGGCGGCGAAAGCGCAGGCGATGGCAGCGATCAAAAACGAGATCACAAGGGCCGGACCAGCCGCTTCCCTTCCCAGGGGCGAGCCGAGAATGAAGTTGATTACAGGCGTCGACAACCAGTCCCGATGTTCTACGGCGGCCTGGCCGGCAGCGGCGGTTCCGGTCAGAGCGAAGATACCTGAGCCGATGGTGGCGCCCACTCCAAAAGCGATCAGATCTATGGCTCGCAAGCTTCGCTTCATCTTGCGATCGCCTTCATAGGCCTCATCCACGAGCTGCTGAGCCGGCTTGGTTCTGAACATACGGGACAAGGAGTTGTTCATCGGATTCTGATTCTCTTATCTCTCTATTTCGTGACTTTGAATTCTTTTTTGGCTTTGTTACCGGCTTTATCTGATACTTCCAACTTTATAGAGTGAGGCTTCTTCTTGAACTTCAGATCTCGTCCAAGGAAAACCACATTCTTGCTGTCGGCGAGCCCATCCACAGGGGCAAGGGCCCAGGACTCGCCATAGTCGGACTCTATGACAGCATTGACTACCGGCGAGAGCTTGTCTGCGGTCTCTACCCGAAACTCTTTGAGCATCGAAGCGGAAGACCAATCAGCTTTAGTGCTGGAAAGAGACGGAGCGCTGTTATCGACTATAACCGTACGATAAAAATTCTCCACCATGGTATCACCGGCGCTTCCACCATTGGAAGGCGAATCGGATAGACGAAAGCGCAGCATATAGACCCCGTCCTTGTGTTTCTTGGTATCCCAGGTCCACTCGATACGACCATCCGAAGCGGTCTTGACCACATCTGTCTTGCTCTTATCTTTCTTGGTCGAGCCTTTTTTCTCGGTCGACTTGGAAGACTTTGCTTTACTCAGAACAGAACCCTCGACCCCGGAGGTGGTGACAGCCTCTCCGGCACTCTGTAATCTACGGAAGCGCAGTCGGAAAGGAGTCCGGGTCTCTTTCTCTTTCTCATTTTCAGATTCCGACTCGGGTTCTTTTTCTGATTCTGGTCCTCCAGTCTCTTCTGAGGTATTGTCTTTATCCTTCTCCTCGGTGGTTTCCTCTGTGTCTTTCTTTTCTTTACTATCTGATTTTTTGTCTTTGTCTTTTTTCGCTTTCTTTTTATCCTTCTCAGAAGCCTGCTTCGCTTTTTTCTCCGAACCTCTCAAATCATCCTCGAGCTCTTTCCAGCTCTTGCCCTCATCACTCGATATGTCCACAGAAAGAGCGATATTGTCTCCATCCGGATCCGATGCCACCAGCTTCAACTCTTTTTCCCCAGAGACATAAGAGCCCGATGCGAGATTGAAGCTGGTCACCGTGGGACTCTCGTTGGCAGGCGAGAAAGTAGTCTCGACCATGCCGATAACGGTGTCGTGGCCGCAAGGAAAAATCCGGTCCTGACCGTCTGCGCCCCCCGCCTTCAACCCCGGCGTCCAGCTCAGACGATACTGAAAGAATCTACCCGGACGGGAGCCAAGCTTGAATCCGTCATCGCCGGCCACGGCAGCTTGCCAGCCCTGCCATGAAGCATCCGGTCTGAGGGTGTCTCCGGTACGGGTCTCGACAGAAATTGCCGAACGCACTGCCGGTTCGAACTGGTTATAGGCTCCGAAGACTCTCAATCGAGACCAGCGAGAAGGCCTGCCGCCATCATTTACCTTACTTGTATACACCGCTCCGGAAGATGGCCGGAAAAGTATCTTCGAAACCGTGGGCAGATTACTGGTCAAGATAAATAGATTGGAATTGCTGTCTCCGCTAATCGAGATGACCGCCTCTTGATTGGTGTGATGAACCGGCACGAAAAATGCTCTTTCAGGAAGCGGCTCTATCTGAATCTGGGTGACATCCCCTTCGGCGTCCCCGGTAAAAATAGAGTCGGAAAACTTATCGTAATAGAGATGGTAAAAGGCTTCACTGGTGGCAAGATTCTTGGACTTGCCGGACTTCTCCACCATAACCAGGCTACCGGGACCGGCCGTGGTGATAAATAAATTGCCTCGCTTGTCCCGGGCGGCACCGGTGACGATGTGGGCGCCGGATTGATATTCGCCCCTCAGCCCATCACCAGCCGCGGCAGGGTCGAAAGAGTAGACATTACCGCTCTCGCCTGTGCCTACCATTACCCTGCCTGTGTTGGGACAATAGTGCAAGGCGGTGATATGCGCCTGACCGGAATCGATGGTCTGAAGAAGATTACCACCGGCGCCAACTTTATAGATTCGCCCGCTGCCGGCGGCGCCCACATAAAGATTGCCGGAAGAATCGGTGCAAAGCGAAGCGATAACGCTCTCCTTTGTCTTGAAGAAATCTTTGACACTACCATCAGTGCCGACCTTGACTATTTTCCCCTCCGGTACGCAAGCGGCATATAGCGCGGACTCCCCAGCCGATGCCATCGCCGGTATCATAGTCGTTTTCATGCTTACGAGAGTCGAGGGCTTAGAGTCTTCGTACACATAAATCTTGTTTCCGGCGGAAAAACAGAACTTGTTCCCGACCATGGCCGAAGCCCAGGCCCTTACCTCACCCCGCACTCGACCGGAGTCGCCTCCCTCAAGAACCTCGAAGCCGGGAAACAGCCTTCCCCAGCTATCTATAGTGCAGTTCTCTCTCTTGCCTCCGGTGAAGCTGGAGTCTGTAGACTGACTCCAGGCCTTTGCAAAACGGGTGTGCAGTCCGGTCAGATCACCGGCGAAATTGGCCGACTGGGCGCCTGTGCTCTTGCCGGCCTTCGAGTCGGAGGAGCCGCTTACCGGAGCGCCGCCACTTTCCGAAGTGGTGCCGGTGGACTTGGCGACTTTGGTAAGGGAGCCTATCACTTTCCTGGCCTGCCCGGTGATATGCGAGCCGGAAGAGCCCTTGCCGGAACCGGAGTCGGACTGATACCAGGATTCCTCCTCGAGATAAGGCGCCTTGCGCTTTACTGTGAATCCGACCACGTGAGAGCCGGTAACATAGGTGTCCAGTCTCTTCTTGAAGAGCTTCTCGCCGGGGACGATTGAAGGTCCATTGGTGTATCGGTCCGAGAAAAACAGCTTGGACCAGTGCCCTGGTGGATTCTGAATAACCGCGTCATTAATGTGAACCGCCTGATCTGGTAACGCCAGTACGGCAATCAGTTCGTTGGAATGTGGGTCTTCCAGGATTCTATCCAGCTCTTGATCGAGATTTTTGGTCGGTGGATCGAAAAGCTTCATGGTCTTGCGCAAGCCGTCATAGGAAGAACCACCGGTAATCCCGACCATATATTCGCCATCGGGAAGGTCTCTGGGAACCTCGAACTCGAAAGTCTCGGTGTAGCGCTTCTTGTTATAAGGTGAAAGCACACAGGTAAATCGCACCTTCTCTCCAGGCTCCACCACCGGGTCCTCGGCAATTACCCTTTTTAAGGCAGTGGTGTTTTTGCCGACATTGAAAGCGACTGTCAGCTTGACCGATTCTATCTCCTCTTTTTTATAACGATTGTTATAGATTCTGGAGACCACGGAGTCGACATAATTCACCACCGGATCAGAAAAGAATTTGAGACCTAGTACAGACAGCCCGGATGAAGCCGAGGCGAAGCTGGCGAAACTATCCTCGCGTTCCAGCAAACGGCCACTCTTGATTTTGATCTGACTCTTTAGCTTGACGATATAAGGATCTGTGGACTGAAAAGAGGCATCCATCGCCGACATGATTATTGCTGAAATCAAATCGGAACTGAGATCCGGATGATTGATCACCCGAGAGCTGAAATCCTTGCGAAAGTGCCTCTGCCCATCGATAACGGTTATCTCAACAGGGATCATCGAAGCGTTCTTGCCCAGTTCGCCACCGACCGACCAGGGACGGTCGGCGAAGATACGTCCCAGAACTTTGAGCGGCGAGGAGAGCTTGAAACTTACCGAAAGACTGGGCAGGACCTCGTGGATATAGGCAGACGCCATGGGAACATCTATCGCGCCTGCTTCCATCAATGGATGTCCGAAGCCGAGCACGCGGTCGTGAAAGATACCGGTGACGGTACCAGTAGCAGCAGAGGAAAAATCACCGGTAGACAACAACAACCCCAGCGCAGAACCGGGAACCAACCGATCGGCAGCCCCTCCTTCCAAATTTGAAAGCTCTTTGTTCAGACCACCGCTGGCGCCGCCGGAGACTTCGAGACCAAGCCCTTTGAAACGACCGGCAAGAAAGTTTCTGGCTCTGGAAGAGAATCCGGAGAGTGCCACCGGCGACATCAATGGCACCATTTTTGGTGCACCCGCCCCCAGGCTGGTGGACATCATAGATCGCCTCAGTCGCTCTAGCTCCTGTCCCGAGCCCTCTATGGAAGAGATAGAGAGCGGCATCGAAGAGGACTCCAGGCTATGCCCGGTCAATCGCAGGGTTCTCTGGTCGGAGGGTTTGATTATCGCATCCAGCATATCGACGATGGGAGTGACACCGACAATCGGCTCCATCGAAAAATCGAAGCCGTAAGAGAGCGCTCCCACAAGCTTGTTTTTGATATAGATAGGACTGCCCGACATGCCGCGAACCACATTGTTCTTGCCCAGTACGTCGCCGGAAATTTTAATGAGAATGCTGTCCCGGCCGTTGAGAACCTGCTTCATGACGCCCAGCACTTTCACGTCGAACTTTTCGACCTTCATGCCGTGAAAGACGGAAAGACCATAGCCGGTATCACCTTCCTTGACATCAGAAACCGGAAGATACTCACCCGCCTTCAAAAACCGGTCTATATAAGCACGCTCGTACGGATCGAGATGCCCCCTCTCCACTTTGCTCTCCGACGCCACAGCCGGCAATACCAGCCAGGCCAGACAGAGATTAATAGTCAAGAGAAGAAAGAGCCTGAGAGAAAGAAGAGGTGACACGTGATTCCTCATTAAAAAGCCGGTTAGTAAGGAAGGTCTTTCAAAGCTTCAGATCCTATCACAGGCTGGTAAAATCATTCAGATACTCAGAATAAGCAGGTTCTCCGATGCCAACCGATTTTAAATCCCCAAGAAAAGTTTTCGCCGCCGCCTCTCTAATCGCCGCTCTCGCCTGCCCGGCGGCTGTCCAGGCCCAGGCGCCCATCCCCGGCACAGCTTCCCTCTCCGGTCCGGTGCCCCAGAACAGCACCGCACCGGTTCCCGGTCAAGAAGAGCGCCAACTCTCTTCAGGGCGACTAAATTTGTCCGGCTCCAATCAAGAAGAGAGCCCTGCCCAGATGCCCGCCCACAGCATTTATAAACAGCTCCCTTTCACGCTGGAAGACGCAAAAACCAAACTGCAAGAGCTCAACAACCTGCTAGAAGTTGCCAGCCCGACCCAGGTAGATCAGATCAAAAACAATGTCTATGCCGTATCCGAGTGGCTTCAGGACGTAGCCGACGCTCACTGGAAGCTCTACAAAGCCTTCGAGAAGAGCCCTGCCACCAAGTTGAAAGCGAAAGCAGAAAAAGAGACAGCCCTTGCTTTCAGCCATCTCAAGAATAAAGCCAAGCTTCTAAAAGCGGACCTTTTCATCAAACAGAAGCGTTATCCCGAAGCGCTCCAACCCCTGGTCGAAATAGTCGTGGCGGAGCCCACCAGCGAAACCGGCACTGCCGCGTACAAACGGCTGACAGATCTGGGCTTCTCTCCCAAACAAGACAATCTCGAAATAGCAGCAGGTGATTCCCCACCGGCATCCGGCAAATAGAGCCGCTTCTGGGTATATATTGAAACAGATTGGCCATCATTGGTTAAAATTGGCTAATCCGGCTACAATATAGCTTGGACCGCGGACGAGGAGAGAGTCATGCCTGAATACCCAGCCAGATTGGTTAGCCTGATCCTTGTCCTTGGCCTGGCATTTCTTTATGCGTCGCCGGCTGCCCATGCAAAACCGTTCGAACTCGGCATCGAGCAAAAAGAGGTGATGCCGGGCCAGAATCCCTATGAAGGCCAGGCGGAATATCCTGTCCCGCAAGTGATTCAGCCCTATCAGGGCGGCATCCGAGAACAGGCACCGATACAGGGCGGAACAGGGATGCAGGGCGGCCGCCCCCCGATGGAAGCAGGTGTTCAAAGAAGCATCCCTCTGCCTCCGCAATTCCTCGGCACCTGGCTGGTCAAAGGTCAGCGCCAGGGCTTCGAAGCCCAGCCCCAGTTCCAGGCGGCCATTCCCCAGATCTTCGCCGGCAGCACCAAGAACGTCTGGACAATTTCCGGCAATCCCTCAGAGGGCTACGCCTTCTCCAACGAAGAAGGGGCACGCAGCCCGCTTTTCGTCAACAAAGTCCAGGGTAACACCGCCTTCATCCGCTACGGTCATCCGATCAAAAACACCATGGCCCAGGAAGCTATCGTCATGGAACTTTCGCCCGATGGTAAACGCTTCAAAGGTCTGGAGCGAATCACCATTGTTAAGCAGGGAGAGCCGCCCCGGGCCAAGGTAACCTATCAACTGGTCGGTCAAAGACGCCGCTAATCGAACCCAAAAGAAAGAATGAGTTCAGCCTAGTGGAAGAAGCCCGCCAAGACCTGGTAGTTTATCTGCCATGCATAAACGGAATCCCATCGCTATTACCATGGCAATTGCCCTGACATTCGTGGCCGCTCCTGCGTTCAGCCAGGCCCTGGAAGACGAGAGCGAAGCGATAATTGAAAAAAGGCTAAAAGGACCGATTGCCCCGGCCCTAGAGGAAAAGCTGCCGGTGCGCCCGGCCGATTTGAGAGACCGGAACAAGACCACCGACGAACAGGTGGAAGAGCTGTTCAAACAGACCAGGCCTAAAGACCTCAAGCTGAGCGGTGAGCTGGAAAAAGGCGGCATCGTCTCCAGCGCCGAGTTGCTGAGCTACTCTCCCCTTTCGAGATACAAAGGGGATAACCTCAAGTTCTTCAAGATAACGGTATCTAACAACACCGAAAAACCGTTGCTCATTCTGGGATCCCAGTCTTCATTTTCCAGAGAAGCCGCCGGTCAGGCCAGAGCACCGGACAAATCCATCGATGCCTCCACCCTGGAAGGGCATGACAACAATCTGCTCACCCCGGGTAAGAAAGCGATCATCGGTGCGGCCACAGTGGCAAGTCTGGGCATGGCCACACCTCTGACCATGGAGTATTTGACGCCGTCCGAAAACAGAAAACGCAATCTCGGCATAGCCCTCGGAAGAGATCGTGGTCGTCATGAGGTGGAAGGGGAGAGATTCGGTCTCAGGCTTTTGATGCCGGGCGACAATACCATAGGATGGGCCGCCTTCAAAGAAGACTGCCTGAGACCGGGCAACGACCAGATCTACGTACCGGTGATGTATCCACCCTATGCAAGGATATCCGAGGTTCTGGCGATTCCGGTGAGAAAGTAATCGGTCCGATCCAATCCAGTCCGTACCATACAATTCAAAACTTGCTACAATCTGTCTCGTTTATCCGATCTGGAGATAGGAGCTCGATGCAACTGTACTCTCGGCTGACAATCCTTGCTGCGGTCTCGATATTTTTCCTGGTAGCGGCAATTATCTTAAATCCTGTTTCCATGCAGACAGCCTTCGCTAAAACACCGGCGTCGGCTAAAAAATTGCTGCTTGCCAAGAAAACCAAAAAGACAAGGAAGAAAGGCGACGAAACAGTGGTGACTGTGATCACGAACAAAGGCCAGTTTCAAATCCAGATATTCGAAGAGGATGTTCCGGTCACCGCAGCCCATTTTCTCTCTCTGGTGAAAGAGGGCTTCTATAACGGTCTTACTTTCCATCGCTATGACCCGCAGTTCGTCATCCAGGGCGGCGATCCGACCGGCACCGGTACTGGTGGCTCCGGCAAGACCATCCCGCTGGAGGTCAGCGACAAACTGAAACACAGCGAGATGGGCATGGTCGGACTGGCAAGAAAGAGCGACCCTAATTCCGGTTCATCCCAGTTCTATATAATTCTGTCCCCTCGCTCCGAACTCGACAATGACTATGCCGTCTTCGGCAAAGTCATAGAAGGGCTCGAAATCGTCTACCAGCTCAGGAAAGGCGATAAGATGCAGGAAGTCTATATCGAAGGAACCAAAAACGAAAAGTAAAAGGAGAGAGCATGTCCAATAACGATCCCCTGGTCTCGATGGAGACTACAAAAGGAACCATTAAAATTCGCATCTATAAGAACGACGCTCCGATAACAGCCGGCAATTTCCTCGAGCTGGTCGGCAATAAGTTCTACGACGGTCTCATTTTTCATCGTTACGAGCCGAATTTCTGTATTCAGGGAGGCGATCCGACCGGCACCGGTACTGGTGGCTCTCCGAAGAAAATCAAACTTGAAACAAAACCGCACCTCAAGCATGACTCCGCCGGCGTAATCGCCATGGCGAGAACCAATGACCCCGATTCAGCCTCTTGCCAGTTCTACTTTACCCTGGCACCGGCCTCTTTCCTTGACGGTCAGTATGCCGTCTTCGGCAAGGTGGAAGAAGGTCTTGATGTGGTCATGAACTTGAGAGCTCAAGACAAAATGACCAAAGTCGAAGTTGTCGCCCAGACATAGAGCGGAGCCTGATATAACTAAAGGACCTGCTTCGCAGGTCCTTTTTATTTGCTATTTGCTAGATCTTGAGATACTTGCCCGAGGTCCAGGCGCCGCCACCGGCACCGACCGCCACTCCTAAGATGACCATTACGAGGAAGGTCTCGACCAGGCTGTAACCCACACCTTTAGGCAGCGCCGGCAGAATATTGGCCATGTTCGTAGTCAGATAAGGCTGGATCGCATACATATGCACGCAGAAGAGAACCAGCATGGCGAGAACCGCCGAAAGCAGTCCATAGAGCGCTCCTTGAAGCACGAAGGGACACTTTATATAAAAATGCCCAACTCCCATCAAAGAGAGAATCTGGATCTCACGTTGTCTTGCTTGAATGACCAGATGGATGGTGTTACCGATGACCGTCAAAGTAGCGGTGGTCAGAGCGGCGGTCACGAAAACCCCCGCGATTTCGAAGAAATGGCGCACTTCGTTGATTCGCTTAGCCACCATCATCGGATATTTGACCGCTTCCACCGAAGGCAGGAGCTCCAGCTTCTGTGCAAGTTCGGTGACCTGATCCGGCTCTTTGGCGGTGACATGTAAGGTATTGGGCAAAGGGTTCTTGATGGCGGCCACGTTCAAAGACTTCTTCATCTCCTGCCAGGAGATGTCTTTGGTTATCACCTCGACCATCTTCACTTCAGGATACTGACTGACGTCTTTAGCCACAACTTTAGGCTCGTAGCTATCGCTGAGATAAGCCGAGACTATCATCTGGGAGCCGAAAGAGTTGACCACATTCTTGAGAGTCATAGTCAACTGCAAAATACTGCCGAAGATAGTCAGAGATATGGCAAGAATGCTGATTACCAGCCAGTTCGACCAGCCACTGTGTTTTACACCGAGGATGGTCTCTATTATTACTCTGTAGAAAATCCTTAAAATACGCATCTGCTGTTAGCTCTCGACACTCATCTCTACTTCATACATTCCGGAATCCACGTCGGTTATGATCTCGCCCTGTTTCAGGGAGATAACCCGCCGGCGCATCGTGTTGACGATGGTGTGGTCATGGGTGGAGATCAATACCGTGGTGCCTCGCTCCGAGATCCGGGCCAGGAGTTGCACAATTTCGAGGGATGTGGCCGGATCCAGGTTTCCGGTGGGCTCATCGGCAAGAAGAACCGGAGGACCGTTGACTATGGCCCGGGCGATACCTACCCTTTGCTGCTCACCACCGGAAAGTTCATCGGGGTAGGCAGACGCTTTATCTTCAAGGTTCACCACATTCAGTGCGCTGGTTACGCGCTTGCGCACATCTTTCTCATCGACACCAAGGGCCCTCAGGATATAGGCGACATTGTCGTAAGCGGTCTGCCGGGGAAGCAATTTGTAATCCTGAAAAACAATTCCGAGTCTTCTTCTAAGAAGTGGAATCTGCCTGGAGCCGAGCTTGTTCAGATTGACACCGCCGATGAAAACATTGCCGGCGGTGGGCATCTCCTCGCGATAGAGAAGACGCATAAGAGTCGACTTACCGGCTCCGGAGGGTCCGACAAGGAAGGCAAACTCGCCCAGAGCCACATGAAGGTTGATGTCCTTAAGGGCCGGACGACCGCCATAAGTCTTGGAGACGTTTTGTAATCGAATCATTTGACACCGATTGACCTGAAAGGGCGCTAATTCTTGACCACCCTTAAACCTATGGAACCATCAGGATAACAAGCAACTTACAACCGGCAGAATCATAACATGTTCAGCTTCCGGCAGCCTTGAAAAATATCAACCTTGCATTATCTTTAAGCATTCTTGTCCTTGAGAAATGCGGCGGAGACCACGAAGCATGGTCCACACAGCCGATTTTCGCCATGTAAACGCAGCTCCGCATTGCCGCAGCTTCCGCAGTTGCCCGATACCAGGGAGGCATTCCGCTGGAGCCATGCGCGTCTTCTTAAGTCTCGCTCATATATTTCGAAAAAGCGGGATGAGACCTCCGAGGGCGCAAGATTTTCTTTGAAATTTTCTAATTCGGCAAGCTCTTCCGGGTTCAGCTCCAGGACGGCAAGCTCCTCTCTAGAAGGCTCCCGCGGTCCCTGGGTCCCTCCGGACTCTCTGAGCAGAGCTTCGGCGGCGATTTGCTCTTCTAGAATTTTAAGCCGTGAATAGCCTTTGATGTCGAAGCGCAGACCCTTGAGATTGATCCCTACGCTGCGGGCCATCTTATGCAGATTGGTGAGAATATCGTGTTTGCGAAGGGACAACTCCTGGGCCACAGCGCTGTCTTTGACCGCCACCACAAGATTACGCTCATAATCGAAGAAGACCGGTCTCGACAAACTGGCCCAGGGCTCACCGACAACATGGGACCACATCGACATGAAAGTGTGCTCCCGGAGCCGCTTTTCAATGCCGTACTTGTTTACGACCTTACTCAGCACCGTAGAAAGGGAGCTGAATTTCTTGTTTCTTCTGCCGCCTCTTCCGCTTCGGACCAAGACCGGTACTCCTGTTATGGATGTTTATGGATGCTATGAAAGTTAGCAACCACTCTACAGTTTACTGCAACCTAAGGGAATTTCCTCTAATTCAAGGCGATCTCGGATTCACATAGAGAGCCTGTGCGTTATAATTCTGCAGATTCAGCCGATATTCTATGGCTTCCCGGAAACGTGGATGTTCATATTTTGGAGATAAAAACTTATGGAGAACGCATCGGTGCTGGCAAACGAAAAAATTGAAGCATTACAAAAACGATTCAACGCGGACGCGGCTAAAAACCTGTCGGCTACCTATTTGATCACCATAAAAGGCGAAGGTGGCGGCTCCTGGCTCACAAAAATATCTAACGGAGCCTGTGAATTTACCGCTCAAGAGCCCGGCTCCGAAGAAGCAAAGTCGAAGGCGGATTGCTTCATATCCATCGACGCCGATGACCTCGAGATGATCCTCGCCGGAAGAATGACGGCGATGACCGCAGCGATGTCGGGCATCCTCTCCATCGAAGGAGAACTCGGTCTGGCCATGCAACTGGTTCCAGTCTTCTTCGAAGGTCAGGCGCCCTTTATTTAAAGACACTGTATACAGTGACAGATTATTAAACCAGCCCCTCAACTCAACAGTGGGCTGGTTTTATTTTGGGGATAGAGCTGCTTCCAGGGCGGGTTTATCTATGCTGACCCCTGTCCAGATCCGAAAAGACTCGAGAGCCTGGTGCATGAGCATGCCCCAGCCGTCTATCGCTCTATAACCCTGACTGCGCGCCTCCTCCACCACCAGGGTAGAAACGGAGGATCCAGGTGGAGCATAGACCAGATCAAAAACCAAGGCACCCTTTTCCAAACAGGAGAATAAAGATGAAAACTCTAAAGGCAGCCCGCGACCGCCCTGACCGAAGGGGGCACAGTTGACCAGCAAGTCGAACTCGTTTATTCGTGACGCCGAATCAAGCGCCTCAAAATGGCATTCGCCTATATTTTCACAGAACCCGTTCAGAAATTCCTGCACCGAATCTCTATTGCGACCGGCAATGGCGATTCTGCGATAGCCTTGTTCTATCAGCGTTATCACCACCGCCCTGGCCGCACCGCCATAGCCATAGACTATGGCACTCGCTCCCGGACAGCCATGCTCCGCCTCTTCCAGAGCCGCTCCAAAGCCGTAGACATCGGTGTTATAGCCTTTCAATATACCGCTTGTATCTTCGTATTCTTCGTATACTACAGTGTTGAGAGCTCCCAAGATCTCGACTCTGCTATCTACTCGATCGACAAAACTCCGCACAGCGATCTTATGCGGGATGGTGACATTAATCCCCATTGGTCCCAGACCGTCTTTCATGCGGACCATGAAAGACGACAGCTCTTCTTCAGGCAGGTCGAAAAGCTTATAGCCACCGGAAAGACCGGCAAGTTCCAACAACGCACCGTGGATAGCCGGGCTTCTGGAATGGTCGATGCCCTTTCCTACAAGTCCAAGCAAATAGTTTGTCCGAATCAAATTCTAGTAATTGGTCGTCTGGATGGTGGCGACTCTCATACGCTTGATACCGATCTGAGAGCAGGCGTTCATTATAGCGATAATATCTTTCTGTTTGCAGTTACCATCGGCATTGACGGTAACCGGCATATCTTCTACGCCAAGATTCTTGATGATACCACCCAGAACGTTCTGAATCGTCGCTTCGTCATTACTCTCCAGGGTCTTGCCCTGGATGGCCACCCTTCCTTCCGCGTCCACATCGATCATTATGGTCTTGGTGCGGGAGTTCTCTTTTTTAGCGTTATAAGTCTCGGGCGGCTTGATTTTGAGCTCGGACTTATCGATAAGGGGAGCGATCAGAATCATGATCACCAGGAGAACCAGGAACACATCAGTCAAAGGAGTGATATTGATGTTCTCGAAAGACTCACCAGATGCTCCCATGGACATGCTCGATCACCCCCTTTCTGTTAATCCTGATCCTAGCTGTAGTTGGCTTCGCCGGCTTCGGCTTCGGCAACGAAACTGAGGAAGAGAAGTTTCAAGAGCTGGAAGTCATCGTTGAATCGTTTAACGATATTCGTATACCAGTTGTTGAAGATAACCGCGATGATAGCGACCAGAAGACCATAACCTGTAGCAATCAGCGCTTTAGCAACACCGATTACAACGGTCTGGGTGCCACCACCGGATGCACCGAGTTCATCCAGGGTGAATACGACCCCGACGACGGTTCCGAATAGTCCAAGGAAGGGACAGGTAGCACCAACGGTACCAAGTACGGCGATGTTCTTCTCTAGCTTTCTGGAGACCAGACCGACGGTGATATCGAAGGCTTTGGAGAAGTCTTCTTTTTGCTCCGCCAGAAGTCGCACACCCTCTTCCGCCACCTCGCCGACCACTCCGCCGAGACGGCTGCAAGTAGCCTGGGCTTTCTGAAGATTGCTATTCTCCAGCTCTCTTTGCAGTTGATGAATGAAGGCGGTCACATCTCTGCGGTTTTGTTGATAATAGAGATACCTCTCAACAATCACCGCTACGGTCCACACAGAACAAATGGTAATCGGAATCGACGCGAACCAATCTTTCACAGCGAACTCGATGAAGTAGGTAAGAATTTTGTTTTCCATGTGTGCTCCAATTCACTCCTAGCCAGAAAAGTCTATCAGAATCGACGAAATGTGCCAGCGTTTCCACCACTCTTGAAGACGTTGTAATCAAATGTGAATTGAATATCTACGTCCTCCGGAGCGCCTGCCGGTAATGGTCTGAATGGTGCGGCGTTAGTCACTGCTTTGAGTGCTGCCTGATCGGCTATGGCAAGTCCCGAAGAACGAGCCAGTCTCAAATTGGACATGGTGCCGCTGCGATGGACCTTGAAAACGACCATGACCCGTTTACTTTCGTTACCTTTAGGAGGGAACCAGGCCCGTTTGATACGTCTTTGCAGGTCGGCCATGTATGGTCCGAAATCGACATCTTTCTCCGCGGCCAGAGACGGTCTACCCTCTCCGTCTTTTTCCGGGTTGCCCTGAACACCTTGACCAGAACCGCCTCCACGAGGAGCGGGAACCGATGGTGCCACCGCCAGAGATGGTCCGGCGTTGCCGCCACCGGAGCCGCTACCGGCTTTAGACGGAGCCGGGGCAGGACCGGGACTGCCGCCGCCCTGCTTGGAGCCGCTGGAGCCGCCTCCGGCCATTATGGGAACAGGAGAACGACTTCCTCCACCACCGGAGGATCCGGTTTTGATAGATGCGATAGGGGCCGGCGCAGGTCCACCCTGAGCAGCCCCTGCCGAAGAGGCTATGCGAGGCGCCGGTACCGATGGTGCGCCGACGTTGCCCACAGAGACCGGGGCGGGAACCGGAGATGGTGCCGAACGTGGTGATGCCGGTGCTTTGGCAAATGGATTAGGGATATTGAAAGGTGAAGGAGCCGCTTTAGGAGCCGGTGAGGGCGATGGTGCCCTTGTCGGACTCGGAGTAGGGGTCGGGCGCGGACTGGGGCTGGGTGAAGGCGAGGGCGCTCTGGTCGGAGTCGGAGTTGGACGGGGAGTCGGTCTGGGACTGGGGCTCGACTTCGGAGTCGGAGCTGGAGCCTTGGAAGGCTGCTGCGGCTTGGGCTGCGCCTTGGGCGCGGGCTTGCTGGCCGACTTGGGTGCCGGCGAAGGAGGCGTCGGCCGCTTATTAGGATCGCGCTTACCGGCGTCTTTCGAGTTGTGCTCCGCTTTACGCCTTGACTTGACCTTCTTCTTTACTTCCTCCTGGTTCTGAATGAATTCGATATCGGTGATCTGAACCCTGGGAGGAGGCGGGATAAGGAAGAAGAAAGCAAGAATAAGAAAGGCGATCATGCACGAAACATGCAGCAGATAAGAGCCCGAGGTGGCTTCGGGCATCTCAAGAATGACATCCGCGTACAGGGACTTTCTGCGCCTGTGGGCGGCGTGCTCAAATGCATCGCGCATGGAGAATGCGATGAAGGAGATGAAAAGTCCGAGCAAAACAAGAGAGGCCGGACTGCCTATGCCCATTTCGCCCATCGAGTGAATCAGTTGCTGGTTCGGAGCTATGTTGAAATTGCGGCCGAAACTATCGAGAGCACTGAGAATAGGACCGTTGAAAAGAATGCAGAGGAAGGTGATGAAGTTGATCACACCAGCTAAGAGGAACAACAAACCTTTTCGACTTTCGCCGTTGTAGAACTGGCCCAGTCCGGGAATGATCGACATCATCAGGGCCATATTCGGATCGCGTTGGGGCTGCTGCATATTCGGATAATTAGATGAGGTAGCCATAGTAAGAGGTCAGTCCTTGGAAATCGGTTATTTATCAGGTATCCGCCGATTGAGAATCCGATTCGATTGACTAAATTAAAAGAAACGCGAGCGCCTCTTGAAAATATTGTCAGACTTCCCCTTAAGAGTTTGTCCTATAGGACCGACAGTACGCATTAACGTTTTGTAAGTATAACACCAAATCTCCAAAATAACCGTATAGGCAAATCATATGAATGCGGACGGCATCGGATATACGTGTGCGCTCTGGCTCTCTTCAAACAGGGCGGATTGTCAACGCCAACTCAATCATAGGTCAACCGCAAGACCAACCGCATCGGCGATTAGATCAGTTTCCACCTGTGGATAGACCCGAAAAAACTTCAGGGTTTTCCCTGGGAATGGAAAACCCTGATAGAGAATTTTATAAAGAACAAGCCGTCACAAGACTACATCATCGGCATGCGCAGCTCTTCGGCAAGCTGAATCTTGAACTCGTCACCGGGCCTCAAATCGACCTTCTTGCCTTTCTTGGAAAGCAGAATCGCGATACCTACTGCAAGACCGACACCAGCGCCAATCATCGCTCCACCGGCACGGCCCATGCCACTGCTGCTTCCATCGGTATTGTTGGAGCCGCCCCCGGCAAGAGCACCAACACCCAGACCGACCAGAGTAGGCAATGCCACCGCACCGGTATCAATGGCGATATCTTTCATGCCGCGTTTAGCGTGGACCACACCTCCTCGTGCCACCAGATTGGCCACAATCGGTATCTGTCTGTTATCCGGAGTGGTTATGGTATCGAATTTCATAGCCACCGAGCCGGAGCGGTTCATATGTCGGGGAGAGTTGAGCTGCGCAATACGACCCTTGATGATCGAACCTGCCGGAATCACAGTGGCACCATCAATGCTTAAATCTTCTGCGGTTCTGGCGGAGAACTCATCGGCTTCCTGGCTGGTATCACTATCGACTGCGGTATCCATGATAATCGGAATTTTTGTTCCGGTCGGAACCACTCTCACATAACCCTTGAGGAGCTTGGCGGATTGCTTTCCATCCGCACTATCCTTGGTATCATCAATGCTGGCAGTCTCATCGCCGGCTTCGGTTTCGGCCGGATCGCTCTCGGCAGTCTCGGGGGCTTCTTCTTTTGCCTCATCGAGTGTGGGCTCTTCTGCTTTCAAGCCTATATCAGAGCTAGAGCTAGATTCGGTCTCCGCCTCTGCCTCGCCTTCATCTATAGGACCGAGCATAGAATTGTCAGGATTATAGATTTTGAAATTGAGCTGAGGCTCTGAATCCGCCAGGGCGGGCATAACCGAAGCCGGCGACAGCAAAAGGACCGATAGGGTCAGAGCAAGGGTTGGCTTGGAGAATAAGCGCATGTTAAGAGGTCTCCAGAACTGATGACTCATCTTCTTCAGCCGACGAAGGTTATCAGAACCTTCCTTCTTTTAACTTTTCACCGCCGGCTTCCTCAGCATTTGGCAGAAGGAAAGCTAAAGCAGTCAAGTGGCCGAGGGTTGTCAGTCTAACACGGACCTTGAGCCACTAAGATTAGCTTGTTCTAGGAAAAGTCTCCCTCTTCGGGAGGACGCAGCAAAAAACCGGCAGTAATATGTAACAGCGGCTTATCATCGACTATATCCACAAAACTATGAGCTTCTTGAGTTTTATGAATTTCCGTATATGACGCATATAAAATGATCGGGTATTAAATAGTAGGGACCGCATTCAATATTAAAGAGGTAGCGAAAGTGAAACAGTGCCCGATTTGCCAGACATCCAACGATGATCAAGCGCTGTTTTGTGCCGAATGCGGTCATCGCTTCCAGCCCCAGGGCGCGACTCCTCCCCAGGTCGGGCAGACGCAGGCGCCCCCTCAGGCTCCGCCTCAGCAGCCCCCCCAGCCCAAGCCGAAACCCAAGAAAGTCAAACTCCATTCGCCCATACTCGGGGACAAGGAAGACGACCTGGACGATGATTTCGATAATGCCGTCAAGTCCCCTGGCAAGAGCAAAAAAGCCCTGCGCTCCCCTCTTCTGGGCGGCGAAGATGATGAACCGGCTTCGGACTTTCCCCGGCGGGGACCAAGAGTTTCGACCGGTCTGGATACTTCTGCCACGTCCGGCTCCACGGCGAAGAAGGCCAAGTCGAAACTACGCTCGCCCCTCCTGGGAGAAGAAGACGAAGACTTTGATCAGGACTTCGAACCGGGTCCCGGACATAGCACCGGACATAATAAAGGATTACGCTCGCCTTTGCTGGGGAGCGAAGGCGGAGACAGCTTCGATAGAGCTCCGGTATCAAGATCCGGATCGGGCAAAACCGGCGGGAAAACGAGACTTCGTTCACCGGTGCTCGGTGGCGGAGACGACCTCTACGACCCTTATGATAATGAAGAATATGAAGAGACGGACGAAGAAGACCCAAATGTGCTTCGCTCTCCCCTTTTGATGGCGAGAACTCCCAAGCACGAGTTGGCTCGAATTCCCCAACCGGAAAATAGGACCGGTCCCGGTCCCGGTCCCGCTCCTGCTGCCATGCCTCCCCAGATACCACAGATGCCGCAGATGCCCCGTACCCCCCAGATGCCCCCTATGCCGGCCCTGGGAGAGTTGCCCCAACATCCGATACAACCGGTTCAATCGGTTCAATCTCCGGCGTCCAATATGCCGCCTCTGCCCATGCCGGTCCAGCCGGAAGCGCCTTCTGTGCCTGCTCCTGTTCCTGGTCCTGGTCCTGTTCCTACTCCTGCTCCTGTTCCTACTCCTGCTCCTGCTCTCGCCCCCGCGCCGCGACCGGCTGCTCCTCCGCCGGCACCCGCCGCGGAAGAATCGGCGGATATCGGTCCCAAGGACAGGCGCGCCAAAGACCGCAGAGCCGGAGGCAGGGAGAGACGCTCTTTCTCCTCCCTCAGGGACGACGAGCCAAGACGCGCTGACGACATCGCCGCGCCTCAGAGACCACAGTCCGCCGGGCCATATATGGCGATAATCATTACAGCCAGCTTAGGTCTGATGTATAAGCTGTACTACCTGGTGACTATAGTCAGCACTTACGGAATTCAGAAAAACGAGCTGATGGTCTTCGATCAGCTCATTATGGCGATGGTTTTCGGCGGTCTCATAATTTTCGCCACAGGTGCGAAGAAGAGTTAAGTAAGCCGAAATTAAGCGTATGAACTGCAAAGCGGTTCAAGCCTCACACAGATTGAGAAAAGGTAACTTTCAAAGAGATTGCCTCATGGTATATTGAGCAGGTTTCGGTCTGAAACGACTCCAAGGAAATCCGCATGGCAAATCCTGGTAACACCGCCAAAAACATAAACTTCCGGACTCTAGAGCGACTCTCCGACTCCGCCCCGCGCAGAGCGATTCTGACAGCAATGGCGCTGAGCCTCTTTCTCTCTTGCTCCTGCCCGGTTCCGGCGATGGCGCTTTTCTCTTCGAAGAAAAGCTCGATGCAGCTGCCTGTAAACGACAAGATCGAGCTGGAGACGCTCGATCCAGAGGCTGAGGCCGAAGACGAGAAAACCGAAGATAGTGCTTCTGACAATAATGATTCCGATCTTTTGAAGCCCATCGATTTGAGTCCGCTTTCTCTTGATGGCGACAAGTCGAAAGAGAAAGATGTGGCGGTCTCGGAAGATAAAGACAGCGAGAAAACCGAAGGGGAAGGTGGACTGATGAAAGCCACCATCAGAACCTCTCAGTTCGTTCCGAAAAGTCCCCTCGATGGAACAGAAAAAGCGGTGCTGGCACCGACCAGCGTCAAAGGCACCAAGTCCAAGAGTATCGAGACTCTGGGCGGCAACCTCGTAGACCAGGCTCAATCTATTAACGCTGCTCCTCTTCCTCTGATAAGCAGCCAGGAAGAACAGGCGATCAAAGTCAGCAACCAGCGCGAGCTCGAAAGACAGCAGCTCACCGCGCTCTGGGAAGCGACCCTGACCCGATCGCCCGATATCAATTTCGTACTGCAAAAATTGATGCCGGCCACAGATTCTTCTAAAGTGACATCATTGATGATGCGCGCCCTGAGCACCGCCATGTATGGTGGACTCGGCGTGCTCGGCGCGGTCTCGCCCGGTCCCGGCTCTTATATGGCTCAGAACCTGGGTTATTCGACAATATCTTCGCTCCTTCAACTCCAGGACAGTAAAGCCCAGAAAAAAGCCCGGGTCACCCAGGTGGAGGCGATCATGCTCTACCAGATGGTGCGCAAAACCGCTGACCGCCTGGTAGAGAAATACCGCGACTACAAAAAAGAACATCTCGCACTCATGAGAGCCAACGATGATTTTCAAGATCTGCAGAAAATGGCCCGGGATGCAAGAGAAGGCCAGGGAGCCCCTCAACAACTCGAGATCGAATACACCCTCAGAAAACAGCAAAGAGACATTGAAGGACTGGAGCAGAATCTGGGCAAAGTCAGACAGGGACTCGTAGATCTGGCAGGACCACAGGCAGTGGCAAAGCTGGATAAAGAGATAGATGTCGAATTCCAGGAACTCCATCCCGAGCTGGTCGGCTCCGATGTCGATATGCTCGCAGGAGCGAAAACAGGAACAGGAACAGCTGCAACCAAAGCCGAAGAAACGGAAAAGTCCCCCCAGAAAGAGCCAGACAAACTTCTTGCCGGCAAGGGAAAAAAAATGAAAAAAGGTAAACAGCTCTAAATTTAGTCGTATGAGCGATAACACGAACGAGAAGAAGAGCAAGAGCTGGATAGTCTGGTTGATTCTGGCGCTCAGTCTGCTAGCCATTCCGGTGGGACTGTTCTCCCGCTCCGAGCACAAAAGCGGAGAGAATGAAGAGACCAGCGCCTGGTCCATGCTCCAAAAAGACAAGATCAAAGTAATCAGGCTCGACGGCATGATTATGGATCAGGGACGAGAATCGATTCTCTCCTTACCTCGTGGTGCTTCCGTTGCAATCAAAAATCTTCGCAAGGCTAGGGATGATAAACATGTAAAAGGAGTCCTTATCCGCATCAATTCTCCCGGTGGCACGGTCGGTGCCTCCCAGGAACTGAATCAAGCGGTGCTGGAATTGCGCAAAGAAAAACCGGTGTTCGCCACCATGGGTGATCTGGCTGCTTCCGGCGGCTACTATGTCGCCTGCGCTTGCGACAGAATCTACGCCAATCCCGGTACTCTCACAGGCTCTATCGGTGTGATCATGAGCGGCTTCAATCTTAAAGGACTGACCGAGAAACTGGGAGTCGAACCCAAGGTAATAAAATCGGGTCCCTTCAAAGATCTGACTTCTATGTACCGGCCTATGTCTGAGGCAGAAAGAGCTATCTTGCAAGGATTGATAGACGATTCCTACGACCAGTTCGTAACCGCGGTGGCCCAGGGGCGAAAAATGGGCAAAGAGGCGGTTAAAAAACTGGCGGACGGCCGAATTTATTCTGGCAGACAGGCATTGAAAAACGGTCTGGTCGACAAGCTGGGCTCCTACGAAGATGCCCTCAACGACCTTCAGAACACCTGCAAAAAGAGATACGGTCTAAAGAAAGAATTGAAGGTGGACGATGATACATCGGACAGCATTCTGGAAAGCCTGCTCGATACCTCCAACAAAGTCACCGGCTTTTCTTCGGCTTCTTCAGCTTCTATGTTCGATGAGGTTCTGCCTATGACAATGAGAGCCCGCTTCTACAACCAGCCCCTCTGGATGATGCCCTGAGAAAGTGGAAACGACCTTTTCTAATATTTTGGAAGGCACTCTGACTGCACCGCGGTCGACATTTCAGTCCCTCCTGCTGCAAAAAGAGGAACAAGCCGACCGCTCAATCACAATCGTTTTTTTTCTGGTTCTTTTTACCGCAATAGGATCAGGATTGGCCCAGGCTTCGGCAGATCATATTTTTACGGCAGTTCTCCAGGTGATCTTTTCGATCTTCACCGCTTTGATCTTCTGGACTACGCTGGCTTATATTCTTTTCGCAGCCGCTAAAGGTCTCGGTCCCAAGCAAGTTTCGTTTCTCAAGTGTCTCTCTCTGACGGGTTGGTGCCATGCACCGCTAATACTTTTTCCGACCATTTACTGCATGCAACCGGCTCTGGGCGGTTTCGTAGAAGTTTTGACAGCTCTTGTGCTTATCTGGTTTTTCATTCTCAATCTGATCGCCTTCAAAATAGTTCTCGACAAAAGCTATACAGTCTTACTCTCGATCTTTCTTTTGACGCCACCGGTATTATTTATGGTACTAACATTCTGGCTCTATTTTCTAGTGTCATATACAACACTAAAACTAATCGCCCTGTTAATCTAGAAATTGTTCCGATGAGCCTGGAGAAAGCAGAAAAAGCTTCCATAAACAGACCAGAGAATACGGTGATTGCCGTTGTCGGTCCGACATGCTCCGGCAAGACATCCTTGAGCATACAGCTCTCTTGCGTGCTGAACGGAGAAGTAATCGCCTGCGATTCTCGAAACATCTATCGCTACATGGACATCGGTACGGCAAAACCGACAGAAGAAGAGATGAAAGGGATTCCCCACCATCTTATCGATGTCGCAGAGCCGGATAGTGTTTTCACTGTGGCTGAATACAAAAGACAGGGCAGAATCGCCATCGACAAGATTTTTGCCGCAGGAAAGATTCCGATAGTATGCGGCGGCACCGGCTTCTACGCTAGAGCATTATTGGAGGGACTTTCCATTCCCGAAGTAGCTCCCAATCAGGAGCTTCGCCAGAGACTCGCTTCTGAAGCGGAAGAGAAAGGCAACCAGTATCTTCACGATATTCTTGCTCAAAAGGACCCCGAAGCGGCTGCAAAAATACAAGCCAACGATCGATTCAGAATAATAAGGGCGCTCGAAGTGATGGAGGCTCTATCCATCCCCTTTTCCATGGCATCGAAAAAAGAGCCGGTCCCTTTTGAGGTTCTATGGATCGGACTTACCTTTGAAGACCGTTCCAAGTTGAAAGAAAAGATCATAGAGCGCCTGAAGATCCAGATAGAAGATGGTCTAGAAGCGGAAGTGCGTTCGCTGTATGACCGCTACGGCAAAACTCGCAGCCTGCAGAATGCCGTTACTTATAAACAGTTCATCAGCTATTTCGAAAAAGAGCTCTCTTATGAAGAGGCTTTTGAAGAGTGCGTCAAACACAACTATCAGCTCGCCAGAAAACAGTTGATCTGGTTCAGATCGAACCCCGCGATAAACTGGCTGAAAGCAGATGAGACCCCGGATCTGCTCGAAGCCGCCCTTGAAATAATCACCAAATCAAAGGCGCGAATGTAGTCCATCTAACTTAGATTGTAAAAAAGCACTGGACGGAAATCAAGAAAGAGCTATACTGGTAAAGGTTTTGGCTTTATTTGCCCTCCGGAAAAAACTGTGATGCTGATACCGGGGATGACACGACAGAAACGGTCGAAATCAAAACCTCCAGGCCCAGGCATGAACTATGACATCACCCAATGATGCGAACATTCGAGAAGTAGACCTGCCCTTCAGCAATGGCTTGATTGCCGCAAGAATGTGGAAAGCACACGACAGATTCGTGGTAGGAGTACCGCAACTCGGTCTGCATTGTTATGGAAGATCCGAGCAGGAAGCGGCATTTCGCCTGTTCACCACTCTTTTGAAGTATTATCGCCAGCTCAAAAACAACCAGAAAAAAATCACCGAGAAAGGTACTCGAGATCTGGAGATTCTCAGGCGTTGGGTAGAAGAGATCGAGCGAAAAATGACAGCCCCCAGCGGTCCCACTGTTATCTCTCTGGCGGAGCGTCTAAGCCGCTGAGATTTTCGAATCAGACTTTTCCGGGAGCCCCGCTTTCGAGCCCCCGGGCTTTTAGAATGAGTTCGGTCTTAAGGTCATACAAACCTATTTCAAGACCGACCGGATACTGGTGGGGATTGAGTAGTCTTCTTATACCTTCGTGAAAACCTTTCATCTGCTCCAGGGCATAGGCTCTCGCCTGATGATGATCGGGCAGCTCTTGAATCAATTTTCCCTTTCTGAAAAGGGGCTTGAGCAGGTCGGTATAAGGACAATCCGCTTCAATAAGTTTGCGGCGAGTGAAATCAGTCGGATCGACAATCGTCCATCCGGACTGTTTTGAAGCGTTGAGATCCTCATCAAAGATCATATCGGCAAAGTAGCGCAGACCGCTGCCATTATGAGCTACGTTCTCCTGGAACCTTCTTACTTGTAGAATGCCGGGATTGGATGTCTTGAAAGACTGCTCAGATACCTTAACCACCCTGGTCCAGTCAGGCTCGCCTTTGTCTCTTACCGCGGAAAGTTTGTAGACCGCACCCAGAGAGGGTTGATCGTCACAAGTGACCAGCTTGGTGCCAACGGCCCAGACATCTATCTTGGCACCCTGGGCTCTCAAAGATTTGATTACGTCTTCGTCAAGATTGTTACTGGCGACTATCTTGGCATTTTCAAAACCGGCTTCATCGAGGATCTTGCGGGTCTCTATACTGAGATAAGCAAGATCCCCAGAATCAAGCCGCACGCCAAGCAGCTCTCCACCCTGCGCTCTCAAACGACGACCAACCTCCACCGCATTCTTAACACCGTTTACAGTGTCATAGGTATCCACCAGGAAATAACAATTCTTCGGCATCGCCTCGGCATAGGTGGAAAAGGCCGAGGTCTCGTCGGGGAAGGACATTACCCAACTATGAGCATGGGTGCCGACCACCGGGATTTTAAAATAACGTCCGGCAAGCACATTAGAGGTGCCATCGCAGCCTCCGATATAGGCAGCCAGACTGGCGGTGATACCACCATCGGGTCCCTGGGCGCGTCTCAAGCCAAACTCGAAGACAGGAAGATCGCCGCCGGCTTCTTTAATGCGAGCCGCTTTGGTGGCCACCAGAGTGGAGAAGCTCACATAATTGAGCAGAGTGGTCTCCACAAGCTGAGCCTGGATAATCGGTCCACGTACTCTAATGAGGGGCTCATGACCGAAAACGATGGTTCCTTCCGGAACACTGTCCACATCGAGCTCGAATTCGAGGTCTTCCAGATATTCTAAAAATGCCTCTTCGAAAAGCGGCGAACCGTCTCGATTCTGGAGAGTGGAGAGATAATCGAGATCTTCATGATCAAATTTGAGATTCTTCAGATATTCGACCACCTGCTGCAGTCCGCAGAAAACAGCATAACCGCCATCAAAGGGGTTCTTCCGAAAAGAGAGATGAAAGACAGCCTCTTTAGAAGCGCTGCCGCTCTTCCAGTAGGCATAGGCCATGGTCAATTCATAGAGATCTGTCAAAAGCGCGTGATCTTGACAGTTTCGGAACGCGTTCCCTAATACCATTGCCTTTACACCCCCGATTAAATGGTCCATAACTTTAACAGAAATATGAGGAGGGGTTGAATATGAAAGAGTTTAGAGGGATAGCGGCATCGGTTCTCTGCCTGGTCATGATCACTTGGTCCGGATGGAAAGTTGTTGAAGCAAAAGAGGAGACCGAAAGTCAGCTGAAAACGTCGGAAAAAAGCCCCCAAAACAAAAGCCAACCAAGCTTTCACTATGTTGGCAATTCATTCTCAGCCAAGTTTCATAAGCCGGAATGCGAATTTGTCAGAAAGATGCGTAGCGAACACGTGAAACTGCTCAAATCCAAAGAAGAAGGTACTTTCCTCCGCTATCTCCCTTGCAACTGGTGTTTACCGTCCTGGGACAAATCGGTGGCGGGAAAAATAGTAAAACCCAGTCAATAGAAAGCATGCTGCCGATAAAACGAAGCAGTCAAGAACGTCTGTTTCAGATAACGCCACCGGCAACGCCCCGGGCCCAGCCCGGCTGGCGGATACTGGGCTCCGGGGGACTCAACTAATATAATTAGACGGATTAGACTTCTCCACCAAATGGGAATCTTGAATTATAGACATATGAACTTACAATATCCAAAGCTCTCTGTCTGATCAAAAGCATGTTATAACGACTTTTATGGCTCATATACTGAATAGATAATGCATCATCTCGAACAAGAATTTGCCAATGCGATTGGTTTTGTGATCGATACCTCGGTGACCCCGCCCAGGAAGCTGGGTCTGGCCTTTCTGGTTTCTAAAAGTCGTGTTGTCACCTGCGCCTCCCAGGTCTTTCACTATGTCGAAGCCCCCTGGGCTCTGGCGGTTAAATTCCCTTTTGCCGACATCCAGGTCTCGATAAAAACAGTCAACTTACACAACGACTTCGATAAGGTCGAGGCCCGCGCCCGGTACTTGAACCAGACCGGCGGTCCGGTGGACAAGCCCGGCTCGTTCATGAACGATATCGCCATGCTGGTGATCGAGGGTAATCCACCGCAAGTTCCCCAGGAGCGCATCGCTGAGTTGAACCGTGCCATGTCCCTGCCTTTCTCCAGCGAAGGCGTGGAAGCCTCGGGTAATCTCCGCGGGACCGAGTTCATCCAGGTGATAAGGACCATAGTCGAATCGCAGAGAGAAGGTCTTCTCACCCTCTACGATACACGCAATATTCCTGTCGCCCATCTTCTGATGGCCAACGGCGGCATCATGAAAGTCTTTTTCAAGCAGGTAATGTCATCCGAGATGGCGTTCTGCGAGCTGGTCTATCGGCAGCCCGCCGTCGGCTTTGCTTTCCGTCCCGGCATGAATATCGAATGGGGCGAAGTGCCCGATGTCCAGACACCGCCCGACGCCCTGGCCTACGAAGCGATGCGCCGAGCAGAAGAGATTCCCAATCTTTTTCAGCAGCTCGGCGGACCGGATTCTCGGTATCAGCAAGTTGTTCAGAACTTCAATCCGGCTGACGCCTCCGAGGAGATTCAGTGGATGGTGGAGCCCCTCTGGGACTCCCTGGATGGTTATATAACCCTCAAGGACATGCCCGTCCGCATAGGAGTCGACACCTACACTGTGCTGGTCGCCATCCGAGAGCTCGTCAACCGCGGAGTGGTCTCCCAGATCAACAAAGTCTCCCCCTTTCCCTGCACCGGGCAGATGGGCGCACCGCTTGTATCCCACACCGACTTCGAAGTGCATCCCTGGGATGGTCTCCAGGCCTTTTATCTGGATCCGGTAAGCGGCAAGCCTACCTGGCTGGAAGGAAACTTTTTCGGGGTAGCCAACTCCCTTCAACCGAAAAACATGCTTCATACCATCGCCATTCCCGACGATGTCCATGGCGCCCTCATATTAAAAGACTACAAACTGATTGGTATCCACAGCGGAGAGCAATTAATCAAACCTGGTCAGCAAGCGCCGCCGGTCAAGTGCTTCCAGTTCATGTGGATGGGCGCCTTGCTCGATCTGAGCACCAGAAAGGTGAAATCCTCCACCGACAACGAAGAAGGTGAAGGAGTAGGCAGCCTTCGCTCACTGGATCCAAGCAAGGTTGTCGACCCGAGCAAGTCCGAAGACGACCTGATCATTTGTCCTAACTGCTTCTCCGCCAATGAAGAATACGGCGAATGCAAGACCTGTGGTTATCTCATAGAACCACCGCCCAAAGAAGAAGAGCCCAGCAATCCCATATTGGCGTCGAAGCCGGCTAAAGAGATTCGCAAGCTCCAGAAAAAATACAAAGTCTCCAACCAACAGATGTATCTTGGCGCTGGAGCTGTTTTCTGTGTATCGTTGCTTGGACTCGCTCTCTGTGGACCGAAAGGAGAAGCTCCGACAACTCAACCAAAACCTGAAGTGAAGCGAGTCAAGGCCGAGCCCAGCGATAAGAAAGCGGTGGAGATTGCCACCGAATACGCTGGCTTTTCCGCCACACCACCGCCGATGTACTGGTACTCGGATACATCAGAAATTACAGCACCTTCCAAATCATTCGGACTGTTTTCCGAGCAGTCGAATCAGCGCATTTTGTTCATCGTCTACAACGACGAGACCCCGATCAACTCACTCGATAAGTTTGTCGGCAAGCCACCACATGTGGAGGTAGACAGGGTCAATCTGAGCAATGCCGTAGTCGACGCCGGAGAACAAATTTTGGGTTCCGGCAAGCTCAAATGGATTCTGGGCAAGTACACCTCACCGGGACAGGAAAACCCGGTCAATATATTACTGGCAGCATTTCCAGCAGCCCAGGAAGGCAAATCCATCCTGGTGGTCGGACAGGCTTTCAAAGATCCGGATAAGCGGAAGTACGACTTCAAAACCACCCTCTTCGTGCTCGATCAGCTGGCCTCCGAGATTACCGCTCGCGGAAACGAAGAGAAGATGAAAGAGAACGAACCCAATCAGGTCTTTATCCATCCTGACGAGGACGAGGAAGATGTCGACACCGACAAGGAAGTGGTGAAAACCTCTACCGATGATGACATTAAAAAGTTCCTCGAACAAGCTAAAGAGCAGATAGACAAAGAGCTTGATCTCCCTGAAGGCTTTGTGAAAAGCGCCGAGAAATTCGAGGAAGAAAACGGCGAACCCAAGAAGTGGAAACAGGTAAGCCTGGTTGTCGGCCTCGATCACTCCGGCAGAGTCAAGCGTCTCGAGAAGCATGTCGAAGAAGACAAATTCGAGAAGATAAGCAAAGCCATGGAGAATGCGATCATCAAGATCGGTCAGTTCGAAAATGCGCCGGTGGTCAAAAAGCCAGAATTCAAATTCCGGGTCAGACTGCTGGGTAGCAAGGTCGACCTGGTAGAAGAGTAACTAGTAAACCAAAATCAGTGGCTTGATCAGTGGCTATCTATTTGGCGTTTTCTTCGATGGACGGAAGAGCCCTGGTTCTTCTCTGGAGCTTGCTTAACTTCTTTGGCACTGCTCTTGCCCTTGAGCTCATTGAGAATTGCTTCGGCCTCTTCCGCTTTATAAAGCTTCATCAGAGTGGCAGCCAGAGCTTTTTTATTTCTGATCAGATCCGGATTATCGGCTTTCAGAGAGGTTCTCGCTTTCAATGCGGTGCGATAGCTCGCTTCAGCCTCGTTGAACTTTCCTGCCTGCTCCTGCAGAAAAGCTAATTCATCGGCGGCGGTGGCAATGCGCAAATCTTCCGGACCATACTGGGAATCAACCAGCTTGATAGCTGTCTTCAGATAATTCTCGGCCTTGTCCGGTCGTCCTTCCCGGACCATCTGCCTGGCAGCGGCTAGATTCTCGTCAAAGGTGGTCGCTTGCGGATCATACCAGGATTTGACCTCTTCATAATCCCACTCTTTCAAGCATCCGCCCAGGGCAAAGGGTAAGGCGATGAACAGCGATGAGAGCACAACCAGCTTTGTCCAGGATTGAATTCTCATACTGCGCACCTCTAACAATGACTATTCAGCGTCTTCTTCGCCCGATTCGTCATCAGCCTTAACGGAGGCTCCTTTCTTTTTTTTGTCGGAGGCAGCGCCTTCTGCCGCCTTGTCAGCCTTCTCTTTGTCTTTATCGTCGTTCTCTTCGAGACCGTATTGCTTTATCTTGTGACGAATCTCTTTATAGCCCTTGCGAATAATTTTGAGCTGCTCACCGGTAGGATCGTTTTTGTCCATGATTGACATCCATCGCTTGTACGCCTTTCCGGCTTTCAGCCATTCTTGCTGATTGCGATAGAGTTCGGCCAGATAGCCTACACAGGTACCGGTACGAGCGTCATCCTCACCGAACTTTTCGGAGCATTTCTCCACCGCTTCTGAAAAAGCGGCTTCGGCAGCCGGAATCTTACCGGCAGAAAGGGCTGCCTGACCTTCGGCAACGAGATCCTCCCAGGTTTTCTTGCTGTCCATACTGAAGGACAGTGGCTTGACATCACCACAAGCAAACATAAAGGTCGAAGAGATGACCGCAAGCAAAAGCATATGCAAGACTCTGGACTGTCTCAACTTCATCACTGGTAAAAACTCTCCATAGGTCCGATGGTAAATGAGCGCCTTTTCAGACAGAGTAGCATTTCAAGCCGCTTTCTACTACTTCTATATCGGTATGTGATCGAGCGGATGTTGTCAAATCCCGCCAATATTAAGCTCTTTCAATATTGGTACCCTGATAATAATGAGCCAGGATTTGCCGATAATCTCTCCCTGATTTTGCCCAGCCCTGGGCGCCAGTCTGCTGCAATCCCACCCCGTGACCCCAGCCGAGTCCCTTGAAAGAGATGTTCGAAATAAGCCCGGCACTATTTCTGGCGATGTCGAGATAAAATCTGGCACTCTTCAATCTTTTGATTGAACTATTAGGAATAACGAAGAAGTCCCTGATCACCAGCTCTTTCCTCACTTTCCAATCGCCGCTTTTTGTCTTGACCGAAATTTCCACCGCGGATCCGGAAACGCCACGCTTATCCACGGCAACGTCCAGTATATGTCCAAATTTAGCTGACTTTGGTGGCACTATAAATGGTGCGGTCTCGGCTGCCGCCAGCATTTTGGCGGCTGTATTATGCAGATGCGCCTCGAGCTGTGCTGCGCTAATCGAAACCTGCCACTTGAAGTGGTGACTCCAGGCGTCAGCAGTCCGGGGTGTGCCACTGGCATACAAAGCTCTCAAATATTTTTCGGCTCCGGTCTGACCGGCAATCTGAGAAGTAGGATGAAAGGCCTCGCTCACCCCTCTTAAATATGGTACTGCCGGTGGTGGAAATTGATTGGTTCGAATATCAGAGAAGCAGTTCTCGTAATTCTCGGTGTGGCCGCCGGCATTACTGCTGAAAAGGGCAAGAATAGGAGCGCCATCGTAAGTTAATATCTGGTGTGACGTTGCATCGATAGCAGTTTTGTGGCTACTTGCCAGACTGGTATTCAGCCCGCCGAAATACTGACAGCAGAGATAAGAATCGCAGACATTGACTCGGTCAGGACCATGATCTACCCTCGGATTCAAAGCATAGGTCCTGGCCGCTACGGCCTGGGCTTTAATCGCCTCTATGTGGTAAGAGGCCGGAATTTCTGATTGCAGAACCCCCCTTAAATAATCGTCGATATCGAGTATCACTGCAGCCCTCAAGCCGCCAACCGCATCAGTACCGGAATAAACCGCTATTGCACCGCGATAAGATGGACTACCCTTGCCTCTGGCGCCGGCTCTGGTAAAGGAGAGTGAACTCAGGGTGCCGTTTAGCGGATCGACAAGAAGAACATTGCCGGCAGGTATACTGAACTTTCTGTCCCCGACTGAAACGGCAAAGTCGCCACCGGCAGCGCAACCGATAGAGATAGTTGCTCCTGCCGGGGCGGAAGCCAGCTCCTTTCTTGAAAAGCTATCGACCAGTGCGCCAAGTCTTGTCTGAGCCGCTCCAGGCAGAGCGACCTGATAAAGCTTAGCCAGACTGGAAGAACGAAACCGAAGGGAGCCGTGGCTCAAACGCTTAAGGTCACTGGATGTAAGTCCCACAGTTAATTTCATTGACTGAAAGTCGAACTCGACTGAAATTCTACTGAAGTCTATCTTATACCAAGAATGGCGGAGCAGGAGGGACTCGAACCCCCAACCCATTTCTGGGCGACCGCTTTCAAGGCGGCGTCCTCATCCAGCCGGGTCTGCTCCATGATTTAAATATTGCCATGAATGTCCGGGAGATTCATGAAATTAGATGAAATAATAACTTTTGAAATCGCTTCCCAGCTTGTCCGGGGAGCGGGTTGCCAAGAACAGCTTAGATTTGAGCATGAAAAAACCGCGATGAAGAGCAAGAAACAAAGACTGGATTTGCTGATTGTCGAAAGAGGCATTCTTCCTTCGCGCAAAGAGGCACAGACCGCAATAATGGACGGCTGGGTCCTGGTCAATGGAGAGAAAACAACAAAAGCCGGCACCAATATCGATACCGATGCTGAGATCAGCCTCAAATCAGGATTCAAGAAAAAGGAATTCGTCAGTCGCGGTGGTCTGAAGTTAGAGAAAGCCCTCAAAGAGTTCGATGTATCAGTGGAAGGCAGAATCTGCCTTGACCTTGGCGCTTCCACCGGAGGATTCACCGACTGCCTCCTCAAACGCGGAGCAGCTAAAGTCTATGCAGTGGACGTGGGATACGGGCAGCTAGACTGGAGCTTACGCAACGACCCGAGAGTAGTTTTGAAAGAGAGGCAGAACGCCCGTTATCTGACGCCGGAGCTTCTCTACGGTGAAGGAAGCGCAGATGCTGATTTCGCTTGCATAGACTGTTCTTTCATCTCTCTTACAAAAATCATTCCGGTCATTCCGACAAATCTAAAACAAGATTCCTCCAGTCAGGCAATCTGCCTTGTAAAACCTCAGTTCGAAGCAGGAAAGGCCGAAGTCGGAAAAGGGGTGGTCAGGGATCCCAGGGTTCATTTGAAAGTGCTCGAATCGATTGCGTCGGCTTCAGAAGCTTCCGGCTTGATTATGTCTTCTGTGACCTACTCTCCTATAAAGGGCCCCTCCGGCAATATCGAATACCTGGCTCTTCTAGACAAACAGGGACCGGCTACAGGATCGAGAGAAAAACTCGAAGCGCTGGTCCAAGAGGCTTTCTCTGTCCTTTAGATTTCGACGCTGGCGACAAAAAGCTCCATCTCTCTCAGCCTCTCCACCAGGGTTAAAAAGTCGAGGATTACCTGCTGCGGCTCTGTGCCAGCCTGACTCTCGACGGCAAGTTTTATGAGGTCTGCGTAACTGACCGCATCATCACTCATAGCCCGTTCAATCACCAGAGCTGCCACCTCTCCCAATTCTAGAAATCTAGCAGAATGGTCTTCACAGGAGCGATAGATAGCTAAAGCGGTGGCTTCCTTTTTCACTCGCCGGGGCAATCGCACGCCATCTTTCAACCAGTCGACGATTTTGGCTATTGGATATTCATAGCGACGAATTACCAGGGCAGAATTGACCACAGGTCCGAATTTATCGAATAACTCCGGAGAGTCCAGCTCTTTAAAATCACCGACATTATCAGGAGTCAGAGCAGGATGCTCCATAATTTCCAGCTCTACCCATTCATAATCCGCCAACTCCGGCATGAACGGATACTTCTTCACATAACGGTCACCAGAGGAAGCAAGATAAGTAGAAAACCGGGAAGCGGCCCGATTGAAATTGTGATGATGCGGAGGGAACTGTTCGAAATATTTACCGACCACATCCTGGAAACCTTTGCCGATCAATCCGGCACAGCCGGGATAAATAGAGTGCATCAGATCGTTCTGTCCGGTTCTGATCAGCGAAGAATAGAGCTTTATTCCCTTGCAATCGACGCTCTTTGCAAATTCGCCGTTTACACCTTCGGGGCTGCCACCGGATAAAAACTCTTCTCTAGCGCCTTTTCTTGTCCAGAGCGTATAGAGACTTTTTTCGATCTCGGCAAGATCGGGAGAGCTCTTTGCGATGGATGAACATTTTGTATCTGCGCTGGTCATGGCAATTTCCTTTGAAATCTAATCTACTAGAACCGCGTCAGCTGGCGATTTCAGTTGCGAATTCGACTGTGCCACCATACTTAGTGCTGGCTGAGTATTGGCGGCAATGGTTCGGATTTCGTCCAGTTCGGCAAGAATATCCTCAAAAGGAGGATAGTTCTGATCGCGCTCCAACATAACAGCCTTTACAGGCACTCTCTCAAGTACATAAGAGAGCAGATCGAAAACCGGCTCAATCACTGGAGCACCATGGGTATCGATAATCACTTCGTCGCCGTGACTGTGACCGGCAACGTGCATTTGCACCGTTCTATCGAGGGGAATCGAAGCAAGATATTTATAGGGATCGAAATTCAGATTAATCGAATTGACATAGACATTGTTCACATCGAGCAAAAGCCCGCAATCGGCCTTCTCCAGAACTTCGCCCAGGAACTGCGCTTCTGAAATTTCTGCGTGGGGCAGCTCCATATAATAGGATATGTTTTCTAGAATAAGCGGTCTTTCAATATAGTCCTGAACATGTTTGATCCGCTCGGCTATGTGCCTGACCGCCTCTTTTGTTTGCGGAAGAGGCAACAGATCATGCATGTAAGCGCCGCCAAAGGAGCTAAAACACAGATGATCGCTGAACCAGGGCGCATTGATAAAGTCGAGCAACCCTTTCAAAGACTTCAGGTACTCTTTACTCAACTCATCGGTACTGCCGATGGAGAGATTGACACCGTGGGTCACCACCGGGAACTGCTTCAACGCAGCCTCTAAGCGCGCTCTGGCACGGCCGCCGACATCCATATAATTCTCCGGCACAATCTCCAGCCAGTCGATTTTGTCGGCGTTGGCAAAGGTTTCGCCCTCCAGCTCTCTCCGCAGGCCTAGCCCAACCCCCAAGACAGGCAAATCACTTTTGATCTTGAAAAAGTCTTGAGACATGGACACGACCCCCGGATAAAGCTGGTACATCTACAAAATCACTGGCCGGAGAAAGCCAGCTTTTAAATAGAACGAAATTCGCTCTATTAGGTTCCCGAAGAGTAGTCCTATTCGGCGTCTGAAGCTTTGTCGGAGCTTTCTTTACCCTTGCAGGAGCCTTCTTTGCCCTTGCAGGAGCCTTCTTTGCCCTTACAGGAGCCTTCTTTGCCCTTACAGGAGCCTTCTTTGCCCTTGCAGGAGCCTTCTTTGCCTTTTTTGCACTCTTTCTTGGACTTCTTCTCTTTTTTCTCTTTTTTCTCTTTCTTCTCTTTCTTCTCTTTCTTACCTTCTTCCTTTTCATCGGCTAAACGGGTAGGAGAAGACTGCTCTTTGACATCGAGCTTGTTCTCGATGGTCTCAGCTGCGTTAGCAGGAGCGTGAAGAGCGAAGCCGAGTACAGCTACGAGAGCTGCGGCTAGTTGTGTTTTTTGCATTGCTGACCTCCAAAAGGTTAAAACTAAAATCTGTCCGGCTGCCTTGAGGCGAAGAAGGTTTGAAGCTTCCTCTATTGGACAGATGATTTTCATCCTATGTGAAGTGGATTAAAAGATCCCGGCAGAAAAGTTATGCCTGTGTAAAATCTGGGTCCAATAAATCTGATAATAAAGATTAAAAACCCCGGAAAAGTCGCCCTACCATTGCGCCTGCGCAGTCTGCAAGGATTGCGCCGGTCCTAATTCAAGAAGCCCTGCCAAGAGCTATGACCGTGGATATTTCAGTTTTCGTACATATATATAAGGTACGAATTCGTTATCAGGGTGGAATAAAAAGAAAAGCGTCGACGCTACGAACACAATGGGATGCACTAAATGAATGATATTCGAGATAAATTGAAAGAGAATCTGGACAAATGGGCATTTCAGAATATCGCCCCCCTGGACATCATGGAAGAATCGTCACCTATTTTTTGCGAGAAGCTGGGAATAGAGCCGCGCAGCTTTACTTTCAAAGGCTACGCCAATCCGGGAGACGAGAACGAATGGTCTCAGATTCCCTTCGAATTCGCAGAGGTCCTGGAAGGAACGATGTACATGTATCTACCTTCTCGCTGGAGCGGCGAGCTCAAGCAGAAAGATGTCGCCCAGGTCGCCGAAGGTCAAAGAGTCCGTCAAACTTTGATGATCGCAAGCAAAGACGATTGGAAAAATACGCTTGAAGATTTCTATGATATCGGTGATATCGCAGCATTCGCTTATTATCCTATTCAAGTCCCCTACTATGATCAATGGATCGCCTGCATAGACAAACAACAAAAGATGTGGGTATACACCTTCTACGGCGCAGGAGAATGGATCCTGGTCACAAAGGGTGACGCAGGCGGCAGAAACACGCTGGAATTGCAGGTCACCTCATCCGTGCATTCAAGCCCCTGGTATAGCTGGATCGCTGCTGGCTAGCCAATCGTCACAGAAGACACAGGCAACAAATGCGCATCATATGTGGTGCCATATAGCCAATCCAAGACAGTAAAATCAGAAGCCCCGATCGAGTAATTGCGATCGGGGCTTCTGGTTTGATTCACTTAGCTAGAAACTAGCTGCCTTTTTTACGAGCAGGGGATTTACTAGCAGTTGTTCTCTTTGTAGCTGCTGGCTTTTTAGCTGCTGGCTTCCGAGCAGTGGAAGTCTTTTTGTTGGCCGGCTTTCTGGAAGCGACCTTTTTGGTAGCCGGCTTTTTAGCTGTAGTCTTTCTAGCAGTGGTTTTCTTGGCTGCAGTAGACTTTTTAGCGGCTGGCTTTTTGGCTGCAGTTTTCCTGACTGTGGTCTTTTTAGCTGCCGGCTTTTTAGCGGCTGGCTTTTTGGCTGCAGTTTTCTTGGCTGTAGCTTTTCTAGTCGGAGCTTTTTTAGCTGCCGGCTTTTTGGCTGCAGTTTTCGTTTTCTTGACTGTGGTCTTCTTAGCTGCCGGTTTTTTAGCTGCTGCTTTTCTAACAGCTGGCTTTTTAGCTGCGGCCTTCTTAGCTGCCGGCTTTTTAGCGGTAGCTTTTTTGGCAGTAGCTTTCTTGGCTGTTGCTTTTTTAGCCGCCGGCTTTTTCTTGGCTGCAGGTTTTTTAGCCGCCGGCTTTTTGGCAGCAGGTTTCTTAGCAGTCCGCTTCTTTGCTTTTGTCTCTCCAGCTGCCTTGCGAGTGGATGACTTAGCTTCCGCATTCGGGACTGCTTCTGGTGCAGATTGCATTTTCTCTGCAGCAGATGTTTCTTCGCCGGGGATCGCGTTGCAATCTCTAGCTGTTTTCTCCCGATTTATTTTGGTTGCCATTTTTTCTCCTCCCGAGATTAAGGCGGCGTGGACTTTCAGAAGTATTCCGAGTTATAACGAAGTGTTTTCCAATGCCACCAATTTTAGTTCGAGTGTTTGATATTCACTCTTTTAATCACACCACAGCTTGATAGGTTACTTTCATTTTTCGAAAAATGCAATATATGGAAGGGACTTTTCAAAAGATATGTATATACACTTTATGAGTTCTGACAAATGATGAGCATCATTTACGGTTGCCTAACTAGCTGTGGTATCAACATTCAAAAATTGGATCGACAACGAAAACCCTCTTGAACACTCGTTTTCAAGCAAGGACTATGAATAACGGCAAGATTTTCTTGCTTTGCCCTGTTGAAAGAGAGCACGGAAATGTAAGGGCAAAAAAATTTCCCGCAAAAAGAAAAAATATTGCGCGAGTGACTAAGAATAATTACGAATCAGCAAAATTTCGACTAGTCGAAGGTTCTCGCTCCACGAACAAAACCGAAAGCAGAACGGAATGCTTCTTGCTGAATATGTTTCAACTCATGGAAATCGATCACATCATGATCGATCAATCTCTCGTACTCTCCGGGCAGGGTACAGGGAGCCGGATTTCGACCGGGGTTATCGGTGCAGACAGCGATCGCCACACCGGATTCCTTACATCGCTCGAAAACAGTTCTCAAATCGGAGAAGTCTTTCAAGACACCGGTCTGTCTGTAACTGGTCGGACAGACTTCAAGAGTAATCTGTCGTTTAGCGAGCTCTTTCAACATGTCTGGCTTGACCAGAGGTATATGAATGCCATGACCAATTCGATCAAGAACCGTAAAGTACTCTTTGAAGACATTGTCGGCGCTGGTCTCTCCAAGATGACAGGTTGTCTTCAAACCCGCAGCTCTTGCTTTGCCAAGCAGGTCAACCCACTCTTGCCAGTTCTCCGGATTGATCTCCGGACCGGCAAGATCTATACCGACAACTGGACCGAGATTCTTCTTCGCCACCTCGAGAATAGCCTCATTCAATTTTGTCGGCAGTCGCCGATCCAGACAAAGTATCTGCTTTACTACAATTGGATAGTCTGCCGGTCTGACGTTCTCGGTTATCACTTCGACAATCATATCCATCTGAGCGATTCGTTTAGCTTCCGAGAGATTGTGATCTGTTCGGAAGTAAGGATTGTAACGGATCTCCAGATACTGAAGATTCTCGAATGTGTATGCCCCACGGCAAAGACGAAGACAAAAATAGGGAAGATGCTCCAGACTTTGAAGCTCCTCGACCAGCGAATGGATCTTCACGAACTCTTCGAGGGTACGACATGGTCTGGTGAACCAGTGATAGAAACCGTTATAGTCCGGAAAGAAATTCAAGATCGAATGATCATGACGTTGCAGGAACTTATAGATGATTCTCGGATGCAGCGCTCCGCCAAGGTGCCTGTGAAGATCAGCATACAGTGCCATAACTCAATCCCAATAGCTGTTATCTGTTACCATCCCTTACTTTCCCGGTTGAGTCCATTTTGGAACACTGCCTTTTGATCCACTTGAATCGTTCTTCAGAAGCCCCCTTATGCTTGGCTTCTAAGAGATCGGGTAGGAAAGGAATAAATTGGGTACCATAGGAATTAGATCGTTATCAGACGAGATTTATTGAACAGATGAATTCATATTCAATCAAGCAGCACGCTCTGCTGGTTCTAAATACCCTTTTAGTGTTCCTCCTCTTGAGCGTCGCCCCGGCTTGCGCCCAGGGTGCCGACCCGGTAGTCGAACTCCAGACATCGAAAGGCAACATCTACATTCGAGTATTTAGAGGGCTCGCCCCCAGAACTTCTATGAACTTTCTGGATCTGGTAAGCCGAGGCTTCTACAACGGCACCTATTTTCACCGGGTCGAGACCTGGTGCGTTCAGGGTGGATCACCGAATGGCGATCCAAATGGCAATTTCGTCGACCCTGCCACCGGCAGACCTCGGTTCATTCCTCTCGAGGTCAATCGCAATCTGGCCCATTCTCGGGCCGGTGTGGTAGCCATGGCCAGAACCAGCAATCCTAATTCGGCAAGCTGTCAGTTTTACATCACAAAAAAACCGATGCGCCAGCTTGACGGTCAGTATGCAATTTTTGGCAGCGTAGTGCAGGGATTGAACGCGGTCCAGAGCATGGGTCGCGGAGACCAGATTCTAAGCGCTAAAATAATCCAGATCAATAGCGGCAATCAAACAGCTAGACCCCAGAACGCTGGCACTTCTAGAGGACGAGGTCGACAGTCGCAGAATTTCGAACCACCTACCGATATCCCGGATAGCGGTTTTTAGCACCATATTTAAAACCAGTAAAAGCGAATCGTCATCCGTCGAATCGACAATCGAGATAGAGCGCTTTATGGAGACGACGAAGATATTCCTGCCGTGGAATCAGCACCGCACCGAGGGTGGAGAGATGATCGGTCATGTATTGTGAATCTAGTAAAACGAACCCTCTCGATTTCAAACGCTCCACCAGATAGATTAGAGAAATCTTGGAAGCGTCGGTAACATTGTGGAACATGGATTCGCCCATGAAGGCACCGCCGATGCTGACACCGTAAAGACCCCCCGCCAACTTTCCTTCATAGTAAGCTTCGACTGAATGTGCAAATCCGGCCTCGTGCATCTCGGTATAAACACGAAAAATATCATCGGTAATCCAGGTGCTGTCACGGTCGGCACAGGCCCTCAAGACTTCTCTCCATGCAGAGTTGACTTTCATCTCGAACTTGCCGCTCTTATAAGTACGCATCAAACGTCGGGGAACATGGAACTGATCAAAGTCGAAAATACATCTTGGATCCGGAGAATACCATCGGATAGTTCCATCATCGTGCCCCATCGGAAAGATACCCTGACTGTAGGCACTGAGCACGAGATCTTTTGTGAATGCTTCCTTCATCTTCGCTGTTGCAATCTATCCGCTCACACCAGAAACTATTTCTTCTTCTTACCGGCTTTCTTACCAGCACTTCTAACGGCTGGCCTCGCCTGTTTCTTCTTTTCGTTCTCACTTGTTTCCGGATCCGACCTGGTCAAGCTACGAACATAACAAAGCAAATCTTTCATCTCTTCTTCGGTGATTACTGCAGGACCGAAGCTGGGCATGCTGGCATTAGGAACACCATTTCGAATCACGCTTTCAATCTGTGAATCTTCCGGATATTTTTTCAAGAATTTCTTGCCGCTGATCGGCTTGCTCGGTCTGACTGAGTTGCCGCCATCCTTATGACACTCCACACAAAGATGGGTTTCGAAAACTACTTTCCCCCGGGAGAGCGCAGCCTCTCCAGGGCTGTTGTTGGCATTGGAACTGCCGCTTCCCTCTTTCGTCTCACCACCGGCAAAGCCTGGCAAGACGACGGCAAACGTTAGAAAGATGGCGGTAAGGGCTAAGCGAGCCGAAACAGGACGCATTCGAGATTCCTCTTTTAAGAGCTTATGTTAGCGGAATTTCGAATTTATTGCTAACTCTCAGACCTCTCCCAGAATGTTGGGACGAAAGACTTTGAAACAATAGTCGATTCCATTTTCGGTAGTGATTTCCGAACAGGAGATCAGATGAAAGTAAGGCTTGAAATCAGGAAAAAATGCATCACATTCGAAGCGATGACGAACCTCGGTTAGATATAGATAGCCGACTTTATCGTGAAGAACTGCTTCTTTATAGATTTGTTCTCCACCGATTATAAATACTCTGTCCACAGGTCCGGTCCTGACAAAATCGAGAGCGGCATCGAGGGAGCCGGCTTTGAAAACACCTTCAGGCAGAGGATAATCTCTCTGCCTGGTGAGCACGAGATTATATCTGTCTACGAGCGGTCGATGTTTATCGGGAATCGACTCCCAGGTCTTCCGTCCCATGATGCAGAGATTGTGAAGTCCTTCACCTTCCGCTTTCACGGTCAGGTTCTTGAAATACTTCATATCGCCCGGTATCCGCCAGGGTAATTGATTCTTGATCCCGATGCCTCGATTCAAGTCACAGGCGGCGATAATATCGAACCTATCTCTCATGGGAAATCTTCAGTTCGTATCAAACAGAGACGGGAAACTTGATGAATCCCTGGGGATTATAATCGAGCAAAGAGAAGTCCTCATACTGAAGCTCCAGTAGCGGTTTATCAGCGATTTCGACCCGGGGCAGCTTGCCTGGAACACGCTTCAACTGCTTCTTCAAACCCTCGATATGATCGAGATAGATATGGGCGTCACCAAAAGTATGCGTAAAAATCCCCGGTGTCAGATCGCACTCCCGGGCGACCATCATTAAAAGCAAAGCATAGCTGGCGATATTGAATGGCACACCGAGAGCCATATCAGCTGAGCGTTGATAGAGCTGAAGATCGAGCCTGCGATCCCTGGACACATAGAACTGGAACATCATATGACAGGGAGGCAGAGCCATCTCGTCTATATCCGATACGTTCCAGGCGGAGACTATCAACCGCCTTGACTGCGGATTGGTTTTAATCTCCCTGATAAGATTTTCGATTTGATCGACATGACCTTTTTTATAAGAGTCGCTCTCCGGGTCATACTCATAACGGGGCCATTTTCTCCACTGATATCCATATATAGGTCCAAGCTCTCCATTTTCATCAGCCCAGGCGTTCCAGATAGGAGTATGCTCGGCCAGGTTATCATTGATATTTGTGGATCCTCTCAGAAACCAGAGCAATTCTCGAAGAACACCGTCGAACTTGACTTTCTTGGTGGTGAGCAAAGGAAAGCCTTCCCGAAGATCGTACTTAGTCTGCAAGCCGAACATAGAGATAGTTCCGGTACCGGTTCGATCCTCTCGGGCCTCTCCGTTTTCCAAAATATATTCAACCAGATCAAGATACTGCTTCATCTACAACCACCCCGGATATCGATCGCATACAAAGAAAAGGCGCACGGACACTGCCTTTCACTGATGTTTTAATAGAGCAAGAATAACATGGCTCAGCCCCCAGGGAAAGATCCGGGCGTAAGTAAAATAGCACGGTTGACAAGACGTCAACCCAAACTATAAATGAACCCTGAGAAAATCGCCCCCTTGACATAATTTGGCGCTATCTTAAGTGCCGTAAACGGTTTCACCGCCATGGAGGCAATGTTCATGCTCCCCGAGTTTAAGAATGAACCATTCACCGACTTCAGCAAAAAAGAGAATTGCGAATTGATGGAGGCTGCGCTTAAAAAAGTGCGTTCGCAATTAGGTAGGAAGTACCCGTTGATGATAGGCGGAAAAGAGGTTACCACCGATAAGGAGCTTGTCTCCACCAACCCTGCCAATCCCAAAGAGATAATCGGCAGCTTTTCGAAAGCCGGCAAAAAAGAAGCCGAGATGGCAATGGAAGCTGCGCTTGAAGCTTTCGAATCCTGGAAAAACATCTGCCCCACCGAAAGAGCTCGCTGCCTTATCAAAGCAGCAGCCCTGATGAGACAGCGAAAGTTCGAATTCTCGGCCTGGTTGGTTCTGGAAATCGGTAAGAACTGGGCGGAAGCCGATGGTGACACGGCAGAAGCAATAGACTTTCTAGAATTTTACGCCCGGGAGATGATCCGCCTTGGCGAACCGATGGAGATGCCCACCGTCAACGGAGAAGAGAATGATCTTCGTTACATCCCCCTGGGTGTTGGCGTGGTCATTCCTCCGTGGAATTTCCCCCTGGCGATTCTTACAGGAATGTCTTCAGCTGCCATAGTCGGCGGCAACACTGTCCTGTTGAAACCATCAAGCGAAACTCCCGCCATCGGCTTTCAGTTCTATAAACTAATGGAAGAAGCCGGGCTGCCGGGCGGGGTTCTAAACTTTGTTCCCGGTTCCGGTGCCGAAGTGGGAGACTATTTGGTCGAGCACCCCAAGACTCGCTTCATCTCTTTCACCGGCTCCAAAGAAGTAGGCTTGAGAATCAACGAGCTTGCCGCCAAGCCCCAGAAAGGGCAGATCTGGATCAAGCGAGTGGTGGCAGAAATGGGTGGAAAAGATTCCATCGTCGTCAATAATGATGCCGATCTCGATGCCGCCGCCGATGGTATCGTTACCAGCGCCTTCGGCTTCCAGGGTCAAAAATGCAGCGCCTGTTCCAGAGCCATTATCCATCAGGATGTCTACGATGAAGTCCTGGAGAAGGTAGTGGAGCGTGTCAAAAAATTGAAAGTGGCAAGCCCTGAAGTCAAAGACACCAATATGGGTCCGGTCGCTTCAAAAAGCGCCTATGAAAGCATTCTCGAATACATCGAAATCGGCAAAGGCGAAGGAAGATTGATGACCGGTGGCGGTCCTAATGAAAGCAATAACGGCGGCTTCTACATAGAGCCGACCGTGATAGCAGATGTCGATCCCGGTGCAAGAATTTCCCAGGAAGAGATCTTCGGACCGGTGCTGGCCTTTATCAAGGCCAAAGACTGGACCGAGGCATTAGCCATCGCCAATAACACCGAGTTCGGTTTGACCGGTGCTGTGTTCACCAGATCTCGCGCCAATATAGAACAAGCCCGCAAAGAGTTTCATGTAGGGAACCTCTATATCAACCGTAAATGCACCGGCGCCCTGGTTGGTGTTCAGCCCTTCGGCGGCTTCAACATGAGCGGCACCGATTCAAAAGCGGGCGGCAAGGATTATCTATTGCTCTTCACCCAGGGTAAGTCCATAGCCGAGCGGTTTTAGCCACTAAAGCTTCCTCTCCTTCCAATCCTGCCGAGAGTTTCAACTTGGCACGACAGAGAGGGATCTCAACTAAAGCTTCCTCTCCTTCCAATCCTGCCGAGAGTTTCAACTTGGCACGACAGAGAGGGATCTCAACTAAAGCTTCCTCTCTTTCCAATCCTGCCGAGAGTTTCAACTTGGCACGACAGAGAGGAAGCTATTTATAAAAATACAGCCAGTTGCTCTGCTTTTCGGTGGCGCTTCTATCATTACCTATGGTGACGATTCGGCCCTTTTCAGGATCACGATACCAGCCTTCGTCCCAGGCCCCCATATCGGTATACAGCGCGTTTACAACACCGAGACCGGCAAGATCTCGATTGAAAGTAAGAAAAGAGATCTCTTCCTTGCTTTCGATCACACCTTTATCGCCCTTGTCTTTGAACTGCACCAGAGCCCGCATTTGATAAAGCTTCTTGTCCTTGAAACTGGCAGGTTTTCCATCGACGACAATTTGGAATTGCTGGAAGAGTGTCGCTTTTCGCTTCTTCAAAGATGAGACGAATGCGTCGTTGAAGACAGCTCCTTTCAAGGTCGGAAAGATTTTGAAATCTCCGTCTTCGATAATGAGAGCACCGCCAATCGGCTTCGATATCGCCCTTCGATTGTGGACCTTGCCGTTGACCGCATAGATTCCGACTACGCCTCCACTGGTGGTGGTAAAGGCTGCCGGTATAGAGAGAATCACGGCCTTATCACCCCGGTCAGGACGTTTCAGCCCCCAGCCGACCGCCAGATCGTTTTTGCGATAGTAACTGTAGTGCGTCCCGCTTTCACCTTTCAGGCGGCAGATACTCAGTCCTTCCGCCCCGGCGGGCATAGCCCCGGAAAGCCCTATGGCAAGAAGAATAGATATCACGTAAAGAGGAAAAACCATGGCGGATCCTTGAAAAGTCCTATTCTATATGGAGTGAGAGATAAATTTCAGGTCGATAGTAGCCAAGATGGTCAACAGACAAGAGATTTCTTCTAAATTCTAATCTCGGTAGGCCATCTCTGCTAAACTACTGGAAGCTTACTACGGCAGTACATTACTGGTTGAATTTCCCATCGGGAGGAATCAATGGCTGAGTCCATTCAGCTCATCCGGCAGATAGCGGTAAGAGCGATAGTAACTGAGAATTTCAAAGACCAGGTCAACGCTGAAATAGAGCGGAATTTGCAGCAAATAGACGCCGAATTGCAGCAGCTTGAATTCAAAGGGAAACGAGCCATAGCCGATATCGAGAAAGAATCCCAGGGCATGGATTCGGAAGAAGTTCGCTACCAGATCGAAAGCATTCGCCAGCAGGTTGAACAGGAGAAAATTCGTCTCTTTCAGCTCAAAGAAGAGATGCAGGGACAGAGCCAGGCCTTGAAAGAGTTACCGGTCGGCAGTGTCGTCACCCAGTTCACCGTGGAAAACCCGGTAGAAGTGCGAATCGGCGAAAACATCTTCCAGCGCCTCGAAGGTGGAGAGATCCTGGTCAAAGACGGCGTGATTCAGGAAATCAGGCTTTAGAGCACCTAGCCGAGATAATCCTTTAACTGGCTGCTGGCCTGGGACTGCCTCAGAAAACGCAGCGCTTTCAACTCTATCTGCCTGGTACGCTCCCGGGTGATACCGACCAGCTTGCCGACTTGCTCCAGGGTCCTCGGTTTGTCGTCATTGAGGCCGAACCTCAGAATCAAGACTTCTCTTTCCCGGGGAGTGAGAACCGAGAGGACTTTGCGTACATCGTCGGACATCAGACTGGCGGCGGTTTTATCCTCCGGAGTCCCGGCGTTCATGTCCTCGACCAGTTCAGCCAGGGTATTATCGTCGTCTTCCCCATAGGGAGTGTCGAGGGAGAGCGGCGACCGGTTGGCCGCTAGAATATCCTTCACCTTCTTGACCGGCACGTTCATTTCCTTAGCCAGCTCATCGAGATTGGGCCTGCGGTCGAGTTTCTGGGATAGAGCCCGGGTGGCTTTCCTCAGGTTATTGATGGTCTCTACCATGTGTACAGGCACTCTGATTGTCCTCGACTTATCGGCGAGGGCCCGGGTGATACCCTGACGTATCCACCATGTGGCGTAGGTCGAGAATTTGTAACCGCGCTCGGGATCGAATTTTTCTGCAGCGCGAATCAGGCCGAGGTTGCCTTCTTGAATCAGGTCGAGAAAAGGCAGACCTCGATTCTGATATTTCTTGGCCACCGATACTACTAAGCGCAAATTGGCTTGAATCAGCTCTTTCTTGGCCTGGGTGTCTCCCATTTTGACTCGGCGAGCGATCTCAATCTCTTCCACCGCAGTCAAAAGCTTGACTCTACCGATGTTCTTCAAATAGACCTGGACAGGATCTTCTGTCTTAGAAGGACGCCTTCCGCGCCGGCCGGGCTCGAAATCATCGTCACCCTGACCATCGGCATTGACAGCGCCATTCTCATTCTCGTCATCATCATCAACGTTATCATCATCCGAGACGATTCCGCTTGGTCCGAGCCCGGGGATGAACTCATCCAGACTGAAATCATCGGACTCAGCTTCGTAGTTTCTCTTGGGTTTGGTTGCTCTTCTTGCCATTGAATCTAAATCACTCTCAACTACTATCAATGAAAGGCGAACGCAGCCCGGTGAGCACTCTTTCCTTGAGGGAAAAAGCTCATTGGAATTGGGTCTTTCGTGTTCACCAGAAAAGGTGACGCCATCTCTATTAAAATGTTCCAAGCAGGTATTTGATAACCGGGTAATCCCTAGATCCGGCTCATATTTAGCAATAATCTTTCAACAGGAAGACAGGGACAGCCTACTTGAACTGTCCGTAGCTGTGCAAACCGCCAAAACCGAGGGTGTTGAACCCGAGATAAGTGAGAAGAGTCAACAAAAGACCAATGACCGCGACAAGAGAAAGCTTCTCGGCAGAGAGCTCTCGATGCACCTTTAAATGGATGTAGGCAGCATAACTCAACCAGGTGACAAGGGCCATGGACTCTTTCGGGTCCCAGGACCAGTAACTGCCCCAGGCGTGGTTGGCCCAGAGCCCGCCGGTAATGATTCCGATGGTGAGAAGCGGGAAGCCCACAACGATACAACGGTAAGAGATATCATCGTAGACATTGGCATTCTTTTCATTAATATGAGCCTCGGAGACGAATTTCAGTGACCACCAGCTCAGAAGCACACCGACAATGCTGCCGCCCACGAAAAGCAGCTGTAGATAAAGTACTTCGACCTTGTAAAAGGTACCCAGGATAATCGCGCCAAAAGCCGTCAAAATAGTCGCCGAGGCGACAATCACAGCCCGCGATCGACCCGAGCACCAGAGTTGAATAAGTCCACAGAGTCCCGAGAGGAAGAGCATGGCATAAGACACTATCAACGGTGGCACATGAATCTGCCGCCAGTAACTGACCAGAGCAGGCACCAGCGGTGCGATCTCGTGCTGGCTCTGGGGAAGCCAGCTGCCATAAAGGAACATGACCGCGGCGGTGAGGCTGGCCAGCCAGCCCAGTTGCCCGATGCCATAGGTGCGGCGCAGCCAGATATAGCCGCCCATGGTAGCCCAGGCGAACCATAATAAGGACTCATAGAGATTGGACAACGGGAAGCGCTGGGCTTCGACCCCGCGGGCGACAATGGCGATGGTCAAGGCAAGAAATCCTACTATTAGAACGAAGGAAGCGATCTTGACCATGATATCGCGCCGCTTTCGAAATCCATTGGAAGCGACGAATACCCAGAAAGACATAACCGAAGAAATTCCGGCTGTATTGGTGAGGGCGATCTGGAAATCAGACATTTAAGGCTTTATCTCCTCCAGGGATGAACTTGCTTCGCTCTCGGCGACAAAGTGCTCTTCTACCAAACTATCCATCAATCTCTCGAAGCCGACCCGGGCTTTGACCGATCTGCCTCCAATATATAGAACCTTTGTAGATTGCGTCTTTAAGTCTGTCTCCTTGTCGGCCTTTTCTTCGTAAGAAAGCTCCGCAGAGCCAGTATCCGCTTCCATATCCGTATCCTTATCCGTATCCTTGCCAAATTCCACAGAAGCCCAGACCTGGCGAAACGGGATCGCAGCAAGCATCACCCCTGCCATTATAAAAGCGAAGGCTACATATATTATGCCAAGCCCGGGATCCCGCTTGTACTGGAGACCCGTCCTGGGTAGAAGGCGGCTGAACTGGACCTGGACACCGCCCATGTCGATACTCTGGCCTGGCTTGATCTCGGTGATTTTCTTGGGAGCCTCCCACTCGGTCCGTTTAGCGAAAAGTCGCAAGGGGCTGTCCGGAGTTTGATCCGTTGCGCTAAAAATCAGCACGGAGTCGGAATCCAAGGGCAAGAAAGCGGCATGACGTCCGCCCATGGTCTGGAGGGGCAATTCTCGGGCCTGACCGTTGAATTTCAACTCGAGTGAATCGAGCCCCCAGGAGGCTTGATAGATATCAACCGAATCGTAGGTCAATGGATTATTGACCGAGATCACCCCACGTTTTTTCTCTTCGCCATCCTTACCTATAACACTGAGGTCTGAGTACCACTGCTTGGGTTCCCCACCAGGATAGCTCTCCTTCCAGGTTCTGTTCACCCGCACGGTCCAGTCGGGCAGGCTGCCCACCCAGAGCTTGGAGTGCTGAGAATCCGCAAAAGACATGGAATCGCCTAGTTTAACCGGCTGAAAACCATTGAATCCGGTCCAGGAGGTGATAGTCACCCCACCCACCAGGGTAAGCAAGCCTATATGAGTAACCGTGGCCGCCAGGCGACCGATCTTGCCATACTCGGCAGTCAGGCGCGCATCCCCTTTTGTAGACCGGGTAACTTTGAAGCCTTTCTTCTTGAGCACAGAGGCAAGCCTGACAGCAATCTCCTCTTCGTTTTCTCGAGTGGGACCCAGGGTCACAACTCGGTTGTACGGCAGGCGTAGAATCGCATCACCAGCTAGAGCCGGCAGCGGCTGGCGCAATAGTCGAATCTTGGGAAAAACTCGCTGGAAACTGCATGCAACCATATTAAGTGTCAGAAGTGCGATCAAGAAGAGAAACCAGGGCGTATGAAAAATATCCGAGATACCCAGCTGAATCAAGACAGGAGCGGCCTTTTCGCCAAAAGCCTCGAAAACCTTTTCCCGGCCCACCTGACCTTCCTGGGGACACCAGGCGCCTACAAGCACTGTTGCCGCTATGAGAGAGAGCGATATGATCGTGAGCTTGACCGAAGCGACAAAAGAGACATTGCTCTTCTTGCTTTTGACCGGGGTTTCCGGCATGGTTCTCTCTTTGGTGGTCTCAGCGCTCATCTGTCTATTTCTGAATGGACTCCATATACGATACTATTTGCTCTTTCATGAACTCACAGGCTGGCCGCCTCGGCATCCTCAGCCTCCAGAATTTGCTTGATATGTGCTTTGAGCAGTTGATTGGCTTCGGAAAAATTGTTTCGACGCAAAGCCGAACGAATGTCGTCACCGGCACAATAGCGTGCAAGAGAATTGAGCAGATGCAGACGTTTGCTCTCCTTAATAGGAGTAGGCAAGCCATCGAGCATCTCGGCAGCCGACTCTAGAAAAAGCGAATAGTTGTCGAGTTCACTTTGAATTTCTGCCTCGATTCGATTGATTAAAACTTGCTCAAGGGCAGGAGATACCCTGTCAGTAGAGACAGAGATTTTGAGATGACCACGACGCAGTGTCGCCGGAGGCAAAAAATCGGCGGCGCGAAAGAACGAGGACAGAGTAGAAGCAGAGACCAGGGGACGACCGTGCTTTGAGGCACAGCTTCTAATCAGCTTCTCATTGGACTCTTGGAATTTGGAAAAGGCAAAAGCCAGACAATACTCTTCTAAGGCAAGCGAATCTAAAAAGTCGACAGATTGTTTGATCAATCGCACTCGATGGCTGTGGGTGGTGGCAAGCTCTTCCACTTCTCGAGAGGGTCTTTGCGAGAGGATGTCCACCCGGGCGCCGAACTCGAGAAGCTTATGCGCTTCTCTCAGGGTCTCTTTACCGCCGCCCAGAAAGAGGACCCGACGTTCTTTCATATCCAGATTAATCGGGTAATAATTTCTCTCTTTAATACTGTGGCTGCCGGACACAAGCTCTACCCCCTGGTCTCTGAATCAGAGCCGGATCATCTATTTCTTCAATTCCTTAGCAAGTTCTGTTCATGACATAGTCGGAAAGAGATGCAAGGGCGGCTTTATACTGAGAGTCCGGCAATACAGCCAGGCAATCTCTGCTCTTCCTTGCATAATCACCTGCCAGCTCAACGGTCTTGTCGACACCACCGCCCTCGCGGATTATTTTGAGAGCTTCTTGCACGCCGCTATCTTCTAGAACGGCACGACTGTCGATCAACTCTTTGAGCCGGGCGGCGTTCTTATCTCCCCCCTCGAGAATAAACAGAGCAGGAGCGGTGATCACTCCGTTTCTCAGATCGCCTCCCACCGGCTTACCGGTCTGCTCTTCCGAGGCGGTGACATCCAGAAGGTCGTCCACTATCTGAAAACAAAGACCCAGGTTAAGACCATAGTCTTTGAGCGACTGGATGGTGTTGTTGGGACAAGCGTTGAGAATGGCGCCGCTATGACTGCCGGCGGCAAAAAGCGAGGCGGTTTTGCCGACCGATTTGATTTTATAGAGTTCCCAGTCTACCGCGGTGGAGAACTGCTGCCGCATCTGCTTGATCTCTCCGGCGCAGAGGTCGCCCAGAACCTGACCATAGATGCCTACCACGGTAGGGTTCATGATCCGGGCCAGACAGATGGATGCCTGGGCAAAGAGTAGATCGCCCATGAGAACCGCCAACCTTTCATTCCAGCGTTTATTGATGGTCTCCTGACCGCGACGGACACTGGCCTTGTCTATGACATCGTCATGGACCAGACTGGCTGTGTGAATGAGCTCGGTGAGCACAGCCAGGATGATGTGCAACCGGGAAAACTCCTCTTGCTGCGGGGCGGTGGCCCGGGAAGCGAGCAGGACGATCAGCGGTCTGATTCTCTTGCCGCCAGCCAGAAAGACCTGTTTGAGCAGATCTTCCACAAAGGGATTATCATCGATGAGGTTGGTCCGCAACCACTCTTCCACAAGGCCCATCTCGTCTTCCACGAGCTTGACCAGGGTCGAAAGATCCGTCTTTTCTTCTGAGAGGTTGTTCGGCAGGCTGGCTAAAGATTTCATGAAATTCCAGTTGTCAATTAACAGGGCTAGCTTTCCATATATTTTAGATGTACGTCAACTCTGAAGTCCTTAATATCAAATAGAGTAAAGCCTAAAATCTAATCGAGAAGCATTAGAAGCAGGCACTGTAGTGGTAAATAAGAAAAGATGACGCATTTTTCAGGTAGCTCGGGGCTCTAGATTGCCGGGACCCCAGTAATAGAGAAATTAGTGGAAAGACCGAGAAAGTAATGGTCCGGTTGGCAAGAATTTTAACCCTTACTATTGATTGCTAATATAGCGAAGCAAGCGAGTCGGAGGATCACTGTGTTTGAGGAATTGAAGCGGAAGTTGCTTTCCGGGCAGACAACTTTTGAAAAAGCTTTACCGGAAGCGCTGCCCAATTTGAGAGGCAAGATCTCCGACGAAAAGCTGATGTGGCTTGCGAACGAACTCCAGGGCTATCAACAGGCTCTCGACTTCTATCAGACCGCCAATCATGACCTTCCCACCTATCGGATTGTTCAAGGAGATATTTATCTCTGGCGGGACGGCAGTTACGAAGAACTCAACCATCCGTATGCAAGGCGGACAGAATACTTTCTGAGCGCTCCAATCTCATGGATCGAGCAATTCTCGAATCTTCCGGAAGACACATCCACGGTTGAATTGCCAGAGCTCAGTACTTTCATGGCCCAGGGCGGAGGCGGAATCGTCTGTGTCTGTGCAAACGCGGAGTTGAAGCGCATAATCGCTCGCTTCCGAAACGAATTCATCCAGCTTCTGGACGAAGCGGAGAAAGCGGCAGGAGCAGCAAGCCAGGGCACCTAAATAGAGGCAAGCGTGGTAAGTCCGGACAGAGACGAAAATCACTGTGCCGTACAATCTGGTCAGTCAATAGAAATATTCTTCTTTCTTCTTCCATGATTGATTCGGCAAGAACACATCGGCACTATCATTGGTGACTATCGGGGAAGAGAATGACCACATCAACCAGTAAGAGAGATAACATCCAGAACCAAGCGCAGAGCTTCGATCTTGACGCGATTCGTGCCCGCCTGCGGGAATCGGGTTTTGACGGATGGCTTTTTTATTTTTTCAAGAACAATGACCCCCTGGCGTTGAGCATTCTCGAACTAACCGAGACTCATATGTTTTCGAGAAGATGGTTTTATCTGGTTAGAGCCGAGGGTGAACCGATAAAGCTGGTGCACAGCATAGAAGCCGATGCTCTTTCATCGCTGCCTGGAGAAAGGGTTATTTATGTGGGCTGGCGCGATATGGAGGAGAAACTCCAGCAGATACTCTCTTGCGGAATCAAGAGACTTGCCATGCAATATTCACCGAGGAACGCCATTCCTTATGTATCCAGGGTGGACGCAGGCACAGTGGAACTAGTCAGAGATACCGGCGCCGAAGTCTGTTCATCTCATGATCTGGTGCAGCATTTCGAGGCGACATGGAACGGGGCACAACTAGAAAGTCACATCTACGCTACGGACAAATTGCGCTCGATAGTGAACGACGCCTTCGCAGAGGTGAAAAAACGCCTGACGGCTGGAGAAGCCACCACCGAATACGATATTCAGCAATTTATCCTGAACAAATTCGAAAAATACAAGTTGACCACCTATTCCCCACCGATAGTGGCTATCAACGAAAACAGCGGCAACCCCCATTATCAGCCGACGGAGACCGTGCATAAGCCTATTAAGGAAGGGGATTTCCTGCTTATAGATCTCTGGGCCAAGCGCAGCGACATGAAAGGATCGGTCTACGGAGATATAACCTGGACAGGCTTTGTCGGGGATAAAGTACCCGACAAATACACCGAGATTTTCGAAATCGTAAGAGGGGCAAGAGACGCAGCCCTGGACTATGTGAAAGAAGCAGTTTCGCAAGGCAGGCAGATTTTCGGCTGGCAGGTAGATGATGTCGCCCGCGATTTTATAGAATCCAGGGGATATGGAAAGTACTTCGTGCACCGCACCGGTCATTCGATAGGAGAGGAAGTGCATGGAAACGGAGCCAACATAGACAATCTCGAAACCAGAGACGAGAGAGCATTGCTGCCAAACACTGGCTTTTCGATTGAACCGGGAATCTATTTGCCGGAGTTCGGGGTGAGAAGCGAAATAGATGTCTATATCGACAACAGCTCGGTAACCGTTGCCGGTCAACCGATTCAAGAGAACATCGTACCGATTTTAAAGTAACAACTCAACCAGATACGGTATCATAATTGCAGACTAGAATTTCCGCGCCAATTTTGCTTGTCTTGTCTTTGCCGCAGTTGTTCATGCCATATTGAAGCCGCCAGCTTTTAATCCGTGCCCATTTGTATAGCTGGCGAATCTCTTCGCAATCGTCATAAGTGATCAAAAAACGATGCCCTGTCTCCTTGAGTACCTGCGCCAGACGCGCATGATCGAAACGGTGCAAAGAGCCATCTTTGCCGTAGAGACGCTCGGCTCCGTAATAGGGCGGATCTAAAAAAATGAAGACATCATCACCCGGCTCCGATATAACCGACTCGACATCGAGATTGGTTATTTTCACTCCAGCCAGCGCTGCGGGCATGGCGGTCAGCCGCTCGATAGAAGAGTCTGTGAAACGCTTCTTGCTCGCCTCGGTGGAGAATCCTCCCGCCCTGGTCGTACCGGAGAAGGTGACTCTATTAAAGAAGAAAAAGAGCCGAGCCTTCTCGAAGGGGTCTTCCGGGGTAAGTTTTCTGGTGCGATGGAAATAGTCCTTCATCGCCTCGGCACTGGTCAGCTCCGACTTCAAGGCATGGAGTTCGGAGCGCAGGCGAAGACATTGCCCTTCGTCTTGAGAAGTTCGCCAGAACTCGACCAGGTCGGTGAACTTGTCGTTTATCCAGTATGTCTCGGCAAAAGCTCTCTGGCGAAGATAAAAATAAACGCTACCGCCTCCCACCATGGGCTCTCGGTACTCCCTGGCGTGCTCGGGAAGATGCTTGGCAATCTCTTTGATAGCACGCTGCTTGCCCCCCGGATAGCGTAGCGGCGACCGGTAAAAGTTCACTTTCTCTTTCATACCGGTAGAGGACAACACCTTATCGAGTTTCCGTCTCAACTAAGCCAAGCTCTATTCAACAGGATAGAATAAGTGAAATCAAAAACGGATTTCAAGACTGGAGCATTTAGTTCTTATCATGTCGGAGCGAGTCTCGATAAATTCTTGCACCAATCTAGATGAGCTCGAAGAGCTGGCAGGACCAATACTGCCGGCGAAAAGTTTCGATTATTACCGGGGCGGGGCGTGCGATGAGCTTACCCTTAAGGAGAACCGAGAAGCTTACGGAAGAATCAAACTCAGACCGCGGATGCTTCGTGATGTAAGCAGCATAGAAAAGAAGCTCACCCTCTTCGATTGCGATCTATCATCACCGATAATGGTGGCACCGATGGCTTTTCAAATGCTGGCCCATAAAGACGGTGAACTTGCCACGGCGAGGGCTGCGGCAAGCAGCAAGACGATGATGACCGTGAGCACTCTGTCCACGTATTCCCTGGAAGAGGTAAAGGAGGCAAGCGACTTCGAACTCTGGTTTCAGTTGTACGTATACAAAGACCGGGAGATTACCAGAGATCTGGTCAAACGTGCCGAAGCAGCCGGATACAAAGCCCTTGTGGTGACAGTCGATTCGCCGGTGCTGGGCAAAAGAGAGAAAGACATCAAGAACCGCTTCGACCTACCCGGTGACCTGACTGTCAAAAATCTGACTCTCCACAATCTGGATAAGTTCCCTGCTTCCGGAGGCGATTCCGGCCTGAGCACCTATATAGCTTCCATTTATGATCGCTCCTTGACCTATAGAGACCTGAGCTGGATCGTCTCGTTGACAAAACTGCCGGTGCTGGTCAAAGGGATACTGAGGGCAGATGACGCGCTCCGGGCGCTTGATTCGGGCGCCCGTGGGATTGTGGTATCAAATCACGGAGGCAGGCAGCTCGATACCGCAGTGAGCACCATAGAGGCGCTGCCGGAAGTGACTGAAGCGGTGAAAGGAAGAGCGAAATTGATTGTCGATGGCGGAATCAGAAGAGGAACAGATGTGCTCAAAGCCATTGCTCTAGGCGCTGCGGCTGTCTATGTCGGCAGACCCGTACTCTGGGGGCTCACGCTGGACGGTCAAGAAGGGGTAGAGATGGTGCTCGATATGATAAACGAAGAATTCGAAAACGCTATGGCTCTTGCCGGGGCGTCTTCCCTGGAAGAGATCACGAATGACTTGATTTTTAAAAGTGGAGGAGAGATCCATTAGATGACAGAACATAATCCAAAACGGCAAGCCGAATTTTTTTTGATGGGTTGCAAAGTTTTCATGCTCTCTTTGATTTTAACTTTCTGCTGGACAAGCGGACAGGGAATAGCCCTGGCGAATGCTACAGCTTCCTTTAAGGAAAGCCAGCACCATAGCCCGGAGGAAATGAACGACAAGTTCAAGGCGACAGATCTTGACATAGATAAGTTCGTTTCCAGGTTTGAGGCACCGGATAGAGAGGTGTTCTCCGCTCGAGAGGCTATAGTCGATGCGCTGGCAATAAAGCCAGGAGAATCAATTGCCGATGTGGGCGCGGGAACAGGCATTTTCGAAGAGTTATTCAGCAGCGCCGTGGGGCCTGGCGGCTGGGTCTATGCGGTGGATATTTCAGCAGGATTTCTAACTCACATCAACGAGATCGCCGGTAAGAAGGGGCTGAAAAACCTCTCTTGTGTTTTGAGTCGAGATCGGTCTATCTGCTTACCGCCGAACTGTGTTGATACGATCTTCATATGCAACACCTACCACCATTTCGGCGAGAGCAGCAAAACCGCACTGCTCAAGTCTATCGACGAGGCCCTCATAGATGATGGCAGACTGGTGATAATCGACTTCGACCGGGTAGAAGGAAAGTCCAGAGAGTGGATAATGAAACACATTCACATGTCGTCAAAAGAGGTAATCAAAGAGATTGAAGCAGCAGGTTTCAAGCTTAAAGAAGAAAAGAAGGTGAAGGCGCTCAAGGAGAACTACTTTCTGATTTTCGAAAAGGGAAGAGCCGAAGAAGAGAGGAATGAAAGAGCCGACGCAGCGGTTACCGGAGAGAAAAATGAACAGTAACGAACCCCGAATAATCTCGCTAATCGCCAGCTCCACAGAAATAGTTCATGCCCTTGGTCTAGGTCGATTCATGGTTGGCCGTTCGCATGAATGCGACTATCCGGAATCGATAGCTTCGCTGCCGGTCTGCACCGGTCCGAAGTTTCGCACCGATGGCTCAAGCTATCAAATTGATCAGAAAGTAAGAGCACTGGTACAGGAAGGATTGAGCGTATACAAAGTAGACGCTGACATGATCGAGGCCCTTGCGCCGAGTCACATCATAACCCAAGATCAGTGCGAAGTCTGCGCGGTAAGCCTTCGTGATATTCAGGATGCCGCCTGCGAGCTAATCAGTTCTAAGCCCGAGATCTTATCTTTGAAGCCGGATTGCCTGAATGATCTATGGCAAGATATCGAAAAAATCGGGGCATCGCTAAATGTAGAGCGGGTCGCAGCCGAACTTATAGAGACCCTGAAGAAAAGAATAGAAGCTATTGAAACAAGCGCGCGCGCCGAAGCCGAAGCAAGCCAAAAGAGATCGCGGGTAAAGGTAGCATGTATAGAGTGGATCGATCCATTGATGGCGGCAGGAAACTGGATGCCGGAGCTGGTGGAATTAGCAGGTGGAGAGAATCTTTTCGGCGTTGCCGGTAAGCACTCCCCCTATATGAGCTGGAGCGAGATCTTAGAGAAAGATCCGGACGTAATAATAGTGACACCCTGCGGTTTTGACAATGATAGAACCCTTCAGGAGATGCACCTTCTCAAAGAGAAAGAAGGCTTTGGCAACCTGAGAGCGGTCAAACAAGGACGAGTCGTGGTAGCAGACGGCAATCAGTACTTCAACCGCCCCGGTCCGAGACTGGTTGAATCGCTGGAGATGATGGCAGAGATATTCTATCCGCATAAATTTGACTATGGACATAAAGGCAAAGGCTGGCTCACTTATGGAAGCTGAGGAGCCAGGTCCACAAACAGACGGATCTCGTTTTTTGGAGCTCTAGCCTTTATTTGAGACATCTTCAGGGGGCCAAAAGAAGATATCAAAGAGATCAATCTTTTCACAGGCCAGAGCTGGTGCAGGGCAAGAACCCACGCTCTGGCCAGATAAGACTGCAGATATCTGCCGCTAATGCCGATGTAGACATCATCGAAAAAGCCTATGAAGACTCCTATCAGGGTAACGACTCGGGGTGTCAGTTCAATGAAATTAGCAGGACGGCTTTTCGAAGTCGTTAAAACATATCTCTCTCCCGGCAGGCGCTGGACAAGCCCCTCTAATTCCAGGATTGTCATGGCAGATAAAACTTTATGCACTGGAACTTCGCTCAATCTCGCAATCTCGTCAACATGAGCAGGCTCCTTAGACAGATATGAGAAAAGAATCGACTCGAAATCCCCAACATTCGAAGTGGTGGAAAATAGAGCGCTATTCTCGCAGAAGAAGGGAGGAGAATCAGCATCAGCACCGGTCTCTATCAGGTCTATCTTTGGCGACTGACGGGCGGGAGTATCGAGAGATCGCTTACGAATAGCTGGTGAAAACTCGGTCGCTGGTACCACGGAGTCTATGGTCATCAATTCTTTTTCCAATACCAATGACACCTTTCTGCCGATATCCCAGGCTGTAGACTGAGCCACGCCTATCAAAAGGTGAAAAGTTTCAGAGCTAATCGATATTCCATGGCTCAAAAACCAGATACAGGCAAGATATGGTCTTGCAGTGCGTATTCTCTCGAAAAAGGTTCCAGCAGTCAGCCATGCTGTTTTTTTACATGACGAGCACTTCACCGCCCTGCCATTATTGACCTTCTCCACATCTTCTCTACCGCAACCCTTGCACGAGAAGACCGAAGACCCCGGCGAACTTACCTGCTTCCCATTTTGAGAAGTTCTTATACCCTCCAACAAGGCTGCCATGCAATCATCTTCGGTTGGATAGGCAAGGTAGAACTTCTCCAAACAGTCCTCCAATTCTTTATAGCTGGCCTTTCTGAGGGTAAAACGGAATCTCGCTTTCTCATTGTTCATAGTTCTCGCCTCTCTGTTTGATTCGGTGACGGTCTCCGATATCAATAACGGCAAAATCGACTCTAAAGTTCAACGAAATCACTAAATCCCCGCTCTAAAAATTCAACCGATATCGGTTTAGATCCCAGAGCAGGATAGAGCGCACAAAAATGAAATAGTCAGCCTTCAGGCTACCCGCTTGGCAGGAGACGCGAAGACGGGCTCATTCGAAGATGGCTAATGGACATCGCAAGAGCATCGGAGGCGTCGTCAGGCTTGACTATCTCATTCAAATTCAACACACTCGCCACAGCTTCTTGAACCATTTTCTTGTCGGCACGACCAAAGCCTGTGAGACACATCTTGGCTTGCATTGGTGTGTACTCAAAAAACGGCAGGCCAAATGTACTTACCGACTCAATAATCACGCCTCGGGCTTGAGAGACAGGAACGAGAGTCTTGGCATTCTTGAAAAAGAAGATCGCTTCGATAGCAGCTTCGTCTGGTCTATATTCTTCCAAAATCGCAAGCATATCCTGACGAATCATGGACAACCTCTGACCGGCATTCATAGTTTTGGGCGTCTGTATTGTTCCGGAGGCGACATATTTATATGTATCCCCACCAACAACATCAATGCAACCGAAACCCACTGTGGCAGTCCCGGGGTCTATTCCCAATATTCTTTTGATAACGCAATCCTCCAGCGGACAGTAGATCAAAAACGCTTGCGATTGTGTAACATATCCTTTGTATCAGACTATTGGAATAATGCAAAGTAGACAAGTAATTCAAGGAGCTTCCGCTCTAATCAACAAAACTAGTTGGTTAGAAGAACTTAGCTGGGCTTATAAAGTACCGGCATCTTTCATTTTTGGCTGCTTCTTGGGTCTATCCAGTGCGGGGTTCGAAATCTGGTGGCTTGCATGGATAGGTCTTGCACCATTATTGATACTACTGAGAGGCTGCCTAAGCCTCACGGAAGCACTGCTTGTAGGAACCTTCTTCGGCTTCGGCTATCATGCTGTCTCCCTGAGCTGGTATCTGGGTCTGGCACCGCTTGGCTGGTTGAAAGTACCTGAACTAGTCGGAATTTTTACCAGTTTTGCCATCTGGATTCTCGAAATCGTTCACCAATCTATTCTCTATGCAGCTTTTGCCGCCATGGTCTACAGCCTGCCTCTTAGAGCCGGCTTCTTGCCCAATATACAGAGACCATTTTTCCCGTATGCCCTATCTATTTCTGTTATCTGGGTTTTCCTGCAGTGGATCGTAAGTCCTTCAGAGCTGTTCGTTGGCCTTCCCATTAATCAGCTCGCCTATTCTCAATACAAACAACTTTCCCTGATCCAGATGGTTTCCGTCCTTGGTCCTGGTTGCCTCGACTTCATGATTGTTCTATTCAACTGCTGCATAGCCAATTTCTTTCTCGAGTTTCTATCTCCGGCAAAGAAACTCGAAGAGCGCACCGACAAACTTAAACCTAGAGTTGGTGCCATTTTTGATCTGCTGATTCTCGGTCTGATTTTGACCAATCTCAGTCACTGGGGAAATCAACGGGTAACCAGCATCAACATTCACTCGGAAGTTGCCACCGCCAGGCACAGAGATCCGAATACCCCCCCGGTACCGCTAGCGGTATTGCAGGGAAATGTCAGCATTGCCGAAGAAAGGCTGAAAATCACAAAACCTGAGCAGATAAAAGACCTCTACAAAAGCCTGGGTCAGAATCTAGGAGCCCTTATTCTCTGCCTGCCGGAAGGGGTGATCAACTCGAACCAGATGGTGCCGGGCGGTCTTCTTAGCGTCCTCGAAAACATCTCTAAATCGCAAAACAAAGAGGTGATAGCAGGCTCCATAGAGACCCTGCAAACCGGTCACGCCAACGCAGCAAGACTGTTGAGCCCTGAGTCCATAAAGCCGACAAAACAGGCTTCTAGCCTGTATCTCAAAAATCGCCTGGTTCCTCTGGGTGAATCTGCCCCCATAGACATCTTGAACAAAAGAATTCCTGCGCCGGTGCGAGAAAGAATTCCAGCCAGCCGGGAAAGCTTCATCAAAGCAAGTTCCACGAATCTACTGAAGAGCATCTGGGGCGATGTTGGCCTATCTATCTATATCGAACTTTTCTATCCGCGCCTGATAGCCGACGAAGTTCGAAAAGGAGCGAATCTGCTTGTCAATGTTTCTAACTTGAGCTGGTTTCATGAGTCCTCGCTCAAACAACAATTAATCGCAGCTGGTGTTTTCAGGGCCGTTGAGAACGGACGTTTCCTGGTTATCTCGACCAATACTGGAGTATCAGCTATCATTGCTCCCTCGGGGATGATATCGAATATTTCTTTATCGGGCCACCGAGGGGTGCTTTTAAACACGATACAATTCCTATATCGGAAAACTCCATTTAGCAGAATGTGGTGGATGTGAAATTGACTGTCTTTTCTAAAATTTTGATTTGCTTTTCCGCTGCCTCGATTATCGCGCTGTCGGGAGTGAACACCTGTTCAGCGGAGGCAAAGATGCCAGTTGCGAAAGTTGGCGACAACACTATCAAGCTGGAAGTAGCTGATACCGATGCGAAGATTGAGAGAGGCCTTATGTTTCGAACCTCCCTCGACAATGACTCGGGCATGGTCTTTCTTTTCACACCACCCAGAAAAGTGAAATTCTGGATGTTCAACTGCTTCATTCCCCTCGATATGATCTTCACCAAAGACGGCAAAGTGGTCAAAATCGAAGCGAATGTCCAACCATGCAAATCCAAGGACCCAAGACAGTGCCCGACATACCCGGAAGACGCCGTCATGGTTGACAAGGTAGTGGAAGTCAACGCAGGTTATTGCAAAAAGCATGGTATTAAAGAAGGCGATTCAATCGAATTCTCTTTCAATTAATAAAGTTCCTCATGAAATCAAGCATCGCAGAAATCAAAATCGAGCTCAAAGACGATACCGGATGGATGATCCTTGCCCGTCCGGCTCTAAAAAATGCTATCTCCACCGAAATGTGGCAGGCTATCCCGGAGCTTCTCAGCCTCCTCTACACAAAGGGAGCTCGTTCCGTCATCATCCGGGGAAGTGACTCCTGCTTCGCTGCCGGAGCCGATCTGCAAGAGCTGAAAGCGATAGACAGCTATAAATCAGCATTTAAATTCTGGAGTTCAATTAAAGAGACTCTGGACTTCGTTCACTCTTTCAACATCCCGACCATAGCCATGATAGAAGGTCCATGCCTGGGTGGTGGCTGCTTACTTGCCACAGCCTGTGATATCAGGCTGGCAAGCAACGAATCCAGTTTTGCTATTCCCATTGCTCGATTCGGCATAGTACTCGACGATGAAACGGTAGCCAGGCTTGTCGGTCTCGTCGGACCCGCCATGGCGGCAGAGCTGCTTTTCAGCGGTGACACCATATCCAGTGAGGAAGCACTGGCGATAGGTTTGATCAACAAAAGACTTCCTGGAGAAGCGCTCGAAATAAAAGCCCTGAAACTAGCTGAGACTATCGCAGGAAACGGCTATGCTTCTGTTTACGAAAGCAAAAAATCAATTCGACGCGCAATCTTCCAGGGCGAGCGATCCGGGCTTACCCCTCAGCACGAATCGGTAGTAGTGAGCAGCTACCTCACCTCGGACTTCCGAACGAGAGTAGCAAAGGTCGATGACATCTAAACAACGAAAGGTGCCTAACTTGATTTAGCCAGGTGTCGCTTCTGTCCACTCCACCCTGCGTCCACGGGAAGCACTGGGAATCGGCGGTACGCAGGCGGCAGAACGCCTTTGTCACTTCGCTTAAAAAACGAGCACCAGGCTCGCAATTCAATCACTTCCAAAAGCCCCAGAGCATACCGAAGCCGATAAAAATCAGACAGAGAAAAAGGCTCGTAAGCCAGAAAGCTGCTCCTTCAAGCACTTTCAGCCGTCGAGCCCGCTTGATCAAGCGCTTTACCGCAATGGCAAGAAAAACCATCACGACCAGAAAAGCAAGAAGCATTATCAAGGAGATCATGGCGGGAATCCCGAAACCATGAATTCAAGCCCGAATCTAAACTTGCACGACCCGCTCGATTTCGGGAATCTCTTCTTTGATGGCTCTCTCGACGCCCATTTTCAGAGTCATGGTAGAGCTGGGACACATACCGCAAGCCCCCATCAAATGGACAAGTACTTCTCCGTCCTTGACGTCCACGAGTTCGATATTGCCGCCGTCCATCATCAACATGGGGCGCAATCGCTCGAGAATCTGCTCGACTCTCTCTTTGACATCCATCTCGGCGCCGTTTCCGCTAGCCTTGTCCTCGACTTTTTCGGTCATTTTCTTCTTCCTCTGTGGTTTTCCGTGAATCCGTCACCCATAATTACTCAGGATGTGGGCTTGCCCCCGTCCAGAAGGTATCCAAGAGATCACATGATACAGAGTATCTTAGACCCCCGAAGGCAGATTATCAAGTATATTAAGCTCGATCTGTTAATGCTCAATAAAGATGCAACGGATTTGCGATCTTTAGTATTATCCTTTTTATTCTGCGAGATCGGGCAGAACCGCGACTTGAACTCGAACAAACAGCGACAAGCGAAGCAGACGAGTAACAGGAAGCGAGCAAAGAACAGCGAAAGCACAAGCAATCGCTTCCCCGATGAATAGCGCGGATTCAGCCCCTCGTGGCAATTTTTTAAGGAGTGAGACATTTATGGCAAGAGTAGCTATTAACGGATTCGGAAGAATCGGCAGAAATACCCTGAGAGCCTACCTGGCTAGCCAGCCCAAAGATTTCGAAGTCGTGGCAATCAACGACCCCTTCCAGTCCCTGGAGCAAGCTTCCCACTTGCTCAAGTACGATTCGGTTCTCGGCGAATTGAAAGGTCACAAGATTTCCCATACCGACAAAGCTCTGGTAATCGACGGCAAAGAAATTGCTTTCGTAGCCGAGCTTGAGCCGGCAAAACTGCCCTGGAAAGAGATGAAAATCGACATCGCCCTCGAGTGCAGCGGTGTTTTCACCGATGCCGAGAAAGCTAAAGGTCACATCGAAGCCGGCGCCAAGAAAGTGCTTATTTCCGCCCCCGCCAAGAACGAAGATATTACCGTTGTTCTCGGTGTTAACGAAAAGGACTACAATCCCGAGAAGCACAACATCATCTCCAACGCCAGCTGTACAACCAACTGTCTGGCTCCGGTAGCCAAGGTAATCGACGATACCTTCGGAATCGAACAGGGTCTGATGACCACTATCCACAGCTACACCCTGGATCAGATGCTCCTCGACGGTCCTCACAAAGACCTGAGAAGAGCAAGAGCCGCTGCTCAATCTATGATCCCTTCCTCAACCGGTGCCGCTAAAGCAATCGGCCTGGTGCTCCCGCATCTGAAAGGCAAGCTAAACGGTTTCGCCGTCCGCGTTCCCACCCCGAACGTGAGCGTGGTCGACCTGGTGGTCAACACCAAGAAGCCGGTTACCGCTGAGAAAGTAAACGAAGCCCTGAAGAAAGCAGCCAATGGCGATATGAAAAATATCCTCGCTTTCGTGGAAGAGCCCCTGGTCTCCTCCGACTTCAGCGGCAACAAACACTCCTCTCTGGTCGATGCGGAACTGACTATGATCGTTGGCGACAACATGGTCAAAGTCCTGAGCTGGTACGACAACGAGTGGGGCTACAGCAACAGACTGGTCGATCTCTGCGCCATGGTGGCAAGCAAACTGCCGGTGCAAGTAAAGGCCTAGAAGCCTGACTGATCAGGAGCTCGCCTTTTGGCGGGCTCCTTTTCTATTCAGCTAATAATCAAAGATATTTCTGTCTCAGATCCAGGAGTGCAAGCGATGACCAAGAATGTTTCCGACCTGACCGCTGACGAATTGAAGCACAAGAAAGTGCTTGTCAGAGTAGATTTCAATGTCCCCTTAGATGAATCCTGCAAGATCACGGAAGACTCCAGAATAGTGGCAGCGCTGCCTACCATCGAACTCCTATGCAATGCAGGAGCAAAAGTGATTTTGGTATCACATCTGGGCCGACCCAAAGGCCAAAAGAACGAAAAGTTAAGCCTCAAGCCGGTGGCAGAGAGACTTGCTGAGCTTTTATCAGCTAAAGAAATAAAGGTGAGTTTCGTCGACGATACCGTAGGCGCTGAAGCGAAAGCAGCTATCGCTGCGTTAAAAGATGGCGAAATTTGCCTTCTAGAAAATATCCGCTTCGAATCTGGAGAAGAGAAAAACGACCCGGATTTCGCCCGCAAGCTGGCAGATCTGGCCGATCTCTATGTCAATGACGCTTTCGGCACAGCCCACCGCGCCCATGCCAGCACCGAAGGAGTGGTAAAGTATCTGAGCCCGGCAGTCTCCGGTCTACTCATGAGCAAAGAGGTATCCATGCTCGGTGGCGCCCTCGATAATCCGGTCAGACCGGTTGCCACCATAGTAGGTGGCGCGAAGGTATCCTCCAAGATAGGAGTTCTCGATAATCTTCTTGAGAAAGTCGATTATATAATCATAGGCGGTGCCATGGCTTTCACCTTCCTGAAAGCAAGAGGTCTATCCGTGGGCAAATCCCTGGTGGAAGACGACCGCCTGGAATATTGCAAAAAGCTCGAAGAAAAGGCAAGCAAACTGGGCGTCGAAATAATCCTTCCTGTGGATGTGGTTGTAGCCGACGAGCTCAAAGGCGGCATCAAAACCGAGACCGTATCGGTAGAGAACATACCTGCGGACAAAATGGGTCTCGATGTCGGTCCGGAGACAGTCAAACTGACCAGAGAAGCCCTCGATAAATCAAAGACTATTCTGTGGAACGGTCCTCTGGGAGTCTTCGAGATAGAAGAATTCGCAAAAGCCACCTTCGCCATCGTAGACGAACTGGTGAAGCTAACCGGCGCTGGAGCAATAACCATCGTTGGCGGTGGAGACTCGGTCTCGGCATTGAAAGCGAGAAAAGTCTCACCTGATGCGCTCACCCATGTAAGCACCGGCGGCGGTGCTTCACTGGAGTTTCTGGAAGGAATAGAACTGCCCGGCATCAAATGCCTGGACACAGTCGAAGTAGCCCGCGCCTGCAACTGAGCAGTTCAGACCGAATTAGACCTAAAGGAAGGGCGGAGATTCATTCTCCGCCCTTATCTATCGATAAACAACATATATTCGCCTTCCCTGAGCTTCGAGTAATCTCAGAGATCAGCATAAGCAGAACATGGCAAAGAAGCTTGATGGTAAACTATGCAAAGTGAAGAGCTGGAAAAGATGTTTAAAACCCGGTCACTACTGAATTTAGCCACCCAGAGCCTCAGCCTGAGCTTGATACTGTTCACCGGTATCAGCCCGGCATTCGCCGCCGAGCAATATATGATCAACGGCAAAATCGTCACTCGCTCTGTCTATGACGCAGTCGTTCTGCTCAAACAGGGAACGGCCCAGATAAAAGCCAATCAGAATAAAGAAGCGGTGGAGAGCCTGCAAAAGGCAGAAATCCTGGCGCCGGAACTTCACGAAATTCAGTTCTATCTTGGCCTTGCCCTGGCCAAAACCGGCCGCGCAGAAGAAGCGATTCAACACTACGAGAAAGCCCGGCAGCTCAATCCGGGATTTTCCAGCGCCTGGCTGAATCTGGGAGGGCTCTATCAGAGCAAGGGCGATATCGGCAAAGCCCTCGATATCTTCAATCAGTATCTTGTAAGGTTTCCACGGGATCCGGCCGCAAAGAATGTAGCCAGCCTGGTCAAAGGTCTATCGAATGAAGCAGCCATGCGAAGCTCCACACAAGAGTCCGACGCACAAAAACCAGATTATCTGGAAGAAGTGACGCGCCAGGGCATGGTGCGCTGGAGTCCCGAGAAGATGCCTCTAAAAATCTACATAGCCCCTGGAGAAGGCGTTCAGGGATATAAACCACAATGGACCGAGGTATTGAAACAGTCTTTCAAAGACTGGCAGACAGCTTCAGGAAATCTGGTCAGCTTCGAGTTCACCGACAACAAAGATGGCTCAAACATTCAGTGCAGCTGGACCGACGATCCCAAAGCCCTCAAGAATATAGCCGAACTCGGAGAGACCGAACTCTATTCGAACAGCAAAGGTCTGGTGCGGGGTACGATCAAATTTCTGACCGTGGCCATAGCCCGGGAGATGCCTGTAACGGACAATCGAATGCGCTTTATCTTTTTGCACGAAATCGGTCATGCCCTTGGAATGCCCGGTCACACCACCACTCCCAGTGACGCCATGTTCTACTCTATAGGCATCACCGACGATTGGCGAACGCTATCCGAGCGAGACAGCAACACCATCCGAAAACTTTACACTCATCCAGATCCTTCTATAACTTACAAGAAGGAGCTTTGATGCCGGAAGGACACGCCCAAGATCATAAGCTTCTGGCAAGAGCAGAGAACAAAGGCAAACTTTTGACCCTGGCTTAGATTTTTCAAATGTACTAAAGTTACTTGTCAAACTTTTGTAAGGTGAAATCGCCTCCAAGCTGTTAGTATGAGGCATCAGTCCACCTATCAAGAGGTGATTGCTTGGGAAGCCCTAAACCCGATAAATTTACCAGGCTGAAGCCGGAGTCCAATGGAAGCACCACAGCTTTCATCGTCACTGTAGGCACCATCGTAATCATCGGTTGCATCCTCATCTTCGCCAACACGGCTAATCACATGAGGGCGCAGGGAGGCTCGGCCGATGACTCTCTTCAGTCGAGGGTGAAACAAGCCACCACTAACATGATGGATATGGCCAGAGGCGCCATGCCGGAGATGCCCCGCCTGGACCGGAAAATGAACATCCTGGTGATGGGGGTAGACTGGAACGGCGACGACGCGGAGCGATATGTAGGCACCAGATCCGATACTATGATGGTCGTCAGCCTCGATCCTGACAAAAACAAGGTATCTATAGTATCTATCCCCCGGGACTCAAGAGTCTTGATTCCACGTGGACATGGGGTCAACAAAATAAACTCCGCCCATGCCCTCGGCGGTCCGGATCTGGCTGTCAGAACGGTCAAAGAGAACTTCAATATCCCCATCGATAACTACGCGGTGGTTGATACCCGGGGTCTCACGGAACTCTTCTCGCTTCTAGGACCATTTAAAGTAATGGTCGAGAAGGAAATGCACTATCACGATAAGACAGCCCATCTAGATATCGATTTGATGCCTGGCGAGCAGGAGTTGCAAGCCAAAGAGCTGGTCGGCTATCTGCGCTTCCGCCACGACGCCATGGCCGACATCGGCCGCATGGAGAGACAACAGTGGTTTCTGAGACAGGCTCTCGATAAAGTGAAAGACCCATCTATTTTATTGAAAGCACCCCAGCTTATAAAAGTAGGCTATGACAGCATCAACACGGACTTGAGCCTGGATGAGATAGCCAGTATTTTCTCGTTTGGGAAAGATCTGAAGACAAAAGACCTGATCACGGCTACTCTACCCGGTCACAGCGAAACAATAGAAGAGGTAAATTATCTTGTCCTGAGTGATGCCGGCTCCAGAGCGATCTTCTCCAAACTAGGCTTCAACGACGATGATGAGCATAGTTACAGAAGAGAGCGATATCGCTCTAAATTAGCCGACGAAGACCTCGAGACAAAGAGGAAACGAATCCGAATCTCTTTGAAGTGCGCCGCTCCCATGTCTGAGTATGCAGAATTCCTATCGGAAGTTCTCAAAGAGAAAGGCTGGCGAGTGCGCTACACTTTGAAAACCGGCTTAGATGATTGCAGGCACGCTCAACTGAACCTCAATCACACAAGAGTCAGCAATGAAGCTGTTGCCCTCTTGAAAGACGACCTGCCTCTGGTCAAAAACTGGCCTGTCGTGATCAAATACGGTGCCATTATGGGTAGCGACATAGTGCTTGTAATTCCGAATCAAGGCGGAATCAGTCGCTGGTATCAAGCGTCGAAGGAAGAAGACCTGCTAACGGACATTCCCGAGTCCGAGCCCCAGGGACTCAAGCTTAGACAAGCTTCGGCAGGGTATAGCCTTTAATTTCGTTTTTCGTAAATCTACGTAGACCGGGGGAAAATCCCCAATTGCTCAGATCCGCTCTGGAGCTTAATCTTAATGCATAAGCCGCAAGACAAAAGACGACTCCATAAATTCATAAGAGGCAAGATTATGAGCATGTTTAGAAACCCAACCGATGAAGACCAACTCTGCCAGGTTCTCAAAGCCTATGTCGAAGAATGGGGTCCGGAGAACGTCATAGTTTCCGTGCCTAGACACTGGAGCGAGTACAGTACTTCGAGCCTCGGTAGAGTGCGCCTGGAGTTCTCCACCGAGAATACGGTTTCGATAAGGGTCGAATACGACTTTGTGCGCCTGAAATATGATGTCGCTCTGGTGGCAGCATAGATAAAAGACTTAAGTCCGCAATTCGAAAACAAATAACAGATAACAGAAAAGAAGCTCTATTCTCCTCCGTAAGAGCTTCTTTTTTGTTGTTTCTTCCGAGGGCAGCCCACTAATCAGGCAGGTTGCTTAGCGGATCAATCTCGAAGAGATGACCGTGACCGCCAAGTTCGTTATGACCACGGATTTTCTGCTCCATGTAACGATCTCCGTTTCCGCACCAGCGCACAACCCCGGACTGCCGGTCGCGGGCATTCTCGAAACACAGACCTCTATCTTCTTCATTTGCCGACGCAGCTTCGACACCGTCTTCAAATTCAACAATCTTGAATTTTTCCTGGAGTTGCTTGAGCCTACCCCTGGAAAATTGCTCGGACTCAGCTTCTTTATCTTTGTCGATAAAGCGCGCCTTGAGGGCTTTCAATAATTCTTCGATACTCTCTTTCATATATCCAGCCTAACGAAACCGCTCCCAAGGCAACTATACCCAGCCATATATTTTTCTATATGCCGGAATATACACAAAACTATGAAAGCTGAATTTCAGGCTGTTCTGGCTGTCAGAGAAAAAGACGCACTGGCCGGTGCAAATCCAGGCTTAGCTTTTTCAGATCTCTGGGTTTCACTCGATAAAAGTTCAGCCAGGGTCTTGCCTGTATTTTTCAATTTTTGCAGAAGAACCGTGCACTCCCTGGCGGAGATTTTACGATTGAGCAGCATTCTTGCTAGCTGACAGGCACCATTCAATACCGAGGGCTCCACTATTTCGAAGCTACCCACCACACTCTCCAGTGACTCTCCTTCTTCAACGGCTACTTCAGCGCAGAAGAGAAGTTCTTCTATTCCGATAATGGAAGAGGCTAGAAGTAAATTGCCGAAGGCACGGTCAAGGGTAGCAAGGTCCAGTTCCGATACCAGCCTCGCTTCAGGATAGGCGCCATCGGGAGATGAGAGGGCGATGATAGCGGTGGAAATCACTTCGGACTCGGCTATGCGCCTTTCACGGATAGAAAAGCTGGCTTCGATGAGAACCTTAAGCATCTGTTCATCCACACATTCATTCTTGATCAAGCTCCAACCCAGGGTAATACCCTTGGCCAGAGCCTCTAGACGAGCAAGCATAAGATGCTCTTCGTCGACCAACTCTATCTTGGCGAGAAGAGTCGAGAGCCAGGTCCTGGAGAACGGCTTACCAGGATGAATATCTAGTAGCGATAGTGCTTCGTTGAGGTCGATATAGCTGCGACAGGCGAGCCTGAGAGCAACAGCGGCAAACCCTCTATAAAGGATACCTTCGGATACCAGGGCTTCCGCTTCGAAAACCGCCCTGACATCGGAGTGACTGAGCTTGCCGGAGCGATTCAATACATCGAGTACAAAAAGATTGGCGGTAGATGCCAGCTCATAAGCTTCGATCACTTCCTGATCTTCCACCAGTCCGGCTGCGCGAACCAGCCATGAATCCAGGGTCTCCCCCTCGAACAGGCGGTTAACCCTGGCTATCGCCGGATCATATAACTTATACTGACTTTCCCTACCCCGCCTATCTGCGGTGATCGCGTTGACTGCTTCATTGAGAATCGCGAGTTCGGAATCACAGGCATCACTAGCCGAAGGAACCGAAAACAGTTTATCCAGGCAGATATTCTCGTTGGGCAGATGGCTGGTCATTTCTAAGTACGCGCAGAACACAAATAACGGTAGGGGCAGATAGCACTTCGCTTCATTGAGAAGCGAAGCGGATCAGATCCACGAACTCCAACACCATATGCGGTATCAAAGCCCTGACTGACTTGACGCTATCATTTGTATTTTGGTTTCGATCTCGAACTTATTGCTCTGTCTGTCGAATTCAGAGCTCATTTGAGGGCTTGTTGAACGGTCCGGTCTGGATTATGTGAGTTATACAGGACCGAATTTCCCTTCTCTTATACTATGAAGGCAGGCAAACCCCGTGTCAATCGAGCTTTCGTAAAAACACGTAGCTCCGCGGCAGAGATTTAATCCAACCTCATTAAAATCAGAAAAGCGGCATCTCATGAACCGGCTGCCTTGTATGATGGTCGAGCAAGACAAGCTTGTGGGGCAGTTTTGGCCATTCCAGGGCGAAGCAAACTTTAAGCCTGCGCAAACTGTGCGGTTCGATGTCGAAAGAGATCACCTCTTCAAAGCCGCCGCCCGGAGAGATAGGATTACGGTTACCGTTAGTATCTTCGGCAAAGAAATCAATGGATTTGAAGCGCTTTCCAGTATGGTTATCCACCAGCAGATCCACATAGAGCAACTTCTGACCTAATCCATCGCCTTTTTTCTTGAGACTCTGAATTTTGATATCCAGTCCATCCACCTGGGGAGGCGACTCAGCGACCACCGAGGGCTCCTGGGCAATGGGGATGAGCAGGTCGGTGTTGATCCTCATGTTGAGGTCATCCCCTGGCTCCAGGGTGGCTTTAGGACCTTTGCGCATGATGGCGTACCCAGTTGCCATCAGGGCTCCGGCGGCAGCTCCGCCGGCAATGTTATATCCATGCATCTGGATAGTGAGCCTCATACCAAAAATCTGATAGGCCACCAGGGCTCCGACCACTGCTCCGCCGGCGGCATGGGCTGCGATGATGCCGAAACCTTTGAGCTTGGTTTTGGGCGTCGACTTCTTGAAGTTATCGGCATCGACTTTGAAGGCGAAAGTCTTACCATCCGGAAGGGTCAAATGGCTGAAAGAGATATCCAGATGACCGGGTCGACCGACTCTACGCTGGGGATAGATTTTTGATACTTCGCCATAAAATACCGTACCCTGGGGAATCACCCGGTTCGTTCCGACAAAGATATCTTCGGTGGTTTTAGCGGTTATTTTCTGATGGAGCTTAGCCGGGTGCAGATTACCGTCCAGATCTCGGTCCATCAACCGGAGACCGGAAGTGGGAACAATCGAGAGCTTCAACTTTATAGGAGTCCCTTTGGGGACCTTATAAGTGACATGACCTTGCAGGACTACTTTCTTCTGCTCCCCTTCCTTCTCGAACATCTCGGGATTGAGGGCATCGTCGTTGCGTGAGTAAGAATAGTAGTCGTCATTGCGTTCATGATCCTGGGCAGCAGAATAGGGTCTTGCTATCGCCGGCGAAACGGAAGAGGCCGCCACTAAAAAGGCTGCCAAAAAAGCTACTGGATTACCGGATTTTCTGATTTTTCTGGATTCTAGTCGCATGCCGAACTTTCATTGGAATTTCGATAGTTTCGAGTATACGTCAAGGGACTTATCGATTACAGGAAAGGAAACTCATCTTTGAATCCCCCGATGATCTTCCGATAATTTAAGCCTGTCAACCATCGCCCGGGGTGCATATGCATATTTCACGAAGAAGTAGCACTATATTTACATAGTCCCTGGCAGGATCTGGGAATATCTGATCTAGGCAAATTAATGACAGTTTTGAAAGGACAGATGACCACCGAAGCAAAATCGAACGAGGAAAAGGAGCAGGACCAGGTTATCACCCACCAGCTCGGTCCCAGAGGCCAGGAGAACATGGTTATCCTGAAATACGGACCGCAGCTTCTTGACGAGCTCCAGGGCCTTTCGGAAGGTAATCATCTCTTCGAAGCGGTGGTGGTGGATACCACCCGTTCGGGCTATCTATTTCCGGCTGAGATCCTGGTGGAAGCCAGAAAGCTGGTCGACAACCTTCTAGAGATTAGAGGTGCGTTGATGTTCCTCAAAGCGGACAGCGCCATCGCCATCGTCAAAGAATCCCTGACCAGTCCTCCCTCTTTCCGGGTTTTCAATAGTTATTCGGAGATTTTCGACTACTCGCCGGCGGTGACCAAACTGATAAAGTCCACCCTGGGAGCCGAAGCCGGCTTCGAAGAAGAAGGCTCCGATCTGGCCCAACAGGTGCTCATGTCCTCCACTCCTATCCTCACCGCGGCCGGGCTCAATAGAAAAACCAATCTTGCCGAATCCAACAAGATAAACAAAGTCCTGTCCTTGATAGATAACTATTCACCCCTGGCCTCGATTCTGGCCAGATCCAAAGCCAAACTCTCCGAAGACGAATTCCTCGAGATTTTGAGGGATATGGAGCAGGAGAACCTCATATTTCCTGTTTTCGCCAAGGTTCCTTTCCTGGTCAAATGCTTCAAAAACCAGAGCGCATTCAGCCTGGAAGAATACTTCGCCGGCTGCAAGATGCTCAATGCCGCCCAAATAGATGAACTGCAGCTCGAACTGCAAAGCACCAAATTGAAAGAGCGCATGAATTTCGGCTCCCTGGCGGTAAAACGAGGCATGATAAGCGCCCGCGCCCTGGAAGTGGCCCTCGAAGATCAAGCCTTCTACAGCCAATCAGACGACTCCAAGTTTTCGGCTTCTGCAGCGGCGACGGCAGAAGAGTCAAAAGTACAATCTCTTGTCGGTCACCTGGGCTCCACCGATCCGATGAGCCTTCTCCAGAATATGGCCACCAACAGGGAATCCGGCATTCTCTCGGTGGAATACCGGGACATGCAATTCAAAGCCCACTTCGACCTGGGCAGACCGGCCCATGCCCGAATAGGTAAACTGCACGGTGATAAGGCGGTAATCGAATTCGCCTCGGCCTGGAAACAAGGCATCTTTGTATTTATCAAAAGAGAGCCCTCTTCCGACCTCCTCAAAGATACATGCAAATTGAATAAACCCCTCGACAAGCTTCTGCTCGATGCCGCTCTTGCCCAGGACAACACCGAAGTGGTCTGGAGAAAGCTGCCACTGGGACCGGATACCCCCCTGGAAAAAGATGAAGAGGAGAAAAGCAAGCTCGATGGGGAGCTCAAAGAGCCCCGGGAAGGGCAGGTGCTTAGCAAGGATCAAAAGGAGCTGGCCAGGAGAGTCTGGAACGCTTTAGATGGATTGATGTCGGTATCCAGGGTGATCAAATCCCTGGGAGATGTAACCACCTCGGATGCCGCCTTCGTTATAGACGTCATGCTGGAGTACGGCCTGGTCAGAGTGCCGGAGGGCAACATGGAAGACGCCCTGGCCAAGTTCCAGAAACTGGCTATCGACATAAAAGAGCATATCGGCAACGAGAGAAACAGCGCCTTCTTGCGACTGAGCTTCCGGGATACCCTTGGCTACTCCGGCAGAGCCAGATGTTTCATTCTCAGTCCCAAATGCGAAATAGGGGTAGACATGTCCTCTGCCAGACGGGCCGAAACATCGCTTACCCAGGTCCTCTCCGACATCGAAAACTGGCAGGTGAAGTACATAGAGTATGTTTCCCAGGACCTCGACCGCTCCACCCTCCTTGACATAATCCGTGGAGCCCACGAAGGGCTCTGAACTCTAAATCGAAAACTTTTAAAATAACTGATATATTCGAACCTTTAAAAGGTCCCAAGTGGATAAAATCTGAGGGTTCTGTTTCCGCTCATTGAATTGATTCAGTAATTTAGTATGAAAAAGCTTCGAACAAGTATCTCTTGCGCTCTTACCGTCGCGTTGATGGCAACCCTGCCGGCTGGCTCCGCCGAGACGGCAAAAGCAGCCAGTACCAGGAGAATAAACGCTCCTGCCAGTACGTCCCCGGTGAAGCTTGCGGTGGCTTCCAACCCAAAAACACCGGAATCGGTGCTAAAAGATCTCAGCGGCGATCAAGACAGTCAGGTCAGAAAAGCCGTAGCCTCCCATCCCAACTGTCCCGTCTCGGCCAAACGCGTTCTTGCAAGCGACGAAGATCAGCTTGTGGTGGAGGCGCTACTAAGAAACAAGAGCGGTCTAGGTTTTGCAACCTTAGAAAGCCTGGCCGCCAGCGGTCAGCCCAAAGTCTGCGAAACCATTGCCGCCAGTGCCTCGACCCCACCGAGGATCTTGAGCAAACTGGCCCACGGCAAAATCCAGACAGAATATCTGCTTCTCTCTCTGGCTAGAAATCCTTCCACTACACCGGATGTTATCGATCGGCTTGCGAAAATCGGTGATCGATTGGTAAGGACATTTCTTGCACGACAAGACAGGCTTACAAAAGCCGCATATGCACTGCTTGCCGAAGACGGCGACCTCGGTGTGCGTTCGATGGTGGCAGGCAATGCAAACGTGGCTCCGACTATCCTCAGCAAACTGGCGAAAGACTCTCATATGGTGGTCCGCATCGGTGTAGCCGGCAACCCATCCACCCTGCCTTCGGATTTAGAACGTCTTGCCCGGGACAAGTCCTGGGAGGTAAGGATGGAATGCGTACTCAATTCCCGCACTCCCGTGTCCTCCCTCAAAGAGCTGGCTTCCGACAAAGTGGCTAAGATCCGCTGGGCGGTGGCTGCCAATGGACTGACTGACGAAGACAGCCTGGCGAAATTGGCCAGGGACAAATCGAACATGGTTAGAACCGCTGTGGCAGCCAATTCAAAAGCCTCGAAAGAGGTTTTAGAATCCCTTCTCAAATCCCCGGAAACGGATCTATCAACACTGCAAGTAGTGGCATCCAGATCAGATCTGGACCCTCAAGTAATGGAGCGCCTGAGTAAGCATCAGAGTTCTCTGGTTCGTTATGTCTTAGCGGCAAATACGACTCTTTCTCCTGAACTGGCGCGGACTCTGGCTGGTGACAAGGAATATGCGGTGAGAGCGGCCCTGGCTGCCAACTCTTTTCTATCCGGTGCGGCTCGGAAAGAAGAGGCGGATCGAAAAGCCTTCGGGCAAATTCTCGGCGATCTGGCCAAAGACGAAAACGAGATTGTTCGTCAGGCTCTAGCCACTAATCCGACTTGTAGCGAAGCGGTTCTGTCCGGTCTTTCCAGGGATGAATGCTCACTGGTGCTCAAGGCCCTGGCGGCCAATCCAAGCGTGAGCGAAGACACTCTCTTACAACTGGCGCAATATCCGGATCTCGGAGTCAAACAACAGATCCTTTTGCGTAGAGCCCCCCTATCTGATGCCTTGCTCTTGCGACTTGTCGAAGACGCCGATAGCCTTTTGAAAATGAATCTTGCCCAGAGTGTCAGAGCAAGCGCCAATCTGCTCGAGAGCCTGGCAGAAGATAAAGACTGCATGGTTAGAGCCATAGCAGCCGGACATAGCAAAATGCCTGAAGCCAGTCTCTCTGCCCTTGCCGAAGACAAGAGCGCCCTGGTGCGAGCCTCGGTGGCAGGCAATCCTTCCTCTCCAGCGGCAGTGCTGGAAAAACTCAGCCAGGACGGAGAAGATCGAGTCAAAATCGCCCTGGCCCGCAACCCCAAATGCCCGGCAGCCCTTCTTGAAAAATTGGCCCTGGCGAAGGATAGTCGCCCGGAAATTAGAGAAGCAGTGGCATCCAATCCCAACACAGGAGCCGACACCCTGAAGAACCTCGCCGATGATGAGACCAGTTGGCTCACCTCGCCCGAGCGCAATAACTGATACAGAGGAGATTATGAAAGAAGCTGTAATCGTCGACGCCATAAGAACCCCGATAGGGCGCTACGGAGGCGTGCTCAAATCTATCCGTCCAGACGATCTGGCCGCCATCGCCATCAAAGCGATTGTGGAAAGGAATAGGCTCGATCCGGAAACGGTCGAGGATGTGCTTCTGGGAGCAGCAAATCAGGCCGGAGAAGACAATCGCAATGTGGCCCGTATGGCTCTTTTGCTGGCCGGACTGCCGGTTAGCGTGCCGGGGGGAACAGTGAACAGACTTTGCGGCTCCGGTCTCATGGCGGTCAACGAAGCGGTCCAGGCAATCTGGAGCGGCGAAGGAGAGGTCTTCATCGCCGGCGGCGTAGAGTCCATGACCAGGGCACCATTCGTAATGGCCAAGCCGGAGTTTCCCTTTCCTCGGGGCGAGATGTCGATGCTGGACACAACTCTTGGATGGCGTTTTACCAATCCTGAACTGGCAAAGTTGCATCATCCCTACTCCATGGGCGAGACCGCCGAGAACGTGGCGGAAAAATATGGAATAAAGCGGGAAGCCCAGGATGAGTTCGCTCTGACTAGTCAACACAAATACGGAGCCGCTCTGGAAAAGGGGCTTTTCAAAGATGAAATCATACCGGTTCCGGTGACAGTAAAGAAAGGACGCGAAAAAATCCAGGAAGCTATTTGTGTCGACGAGCATCCGCGCCCGAACACCACCATAGAGGATTTAACCAAACTGAAAGCCGCATTCAGAGAAGGGGGAACCGTCACCGCCGGCAATTCCTCCGGTATCAATGATGGTGCCTCGGCAGTGCTTCTGATGTCTGCCGATCGAGCCAGAGAACTCGGACTGAAACCGATGGCCCGGGTAATCTCCACCGCAGTAGCCGGAGTCGATCCTGCCACCATGGGTCTCGGTCCGATCCCGGCTTCTCAGAAAGCCCTCAAAAGAGCCGGTCTTTCCATAGACCAGATCGACCTGATTGAATTAAACGAAGCTTTTGCAGTACAGGTCCTGGCCTGTGTTCAAGACCTCGGTATTGATCCGGGCAAGAACAACCTCAATGTGAACGGAGGCTCCATAGCCCTCGGACATCCGCTCGGTGCCAGCGGTGCTAGAATTCTGACCACGTTGCTGCACGAGATGAAACGCCGGGAAGCAGACAGGGGACTGGCCACCATGTGTATCGGCGTCGGTCAGGGAATTGCCACCGTGGTCGAACGCGTCCGATAAATCTCGGGCAGCCGTCCAACTTACCCGGGAGTTTATCCCGGGGTTTATCTAGTACATGATCTCAGGTATAAATCCTGAGGAAGAGTCTAAGTATAATCAAGAGCTGAGAAGATGGAATCAGAGCAAAGCAGTTTCACTTTCGTTCAATTTTCCGATGTTCATCTCGATACACCCCAGAACCACGGGGTGCTCTCTTACAGTCCGGCAAAATGCCAGGAGCGCTATGCCGATTTCGTAGAATGTTTTGTCCTGGCTCTGGTCACCGCTAAAGAGCGAGGAGTAGATGCCGTTTTCATTCCCGGTGGGCTCTGGAATCAAGAGACGATTCGCGCCCAGACGGCAGGAACCGTCCTGGAAGCTATCGAACAGATCGCCCCGATTCCGGTCTATATAAGCCCTGGAGAGAACGACCCTTATACAATCGATTCTCCCTACAGCTCGAAATTCCTTTCGGCTCTGGGAATGAGACCCTGGCCCCAGAACGCAGTCATATTCAACTCCAGTTCCTTCAAGACCCTGGCACATCCGGCAAGAAAGGATGTGACCATCACAGCCAGGGCATACAAGCGCAAGGGATCGGATTCGAATCGTTATCTCTGCGAAGCGATTAATCTGGCAGATCGGTCGATGATCAACATATTGTTGCATCACGGCACCCTGGAGCTGCAAGAGGGTGAAGAGCTGCCTCATTTTCGCAAAAAAAACACAGCACCGTTCACCATCGACGAACTGGACAACCAGCGCTTTACTTATGCGGCACTTGGCCACAGCCATGAATATCTCGAAGTCGAAAATGAAGACGATCTTCTGATCGGAGCCTATTCGGGTTGTTTGATGGGCAGAAACTTCGAAGAGCTCGGTCCCCGCGGAATCATATACGGCACCATCACCATAAGCGAAGATGGAAGCACCACTGTTCAGCTGGAGCCCATCGAAGCGGCACGCAACAGAATAATGTATATCTCGGTGGATATTACCGGACTTGACCAGGAGTTGATTAAGGAAGAAATCCTCATGATGATGGAAGAAGCCGACGTTCATCCGGACAGCGACATCGTCGGACTGAGCCTGGAAGGTCGCTTCAGCCATGACAGCTCTACCAGGGAGCTTATCGAAGAGATAAAAGGCGAGTTCTATCATCTTGTCGTCATGGACCGCACCAGACCGGATTACCTATCGGAGCAGCACGACCCTAGAACCACCGAACACAAATTCATCGAAAAGATGCTGGAAAGTATTCAGGAAGCAGAACAGATGCGCATGACAAGCCCGGTGGGAGACAGCCTAACCGGTCTACCTGGCTCGCTTATCTCCGGCAAAACTATCGAAGATGCCCTTTATTACGGACTAGATGCTTTGAAAAACAAGAAAGTGACGGTGCGTCATGTTGATTGAACGCGTGGAATTTCTTGGATTCGGCTCGATCATAGCCGAGCAGGTCGACTTCGCCCCGGACCGTCTCAATCTGGTCATCGAAGCCAATCAATATGGCAAATCTACCATGGTCGAGGCGATCTGGGCCCTTATCTTCGGATTCTCCTCATCCCGAGAAGGTCAGAAAGAGAAGGAAGACTTCAAACCATGGCAAACTAATGCGCCCTTCGGTGGCATCATCGACCTTACTATCCAGAATCAGAGCTTGAGAATAATTCGAGACTTCGACAACGATTCTGTTCAAGTTCTTGATCGGTCATCCGGAGCGGATATAACCCGGGACTTCGTTGAAGAGGGACGGGAAGAGGAACTGGGCTACCGCCTTACAGGCATGACCCGGGATCTCTTTCGCAACACCTGTCTGGTCGGTCAGCGCCACCTGGATGAACACCATGCCGGCGGCAATCCGGAGCTTAGAAGCAACCTCAAGAGCATGGCCGATTCTTCCAAACCAGGGGCGACCAGCGCCACCGCCACCGATGTCATACGCAGAGCCCTGCGCAACTTTCCCGGCAGCAACCAGGCCGCACCTGCCGAAGAGGTGATTGCAGAACTGGAAAGCAAGCGAAACCATCTTCTTATCCGCATTCAAGAGATGAATGACGACTACGGACAGGTGGCTTCCTGGCTCAAAGAAATCGCCGATATAGAACAACAATTCACCGGCCAATCGGCAGGATCGGCAGAAGCGGAATTCAACAACCTGAAACTGGAAAAAATGTCGCTGGAAGAGAAGACAGCGGTCTTCAAAGATCGTAAAGGCGCAAGAGACTCGATCGAAAAAAGACTTCTTGAACTCAGCACCTTGACCCCGCTTGCCGATGAGACCCTGCTCAATCTAAACGAACTCTGGACCAGAAGAGAATCACGCATTCAAGATCTTCTCTCTTTCGGTCAGGATGTTCGTCCGGAGCACGCCGAATTCGAGCGTATAGAAACGGCCCTCGAAGAAAAATATCCCGGCTTCGACCAGCTCCAGCCGGAAGAATCCAACACCATATCTTCCCTTGCTATCAGCTTATACAATCTCAAACGTGAGCTGGAAGAAGACCGACGCACCCTTCAAGAGACCACCGTCACTCGCCTGGAGAGGCTGGGCACCGACGAGGTCGTGGCGGCTCCTGGTCGCGGACTGCGGGCTCTTTCGGAGGAAGAGATGGAGGAGGCTCGTTCTTACGCGTCACTTATGGTGGCATTCAATGAACAGCTGGTAGACTCCCAGAAAAAATTACAGGAAGCCGAATTCAGCAGGACCGATATCGAAGAGAAACAGAAAGCCAATCGCCTGGCTAACATAGGTAAAGGAATAGGGCTTGGTCTTCTCACCATCATCTGCTTCGCCGTGCCTCCTTTAATTAGCGAGATCCCCCAGTTCATAACGGGCGGTCTTGTGATAGTCGCTTTGCTCTCGCTTCTTGTCTGCTTCTTCTTTGTCGGTAAAGCGATAAACTTCAAATCCTACATGCAAGAAGACCTCGAAAGAGCACAGCGCGAAGAAGACAAGATCCTCAAAGTCTTGCAGCAGAGCCGTGGCAAGGTAGCCAATCTGGAAAACACCCTGGCAGGCTACGCCGCCAAAACAGGTCTATCAAGCAAAGAGGAGCTGAATGAGTATCTCAAGAAAGCCACTTCGGAAGAAGAGTTGCACGAAGAGCAACTCTCTAAAGAGAACTCTATTAGAACTAAAGAGCAACAAGTAAGAAAGCTGGAGAACGATCTGGCTTACTACTTCCGGAAAGTAGGACGGGATACCGATCAAATAGATTCTCAAAGAGCGATGGATCTCTCCCAGGACATAAAACAGTACTGGGAAGAAGCGGCAAAGCTGGAAGAACAGTTTTCCGAAATCAACAATACCAAGAAACAGATGGAGTTTCTGGAAGCCGAAATCAAAGATATCGAAGAAAGCATTCGTCCGATTCTCGATGTGGCCGGCATGGATCAAGCGGTGGATCTCGATGAAGCCTCGGATCAAATCGAAGCGCTGGTCGGTGTCATTCGAGAGAAACAGAGACTGAACGAAGACCTCTCTAAGCTGGACTACGACATGTCCGGCTATGAATCGATGGTTTCATCGGACGCTCAACTGCAGGTACAGATAAAGCAGATCGATGAAAGACTGGAAGAGTTGATCCAGCTCAATCCGGAGCTGGCCGACTGCCCGGAACCGGATCCCAACAACCCTCCGACCGCGGTTCTTCCCTGGGGGGCGAGCGAAGGGGACAAAGATGAGCTGAGAGCGCGGAAAGAAGACCTGCTGGTCAAATTACGCACCACTATCAGCAACAGAGACAATAGCTATCTCGATTGCGTAGAAGAGCTCTCCACCCTGGATCATGAACTGGTCTGCGCAAGACGAGCAAGGCTGGCTCTCGAGCTCGCCTGTCAGAAACTGGAGGAATCTTCTTCCCAGACTTACGAAGACTGGTCGGAGAAACTGAATGATGCGTCAAAAGAGATCATAGAAGGACTCGATAGCGAAGTCGAATCACTGGTGTTCGATAGCGAGTTGAATATAAGTGTGAAGCTCAAAGGAAGAGAGGAGCCCTTTTATCCCGACGAGATCAAAACCAAGCTCTCAACCGGGGTCAAAGAGCAGGTCCACTGGCTGGCCCGCATGGCCCTGTCCAGATTTCTATCCCGGCAGGAGCCACTACCGATAGTACTGGACGAGCCCTTCAGTGAAGCCGACGATGAGCGCTTCATCAACGTGATGAAGTTTCTACTGGATGAGGCGATTCACAAGAACCAGATCATAATTCTGAGTTGCCACAAGCACAGGCACGAATGGCTCTGTGACAAGCTTTCCGAAGAAGAGAGAGCCGGTCTCGCCTTTGTCGAAAAAAGCGGTGTCGATATGGCCAGCCTTTAGCGAGGCAGGCTGATTCTTATGATCGAATTATCTTCCTGCTGGCTGACGAAGAGATTCTGACCTTTGTCCAGGATCAGATAATAGGGCTTCTTGAAACCGGTGGCTATAACAGTGGAGATTCCCGCCGGAGTAATACGGGCAACGGTGCCGCCATTATAGTTGGCGACATAGATATTGCCGGTCTCGTCGGCGGCCAGACCGATCGGTCCTTTCAGATGGCCGCCTGCGCTGAACTCGCTCTTGGTGCCGTCGCGGCTGATTCTATCGACGGAATTCTTGCTGTAATTCGCGACATAAAGATTGCCCAGGCGATCGAAAGTCAGACCCGATGGCGACGAGAATCCGGTGGCAATTACCCTTACTGAGGTATTGGCAAGAACGGCGGTGGGTTGGCCTGCCACCGGCGCTTCGTATACCGGCGCCGGGGCGGTGTTGGTTGCGGCGACTTGTTGAATTTGCTGGACTTGTTGTACTGGTTGCACTTGTTGGATTTGTTGTATTTGTTGGCCGGCTGTATTGGCAGGCAGATAGCGAGGCGTTGTCGCAGCGGCAATGGAACCGGGGTTGGTGCCGGGAGCCTGGTAAGGGGCATAGACAGTGGAGGTCTGGCTGGATGGCTCTGCCTGGGTCGGCTGAGCGCCGGTCGGCAGAGTGACCTGACCGGGCGCTTGATCACACTTAGCGACAAGCTTCTGGGCTTCAGCAAAATTGGCATTACTGGGGGCAATAGACTGAAGGTGCGACTTTGCTTCGGTAGTATTGCCCAGGGCCATATATACTTTCCCGAGCTGAAAGTGGGCATCGGGATCGTTTGGCTTGATCCGGAGCACCTCGTCGAAGCGGGGCGAGGCTTCTTTATAGCGGCGCTGGCTCATGTAGAGCACGCCCAGGTTGTACTGCGCATCGGCAAGGTTAGGGTCGAGATCGCTTGCCCGTTTGAAAAAGATGATTGCCGACTCGGGACTGCCCTGCTTGAAGGCATTCAAACCGAGGTTGTACATGCTCACCGCTCTGGGATCCGGGCTCTGGGCCGCGGCAGAAGCCGGTGCGACGCTGGCTACAAGAATGAGGATCATTATCAGAAGAGGGAAGGTTCTCATCAAAAAACTCCTGGGATATATGAAAAGGTCTTGAAGACGAATCAACTGCTTGACTTTCGAATTAACTTCGACCGGTTCCGAATCAGTTCAGTTTATCCGAAAAGTCCAACCGGGTGCAGTAATTGAGAAAATCGTATATTGTAGTAGTAGAGATTAGACACTGCTAATGGAGTTGACCGCCGCATTTCTGAGAATTAAATACGACAGAGTCTCAATTTAGCACGACTTGCCGTATTGAACATAAGATAGTTTGAAAGGGAAGCTAACTGAATGAGAACAGTCGGACATATCATTACCTCAGCCGGCGTCGGATGCCTGAGTTATTTACGCTATAAATCGAAACCAGCAGCAGTTGCCACATTCCTGGCAGGCTGGCTCATAGATCTGGATCATCTGGTGGACTATGTCAAAGCCCATGGATGGAAACCAAACTGGGAGAGGTTCGCCGAAGCCGCCCACGAAAAATACAGCGGCAAGCTCTATCTGCCCCTGCATTCCTTCGAATTACTGGCGGTCTTTTTCATCTTTTTCAAAGGTCCCAAGAAGCAACCTTATCGGGTAGGGATTACTGTATCAATCCTGACCCATCTCGTCCTCGATCAAAAATGCAACCCTGATAGACATGCATTGACCTACTTTTTGACCCATCGAATCCGAAAGAAGTTTAACGCTGCCGAGATACTTCAGCCCAGTTTTGTAAAAGCCAGTAAACGAAGACACTGACCTCAGTCGGTCTCGACCTCGGATTCCACCTCGAGGTCGTCGTCATCTTTGCCACCATCAGGGAAAAGCTCCATCGGCACCGGGATTATAAGAGTGCTGGTCTTCTCCGAGGCTACTTCCAACATGGTCTGAAGCTGGCGCAACTGCATCGCTCCGGCCTGCGAAGATATCACCGCCGCCGCCTCTTTCAACTTATGGGCAGCCTGCAACTCGCCGTCGGCAGCCACCACTTTTGCCCTTCTCTCCCGCTCGGCCTCGGCCTGCCTGGCCATGGCCCGTTGCATATGTACCGGAATTTCAAGATCTTTGAGCTCCACCGAATTGACCTTTATTCCCCAGGACTCAGTCTGCCTGTCTATGATAGCGCTGAGCTTTTGATTGATGCTATCCCTTTCGGTAAGCAGGTCGTCGAGGTCATGCTGCCCTACGATGGTCCGCAGTGTGGTCTGGGCCACCTGAAATGTAGCATCCATAGCATTTTCCACTTTAAGAACGGCTTTTACAGGATCTATCACCTGAAAGAAGCATACCGCCGCCACCTTCGCCGAGACGTTATCCCGGGTTATGGCCTCCTGAGGAGGAATCGGCAGGGTAATCACCCGGGTATCGATTTTCTGAGCTCTTTCAATTAGAGGAAAAACCAACTGGGGTCCGGGACCACGCACACCGACCGCGCGTCCCAGTCTCAAAATAACGAGACGGTCGTATTCTTTGACGAAACGAAGACCGGAGACGGTCAAAATAAAAGCCAGAAATAGTAAACCACCGAATATTTCGACCATAGAAAAACCTGCTTAAAAGACCAGTATCTACTTTACCTGAATTTCCCGGGTAAACTCCATTATTAATCAAAATGCCCCGGCCTAAGATAAGATTAGATCATAGCCCGTCCTGGATATAAGAGCTGCATATGTATTCTGCCGAAGCAAGTGAAGAGCTAAAGAAAATCGCCCGCAAAACAGGGCTGGCCAAAGTGGAAGCTCCCCCGAATGATGACCGAGACAATCTCTCGAGCCATCCGGGCAGACAAGAGCCTATTGTCCGCCCGGGCGGCGGGCTGATTATTTTCGGGGTTATGCTGCCTCTACTTTTTATGTTCTATGAAAGTCAGAGCCATTACCTGGCCAAGTCTTTCTTCGATCCATTTCCGACCTTCAACCACTATCTTCTCTTTTCATTGATTCCGGTGAGCAACTTTCTCACCTGGCTTGCGGCCCGCTCGACCGTCAATGCCGTTTATTCACTCACCGCCCTTGGCTCAGGCATGTCCCTTGGCATCGCCATTCTCTACAGCTTGATGTTGTTACCCATGGCCCCGGTACTCCTCTTTCATCTGCCTTTCGGGCTCTTGTTGCTGGCACCATTGCTTTCGATTCCCTATATATTGAACGCCGGCAAGACCATCTGTCAGATCGCATCCCGCCATGATACGTTTTTCGATCCGCATCAGTTCAAGCATCTCGGTCATATAATCATCCTGGTCATGGTCATCGCCGTGGAGGCGCCTTCCACCCTGACTCGAATTCACCTGGCCGACGCCAATCAGCCTGATCCGAAAAAATCGGCAGATGCTATCGCCTGGTTGCGAACCTGGGGAAGTGGCGATGTGCTCCTTAGAGCCTGCTATGAAAGATCAGGAAGGGCGACGGATCTAATCGGCTCTTTGTATGAACACCAGCACCCTGTTCCCATAGATAAAGCCCGGGATATCTATTATCGGGTCTTTGGCATTCCTTTCAACTCGGTTCCGATTCCATCCTCTTTCCGGGGCACCATCCAGCATGCCGGACTGATCTCGGATCCGGCCGGACTCAATGCCGGAGCCGTAGACGAGTTCGACCTGGATCCAGATATCGCAGGCTCTATGGTCCAGGGTACGGCTCGCGGTCTATCTCTCAAAAATTCTATATTCAAAGAGAAAATCGACGGTAAGCTCAAAACTGCCACCATAGACTGGACAATGGACTTCTCCAATGTTTCGACAGTGCCCAGAGAAGCGCGAGCGAAGCTTCTTCTGCCGGAAGGAGCCACGGTAACCGGCGCCACCATATGGATAGACGGAGTCGAAAAAGAAGCGAAAATAACCGGCCGCGCAAGAGCGCGAGCAATATATCAAAGGGCGGTCACCACCCACAAAAGAGATCCGCTTCTGGTCAGCATGCAGGGCAAAGATACCGTTCTTGTGCAGTGCTATCCTGTATTGAAAGGTAGTAATACCAGGGTGAAGCTCAGTATCGTCGCCCCGCTTAAGAAATTGCCGCTGGCAACCTATCCAGAGGAGCTGGGCTGTATTCTGCCGAGTTATTCGGAACGCAACTTCAGCTTCGATGGACAGCATGCCCTTGATCTCTCTGCTGAAAACGGCATTCTTATCTCCACCACCGGCGAAGATAAGAATCAAGAACTGAAAAGATTCTTCGACAACAATCAAGTGTCGAGGGGCCAGGTGATGACCTCGATCAAGCCGCTCGCATTTGCCACCACGGTCAGACTGGCGGACAATTCCGTAGTCGAAGCCGATCTCAGCTCGCGGCAGCACAAGAGACCGACAAAACTTACGGTGGTAGTGGACAAATCGATAGGTATGGCACCGTATATGCAAGATGTGGCGGTCGGCCTCAAAGCGCTCAAAGAGAAAGAGCCGACAATTAGTTTCACTCTCATAGAAGTAGGTGACCAGGGCGCTGTCCCCCTGGAAGGTGGAGTCGATTCCCTGGGGAATACCGCCTGTGCAGGAGGTCGCCCCAATGGCGGTGCCATTGTCAACTTGCTCAATCAAGCCGCATTAGAAAAAGATAGAGCCATTCTCTGGGTCCATGCCGCCCAGCCCGTGGCAAGCGAAGCGGAAAGGTCATTTGTAAAACGACGCTTTAAAAATCTTGCAGTCGATCTCTACGACCTCCAGGTCGCCGCCGGTCCGAACGCTCTGTTTGAAGAGGCTTCAATGGAGAAGAACTTTGTAAGGGTGCCGATAGAGCTAAAGGTTGATGAATCGTTGCAAAAATTGCAGGAGCGCTGGCAAGATAAAAGTCAGAGTACAGTTCAGGGGCATTCTCCAGCCCTTGCCACAAAAGCCTTCGAGCAGCTTCATGCCTATCGCAATGTGCTGGATCGTTACCACGAAGGAGACATCTATGGCGCTTCGGCATTGGCCGTGGAGAAGCATCTGGTCAGCCCCGTATCCAGTGCGGTGGTATCCGACGTAGAGCTGGTGAACAAGTATGAAAGCCGCCGTAAAAGAGACATAGAAAAGAAAACCGCCGTTTTCAAAATGAAGAACATTCTCTTACGGGCACCACAATTAGAAAGACAGATGGCCAGCGTAGCCGGCCTCGACAGCCTCTCGGCGGCGGCAGGCTCGGCCCCGGTTGACGGCACCAAACAATTTTTCTCCGCCCAAGATGCCCCGGCCCTTCAAGGCGCAACCAATGGTCTACTCGCCCCAAAAGAAAACCTTGCCTATCCTGCTTCGGCCCCGGTAGAAGAAAAATCGGCAGATGAATCCGGTTACGCAGGCAGAGCAGACTTCAGGGAAGAAGGGGCCGCAAATGAGGGACTGGAAGAAAGCCAACCTCTTCAAGAGCCCGGGATGATGGTCAAAGAGGGCTCGGTACTGGCGCCCCTCAAAGCCCAGGTAGTGCCCGAGCCCGATACTCTGCCGATGGTTCTGATGGCTATCCTTGCCCTGGGTGCGGGCTTCTGCTTCCTCAAGCGTTCGAATGCGGAATTACGCGCAAGCAAGCAAGAATGACCACGAGGACAAGACTTGGACTTCTTGCCGCACTGATTTTTGTCTCGTTCTGGCCGGTTTATATCTGGTATCTGGAAAGATCGACGGACGGCTCCGATGAACCCCTGGGGCTGCTTGCCCTGATCGCCTGTTTTCTGTCGGTGGGGCTGAGAGCCAGAGGTAAGAAGGTAAAAGAGGGTGGTAACGAATTCTTTCTCTACCTGGCTATTGCCTCCTTTCTTTTTTATATATTGAGCTTCTCAGGATCATCAAAAATGGTATCGGCAGCCTTTGCCGTGGTTACATTAACCGCCTCGGCAAGCGCTCTTATCATGCCGCTTCTAGCCGGTGAATATTGCCTTGCCTTGATCTCGCTTCCGGTAATCGCGTCGCTCAATTTCTTTATCGGCTTTCCTCTTAGAGCTCTCTCTGCAAAACTCGCTTCCATCAGTCTTTCCCTGGGCAATGTCTCTGCCAGGGCAGAAGGCACAATGCTTGTTTTCAAAGATCAAATGGTCGCAGTAGATGCACCCTGCAGCGGCATAAAAATGCTCTGGTTCTCGGTATTCACGGCGGCTCTCACCGCCTCTTATCTGAAGCTATCGCCGCTCAAAACAGGGGCCCTGCTTATCGTCTCCGTGGTGTTCTCGGTAATCGCCAATACCCTGCGCGTTACGGCTCTCTTTTATCTGGAAACCGGTCTTATTTCGCATGAATCGACTCTTTTCGAAGAAGCTTTCCTGCATCAGGCTATAGGTCTGGTTGTCTTTCTTTTGCTTATCCTCTCGATTGTTTTCTTCGGCACTAAAATCACAGCTCAAATCAGGACCTCAAAAGAAGAGGGCAAAGCCCTATCGAAGCCTTCTATGGCTACCATGGCGATACTATCCATGGTTGCAACGATCCTGCCAGCGACAGTCGGCGCCCGGGACAAAGTACCCGTGAAAAGGGACAATACCCAGATAAACTGGCCCGACAAGCTAGATGGAAAGGTCTTGAAAGAGGTCCCGGTCTATAACGAGAACAAGAAGCTAAAGAGCTTTCTGGCAGACTTTCCCGGTCAGGTAAAAGTTTTCAGCGACGGAAAGAGGATTTATATCGTCCGCTACGTAAATAAGATGACCAGGAAGCTTCATCCAGCCAGTGACTGCTACCGAGCAGCCGGCTATAGAGTGGAGTTTCAACCGACGATAATAAAAAGCCCGGGAGAGCACTGGAGCTCTTTCAGAGCCAGTCGAGCAGATCGTGAAGTAATGGTAAGGGAGCGGATCACAGACAACCTCGGCAAACAATGGACCGAGCCCAGTGCCTGGTATTGGTCGGCTTTAAAAAGCGAGACAAAAGCGCCATGGTGGGGCATAACAGTGGAAGAGGGTGACTGAGGGAGGTCTTGAGATGGGCAAACAATACCGACAGGGAGATGTCCTCCTGATCAAAGTCGAAATGGAGCAGGTTCCGGAAGAAGCGGTTCGAGAGAAGACCGAAGACCGGGTGGTGCTCGCATATGGAGAGGTTACCGGTCATGCCCACGCCATCGATCCGAGCCATGCCGGTCTTTATCGATGGCGCAACGACCGTCTTTTAGAGGTCAAATCCGGAGCCACTCTGGTCCATGAAGAGCACAGCGCCATCAAGCTAGAGCCAGGCGTATACAGAGTGATTCAACAAAGAGAATACGAACCGGGATCGTCGAGACCGGTGATAGATTAAGGCAACAAAACCGATTTAAATTAGAGATGAACCCCGCTGCCCCTAGCCCAAATCACACTCTTGAACTTAGCAAGAGCTTCCAAAAAGAACTCGAAATCTACCGAGATCGCTGGCTTGCCCTGCCGAGTGGACGACATCTCAATGGAAGTGGAGACTTCGAAGGCGCAAGAGCCCGAATCTTTCAGGCAGCCAATCTACAAAAAAGCTCCGGTCAGGGTGGTAAAGTGATTCGGGTCGAGAGCCTCTTTCAGCTCACTAATATTCCCCTGGTTATAGCTCTAATGTTGGACGGTGCCGCCGGTGAATATTTGATCTCTACCCTGCGCCGCTTGCTCGACAACAAGGAATGGTCGAGGCTCTGGGCTGTTCTCGACCGAGAACTGGAGAATCAGGATCTGGAGATGCTGCGCCAGAACTGTTCTAAGAACCAGCAGAAAGATAATTTAAAAGACATCAATCGTTTTCTAAGAAAACTGCACGAAAACTCCGGCTCCACATTCGATACCACCTACTCCCCCAAGCTCTCCTCACTGGGTCTGATGGTCAACTCGACAATGCTTGCCGAGAGTCGCGCCCTGAGCCTCTCCCTGGAAGAAGAATTGAAGGCGGTGGTTTCGCCGGATTGCGTGGAAAAAGTGCGATCTGAACTCATCTCCATACCGGCGGCGTTCGAGCGGGTAGAGACTCAGATAGGTCTGCAATTTATCCCCAACATCCTGGCCGAGTCGGTTCGTCTAATCAAAGAGAAACTGGTTACAGAAAGAAGCGAGCTTGCCGACGAGTTGGTAACCAGCCTGGGTGCCATTCCTGATTTGCTCAAACTGATTTATCAAGCCGATCTGGAGAACAAAAGCACCAACTTGAGAGCGATGGAGCTCTGGGGTGGCGCCCGCATAGGAGCCTATGGCGATCCGGCCGTGCGCCTGATTGCAAGCACTATTCAACTAGATGTCTTCAGACGTTCCCAGGTTCTTGACTGGCTTCCCCTGCATTTATATATGCGCAACAGTGTACCCGGTCTCTATAGCCTGGAGAACGATCGAAATCTGAGCGCCTGGGAAGAGCTGATCGGCGCTTCTTACGCCTTTGTCCTCTACGACGGCATAAGCTTCGTTTGTGACCCTCCGGCGCAGAGTATGCTCGATCCGGAGCGCCGCTATCACAGTGAAGCTGGACCGGCTCTGACTTTCAAAGACGAGACCCGGATCTACTCCTGGCATGGAAGAAATGTGCCCGCGTATATCATAGAAAAGCCGGACGAAATTTCGATAGAGCGTATAGACGAAGAGAGAAATATCGAACTCAGAACTATTTTAATAGACCGCTATGGAATCTCTCGCTTTCTAGAAGATTCAGGAGCCAGGGTAATACAACAAGACCAATACGGCACTCTCTTCCATCGAACCTTCAGAAACGACGAGCCACTACTGGTGGTTATGGTAAAGAACTCCACCCCGGAACCGGACGGCACTTATAAACACTATTTTCTGCGGGTGCCCCCGGAAACGCTTACAGCCAAAGCCGGCATCGCCTGGACTTTCGGACTAAATGAAGCCGAATACGAACCGGATATCCAGACATAAAGAGAAAGAAGGACCTGATATCAATCGAGGTCCTTCTCTCATTATCCTGTTTTGCTTCGGGTCCGGCTCGCTATCATTGCGGAACGTTGAAGCTTCCGTCACCGATAGGCGGATAGATATCCTGCTCTTCCTCTTCCTCTTCCTGAGGAGTGGTGTGACCGGCAAAACCGGTACCGGCAGGGATCAATCGACCGATGATCACGTTCTCTTTCAGACCGCGCAGCCAGTCTTTCTTGCCTTCGACCGCAGCCTCGGTGAGAATTCTGGTGGTCTCCTGGAAGGAGGCGGCGGAGATGAAGCTCTCGGTGTTCAAACTGGCTTTGGTGATACCGAGAAGAACATCGGTGTAGCTGGCACCAATTTTGCCTCCCTGCTCCACCTTCTCGTTCTCACGATCGATGGAGTAACGCTCCATCAATTCGCCGGGAAGGAGGATGGTATCGTTCGGCTCATCCACTCTCACTTTACGGGTCATCTGCCTGACAATCACTTCGATGTGTTTGTCGGCAATTTCAACACCCTGAGAACGGTAGACCGACTGGACCTCATCCACCAGGAATTTCTGAGCGGCTTCGATGCCTTTCAGACGCACGATATCGTGCGGGTTGGGCGGTCCGTCCGTTAGAGGATCACCGATTTCGATCTTGTCTCCGTCGTCCACAACAATGTTGAGGCCGGGCGGAATGACTATTTCTTCTTCGGCGCCGTCGTCGAAGCAGAGATAGAGTCTCTTGATATCGTCTTCGATGACAAGCTTGGCACGACCCTCTTTCTCGGAGAGAATTGCGCTCTCTTTCGGTTTTCTGGCTTCCAGCAGTTCTTCTACTCTCGGAAGACCCTGGACGATGTCTCCGGTCTTCTGTCTTTCGAAGATAAGCGTGGCGAGCAAATCGCCCCGTTGCACAAGAGCACCGTCTTCACTATGCAACTGAGTGTTGTGGGAGATCAGATAAGGACGGCCTTTTCTCAAGACGACGGAATCTTTGTTGACCCTCACCACCTGACCGGATTGCTCGGCTTTGGTAGTTTTGCTGAGCTTATCGCCATCCCGGATGATCTCGCCTTCCTTGACGGTGGCGGCTCCTTTGATTACCTCTTCCACCTGCTGTTCCTCAGTAATGAGAAGCAGACGGCGTTCGTCGGTCTTGGAGAGCTGCACCCGGGCATCGGACCTGGTCAGAACCTGAGTGGTGGCTACCGGGGTACCGGCGTCCACTTCCTGGCCGTCTTCCACTTCGAGCAGGGTGATGTTGAGGTCCTGGTCACGGCGGAGCATGATGTTCTCCTGAACCACGATATCGAGCTGGTCGCTCATCTCGACGATACCCTTGAGCTGCTGGAGATAGCCCTGCATCTGAAGAACCAGGGAGGTTCTGGTGAGGGCGGCGCCCTGCACCTGTCTCACTTTTTCCCGGTCTCTGAAGAGAAGCTGGGTGACAGCTCTCAAGCCGATTTTCTCGTCGGTATGCTCATGCTTGAATTTGGTGTCGCGGGGTTCGATAAGGTATTCCTCCACCGGTCTGATGATGGCACGGAATTTACCCTCTTCGAGCTCCATGATATTGACCATTTTGCGCTCTTTATAGTCATAGCCTTCCAGAATCTCGGTGCCGGGCTCGATGATTTCGCCCTCGGCCACTTTCAACTCGCTGGGATCGCCTATTTCTATGGATTCACCGGGCTTGATGATGACCTCGTGGATGATGTCGTTATCGGCGACGATCTCGACGATACCTTCCATATGCGCGAATACATCTTTGACCACTTCCTGACCGGCGGTGACCAACTCTCCGGATTCAGCCATCTTGAGACTGATGTCCTTGGAGATGAAGTGGACCTCTTCTGGAACGAAGAGCAACTTACCGGCTTTGGTCACTACCCGACGGTCATCGATTTCGACTCCGTCATAGATGATCTCACCACCGGAGGTGACGGTGTTATAGCCATCATCCACCAGCTCGGCGATAATTTTACCGTTCTCGACGATTTCATCATTAACCACTTTCAGCGCCCAGGTCTCTTTGCCCTTACCGACTTTCCAGTAAGCGCCTTTCTGACCGGCGTCGAGCTTGGCATTTTCCGAGCCGACTTTGGCGATGACTACATTTATCTCTTTACCTTTGATCAGCTTGACGGCTTTCTTGCGACCACGCTTGATCTCCTCAATCTCTATCTCTTTACCGTAGCGGACGATACCGCCGTGTTCGGTGTTGATATGAATCTCAGCCAGAACATCCAAGGCGGATACATCCTGACCATCCTTGACCACAACAGATGCACCGGTGGGCAGGTTGTAAACGTCACCTTCCAGTACCCAGATGATACCGGCTTTGTTGGCGGTTCTCGATATATTGCCCTGCCTGTCGCGCTTTTCGTCAGCCTGGAAGCCCTGGAAGACAAGGCGTCCGGAGATATCGGCGGTGATATCTTTCGTGGCACGCTCGGTCAAACTCTTGGCACCAGGCGGATCGTACTCGCCTATAACCTGACCGGCTTTAACTTCTTCGCCGTTCTGGACCATAAGAAGGCTGTTGGGAGGCAGATTGACAGTCTTGTCCTTCTTACCGTCGGAGATAGTTACTTTACCTTCTTTGATGGTCTGTTCGACCACGTCACCATAGGCGGTTCTAACATTACGAGTCTGGATTTTGAAATCGACAGTACCGGCAATGGGGGATTTTTGCTGCATACGGCTCTTACCGCCGGCTACCGCACCACCGGTGTGGAACGTTCTCATGGTGAGCTGGGTTCCAGGTTCCCCGATGGACTGGGCGGCGATGATACCGATGGCTTCTCCGCAGTCCACCGCTCTACTGGTGGTCAGAGACCAACCGTAGCACTTCTGGCAGACTCCGTATTGAGAAGCACAGGTTAGAGGCGATCTGACCAAAAGACGCTTCTTCTTCTTGGGCATAGCTTCATCGATGGTTTTGGCTAGCTTTCTATCGATAACCTGACCGGTTACAGCGATAACTTCACCACTCTCTTTGTCGACAAAATCCTCGGCCAGAGTCCGACCGTAGATACGCTCGGCCAGGCTGACCATCTCTTTATCGGCATCGACAATGGGCTGCATGTAGATGCCACGTTTAGTACCGCAATCGGGATCGCGAACGATCACATCCTGGGCGACATCCACCAGTCTCCTGGTCAGATATCCGGAGTCGGCTGTTTTGAGCGCCGTATCGACAAGACCCTTACGAGCACCATAACTGGAGATGATGTACTCGGTTACGTTAAGACCTTCGCGGAAGTTGGCCTTAATCGGCAAGTCGATAATCTGACCCTGGGAGTCAGCCATCAGTCCTCGCATACCGACGAGCTGTCGAACCTGAGATATGTTACCTCTGGCTCCGGAGAAGGCCATCATGTATACGGGGTTCAGCCTGTCGAAGTTGTCTACCACATCCTTGGTCAACTGGTCGGTGGTGGCAGACCAGGTGTCGATAACTTTGTTATATCGCTCAACCTCGGTGATGTCACCGCGCTCATAACGTCTTTGCGCTTTCTCGATCTCCTTTTCGGCTTCCGCGATGAGATCCCGCTTGGATTCGGGAACATCGAGGTCGTCAATAGAGATAGTCACACCGGCTCTGGTGGCGTACTTGAAACCGAGGTCCTTGAGCGCATTGGCCAGATCGGCGGTTTTAGCCGTTCCGAAACGCTCGTACATGTCGGAGAGGAGCTTGCCCAGCTTCTTCTTATCGACCGTGGTGTTAATGAACTCCAGTTGTTCTTCTTTTTTACCTGTGACCATTGGTCTTTTTTCCTTTTAAGGCGTATCTGCAGTGTCTTTCGTAATGATCTTTAAAAACCGAATTAGGTAGTGGAAGAAACCGCTTCCCGAACCACTTCGTTGAAGATGATTCTGCCGGGGGTGGTCTCGATCATCTGACCATCGTAGTCTTTGACCTTGATCTTGGCATGCAGATCGAGGATACCGGCTTCAAAAGCGGATCTGGCATCGGCCAGGCTGACGAAGCGCATTCCTGCACCGCGACAGACCTTGGGATCTTCCCAACCCGGTTTCTGAATGGTGAGGTAATAGATACCGAGAACCATGTCCTGGGTGGGAGTGACGGTAGGTCTGCCTGTGGCGGGCAGAAGAATGTTGTTGGAGGCGAGCATCAGCATATGGGCTTCGGACTGCGCTTCCACGGAAAGGGGAACGTGGACCGCCATCTGGTCACCGTCGAAGTCGGCGTTGAAGGCCGAGCAGACGAGAGGATGGAGCTGAATAGCACGACCCTCGACCAGAACAGGCTCGAACGCCTGGATACCGAGACGGTGCAGAGTGGGAGCACGGTTGAGCAGTACCGGGTGACCCTGAATCACTTCTTCAAGGATTTCCCAGACCACCGCCGAGCCTTTCTCGATCTGCTTCTTGGCGGACTTGATGTTCTGGACGATTTGACGCTCGATCAACTTGTTGATTACGAAAGGCTTGAAGAGCTCCAGAGCCATCTCCCGGGGAAGACCGCACTGATGCAATTTCAAGGTAGGACCGACAACGATGACGGAACGACCTGAGTAGTCGACCCGTTTTCCGAGAAGGTTTTGACGGAAACGACCTTGCTTACCTTCAATGATATTGGAGAGCGATTTCAGCGGCCTGTTGTTGGGACCGACCACCACTCTTCCCCGTCTGCCGTTGTCTATCAAGGCATCGACGGCTTCTTGAAGCATACGCTTCTCGTTACGGACGATGATCTCGGGAGCGCCCATTTCAAGCAAACGAGCCAGACGGTTGTTCCGGTTGATCACCCTTCTGTAGAGGTCGTTCAAGTCGGAGGTGGCGAAACGACCACCATCGAGCTGGACCATCGGTCTCAGATCCGGAGGGGTGACCGGAAGATTCTTGAGAATCACCCAGGTCGGATCGGTGTGGGAGGAGAGCAGAGCTTCCACCAGCCTGAGACGTTTGATGATTTTGGCGCGTTTTTGCTGCGAACCGCCGGCAGTGGCAAGCACTTCTCTCAATTCGACGGAGAGCTCTTGCAAACCGGGAAGGTCAAGCAAACGTCCCTTGTCTTCTTCGTTGTCGGGACGCTCATAAACCGGTCTGGCCAGCTCGGAGAGCAGCACTTGAATAGCTTCGGCACCGATACCGACATCAAACTGGAAGTTAGGATCATCGAGCAGCTTCTCGTAATCCTCTTCGGAAAGAAGCTGACACTTGGTCAGATCCGGAACGTTACCGGGGTTGGTGACGATATAGGCGTTGAAGTAGACGACCTGCTCCAGTTCACGCAGAGGCATGTCGAGCAGAAGACCGATATAGCTGGGAATTCCCTTGAGGAACCAGATATGGGTCACCGGAGAAGCCAAGGCGATGTGACCCATGCGATGGCGTCTCACCTTAGAATCGGTCACCTCGACGCCGCAGCGCTCGCAGGTGATGCCACGGTGACGAACTCTCTTGTATTTGCCGCAATAGCATTCCCAGTCTTTGGAGGGACCGAAGATACGCTCGCAGAAAAGACCGTCTTTCTCCGGCTTCAAAGTACGATAGTTGATGGTCTCGGGCTTGGTGACCTCACCGTGCGACCAACTGAGAATGCGCTCCGGAGAAGCGACTCCAATTTTTATGTAATCGAAACGATCAATGGAAGTGGGCATTTTACTTGACAAACCTCCTACAAGTAATAGCCTGGCAGCCCCCGAAACTTCCTGTCGGGAGCTGCCCAGATTATCTAGCTATCTTCGTCGTCATCGGACTCATCATCGAAGTCCGCGTCATCCATGGAATCATCATCATCCATGGAAGGACCACCGACCAACTCTTCAAGATCCGCTTTGCTGGGGGGCTTGGGCGAACCGCCGACAAGCTCATCCGGCATAGGCAGAGATGGAGGAGTGGTGGGAGCATCAGGTCTTGCACCTGCGCCCATCATTCCAGGGATCATCGCGTCCGGTCCACCAGTCTGCACCAGTCCGGAGACGGCGCTTTCGGCAGCGGACATTCCGGTGGCAGGCGGCATGGGCGGCGCACCAACCGGAGGTATCATATTCGGGCTCAGAGGAGCTCCCGGCAAGCCGGCGCTAGCCAGACCTTCCGTCACATGAGCGATCTGAGCGCTGGTCATGCCGCCGCCTTCACGTCCCATTTGATTCTGGGCCATGGCGGCTTGCGGTACGACAGCCTGTTGAGAGAGCTGAGCAATCTCAGAGCTCATGCCCATCTCGATAGGAGTCAGTCTTCTCAGACCACGGGGTCTTGCATCCTCGACCTCGGTCATAAGATCGACTTCAACTTCCTGCCCCTCTCTGGTCCGCTTGGCCACCGATACATCCAGACCGATGGACTGGAGTTCGCGGACAAGTACCTTGAAGGATTCCGGAATACCGGGTCTTCTCAGGTTCTCGCCTTTGACGATGGACTCGTAGGCTTTGGATCGTCCGTTCACATCATCGGACTTGATGGTGAGCATCTCTTGCAGAGAGTAAGCCGCACCGAAGGCTTCCAGAGCCCAGCACTCCATCTCTCCAAGCCTCTGTCCACCGAACTGAGCTTTACCGCCCAGGGGCTGCTGCGTGACAAGACTGTAAGGTCCGGTGGAACGAGCATGAATCTTGTCGTCCACCAGGTGAACAAGCTTCATCATGTAGATCTTACCGACGGTGACCGGCATGTCGAAATTGTCTCCGGTTCTGCCATCCAGAAGAATGACCTTACCGTCTGTGCCGACCCATTCGATTCCCTGTTTCTTCTTGCCCTTTTCAATCTCATCGTGAACCAGTCTCGATGAAGCTTCCGGCTTGAACATCTCGTCGAACGGAGGCACTTCATAACGATCGCCCGTCAACATACCGGCAAGACCGAGCAAGGTCTCGAAGGTCTGACCGACGTTCATACGGCTGGGAACACCGAGCGGATTGAGCACAATGTCCACCGCCTGACCATCGGGCAGATAAGGCATATCTTCCACCGGCAGGATCTTGGCCACGATACCTTTGTTACCGTGACGTCCGGCAACTTTGTCGCCGACACTGATCTTACGCTTCTGGGCGATATAGACCCGGACGACTTTGTTAGCCACCGGTGGCAGTTCATCGCCTTTTTCACGGTCGAAGACTTTGACATCGACTATCCGGCCGCCTTCACCATGGGGGACTCTCAAAGAGTTATCACGCACGTCTCTGGCTTTCTCACCGAATATGGCGCGAAGCAGTTTTTCTTCCGGAGGATGCTCCGATTCGCCTTTAGGAGTGATCTTACCGACCAGAATATCGTCGGGATAGACCCGGGAGCCGATTCTGACGATACCGTGCTCGTCGAGGTGACGGAGGGATTCTTCAGATACGTTGGGCACTTCGCGGGTGATCTCTTCCGGACCCAGTTTGGTGGATCGAGCGTCGATCTCGAGCTTTTCAATGTGAATGGATGTCATCACATCGTCATGCACAAGTCTCTTACTTATAAGGATGGCATCCTCGAAGTTGTAGCCTTCCCAGGGCATGAATGCCACCAGCAAGTTGCGTCCCACCGCAAGCTCTCCACCGTTGGTGGCGGCACCATCGGCGATTACCTGACCGGGCTTGACTTCGTCACCGACTCTGACAATCGGCTTCTGGTTCAGGCAGGTGTCCTGGTTGGAGCGCTGGAACTTGTTCAGGCGATACTTGACCAGACGCTTGTCTTCGGTACGGATGTGAACGGCGTTGGCGGTTACATACTCGACCTTGCCGTCGATATCCGAGACAATAACCATACCGGAGTCGCGAGCAGACTGCATCTCGATACCGGTGGTCACCGTGGCCGGTTCCGTCTTGATCAGAGGCACCGACTGACGTTGCATGTTCGATCCCATTAGAGCTCGGTTGGCATCATCGTGCTCGAGGAAAGGAATCAAAGCTGTTCCGACCGATACGATTTGAATCGGGCTGACTCCGACATAGTCGACTTGCTCGGGCAGTGCTTCGATAAACTCAGCCTTATAGCGAACCGGAACCCGCTCAGTTGCAAAGGAGCCGTCGTCATTGACGGAGACGTCTCCCGGGGCGACCCGGTAGCGATCCTCTTCGTCGGCGGTCAGGTAATCAACCCTGTCGGTGAGGACACCATTCTCTACCTTTCTATATGGAGTTTCGATGAAGCCATAGTCATTGACCCTGGCATGGGTAGCCAGAGAGCCAATCAGACCGGCGTTGGGACCTTCAGGGGTCTCTACCGGACAGATTCTGCCGTAGTGGCTGGGGTGGATATCACGCACGGCGAATCCGGCACGCTCTCTCGACAGACCACCGGGACCGAGGGCCGAGAGCCTTCTCTTGTGAGTGAGCTCGGCAAGCGGGTTGGTCTGGTCCATGAACTGGGAAAGCTGGGAGGATCCGAAGAACTCACGGATGGCAGCCACCAGAGGTTTTGTATTTAAAAGGTTGGCCGGAGTGAGAGTATCGGCATCTTGAAGAGTCATTCTCTCCCTGACAATTCTCTCCAATCGAGAAAGACCGATGCGGAACTGGTTCTGCAGCAACTCTCCGACGGAACGAATTCTACGGTTGCCGAGGTGATCGATGTCATCGACATGGCCTTCATCGAAGTGGAGACCGATGAGATAGTCGACGGCGGCAACAATGTCTTCGGGGGTGAGAGTTCTCTGGGACTCGGGAAGCGAGAGACCGAGCTTCTTATTGAGCTTATAACGACCTACTCTACCGAGGTCATAGCGCTTGTCATCGAAGAAGCGGCTTTCAAGAATGCTCTGCCCACCGGCTACCGAAGGCGGATCACCGGGCCGAAGTTTTCTATATACCTCTATAAGGGAATCTTCCTTGGTCTCGTTATTGTCTTTCTCGAAGGTCTTCTTCAAGAAATCCGAGTGGCGGAACATGTTCTCCATCTCGGTATTCGAGTATCCAAGCGCTCTTAGAAGAGTGGTGGCAGGCAGCTTACGGTTCTTGTCGATCTTGACATGAAGCACATCGTGGCTGTCTGTTTCGAACTTGAGCCAGGCACCGCGGTTGGGGATGAGGGTCGCTGAGAAGGTACGTTTACCGTGATTATCCACTTCCCGTTTGTAATAGATCCCGGGACTGCGGACAATCTGAGAGACGATCACACGCTCGGCACCGTTAATAATAAAGGTACCGCGGTCGGTCATCATCGGAATGTCGCCCACATAGATTTCTTGTTCTTTGATTTCGCCAATCTCGCGGTTGACCAGACGCATCTGGATGCGCAGCTTCTTTGTATAGCTGGCATCAAGCGCTCTAGCCTCTTCCGGAGACTTGGGCTTATTGGGCTCGGAGTGCTCCTCGAACGAATAGTTCGTCAGGAAGTGCAACTCCAATCTTCCTGTGTAGTCCTTGATCGGACTGAAAGCCTTCAACTCCTCGGCAAGACCCTTCTCGATGAACCATCGGAAGGAAGCCTTTTGAATCTCGGCTAGGTCGGGTAAATCAGCGATGCGCGAACCACCGACCCCGAAGGTGCGGACGCGCTCAGACAACTCTAATGCCATCGGTTACCTCTGGTATTCTGGCTGGATAATATCGGCGAAGCAATTGCCAATTGCCTACGAAAAATGGGCACGAAGCAAGAAATATAAGTATCCATCTATTATATTGTCAACAAAATTGTTGGGAAACATAAAGAAGATGTACGAACGGTGCAAAAAGCGACTTTCGGACCGATCAGCGAAAACCTCGCCTGGTATTGCCTGGACGAGCCCCATTAACGGCATCTAATAGTGCCAAAAACGCGTCCGATAAACATTGCAGCTTTAAATCTCGTTAACTTTTATCAAATATTTGAAGGTCCGCAATCTAGGCACCGGTGGAGCACCGGGGCGGATGATCAAAAGCTAGATCCTGTCTGAGAATCCGATCATAGTGTCCGATCATTTCCTGCCTATTATGATCGTTTGTGGGGACGGAGCGCTGCTGGTGTGGCGTGCGGTCTTCAAAACCGTTGTGGGGTAGAGAAACGCTGCCCTGGGTGGGTTCGATTCCCACGCGTCCCCGAATTTTTTAGACGCTTGACTTTCGTCCATATCAACACTTGACGTCCCGGAACCAGACAGGGGGGGACTTTACAAACCTTGGGAAGATCTCATAATGTTGTGTTGTTATGTTGGTTCAATCTTAGTTACTAGAAAGTCGGTCAAACGTGAATGGGCAACAAGGAGCGCTTGTATGGCTCGATCAATTCGCAGGCTACTTAGAAGTCGAGCGAAATTATTCTTCTCACACGATCAGAGCATACCTAAACGATCTCCGTCAGTTAATAGACAGCACCAATGGGGCTTCTGAAACCGGTCTGACAACCGGAGAAGACTCATCGATGATGTCTAACACTGAACAGTCTATGAATGCAGCCAGTCAGTCCGCGCCAGTTACCGGTGAAACCGTCGCCTCCGATGGAGACGCTTCGGTCAAACCCCAGGGAACAAGCGCATCCTGGCTGGAAGCTGAAGGGCTCAAAGATTATATCAAGCAAATTCAAGAGCAATACAGCCGTCCCACCGTGGCTAGAAAGATCTCAGCAATCAGAAGCTTCTACAAATACTTGAGAAGAGAACAGCTGATTGATGAAGATCCTTCCAAGCTGGTGCGCGGTCCTAAACTGACCCGTAAACTGCCGTCCTGCCTGGACCGCGAAGAGGTGGTACGCCTTCTCCTCGCTCCTGACATGTCGGTTCTCGGAGTCAGAGACAGAGCCTTGATGGAAGTACTCTACGCCACGGGGATGCGCGTCAGCGAACTCTGCAGCTTGAGAGTGCAGGACTACAACGAAGAAGCCATGGAGATGCGTGTCACCGGAAAAGGTGGCAAAGAGCGTGTGGTTCTTCTCAACCAGAGCGCTAACGCCTGGCTGAGAAAGTATCTCCACGAATTCTGGCCCAAACTGGCCGGCGGAAGGATTCCCCAGCCGGAAAGCCCGCTCTTCGTGAGCAGGCAGGCCACCAGGTTGTCATCCAGATCCGTCCACCGTGTGGTTCTCAAATATGCCAAGAAGGCGAGAATCAGCAAGGCGATCACCCCCCATACCCTCAGACATACCTTCGCCACCCATCTACTGGAGGGCGGCGCCGATCTGAGAGTAGTTCAGGATCTGCTCGGTCATACCACCATCAACACGACCCAGATCTACACCCATGTAAGCCTCGAGAGACTGAGAAGAATCTACTCGGATACTCACCCGAGAGCTTAGTTTTAGTTCCTTCCTTAAAACAGAAGAAATTAGATGGTATTCGAAACGCTGTGGCTAGCCATGGCGTTTCTTCTCTTGAGAAGTCCGTCTGCCACCAGATGCGACTTCAATTAAATTCAAAAAAAACTTTCGAATAAAAGCCAAGGACGCTCGGCAAAATATATAATCAGATAGTACTGGCGAGAACCAAATGCCCCGGATGAACTGGCAAGAATACAAGCAGAATATAAAAGAAGCGATTGCCAGGGGTAGTCTCGACGAAGCCGAGTCTCTGCTTTTTCAGGCCATAGATTTTCTCAAAACCAATGACGGCTCCGTTGAGAGAATAACCGTCTGTCTCGATCAGCTCGGCTGGATTTATATCAACCGAGAAGATTTCGCCAAGGCCTCGGAGCAGTATAAACAAGCTCTACAGCTAAAAAGAGACGCCCTCGGGGAGAATCATCCCGTGGTGGCTCGGGCCTATAAGAAGATGGCCACGGTCTCTTATATGATGAACAACTTCGCCGACGCAGAAAGATACGGCAAAGAAGCACTCAACAACTTCCGAAACAGCCTTGGCAACGATAACGAAGAGACTCAACAAACCCTCAAAGACGTCTCTGAGCTTTTACGCCGACTGAACCGTAATGTGGAAGCCGATATCATCGATCGTTCAGGCAAGCCCGACAAAGCAGAGAAGACACGCCGGGAAGAGGTCCAGACCTTCTTGAGAATCAGCGTGTGCCAGACTTGCGAGTTGCCCTACGACGGTGAGTCCTGCCCTCGATGCAACGCTATCTGACCGGTTGAGTCCTGATCCGCATGGATAACAGTCCTGAACCCAGAGAAGAAGTGCTCGAGAACAAGTATAAAATTCTCGAAGAGCTCGGCAAAGGAAAAACCAGCACGGTTTATCTTGTCGAGCATCTCTTTTTGAATAAGCAGCTTGCGGTAAAGCTTTTCAAAGACAAATACTGGGAGAATCAAATACGTTTCACCAGAGCCCAGCGCGAAGCGATGACCTGTGCGGCTATCGATCATAAGAACGTGGTGAAAGTCTTCGATTTTGGCGTCACCGAAGATGGTGCCCCATATATAGTCCAGGAGTATATAAGCGGCACCAATCTCAGATCCCTGGTAGAAAAATCAGGACCGCTCCCCCTCGACAGAGCCCTGGCGATTTTCAAACAGATAGCCCGGGGACTCAACTGCCTTCACGACAACCAGGTGCTGCATCGCGATATCAAATCGGAAAATATCGTTATCACCAGAGATGCAGCGGACAAAGAGGTGGTGAAACTCATAGACCTGGGCATCGCCCGCCTCGAAGACAGGGACGGAGCGATTCAATCTCTTACTCAATCAGGCTCCCATATCGGCAGCCCCTATTACATAAGCCCGGAGCTCTGTCATGGCGGCGAAACAGACAACCGCTCCGATATCTATTCTTTCGGCTGCGTTATGTACGAAGTTCTCTCCGGAGCGCCGCCCTTCAAATCCGAATCGACCCTTAAGACCCTCGAGATGCACCTCAAAGAAGAGCCGGCCTCGCTTGCCTCTAAGGGGATACCGGAAGCTCTAGACAAAGTGATCCTGAAATGTCTGGCCAAAGAGAAAGAGGATCGTTACTCCGATTGCAAACAAATTTTAGAAGAGCTCGATCGAATCTCGGGCAAAGGCGCATCGACAAAAAGCGGCGGCAGACGAAAAGCCCCTCGAAGGACGACATTTATCATCGCGGCACAGTCAGTTCTTATAGTGATTCTTCCTGTGTTTACCTACTTAGTTTTAAAAAGCCAGGACGATCACAACGACAAGCGCGATAGCAAAAGCAAAAAGTCCAGCAAGAGCAAAAGTCTTGGTAAATTCGAAGAGCGTTTCGCCTCTACCGCCGAAGGAAGCATGCTAAGCAGGCTTACTATCCCGATTCGCTCAGCCAGGGCCTTTGACCGGGCCCTTGACCTTGCCATCAAAGATGATGCCCCGGCAGAAGAGATTTGCTCTATCGCCGAGATGCAGTGCTATATGTTGCAGCCCTTCAAAAACTGGGTCCGAATCAATCGCATAGCCGAAAAAATTGCTGACCCCTTAAAAGAAGTAGAGGCAAGAGTGGATAAGGAACCAGCCCACGCCAGAAACCTGGGAAGCGTACCCCTTCTTTATTACGAACTGGCCGATTCCTTTATAGAGCAAGAGCGCTTCGAAGAAGCCTCCGGTATCATCGAGCGCGGTTTCAAAGTGGTATCGAGGCATCCCGATAAAAGGGTACTCGAACCGCTTCTCAAAACCGAAAAAGCCATTTGTCTTTCTAAAACCGGGCAGTACGACGAGGCTATCACCCTGATTCAAGAGTCTGAAAAAGAATTAGACAAAACTGTGGGTCCCGGCCACTTCCTGGCGCTAAGAGCCATGCTGACCGAAGCCAAGCTCCATGAAGCGGCCGGCAAATCAAAAGAAGCGCTTGCCGTCATCGAAGCAGCCCTTACCAGAGCCGAGAAAAGTCCTCTGGGCTTAAGTACCACCCATTTGCTAGAACGTAAGGCAGAACTTAGCGCCAAGTTAAAGAATGGGAAACATTCACGAAAATCTACAAAAGGAGCCCAGTGAGGCGGCTTGAAGCTTCCTAAATGAGAGCATTCGAGGGTAGAACTGGGCTATAATTGCTTAGAATCTGAAAGTAGTCTGAAAGCGGAAGTAGGCGGTTTGGGCAAGCGTAGATCTGTCGCCAGGAAGAAAAAAGGAGAAGGTATTCTCCGTGGTCTTTCCACGCTCTTCAAAGTCTGCTTCGTTCTGGTTTGTGTAGCCCTCGCCTGTGGTGTGGGCTATATAGGCGCCTATCTCTGGGGAGAGATGCAGGATCTGCCCGATGTCACCTTGGTAGAAAGATACGAACCTATAGAAGCGATTCAGATATTCGATAAATTCGACCATCTAGTTTGCACCGTAGAAGGTGATGAAGACCGCAGGGTGATACCACTCAATCAGGTATCCACTCAGATGCAACAGGCTATCCTTGCCGCAGAAGATCACGATTTCTACGAGCATAACGGCATCAATCTCAAAAGTATTCTCCGCGCGATGCGTACCAATATCAAAGCCGGCCACGTTGTGGAAGGTGGCTCGACGATAACGCAACAGCTGGTCAAAAACCTCTTCTTCACAAAGGCCGGGCGTACCTATGATCGTAAGCTGAAAGAGGCTTATATGGCCTACAGCCTGGAGAGCAGGTACGACAAAGAGCGTATTCTCGAGATGTATCTCAACCAGATCTACTTTGGAAACAATGCTTATGGCATAGAGCGGGCGGCTAAAAGATACTTCGACAAAAGAGCGGCAGAGCTGAATCTGGCCGAATCAGCCTTTCTTGCCGGTCTGGTCAAAGCGCCTTCTGATCTGGGTTCAAAGAAAAGCAGAGACAGAGCCTTCGAACGGCAGCGGGATATCCTGGCAAAAATGGTCGAATACGGCTACGTTACACCGGAACAAGCCAAAGAAGCCAAAGAGCGAAAACTGGTATTTAAAAAAGGTCGAGACCCGCTTCAGAAGTATCCTTATTACATAAGCTATGTGATGGAATTGCTTAGGGAGCGTTTCTCCCAGGCCGAGTTGCGCCGCCAGGGCTTGCACGTATACACCAACCTCGACCCGGTCGCCCAGGGGCTCGCCGAAAAAGTTCTCAACGAAAGAATCGCCAAAGCACCAAAAGGGGTGAGCCAGGCCGCCCTCGTATCGATATCGGTCCAGGATGGGTCTGTTATCGCCCTGGTAGGCGGTGTCGGAGACTTCTGGAAAAACCAGTTCAACCGGGCTACCCACCCACACACAGCGGGCTCTTCATTCAAACCATTCGTCTATCTGACAGCATTTTTGAGGGGTGTCTACACACCCAGCACCATAGTCGACGACACCCCCCTGGTCATAAAACAGAAATGGGGTTTACCTGATTATGCTCCAAAAAACTTCGACCATAAGTACATGGGCAAGATTCCGGTACGCAAAGCCCTGATGTTCTCGAGAAATGTGCCTTCGGTCAGAACCGCTCAATTGCTCGGCATGGAGAGCATAGTAGAGACCGCTCGCCAGGCCGGCATCACCTCGAAGTTGGACCCGAACCTGTCGCTTGCCCTGGGCAGCTCGGCCATCTCACCTCTGGATATGGCAAGCGCCTATGCGACCCTAGCCAGGGCTGGGGTGAAGATTCCGCCTCAGATATTGAGAAAAATCGAAAACAACCGTGGTCAGGTGATAGAGGTTTTCGAACCTAAAGTGGACAAGGTCTTCGGAGTAGAGCCTGTCGCCAGACTGGTCTCTATCCTGCAGGATGTGGTTCAAAAAGGAACCGGTGTGGGAGCGCGCCTTAAAGACCGGCCCGTAGCAGGTAAAACCGGTACCGCCGACGAAGGAAGAGACATCTGGTTCAACGGATTTACACCGGATCTGGTCACCATAGTATGGGCCGGCAACGACGAAAACAAACCTATCAAAGGACGCGCCATCACCGGTGGTGGTCTAATGGCTCCTATCTGGAGAGAATACATGGAAGGCTATTATTTAGCCAGACCTCATCCGGCAGGCTCCTTTATAGCACCGACCCCGACCATGGACGAGCCGCCAGACGCAGTGCAACCGTCAGGCAACGAGCAACTGGCAGGCGCCGGCTCGGCGGATAGCAAGCCCGTAGATATGGAGAGCGCCCCGGAAGAAGAGGACAGCCATATCAAAGAGACCAACCCCAACATTCAACCGCCGCCCCTCGATCCTCTGCTCTATCCGGTGGGCGCATCGAATCAAGAACAAAGTCAATTTCAGCCTGCTCCCAAACAGACTCCGGCGTTTGCGCCCGCCACCGGTAGCGGTGCTCCGCTTCCCGGAGGCACCCAGGCGCCCCAGCCGGCTCCGGCAAGGGTAAAGACAAACAAAGCCCCGTCTCCGGCACCGGAAACTACCCCCCACAACGACTCTCTGCTGGATCTCTAAAAGCTCTGCTTAGAAAATCCAGCCTCCTGTTGACAGCCCTTTTAAAAGCTGATTCTCGGCAAAAACAAGCTAAACTAGACGTACAAAATCTCCGGGAATAGCAAAAAGATATATGGAATCGAAGCTCATGGGCCTGGTTGGCTTTGCCGCCATCCTGACAACAGCCTACCTCATGTCGAACAACCGCAAGAAGATAAACTACCGGCTTGTCCTCTCCGGGCTCGCCCTGCAGCTCACCATGGCTATCTTCGTCTTAAAAGTACCGCTTGGTCAGGAGATCTTCCGCAACATCGGCGACGCCATCACAGCCCTCTTGCACTTTTCCGACGAAGGTGCCGGATTTGTTTTCGGTCCTCTAGTAAAACAACCGGAGAAGCTAACCGAATTATTCGGCAAGGGAGCCGATTATATTTTCGCCTTCAGAGTGGTGCCCACGATTATCTTCGTATCCAGCTTAGTAAGTATCTCTTACTACCTGGGCATCATGCAGAAAGTGGTCCAGGTGGTGGCTAAAGTGGTATCAATTATCATGGGTGCCTCGGGCTCGGAAGCGTTGTCTAATGCCGCCAGTGTCTTTGTCGGTCAGGTCGAAGCCCAGCTCCTCATCCGCCCCTATGTCAAAGGCATGACCATGTCGGAGCTGCTGGCCTCTATGGCGGGCTCCATGGCCTGTGTGGCAGGCGGAGTGCTTGCCGTATACATAGGCCTGGGCATCAAAGCCTCTTACCTTCTTACCGCCAGCATCATGGCGGCGCCCGGCGCTCTCGTTATAGCCAAAATAGTCTATCCGGAAACGGAAGAATCCCAGACCCAGGGTGAAGTCAAAATAGAGGTCAAGAAAACCAACGTCAACATCATCGATGCCGCCGCCCATGGTGCCTCGGACGGCATGCGCATCGGTCTCAATGTGGTCGCCATGTTAATCGCCTTTATCGCCTTGATCGCCCTTGGCGACGCCTGTGTCGGCATGATGGGCTCCGGTCTTTCAAAGGCGGGATTGAGCCTGAGCAATGTAGGGGTTGATTTAGCCCATCTCAAATTGCAAGATATTTTCGGCGCCGTCTTCGCCCCGATCGCTTTCTTAATGGGAGTGCCCTGGCAGGACGCTCATACCGTAGGCATTCTCATGGGCAAGAAAATAGTAATCAACGAATTTGTCGCCTATTCCGATCTCTCCGCCATGCTCAAAGGCACCGCGGATATAACCATGGGAGCCAAAGCAGAGACGATAGCGACCTTCGCTCTTTGCGGCTTCGCAAACTTCTCTTCTGTGGCGATTCAGATAGGCGGCATCGGCGAGATAGCGCCCTCGAGACGAGAGGATCTTGCCCGATTGGGCGTCAAAGCCCTTATCTGCGGAACCATGGCCAGCTATCTGTCTGCCACCCTGGCGGGGCTATTGATGTGAATTTCAAGCTTCCTAAATTTGTCGGTCCCATTGTATGGAGCCTGGTGGCGCTGCTTGGTGCCTATGCTCTTTCGGTAATCGCGCTGGTACGGGGCGAATCTATCAACGCTATCTGGCTGGTAATCGCCGCTGCCTGCTTCTTTGCCGTCGCCTATCGCTTCTATAGCAAATTCATCGCCGAAAAAATCTTCGCTCTCGATGATTCGAGAACCACCCCGGCGATAGAATTGAACGACGGCAAAGACTATGTTCCCACACATCCTTTCGTGCTCTTCGGCCATCACTTCGCCGCCATAGCAGGAGCAGGTCCATTAGTAGGACCGATTCTGGCAGCCCAGTTCGGCTTTCTGCCCGGAACCCTATGGCTCATAGTCGGGGTCATCTTGGCAGGCGCCGTACAGGACTTCGTCATCCTCTGCTGTAGTATGCGCCGGGGCGGGAAATCTCTTGGTCAAATGGCAAAAGAGGAGATCGGACCGGTAGCCGGCATAATCGCCCTCACCGCTATTTTGTTGATAATGCTTATTTTGATAGCGGTACTGGCGGTGGTGGTGGTCAACGCGCTCAAATCGAGCCCCTGGGGAACTTTTACTTTATTGATGACGATCCCTATCGCTCTTCTGATCGGTCTATACATGCGACTCTTACGACCAGGCAAGATAACCGAAGGCACCATCATAGGGGTGGTGCTCACCATAGGAGCGGTGGTCGGTGGGCAGTACATCGCAGAGAATGCTGCCCTGGCTAAAATCTTTACCCTCACCGGAGAGGAGCTAGCCATCTCGGTGATGATCTACGGCTTCATCGCCTCGGTATTACCCGTATGGCTTCTGCTCGCCCCCCGAGATTATCTATCGGCATTCCTGAAAATCGGCACTATAGGCTTGCTTGCCCTCGGTATTCTTTTTTTGCGACCGGAGATGCAGATGCCTGCCCTGACGATTTTTACCAATGGAGAAGGACCGATATTCACCGGCGGCATCTTCCCCTTCTGTTTCATCACCGTAGCCTGCGGAGCCATATCCGGCTTCCATGCCCTTATTGCTTCAGGCACCACTCCCAAAATGCTCATGGTCGAATCTCACGCGCGCCCCATAGGCTATGCCGGCATGCTCTGCGAAGCGGCCGTGGCGGTGATGGCCATGGTGGCTGCCTGTGTGCTCGAGCCGGGTATATACTTTGCGGTGAACAGCCCCCAGGGAGTGGTCGGTGCCGATGTCGCCCAGGCCGCTGCCAATATAACCGAATGGGGTTATGCCGTTACACCAGAGGCGATGAGCGCCCTGGCCGAGGAAGTGGGAGAGTCCTCTATGTGGGCAAGAACCGGCGGCGCTCCAACCCTTGCCGTGGGCATGGCCCATATCTTTGCCCAGAGCCTCAAGTCTCTCCCCGGTCAGGAGGCAGCCATCGCCTTCTGGTACCACTTCGCAATTATGTTCGAAGCGCTCTTCATCTTAACCTGCCTCGACGCCGGAACTAGAGTAGGACGTTTTATCGTCCAGGATTTTTTGAGACTGCTCTGGAAGCCCCTGGGTCGAACAGACTGGTACCCGGCGGTTATATTCAGCTCCGCCCTTGTAGTAGCGGGCTGGGGTTATTTTCTCTACCAGGGAGTAATAGACCCCCTGGGCGGTATCAACTCTTTATGGCCCCTCTTCGGCATCTCGAACCAGCTTCTGGCGGTGGTGGCACTCTGTGTAGGGACCACGGTAATTTTTCGCATGGGAAAAGGCAAGTTTGCCTGGGTGACGATATTGCCACTCACCTGGCTGCTCGCGGTCACCACCTCGGCGGGCTATTTTAAGATCTTCAGCGACTCTCCCAAGCTGGGCTTCCTGGCCCACGCCGAAAGCTTGAAACAGAAGCTCGCCGCCCCCGAGCTTCCCCTTGCCGAAGCAAGCAAACTGAAGGTGCTTATCTTCAATGATTATCTTGATGCCATCCTTGGTGGTATCTTCATAGTTCTTGTTTCTATAATTGTCATAGACTCGATTAGAGTATGGATAATGAAGCCCCCCAGAAACACGGACGCAAATGGACAATCGGACAACGATGGCGGTCTGTCCGGTCCTATAAAATGTTGTTGAACTAACTGAATATATATTGATGGATAAGGAAAGCAAGAAAGAAGAGATAAGCAAGTCCCTCGATGTCGCCATCGAGAGCGAGCTTGAACCGGGCGAGGAGGTGCTCTGGAAGGCACAGCCCGACACCACGGCCATGCCCTTTCAGCTGCTACGCATTCCTCTTTTGTGGCTGATCGGGCTGTTCATCTACTCTATAGGAACAATCACCGACCCATCATCCTACGAAACCAACGACTACTTCCAGGCTGTGGTCTTCGTCTTCATTTTGATAGCGATCATGGGCATAGCCGAGATCATCGCCATTCCCATACAAGCCAGGAAGTCCATATACGTGGTCACCAACCTGCGCACCATTTGCATAAAGCTGCGTGGTCGCTTCGGTCATAGCCCGGAAAACGACTATCCGGGCTATCAGGGAATCCGGCGCAGGGTAATTCGTCCAGAGAAAAGCACGCTCTTTCTATACTGGGCTTATGTAGTCCCTTTCCAGCTCATTTTCATCTATCTGATCGCCGATGTGGTTATCAAAATCTTCGAGGACTTCAACTATCTCTGTTTATTAGGATTCTCTTTCTTGCTTCTAGGGTGGCTTTACCAGTGGTATCAAGATCTGAGAATTCCACTACCTCAGTTTCGCGACTGCCCAAAAATGCTCGCGTACATAAACGAATGGCTGGTTTCTATAGAGTCTGTACCGCACAATGATCTGAAGCGAGTCATTCTGCACGGCGGCAAGAAAAACAACGGAGACCTATTTCTTCTATCCGGAGAAAAAGGCTGCATGCGCATCAAATCGGCTCCGGAAGCAAAGACTGTCTTCGATATATTGAAAGAACGGCAGAAGCTCGCAAAATCGGAATCGGAATCCGATATCTAAATCCTGAATCGACACTGGAAAGACATTGCTTCAGATCGATTCTCCGAAATAACAAAGCCCATTATATACCCAGAAATACTTTCCAGGGCGTCACCTCCACGTCACAATGGGGCGCTACCATTCATACATCGCCTCCGGTGTTGGCAAACGGAAAAACACACAGAGTATGCCCGGAGTTTCTTACCATGTCGCAAAGCATCAGTTCATCCAACAATTCCATTCAACTATTGCAGCGCTTGAGCCATGTCAGCCGCCTGCAGGACAGTTATCTATTTGAGATGACGGATGACCTGGAAAAGAACAACAGCGAACCGCGCTCTTACCGAAACAATTCCTATCTGCTCGGAGACCTGCTGGTCGAATTCGGACTGATTACAGAAGACCTTCTAGAGCAGGCTCTGACCGAAGCCAAAGAATATGGCGTCCCCCTGGGACGGGTGCTGGTCATGTCGGGCTGGCTCACCCAGAAACAGATAAACTGGTCGATTCAGCTGCAATCTCTACTCCGGGACGAATCGATCTCTCACGCCATCGCGCTGCAGGCAGCGGACTTGATATGCGGCTCCAACATGAGCCTGGAAGCAGCCCTGGAGACCACCGGTTGCGAAAAGTCCCTGACCGCCAGAAACACCAGACTTGGCGATCTCCTGGTCGATGCTGAAATCATCGGCTCTGAGGCTCTGGAAGAGGCGACTTTCAGAAGCCAGTATCTGGGTCTGCCCCTGGGAAGGACGCTCTTTCTGGCAGGTCTTGTCTCGTCGACTATTCTAGACACCGCAGTCAACGCCCAGCGCTTTGTCAGAGAAGGGAAGTTGGAGCGTGCAGACGCCGTCCACGCCATAAGAAGAGCCTTCATCCGCCAGGAGCTCGACCCGGACAGCCTGCGCACCGGAAGCCATATCTATTCTTCCACCCAGCGCATCAAACTGGGAGAGCTTCTCAGCCTGGCCGGCATTCTGAGCGAATCCCAGATAGACTATGCCGTCGAACTGGGTCTTATCAATAACCTGCCGGTCGGCAAAGTGCTATCGGATTTAGGTCTGATCACGGACAAAACTCTGGAGGAGGCACTGCTGCTACAGGTCATGGTGGCAGAAGGCAGCCTCAGCCCCCAGGAAGCAGCCTATGCCCTGATAGACATGCACTATCATGGTCACTCCATACCCACCGCCATCTCCCAGTGCGGCAGCCCGGAGCGCAAAAGAAAGACTCTGGATTTCAAAGACTTTCTTGCCGGTACCGGCGTCATGAACAGAGCCACTCTCGATGAAAAACTGGAAGAGGCACTGAATAGCCCTTATATAGTAGCCCGCGCCCTGACCTTTACCGGAGCAGTCAGCGAAGCGACCATGCAGACCGCAATGTGTGTGCACTTCTATATCAAAGAAGGTCTGCTCAGCTTCGACGAAGCGATGGCGCTATTCGACCATGCCACCAGATACAATCTTTCGGTCGATGACAGCTTGCAGCAACTGGGTTTCGGACTGAAGCTGACTTGTATGAGCAACAAGAACAATCCCTGCTCAGAGACTCATAGAAGCCACTTCGACCTGCTCAAGATAGAACATCCAGAATACGTTACTAGAAGAACATAAGGAACGAATTCTAGTTCAGAGAATATACAACTATGATCTCTACGATTGTGAAAATCCAAATAAACGGTGCAGCTATGGTAAATGCCACTTCCCTCCCCCAGTTTATGGGACTTCCCTCTTGCCAGTCGCAAAACCAGATTACTCCATGAACAAGAGGAATTATGCACCATCCGAAAACCCCGGTCAGAAGTGCGGCTATCATAATTACTGTCCAAATATCCACGGGCTTGTGTTTCCTCGCAATAGCAAGACTATGAAATACATTCCAAACCTTGCCTTCTATCATAGAAGCAGAAGACATTAGATATGTGCGTATCTACGCATTACTTTTAACAACAAAGAAAAACCAGTGACTACCTTTGCTTCCAAACTTTAGTAGCCTTTTTCATCAGCCTGTCAGCGTCCTTGATCTCGACCTCGAAACACTGATTCTTTTAAGCTGAGCTTCTTGCCGAGAGAGCATACCGGCAGCCCCCAGAGCAATGCAGGCGGAGGCGAAATAAGCGACTCCATAAACCTCTAGATAGAAATATCCAAGATAGCCATAGGTGATGCCGATTATGCCAAGCGCCATGGACAATCGGGCAAAGAGCCCGGCGACAGACTTGAAAGACCGTAGATAAACGATAGAGAGCAAGCCTACCACAATCGCCGAATGACAGACCATAAACAGCTCGGTCATACCGTGGAGCAACAGATTGCGCATGAACACCACCAGGGTCATGATGCAGCAAGCCAGGTAAGGTAATAGAAGAAGCTGACAGAATAATCTCATAATCCCTAATATAACCTCCAAATGCTGCTCGGGGAAGACGCTAGAGAGCTTCTTATCTTTCTCTCCAGTAAGCATTGCGCCCCCAATAAAAAGCACCCATGCAATTATATATGGTTGCATATACACACCACTGCTTCATCTATGGCAGCTTGATGATTGTCTGTTCTGACCGATTGTGCATTAATGAGAAAAGACCAGCAATATAAATATTGCACACCAGCAAGCCACAGGATAAAAGTTATTAAAACCATTGACGGCATAACTCTAAGAACATTACTGATTCTGGCGTTGATCGCTTTACTATCGCTTGCTGTCTTTGTCACCGGAGTGGGAATAATGCTCTTGCTCATGACCATACTATTCATCGCAAAATCACAGCTGGATGCCAACCTGGTGCTTGTATGTATTGGTAATTTAGCCTCGTTCGGATTGCTCTTTCTAATCGCTAACACCATTGTCCTTACTGTTAGAAAACTACAGCAAAATTCCAATCCCTTCCAGTTCTATTCTGCGATCATATTGCTGATGGCAGTATTCGGTCTTGGAATGGTTTTGATTGCTGTACAAGGCTGAATAGAAATCATGGTTGCGATTGCTCAGAAGATACCGGATAATTTGGGACTCCTGCGGGAGAAACAGGTCTACAATAATCGGATCGAGAGATTCTGGAGCTAAAAGGAGAGAACATGCATCCATGGCATGATGTGGAACTGGGGGAGGAAGCCCCATCCATACTTACAGCCGTCATCGAAGTGCCGATGGGCTCTAACGTCAAATACGAGCTGGATAAGAAAAGTGGCATGATCAAAGTAGACCGGACTCTTTTCAGCGCGGTCTATTATCCGGCTAATTATGGCTTCTTTCCTAGGACGTATTGTGATGACAAAGACCCGCTGGATGTGCTGGTGCTCGGCAAAGAGGCGCTGGTGCCACTCTGCCTGGTGCGAGTGAAACCCATCGGCATGATGAAGATGATCGACCAGGGACAACTGGACGACAAAGTGATCGCGGTGCAATATGACGATCAAGAATTTTGTCACTATGACTCGATAGATGCGCTGCCACCACATATACTACTGCAGGTGCAACGCTTCTTTGAGGACTATAAAATCCTGGAGAAAAAAGCGGTCAAAGTCGAGGGCTTTCTGAGCAAAGAAGATGCGCTCAGGGTTATTAATGAGTCTATTGAAGCCTATAAAGCAAAATGCGGTGGACTTTCACAACACTGACCAAGGGATGTTACCGCACGGGATCTTTTTTTTGCAAAAGCAGAGCCCAAACAAGCTTTTTGTTCCTGAGCGGGAACTTTTTGACTCGCAAGTTCAAAGGATATTAGTCTACAAAACTTTCTGTTATTTGGTCGGTTGACCAACAAAATGAGATTGTCGCCGAAATAAATGATAGTCATCGACCACCAAACACTTAATCAACTGTTGATTGGGGGCGGGCAGTTTTGGAGCTGACCTATAGCATACAAACATGCTTCCATCATTTTCAAGGATAGGCGCTCTTCTGCTTTCCTTGCTTCTAATCTATCTCATAAGCCAGGCAGCCATCTGGACAGTTATGGTGGTCTTGTCTCCAGTAGGCTACCCCGCCTTGCGGGGTCTCTGCAATCTGCAAGCAAAGCTGTATTTCCGCTATTTGCGATATCTCAAAGTCTCTGATATCGCGTTCGTCATAGGAGCCATTGTGCTTCCCATGGGAGCCTTGAAAGGATACTTCCACTAATTGAGGAAAAAAAGACTGGCTGCCATTTTATCTCGCTTTACCTAACAATTGAAGATTTCATCATTATATAGGGATAAAAGTACCTCAGCTCAATGAATAGAAGTCCTACTCTTCCATAAACTCCCTGTCAAACAAAGGAGGCTAGACAATATGCCACATTTGGCATATCCTGGTCATGGAAGAAGATAGTCAAGACACTAAGAAAAGCAGCGCACCGCGAATCAAAGCAGTAATATGGTGCAGCAATAACTTAAGGAAAGAAATCAGAAACTGGCCAACTAGCGTTCGCATGAATGTTGGGTATCAGCTTAGCAAGGTTCAAAATGGAGGGACTCCAGACAACTTTAGAGCAATGACCAGTATCGGCCCTGGTGTCATTGAAATCAAAGACCAGGATGCAGATAAAGCGCAGTACAGACTGCTCTACATTGCATCTTTTCCAGAAGCGGTCTACGTGTTGCACCTAATCTCAAAAAAGTCGACACAGAAAACAAGTCAGAGAGATCTAAAGCAAGCTCAAAATCGACTAAGAACTCTGAAATCCGTACGGAAAGAAAAGGGATTGGACAAATGTGATGAGAGAACAAATAACTGAAAATCAGATTAGTCAGGAGCCAATATTCAATGAGTGATTTTAATACGGTCCAAGGGAACAGCATTTGGTCAGACCTCGGATTCAGCGATGCCGAATCGGAAGAACTAGACCTGAGATCGGAATTGCTACGGCAGGTTCAATTAATTATGTCCGAATCAGGCTTAAACCAAAATGAGCTGGCATCTATACTTGGCGTCGATCAGCCAAAGATATCCAAACTCAAGAACGGAAAGCTCTCAGAATTCTCCTCAGAAAGACTGATGCTGTTCCTCAACAAACTCGGTTACTGCATACAAATTAGAGTTGTGCCACTTGGAAGCAAATCAAAAAGCAACAGAAAGCTTATTGATAAGCGGCGGGTTGTATGACTGCTAACAATTATAGATTCATGGAATTTTGTTTTTTCTCAGCCTGGAAAGTGCAGAGGAAGCAATTGCCCGCGTTGCAGAACGTGTGATCCAAGGCGGACACTACGTGCCAGATGAGGTAATTCGAAGGCGATTCAGGGCAGGTTTGCGAAATTTTGAAACCATATACCGGCATGAGGTCAGTTACTAGAGGCTATATGATAACAGTGGTGACACGCCAGTTTTTGTCGACGAAGGATATAATCAATGAGTCCCGACGAAAAAAATGAACTTAAGAGGCTCCAAGACGGGGCCACTGCGGCACTTCAACGTGCCAGCAGACGTGCAAGGGAAGTGGCGAGACAAACAGGCACCAAAGTGGTTGTTATTCGAGATGGCAAACTGGTGAAAGAGGTGCCATCCAATGAACAAGAATCTGAGAGCGCCTGAAAAATAATTTCGGGACGACAGGATTTGAACCTGCGACCTACTGCTCCCAAAGCAGCCGCGCTACCAAGCTGCGCTACGTCCCGGTGAAGCATCAATATAGCATGAGCAGAGCCTAGGGAACAAATGCCGGCTCTTCCACCGCAACATCTACTGCATCTTTCTCAACATAACCGATCTTGCCGTTGGCAGTGCGAACTTTGTAACGGTTGTTCTTGAGACCGCCCACCACTACGACCTTTTCGCCAGGCTTCGTAGAAGAGACCACTTTGCGGTTAGAATCCTGCACCGGCTTGGTCTTGCGAACCACGGCGGTAGTATAGCCATCAGCTTTCTTGTAATCTACCAGTCCGCTCCAGACATAACCTTGTTTTCCGTTGACAACGACTTTGTACCAGCCATTCTCCTTACCGATGACCTTAACCGGCGTACCCTTGCCGACATTGAAAAGCTTCTTGCTGCCCGTTCCTGGACCGGTGCGCAGGGTCACTCCCCGGGAGGTGATTACACTTTTACCGGCAGCAGATGCCGGGGCAGATTCGGTCTTACGCTCCGGCACTTGAGTGGGCTTCTGAGCCACCTTCACCGGCGCTTTCTCCTTGGGCTTCGGCTTTTCTTGAGCCGGTTTTTCCGCTTTCTTCGGAGGCTCTACCACCTTCTTGGGCGGCTCTGCCGCCTTTGGTGGTGCGACTACTACTTTCTCCGGCTCTGGTGCTTTGACGACAATCTTGCTTTCGTCGGCACCGGAAGCCTCGGAGCTGTTCTCCGCCATCTGACCGCCAGTTGATTCCGGAGTTCTCTCTTCTATGTTCGACGCGGTCCAGCGCTGGCTATCGGAGCCGGATAACACCACTTCGAAAGTGCGCTTGCCCGATGTCAACGCATAGGTAGCCTCGGAACGCGAAGAGGGCGCACGGCGGGCGCGCCGACGGCTTCTTCTATTGTTACCGACACTACTTGTTTTATTCTCTTCCATCTTGGCGATGTTGAAGCCGGGTGGGTCAGAGACCGGGTTGTCGGCGATGCTTTTGATAAAATCACGCGCCGGCTGATCTAAATATGCTTTGAAGTCTTCGGCTTCTCCAGGAGCGGTCAATGCCGATGCCACCGCATACAATGCAGAGAATCTGGAGCTGCCCAGATTATGTTCGGCATCGTATTTACCGTTGGTCCATTTGAGCACCGTTTTGAATTGCTGGTCTTCGAAAGGTAGAACCCCTTCGAATAACTCCTCACCTTTAGCGGTAGAGATCAAATGGCGCTCCAAAACTATATCTCGATTGTTCTTGTCGAAAGAGATAGAGCCCTCTCCTCGAATCGGCGGAATCAACTTGTTGGACTGATCAACAGAATTGCCATTGGGAAGCAGCGCCACTGCTTTGAGATTTGGCTTCTTCTTCATGTCCACGTTGGTGTGTCCGATCAGGACAAGATAAGGGTCTGAACCTGTCTTAATCAAACGTCCTTCATCGAATACATCGAGCCCGAAGAGCTGGGTCACCTTCGGTCCGCCGTCAGAATCAATTATCAAGAAATCCGCCGGTTGCAGAACGCAGTCCACTTCCACCAGTTTGATGCCCCGGGGCAGATCAAAGACCAGCACCTCGAAGATAGAGGTTGGAAGCTGCGCTTGAAGCGTGGTGAGCAGGTCGCTGGAGCTCAAGCCCCCGTTCTTTTTAAGGAAGGCAAGAATCGCCTGGTCCAGTTCGTTCTTAAGCTTCTGAGCCTGTTCTGCCGACTCGGGACCAGAAGTTATGCTGGATGCGATTTTCTTGAGGTCCTGATTGGGCTGGGTGAGCTTAGGCACCACCGAAAAGACAACAAACCCAAGAAGACAGACGCCTGCTACAGCGGCTATCGCTTTGACTGGAAGACTCTTACTCTTCTTAGCGAACTTAGAACCGCAAAACTGACATTTTCGAGCTGCTACAGAATTCCTCTGTTCACACTCCGGACAACGCATAAGAACCTCTACGATCTCTTGACAGCGACCCGGAAGCCTGAGCCTTCAGCACCAGTTTCAGATATTCAAGTGGTTACCGAATGGGCTAATAAGCCGCTCTGGTATGTGCGTTTTTACACATATCAACGAACCCAGGGATTCTACAACATGCTTGACATTTTCAAAAGGTCCACAAGTATAGAATTTGGACAGGAAGAAGGTCTAATCCGCCGAAATAGCCATAGTATATATAATTGACCGCCATAAACGTTTGTTCACGAATCGTCTAAATGCGGCTAATATTGACTAGAAGCTTCTAATAAATGGAGATTTACCGGAATTGGGCAAGGCAATCGACGAGGACAAGGCTAGGCAAGATCTGCTCGAAGTGGGCAGACTTGCCTACCAGAGAGGCCATATCTGCGGCAAGGAAGGCAATTTCAGCATTCGGCTCGATGACAAGCGCATCCTGACAACGCCGGCCGACACCTGTAAAGCCAGGTTGAATCCAGACGATCTGGTGATCACCGATTTAAACGGACAGGCTTGCGCCGAGGACGCCGCAGCAGGCAAACGTCCATCTACCGAGCTGAAGATGCATCTCACCGTCTATGAAGAAAGGCCCGACGCCCTGGCGGTGGTGCACGCCCATCCCACCACAGCGGTCGGCTTCACCGTCGCAGGCCTCAACCTGGAGCAATGCGTACTGCCCGAGGTTGTCTGTACGCTCGGCAATATTCCTACCGCACCATATGCGACACCAAGCACCGATGAGATTCCGGATTCGATAAAGAATCTCGTCCGTGATCACGAAGCGATCATGCTAGACCATCACGGCGCCATCACCATGGGCACCGATATATGGGACGCGTATTACAAATTGGAAACACTAGAGCACTTCGCCCAGACCCTTTTAATCGCCAATATGCTGGGCGGGGTCAAGCCTCTCAAGTCTTCCCAGGTCGAGAAGCTGCTTGCCATCTGCGCTTCTTCCTATGGACTAAAACGACCGGCTAATGAAAAAATGCTTCTCAGCCCAACCTGCAGCGATCCGGGCTAATAGGGAGTTTCATGCGTGAGTGAAGAGCTACATCCTCCGGAGACCATTACCACAATCTATCTGATTCGCCACGGTCATACCGAGCCGACCGAAAACGGCAAGCTCTACAACGACCCCGATGTGGAGCTGACCGAAGGCGGCAAAGAACAAGCCAGAGCCCTGGGAGAATGGCTGGCAGATCACAAGCCAGACCTGCTTCTCTCCAGCACAGCCCGGCGTGTTCGCTCTACCGCCAGTTTAATCGCCGAACGCCTTGGGCTCGAGAACCATCCCCAGGAAGGCTTTGATGAATGGTCGGTGGGTGAATGGGAAGGTCGGACCTATCTAGAGGTCAAGAAAGAAGACCCGGAAGACTACAAAAAATGGTCCTGCGATCCAATTAAAAACGCACCGCCCGGCGGAGAGTCCATAGAAGACCTCTACGAAAGGGTGAAATCGCGGATAGATTCTTTGATTGAAGAACACAAAGGCAAAACCATCGCGCTGGTAACCCATGCCGGTGTAACCCGCGCGGTACTGGTAAAGGCTCTGGAAATGCCGGTTCGCAATTTCTGGCGTCTCAATATCTCCACCGGCTCGGTCACAAAGCTGGACATAAGCGACAATTTCACCACGGTTCACTTTACCAACTTCAAGCCTTAAGAAGCTCAGAAATCGAACTTTGCGGGATCTATGCCCAGGGAGAAAGCCATATCGAGATCCGCTTTAGGCAGACTCTCGCTATCGATGTTCTCGTAGGCTTTGCTGCGCAGATAATAAGAAAGGCCGCAGCGCCCTTTGTAAGCCAGGGCCAGGGTGGCGAAATTTACCGCTTTTTTGTATCGACCCAGATCAAAGCTCTCTTTTGCCTGGCATAAATTAGCCGCCCAGCGATAGTCTCGATAAGAGAAATAGACCAGGATCCACAAAAGAAGATAGACAAGCCCTACTATCCACAGATAGGGAGCGACGAACTTCATAAGAAATGGCACAAAGGGCAACCCGGTCAAGGTTAAGACACCCCAGACCACAAGTAGCAATAGCCCCAGGAGCACCGCTGCGGTAAGAAGGGTCCGGATCAACTTGAAAGCTACGCTTCCTGCTGCTGGATACAAAGCATTCGCCTCTTGCAAACATCGACTTTCTCTATTCTAAATAGAATTTGCCAGGTTTGCCCGGTATTGACGGTCGAATTAAGCTTTCAAAAATTTCTTACTGGGCGCCGCCGCCGCCACTGCCAGATGACTGCTCAGAGCTGGATTTGACCAGATCCACCAGCTTCTGTTTCTGGTCCGGGGTCAAGATGGCACGAATCTTGAGCATCAGTTTTACTCTTTCGAGGGCGCTCTGGGAGGAGACATTATTGATCTCTGTCTGCTTCGCCAGCACCTCTTCTTCGCTGGGGTCAGGCTGTAGCTGCAGGCCACGCATATCTTTGACCAGATTGATCAAAAGTTTGACCCGCACCCTCTGGGCGCTTTCAAAATCCTTCACCTGCTTGCGAATCTCGCCTTCCTGCTCGCTATTGATGCCGACCTGTTTGTAGATGTACATCGGATCTCTGTTAGCCTGGCTCTGAGCGGCGCCTTCCCCACCAGGCTGGGCAGATACTGCCCCGGTCGTAGCCAGAGAAGCGACTGTGAGGCTGGCTGCAAAACTAAGAAAGGTCTGGAATTTCATGGATCTATACTATGCTCCCAATTCGCGGCTGATTTACTATAGCCTGTTCAAAGCATTTGTGTCAGCTACTGACAAAATCTGAAAGTGGAGATCTCTCAACAACTGCCCGAAGCAAAGACTTCGAACTAGTAAAATAGAAAGATGCCTGGCAGGGCTTTTGAAAGCCGGATACACCTCATATGAAAACCATCACATACAGTATCATCACCCTGAAAAAAGAAGATGACGAATTGATCAAGCAGGCGGCCCATCTGCTCTATACCTGCTTTCAATACAACTGGCCGGAAGCCTGGCCCACCGATGAAGCCGCCAGAGTAGAGGTGGAGAACTGCGTCAGAAGCAAAGACCGCTTTGTCAGAATCGCTGTAAACCAGCAGGGAGAAGTACTAGGCTGGATTGGAGCCATATCGCTGTATGGCGGAAAAGTCTATGAAATCCATCCCCTATGCGTCCGGGCAGAATCTAGAAAAGCAGGTATCGGGCTCAGCCTGGTGAAAGATCTGGAGATTCAAGTCTACAAAAAAGGGGGTCTGACCCTTTATCTGGGCAGCGATGACGAAAGTGAACAAACCAGCCTATCCGGGGCTGATCTCTATGACAATACCTGGGATAAAATAAAATCGATTAAGAATTTGAACGATCATCCTTTTTCATTCTGGGAAAAAGTTGGATTCAAGATTGTCGGTGTCGTGCCCGATGCAAACGGCCGAGGGAAGCCCGATATCATGATGGCAAAGTCTGTAGAGAAGATACGCTGAGTTTGCGGGTGCTGTAATCTGAGCAGGAATGAAATAGCGGAGCATTTTTAAAATCATGCGGAAGCGGCCTCGGCCAATGCTGTAATCTGAGCAGGAATGAAATAGCGGAGCATTTAAATATGATATTCAGAAAGTTCTTCACTCACAAACCCGACCAGGATGCCGCCCCCGAAGCTTCCACGCCGGATAACCTGCCCCTGGAGACCCAGCTCGAGAATCTGTCCAAGTTCGGTATCAAGCTCAAACAAGGGCTTTCGGTGGAAGACTTGCTAAAAAGCTTCGACAGGGATGAATACGAAGCAAACCCATATAAGCTTCTGCTCTGTGTCATGGGCACCAGTCAAGAAGTAGAGCCCTATGGCGATTTTTCAGACGATGTCTATCACCTGGACACCGAGTGTATCGAGAACCAGGGTGATTATGTGAAACTGGCAGAAAAGATCATTCGCCTGACCGGCGGCGAGCTTGCCGTGACGGAACTGGAAGACGAAATAGATCACAATGATGGAAAAGCAAGACTGTCGTTTAAAATAGGAGAACACAAATACGACTGGGAAGCCACCGTCAATGATGACTGGCTGGATCCTGGCATTCTTGCCCGGTTCGCCATGCTGGCCAGAGAGCATAAGTTAGATAAACCTTTCTGTTGTCACTATTTCGAGGGCCAGGATTGTTTGCTGACCTGCATGAACGAAAGTGATATGGCGCGACTAACAGAGCTGACAGGATTGAAATTCAATTGGCTGGAATAAATAAGAACAACTCTAGACTTTCAAGTCGATCGACTGGAGCATTGCTGTCGGCACTGCTGGTGGTTATACTTGCATTGAGCCTCTGCTCTGAAGCCGACGCCAGACGAAAAGGGAAAGAAAGCCAAAAAACCCCGAAAACACCAAAAGCATTCTCACAGTATGTCCTCGATATTGCCGGTAAAGAATATCCGGACTTGAAGCTCTCTGCCACAGACTCTCCCTTTCTCTTGCAATGGAAAGGCGAAGGTCAAATATCTCTCGACAATCTCTATAAACAGGTCCGCAACAACAAAGGGCAGCCTGGTATGAGAGACTCGGTGGTGCGTTTTCTCAATGTGCTCACCGATGTGCCGCCGGCCGAAGAAGAGATCAAGACATGGGAAGAAGCCCGGGCAAGGGTGCGTCCCCAGATATTTCCCCGGGACTATTTAAAACAAGCAGATCTGAAAGAGAAGATGGTCTTCAAGCCGCTGGCATTTTCGAAAGAGCTGATGGAAGGCTATGTAATAGATTCGGAAAACGCATTTCGCTATCTGCTCAAATCTGATTTAAGCCGCTGGAAAGTTTCGCTGGAAACCATCAAGAAAGCGGCCTACGAGAATCTTGTATCGGCTACGGCCTCGACCAAGCTGTCTTCTAAGCAAGCCACCGGCGAAGAGGCCCGGGGCAAATATCTGGTCATCTCAGTCAAAGACGGCTATGCGGCAGCGCGCTTGCTACTGCCTGCGGTGCGCAGCCAGATAGAGACAGAGCTGGGAAAACCATGTTATGTAGCGATTCCAAACAGAGACTGCCTTATCGCCTGGTCTTATGACTGTAATCAGGATAAACAGTTCGAGAACCAGGTTATTCGCAAATTTCATTTTCAAGATCACCCGCTATCGCCAGAAGTCTATGCTCTGGTCAATTCAAAAATAGAGAAAAAGAACTCTATCGCTCCTAGGAGCCTGTCCATTTAATCTGCTGGTTGTCAGGGCCGGCTAAGGAAAATCGATTCGGCCGATAGATTTGACGAGATGACGCCGAATTTTAAGAGTGGTATCTAATACGATATTAAGTGGTGAAAAAACTCTC
>WGMS01000033.1 GCA_016124935.1 bacterium | reverse complement strand
AGCGAGAGTTTTTTCACCACTTAATATCGTATTAGATACCACTCTTAAAATTCGGCGTCATCTCGTCAAATCTATCGGCCGAATCGATTTTCCTTAGCCGGCCCTGACAACCAGCAGATTAAATGGACAGGCTCCTAGAAAGCAGAATCTTGAAATTTTGGATCAAAACAACAAGAACTATGACGAGTTATTGCGCAGGCAACTGGGCATAGACGCCTATGCGTATAAAGGTCCGGGCAACAACTAGTTAATCAGCGCCTCGAATTCCGGGTTCTCTTTCATATTCTTGAACAGAGGACTCATATAAGCCACCTCCTTCAAAGATGGTTTGATCTCGACTGCTTTCTTCAGCGCTTCCAGTGATTTCTGTAGATCTCCGGCCTGGCATTGTATTGAAGCCAGTTCGAAATAGGCTTTTGAATGTCGCTTTTTCACAGCGACGATCTTTTCTGCGATGGACAGGGCCTCTGCAAAATTTCCTGACTTCGCAAGGATTCCGGCCTCCTCCAGATCTATTGGAGTCCGGTTGTCGGTCTTCTCTTTTAATTTGCGAATAACTAGAGCCGCTTCATCCCAGGCTTTTACATCGATTAGAAAGTCTGTCAGGTGTCTGTAGGTTCTTTCCAGATTCAAATCTTCGTTGTTCAATTCTGCCACCGATGCCAGCGCCTCTTCAATGCCTGAAAGAGCTCGTATAGTGTATGCTCTGCCGGCCGCAAACAGTGGTTTCGCCGGGACATTGGCTTCGATTTCTGCCCATATAGATTGCGCTTCCTCTAGCGCACCACAATTGGTGAGGGCCTTGCCCTTCATGCAGAGTGTCGAATGACCTTCGGAATAGGTAAGTCTATTCAGAGGCTCGCCTGGCATCACGGTCTTGAGCGCTTTGTCATAGGCTTCTAGCGCTTTCTCGAACTGCCCGACCCTTGTAGCTGCATCGCCGGTGGCCAGCCAGGCGAGATAATTGGTTCTTTCTGCGCTGCTGACCTTGTCGCGATAAGACAAAGACGCTTCATAATCTTCCAGGGAATAATGGAGGTCGCCGAGATCTTTCCAGATGGAATTGGGGCTGCTGGCTAACTCTAGCGCTTTTTCGAAGGTCTGAACAGCGCTTCTCGGTCTATCGGCCTTGTAGAGGATGTAGCCGCGATAGTACCAGAGGCGCCTGTTTTTTGGTCTGTGTATTTCCCATTGATCTAAGACGGCAAGGGCTTCGTCATAGCGGCCTAGCTTGCCCAGGCAATGGGTCAGCTCTTTGTAGGCGAGAGAATAATCCGGCTGCAATCTAACCGCGTTTCTGAAAGCCGACATCGCCTGTTCCGTTTCTTTTAGAAAGTTCAGCGCTTTACCCCGATGATACCAGGCTTCTGCGTTGTCGGGATCGACTATGCACCACTGGGCATAGGCATCTGCCATTTGTCGAAACTCTCCCATTTTCAATAGAGCGTCGCCCACACCGCGCCATCCAGCCGGTGTTTTTCCAAAGGAGAGGCTGGTATTGAAGAGATAGAATGCCTCGATGTGTCCCATCGGACGATAGAGAAGCGCCTCGCCAAGCAAGCTCCAAATCAGGGCTTCCTGCGGCTTTTCATCAATCAGCCTGTTTATGATGGTTTCAGCCTCTTGAAACCGCTCGGCTTTTGAGAGATTGAGGGCGAGATTGGCTCTTGCTTCTTGATTGCTTTTGTCCAGTGCTACTGCTTTTTCCAGAATGGCGATAGCCTCGGTGACCCGCTCTTTTATCGTATCGTTGCCTTTCTGGTTACTGAGCTTGCTTGCTTCGGCAATCAGTTTTTTTGCCTGCGCTTGCTTCTTGTTTTTGTCTTTAGAGGAGAAAAACATCGACTTAAATACCCAGTTTTGTCTTCAGCCAGGCTTTTGTATTGGGAAAGTATCTATAGAGGTCCGCCGTGAATTCGTCGCCGCCGCCGAGCATGGCCGCTCCCATCTCTGCGCAGGTCTCTCGCGGGCCCCAGTCATCGTTTTTCAGAAATGTTGCCAGTCTAGCCCTGGCCGAGTCCGGTACTCTTTGTTTGTCTTTTTCATATAACTTTCTCAGTTCAGGATCACCCGATATGTTCATGATATCGTCGAGGATCTGCACACTTTCATTGAGGACGGTGTGTCGCATCATACTCGGAGGTCTGGCTTGTTTCAGCGCAGTAGAGCCTCTTACTTTGGCGCTCTCGTAGATATTCATCTCTTTGCCGTAGATGCGTCCCGGCACTTCTGCCAGATTCAAGGTCGGACTGTTTTCAGGGAGATCTTTGATGGAATCGGGCCATTTGTCGATCATATTGGGAGAGACGCTTATGGAGGCACCGGCGTCTTCGAGGAGTTTTCTCAAATGGGGCGGTAGGCTCAGTACCGCATCTCGAATCGCTTTTATGGTGGCTTGAGAGACCGGCTTGTGACCGAAGTGTGGTGGTGTCACCGATATTCTACCGGCGAGACCGCTGTAGACATTCTGTCCCGGCGCGGCTGCTTTGGTGGTACTCGCTCTCGCTGTCGGCTTCGTGAACTTTCCCTGGGGGTCGAGGCGCAGCACCATTTTCTGGGCTATGTCCCCTGCGGGCAGACCTTTGAAAGCCTCTGCCGCCTCTGCGAATCTTTTGGTTGCCATAGTGGAATTGCCCGCGCCATAATGTGCTTTGCCCAGATAGAGATAGCAGTCGGATGCGCCGCATCCGGATGCCAGCGCCTTTTCAAGGTAGGCGGCAGCTTCTTGATAGCGCTTCGCTCTATAGAGCGCTACTCCTCTTTTGAATTCGGCTTCACCGCCGGCCACTGCAGGAAGCGGCATAGAGAGGATGGTTGCTGCTAACAGAACAGGAACCAGAATTTTGCATGGGTCAGGCATTATCTCTCCTCTATAGAACTGGCAAAGATCTTTTGTTATCTGGTTCTTTTCAAAATCTCGGCGATTATTTCAGCAGATGTTTCCGGTACGATTTTGTTCGCTACATAATTCATCCACCAGCCGGTGCTGTCGTTCAGCCAGGGTTGTTTTTTTTTGTGTGTTTTGAACTCGCTTTTCAATGTACCGGTTTTGCCGTCGTAGATGCGGGTGGTCAGTTTCATATCATAAACATTGCTCCATGCCACCTGACCCTTGAAATAGAATTCGTCCACCTGCACTAAAACCAGATTTTGCGCGTTCATTTCAGCCGCTGTTTTTTTTAAGAGATCTGCCGTGGGCGAATAATAATTCACTTGCGGGTTTCGGCTTAATCTGGTGAGAACCTCGATGGTCTTTCTTTCATCGACTATTTCGGTGCCGAGGCTGCGGCCGAGTCCGGCTCTGACATTGTTGAAGATCATAGAGTTGAACTGTTTGGCACCGTCGAAATCTTTCTGGGTGACAACTCCGTAGGTCGGACTCATTATGATTTTGTACTGGAGTGGCGGCAATACCGAAAGAAATGCCAGCTTTTTGTTTAAAAGATGATGTTCGCTGCTAACCTGGCCTGTAAGGGTGGATTTATCTTTGTCTATGCCCACCCTGTTTTCTTCCGTTATGGACTCGGGATTAGATCCGGTTTCCGGCTCCGGCTCCGGCATTTGTTCTGGCACCGTATTTAATGCCGGACTGATGGACTTTCTGGGATGTGCCGGCATCGCCGCCAGAACCAGGGGCTTACCTTTCCATTTGCTCTTGAACAGCGGAGTCTGGGTTGCTTTGCGGTCGAAGCGGACCTCTTGTTCAACGCTGGATTTCAGCTCTTCGAAAGCTTCATTGAGCGGTCGGTTGGCGCCTCCTCCGGAGAGAGTCTCGATTAGCTTCCTTGTGAAAACTCCGTTCTGATAGCGTTTCGACTCCCAGGAGCGCTGATTGCAATCGGAAGAGCTGATTACCACCTCTCCTTCGCCAATGATCGAGTTGATGTCGAAGTTTGCCGGGCGAATCAAGCCCTTCCCTCCTCCGGTCTGGGCTGCTCCGGAATTGCAGGCGTCCAGTATGACCACCACCCTGTCGCATCCTGTCCGTTTTTTCACCGTGGCAGCCAGGCTGGTAAGCTCTATGCCGGTGGAATAGAGTTTGTCTACGTTGGTGTTGTGGGCAATCAGCCAGTTGTCCTTGCCTACATCCAGCTCCCGGGGGCTGCCGTGGGTAGATACATAAATCAAGACAAGATCGTCGCTCAGGGCTCGCCTGGGCAGCCAGGTGTCGCCCAGAGCTTCTTCTATGTTCTGGAACGTGGCCTGTTCATTCAGCAGGGTGAGGATATGGTCGGAGGCGAAATTGCCTTTTTTTACAAGAAAGTCGGCAAAATCGCGGGCGTCTTTGGCCGAATAGCGAAGAGTCGGAATGCGCTTGTCTTGAAATCTGTCGATGCCTACTACCAGAGCCCATTTATCGGCCACGGGTCGGTCGTCGAGGACGTTTTGCGATGTCCCAGATTGGGCCCAGACTGCCGGAGCCAGAAACTGAATGGTTAATAAAACGGTCGCTAGTAGCGCCAGAGCCTTGTTTTCGATGCCGGTGCGCACGATCTCTCCTGCTGCGACAATTCCCGATCTCAATATGCCACGAATCATTATATTCAATATATTCGGTTTCGCATTGCTGCCGTCTGTCTCAAGCTCCTGTCAAAGCGGAATATCCACTTTGAGACCATAGAGCTTCGAGAGCGTGTTGAGGTCGCGGTCCGAGATGCGTGAGTGCTCGTCGGTAACCGGATACATCATATCCATTTTAGAATCGCTATGACCGAGTATGCCCAGCGCATGTCCGAGCTCATGGGTGACTATGTTCTGAAGCACCAGAAATTTGATGTCCTGTCTTTTGGAATCTATCAAATCCAGATTTACTTCGATAACCTGGGGCGGTACCTGATATTTCGGTCCGAATCTCGGAATGTAAAGAGGGACCGGAATGGCTCCCACCGACATCATTGCCACTTTGCCGTTGCCACGTTTTTTCCACTTAGTGACAGTGTGGGCGCCCAGGGCACAATCATTTTTGTCTTTTCCCATGCCAAGCTGCTTCCAGACTACGAGTATTCTGGCTTTGTTCTGATCCGGAACCTGAACAAAGCGAATGTTTCCGGCTGTTCTCGATTCCCAGGCTTCGAAGCCTGATATGCATGAACGCATGTACTGGTCGTTTCTGAGAGGGGTGATATAGACGGGAATGGGCATTTTGTTGAAGCGCAGTACTTTGCTTTTGGTAGCTTTCAAGATGATGTCGAGATAGTCGGTCGGACCGTTGAGTGTCATATTGACCGGGGTGATTCTATATAGTCGGATCGGCTGAGTGTTGATATAAGGCACTGCTTTGTTCAGGCGCTCTATGTATTTTTCGATGGGCTCGCCGCCCTTGCGTTTTAAATTGCTGTCGGGCTCGGGCGCTGGAGAGCTTTTGGTCTGAGCCGGATCCGGAGCTTGCTTGAGTTCCTCCAGGCGGTCTATTAAGGCGCCGGTTTTTACTTCTCCGAAGGCTTGCATTTCCAGGGCTGCGAGCCGGTCCAGTACAGATGTCGAAGCGGATTCGCCTGTTTTTAAGCCGAATTTCGTCTCCAGGCTTGATAAGACTGCCGCCATGGGCTGATCAGAATGGTCTTGATTGACCGTGTTCTGAGCTTCTACTGAAGTCGGCCAGGCAATAGCCATTAGAGTTAGTATTGAATACAGTGCGACAAGGCGCTTCTTCTTCTTTGCTCTATTGGAAAGGCACACGGTAAACTCTCTCAGTAGATAAATATCCGCCTGATTTAGTTTACCTTTTTTAGTGATCTACCGAATCGATAAAATCGATCAACCTGCGACTGACGCTTCCATAAAGTCTCTCGATTTCCTCGGCGGTGCAGAAAAACTGAGCGCCTGTCAGGGCATCAAAGCTCATACAGAAAATACTATCGACGCCTTTTCTTCTGTTTAGAGTGGCAAGCTGGGTTTCGATCTGTTGAATCCCGATGTTGCAGAAGATTCGCTTCTCTTTCAGTCTGGGCGTCTCCAGATGAAAAATTCTTCCGTCTCCGCCGGGCTTACCCCAGACCCCTGCCAGAAATCGATATTCAGGTATGGGCATGTGGGCTTTTTCGAATTGGGGCCCGGACTCGTTTGTTAGAGATGCCAGATCTTCCTGGAGATAGCCGAGCAATTCTCTATTCATCCAGAGCAGTCTCTTGCCGCTTATCTTCCGGTTGAGCATTCTGGAGATGATTAGAAGGGCATCGGATAGTTTTATCTCGCCTCGGGCAAGCTGTCCTTTGATAGTAACCAGTTTTGTTTCGAGCATACAGCCCTCTATAATTTGAGTTTTTCACCCACTGATTAGAATATACACGAGGGTAACCTCATGGATACCATTGGCCCGGACGGGATCTTTCGGGATTTTGCGCTGTGCTCTGATGTGCCTATTTCGTGTTGCTTCTGCCGAATGCATATAGTCTTCCTTAGCAACTATAAATGTTGCGCCTTAACAGGGCTTAATCTTTTGTGGTGCCACCAGATATGCTGGCTTTATATATCTGACTTCGAGATTCAAAATATCGGTTCGCTTGTGATAGCTTAGGGAGAGGAGGGCAGCATCGATGGCGATTCCGGACAGATTGAGGGAGCTTGCCGAGTTCAAATACGGTCAGGAAGTTTTTTTGAGGGTTCTGTTTGATCTGGCTCTGGAAGAACGCTGGTTCGATCTTCGTCATATGGTGCAGCATGATATGGCCAAGGCGGTCATCGTGGATTATTGCCGGGAGCTCGGCAAGAGAGAATATCTCGACGAGAAGATCTATCTGGATTACTGGGAAGAGGTGATAGATATCGGCTGGACCAAGTTCTGTCAGCATACCGGTATCACTCGCGATAGAGTCGATACTTATCTAAGCCGCCTTCACTGAGCAGAGTTATCCTGTCTCGCTTTCAGCTCGGAATAACGAACCACGCAAGCCATACCGCCGGGAAATTTACCGTCGGTAGAAGCCTGGTAGTATAGTTCGGAAGCCAGGGACCAGACCCCCGGATTGCCTGCGATGAACTCGGCATCGACTCTATCCGAGGGGCCAAGTGTGATGCTGTCCCGGAATACATGAGGCTCCAGTTTGTCGGCGCCGTTGGCGCTTACCACTTCCAGTCTGTGACCGCTCAAATGAATCGGTACGATCTCATCAGAGGCGTTTACCAGGCGGAGCTTCACTCTGTCGCCTTTTCTCAGTTCGATAGGAGGAATTGCCGGCGCCTGCTTGCCGTTTATTAAGTAAGCCACATCGAGCTCTCTATTGAATTTTGCCACCGGTGCCACTGCATACTTCTCGACTGTCCCGGGTGCTTTGGCTTTCGCCGGGGTATTGCTTCTCTCTTCCATGCTCATCTTGGAGAAAATCATGGTGATGTCTTTGTCGTAGGTCCTCGACCGAAGATTAGGTTCGATTATAATCACGCCATAAAGACCCTTGAGCCGTTGATCGGCATGGACCACCTGAGGGTGATACCAGAATGTTCCTTCTTTGTTGGCCACAAACTGGTAGGCGAAGGTTCCTCCGGCAGGCACCAGTCCTGCTTCTTTCCTGGGTAAACCGTTGACTTCATGGGGAACCGGCAGTCCATGAAAATATAGGCTGGTAGGTTGATCCAGCTGATTGTGGAGGACTATCTTGAGGTTGTCGCCTTTCTTCGCTCTTATTACCGGACCGGGCAGGCTGCCGTTATAACTGAGGCAATGGACGCTGTCGCCTTTTCTGGTTTCCCATGCCCCTTTGCGAGCGAAGAGATGCACTTCGGTAACCTGGGCTTTACTGGCACGATTCTGGAACTGTTGATTGACCTGCTGAAGTTCTTCCAGTCCGCCTTTTATCTCAGAGTTGATCTCATCCATTTCCGAACGCATTTTGCGCAGTTCTTCCTTTTCTTTGATCTGCTCTTCACCGACAGAGTCACCATCGTCGAAAATATTAGAGCCGGGCTGGGCCGGGGCAGGCTGCAGGCTGAGCGCGAGGCTCAGAGCGAACATGACAATCGATAAGGTTTTCAGCTTTTCAGTCATAATATCAATCCGGTATTTTTACCACCAGATTGGCGCAATGCGAATGGGCAGAGAGTCGGTCGGCAACGCTTCCTATCAGAATATGCGCAACAGCCGAATGTCCTTTGGTACCACTGACGATGAGCTGAGCTTCGTGTTCGTCGGCGTAGGCTATTACCTCGGCGGCGGGGTCTCCTGCTTTTACCTTGGTCTCCACATCGACAATTCCTAAGGAGCGCAATTTGTTCAATGCCGCGGCCACTATTACTTCGCCTTCCATGAGCAAGTTTGTTTCCAGGGTGGCGATGAAAGGTGCCGGAGAGATAAGACCGAGTACCGGTGCGATTGATACCACATTTACTACCGACGCTTTTATGCCGCGCTCTTTCATTTTGAAATGCTTGACTGCGTATTCGATGGCATATTCAGAATCTTTAGAGCCATCCACCGCGAAGACCACATGTTTGATCTCTTTCTGCCCTTCGTGGTCGCGCAAAACAAGCACGGATGATGGTGCATGGTTGACGACCTGGGAGCTGGTCGAGCCTAGCAGAAATCTGCGGATATGAGCGCCTTTGCCGGGGGCGACCGCCACCAGGTCGAAGTTCTCGTATTTCGCCAGATGGTTTATGACCGAGCCTGTCGGTCCCGAAGCGACCTTTATAGAAGCATTGGCGCCTGCCGACTTCAGTTCGCTTGCCAATTTATCCAGCAATGTTATCGCTTTCACTTCCAGTTGATGTTGCCAGTCTTCCGGAAAATCCGCCATTGACTCCACAACTCTTTCGTAGGATGGCAGGATCTCCTTGACAAAGAGAAGCTCTACTTCGACTCCTTCGAGATCGATAATCCATTGCAAATGCGAAACCAGATCTTCATGGGGGTGCGCTACGTCTACCGGAACCAGTAATTTCATATCCTTAATCTTCTTTTCTCGGTTATTGCCGCCTTATTCTATCGTGCTCGGATCGGTCGAGCATTGGTCCGAGATAATTTAGTTCATAATCTACGCTACAATTCGGTTTTTTGAAGATCGATACTATCCTGAAAGAATGGGATTTCGTCAAACGGTTGTCTCTTGACCTTCTTACCGCTCAGAATGAAGCGTCGCTTATCCATAGACTGGTTCGGAGACAATGTAGGACTCGATCTTCACCTGGTTCGTTTGATAAGCCATGAGGCCCTACACCACGGACAGTGGATTCAATTCGTCAAATCCGGGCAAGCTCTTGACGTCGTCTTCCCAAAAAGTTGGCAGACCTGGGGTGTTTAATTTCCTCAGGATTTATAAAGGACCCCATTCTCTTGAAAGCCTGGTTCGGTAAACTAGTTAGTTTTTGTAGAAAGTTTTTTTGTTTTGGCAGGAGACTTGGTCGTGATAGAACGGTATACGAAGCCTGAGATGGGAGCCATCTGGACCGAAGAGTCCAAATTTCAGTCCTGGCTCGAAGTGGAGATAGCGGTTTGTGAAGCCCAGGTGAAGTTGGGCGATATGCCCCAGGATGCTCTGGACGAGATCAAGCGCAAGGCCAAGTTCGACGTAGACCGGATTCTCGAGATCGAGAAAGAGGTCAAGCACGATGTCATCGCATTTTTGACTAATGTCAACGAAAATGTCGGTGATGCCGGACGTTACATCCATCGTGGCATGACCAGCTCCGATGTGCTCGATACCGCCCTGGCTCTCAACATGAGAAAGGCGGGTCAACTGCTTGCCCGGGAGCTGGACAACCTGCACGACGCTATTCTTTTGCAAGCTCGTAAGCACAAGAACACTGTCACCATCGGTCGCTCCCACGGTATTCACGCCGAGCCCACCACCTTCGGATTCAAGCTTGCCGTCTGGTTGGAAGAAGTTCGCCGTCATCGAGTGCGTCTCAAAGACGCCATCGACTGCATCTCCGTCGGTAAGGTTAGTGGTGCCGTAGGGACCTTCTCTAATATCTCTCCTGCGGTAGAGAAGCTTACTTGCGAGATTCTCGAGTTGACACCGGCACCGGTATCGACTCAGATAGTACAGCGTGATCGTCACGCCCAGTACCTGTGGGTTATAGCATTAATAGGCTCGAGTCTCGACAAATTCGCCACCGAGATCCGCCATCTTCAGAGAACCGATGTTCTCGAGGCCGAAGAGCCTTTTACTCACGGTCAAAAAGGTTCTTCGGCCATGCCGCACAAGCGCAACCCTGTAGGATGCGAAAATATCTCCGGATTGGCCAGAATTCTGAGAGGCAATTCCCTGGCTGCTCTCGAGAATATTCCGCTATGGCATGAGCGAGACATCAGCCATAGCTCGGTAGAGCGAGTGATCATTCCCGATTCGACCATACTATTGCATTACATGCTGACGCGATTCACCGGAATCATCAAGGATATCGTGGTCTATCCCGAGAATATGCTCAAAAACTTAGATGTCTTCGGCGGTGTCATTTTCTCTCAGGCGATAATGCTCAAACTGGTTGAGAAAGGCATGAGTCGCGAGGATGCCTATCGGATAGTGCAGAGCAACGCTATGTCGGTCTGGAATCAAGATGGAATGAGTTTCAAAGATAAATTGCTCGCCGATAGCAAGGTAACCGACAAGTTGAGCAAGGAAGAGATCCTGACCTGTCTCGATCCCAAACACTACCTTAGAAATATCGAGCAGGTATTCGAACGAGTGGGGATATAACTAGTGGGAAATAAAAGAGGAATCGATGTAAACCGCAGGGAAGCGGGGCTTTTGATCCCTGTTTTCGCTCTCAAGCAAGACGGTGATTTCAAGATAGGAGACACCGAGGCTTTTAAAGGCGCTATCGATTTTTGCGCCCGCAACGGCATCAAAGTTCTTCAGACCCTGCCTGTTAATGAAACCAGCGGCGATAACAGTCCCTACAACGCGATAAGCTCTATGGCTCTGGAGCCGGTTTTGCTGTCTATGAAACCGTATGCGGTGCCAGGCTTGGCGGACGAGGATCACGCTCTGGTCGAGGATGCCCTTTCCTCCATTGATGACGAAGTGATTGATTATCGATCAATCAAATTGTTGAAGCAGAGACTGCTTCGCAAGGCCTATGATGCTGTTCTTGCTGATTCTGGTAAGAAAATTCGAGGCGAATTCGAGCAATTTAAAAAGACGCGCAGCCAGTGGTTGGATCCCTATGCCCTCTTTAGAGCGCTTATCGAAGTGAATGGCGGCAGTCCTGTCTGGCCGAGCTGGCCGGAGGAGCAGCGGTCATATTCGTCGGCCCGGAAGTGGGTGGATAGCTCTATTGATCGTGAGAAAGTAGAAAGCCTGGAAGACTTCTACAAGTATGTTCAGTGGGTGGCCGATAGCCAGTGGCGGGCAGTAAAGGCTCACGCCGATAAGATGCAAGTGCGTCTGATGGGTGATGTTCCATTTGGTGTCAGTAGATACAGTAGCGATGTCTGGTGCGAACAAGCTCTGTTTCGACTGGACCTCTCCGGCGGCGCCCCCCCGGAGCCGGTTTTCGCCGGCGACGAATTTACCCGGCGCTGGGGACAGAACTGGGGTATCCCGCTTTATCACTGGGAAGAGCATCGTAAGGAGAACTTCCGGTGGTGGCGTTCCAGAATTACTCGTTTGTTGGAACACTTTCATGATTTTAGAATCGACCATGTTCTGGGATTTTTCAGAGTCTATGCCTTCCCCTGGACTCCCGATCGCAATGACGAGTTCTTGCACTTGACCGATACCGAAGCCAAGGTTCATACCGGAGGTATTCTGCCCCGGTTCGAGCCCAGGGACGACGAGACTTCGGATAACCGCAGACTGAACAAGGCAGAAGGCTGTAAGGTGCTTTCCGAGATATCCGCTGCCGCCTCAGACGGTTGCATCGTTGCTGAAGATCTCGGGCTTATCGTGCCTCCATATGTACGACCTGCAATCCACGATCTGAACATGGCCGGTTTTGCCATTCCTATTTTTGAGCGTGATCAGGAAACCCGGGAGTTCATCCCGATGGAAGACCTTCATCCGCTTTCGCTAGCCACCTACGCAACCCACGACCATCAGCCTATTCGCGCCTATTATGAAGGTCTAGTAGAATGGTGGCACTCTAAAAACGGTCATGAAGGTTGGCTCGAGGTACAGCGCTTGATGCGCCTTCTGGGGCGCGACGAAGATAGCGCCCCTGTCGAGTTCACCGACGAGATTCTTTTCGCGTTTGAAAGAGCGTTGTTGCAGTCTCCATGCTGGCTCGCCGTGATGATGATTACCGATTTACTCGGTATTGGTTTGCGTTTCAATATGCCAGGCAAATCCGGCGGCGAGTGTTGGACGGCTCGGTTGGACCGCGATCTTGAAGCTTTCGAAGCCGACGAGCGTTTCGGTGCTCGAATCAAAGCCTTCCGGAAGCTCATCCTGGACACAGGCAGGGCCCAGGAGAAAGTCGGAGCCGGTAGCTTATAATTATCTGTTTTTTCGACCATGCCCTGTTAGAAATGGTTATGGTGGTCTAAACTCGTTTAAAATGGTGGCTTACTATGGAGAGGGATTATGCTGCCAGCTTATCTAATCAGAGCGGCTGTTGATTACACTAGACACGCGGATGCCATGAAGGATTCCAATCCTTACTCCCGTTGTGAAGAGGCTCTGAAGCTGGTTTCCAAGCTATGGCAGGAGAACATCGGTCGGCTCAATTCCTCTCTTGTGGAGGTCGCTTCGGTAACGGCCTATTGGGAAGAGTTCTTCCATGCCGAAGATCCGCTGCCTGATGAAAAAGAGTGGCGGGAGGGGCTGGCCAAGCGCTCTGGCAATTATGACTCTTTTGAAGAGTGGCAGGAGTGGTTTAAGAAAAGCTATAAATCCGTCTACCAGGAGAACAATATCTGGACCAGTGTTCTGATGACCGCCTGGGCCAGTACCCATCAATATCAACTTGTCTATGACGAAAGTCGCTGGGATTTCATCGAGTCCAAGTCCTATCTGCCCACCTCCCAGGTCTGGCGCCTCGAGCCCAATGTCGACACTGTCGGCGAAGTTCTCAAAGAGTGCTGGAGGCAGGAGGTTGGCAAGTACGAAGAGTCGGGTTTTCACATTGTCGCCGAGCCGGTCAGCTATCTTGGCCGGGTCGAATGTCTCGGTTTTGATCAGTCCGTCTACCGGGTGAACTGGCCGGTGCAAGCCGACCGGGAGCCGGAAGTGCTGGATCTGGGCACGATGATCGCCGATATAGTCGTGCCGGTGGGCGATAGCTGGTATCGGCAACCGGACAACATCATTTTCGCCCATGATCATGTTGATGTCACCGCCCTGGTTAACCGGGCCCAGTACATCTTTGGCAGTAAACGCAGGGTTCTGGAGCTGACCGTGGACCACGGTCCGGCCCGGGCGCGGCTGAGAGCCGGGGCGGAAGGCTGGCTGGTGCAAGAGCATGAAGGCGAGCCCGAAGAAGAACTGGAAGAATCAGCCTGATCTGGCGTTTGTCTTATAGCGATCTAAATCACGTTTGATATTTTTCCAGGCGCGAGGAAAGCTGTCGGAGCCCCTGTTTAGCTTTTCGATTCGAATCAGGATATGTTTGGAATTGCCTTCCTGTAGCTCCGGAACCAGGTATTCAATCTCTCCGCCACCGAGGGATTCGAGTATCGAATACAGCACAGGCGCTTCCTCTTTTGCCTGTTTTTCGGTTTTGTAGAAAAGACTGGAGCCGCCTCTTTTGAGAAGCGGCAGACCGAGCTCGGCATTGAGGGCCAGATGACCGAGCGCTCTGGCGGAGACCAGGTCGAAACGTCCTCTGAATGACGGATCGCGTCCCAATTCTTCCAATCTGGCTTGAACTGTCTTGACTCGTTTGCCCAATCCCAGAGCCGCTATCGCTTCTTCCAGAAAGCGTATTTTTTTGCTGTTCGAATCTACCAGAGTGACTTCGAGGTTTTCTATCCAGATTGCCAGCACAAGACCGGGAAAGCCGGCCCCGGAGCCGAGGTCTACCAGGGAGGGAGCCTTTTTATCGGACGCCGAATCTAATACGTCTGGCCAGAACTGGAGAGCCGAGAGAGAGTCCAGAATATGTCTTGAGCGAATGATTTCGGGCGATGCGTCGGCGATTAGATTGGTGTGGCTGTTATAAGCAATAACCAGGGATACGAGCTTTTCCAGGCTGGCTAGTTTATCCGACGGTGTCTCAATACCAATAGTTTTCAGTCCCGCTTTAATGGGATCCGGGTTTTCCTGTAAACTCTCTGTCCTGTCCATTTTTCTCGATTCTCGACCCTGGAATCTCTGCCTAATATATTACTTGTTTAGTTAGGATGTTAATGATCTGACCAAGATGTCTATAAAGTTTATATGGAACTTTTCGTCTTCACTTAGTAGAGGGTAGGTATCAAAGTCATCCATGAGTCCACGTGCATTCCGAACGATGCTCGTTGGCCCGATGGGCACGAAAGACCGGCTGGAGCTCGAGAGTAGAGTTCTGGCGGCTGCGCTTAAGCAGAGTGTCGAGCTTGGCGACAATAACGGAGTCAGTCTAGCCCACAGACAGATTTTTCTACTGATTCGATCTGCCCATGGAGCCGGTGATAATGCGGCCGAAACCAAAGGCGTCGCCTCCTCTCCCGAGGAAGAGCGCGCGGCAGCACCTGCTCCTTCTGCCGAGCAGTCTGCTTCGGCTTCAACAGAGATTCGCAAGCGCAAATTACCCAATATAGTCTGGACCGAAGCCGAAGAGAGTTCTGAAGAATCCGAAGCGGAGGCGTTCGATGATGAGGAGCATCTTTCCGACTCCATAGATCCTGCGGTGGAGCCGTCTGACGAGACTGCCGAAGTACCCCTGAGCGGGCTGAATCAGAATCAATCCCAGGGAATGCTGGGCACAGGAGGTACAGGATCGGGCGCCGCTGTCAGCCTCACCCGGGTGCACAGAGCGCAGCCCAGAGCCCATCTCGACGAGAATGTCTTCGATGCCTACGGAATTCTCGGTGTTGAGCAGGTAGCTTCTTTCGAGAAGATCCATGTCGGTTTTCTCGTTCTGATTCGTAGATTGTTGTTCGAGATAAAGAAGACGAAACGACGTAAGCGCAAAGAGCTTTTACAACAACTGCAGGAACTCTGGATTGCCCATGATGTTCTGACTGACCCCGTGACTCGCACCGACTATGATTTCCGTATTCTGGGTCTGAGAGGGGCTCCGGATGTAATAATCGATTCGCCCGATAGTGAAGGTCAGGTTGTTATCGGCTCTACTATTCCTTTGAGAATCGGTGAGCTTTTGCAGTGCGCGGGTCTCCTTGAGCCGACCGAACTGGAGATCGCCGCCGATATGCACCGAGCCATGCCCGAGATGCTTTTTGGCGCCTTTCTTGTCAAACAGGGATTTATAACCGAGCCCGACCTAGATCAGGTCTTAATGGGTCAAAGGCTTCTCAAAATGGGCTATATGTCTGTGGCGACTTTCCAGAGTTGCATGCGCCACTGGATCGACTCCGACATGCCCATCTATGAAAGCGCCGTCACCGAAGGTCTGCTCACCCTCAGTGAGATGGAGCGTATTATTGCCCAGGGACTGAAGGATACGGATTCGGAGATCCCGGCCATTTCCGGAGGGCAGGTTGGTTTCAGATCCGGTGCCAGGGTCAAGGTGCAATCTTTTGGAACAGGACCGATGCTGAACCAGGAAGAGGCTATTAAAAGGCAGGTCTCTGCCGATCATGCCGTTCCCGACTGGAAAGATCAACTCGACTGGAGCGCACCACCGGAAGAGGAGGCACCGCCGCCTGCCCGGCGTAAAGAAGTTAAGGCTACCATGGAGTCCGTCTCGTACCAGATTGAGGGAATCACCGGCGAGAGAGAGGATCGCTCTCCGGAGCGCAAGAGTCTTCGCAGTTTGATGAAAGGTATGCATCTCTCCGACGACGATGATGAGGCTTCTGAGCAGGAGCAAGATTCTGAGCAGGAGCAGCAAGAGGAAGCCAGCGCTGGTTCCCTGCAATCTATGCTTGAGTTTTCCCCTCCTTCTCAATCTGAGCCGGAACCAGAACCGGAACCGGAACCGGCAGTCGCCCTCACAGAAACCGATTCCCAGACGGTGGAGACTGTTCCTGGGGATTCTCCGGTGGTTGTGAGCCGGCCGAATCCTGATTCATCTTCCGGTCAAAATCAGTTTGACGATGAGATAGCCGAAGAGTTTTTCGATGAAGAAGAGGATGAGAACTTAGAAGACCTTGAGAATCTTTTAGCGTATGATGAAGAAGACGAGCCGGTAATGGAGATGGAGGACAGCCTGGAATTGCCTTCGTCTCAGATGACCACATCCGATGTCGAGACTTCCACGGACTTAGATCAGGTCCAGGTCCAGGTCCAGGTCCAGGTCCAGGAGGAGGGCCAGGCAGGCCAGGGCGTGGAGATGAGGACATCCGGCACCAATATGCCGGTGGTCACTGGTACTGAATATGATGCTGTTCAAGTTCCGGAAGAGGAAGAGACCACCGAAGAGATTCGTCAGATCGCCCTCACTTTGAAAAAGGACGAAGAGTCCGGCGATTCTTCTTCGCCTTCAGATCAGGAGGAGGTCGCTCGTCAGGCCCTGAAGAAATCTATCGAATGGCAGGTAATGTATAAAATCAAAGGCAGCCTTGCCGATATGCTTCTCTCCGATTCGGACGAGCCCGATGTGCCACCGCTTGCGCCGCGGCTGGAAGACATCGATGTGATTCCTCGCAAATCTGCCGGTGAAGACGAAGACGATCATACGGACTGATTGCGCAGGCTCTCATAGAGCGGGCGGCTTCTGCTTGGGCTCAGAGTCGGTCTGATACTTATAGTTGAAATAGAGACGCAGAACAATAGAGAGTTGATCGCAAATTATTCGGGTTACTTTCATATCTCCCGGTTGGAAGGTCTCTTTTGCGTGGGGCACCAGAACAAGAAGTCCCAGACGGCTGCCCTGGAGGTCTATCGGATGACTCATGGCATTTTTGGGAGCAAATTCGGTCCTCTCCAAATCGAGATTGTTTGGTGGCAGACCGGCCTGATGGCAGAGTCTATCTAGATAACCGGCCATGGACTCTTCGGTGATATTGCCGCCGCAATCTAGGAAGACATTGGTCTCTCTGATTTCGTTCACGGCGATGGCGCAGGCGTCATAGTTGAGCACCGAAGACATAAGATCGAAGAGTCGCTCTACGATAGAGTCTATATCCAGAGATTGATCAATCAGTTTGCGCACCTCATCGGTGATGGTGGCTTCGAAAAGAAGCCTCTCCAGAAGCTGATTGAGACGACTGTTGATCTCTTCGGCGGAGGGCTTTTTCTTGGAATGTCTGACCGAATGAGGGCTCATCTGCATATTCTCATCCCGGGATGTATCTTCGAGGATTTCCTGGCAGGCGGTGAGCAGGCTGGGAAATCCCGGCTCTTTTGGAATAAATCGATCAGCACCGGATTTCATCCCCCAGAATCGGTCAACGGAGCCATCCAGCTTTGTCAGCAGAATCACCGGTATAGAGGAGAGCTCCGGGTCGGATTTGACCAGTCTGCAAAGTTGATAGCCGTTTATCTGGGACATGACGATGTCCGAGATAATCAAGTCGGGGTGTTCGTCGTAGGCAAGCACCAGGGCCTCTGCCACCGTGCCGGCGGAGAGCACTTCGTATCCGGAGTTTTCCAGCCTTTTCTTAATGGTGATCAGCTGGGTCGGGCTGTCTTCTATCAGGAGAAGTTGCTGCTTCATACCGAGGGCGGCTCCTATCTTATGACCTGATTAATATATCATCAATTCATGAGCCGAAGCCCGGTAGTGGTGCTTCAAGAATCGCTTCGATCAGATTTTCGTTTCTTTTTGAAAGTTTCTTCTCCTTGATAAGCTTTTCCAGGGCTTCAATAACGGGATCTTCCTTTACTTTCTGTTTAAGACGTTCGAGATTTATAGAGGCATTTTTCCAATGACGAATTTTCACGAAACAGGCTGTCACGAAAAGCTGCGGTCCCGGGTCGAAGCCGCTTACTTTGCTGGCGTAGTAGATTTGAGCCAGGCTCCTTTCCAGGTCGCCTCTCGCCAAAAGATTTCTCGCCAGGGCGTATCTTGCCAGGTACTGCGCCGGGTCGAGCTTCAAGGATCTTTCTAGTATTCTGTCGTTTTCCACGCTTTCCTTGCCGGAGAGAATCTCTGAAAGACCAAGGGCGCTCAAAATTTCGGGATGATTGTCTCTCAGTGATTTAGCCTTTTTAAAACTGGCGCTTGCCTCTTCATACTTTCGGCAAAAAAGAAGGACTTTGCCTGCCGTCAGAAAAGAGAACCAGTCATCGCCCCCGGTGGCGCAAGCGTCCAGGGCTGCCCCTACTGCAAGATCTTTCTTGCCTTTATCGTATAGATGTCTTGCATAGAGCGCTTTTTCAAGAGCGCTTGCTTTAGTAGTTGGGGGCGGCAGGAATACTGTCTTTCGGCCTCCGACAATGCGATTGATTCGAGCTTCGGTTACTGCAGCCAGACTTCTGTCCATGGCGGCGAGACGGGAGAGCAAGCTTGTAATCTGACCGGTTCTTTTCCTGATTGGGTTTTGATTTTGTTTGGGACGATCTCCTGCCAGGTTGGCAATCAGATCGGTATCCGTCGCCGGATTTATATCGATGCGGCTCGACTCCGCTACAGCAAGTGCCAGTCGACAAAGAAATGATTTGTCCGGTTCGTCTTTTTCGATACAGTGGTCCAATATGGTATCGCTGGGGGTGCTGTATAGTTTGGTCAGGATCTTTTCTATGGAGTCTTCTTCCCATTTTGATCCCGGATTGAGTCCAAGGCGGAATTCGCTATAAAGATTGTCGTCGCTATTTGTTTGTTCGGGAGATGATTGTTTAGCTTCAGTCTCCCCGGGAAATAAGATCAGCCTTGCCATGTACTGAGCGGGGTCGTATATGCCTGTTTGAGAAAGCAGAGCCGCTGTCGGTTTCGATTCGAGGGCGCCTTTTATTCTTTCGAGGTCCAATTTCGCTTCGTCGGCAGTGCCTATCAAGATGACCTCGCCGGCGTTTCGTCCATGCATTACATAGGTCGAGGGGAAGGCCGTTTTGAAAGTCCTCAGCAGCACCGCGAAATTGTCCCGGTTGATTAAGTAGAGCTGAAGCCACTGACAGCAGACCCCTTTCGGTTTCAGTCGACTGCGCACTAGTTTGAAGAACTCTTCAGTATAAAGATTAGACGCGCCCGAAACCCAGGGTTCAGCCGGCTGGGAGACTATCGTGTCATAGCCTGTTTTGCCGCCGAAAGAATCTAGAGTAATATAATTTCTGGCATCAGCGGTTATCGGCACAATTTTTTTTGAGCGCAGCCAGTCACTCCTGAGCGGGCTCAGATTGGCGGGTTGAAAGTACTGGTCCACAGAGAAGACGGCTTTTTCTATCTCCAGGACTTTTAAAGATTTGACTCGGTCAAGGCTCAGCATTGTGCCACAAGTGGTGCCGCTGCCGTAGCCGATGATCAGATTCTCCTGGTTGTCTTCGGGACAAAAAATCGAGGCGCTCAGGCCCATCAGGGTATGGGTGGAAAGATCGCTTGCCGGAGCCGGCTGGTCTCTTTTTATGGGTATGGCCGCTTCAGATTTACCGTTATTGGTCAGATAGGTGATGTTCGCCCGCAGGTTCTTTTTGACGGCGATGACCGCGTTGCCGCCTTCTCGGTAAAAAAGCAGATGACTGGCTCTGGCGGCCCGGTCAATAAATGCCTTTACCCCGAGCCTGGAGTCCCTGATTTGCTCTACGGTGAAAAGGGCGTAGCCGAGGCTGATCACGCTTTCGTTCCAGGATGGGCGCAGGAAAAGTACGATGGTTGCGCCTCCTGTCAAAAGGGCAGTGAGCAGTACACTGGATCTTGATTGAATCGTAAGGGCGACTGCCGAGAGAATCAGGAGCATTGCGACAGAAATGGTGCCGGCTTCGATGGTGCTTTTGAATAAATGTGTGAGATCGGCTTCGAAAAGAGAATGAATAGATAGAGCTCCCAGAACGGAGCCGAGCATATTCAAAGCGTAGAGCGATGCAACCCTTGCTGCAAGGGCTTCTTCATCCCGGCAGGCTCCTACGCACAGGGGGAAGATAAGCGATATGAAAGTAGCCGGTATAAGAATCAACCAGAGACCGGAGAGGAGCATGAGCAAAAAACCGGTAGCCCTCAGATCTAGAAAGTTGTTTTCGAGTCCGAGTTTTAGATTGAGGTAGATCTCCGGCATTATCTGATAGAGATGAAGCAGGCAGGCAGTGCTAAGGGCGCCGAGGGCGACTAGAGTGGCTAGATAATCCAGTCTGTTGACTTTCCAGGCAATTGAATTGGCAAGATGAGCCCCTAGAATAATCGCTATCAGGCATGCCGCGAGCACCACGGTGAGTGCGTACGTAGATGAACCGAAGAAGATGAGCAGGAACCTGGTCCAGATCGACTCGAGGGCAAAGAAAACGAATCCGGAGAGGAAGACCGCAAAAAGGAGACCCGAAGATAATTTTGTCTCTGGCCCTGACGAGATATCCGCTTCTTCTTCCGAAGTTGTTTTTGTATCGAGTTTGTCGGCCAGATAGACCAGGGCGCCGGCTGATAGATTTAGTGAAGCGGCTATGGTGATGGACCCGGCGATGCCGAAATGATAAAGCAGGAATATGCCTCCACAGACGGTTCCGGCAAGAGCTCCCAGCGCATTTATAGAATAGAGCCTGATAATGAACCGAGCTGGTTCGCTTTCTCTGGATCCGGCATAATCCGCCAGGGCAGGCAGGGTTGCCCCCATGCAAGTTGTCGGTAATGCCAGGGCAAGGAAGACGAAGCCGTAGGTCCAGGTTGTGATTTTATGGAAATCGCCGATTTCAGTCGCCGTGAGAGATCGCGCCAGGCTGAGGATGCTCTCCAGATTGCTGGAGGATGTCAGCCAGAGCGAGGCGAAACCGGCCAGGGCCACCAGGGTTTCTAACAGGGCCAGCAACCTCAAGCCGTTTAAGCTATTTCTACTGACCGTGGATCTGGCCTTGACCAGGTAATAGATGAGCGCGCCGGCAGAAAGACCGACCATGAACAGGGCAAGAGTCAGGGTGGTGGCAAAGGTGCTTGTGCCGACCAGCCGGATGAACAGTCTCTGCCATACGATTTCGTAAAGCAGGGTGCAGAAACCGGAGATGAAAAATGCGAGCGTGATAAGTGATTTCTTGATGGGTTTACTCTTCGGTTCGATTTGAATTTAGAGAGGCTTTTCAATTCGATTATAGAAAGGCTTAGCAAATTTTTCGAATTCTTGTCCAGGATCTGCGTTCAAGTCCATTTAACTGTGATACTTTGAACTCTGAGCCCGGGGATGTTTTAAGCGTAAGAACCGTTTAAATTGATAATCAACTCCTTATCTCTTCACAACTTCATGAGCTATGCCGACACCAGCCTCGACCTGACGGCGGTGCGGGTGGCCTGTCTCTCCGGGCAGAACGGCGCGGGAAAGTCTGCCCTTCTCGATGCCATTACCTGGTCCCTCTGGGAAAGAGCCCGGGCCGGCTCTGATGAATTGATTCGAATCGGCGAAGCTGAGATGTGGGTGGATATGATCTTCACCTATGAAGGCAGGACCTACCGAATACGCCGTTCGAGGCAGAAGCGGCTCAGCAAGAAAGGTGGAAAAGCTTCCACAAAAGGGACCCTGGAGTTTCAGGTTCTGGTCGATGATGAGGCCGAGGCGGGGTCATTCGGAATATCGCCGGCACCTCTGGCTGAGGGGCTGTCGGTCAATCAGGTGGTTGCTTCAAGGCCCGCTTTGAAAGCCGGGGAAGGGCGATGGAAGAGCCTGACCGCCGCTTCGATGTGGGCTACCCAGCAGGTGATCAATGATCTGCTTAGAATGGAATACGACACATTCATCAACAGCGCTTATCTGCGTCAGGGCAGAGCCGATGAGTTTACCACCAGGGCTCCGAACGAGAGAAAGCAGGTGCTTTCTGAAATCCTTGGGCTCAGCTATTTCGAGCGTCTCAAAGAATCGTGTCGGGCAAGCGCCCGGGAGTCCCGGGGAAAGATCGAGTTGCTCGAGGAGATAGTCAAAGAGTTGCCGCAGCAGGAAGAGTCCCTGGCTGCGCTCAACGAGAGCTTACTGGAGTCGAGCAAAGAGCTTGCGATGATAGATCTGGAGAAAGAGAAGCTCGAGGCGGCCTTCAAAGAGAGACAGGAGAGCTATCAGGCTCTGCTGCTTGCTTCGGAAAAGAAGGCGGTCAATCAGGAAAAGGTAGAGGAGCTCGAGCTTGATCTAAAGGAGCTTTCCGCCAGGGAGTCGCGCTTAAGGAGCCGGTTGGAGGATTTGAGCAAGCTAATAGAAAACTCTTCTCAAATAGAGGCGCAGTCGCAAAAATTTACCGAAATACGCGCTCTGACCGAAGCCCTCGACCGAAAGTCCCTAGCCGTGCAGGAGCTCACCGAAGAGAAGCACGAACTGAAAGCACGGTTGGCCACCATGCGCAGCAGGCTCGAGGTTGAAGCCGATCATATAAGCACCCGCTTGCAAGAGACCAGAGCCAAGATAGAGAAGCTCGGTAGTGATACCGCCGATAGAGACAAAGTCGAGACCATGTATCGAGAATACCTTGAGCTGCTGGAGCGAGAATCCCAGGCTTCCAGCAAACAAGAGAGTTTCAGCCAGCTCAACAAACGTGCCACCGAACTGCAGGCTGCTATTACAGAAGCGCGTATTAAATTAGAGGCCGAAGTCGCCCAGCGCAGCAATCACTTGAAAGAGCTTGCCGATATACTGGCTGCCGAGAGCACTCTATCAAACAGAAAGAACGAACTGGAAGAGGAAAGTCAGGAGATGGATCGGCTCGAGACCGAGCTGGAGCTGGTCGAAACCCGGGGACTGGAGGCCAAGTCCGAAATAGAAGTATTGGAGCAGAAGATTGTCGATTTGAAGCGTCGAAAGCTGGAGAATGAAGAGAAGGTTCGGGAGTTGCACGACCATGATCACTCCAGCATCTGTCCGCTCTGTTCCGCTCCCATTGTCGATCGCTCCAAGGTGATTGGACGATATCAAATACAGAACCAGGGTTTCGAGCAAGAGATGCTCGAGGTGGCCGAAGAGATAAAAATGGTAGAAGCGAAGCGGGCTGAGCTGCGCAATCAGTACAAGAGGCTGCGAAAGCATCTGGAAGGTCGCAAAGATCTGGATAAACGAATCGGTCAGTTCAATGAGAAGTCCAATTCGATAGTGCGCGCCAGAACCTCTTTCGATGGTCTGGAGAAAGAGCTCAAAGAGATGGAGCGGCGGCTTGAAGTGGGCGATTTCTCTCAAGTCGAGAGGGAAAGTCTTGTCGGGTTGAAAACGGAGATTCATAAGCTGGAATTCGATCCGGTGCTTCATTCCAGCCTGCAATCGCAGATTCGCATGAAAAGGCATGTGGAGACCAGAAAGCAGAGTCTCGATCGCGACATCAGCGAATTAGAACGCCTTAGAGAGTCTTTGCCGGCTCTCATCGAGAAGGAAGCAGAGTACAGAGATCAGCTCGACTCCGAGTCCTATGGTGTCGAGGTCCGCCAGGCTCTGGAGAGATTGAACCAGAAGCTTTTGTCTTTGGACTATGATCGCAGTCGCCATCTCGAATTGAAAAAAGAGCTGGCAGAATTGCTGCCCTTTGCCGAGCGTTTGAATGAGCTGGCCAAAGCCAAGGAGGAGAAGCCCGAGCTCGAGATCGAACTTGATGCTCTCAAGCGGAAACGTCGCGCTAAAGAGGAGAGAATTGAGCAGCTCAAGGCTGAATCGGCGGTTCTAACCGAGGATTCGGTGCGGCTCCCCGAACTGGCCGCCGAGGTCAAAGTCAAAGAAGAGAACCTCGCCACCCTTCTTGCCCGTCGGGATAGAAACTCCAGCGCTGTGGCCGTTCTCGAGAGCCAGATTGGTGATCTGAAACGCAGCATACAGTCGCTTGAAGAAAAGCAAAAAGAGTTATTGCAGTTGAAGACCGAGCGCGAAGACTATTTGCTTCTGGCTGAGGCTTTTGGGAAGAAAGGAATCCAGGCGATCATCATCGAGAACTCGATACCCGAGATAGAATCGGAAGCCAATCGCATTCTTTCCCGATTGACCGACAACAAGATGCATATCGCTCTCATCACCCAACACCAGAACAAGTCAGGAAGCATGACCGAGACACTGAATATCCTGATCGGCGATGAGGTCGGCACGAGAAATTATGAACTTTACAGCGGCGGCGAGTCTTTCAAGGTGAACTTCTCTATCCGGATCGCTCTGTCGAGGTTGCTGGCCCGGCGCGCCGGAGCCAGGCTGGAGACTCTCATCATCGATGAGGGCTTCGGTTCACAGGATAATCGCAGTCGAGAGCGCCTGGTTCGTTCTATCAAAGCGATTCAGTCTGATTTCTCGCGAATCCTTGTCATAACACACTTTCTAGATGTACAAGAGATGTTTCCTACCCAGATCCAGGTCAAGAAAGAAGAAGGGATTTCGAAACTGCAGATCGTGTCGTAGGCGTCCTTGAAATCCGAGAATTTAACAAAATAAGTCCATTCCGCGAAGACAGGCCCTCCATAGTATTGATTCCACCCGGTGCCGAAACGCCGACCCTCGACCGGTGGCTTAAACAGGGCAAGAAAGGTAAACTGGTGGTACTTGATTCTCATGGTCGGAGTCCATAGACGGTATTACATACTGTGACCGAGTCCCCCTCAAATCAATTCGAGTTCGAAGAATTTCTCAAGCCGGCCGAACTGGTCGGTGGCGTTTGCTGGCGCTATGATCTGATTGAAGGAGAGCTGAAAGAGCTAAAGGATTTTAAGGGCTCGATCAAGGCTGTATTCGGGGCCGGAGTGAGAGAGCTGAAAAAGGAGTCGACCGATTTCTTTCAGAACGTTCTACTTTCCGACCGCGCTCTGGCCGAGGAGTTGCAAAAACTTGTCCCGGATGAATTGAGGGTGTTCAAACATCGCCTTCACTCGACCTCCAGTATTCTCAGCCTGATTCAGAAGGGGAAATGCGGTCATGTATTTTCTGGTATCAGTCTTTCGCTTGATTATCTCTCGGGGAAAAGAAAGGGCAATCCCCTGGTAGAGCTTATCATCGACGCGCTCCTAGATTTTGTCGGCACCGAAATTGATGCCTGGAAGTTGATCGGGGTTGTCCAGGAGAAGTTGTCCCTGGCTTTGGATTGTGTCGAAGCCGATGTCTGGTTATTAGATCCTCGCGACAAGCTTCTCAAGACCGAGATCTCTTGCCGGATTGTGGTGCCGAGAATCGGCCAGGCGAAATGCGACTTTCAGGATGTTTATTTCAGAAAGGGACAGGACTTACCGGGTAGAGCCTGGAGAGAGATGACACCGCTTCTTGAGGATAATTTACTCAATCGAAAACGTCTTAAGCGCCATCACCAGTTCAAGAAAGCGCGGGTGGATGCTGCTCTGGAATTGCCTCTTCGAAAGAGAGGGGAAGGCGAACTGGTTCTTGTTATGGAGTTTCTGGGAAGAGACGCCGAAGGACTTTCGGTCTGGACCGAAGTACAGATGGCGGAGTTCCTGCGGGTTTTCGAGTCTTTGTTGGATATACTGCCGATGGTGCCCGTATCTACCCTCTCGAGCAGCTGCCTCAGGCGGCTGGTCGATGCCACGCCCTTGATGATCTGGTTGAAGGATGCCGATGGCCGGCTGCTTTTGGCCAATAAAGAAGCAGCTGAGAAAATGGGCTTCTCCGGTTTTCAGATGATCGGACGCAATACCAGGGATGTGCACAGAGAAGACGGTTCTCGCTATAGGAAGGGAGACTGGAGGGTCTTGAGTTCGAAGCAGCCTATCTATGGAATAGTGGAGCAATATGCTTCTGCCGGCGGCGATAAGAGCTGGATCAAAGTCGACAAAGTTCCCCTGCTGAGCGAAGAAGGGGAACCGGAGGCGATAGCAGTATTCTGTTATGACCTGACCAGCGTAGAGAAATCTGAGCTCTCCCGCAAAGAGAGGCAGGGTGAGCTGGAGTTGCGCTTTCAAGATCAGGTCGGTGACCTGACCGAAACCGAGATTTTCTTCGATCTCACTAGAGAGCATCTATGCATCGCCGATAAATTCGGCTTCTTCAAGAGGCTCAACTCGGCCTGGTCGGATTCGTTGGGCTACAGTCAGGAAGAGCTTATGTCCCAGCCATATATAGCGTATATTCACCCGGATGATAGAGATAAGACCATCGGTGTGGCGGAAGAGTTGACTAAAACAGGAAGGATAAAGGATTTCGAGAATAGGTATATAGCAAAGGATGGTAGCATACGCTGGTTTCGCTGGAGCGCCACCGCCTTTGATGATGTTATATATGGTGTCGCATACGATATCACTGACAAGAAGCTGTTCGCCCAAGAGCTCGAAGATTTGAACTATCGTTATTCTCAAATCGCCTCGCAAGTCCCTGGTGTTATTTATCAGTTCCTCTATAAACCGGATGGCACCATGTCTTTTCCTTATATCTCCGACGGATGCAAGAGACTTTTCGGCCACGAGTACCATGAAATCCAGGAGAACGGCAATCTTGTTTTCGAGGCGTTGCATCCGGATGACTTGCCCCAGGTGCTGGAGTTGATAGAAGAATCGGTGAGTAATTTCACCGAGTTTCGCTGTGAGTCCAGGACCATATTGCCGGGAGGAAAGATAACGCACTTGAGGGCTTCATCTTCGCCTACCAGGCTCTCCGACGGCTCGTTGCTCTACTATGGTCTGATGATGGATATCACAGACTTGAAAGAGGCCCAGTCGGAGAACGAGCAACTTGCAATCGATCTGGAAAATCGCTTGAATAGCCTGGAGCGAGCAAACAAAGAGCTGGAGAAGCTCACCGGTAAATTGGAAATAGCCTATGATCAGGCCCTGGAGGCATCGAAACTGAAGTCCGAATTCGTCGCCAATATTTCCCACGAAGTAAGAACGCCAATCAGTGCCGTTATCGGATTATCCGAGCTTTTATTAGATACCGAGCTGGATCCGGATCAATCCGAACACGCCGACAGCATTTTAAAATCGGCCCAGACCTTGCTTGCCATTATCAACGATATCCTCGATTTCTCTAAAATCGAAGCCGGTCGCCTGCAGATAGAGAGGATTGATTTCGACCTGGTCTCTCTTGTGGAAGGCAGCGCCGCTCTCTTTGCCCATGAAGCTTCTATAAAAGGCTTGCACTTCTCTGTGCTTGTGGACCCGCGCATCGTTTCTACCGTCTCGGGCGATCCGGTTCGATGTCGGCAGATTCTGCTCAATCTCTTGAGCAACGCCATCAAGTTTACAGAAAGAGGAAAGGTTTTTATGCGGGTCTATCCGCGCATGGAAAGGGGCAATAATCCCAGGCTGGTATTCGAAGTGAAAGACGAGGGCATCGGAATATCTGATGCGGCGCTGCCAAATCTTTTTTCTCCTTTTGTGCAGGCTGACGGTTCCACAACAAGACAATTCGGCGGTACAGGTCTGGGTCTTTCTATCAGCAAGCGCTTAGCCGAGCTGATGGGTGGTAGTATCGAACTAGATACTACTGTCGGCAGGGGGGCGACCTTCCGATTCGTCTGCCCCTTCGTCTGCAACTTTACCGAGGCTGGAGAGGGGCGCCGGGGGAGAACCGTTATTCTTTACCAGTGCGTAGAAACCGAGTCCGAAGTACTGAGCGCTTATTTGGAACACGAAGGCTATGAAGTTGTTAAAGCCACCGGATACGGTGATCTGATATACAAGCTAGACGGAATGAGCAGCGCTATACTGCCTCCTTCGGTGGTCGTTTCTTTGACGGATGATCGAGTTACCAATATCGGCGTGATCGAGAAGCTCCGCCACGGCAAACGCTATGGCGCCGTCGACGTATTCTGTATTTATGATTATCGCAGTCGGTCTGTTGCCACAAGGGCGCTCGAGGTCGGGGCTAATGGCTGCATGATGTTGCCCATTAAGAAGCGCGAACTGCTGGGTCTTCTAAGTGGGGAGAGCAAAGTACGCGAGCTGCCGATTTTTAAATCGAAAAATGTCAAAGACGCCTCTTTAGATTACCCCAGGGTGCTGGTGGTGGAGGACAACAGTTTGATGAGAAAGCTTGCCAGAAGGCAGCTTGAGAACCTCAACGTCCAGGTTGAACTCTGTAAAAACGGTAAGGAGGCCCTGGAAGCCGTTAAAAATAAATCATACGATCTTATTTTGATGGACTGCCAGATGCCCGAGTTAGATGGTTATGAAGCCACCCTCGAGGTTCGCAAGTGGGAGAGCCGTATTGGAGGCCATGTACCGATTGTGGCGATGACCGCCTTTGCCATGGAGGGTGACAGGGAAAATTGCATGGCTGCCGGCATGGACGATTATCTGAAGAAGCCGGTCAGCATCGATGATCTGCAAAGGGTCCTGGCTCGATGGTTGCCCCGGGCAGAGTCCTCCGCTTCCGAAAGGGTATCTCTTGAAAAGTCTCTGGTTTCCGCGGCAGAGGAAGGCTCTACCAGGGGCGAGCACCAGGAAGATTTAGCTCTTGTGGATTTCGATCTGCTTCGTCAGCACTATGGAAGCGATGTGAAAGAGATTCTGGCCAGTTTCAATGAGGAGGTGGTTCGGTTCATTCCTCTGCTTGAAAACTCTATCGCCAGCCAGAACTGGGATCAACTGGCGCGCGATGCCCATCAATTCAAGGGTCTGGTTTCGGTGCTATCGATCACGAAGCTGGAAGATTCTATGAGTGAATTTGTCAGTCAGGCACGGGAGGGCAGAGGGGCTGAGGCTCGCGATACTTTCGAAGAACTCAAGAGCTGTGTCGACTCTTTAGTCAACTACATAAACGATGCTCTCAAGGTCCAAAAACTCTAAATAGACGACTATAATTTATAAGCGTCTGATCAGGCGCTCAGGTGAACTTCAAAAAATCGTCCCGGAGTTCGATTTTCTACGTGTATCGAGTCATCCTCTTACTATTCGTCCTCATTCTTTTTGCTTTACCAGTTGGATTCTGGTGGTTTGCCCATTCCAGTCTGCCTCAGTATGAAGGCATAGCCAGGCATTCTTCGCTTTTCAAAGAGGTGGAGGTCCTGTCTGATTGGCGTGATGTTCCCTATATCAAGGCACTTTCCGAGCCGGATATGTACCGCGCTCAGGGATACTGGACTGCCACCCGTCGGCTGTTTCAACTCGATATGCTGCGCCGGATCTCTTCCGGAACCCTTTCTGAAGTATACGGCAGTCGCTGTCTTGCCCAGGATAAGCTTATTCGGCAGCTTGGTTTCAGGCGGCTGGCTCAGAAAGAATTGAAGGCTATGTCCACCGAGGCTAGAAATTGCCTGGAAGACTATAGTGCCGGCATCAATGGTTATCTGGATTCCAACGAGTATAAAAATCCCCTGGAGTGCAGCCTGCTTCTGTACAAGCCGCGCAAGTGGAGCCCTGTTGACACCATCTGTTTGATGAAGTATCTGGAGTATCTCACCAATGAATCCTGGAGCCTCGATGACTTGAGGCAGAAAGTGGTCGACAAAGCGGGAGCCGACGTGGCGACTGAACTTTTCGGTCAGAGGCTGGTCAAGTCGGCCTTTCTGGAAGATGATCTGGAGAGAATTCGCCTGGCTTGTGGCCCCGAGCAAGGACTGGTATCGGATTCGGTGAAGAGCATTGCCCAGGGATTGAAGTTGGGATTGCTTTCTCCTCCTGGCTATGGCAGCAACGGTTGGGTCGTCTCCGGTGATCGCACCGACAGTAAAGGTGGCATCCTGGCGTTTGATCGTCATTCCAATTTCATGGATCCCAACCTCTGGTATGTCATCTCTTTGAGTTGTCCGAAGCTCAAGCTGTCCGGCGTCACCATCCCCGGTGTACCCGGAATACTTTTCGGGCGCAATAGTCAGATTGCCTGGGGGGCAACCGCCTATAAAGTCGATGACCAGGACCTTTATGTAGAGCAATTTTCTGAGGAGTTTCCGGACAAGTACAAAACCAAAGAGGGATGGGATCTGGTCGATACCAAAATCGAAGAGATACCCTGTCGCGATGTTCTTGGCTTCAACAAGGATGTCTATCGTTATAAAGTCCAGGTCACATCCCATGGTCCTATCCTGCTTTCTTCCGGAAATAGTGCGGTCAGCTTGAAATGGATAGGAGAGAACCAGAAGCTTCCTTCTTTCGAGACCTATTACAAAATTGCAAGGGCAACAGACTGGGAAGGATTTCGCAAGGCTTTAAAAGACTACGACGGCACTGCTCAGACCTTTTTGTTTGCCGACCGGGAGGGCGGTGTCGGGTTGCAAGTAGCGGGCGCAATTCCTGAACGTCTGACTTCCGCTTTGAGCACTACTTATAAAGCCGGACAGTTGCTGCCGGGCTGGACCGGTCAGGCGGACTGGCGAGGCAACGCCTCTTTCGATTCTTTGCCTTCTTTCTTCAAACCCCAGGAAGGATTTCTTGTGGCCAGTTCGAAGCTTTATCAGGGCGAGAGCCTGGAGAGCAGTCCCTATCCGGTAAGCCGAATAACAAGTGCTTTAGAAGGCTATGTCAACGCCTCCCGAAAGGTGGGGCTGCCTGACATGGCCAATCTTCAAGGCGATGAGTTCGCCGCCATTCATAACCTCTTCAAAGAGACGGTTATGGCCGCGGTGGCAAAAAACGAAGTAGTGGATCAATACCAGGTCTCTTTCGTCAAACGGATGGAGAGCTGGAATGGAGAGCTTTCCTCCGACAGCTATATCGCTTCTGTCTACGAGGCCTTTCTTCGCAACCTGGCAAGAAGGATGCTGGTGCCCAAGATAGAGGACGCCCTCACTCGCCAGTACATGAGCCGCTGGCCGCGCTGGACCGTTTTTGTAGAAAGATTCTTGAGAGAAAAGAACGAGGACTGGCTGCCACCGGAGGAGAGAACCTTCGAGACTTTTATCATCACCACTCTCTCTCAGTCTATAGCCGACGTGCGTCTGGCCAGTGAGTCTGATGATATAACCGATTGGAAGTGGGGCAAGATCCACACCGCCACATTCGAGAACATCATCTTTCATGGACTGGGCGGCTTTTCCAACTCGCTTGGCTGGTTGGTGAATCCTCCTGTCACCGGGGTCGGTGGCGATGGTGATACGGTGAGCGCCTGCAACCTCTCGGAATATGTCAGCAGAGAGAAATTCACTTCGTCCGTGGGACCGACAACGCGAGTCCTTATCGATATGTCCGACTCGGACAAGTATTATGAAACCCAACCGATGGGCCAGGGAGGGCATCTGTTCTCCGAATACAGAACAGATCAACTCGATAGCTGGCTGAAGAAAAAACCGCTTCTAGTCCCCTGTTCGGACAAAGAGGCGATGAGGCAGCAGAGGAACAAAATGGTTCTCACCCCATAATTTTGATTTGAGAAGAGGAGAGCATAGATGGAGACTGGAACGGTAGCAGAGAGACAAGAGGTGACTGACTTGGCATTGAAGAGAGTGCTGGTGGCGGACAAGTTGAGCGACAGAGGCATAGAGATCCTCTCGGAAGGCCTCGATGTGGTCTATGAGCCGGATATAAGTGCCGAAGATCTTCTCTCCACTATCGATCAGTATGATGCGTTATTAGTCCGCAGTCGCTGCAAGGTGCCCCGGGACGTCATCGAAGCCGGCTCTAAGTTAAAGGTCATCGGTCGGGCTGGTGTCGGTGTCGACAATATCGATCTGAAAGCGGCCTCGGAAAAAGGGATTCTCGTCCTCAATTCTCCCGAGGGCAACACAGCCTCTGCCGCCGAACTCACCATCGCCTTGATGATGTCTCTTGCTAGAAATGTTACCGGTGCAGACCGTTCTATGAAAGATGGTCAGTGGGAGCGCAGCAAGTTTACCGGGGTAGAATTGTTCAACAAAACGCTTGGCGTAATAGGTCTTGGCAAAATCGGTACAAGAGTGGCTCAGACAGCGCTGAGCCTCAACATGAAAGTGATTGTCTATGATCCTTTTATCAGCGCCGAGCGCGCGAAAGAGCTCAATTTCGAGTCGGTCACTTTAGAAGAGATCTGGAGAAGAGCCGATTTCATCACAATTCACACTCCCAAGACAGCCCAGACCACTAATTTAATCAGCGGCACGGTGCTCTCTAGAATCAAACCCGGTGTCAGAATCGTCAACGCTTCGAGAGGCGGTATCATCGACGAAGCCGCTTTAGCTAGAGCCATCAAAGAAGGTCGGGTGGCAGGAGCGGCTCTGGATGTCTTCGAACCCGAACCTCCTAAGGACTCTCCTCTTCTGGATGTCGCCGACAAAGTCGTTCTGACCCCGCATCTAGGAGCCTCCACCCAGGAAGCGCAGCTCAATGTCGCAATTGACTTGGCTGAGCAGATTCGCGAGTATCTTCTGGAAGGCGTCGCCCGCAGCCCGGTCAATTTGCCTTTTATGAAGCCGCATATTCTCAAAAAGCTGGGCAAGTACCTTGGACTGGCGGAGGCTATGGGCGCTATCGCCGGTGAGCTTGCCTCCGGCACCGTCCAGGATGTCGAGGTTATCTGCTACGGCTCTCTGGCGGAGAATGACTCTGAACCGTTGGTGGTGGCAGCTTTGAAAGGGCTCTTTGCCGGAAAGGTGGAAGGGGTCAGTTATGTCAATGCCCAGATAGTGGCTAAGAACCGGGGTATTCATGTGAGGGAGAGCAAGTTCGAAGAGACTTCGCAGCATCATTCGGAACTTGTGGTGATAGTTTCGACAGAGAAAGGTGCCACCGCTATTAATGGTACTATTCTTGCCCATGACGAGCCCCTGATCACAAAGATAAAAGACCATCCTATCAATCTCAAGCCCGCCAAGTACATGCTTTTCACCACCCATACCGATCAGCCGGGAATGGTCGCTAAAGTAGCCACCATCCTCGGTCAGCAGGATATCAATATCTCCACCATGGGGGTCGGTCGCCTCGGTGTGAGAAAGGACGCGGTCATGGTGATGACCTTAGATGATCCTATCTCCCAGGAAGTGGTAAATATGCTCGGGGAGCAGGATGGAGTCTATACAGCCGACTTCGTCTCTCTGGAGGATATGACTGCGCAGTTGATCTAGTCTCCATTCCAACCAGCATTTGCTTGAAAAGGAGAGCACAATTTCTACCCGCAGACACCGATTCATTGCCAGTATTCTTCTGGCTATCAGCCTGCCGACTCTAGTCTGTCCGGGCTTGCCTGCTTTAGCTCAACTGAGCGAGCCCGATGTTCTGCCAATGAATAGACTGAACACCCTTCAGTTCGGACCGAGCTCAATCGACCCCATAAAACTGGACCGTAAGCAGAAGCCATCTTTAAATGATCTCTTCCCCCAAAACGAGACAGAAGGAGCGGCGGTGCAACCGCTCTCTCTTGGTAAAGTCGTGATCCCCGGTCTGACCCCGGGCTCTATGCAAGCACTTGCTATGAATCATTTTGTGGTCGCTTCCAATGTCGGTGAAAGCGAGATGTCGGCGATTTATAGATGGAATCGGGAAAACGGCAAACCGAATTTTGTCACCGTCGACAGTCTGTTGCATCCTTATTTCGGCTTCAGGAACGCTCTATTCGGCGCGGCCATCGAAGACCATCTCTATACCGATATGTTTCATCTGCTCAATGCCACCATAGCAGCCACCATTGCGGATTATCGCAAGGCAGATGACGAAGAGGTCAAAGACGATCTGCAGCGCAACCTCGCTTATTTGACCGTAGCATTGAAGCTGCTCGATCCCGAAGCAAAACTGCCTGACATAGGTGGTGCTGAGAAGCTGGTCAAGGTCGACTATGAATCCTGTGAAAAAGGGCGGAGAGCCAAGTCTGTTATCTTCAACCAGAATGTCGACTTCTCTTATTGCGTGCCCTGGGGATGGTACGCCAAGTCCGAAAGAGTGTCCCGTTTCTATAGCTGTTATCAGTGGTTGTCCCGGGTTTATTTCCCTTTCCGCAATGTCACTGTCAATACCGTATCCGGTGGGGGCAACAGTTTTCGTCGTGCCGTTCTTCTATATAGAAGCCTCTCTCTCGCCCGGGTGGGAGAAGCGCCGGCGCTAGGATACTGGAACCGGATCGGTAATGTTTTTTCGCTTTGCGGAATCGACAACTATTATAAAGTCCACACTATATTGCCGCCGGATCTTTCAAGCGTCCTCGACCGCTCCAGAGGCAGCTTCGTCCGTCTTCTGGATATAGTCTCTCAGCCCTACGCCAGAACCAAGTTGATGTTGCAGATTAGAAAGCAGCGTCCCGTATCGCTTGGTTCTACGTCAATCTTCGAGATAGGCAGCGGCGGCAAGGCGCCATCGGATCTGGAGGTTTTTCGCTTCTTTCCTCTTGTCCAGCCTGCCGAAGATGACTGGTTGAAGCATGTGGCCCACGAGTACAAGACCGAAACCGACGTTCCCACTCCGACACCGCTGTCTTTGCTGCTTTCCCATGCCCATGGTTCCGTGCGTGCCACCAATTTGCTCGCTTTGCAAATAGCCACTCTCGATCCGCGTTTGCTTACCGCGGTGCCGCGTCTTGAGAGAATCATCTCAATTGCCAATGGCGGTCGGGGCGAATCTGAGTTCGATCGGCGCTGGCGAATTCTCTGCGAGCTCTTTAGACCCTATCCCGATAAAGTGCAGGTTGTACTCCGGACCAATCTCTGGTCTTCACGGCAGCTCGAGACCGCTATGTCAGCCTGGATCGATAGCTATACCGCTTACAATCCTGTCCCTGGCCAGGGACCTGGCACTAACGCCGGTGTCAAAGCGGATAGAGTGCATCCAAACCCAAACCAGAAAACCAAAGAGGTTGCTGTTGCCGCCGGGGTGAAACCAGCCAACTTTCAATACCTGGAGCCGCGTCCCATGGTCTATCATCTGATGTCCAGGGATCTTGAAGATTGCAAATCGACCCTTAGCGGACTTGCCGTTTATCCTAAGCGCTATGATAAAAGGCTGGAGGACTTTCGAAGACTCTTCTCTCGTCTTGAGGAGATCTCGAAAAGAGAGATCCTCGAAGAGCCTGTTTTAAAGCAGGATTTTAGTCTGCTTGCCAATTTCGATCTGATTCTCAAAGAGATAGACTTTCCCATCTCCGATTCTCTCTACTTCAATCTCGGTCAAGCCTACGGTACCCAAAAGAAAGAAGGAGAGGGGGAAGGTGCCACCATCGGCATAGGCGAGGCCGGCAGGCTGTTTTTAATCGCCAACACCACCCAGGGTGCTACTCTCTGTCGTGGACCGGTCTATACTGTGTATGAAGTGGCCGGCGGACCGTATCCATTAAGGCACTGGCAGCGCAAAATTCAGTTCGATCTTTTGCAGCCGCCTATCTGGGCAAGGCTCTTCGACTTTGTTCAATCCAGACCCGTTCCTAAGACTAAGACTAAAACACCGGGAAAAGCCTCAGCACCGGTACGGTAGCGCCGCGCGCCAGCCAATTCATAAGTCTACGCTAATATATTCGTTACTTTCCTTTATTTCTTAGGTCAATGTAATTTTGTTTTATTACAACCAGTTCGAATGGCGGAAACCCTTTTAAATACAGACTATAACGCCGATGCTGAAGCGCATCGCCTTTTAATGAGTTCCTACATGTAATAGGATTATTTTGGAATCCAGAGCCTCTTGCGGCTCTGTTTTTTTTATATAGCCCCTCTCTCAGATCTGTTTATTTTCCGATGTTTTCGCCGGACTCCAATCGAAATGGCTTCTACTACAAAGTACCGGACTGGGCTCCACATGTGGTGTCTCAGGAGATTGACGCCGGTGCGAAGAAGCTGGAGCCGCCCAGCATCATAGACATAGGCCTGGCCCGGGTCGGCAAGCGTGACGCCGCCGGAGTCGTAACCCAGTGGAAGACACCCTATAACCGGCCAGCCTATGAATCTAAAGAGCACATCGGATATACAAAAAGCGCTTTTCAATATATTCAGCAAGGCAGATTCGATGATGCCGAAAGGCTGCTACTTCAAGCCCACGAGGCAATCCGCGCCACCCAACCCACCGACCTCTCTCATCTGATCAAGAGCATCGAGAATCTGGCCTGGGTCTATTTCTCTTCTCAGAAATATACTAAAGCCGAGCCATTCATCAGAGAATTAATCAGTCATAGATTGCGCGAAGTCCCCCCTGCCGACCCGCTTCTGGTGGTGGCAGTCGATCAGCTTGCCGAGATATACAAGAAGACCGGACGAAGGCGCGAAGCAACCTGTCTGTATCAGTTTTTTCTCGCCCATCAAGTCGACAGTTACGGCAGGCAGAGCCGCTCTATCTGTCCGACTCTGCGAAAGCTCGCCGGACATTATCTGGAAGAGCACAAGCTTATAGCAGCCGAGGGTTTGCTCCTGCGCATCCTCTATATCTACGAGCCTATATACGGACGATCTTCCCTCGAGATAAGCACATTATTGGAGCAGTTATCCGAAGTCTATAAAAAACAACAGCGTTTCGACAAAGCCGCCGAGATGCTGGAGCGCTTACTGCATGTTCTCGAGACGATCCACGGAGAAAAGGCGATTGCGGTGGCAAGCTGTCTTTTGAAGCTTGCTGACCTTCTGAGTCAGGTTGGCATGACTTCGGAAGCCGAGCCCCTGTATAGAAGGGTGATCTCAATCTATGAGCTTAGCTTCGGACGGAAGACCGCCGAGATCTCGGTGAGCCGCAAAAAGACAGAAACCCTTACAAAAATCCCGGCTCTTGAAGCCCGGGAGAGAAGCTCTTCCGAACTTGCAGCCCTCGATACTATTCGTGAGATCGGTCGCCAGGTTCGGGAAAAGAACGCCTATCCGGATAGAGAGCTGGGCGTCATCGGCGTCTAGTACCTTTCAGGGGTCTATTTGAAGAAACTATTCAAGGGGCAAATCACAAGCGGGGTAAGGGTTTACGCTTCCGGGACAGTCTAATAAAGCAATCTTTCTTTGACAACTATATAGGGTCGTGCCATAATTCCGGAAAGGGTGAGGGGACGGAGAGATACCCCCATTACCTGTCTCCAGTAAGTAAGAACAGACTGGAAAGACAAACCGCAAACAGTACGGTCGCCGCCCACCGGAGAACAAAGAGGCTAAGTCAAAAGACTAACAAATATTATGCAAACTATAAGGACTGCACATTGATAAAATTCACCGAGCTTGGATTGTCCAAGCCTACTGCCATGGCCCTGGAAGAGATGGGCTTCACCGAACCGACAGAGATACAGGAAAAAACCATACCCTTGATAATGGCAGCCCGGGATGTGATGGCTTCCGCCCAGACAGGCTCCGGCAAGACGGCCGCTTTCGCTTTGCCCATTATCGAATGTCTCGAAGACCACGATGTCAATCCCAGAGCCCTGATTTTGACTCCTACCCGGGAACTTGCTTTGCAGATAGAGAAACAGTTCAATCTGTTCGGCAAGAACAGTGACCTGACAACAGTAACCGTATACGGTGGCGCCAGCATGGACACCCAGGCGAAAGCCATCAAAAGAGGCACCGATGTTATCGTCGCTACTCCAGGACGGCTCTATGACTGTGTCAAAAGGAAGATAGTCTCTCTAGATTCCATCGAGATTCTGGTTCTCGATGAAGCGGATAGACTTCTAGACATGGGCTTTATGCCCCAGATCCGCAAAATCGTCGATAAGCTCAGCAAAGAGCGTCAGACCCTGATGTTCTCCGCCACCATCGACAGCAGAGTAGAACGGCTTGCCCAGGCATTTTTGCGAGATCCTGAAACTATCAGAGCTAACAGTGATCGCATAGAACCTTCAGAGATCGATCAACGCATCTTTCATGTCAACGAGTTCGGCAAAGACGCTCTGCTCGCCAAGCTCATTAAAGAAATGGAGATGGATTCTCTCATCGTCTTTACCGGAACCAGGCGCAAAGCCACCTGGGTGACCGACCGGCTTAATGACGCCGGCATCAAAGCGATGGAACTCCATGGTGATATTAAACAGTCCCATAGAGAAAAGACCCTCAAAGGATATCGCGAAGGGCAGTTCTCTGTCCTGGTGGCTACCGACGTAGCCGCCCGCGGTCTGGATATACCGACCATCACCCATGTGATCAACTATGATCTTCCTCAGGATCCAGAAGCTTATGTGCACCGCATAGGCAGAACCGGTCGAGCCGGACGTTCAGGAATCGCAATCTCTTTCATCTCGGAAGAACAGCGCTTTATGCTACGGGATATCGAAGCGGTGATTGGCCGGGTGCTCGATGAAGAAGCCGCCGAGCGTCGCAGACAGATCGCCTTGAAGATGCGCGGTCGGGGTCGACGCCGGATCATCTAGAAAATAGTTTTGCGGCAACAGGCTTTGTAATCATCCCCGCATCTGGGGACTAGCTCCTTTTGGGGCTCAGCATGGGTGTCCGCTTTGTTTAAGCGATATTCCTTGCAGGACATAGTATTGCGGTATTTTCTCCCGTGATTTGATCGACATGATCCGGATTGTTGTAACACCTTCGGGTGAGGTCTACTCATAACCCTTCAGTGTGAGCGTTCGGGATATGTAAACTGTTCTTAAGGTCGATGTGAGTCCAACTGGATACGCCTACGATGATAGTGAGGGAACAAGACCGATAGACCCTCGGGAGTCCTTTTAAATAGAGCCGCAATGGTCGCACTACAATCGCCGGATTACGCTAAAGCTGATCCTGGCTGTTAGACCACTGTATCTTGTGAGGGTGGGACAATGAGCGTTTATGACAATCTCTGGGGTATGGATGCCAAACACGATACTCTTTCGAAAACTTCCGACGAGTATGCAGATAACGTCAATTCCATTATCGGCAATCTCAAAGATAGTATCGAGAAAAGAGGCTGTGAATGCGATTCCTGGATCCGTAAATTGGCGTCGGATTATCGAGACTCCGGCAGCTTCCCGGTATACAGCTCGGTAGTGGTCAGTCAACCGGTGGTTCAATGGATAGACTTTATCTTTATGACCGCGGGTCGTTTTGTAGAGCAATTCAACCATCAGTTCGACGGCTCCGGTGTGCTGATAGAGATGGAAGAGCCCGCCTATCACCACATAGAGTGCAGAGAAGGCTCTACCGACTGGATCAATGAGAAAGAGAGAATTCTTTATGAAGGGCATATTGCCATGCCGGAAAACTCGCTGATAATAAGAGGCAAAGAGTTTGATCTCGATATCTTTCTGGTGCCCAGCAATCTTCTTTTAGGTTTCAGCCTCAATAAATATGGAGAGGATGACTTCCCTACCATAGCCCATATGTCTTTTGCAAGAACACTGCCATCAGGGGTGGTGGTCGACTATAACATCGATGGACAGAGCTACCAGGTTCTCTTGCGCGAAAGTGAAGTTCCCGAGTTCACTCGCTATCTATTGACGATTCTTGTCGAATCTAATATCAAGGTCAGTCAGGAAAAATTCGCCATGGCTCAGTGCGCTTGAGACTGTGCTTCTATCTGGAGCTTTGCCTGGTAAGATTTGCAGAACTGTTCTCTTGTCGTAAGCTCTTCTTTGATGTGCAGGATTCCTCGTTCGAAGAAGCCCAGATCGCGCCTGGATAGGTAGCCAGAGAAAAGAATCAGCTCCTGGATAGTGCATCCGGTAAACAAAGATAGCTGGCTGCGCAGGGCGGCGGCTTCTTTCTTATTTATCACCCGGGTATCGAACAGCAGATCAAGCAATAACGCTTCATCGCTTTCGGGCTTCGCGCTTCTTCTGGCGCGATTGAGCTTGCCGAACTGATTCGGAGAGCGCCTTTTGATCCAGTGCCCGGTCATGTGCAGGTCGTGGCTGAGCCTCAGGCGCTGACTGCTTAAAACAATGCCTCCATTTAGAACAGCCAGGAATTCTTTTCTGTCGAAATTTTCCTGGTCACGCAGAAAGCTTCTGAGCTTTCGATGATAGCGTTCTCTGACTCTGCCCCGGTTCGAATCCGGGTCGACGTCGAGAGCCTGGTAATAGTCGATGGGCTCTTTTTCGGTGTCTCTGGTGTTAGGGGTAAGATCCGGGTAGAGCCGAGCTAGCTCTTTGTAAGACAACATCGCTCCTTCCAGATCGTTTTCGACACGGCTCAGCCTGAGGGCACTGGTGAGAATCTGGGTCTCATAGAACAGTTTGCTGAGGGTGTAGTCCGAGTAGTACATTTAGTTGTTTAAGAAGTTGTTCCGGATTTACAGGCACTGTGGCAGAATGGAGTAAGTACCTTGCGCTATTTAATCCTTTCTATGCGGTAATTGTCAAAAAGTGACCGACAAAGATGAGACTTTTTCTTCAGGCTCTGACGATGCGGATGGCTTTGAACCGGATGAGCCTGAAGAGCCGAAGACCAAGACCCAGCCTGACAAATTAGCTTGATTTTGCAATGGGCTCGGCTAGTCGATGATTTTTGGTAGTTTCTTGCTTCTAAAGCTAGAGGAGAACAAAATGGCTCGTGGCAGATTTAACAAGAGCAAACTAAAGGATAAAGGCGACTTTGTCATGACTCCAGAGCAGAGTGCCAGGGCAGAAGCGGCTATACGGCAGGCAGACTGTGAGTTCGTAGAAGCTAGAGTCAACTTTCGCTGGGGGCAAGAGCAGGTCGAACTGGTGAAGAAAGCGGCTCAAGCCATCGGCGTTCCTTACCAGACATATATCAAACAAGTCGTCTATCGTCAGGCTCTCGAAGACCTTCGAATGATTCGAGAAAATACCGGCAACAACCTTGCAAATTGAAAGTAAAACTTTTAAAATGCAAGGATGATTGAGCGAATAAAAAAAGATTTGATTGTCGAAGCACTCGCCAGGCAGGCTGCTGTAGCGATAATTGGGCCCAGGCAGGTCGGCAAAACAACTCTTGCTCTCGAAATTGCCGATGGCAGAGAGAGTCTTTACCTTGATCTGGAGAGTCGTGCTGATCGGGCAAAGCTTAGCGAACCGGAACTGTTTTTGCGTAACTACGAAGATCAGCTAGTCATTCTCGACGAGATTCATAGAGTGCCGGAGCTATTCCCCGAGATAAGGGGCATAATCGACAGAGGTCGACGCCGAGGCAAAAAGACCGGTAGATTTTTGATTCTCGGCTCCGCCTCTATCGATTTGCTCAGGCCGTCCGGAGAGAGTCTCGCCGGAAGGATAGAATATGTCGATTTGGAGCCTATAAATGCTCTGGAGGCTCAAAGCGCCGAGATATCGACGGACACACTCTGGATAAGAGGAGGCTTCCCGGATAGTCTGTTGGCTAAAAGCGATAGAGACAGCAGCCGTTTGCGCAGAAGTTTTATTAGAACATACCTGGAGCGAGACGTTCCTCAGTTCGGACCACGAGTACCGTCGGAAACCCTGGAGCGCTTCTGGACAATGCTTGCTAATGGACAGGGCTCATTGCTCAATGCTTCCCGGCTGGCAGCCGGTCTTTCTGTTAGTGCTCCGACCGTCACAAGTTACATAGATCTTCTTGCCGACTTGCTTCTGGTTAGAAGATTGAAGCCATTTCACAAGAACATAAACAAACGACTGGTGCGCTCTCCAAAAGTCTATGTTCGTGATTCTGGTTTGCTTCATGCTTTGCTTGGAATTGTCGACTATAACGAACTCTCCGGTCATCCTGTGGTCGGGTTTAGCTGGGAAGGTTTTGTCATAGAAAATATTCTCAGTATTGCACCAGAGGGTACCAAAGCTAGCTTTTACAGGACTTCTTCGGGCGCCGAAATAGATCTTGTCCTAGAATTGCCCGGTAAAAATGGGTTATGGGCAATAGAGATTAAGCGCAGCTTGACAGCGAAAGTGGACAAGGGCTTTCATATCGCCTGTGCAGACATACAAGCAGACAGGCAATTCGTTGTCTGTCCTATCGAAGAGAGTTTCGAAATTTCGCAGAGTATTGAAGCCATTGGTCTGGTGCCATTTTTAGAGTTGCTATTAGATCGGTAATTTTAGGGCATGCAATTCAAGATGGTAAAATCATCGGATTAAAGCAAACAACGGCTGGAGAGAAAAATGTCTCTTACTACTTACAACGATGTGAAGGCTCCCGATTTAATGTACGGCACCGCCTGGAAAAAAGATGCCACCACTGACCTGGTGCGTCTGGCGGTAGAGACCGGATTCACCGCCATCGATACCGCCAACCAGATCATTCATTATAACGAAGAGAAAGTCGGCGATGCGCTCTATTTCTTGAAAGAGAAAGGTATCGAGCGCGATATGCTCTTTCTTCAAACCAAATTTACTTCTCTTGGTGGACAGGGAGGCGCAGGCAATGCACCCTATGATGCGTCCGCCGATGCCGCTACTCAAGTGAGGCAGTCTATGGAGAGCTCCCTCAAGCACTTGCGCACGGACTATGTGGACTCTTATGTTCTGCATGGACCGGAGATGCGCATCGGTCTGACCCCTTATGACCTTGCTGTTTGGTCGACAATGGAAGAGCTGCTGGCAGAAGGCAAGACCCGAAGCATCGGTGTCAGCAACGTCTCGGCAGAGCAGCTAGAGCTTCTATTGAAGCATGCCTCTAAGAAGCCAGCCTTTGTACAAAATCGTTGTTTTGCCGTCAATGGCTGGGACAAGCCGGTGCGCGATATCTGTACTAGAGAAGGCATCATTTATCAGGGCTTCTCTTTGCTAACTGCCAATCCGCAAGCAATCGATCATCACTTCGTGCGCGAGCTTGCCGATAAGCATGGTGCAACCGTGCCCCAGGTGATTTTCCGTTTCTGTACCCAGATAGGCATGTTGCCGCTTACTGGAACAACTCGAAAAGAGCATATGAAGCAAGATCTTGACTGTGTCAAATTCGACCTCAGCGCCGAAGATCTGGAGCGCATCGAGAGTATCGTTCTCTAGTCTTTGCGGAGCAAAGCGCTACCACTCCAGATTGATTTCTGAGAAGTCGGTAAAGACTTTCTCGTTTAGTTCAGATTTGTCCAGACCGGCTTCTTTAGCTAGCTTCAGCTGTTCTCTTGAGAGTTTGATCTCGTTCAGGTGCTTGTGGGCATAGGCGCGCACCAGGGGCATAAGCTCTGTGTCGTGCCACCACACTTGAGAAGAGAATAGAGCGTTTCTATATTCTAGATAAGCCTCTCGGCGCGCTCCCATCATGCGATAGTACTCCGCTTTTTGAAGATGCAAAAACGGATTTTTGTTATCTTTGGTCTGAGAGATTTGCTCGAGAGCGGCTATGGCGTCTTCAAACCTTCCCATTCTGGCATATAGAGCCGCTTTCAAAGAAGAGAAGTGTTGAGAGCCCGGGTCATTGTAGAGCGCCCGGTCTATGGACGACATGGCTCGCATCGGTTGATCTGCTTTGATCAAGAGCTTGACTCTATCGTCGATGAAGCGAAGTTCAAGGGGACGAAGGGCCTGGGCCTGTTCGTTGTCGGCGAGAGCCAGCATGGTATTGCCCATGGCATTATAGATTTTGGCGCGCCTTTCGTACCAATAAGCGTTGTGAGGCTCGATGGCGAGCAGCTTGTTTACATAGACCAGGGCGCGGTCATAGTTCTCTTTCTGTATCGCTTGCTCGCACAGATGCTCTAGCGGCCTGGTGTAGGTCTTGTCCATCCAGGTGGCTTTGTCATAGAGAAAGCTGGCTATCGGTGCAGCCGAGTGCTCTCCTAAATAGACCGGCAGCCTGGCGGCAAGATTGGGTGCCGCCATCAGGCACAATAAATAAATTCCTGCAAGTAATCCAGAATGCTGAGCAAAGAAGCCTTTCCAACTGAGCTTCTTATCGAAGGCGAGGACAAGACTGCCGACTCCGGATGCCACCATGGAAAGGGCAGAGACAATCGCCGTCCACCGGGTGACACTGATTATGGTGTTTATGTTCTGCCAGTCTAAATAGTTGACATCACATAGTGGAGTCATGCCGGTGAGCAGTGCGGTGGCTCCGACGATAGAGAGAAATACGGTGGTAGACAGACAGAAACACTGCTTCCACCAGTCTTTCATAGGTTTGTCATGCCAGAACTTCAGATACTTTTCGTTGCCGAAGGTGAGTGAGCCAAATACATAGGCGCCTACGGTCAGAAGGGCGCCGAGAATGAAAGTAGCGCTGTATTCTGAGACCGCTCTGTAATATGTATAGATGAAGCCCTGCAGGGCAAACAGACCGAATATAAGCAGCATGAAGCCGCCATAGGCCTGGGCGTTGGTGAGGGTGGGCCTGGATTTTTTGGAGATCGAAAACTTAGGAATGGCTTTGCCTTCTTGCAGAAGCTCCAGTGTATGCACCAGCTCATCCATTGATTGGAAGCGGTTCTCGGGCTCTTTCTCAAGGCACTTGAGCACAATAGACTCTAGCTCTTTTGCCATCTTCGCTTTCTTGATATCGGCAGGAAACTCCTCCACGTCTTCGTTGATGTGCTTGACCACCAGTTGAATAGGATTCTGTCCGGCAAAGGGTGGCGCGCCGGTGAGAGTCTCGTACATCAGACAGCCGAAAGAATAGATATCTGATTTGTGATCCAGATTGAAGCCCAGGCACTGCTCAGGGCTCATGTATTCAGGGCTGCCGAAGACCTCTCCGGTCTCGGTAAAATTTAGCGTCTCTCTATTAGAAGAGGGCAGAACTTTGGCGATACCAAAATCTACCACTCTCGGAATCTCGATACCGTCTTCGCTTCTCGAAATAATCACATTGGTCGGTTTGATATCGCGGTGCACCACCCCTTTTTTATGGGCATGGGAGATGGCACCACCAAGCTGAATAAATAAATCAAGCGCTTCTTCCGGCTTTAGCTTGCCTTTCTCTTCGAGCACCATCGATAGATTATCACCATCGTAATAATCCATCACCAGATACGGTGTACCTTCTTTTGTGTTGCCGTGTTTATAGACCGAGACCAGATTTCCGTGGGTCAGCTTCGATGCCGACGCCACCTCTTGTTCGAATCGTTTGACGGCGGTTGCGTCCTTCGACACTTCTCGGTTCAAGACCTTGACGGCAAAGGTGTCTCCGTTCACCCTGTCTTGAACTTTATAGACTGTGCCCATGCCGCCCGCACCGACTTTCTCTAAGATCTCATATTGATCTCCTAGATCCGGTATCAGAGGCTGCAATTCACCATGTGGCGAGTCAGTGCTACCCTGAGCTTCTGCATGCCGAGAGCCGGTCGGGATGCGACCGTCGACTCTAAGCTTGAGCTCTTGTTCCCTGAGACTTGTACTGTCCATGTCTTGAGCCTTGCTTTATTCAATTGGAAAGATTAACCCCGGTAGACTTTATGCCCGCTGTCTTCTATTCCGGTCGCTTGATGGCGATCTATCGTTACTTTTCGATAGATTCGCTCGGGTTCAAGTTTATTCGGCTTCTATTTATATGCAAGAGCTAGCTCGTCATCGCCTCTTCCAGAGCCGCTGTCAATTCATGCACTTCTTGATAGCGCTGATCCGGATATCTGGCTAGCGCTTTTGCCACCACTTTCTCCAGCGCCTCTGGAAATTTCAGCTCGGGTTCGACCGAGTTGATCAAAGGCGCGTCTTCGTTAATACGCAGAATGAGCGTGTCCATGGCATTGGCACCTTTGAGCGGCGGTTTGCCTGTAAGGGCTTCGAACATCATACAGCCGAGAGAATACACTTCTGAGCGGCAATCGGCTTCTTCGCCCTGGCACTGTTCGGGGCTCATATAAAGAGGGCTTCCGAAGATCTCTCCTGGCTGGGTCAAGCGCTGTAGCTCGTCCTTTTGTTCATCGGTGAGGTCGGCGCTGGTTTTGCAGAGCGCTTTGAGCATATTAGAGGTGGTCGGGCAGACGACCCCTGTTTTGCTGCAGACCCGGGCGATGCCGAAGTCGACGATTTTAACCAGTTCGGTGCCGTCTTCTCCGTCTACGATCATGATATTGCTCGGTTTGATATCACGGTGCACCACCCCTTTGGAGTGAGAGTAGCTGAGCCCGCGGCATATCTGAAGAAACAGATGATAGAAAAGCTCTACCGGTACCGCGCCCGAGTGCTGAATAAGTTCATCTAAGCTCTCTCCTTTGAGGAACTCCATGATGATGAAGGGCTCGTGTTTTTCGGTGAGACCGAAGCGACAGACCGAGATGATGTTTTCGTGGTCCAGATCAAGCGCTACTTCTGCTTCTCGCTCGAAACGCTTGATATTGGTCTCGTTATCCTGAAGGTGGTTGTGCATTACCTTAACCGCTTTCAGGTCTCCGGTGTGGGTATCTAGAGCTCGAAAGACCATACCCATACCGCCGTAGCCGACCTCAGCCAGCAGCTTGTAGCGGTCGTCAATGACACAGTCGACTTTGAGGCTGCACTTCTTTCTGGTCTGAACGGCGGATGTGTTTGGGGTCATCTTGTCGCTGGGTGCGGTCATCTCTACTGCGGCGGCTCGGTTGTCTTCCATGATCGGCTCTCCACGGGGCGTTCGGACAGTGCGTTTGACGAACATGCACAGGCAGGAGTATAACATCGGAATTGTGGCAATTCGGTATCCCAGCAACCATCGCCGGGGAATTTAAGTTGTCTTTTGGGGCTGCTCGACCGGTTATCAAAAGTGGGCTTGGCTCTCTGAGTTTTCGCGCCTTGCGTTACACCGCTTCATGGTTTTTGTCCGGCAAGCCCACAGAGCTTGCAGTCGGCAGATGATAAAATGGTCAGAGGCTGCTATATTGCGAGATATCGATATGTCCGAAAATGACTCTGGTTCTTCAGGGGACAATGTCGTCCCCTTCAAACGTCCGGCTAGTATCAAAAAAGGACCGGCTCAGCGCCGTCAAAGCAGTGAGATCAATGCAAATAGTGCTTTCGTAGATGGCTTTTCGTCCTACTCTGCTTCTCCCTATAAGCCCGGTCAGAATGTAATCTGTCGCATCCTTGGCCGCGAGCCGGGCGGCTATAAGGTTATCGTTCCCAAAGATAATCAGCCCGGGTTTTTACCCTCCGAGAACATGCACGAAGCTGGCAAAGAGGTTTTGGCTCAGTTTGTCTGTATGGAAAAGAATCGAGTTTTGCTCTCTGAGAGATTTACCGCCGGCGCTGCCGGAAAAGATGGTGAGGTCCACCAGGGACCCTGGGGCGACGACTCGCAGTGACACTGCCTGGGAAGTTGCTGAGGTATCTACATAGGTATCTGAAGCCTGCTTTCGCGATCTTCGGCTTTATCATTTTTGTTTTGCCGGGATTGTTCTGTGGGAAGAGTTCTCTTACACCAAACAGGAGCAGAGTCTAGAGCAGAGTGGTGGCACAAAAGTTGCTCTGTTTTATAGCCCTCGATACAACATCACGGCCTTTGGCATGGAGCGTCTGCATCCTAACTATCCCTTTGCCCTCCGGCACCTCCACCACAATACAGACAACTGTCCGGGACCGATTTGTGTCCGTCTGTTATCAGGTTCTTCCATCAACGTGACCGCAACGTTACCACTGTGGGGATTCTACGCATTCTGCCGTCACGATACGGTCATAGCGGTTTTGTAGATTGAAGGTGTTGGCGGGAGGTTTTTTATGGATGGCGCTGAAACAAACACATTGGCGAAGTCGAGTCCTGGTGGGCAGGCGACTTTGCTCGAAATCACACCTAAGGATATAGCATCTTATCGCACGGCTCTCTCACGCATGAGTAGTGGCGGTGATGCATCAGCGACGGACATGCCGCCGACTCTAACAGTGGCGGATGGCAAGACAGATTCGCCGCGCGATAGTCTGACCCAGAGCATGGATAAAGCTGGATACTCGGCCTCTGATCGTGCCCAGATGTCGCTGAATTTTGATCAATTTGAGAAGAATGCTCGGGCGTCCGGATTGACCGATACTCAGATCGGCGACACTTACAAACAACTTGGCAGAATATTGACCGCCGATTCATCGGTGGCTTCTCCAGAGTTGCGTGCCAAATTTGTTCAGCAATGGTCTCAGAAACTTGCCGACCCCGGTCAAATTCGTCAGGGCTGGCATGACACCTGTGGAATGGCTTTCTATCAGAAGTTGGCTATTCAGACTATGCCCGACAAATTGACCGGTGTAATGGCCGATGCGCTTACCAAAGGCAGCATGATGGTGCCGGATGACAGTCGCTCTTTGTTGGGAATGATGTTCTATGATCGAGGGCAGGCTATGGGTGAGAGGTCTCTGTCTTTTGAAAAGGGCAACTATCAACCTGACTCTGAAGCACAGGGCAAGGGTATTCACAAAGATGGTCGGGATTATGCCGATCAAGTCGCCCAGGTGACGCTCAATTCTATAAAGTGGAACGTCAAAGAGACTGACCCGGATGGCACTGTTACCACCCAGGGACGGCTTACTTTTAAACAGTGCGAGAAGGTGGAGCGCCCTTCGGATAGCCAGCCGCCGAACCCTCACGCAGACAAGAGCTGCGAGTCTGTGGAACAGAAAAGCTTCTGGGGTGGAAAGATTGTTCATGATGCCAATGGTTACGGATACGGTGGCGCATCTACGATGGGTGATCTGGCTCGAATTCATCGTGCTATCACAGGCAAGAATGCGCCATTGATGGGCTTTGATAATGCTCAAGAAGTATTCAGCAGTCCCCAAGCACTTGGGAATTTCCTGGAAGGATGGCAAAAGAATGGTTCTATGCCGCTATCATTGTGGGTACACCCGCGCCATCCCGGCTTCAGAGAGCTTTATCTGGAGCGGCACCCCGAGAAGACCGATGTCCCTGCGACGACTATGATGCATATTGTCGGCATCGACAAGTATAATCCAGCCGACAAGACCGTTGAAGTCTACAATCCCTGGGGTAAGGTCTCTCGCATGAGTATCGAGGATCTCTACAAAGGCACCGGTAGATAGGCAAAAATTTTGCTACCTACTATGATTCTGTCGTTTTGTTGGGCAGCAAGAAGGTTAGAGAGTTCAGGAAGTCACTTTCTTGCGCCGCAGAACCTTTCGCTGTCCGCTCTTAAGCCGCTTATCCACCTGCTCTCGAGTGGTCCCCATCAGGTCCGCAATCTCATCTGTGCTTCTTCCAATACCCCCTTCAAATCCAATAAATAGCTTGATGTGGTCGCGGTCTATCTCGTCGACAAGGCACAGCAGCGCTTTTAGCTCATCGGCATTACTTTCGTCGATCTTCTTGTCGCCGGTTTTACGAGACAGCTCTCTGAGGGTCTCCAGGTCGACGGTCTCCACGCCAAAATCCGGCAGCTTCTTCAGAATGGCATCCTCCACCCTGTAGTAAGCGTGGCTATAGAACGAATCGAAGGGGTTTTTCGGGATAAATTCCTCCAGGGCATAGACCAGCGCCCTGTTGCCGATTTCAATCAGGGTTTGCAGTTCGACGCCCAGCGAGTGGTATTTCGACACCCCAAGAATCGGAATAAACTGATGCGCGGCGAGCAAGCGGCGTTTTCTCTCCTGGGAGAGCGCTTCTCCCCTCAAGAGCAGTTCATTGATCTGAGTCTCTTCATCGATACTCATGACAGGAGCCTCCAGGGCTTTATCGATGTAAGCCACAGCAGGATCATTCGGCTCCAGGATAGATTTCATGGTCCTGAGAGAGTCTTTGGCGATGCTGTAGGAGGTGGAAGCCATCTTGCTAAATCAACCGGAAGCCAGATAACAGAGAGTCATGTGATTTCTTTGTTATTCCCTTCTAGAGATAGCCTGCAACTTTACCCGGGTGAGAGGCTGGAAACAATTTTAGGGCTTGGCTTCTGGGACTAACTCCCTGGATTTTCGAATGGTCAAAATTATTGGCTGCCGGGGAGATATTCCCGATCATATGGGAATAATGCCTATGTCTCGAGGATTATTAATTTATGGAATTTCTCCAGAATTTCGCATATGCGGCCATCATCGTAGTCTGCGGCGTAGTCGGTTTTATCGTGACTGCCACTGTTTCTTTGGCTTATCTGTGCGCATGTTGCAAGGCGTTTTGGGACGGATTGAAGTTGATACGCCGTGCTACCGGCTCTGCCCTGTCGGTCTGTTTGCTCTGCGCCGGACTGGGCTTCGGTTTTCAGACTGTGACCAGCATTGTGCAAGACCTCAGTAAGGCAGCCGAATCCACCAATTGTGTCGGCTATATCTCCAAAGGCGACCAGGTCATAGATGGCTATATCTACCAGAATCCTCGCGAGATCAAGGTCAAAGTCGGCGGCTGAGGCGCTATTCTTGTTTTTCGGTTCTAAAGGTCGTGCTCCAGCTCCTCCAGAGAAAGAGCCGGACTGACATCACCCCACTGAATCGCTTTGCCCGGCACTAAGTCACGCAGCGCCAGCTTGCCAGAGACCTCATCCAGGCTGGTGGCGAAGCTGGAGGGCAGCTCTTCTCGCTTGAAAAATTCTTTCTTCAGCATGTCGCTTTCTATTCTGGTGCCGCGCAGGACGGTCTCTTTTACCGTTATCCCCCAGTAACCCGGCTTCAAGTCAATGGTCTCTACGCTGGCTGCCGCACAGTTCTGTTGCTGTCGGTACAGCTGCGCCGGATTTGTTTTAGAGGCATTGGATTCATCGAGAGAAACAGTCGGCTTCGATTGGAGGAAATAAAATCCCCCCAGAATAAACGAAAGCACCACTGCTAGAATGCCCCATCTGACCATTTTAGCGCCACTTGATAGATTCCAGGGCGTTTATGCCATCGTTGAAATATTGGCTGCGTTTGTCCATGGGTGTCTGGAAAGTGACTTGTTGTACTACTCTTCCGGTGTCGTCGGCATCGATAAACATGGTTCTGGCTTGCAGATCGTGTTTTAGATAACGACCTTCGAGCACGAGAACGCGCTTGCCATCGACATCCTGGGTCTTGGCTATCTGAGTATGAAATTCTGAGGGATTGCTTCTGGTATCAAACATCTCGCCTAGCGATTTCAGCTCTTCGGCGCTCAGCTTATGTGGTGGTTCGGCGAGTATGTCGTGAAATTTGTCGCCTGTCGCTTTGCTCATTTTGAAGCCGCGATACTCTAGATAAAGCTTTACAGAAGGATCTGCTGCCAGGTGGTATTCCTGGAACATGTTACTGCCCACGGTGCCACTTTCGCTCTCTCCTTCTACAAATCCGGATGGCAGCTTCATGGTTCCTATCTGACCTACATCCACTACCTTGTCCACAGGTTTTGCCTGGGCAAGACGAATTTTGTCGCTTTCCATGAGATACTCCATGTTGAATTTCGAAGATGGTTGAAGGTGGTCAGGGGCGCTGACCTTCTCTTCGTGACGGCTCTCGGGAGGTGGAGTGAAATCCATCGGCTCTGACATCTCTGAATTATAGCGCCTTCAGCAACTATATTCCCAGCGAGGCGCGATACTCAGTCAGCTCGGTTCTTTGGGCGGCGGGAAGCGAGCGGATCAATTCTCCCAGCTTCTCCAGCGCTCTATCTTTACCTTCCAGCGATTTGCCGGCGTCCCAGTCTCCTTTGGCGGTGGCCATGGTCTCTTTCAGTTTCTCCGCGTATTGCTCGTCGGTGGTCACTCTCAGATTTCGCTCTACTCTATGCAGTTCGAACTCTCTCCAGTGATCAGGGCTGCCGCCTTCTCTGCTGGCTCTTACATCTTCGCGGATGATATCGACAGAGTCTCTCGGGCGCTGCATGGCGATATACAGGTCATGGACCGATACCGGGTCTGTGGCGTCGTGATCGTCGTCGGTGCCCCAGGAGTTGTCGATGGCGACTTTGCCGGGTGGTCCTGGTTCGAAGTCTGTGATGTTCACGACATGACCGCCTCCCGAGCCACCGGCTGCGCCACCACCGGAATCGCTCCAGAAGGGTTCGTTAGTTGTTTCGACCGCTACGGTTACAGGAAACTTGCCATCGGCTTTGGCCTGGGTTAAGTATGCGGTCAGCTCTTCTTCCGAGCTTACTCTCTTGACGGCGTCTGAAGTGTCGGTGACGAAATTCTCGTGACCGAGGATATTCTCGCGCTCTTCTACTCCGGTAATCTGTTTGTAGACATCTCTCAAGTTAGATAGATTGCCGACATTCACACCGGGACTGGTTCCTTTTTCCGTAGGTGGGGTGGTGCTGTAGTCCATCAGCTTCTCACCGCCGCCGCGAACACCGGGTACCGGATCGTGTTGCTCATAGCGAAGCTGTCCGGGTGGGGTTGTCTTATTGTTTTCGATATTCAGGTGCAGGTTGACACCGGCTACTTGAAATATTTCGCTGGCGTGGCTTCTGGCGCCGTCGAATTTGACCGGGTTCTTAGATTGACCGTGAGGAGTCGGATCTACCTCTACTGTCACACCGTCGGTGGTGGTATATTTGCCGGTGGTGGCAACATCGACCACCAGCTTGGCTGCCGCCGCGGGTTGTTTAGTGTAGGTCTTGACCTCGACGGTGTTCATGTTGCAGGTGTTATTCGTGCCCTGATCTATCTGATTCGGGTTTGCTGCCTGGAACATTATCTGTTGCGCCAGTTTTTCTCTCTGCTCTTGATTTATAGGCGTGTCGCCTTCGGCTTCGAGCAGTCTGGTTACTTCTTTATAGGTATTGTCGATATCGCCATCGGTGATACCGTCCCTTTCTTTTCTTGCCTCGAAGGTCTCCATGTCTTTCTTGAAGTCTTCGAACTTTTCGGGCTCATCGCCGAATTTCTCTTCTGCCTCTTCCAGCAGTTTTTTCTTGGCGTCGCTCTCCTCCGGATCGGCTGGTGGAGCTTCTTCCTCTGGCGGTTCTACTTCTTCGGGGACTTCACCGGGGATAATTAGCTTTTGATCCGGATAGATGAGGTCAGGATTGGGTATGCTGTTGCGCTCGACAATCTTGTTGACCATATCCAGGACTTCCTGGTTAGAGGGTCTGGTGCCGGATTTCTCCTGCAGGTGCGATTTGGAGATATTCCAAAGATTGTCTCCCGGTTTCACCTCGTAGACTTTATCTACGGCGCGAAGCTCCAGCTCGCGCGGTACTCTTATCTCGGCGCCGGCTTCGATTCTTGCTTGCGCACCATCGAGAGAGTCATTGGCACCGACTATCTTTTCTGTAAGGGCGCGCACATCATCATCCGAGGCTTCCTGACCCAGCTGAGACCGGGCGAAGTCCTGGACCGTGGCACCTTCTTTTAACTTAATTGTCTTAAAAGGATCTTGCTCCGGGGGCTGCTCTCCTTCCTGGGGCTTGTCGCCGGGACTTTCCGGTTCGCCGAAATTGCGAAAGCGCTTGGTGCGATCTGAGAGGGTTTGAAAGGCGCTTTCGTCCTGGGGCTCCCTGCGATCCGGACCGAATTCGTCGGGATCGGCGTCTCTGGGCATGATATCCCGCACTATCTTGCCCTGGGAAGGCAGCTCATTGCCATTGCCTGTGGTGTCGCCTGGTACCGTTTGACTTCTTTCTTCTTCTGTTCTTCTATCGGGACCAAGCTCGTTTGGATTTTTGGCGCGATCCTCGTCTGTTTGTCCACTGTCTTGCGGATCTCCAGGGGCTAATTGACCCTGGCTCTGGTCGTGACCGGCATCTCTGGCACCTTCTTCCGGCTCAGGCTCGACTGCCGATGCATCGTCTCCAGTGATTATCTTGTTTTCCGTACCGTCACCTGCGGGGTCACGTTCAGGCTCAGGGACAGGCACGCTGGCTTTTTCCGCTTCTGCTTTCAATCCTTGCGATTCGCCATAGTCCTTTTGAACTATCTGGAGTTGCTTACGGAAGCCCAGCGGAACGGATGTGTCCACAAAATCATCGAGGCTTTCGCCGGTGATTCTGGGAGTGGTCCAGTCGGTCGCTCTCCAGATGCCCCGGGGGGTCTTCATCAGATCGAAATGACTCTGCATGAACTCCAGGGCTTTTTTCTGGTCTTCACTCAGGCTCTCTGGCTTAGCAAGAAGATTCTCTATGTCTTTTGCTTCCAGTCCGTCTTTTGCGGCGGCATCTGCATCGCTCATGCCGGCTTTGGTTAGAGTCATCAAACCAGGCATCTCACGCATAGCCTGGGCTGTCTTCACAGCCAGGTCGATTCTTACGTCAAATCCTTCCACATCATTGGCGTCGATGTCTTGTCTGTTGCCGGCGATGGTTTCGAAGTTCTCTGCCAGATAACGGGCAGCCATGCCTTTTAATGAATCAGGACCTTCCGATTCGCCAAGCTTGGTCAGATCTTCTCTGGTAACATATTCGTCCTCGGTCACCACACCGGTCTTGATAGCCAGATCCGGCAGAACGCCCTTGGCCTGGAGGTCGTTCTCGACATAAGATTTCTCCGGGGCGGTCATTTTTGAGAGGTCTTGATTGACCTCGGTGATAATCTTCTGGCTGGCTGCCTCGTCTGAAGTTTCCAGAGCACTGGCGACGCCATGCTCCACTTTGGAAGCATTGCTTTCTAAGGTCATGTTACTAAAGCTCCTGAAATTGAGCGCGCGAGGGGATTGCTTCGATTTCGCCCGGGATTCAGCGGGATGTTTCGAATCTGTTCAATTGCGATATTGCGAGCGAGCTTCTTACTAATAACCCGGAAACCACCAGGTGGTCAAGGGGGGAAAATACGTAGTCGGAAGATTAAAGATTAAATCGGCTGGTCAGCAGGTAAGCTCTAGAAGTGTGCCGACCTCACTGTGCGGGTATAATCGGAACTCATCTATGGAAAAGGGGAGCTGAGAGATGCATCGATATAGCCGGATAGAGACCGCCCTGCTGGCATTCCCGTGTCTTTTGCTGGTCTTCAGTACCACTATTCTGCAGGCGAAGCTGCCAGTTTTCGCCCGGGATGCGGCAAAGTCGGAAGCGGCCGGGAACGCTGAAAAGAACACGGCAGGAGAATCGCCAAAGAAGGTCTATTCTCAAGATCGAAAAATGTTCGCGTACATAGAAACCAGCAAGGATACGGTCCCTACCGGATCCGGTGACGCCCCCGCCGATGTCATCTATCTTAGCGAAGCGCCGGGCCACGCTCCTTATCCTCTGTTTAAGAAGGGAGCCAAGGTTGCCAGCCATCAAGCTATCGGCGATATCTATATCGGTGGAATAGAGGGGATGGATTTTTCCAACAACGGCGAAGAGTTGTATTTTCTCTGTGCCGCTTATGCGGTATCGGGGGCGGTGCTGGCGATAGATCTGCACCGCAAAGGTATTCGCTATGTGGTCGACGCCAATTCGCTCGAGGTCGTGAGAGAAGGCAAATGGAAAGGTAATCTCATAGTGCAGCGCCATAAGTATAAGAAAGAAGGCGGCGCCTATGAAATACGCTGTGTGGTCTCACCCCAGGGCAAAGAGCTGAAAGAGCTAAACGTTGTTGAATACTAGTCTGAGCCCAGGCTCTTGTCGCCACCGTTTATTCTTTCGATCATCAGCTTCACGGCAGGATCTTTAGGATCTATTCTGGCGGCTTCTTCCAGGTGCTGCATAGCCTTTTTCTGTTTGCCGTCTCTCATAAGGGTAAGAGCCAGGTGATAGTGGGCGTTGGCGTTTTCAGAATCTAATTCCACCGCTTCTTTATATAGCTCTTCCGCTTTTTTGAAATTGCTGGCTTTCTCCGCTTGCAGGCCCAGGGCAATCTTAAGAGGCGCGTAAGTAGGGGCTTCTTTGGTAAGGGCTTCCAGACTTTTTTCCACGTCTTCCGATATCATCGCCGAAGAAAAATGAGAGGCGAAGCCGGAAGGCAACTCTTTGGGCGTTGTGGCATCGACCCGCACCAGATCCGAATGCATTTTTGCAGGGGCTCCGTCGGTGGTGCCAAGCTCCACCTGGGCAAAGGTTCTTTGATCAGCTGCCGGTATATTGCCGTCTATCTTGATCTCACCGCGCAGCACCTCTTTGCCGCTTGCATCGGCAAGGTCGAATTTGAAAACCGGCTCAGAAATGGCATAGGCGTTAGCGTTGTGCAATGTCACGTCTACAAAGGCTTTGCCGTCTTTCAGCTGGGGAGCGTTTAGCTGTAGAGAGACGTTTCGGATATTAGTATAGTTCTGGAAATTGAGGAGCATCTCCACCGCTTTCCAGCCTCCAAACAAGAGGGCTCCCACTGCCACCACCGCGATAAGCAGCATGACCCCGCGGTTGGTGCCTCGCTTAGAGCTCTCCGCCGCTTGTTTTGCTATGAAACCGGTTTGAATTTTTGTTTTGCTTGCCACCGTTGCCTCCAGTGCCACTTTCGCCCGGGCCTATCAGGCTATATATCCATGTCAGAGATAACCGGGTAATTATCCTCTTTCCCGGCTTTGAGATGCTTTGATTTGTCTTATCTTTAAGATGAATCTATTTTTCAGACCTTATTTAGTCTTCGTCTTCTTCTATCGGATCACTGGCGGAAGGGTGCTTCTTGGAGACTTTCACCGCTTTTTTAGTGGGCTGAGGCATGGCCCGATAATGATCGAGATAATCGAGACGCAACTTTCCGTCTTTGTCCTGATAGTACTGTTGCAAGATCTGGTCGAAGCGCCAACCTCTATCCGCCAGCATGGCCGCGCCGGTCTGGCTCAAGCCCCGGGCACCATTACCCGGTCCCCTATAGGTAAAGACCCAACTATTACCCTCTTCATGTATATCGAGGATACCTGCGGTGGCAAAGCCCAGCATCTTGGCCAGACCTACACCATATACTTCTTTGCTCTTGCTCGGACCCATCACCTGAATAGAATGGGCATTGCCGGCGGCGTCCCATTGTTTGACCGTTACCCCGACTATATCCGGCACCCCGGTAATCTGTTCGAGTTTGCTGCTCAGCACTCTCGATTTACGAATGTTGAGGTTTTGAAATGCGTCGCCCACCTTGGCGCGGTAGAAGCCCGGTTTGACCCGGTCCGCATGTTTGAGCACCAGGCCCCGGGTCATGCGCACCGCGTGGTAGGTTTTGGTGTGTTCTTTTGCTAAGCCCTGGTACATCTGGTCTCTGACATCGGGCACCAGATCATAGCCCTGGCTCTTGTACCATTTTGAACCCCGGGGACCCATATGGGCCCAGGCATAGCTGCGGGCGGCGATGGCTTGTGCTTTCAAGGCTTCGATGTTCCACGATGCCGGCATCTCGGCGGGCACCACTCCCAGAAGATATTCTTCTAAATCGAGCAGATTGATAACGTTTATTGAGCTTCCGAAAGAGACTATCTCAAGGCAACCGCGCCACCATTTGTTGGCGGTCCAGACCCGAAAATCCGGCGTCGAGACATAGGTTCTCTGGTCACTCGGGATAGATATGGATTTGCCGGTGGCCAGCTCGGTTATGGAACGACCGTCCACTTTATAGACCATTCCCTTCTTTATAGGAAAGATAGGTCTACCGTCGACGAATACCGCACCGGGTTCCCAGACCGCAAATTTTGCCGACGGAGCTGAGCGTACAAGGCCTACTCGAACCGGGTGCATCATCGGTGGGTAAGGATGGAAATAGGGAAGAGAGGTGGTTTCTGTGGAAGTTCTCTCTTTTGGGGGTGTTTTGGTGGCTTTGCTCTTGGCTTCCGCGCCGGACGGTACGCTGGTCAAAACGAGAAGAGTTGCCACAGCCAGGGCAGCGAATATGCGTTTTCTTCTAGCTTCCAACGCTCCAGTCTTCCTCACGTCACCTTACATCTTTTTATCCATAAAATAGAATAGACTATTCCAGGCTAATTCTATGAACAAGCACGTAGAAATTTCAGTTCTTAGTTGATAATACTATGATCAACGAGTCATGACTGTAGACCGTAGAGAGAATGATGAAGAAGATACTCATAGTTGATGATGAAGTCGATATAGCCAATTCCATTCAGTACGTGCTGACTCAGGAGGGGTTCTCGACCATGCTCGCCCATGACGGGCTGCGTGCCATGGATGTCTACGAAAAAGACAGACCGGATCTTGTTATCCTCGATTTGATGATGCCCGGCATCGATGGCTATGAGGTATGCAGAAGAGTACGCTCGGTCGATAAGAAGACGCCGATCCTGATGCTGACCGCAAGGACCTCGGAGATTGATACGGTGGTTGGGCTCGAGCTGGGCGCCAATGATTATGTGGCTAAACCAGTACGCCTGCGCGAGCTGGTCGCCCGGGTGAAAGCCCATCTTCGGGAAGCACCCGAATTAAAGTCGGAGCCTGCCGGAATAAAACTGGGCGAACTTTATATAGATACCGACAGCCGCACTGTGCGCATCAAAGATAAAGACATAGAGTTGACTTTCAAAGAGTTCGAGCTTCTGCTCGCCATGGCTAAGCAGCCCAATCGGGTCTTTTCGCGGGATCAACTGTTCTCTCAGGTATGGGGATCCGACTTTCTCGGGGAGAGTCGCACTGTAGACGTGCATATTCGTTATCTTCGAGAGAAGCTGGAGGACAATCCCAGCCAGCCCAAGCATATCCTTACCGTGCGCGGTGTCGGTTATCGCCTGGTCTGGGAGTGAGTTTCCTTAAAAGGACAGATTCAAAGATGGGAATTTCCCCCCTCTCAATAGAAATTTTTGCTTTTTGCTCCGTCTCAATGCGTAGATTTCCCACTGACAGATCAGCCCGGAATTTCATAGACTAATTATCGTGAAAGGCGAATACCGACTTCCTTCTCGGGACTCAGGCGGGTCAACGAGGGCGGTGTTTGGCGTTTGGTGAGATTGTAATAAAAGGTATCTGGGGCTCAATGCAAGTATCGAAGCTTATATTAGGGGTCAATATAGCGGCAACGCTCTCGGTTGCGCTTACGGGACAGGCGAAAGCGGCAGAAGAACAGTCTGCCACGGCAGAGTTCCTGAAAGCCAGCATGGGCAGCGTCAGCAGCCAGCCCAAAGCTCTGGTCGCTACCCAGGCGAAGTTCAAGAGCGCCAGAGCCGTAAAGCCTGACCCGGCTGCAATCAGCAAGTATTCCAGTCCTAAATCCGTAGCCACCCGCAATGAACTGGCCAAATCGAAAGTGAAGATGATGCAGTTCGTGCCCGGGCGTAAGCTGCCGTCCAGACAGGAGCTGGCGCTTAAAGAACAGCAAGCTAAATTTGCCGAAGTGGAAGCGACCAGATCTTATTCCGCATCTATCTCCACGACAGAGGAGAGCTGTGCCTCTTCGCCTTTCTATCTCTCTGCCGAGATGGAAAATAGCCTTACTTCTCCCAGGGCGCGCCGGGCGACCAAGCGGCAGGCCAGAAGGACCGCCAGCAAAGTCATAGATAAAGCCGTCAAGGCGGTTACTCAGATTACCGCGGTGGTCAGCCCCCAGGCTGTACCCCATAGAGAGCCGGTGTTGCCTGGCCAGGTCGGGCATCCCTGTTCGACCATTCATTCCATGGATCTGACTAACGCAAGGCCCTTGGTCTCTCAGGGGCGTCCCCAGGGGCATCATATAGATACTGCCAACGGAGCGATTAGCGAGGCTGAAATTGCCGCCAAGCTGGAAGCGCCGCATCTGAGCCAGGAAGAAAGAGCGCAGTTAGATAGGCTCGCCAGGGTGCTCTTCCTTCGCAACAATCTCAATCAGGGTACAGGTTCGGGAGCTGGGCCCGGGTCATATCACTCGCCCCTGGATTCGGAAATCTCGGCAAGACAGAGAGTGGATCAGGCTTATTCTAAGAATGGTCCGCCGCCGTTCCCGCTCAATCTTGTGCCGGAGCCGGCTATGAAAGACTTTCTTTCCCAGGCGAGAAATCGCAAGTCTATGATCAGCTCTTATCCTGGAGCTTTTGGTGCCCGTCAGGGCGGACCCAGTGGTGGCGCCGGATTCCAGAGCTATGCCAAACAGCTGAAAACAGGCGGCTTCGGCTCGTATTCCAAGCAAGCCAATGCTTTTTCCCACGGCTACGCCTCGGCTCATAAGACGGCTCATCATCACACCAATATCACCCGGGGCGGCGGTCACAACCACGGCCATTCCGTCTCTCACTCTGCAATCGGTCACAACGTGCCGGTATCGCACGTGCAACCGGTGATTCATCAGGCTCAGGCCCGGGTCGCCACCTACGCGCCCTATTCTTCTTATTAAAGTCCGCGCTGTCTGTCCAAAAAGTCTATATTTAGGATAAATACAGGCAATTAGCGGTCAACTGGCGTATCATGGCGCCAGGCTCGATAGAAGAAGACTGTCATGGATAATTGGTCCAGAGACAAAGATAAAGACAAAGATAGTACAGCGGCAGCCATGCAAGAGCTTGGTGATTCTGCCTTCGCGCTTTTTCAACAAGAGAAGTACGCGGAGGCGGTGGATTGCTATCGCCGGGCGGTGGATATGGCAAGAGCCGCCGGCGATGATCTGCAACTTGCCGTTTTCCTCATCTATCTGGGGCTCAGTCGTTTTGAAGCAGGCCAGGAGCTTTCTATCTGTATCGAGCATCTGGAGGAAGCCAAGGCGCTTGCCATAAAGTCCGACAGCGCCGCCGTTTTGTGCAACGCCAAAATGGTCCTGGCTGAAATTTATCGTGATACCGGCAGCACCCCAAAAGCTATTGCCGAATTTCTGGATGCTTTTGAGATAGGTACCCATCTTAACGATGCTGATTGCAAGGAGCTTTCTCTGACCAATTTAGGTCGGCTTTATTTAGATAGGGGCTGGTCGGAGCAGGCGCTTGCCTGTTATAGGCACTTATTGGATTCTCCCGATGAACTCGATAATCGTGCTGCGGTCATGGGTAGCCTCGGTCTTTGTATGGCTGAATTAGGTCAATTTGAAGAAGCGATCAACGCCTATCGAACCGCTTATCTTGAAGCAGAGCTGGAAGGGGATCTTTCCAGCATGTCTATTTGTGTGGGCTCCGAAGGCAATGTGTTGTTCGAAATGGAATCTTACGATCGTGCCCTTGTCTGTTATGAAAAGGCGCTTGCTCTGGCGGTTTCCTCTGGGGACGAGAGCCGACGCGGTGCCTGGCTGGGTAATATAGGCACGACGCTGATTAAGCTGGCGAGGCTCGAAGAGGCTTTGGCTAAGCTGGAAGAGGCGGAAGCGATAGCCAGAACAATGGATGACGTTCATTCCAGGGCGGCGCATCTGGATAGCATCGGCGATTGCCTGACGGCGCGCGGCGACCTGGATGAAGCGAAGAAGAGGTACGAAGAGGCGCTGTCTTTGAGCCGTTCCATAGAAGACCGTCTTGGTCAGCGCATATATCTAACCAGCCTTGGCCGGGTCTACCAGCGGCTTGGTCAGATGCAGCCCGCTTTCGACTATCTGGGGCAGGCTGTGGATATTTTTGATGAACAGCGTGCCACCATATGTGCTGACGATCTCAAAACCAGTTTTGCCAACCGGGGAGAAGACCTTTATAAAGATGTGGTCGATCTCTGTCTTTCCATGGGTAAACGGGTCGAGGCGCTGGAGTTTATCGGGCGGGCCAAGTCGAGAGCTTTATTAGATTTGCTCAGCAACTCTCCCATAGATTTGAGCGCTCTTGCCGACGATGGTGACGAGTCCCTGCGTCGTCTGATAGATAAAGAAAAGGAGTTGCGCGCCCAGATAGATCATCTGGAGCGGGTTATCTGGCAGGGACCGACCGGTCAGGAGTCCACCTCTCGTGGTGCTACCTATAGTGGCGAGGATACAAAGCAGGTTTATGCCGAGTGGCGCAATACCGTCAATCAGCTGAAGCGCAGTCATCCTAATTATGCATCTTTAGTCTCTGCCCAGACCCTGGATTTCAACGCATTGAAAGAACTCTGGAGTAAAGAGGGTGGGGTCCTCTCGGACAATACCTGTTTGATAGAGCTTTATACGACGGAAGATTATCTTATTTCGATGGCTATCTGGGCGGGAGCAGAGGAGCCCGCGGTGAGCATCATCAGCGACGCGAGTCAGCGCGAGATGCTTGATATCGATATCGAGACATTTCTAGAGATGTCCACCACCGAAGGCTGGGAAGTTCCTAAAGGTCTATCTAAAAGAATATACAGCGCCCTGCTTGAAGAAGTGCTGAAGTCCGCTCCAGAGACCGTTGATAGACTGATTATCGCTCCCCACGGCAAACTCTTTCATCTTCCGTTTGCAGCTTTGCATGATGAGGATGGTTATCTATGTGAGAAGTTCGTTCTCAGCTATGTGCCTTCTTTGACCCTGATTACGGTGCTGGCAGGAGGCAGAGATAATCAGCAAAACCTACCGGACCAACCACCCGAAGGGGCAAGAGACAGGTATCTTATCTCGGCAATCAGCGATTACTCCGCCACTCGTAAAAATGGACTGGTTCTCAGCAACACGCTGCGTTCCTCGGCCGGGCTCGATGATTTGAACTATACCCTTGAAGAAGCCAAGTCTATAAAACAGTTGAGCGAGTCGCGAGGGCAGGGCAAAGAGACCAGACTTTTGACCAACGAAGAGGTGAAAGAGGTTTTCCCCGATCTTTTCGGGGAGTATCCGGTGGTGCATTTTGCCGGTCATGCTGTGTTTAACGATATCGAGCCCATGGCTTCGGGACTGGTTCTTTCTGATGGCACTATCTTGACCGCCGCTTCTATTTTAGAGAGGCGAGCCTTGAAAACCAGGTGTGGGCGTTTGTTGGTTCTATCCGCCTGTCAGACCGGAGTCAATAAAGTAACCGCCGGCGGTGAGGTCCTGGGGCTTGCCAGGGCGCTAATTTATGCCGGTATGCCTAACCTTATCCTGACTCTCTGGGAAGTCGCCGACCGCTCCACCTCGGATTTGATGAGAGGGTTTCACGAGCACTGGCAGTCGGAAGAAGACTCTATCGCTTCCGCTTTGAGAGCTGTTCAGGTAGAGGCTATAAAAGCCGGGATGCCCCTTCATGCCTGGGCTCCGTTTATTCATTTTGGTATAGACTGAGTTAATATCGGGCCTGGTTTTTTAGTCTTGCTCTTCGTCGGCGGCAGGCTTTTTCTCCCTAGGAGCCTGTCCATAAATTCTCCAACTTCGGTCTGTCAATGAGGAGAGGGGAGCTCTGTTTTGGAAGAGTTGGTAGCTAGTCCATCGCCCACAACTCTTGGCGGCGCCGTCGTGGCAAAGGCGTTCAGCAGTCAGTT
>WGMS01000016.1 GCA_016124935.1 bacterium | reverse complement strand
CCGGAAAGACCATCAAGCAATGCACAAGGAAGCCTCTAAAGCCGGTCATACCTTCGACACCTTCTCCGACAACAACCACGACCAGAGTTTCAAAGCAATACAGCCCGCAGCCGATACCTTCGGAATCGACTTCGGCGACGGAATTATTGAGACTTCTAAAGGCAAAGTTGCTAAGCCTCATACAAAGGAGTTTTTCGAGGCTAAGGCCCAGAACTCTATGAAAGCTTTTCAAAATCTTGACCAGCAGCCGAACTACAGCCCGGACCAGGTCATAGCCGCCAATGTGACTCCGAATGTCCCAAGAATTGAGACTACTAGCGATTATCGAGAAATACAGTCAGATGCATCTGGCATCGGTACTGATGCCATCTCTTGGAAGAATGGAGATGTTGTAGATAGCCTGAAGGCTCCTTTAGTTCTACTCCCCGACTACTTGATAGGCGACCTAGTGGAGAAATTCGGAGATATTCAAAAAGCCATTGATTCCTTGCCAGAAAACCCTTTACGTGGTCACGAAGTTGAGGCTTTCAATCAAACAACTAAAGATGATCCTCTAAGCTGGAGTCATGCAAAAGCTCAATTCCCTGAATTGAAAGACGTTTCGCCTGATGTGTTGAAAGCTATTACTCTGAATGAGATTCATTTCTATGACAAACTCGATCTCTCCCAAGACGTTCTAGCAAGCAGCAGTACCGATGCTCTAGTCAAGAAAGCCGTGGATGACAAGACACTTGGAATGTCTCAGATAACACCTATAGGTTTGCGGGATATGTGTTCTTATTTCCCGCAGTTAAAAGCCTTCATGACCGAAAAAGGCTATATAGGCAATGAACAGAAGGCTTTACTTGATCCATCTTGCATTCCGATGATCGTAGCTGCCAAGGCTGCTTTGATTGTTCGGGACTTGAATAGACATCACATTCCTGTGAATACAGACACAATTGCATACAGCTATAACGCTGATGTTTACTCCTATTCGGATGGTCACGGTGGGAAGGTCTACAAGTGTCTTCAAAACGGTTTTCAAGTGAATACTTCAAGGCTTCAGCACTGGGACCAAGTGAAGGAATACTATGCAAACGATCCGAAAGTGACTCAGGAATCAATACATCTTCGAAATGTCAAAGAATGGTTGAAGACTCCAACAAATGCCCAATAGCGAAACCCAGAGACACATAAGAAAATTGCCGATATGGGCTTGTGTAGCAATCGTATTGCTAGTTACTTTTCTGTCTTTCTGGTTTTTCGGTGGACAGAATTACATCCAGAATCACTCTGACATTGACTATCAATACTGGCGTCACGAGGAAGATTGGAATGACTGGTTTCGTTGGACCTTCTACCTGTTTAAAATAGGCGTAGCCCCTAGTTTCTTCGCCTTTATTGGATCAATTGCTCTAGTGACAGCTATTAACTGGCCAAGAAAGCCGAAATCAGAGTGATCAGGGTGCCCCAATATAAGTTTTGGTATAGAGAAGTCACCACCGGCAGAACCACTATTTTATCAGTCGCTCCAAATAAGATCCTGTAAATCTTTGTCGCTCAAGGGATTTGGGATATCTGGTGTATATGTGAGACGTATTCGATCTTGTCGGACTCCGTTATAGCCTCTGGAGCCAATCCCCGGGATGCCTGACTGTAAGCCCTCTTGCAGGATCGTCACATTTGTAGTCTCTTCTTGGAGCCGACGGGCCTTTACTCGGGCTGGTTTTCTTTTGACCACTTTGAAGACACGCAGATGATCGAATCCCTCTGGTGGAGACCACTTAGCAGCTATCTTCTTGCCGTCAATTATGAATAGTCCATCCAAATCCAGCTCACATTGAAGCCACCAGACTTGCCCGCGCTGAGCAGGAAGATAGCCATTTACCCTTACTGTCCGTAGGCTGTTTCCGTTGTAAGACCAGATAGAGACTTCTATTTCTCCGGTCTTTTTATAGATACCTGTGACAACCCCCTGGATCTCAAAATACCTGTCTGGCGGCTCGTCTTTGCGAGGATATGCAATCTCAAGGATCAGCTTTTTCTCATAGACCGGATAGACCAGAAGCGTTTGCCAGCCTCGATTGGCGAATTTTTCAGCCCCTGAATTTATTACTCTGGATTCGTATGTTTGACCATCGAGGCAGACTAGCCAGGCGCTTTTAGAGTCTTTATCCAACTGCGTTATGCAGCCCTTCACTATTCCACAAGCCCTATGAAACTCCACATTCAGGACTGGAAAATGGAAATCTTCCTTTTCCGTCATCCTCTCATCTCCCCATGAACCACCTACTGAATCTCTCCCACCATCCAGTCTTTGCACTCTGACTATCTGTTAGTAGCTTGATCTCTTCGTCTTTCCTTTTAAGTTGCTCCGATAAAGTCTCTATAACAGTGGTCTGACACCTGATTTGCTCTGTCTGATGCTTCACCATCTCAGATAGCAAATCGAATGCTTTATCAGCAATTCCAACGGTATTGCCTATACCTTCCTCTTGTCCTTTGGAAGTTCCTTGGTCTCGTCCTGGACCTTCCTTGGAACTTCCCGGGTTGTCTTCCTCTTCTTCAATTCGTATTTGGATTTCTTCTGGTAATCCAGAAGGGTCAATCATCCAAACATCTCCATATTGACCAGGTACTTTTTTCCCTTTAAGTCGGCCTTTATTCAACCTCTTTGTCACAGCATTGCTTGAAATATTAAGCCTTCCTGCTGCTTCTTCTACCGTCACCCAGCCTGAGATATCCTCAGTTGTGCCTGGCTCTGCCTGGCACGTCCTGTTCGTTCCCGTGGAAGATTCTGTATCTGCCTGGCTTGTTCCTGTGGAAGCTCTCTCTTCGAAAAGCTCATCGAAAGCTTCCACGTCTGTTGTCTCTAAATTGACCTGTTTTGCAGCTTCAGACACTAAATGCCCCTTTCTATCACCCCATGGGCATTATGGGATACAAAGCCACCGCCTGTAAAGGCGCTGACCTATTGACGCATATGCGATGATCCTATGAGTGGATATCTCAAATTCCTCACAGGTGCCTTGATTGCAAGAATTAAGGATCGTACTATGTCGATGAGTTAATAGAGGGTGTGCCACTTGGCATGATGGCACCTAGAAAGCGGAGTCCTTCCCAAGTTAGACCGTAAAAAGGCGAAAAATCAGCTTTAGCAGCTGATTTCCCTACGGACTCGATACTTATTATTCGACCTGGCAGTTGAATGATAAGCGATTGGGTCCGATAGGTCAACACGCCTTCAATACTGAAGGAACGACTGGAAGACCTTGAATCTTGCTGTACTAATTGCTCCTGAGAGAGCCTTAAAGCAAAGCGATCCGCGAGAAATATTTCTCGCCCTATTTCCTCACCGTCAAGCGTTCATCTGGAAGGGACTGGGGGAGAAAAACTGGCGGAAGTCTAGTAGCCGGTTGAGAGACCACCAGATAATGGGAGTGGTGTCGGATGCTGGCCGAGGACTATTCAGGGGCTGCTATTTCGGAGAACAGACGAGATTTGCGGTTCTGGATGTGGACCAGGGCAGCCGGTACCACAATCCGGCGGAGCTCCACGAGCTCACAAACAAACTGGCCTCTGTCGGCATAGCAGTGACGCCATACCAGAGCAGTGATTCAGGTGGCTGGCACCTGTATCTATTTTTCGATGACTGGGCGGAGTCGGCAGAGGTAAGTAAGACTCTAAAGACCTGGCTGAAACTAGAAGGATATGAAATTAAAGGCGGAGTGCTGGAAGTATTCCCGAGTGGGAACGCTCTTAGATTGCCCTTACAGCCAGGCTTTGCCTGGCTGGATTCATCCGGAGAGTTAATTTGTAGAAGAGAAGAGATAAAAGAAACCGAGGCGGTAGCCTCGTTCCTTAGCGATCTGGAAAGGAATGAAAGCTCCTGGGCGCTAGCGAAAAGGCGCATAGAAAGGGAGATAGAAGAGCGCCGGCGTGCCGGCGCCGGCAGCGCTCCGGAGCACAAAGAAGCCTTGAATTTAGAGGGTTTCGAGAAACTCTGGAGTGACGGACGGAATCAGGAGAGGATAGAAGAAGCCCAGTATTACCTGGATAACGGATTGCAGGAAAAGGGCAAGAGACATGATGCGATTTACGCGATCGAACATTTGCTGTGGTACGGAGACCCGGAAAGAGGAGTGCCAAAACTAGCAGGAGCAGAGAACGATGAGAGAAGAGAAGAATACTTGCTTGCCTGGTTGAGGAAAAACCACAACGGAAATTGCAGGCATGTGAATAGAGGAAACTGGAGGCTGCTGGAAGGGCATGTAAGGAGAGTTTGTAGGTGGAGGGGTATAGATAGACCTTCGACGTATGAAAAGACGCCCTACGCGATAACAGAGAAGTCCATAGATGTGCTGGTTGGCCTGACGAAGAAAACAGGCCATGTGTGGAAGCCGGAAGATCTAGAGAGAGCAAATCAGAAAAGAGAGAAAGAAGCTCGAGTACGAATAAGAGAAGCGGCTCTGTTGCAAAAACTGAAAATTCGGCGCTTTTCAAATTACTAAATGGCTCAACCAAGCCATTTATGATCGCCGAATTCTGCCCAAAATCGATTTTTGCAACAGAGCCAATCTTTGAAATCGTCTATTGACGGCTGTTTCTAGCCTAACGGCTCTTGCTTCGAATGTGACATTCAATCTGCTGATTCCAAGACGACCAGCTTGAAATCATGCTTCCCCGTACTCTTGTTCAATTGTTCTAATTGGCTTGAATACACGTCTATCGTCGTCAGGGAAAGGAAGAAATCCATACTCGGTATAGAACGTCATCGGGTCTCTGACCCCAGCAGCTTGCTCTTCTTCGGTCGGCATAAGTACATCGATAACCATCAGGGCTGAGCCTACTGTCCCGGTCGCTCCTTCTAAAGCTCTTTTCTGTGCATCAATAACCAAGAATTCTCCCAAGCGCGGGTTCTCCCCCAGGTCTTCAAGGAGTTTAGCTTTGTAAGCTAGGTCTAAACCAAGCCTACCCAGCAAGGTTGCACCAACTTGCGGATATCTAGGCAGTCTCTTTTGAACGCTTTTCGGTAGGTCGTTGAAAACAATCCCCAAAGCAGAGAGTGAGTAGAAGCCCCTAATTATGTTCGAATCCAGCTCCGTGAGCACAAAAACAAGAGAGACATGACTGGACAAGTCCCTTTTCGTCTGCTCTTTTATGTACCTGTCAATCCGCTCCATCCCAGAAGAAAAAGCCGTCGCGTCCAAATGTTCTCGCCACGGCTCTATTCTGTAGGGTAGGACCTGCGGTGCTTTTTCCAAGCTAGGCTCCCATCTTCTTCTTGTACCGACGCATAGCAGCGACAGCCTTAGCGTTAGCTGCCGGCGGATTAAGCAAAGCACATGCCAGGGCTTCACTTTGCTGAACAGTCAGTTTCACGACTTGATACTGCTCGATTATCTTGCAGGCTTGCTCATCGGCTGCGGACACAAGAAAATCTGTAATCGAACGTCCCTGCAGCTCTGCAGCACGCTCAATGCGCTGCTTAACCTCAGAGGAACAGCGGGCTTCCAGTCTCTCTTCTTTTTTATCCTTAACTGCCATTTCAATAGTCTCCATGCGACTTGTCATATAGGTCAAGTTACTATCTACTGTACGGCATCTTGCCGTACTTGGCAAGTTTTTATGGATTGACGTATAAGTCAAGTACGTCGCTAAGCGGTTTGCTCCAGGCTCCAGCTCTGGGGCTGATTGACCGCACCGAGGCGCAACCCAGAGCTATCGCACGCGATCCGGTACCTGGAAATTTAGTCGGTTTTTGCAACAGAGCCATTTATAGGAGGGCGAAAGAATGAGACTCTGAAGCTGGACAAGTTCATGTCCAGGGGCCAAAATACCCATGACTCTATATTTATGGTGTCAAGTGGTAAGCGCAGGATGCTGTTTCCTATTTTATTTCAAGACCTTCCGGTGACGACCGAGCCCGAGTCCGATGCCGTTTCCGAATCTAAGTCCTATGCCGAACTTCTGGCTGCGCTGGATATCTTAGATATTTCGACATCACCGGATCTCTGCTCTTCCGGAACTCTATATTTGGCGGCAGAGTGCGAGACCGTGGACACGAGCCGGTATGGCGTAAGAATGGACGGCAGGCACTCTATAGAAAAAGCGATTGCAGCCGGAGCCTGCGCTATCCTAACCGACAGCAGTGTCAGCCGTGGTGAATACCCTGTCCCTTTTATCTATCACGAAAACCCACTGTCTATCGAAGGCTTATTATGCTCTCGGCTCTTTCCTGCATCCAAGCCGGCTAATATAGCCCTGGTCACCGGCACAAACGGTAAGACCTCGGTGGTCAATTTCTGCCGGATGCTCTGGCAGGCTTGCGGATTGAAGGCTTGTTCGGTGGGTAATCTGGGCGGTGTCCTTACCGACGGCTCTTTAGTGTGGCGCCGAGATGTCGCTCTATCTGTGCCCGAGACCGTGTTCATGCACAAGATGCTCAATGAACTTGCCGTTAAAGATATCCAGTATGTCGCCATGGAAGCGACCAGCCATGCTCTTTTCGAGAACAGGCTCGATCATTGTCAGGGCAATATCGGCGCTTTTACCAATCTGACCCGGGACCATCTCGACTTTCACGGCACCATGGAAGAGTACTTTCGGGTCAAGATGACCCTGTTTACAGAAGTCCTGCCCCGGGGCAGCCATGCCGTCATCAATGTCGATAGCGATCATGGTAATAGAGTTGTTGAAATCTGCCGCGATAGCGGTCATGAGATTTTGTCTTTTGGAAGAGGCGGAGAGTTCGTCAAGCTTCTCTCTAACCGCAATGAGGGCGAAGGCCAGATTCTTGAATTGCAAGTGGCCGGCAAAGTATATAGTGTTCCGTTTTCGCTTTTCGGTGAGTTTCAAATCAATAATGCCCTTTGTGCTCTGACCATCGTCATAGCCTCCGGGGTGCCGGTAGAAGACGCGGTAAAGGCGCTTTCTTCTATCGACGAGGTGGAAGGTCGCATGAATACCATCGCCAATACAGAAGGCGGTGGCAGGGTGGTGGTCGATTACGCCCATACCCCGGATGGCTTGAGGGCGGCGCTCACCGCCTGCCGAGTCTTTACCAGGGGTGGGCTTATCGTTGTCTTCGGCTGCAATGGTGACAGGGATGTCGGTAAGCGCTCCGAGATGGGAGCAGTAGCGGTCGAGCTTGCCGACAGGGTCTTTGTCACCGATGGTCATCCGCGTAGCGAAGAGCCGGAGAAAATCCGCCGTGATATCATGGGTGGTGCGGCAGGCGCCTGCGAGATAGCGGGGCGGGAGCAGGCCATCGAAGCCGCGATTCGGTCGATGCAGCCGGGCGACACACTTTTGATCGCCGGATTCGGTCACCAGAAGTTTCAGTATGTCCGGGGCGAGAAAAGACCCTTTTCCGAAGCTGATATTGTCTCTAGAGCCCTCATTAAAGTTTAGGCTGGTCCTCTATAGGGCATGTCAATAGCAGCCGCTCGTATTACTACAACAGTTGAATAAGCGCATGTCGCAGCATCCGCCGCCTCCGCAATATCCGCCGTCCGGCGGTCCTCCTTCCGGCCAGGAGCGAATCCCCAGGATTCCGCCGGATCGCTACGAGCTACTTGGCATTCTGGGCTCCGGCGGTATGGGCACGGTCTTGAAAGCCCGCCATGCTCAGCTCAATAAACTGGTCGCGATCAAGGTTCTAAATTTAGAGCTATTGCAAGACCGCTCCAGCCTCTCCAGATTCGAAACCGAGGCGAAAGCCGGCGGGCAACTCTCCCATCCCAATCTGGTCGCTGTATTTGATTTTGGCTATACGGTAGAAGGAGAGCCCTTTTTCGTCATGGAGTATGTCGAGGGCGCCAGCCTGGGAGATATGGTCAAGAAATACGGGCGCTGCAGTAACGAGGACTTCATCCAGGTCTTCGGTCAGGCGCTCAAAGCGCTCAATTATATTCATCGCAAAAATGTCATCCACCGCGATATTAAGAGCAGCAACATCATGATGCAGGTCATCGAAGGGGATCGCTATGTGAAACTGCTCGATTTCGGCATCGCTAAAGTGCTTGCCGATAGCGGTGTCACCATGCAACAGCTTACCGCCACCGGCGAAGCGATAGGCAGCCCTCTTTATATGAGCCCCGAACAGTGCCGGGGGCATAGTGTCGATTCAAGGGCCGATATCTATTCTCTGGGTTGCGTGATGTATGAGTGTTTTGCCGGGCAGCCGCCTTTTAAGGGTGAGAACGCCATGCAGACCATACAGATGCACCTCAACGAATCCCCCAGACCCCTGGCGGCGCTCTGTCGCTCCGAGCAGGAGCTTCAAATCGCAAGCCTTATCCACCGCTGCATTCTCAAAGACCCCGAGCATCGCTTTCAGAATGCAGCAGATTTGGCAGTGGCTCTGGAAGAGACCACCCAGATTGGTACCCAGGTCAAAGCCATAGCCAGGCCTGCCAGTCCGTCCATAGTAGCTGGCGGCGGCGCCGGGCTCGGCAACCGATGGAAGAAAGGGCGGGGGACCAGCACGGATAATCCCTTGTTTCCAAAAATGGGCTCAGGCCAGGCCCAGGAGGCGGCTCCGGCGTCGGCTCCTCCGCAGGGCGGCATCCTGGCTTCCGGTCTGCATCAGGCTCTAAATCTAAAGAGACCGACCGGCTCTCCATATATTCAAGGACAGCAGCCGCAAGAGGCAGCCTCAGCCGCCAGTTCTAGCGGTTTGAGTCAGACTTTCATGGCTCAGGCGGGGGCGGCAGAGGAAGCGCCGGCTGAAAGCGGAAAACCCCAGGCCAATAGTGGTCTGTGGCATATGCACAATGTGGCCGGCCAGCAGTCCATGGCTTCTCGCAACCATTATGAAGCCGAGCGCCATTTCGAACAGGCCATAGAGCTGGCAGAGCAGTTTGCCCCGGGAGATCCTAGATTGCCCCAGACTTTGAATAAATACGCCAATTGCCTGAAGGTGCAGGGCCGTTATCCGGAAGCCGAGCAGACTTATCTGAAAGCCTTGAAGATAATGGAATCCAGTGTTGGTCCCATACACAGGGATCTGGTTCTTTTTCTTGAGAATTACGCCAATCTTCTGCGCATCTGCGAACGCGAGCAGGAGGCGGCTAAGATAGACAAACGCATCCAGGGCATTTTAAATGCCTGATTCTTGATTGGCAGAGCGACTTCTAACTGGGTTAATAGAGATAGCTGTAGGCGGTGCTTCTCTTCTTCTCCTGGGATTCGGAGAAGGCTACATGGAGCACTCGACCGTGCACTTTTTTCTTGTTCAGGGACTCTATAGCCGACCTGGCATCTCCGGAGGATTTCATCTGGATGAAACCGAATCCGCGAGACTTTCCAGAGTATTTGTCCGTGGCGATCATCGCCGATCTCACTTCTCCGAACTCTTCGAATAGTTTTTGAAGATAGGATTCTGTGGTGTGTTTCGATAGGTTTCTCACGAAGAGTTTTGTTTGCATGGGTTTATTCACCTGCGCCTGCATATGTATTGTTTTGGCATCGATAAACGATGCGAAGCAGTCTGAAGACCTTTCGGCGGGCATAATCATTTCTTGTACTTCGATTCTTGTACTTCGATGGATCTACGGAATGCTTATTGCGGGTAGATTCTCGGCTGCTCGAATGACTCGAATGCTTTGCCCGTGTTCTATCTAATCAAGTTAACTGTATCCAGAATATGCAGCTTCGAAGGAGCCTGCTATATCGGACAGAAAATATCCTTTTTCAGATATCTTGAGAATGGTCTGGTCTTAAGATCGATCTGCGCTTATCGGGGGCACTAAGCCGGCGACCGCCGGATCGATGCTCTTTCAGACTTAGAGCATGTCTATCGTTGCATATTTCTTACCCAACTTCAAGTTGATTTAACTAATGCACTGCGGATAATTTCCGACAAGAGCCGGATTTAGCGGATTTGCAGCATAATTTATTGGACAGGTTGCGGTGTTCGCATCCAGCCCGACTGGGTTACTATTAGCGAGCTTAGAGAGCGTCTTTGTCCGGATGTTCGTCTTGACAGCCTGACGCCCAGTCACTCTTTGTATTTCTCCTCTTTTTTAAGGTCCAGAGCCATTGTCAGAATCCCAAGAATCAAATAACGAAATGGACTCGGTTGTCACTATTCCAGAGAACGGTCTGGTCAAGCTCATGTATCTGTTCAAATTAGCGAAGACCAGTCGGCAGGCTGTTTCTCTTGCCGCTTTGCTTTTTGCGGCGTTCACTTTTCTGCCTTTGCTTGTTTTGTCGATCATAAGCGGCACCGAATTCGGAGGTAGTGTGGAGATGCCGGTCTATAAAGATTCCATCACACTCACCCGGGATCTACTGGTAGCACCAATTTTGATTCTCTCCGATCTGGCTATTCGTCCCTGGATGGCTAAATCTATCGAGCGGTTCGAAGGCATGATCGCCGCAGAGAGCCTCGATAGTTTCAAGGCTATGGTAGTCCGGGTTTTCGCGGTGCGTAATTCTATGGTGGCTGATTTGGTATTGCTGCTTTTTTCTTTCGTTCTGGCGTTTTGCGGAACAGGGCTTACCTTTAGCATCGACGCATCGAGCTGGCATATCGATGCGGCCAGCGGCTCTCTTACACCGGCAGGTTTTTACAACGCCTTTTTCAGTCAGCCCCTCTTTAGGTTTATAGTGATGAGCTGGCTTTTCGATTATATTCTCTGGGTTTATTTCCTCTTCAGAGTATCTCGCTATCGTCTCAGAATAATCGCCTCTCATCCTGATGGGGTCGGCGGTTTGAGCTTCATAAAACTCACCCAGGCTCAGTACGGCATCGCCGCCTTTGCGCTATCGTGCTCCGTCTGTGGTGTGATAGCACAGGCAGTGCACTATCTGCATCTAAAACTCGAGTCCTTCAGCGATATGGCCTTGCTCTTTCTTATTCTGATGCTGTTTGTCTTCGCGGGACCTTTACTGGTATTTACGCCTCAGTTGCTCAATTGTAAGATGAACGGGACTTTTACATATGGGAAGCTTACCGGTCAGCTGAATCGCGATTTCGCGGGGCGCTGGCTCGGCGATCGTGCCGGCAGTGACGAAAAACTTCTGGACACCTGCGACCCATCCGCCCTGGCCGATATGAACGCCGGATACGAGACTGTTATGAATATGCGACCGGTACTGTTCGACCGGACTTTCATCGTCGGCTATATAGTCGTCATTTGTCTTCCGGCGCTGCCTCTGGTGGCATCGGTAATACCGCTCAAGTCTTTGCTCAAGCAGATTTTCGACGCGCTTATGTAAATTGAATAAAGCCTAGGCAGGCTGTAGTTCGTTGAGGGCAGGAACGCTTACGCCCTCAAGAAATACATCGAGCTGATCCAGCGAGAACTGTACGCCGGAGTAGAAATCTCCGAAGATGCCATATTTCGAGCTGGCTTCGTCGAAACGCATTTCATAGATGAGCTTCTTGAAAACAAGCGGATCATCGGCATAGAGATCCACTCCCCACTCATATTTATCGAAGCCGATAGAGCCGGAAATAACCTGGGTGACCAGACCGTGGTATTTACGACCGATTTTGCCATGGTCCAGCATCAGCTTGCCGCGTTCTTCAAAAGGCAGGGTGTACCAGTTGATTTCTTCGCCCCGCTTTTTATCCATCGGGTAGAAACAGACATAACGTCGCTGGGGAACCGGCGCCCAGAGCCGACCGGCATGGCGGGGGTTTCTCTCTTGCTCTTTCAGGAGTTCGTCGAAGGCTTCGGTCCATTCAGGCGTGTACGGCTTCAGTCCGCGCTCTTGCAATGTGGCGTGGATCTTGCCGGTGGCGTCGTAGAGACCGAGCTCCAGGATAGAGACATATGAGCCCGCCGGTTTCAGGTGTTGCATCAAGCGGGTTTTGTTGAAAGTGGTCTGGGCATGGGCAAGACCGTCATAGTCTTTGCTGTAATGAGTGAGCATCAGGTCGCCTTTGTGACCGACCAACTGAGCCAGTGACAGATCGGCGTTTTCGTCCTTCTTCAAAGAATCGAGCGCCTGGTGAGCTTCTCTTGCGATCTCCTGCTGTTCGCTTTTATCAAGCCGGTCCCAGGCCAGCCTATCGAAATCGAACATCCGGTGGAGGATCCACCAGCTCTCCAGGGATTCAGGAACGTCGGGATTACGCATAGAGATTACTCCTGTGATTTTTCGCCAGTCGTTAGTTATTCTGGCATCTCGAGATGATAGCAGATAGCCTGGTTCGGGGAGTTATCGAGATGTTTTCTTTTACCAATTTATTAATAAGCGCCGGAATCAGTTCTTTGAGCTGCCTGACCTGGTCTTCTTTCGGTCGAAGTGATATTCGAAGAGGTCTTCTATGGTGTTGCTGTTGTCTCCGGGCGGTCCCATGAAAGTGAAGCGCGTGATATCTTCTGCCTTTTTATATGCGGGCACGATGAATTTGCTGCTTTCTATCTGTGTTCTCTTCAAGCTTTTGATCTCATAGACTTTCATCCACTTAGAATCTGCTTGCAGGCTCTCCCGATACTCGACCAGAAGCGGAAAACCCAATTGCGGCGGATAGAAAAAGTTCTGCGAATAGCCAATCGTCAAAGATGCCGGTATCTTGAACTTCTGGGTGACGGTAATGCGCAATATCGGCAGAGGATGGTTCTTATAACCTTCAATGACCAGGCTGTCATAGCCCATGTATCTGGTTTTGCCTTTTATCTTGTTGACCTTGTGTTCCATTAAATCGGTCTGCAGAACCCCGGTAAAGGGGTAGGGCTTTTTCGTATCCCAGACAAAGAGCGACTGATTTTCTCGATTGATGAAATAGACCTTGTCCCAGGGCGGTTTGTGCACTCCTTGAATGATGCCGTTGTCGACATAGGCATATTCATGGTTGCAATAGATTTTCGTTTTCCCGAAAACCTCGCTGTCCGAGACCAGCTCCAGCACATCCACCATGGTGGCTTTTTCTTCTAGCGCCGCGGTTTTGCTTTCGTTTTCGTGATTTTTATTTATCTTGCTCTCAGGCTCAGTCTTCTTCTTCTCGCTATGGGGTTGCTTAGCGGCGCTCTCTACTGGCTTCGTTTTATTGGGCGAAGAAGTCGAAGCCGGAACATTCTGATTCTCCGCCCGGCAACCGTGGCAGAGAATCAGAATCAAAATGAGAACTTTAGACCATGACTGCTTCCAGCTTTTCATAGTCCGCTTCGGATAGACCGGTACTGTTCTTCTTGATCTCTTCGATCATCTCCTCAGTCGAGCCGTTGCTGAATTTCGTGCTGCAGTTGGGATGGGCGAAGCCTTTCTTGCCGAAGCCCCCTTCCATCTCGGGTTCGATATAGACATTGACCCGGAGGTCGCCTTTCTCTATCTTCTCTTTGCAATCTATGCAAGAGCTGCGTCCGGTCTTGGCATATTCGGCAAAGGGGCTGCGCTGGGCCGGGGCCGGCTTTTCGTCTGCGGCTTTCTTGGCTAGAGCAATGAGCTCTTCTCTATCCGGCACCTCAAGCTCTATTTCATCGAGGGTGTCGAGCAATATGTCCGACTTTTTCTTGGCGGCACACTTCAGGTGGTGCCAGCGGTAACCCATTTCGCCGTCCATAAACGGGTTGGGAGCCTCTTCTCCGAAACGGAGCTCGCCTTTCTCTATCTTGCCTTTGCATGTTTTGCAGCTTGCTCTGCTGGATCTCGCCGGTTCGATTGTATGCGCCATTACCACCTGCTCCTGCTTTTCGACAAATTTTGAATTCTAGAATTCTAGCACTACTTAATTGTCAGGGCATCTCCATGCCGCGCTCCAGCATGTACCAGACACTGTCATCCGGGGCTGCGGGGTCGGAGCCGTCTATCTTCTTGAGGAGAGCAAGGACGCCATCGGTGGGATAGAGTTCGTTCTTCTCTCTAAAAGTGAATGAGGTCAACGCGGGGTTGCTGGCCATCACAGCAACCTGGATCTCTTTGCAGTTGAGCCTGGAAAGCTCGGTCATGATATCGTTTTCGGACACCTTCGTCTCCTATCCTCCTGGTAACGTATACATATAGAATCATATTGACCCGGTTAGATTCAACCGGGCATCCCCAGTACCGGGAATTATTAAGTCGGTATAAACGAAGTCAAGGGAATCTGTCGGTTCTGGGTAGAATAGTATAGTTAGCAATTTAGCTAAATACAAAACAAGTTCAATTTAAATCGGAGATTTGTGGTGAACAAAGTCTATCGAGCCCTGGCCGACCCAACCCGCAGAAAAATCCTGGAGCTGCTTCGGCAAAGAGATCACACCGCCGGCGAACTGGCCGAGCACTTTTCTTTCGCCAAGCCGACTTTATCCAGGCACTTCGCCGTATTGAAAGAGGCTGACTTGATAGACGGAGAGAAATCCGGGACGGTTATTACATATAAGCTCAATATGAGCGTTCTAGAGGAGGCGCTGCTCGGCTTGATGAACAACTTTCAAATAGAGCCTGAAGCTGTCGTAAATTATGGAAAAGAGAAGAGAAGTTGATGTTCGTCTGGGTCTAACCATATCCGGTGTCATCGTGCTCACCATGCTGGCTCTATCTGCGTATGCCTGGTACCAGTTGCCCGCCGATGTCTCTATCCCCATTCACTGGGGCATAAACGGCGAAGCGGACGGATTCGCAGGAAAACCCGTGGCATTGCTGGTGATACCGGCAGTGACGGCGATTATATCGGCTCTACTGGCGGTGGTGCCCCTGGTAGAGCCGCGCAAGAATCATCTGGGCAAATCGGAAAAGGCTTATCTGGTCTGTTGGATAGGCAGTCTTCTGATGGAGTTCATAGCCCACGTATGCATAGTGCTCACCGCACTTTCTGTTAATGTTCCTGTTATGCAGGTGATTAGCGGCTCTATAGCAATTCTCTTTATGGTGCTGGGTAACTATATGGGCAAAGTCAGAAGCAACTATCACTTCGGGGTGCGTACTCCCTGGACTCTCGACAGCGAGTATTCCTGGGGCAAAACCCATCGACTGAGCGGCTGGCTCTTTGTCCTCACCGGACTGGCTACTTTGCTGGTTTGCCCCGTGGCACCGGGACCGGTGATCATCTATGTGATGCTCGGTGGCACATTCCTTACGGTGGCGGTTTCTGTTATCTACTCTTATTTGATGTGGAAGCAGGATCCGCAAAGAAAGTCCGATGAATCTAATAGAGACCCTCGGCTCTCATAGATTGCAGGTCAGCCTCGCGGGCACTGGCATGGGTTCCCAGAATATAGTCCGCTAGAGGAAAGACCACATTGAAGTTTCTGTCCGGGTATTTATGGTGCAGATAGTGATACCTGGCCAGAAACTTATAAATCGGCCAGTTACTGAATGGTTTGTGCTCCGGTTTGTGCATCTCCAGATGGATTTTGTTCCAGATCCAGTGATGAGCAGTTACCGTGCAGATTAAAATAATCGCCCCTTTCCAGGAGATAAGCGCCAGAACAAGCGCCACGGGAAGGGCTTTTATCGGAGCCTTGCGCACCGTCAGTCTTATCTCTTTGTCTTCACCCGGAGGCACCGGCTCGTCGGAAAATATCTTGAGATAGTGCTTGTGGTGCGTTATGGCATGGGCTTCGAAGGTGCGCTTGAAAGAGTCGCTACGCCTGCTGAGGAAGTTTTGTTTATGCATCAGCCTGCTGTGAACTTGATGTTCGACAAAGGACATGAACACGCAGCAGAAAACTATCCAACCGCCTATTTCGAGTAGCATCATATTTACAGAATCCTCGGCTCTTTCGAGCCATTAGCCGGAGCTTTGCAGGAGGAGCTTAGTCCGTATAGGAAGCAAAGTCAATCTATAAATCTTTACTATTATTCGGCCGAATTGGCGGGAACTAATTTCCGAAATCGGGCGTCGGCGACCGCTCCTAGAAAGGCACGCTCATATCTTCTCAATTCTGAAGCATTGCCCTCCAGAAAGAGATAACCGCATCCGCCCGGGCTTGGTGCCTCCGGTAGGACCACCAGAACCTCGCGCTTGCTTTTGCGCCCCGCCCCATCGAGGAACTTGAGCCTGCCTAGAATAACGGTTCTGTTCCTATTCTCACCTGCCGCATCGCGTATCTCCCAGGTACAGCGATCTATATCCATCATCGCCCCTTTTCTAGTGAGGGCGCCGCCAAAAACGAAACAGAAACAGAGGACGTCGAAGACGGGGCTGTCGTCCTGGTCAAGACCCGGCAATCCGCGAAAGTTAAGCTCTCGGAAGGCGGCTCCGCCGAGGTCCTCGTTAATAACAGTCTCTATCTTTTCTATATCTTCCGGGCGGAAGTCCTGGTCGGTCTCTTCGTAGCAGATCATGGCAAGGCAGTCGGGTGCCTGGAATTCGAGATAGCCATAAGGCAGTTTATTGGATTCCGTAGAGCTGGATGTGCACTCGAAACCATCAGGAAGAGTCATCTCTTCGATGATTCCCTGGTTTTGAATTTTTTCCGCTCCGCTCACGGTATTGCCTCCGCTCTACTGTTAAAAGATTTTATCCCTACAGTCTACTTCATGCTTCCTTATATCTTATTCAGCTGGATGAACCGTCGGATTGGACTGTTCCTCCAGAGTCGCTTTCAGTTCCGGAGAGATACCCTCCACCGGTGATACCGGCTCGATTTGATTCTCGATGCTATGTCTCAGTCTAATTCCGTTTACCCAGATAGGTCCTGTGCTGGTTGACGCCGACTGGGCGGCGCTCTGGTCTATGCTCGACCAGTTTGCGGTTCTGAGGTCGTCGTCGGCGCCTGTCGGTGTTATGTTCTGTTGCTCCAGAATCTGCTCAGAAAGAGACCTTTCTCTGACGTCGCCCGGCTGACCACCGGTGTTCCGGCTTCTGTGATTGAATGCTCTGGAAGCGGCCATACCCCGGGCCTCATCCATAGATTTATACTTACGGTAGCGTTCTTCCTCTCTCATTGCCGCTTCCAGCTTGAGCTTCTTCAACTCTTCCTGTCTTTTTCTCTCTCTTTCTCGATCTGTTTTCTCTCGGCGCAGTCTCTCTTCGACTCGTCTATCTTCCAGTTCTTGTTCGACACGCTCAAGTCTTTCGCGCTCTTTTTCTTCTGCTATCAGGCGCTCTTCTTCCAGGCGTTCTTTCTCTTTTTGTTTTTTCAGCTCCTCTTCTTCTTTCTGTTGAATCTGGCGACGTTTTCTGTCTGACTCGTCGTAGAGCCTGAGAGCAAAGGTTATAGAGTGGAGCGGCCAGGGATCGGGACCCCAGGGGAAGGGATAGTCCCAGTCGTTGAAGCGACCTCCGCCACCAGGCCAGTCGTTGCCTATTGCGCCGGTGGGTGAGTCCTGGCATTCCGGTAGATCGATATCGGGGTTGTAGCGCCGTCTGCCGCCGGTGATTGTCCAGGATTGCAGATCCGATACGGTGCCGTTGATGCGGCGTCCGCCATCCCCATGCTGCAAACTGGCGCAGACAAGCCATTCTTCACCGTGCTTTTCCAATGCTGCCAGATACATATGACCGGGATAGATACAGATATAACCGCCTTTTGTCAGCATTTCCTCGCGCATCCTGGGGGTGACCATGTCGCGTTCCGAAGTCACCGCCCAGGTATCGCCGGTTATCTTTTTCATGGCGTGGTTGCAGGCGCTGGCGGTGCCGCCGCTTGCACCGCGGTCGGTGCGGCGTCCATCGGCAGATAGATAAGCCGCCACCGAAGTGAGAATTTCTGAAACCGGGCTACGATGACCGCCGCCACAGTTCTCGATGGTCCATCTGCCACCCTGGCTGGTGATTGATAGCAAGCCCTTGGGCGGTGTCCAGGTCTGTCCTTCCAGGTCGGTGTATTGACCTGTGTTAGAGAGCTGTGCCAGCATATCGGTCATTTTGTCGGGATACTGAATGATACCGGCGAAGACACCGGAGATCATCCAGCAACAGCCCCAGTTGCCCTGGTCATTGGCTTTTACCGGACAGGCCATGGAGAATGCCATCGCCTCGACAAGCTTGGCTCTGACATTGAGATCATAGGTGGCGTTTGGCGCACTGCTGTCCAGCATCTTGGTCAGATTCTCATAAGACTTGGTTATCTTCTCGTCCCATTCTTGCTGGCAGGTGTCTGGACTTTGTCCGGCAGCAACCTGGGCTTCGATTCGGTTTTTACCCCGCAACTCGAAACGGTCTAGAATAATTTGAAAGCGCTTTTTCTGGGGATCGTCGAGATGGCTTTCCATCAGCTCGGTCAGTCTCTCTCTGGACTCTACCACTCGTTCTGAAAAGCCGTATTTATTGACCTCTAGAATGGGACGATTGAGCTCCTCTTCGGTAAAATCAATTTTGTCTAGAGGGTGCTCCATCTCTTCGAGGTCGCTTGCTCTAAATAGATCTTCGGTTCTTAAATTAGATAGAGCACTAGATGAACGGCAGACATATTCACCGCCATCGGTGACACTGATGTCGCCCTGCCACTCTTTCATCTCTTCCACATTGCCGCTATCATCGGTGATGGTCAAAGACCATATGTCGCCACCGTCCTGTCTTGCGTAATGCAGAATCTTGCCCTGGTCGCCGTTCTCTCTTCCGTAGACGACATTACCGTTATCATTGTATTTAAGTGCTTCTATATACTGACCGGCGCCGGTCTCTACCGAAGTAAAGCGTCCTTCTTCGTCGACGCGGAAGCGTGAGTTCTGGGTGCTTACCGATATCGAATTGCCGGTTACGGTGGTGACATGCTCTTCACCGTCGCCGTCGATGAAGCCGATATTGCCGTTTGTATAAATCCGAAACTCTCGTCTTTCCTGCGGGGGTTCCTGATCCGATAGCCAGCGATTGCCTATTTTTCTCCAGGTGGTTTTATTGCCGTAGCGATCGGTCTCGGTTACCCCGACTAGATCTCCATCTATGAATCGACCCTCGAAAGAGCTTCTATCGGCCCTCGTGATCTTATTTATATTGTCTTTCTCGTCAAAAATAAGCCGAGCACCCGAAGCGGTGGCTTTCTCCATCAAGATGCTGCCGTCCGGCTTCTCGTGCCGCCATTTGCCCTTGCTGTCCAGTTCGAAAGAGATTTCGCCATTGTCGGCAAGCTGAACTCTTCCCGGTAGCGCCGCCTTCATGCCATTGATTTCGGCATGCCAGCGACCGCGCTCATAAACAAGGGTGGTCTGGGAGAACTTACCGTTTCTTGTCGGGGTCAGTGTCTCTATATTTTTGAGCTGATTCCCTTCATGGGAGAAGTTGCGAATTCTTCCGTCAGGATAGCTTATGGATGCAATATTGCCCGAGGTGGCATCCCTCTCGATGGATATATTTAAAATGCCATCGCTACTGGCGGCAATTACCTTGCCCGATTCGTCTCGAATCTGCAAAGAGGTATCTTCGACAATCTCTACGGAGGGAGCGTCGACATCCGGTGAGTCGACGGACTCTTTAGCAGGACGAAAGTCGAGGTCGTTTTTGCTGTCTTTAGTATCTTGAGTATCCTGAGTATCTTGAGTATCTTTTGAGTCTGTTGAAGTCTCAGAGTCCTTCTCCAGAGACCTCGAATCAAGCTTTTCGATGTCGAGCGGGCGCTTGGCCAGGGCTGCGGCATCGAGAAGCTCGTCAGGCATAGGGGAGGAAGGACGCGTAGACGCCATGAGGCAGGACCTCTTGCTTGAGAAAAAGAGCGGCTTGGGCTCGACTGTAGGGGAGAACTGGCAGGATAGACACAGCCAACTAGCGGTCACCGGGGCGACTGCTTAGTAAAACTCGAAATCGACTGTAGGGGGGATGTTTAGAATCTATTCTTCATCTGTGACCAAAGTGTAGCCTCCCGGGCAAGAGAGAGCCTTCTTTTAGTCCCTGTCCGGATGCTATAAAGGCATGACAGATAAGCGTTTGCGTCGTTTTGTCGAAACTGTTTTGATATTGCGCCCGCCTATCCGGGTGGTGGAAACACGTACCTTCCGGCACGATTTAATCTTTACCCGGCCTTAACTGTTGTCAGGATAGGATGGGTACATATAGAAATCAAAGACTAAAGAAGAAGAAAGAATGACAGAAATTATTATTATAGAAAAGCATTATGCTCGGGAGGCTGCTTAGGCCGCCTCTAATATGGACTTTGGCGGTGGCTCTTTAGAGCGACCGCAATCTGCTGAACGCAACTATCATCTGCTCAAGCGGGGGCGGCGCAAGTACAGGCATCGAGGCGGTGCCTTCGGAATGTTCTCCTCTACCCTGGGAGGATGGTTCGGGCGACTGTTCATCTTGCCTCATATGATCGTCGGATTGTGTTTGATTATCTATCCGTTTTTGCTCGGTGCCAGATCCTTTTATGGCGTTGAGGTACCGGCTACGGTGGTGGATAGAATTAAATATCGCGATTCCGAAGGGGCGCGGTGCTACAAGTTGGAGGTCGAATACGATTATGCCGGTGCGCAATACTCTGAAGACATCGGTCTGAATCGCGAACAGTATTCTCAATACAGAAAGGGAGATCAACTCTTCGTTCGGTTTTTACCTGTTGCCCGGACAGCCACCCAGGAGATTCGCAGACAGGGCGGTGCCTATGAAAACATCCCCCTGTCGTCAGTGGGCTTTTATCTGTTTTTTGCCACATTCTGGAACGGCATCGTCGGCGTCTTTTTTGTGGTCATGTACGTTGGACCATTCTTGCAATGGTGGCTGCTTCGCTTCGGCCAGGTCGCAACCGGTACGGTTGTGGAAAAGAGTGTCGACAGCAGCGGCGAAGACACCAGCTACAAATTGACCTACTCTTTCACTCCCGGCAAGAAGACCTCTTCTGCTTCTGTATCCAGCTATCTGACCGACAGCAGCTCAGTACAGTTCCCTTCCAGTAACAGGCACGCGAACACCAGCACCAATGCTGTTTCGCAAATGCTCTATAACAGATTCAACCAGGGCGACCAGGTGACGGTGCTCTACCTGCCTGCTTTTCCGAAGGTGAATATGACTATCGAGCTGAGCGAGTATGAGCTGGCAGATTGAAAACTTGGAATTAGCCGGCGATGCCCATGGACTTCTCTTCTGATGCATCGACTTCGTTTTCGACTGCGGCGAACTGAGCGGCGACAGCATTGCTGTAAGCTTTGGTGCTTTCAGGAGTCAGCTTGCCATTCATGCTCTGCATCATGCTGAGACCTTCTTGCGTCCGACCTGATTGCATCATTAATCCGGCAAGCATGCTTGTGGACATCGCTTTTTTAGTCTCGGCAACCGGGCTGGTATCTTTCTCTGCCAATACAATTAGCTTGCGGCAGACTTCTTCGCCTTTGCCGAAGTCTTTGCCCATCATGCAGGCAGATGCAAGAGAGCGCAGTGTGTTTTCGATCATGCCGTCGCTGGCTTTTTGTTTGGTCTCGATCTCTAACGCTTTTGTTAGAAGGCGCTTTGCCTCGTCGGTATTTTTATTGGTTATCTCATAATTCGCCAGGCGGGTTAACACCCTTGCCATGCCCAGGGTCTCGGTCTCTTTCATTTTCTCTCTGAGCAGTGCGCTCTTTTTATAAAGCGCCTCGCGCTTCTCTTTTTCGTCTTTCAAAGAATAAGTATCGCCCATCTTGAAATACACATAGGCAAGCTTCTTCTGGCTTCCTTCCTTCTCTGCCATGGCGAGCGCCTTTTGCCACTTTGCCAGGGCAGAGTCGAAGTCTTTGTCAATCATGTTTTGCTTAGCTTCGCCGACAATCTTGGCGAATTCCTTGCCGGAGAGCTTGGTCTGGATTTTTGGTGCGGTATCGGCAGCGGTGTTGGCAGATCCTGTTGTTCCGGCTGCTTCAGCCAGGCTTATTTTGTCCTTTAGACTTTTGGCTTCGTCGGTTTTTTCTATGGCTTCCAGTACCGGCAAATATTCTTTGCTTATTAGTATTACTAACGGTGCGTTCTCTTTCATGGCCGCCTGCAGAAGATCCAGTGATTTTTTGTAGGACTGATCTGCTAAACCTTTGCTGCCTTCCAGATTCTGGATGCGGGCGGTGGCGATGGCACAGTAGGCGCCGGTTATCGGATGCTTGGCGGAGCCGCCGGCTTTGCCCAGGGTAGCGTTGGCTTGTTCGATATAGTTCCATGCCTGGGCGTTGTTCCCTTTCTTAGTATAGAAAGAAGACATTCCTGCAAGCTGCAAGGCGTACTCGGAGCTGTCTGCACCGAAGGTCTTTTTGGCAAGTTCAAGAGCCTTCTGCCTGAGGGCGAGAGCTTCGTCTAAACGACTCTGCTTTTCGAGGCTGGCGCTGAGCCAGACCAGGCTCTCTAGCTGGTGGTTGGTGTTTTTTGCCGCTTCGGCCTGGGCGAGTGCCTTTTTGAATTTGGCTTCCGCTTGAGAAAAACTCTCTTTGATCATGTCCCGGGTTCCATCATCGAGCAGTTTAATGTGGTCGTTGGCGCCGGAAACCGGTTTTTTGGCAGATTTAGCGGCCGCTTTCGCCGGGGCTTTTTTCTTGGCGGCAGGAGCTGCCAGGGTGGATGGCGCGGCGGCGGAGACCATGAGGCAGCAGGATAGGCTGAGGACGATATTGGTTCGGCTTGCTCTCATAGAAAAAGTCATTGTTTCTTTCCTTTATTTAGCGGCAGTGGTCTATGGTAACAGATACGGAGTTTTCAAGGCGGATCGTCGGCGCCGACTTGATTTTTGGGTATTTTAGGGCGGCTTCCTGTAAGAATCGGGCAAGAGCTGGGCAAGGTTTAAGCCAAGAAATATGAATAGTTCGGATAGATTTCCGTTGACGGGCTTTGCTTCTTGCGGGCTGCTGCTATGATGGATTTTAGTTGTAAAGGTTCGCGGTGAATATTTTTAGAGTCGGTTTCTGGAAGGTCGGGCAAATTGTGCCCTATCTGCCAGGCTTCGCTTCGCCTTGCTGTGGACTTTTAGTTAGTCGGTTCATGAGGTTTAGCCTATGGAAGGTGCAAGAGAAGGTGCAAGAGTCAAGATTTGTGGATTTGGCCGCAAAGCACAGGACCTGGTAGCCCGGGAATCTACAGAATCTAAGCATGCTCTATCGAAGTTGCAGGATACGACCTGGTATGGAAATACTTATGTAGTCTTTTTTGGAATTGTCACTCCGATAGCTGCTCTGGTGACAGAGTTGCTGACCGGAATGTGCCGCCAACATTATTTTGATCCTATTCCAAGCCCGCTTCATGTTCTGCTCGTGGCGCTGGTTCCCATCTGCAATGCGCTACTCTATATTCGTAGCACCAAAAAGGATGTCGAACCTGGATTTCTCGACCTCTCTATGATCGGACTGGTGCTTGCTGTTACCTCTATGTATGCCGTTGCCTTTGTGCCGATGATGCTCATCGGATTGATGGCAGTGGTTTGTTTCGGTCTCGGTTTCTGCCCCCTGGCGCCGCTTTCCAGCTTTCTTGCTGCGGTTGTATTGCTGGCTCGAATTGTAAAAAAGCGGAACTCTTTAAACAAGTCTTCGAGTCACCGAGCGCTCTGGTCTACTGGTGGACTCTGCGCCTTTTATTGCGGAATCGCCGGTGTGCTGTGGAGTTGTCTCGGTCACTTCTCGTTTCGAGGATTCTGATAGGCTCTTTGTCTTTGATGACTATGAACGAAGAGAGAATCGGGAGCTCGATTCTCTCTTCGCGGGCTTCTGTTGTAGGCAGATCTAACTGAGAGTCAAACTCACTTATTCTTCGCTGACTTCTCCGCCGCTTTCTCCGTTTAATCTGGAGAATTGTCTGTTGTATCCGTCCTCTTTGTTGTAGGAGACGGATTTGCCCAGTCCGTAGTCTTCGCCGGAGGCGCTGGTGCCACGGGTTTCGACCTCTTTGTTGTAGCCCTGACCATTACCGGCGGTGACTTCTTTGCTGCGGTCGTAAGTTCCGCCATTGGCGGTGGTGCCTGTCATGTTGACATTTTTGTTATAGCCTTCACCATTACCGGCGGTGACGGTTTTGTTGCGGTCGTAAGTTCCGCCATTGGCGGTGGTGCCTGTCATGTTGACATTTTTGTTATAGCCTTCACCATTACCGGCGGTGACCGTTTTTGTTCTATCGAATTCTCCGCCTTTGGCTGTGGTTCCGGATGTGTTGACCTCTTTCGAGTAGCCGTTATCTTTGCTATAGGAGACGGATTTTGTTCTTTCTACTTCGTTCCCGTTGGCGGTGGTGTGGCTGTGAGTCACTTCTTTATTCACACCCTCGCCTTTTTTAGCAGTGACATTTTTGCTGTGGTCGAACTCACCGCCTTTGGCTGTTTGTCCGTGGGTGTCCACGTTTTTGCTATAACCCTCGCCTTTTTTGGCAGAGACATTTTTACTGCGGTCGTATTCTCCACCGCGGGCGGTCTCTCTGTGACTTTCGGAGTTTCGGTTATAGCCCTCTCCATGTTTGGCTGATGCAGAATGCTCATGGCTATATTGACCGCCGTTTCTGTTGCTTCCTTCTCTGCTGAAATTGCGGTTGAATCCTTCGCCTTTAGAGAAAGTGCCCTGTCCGTTGCCGAATCTGTTGCCTTCTCCGAAGTTACCCTGTTGGCCGTTTCCAGCAAACTGGCCGCCTCTGAATCTTCCAAAACGACCCTGGGCATTGTTTTGCCCGGCTCCGGATGTAGCCCAGTTGCTGTTGCCCTGCTGACCGCCCTGGAAGTTGCCGCGGCCGAAGCGACCCTGGCCTCCCTGACCTCCGTTTTGACCGGCTCCGGAGGTGGCCCAGTTGCTGTGCCCTTGCTGACCGCCGCCCTGGAAGTTGCCCCGTCCGAAGCCACCGAAGCGACCCTGACCTCCCCCGGCTCTGCCCTGGGCTCCACCCATGCCGCCGCCCCGGGCGCAGTGACCGCGACCACCACCGCGACCGCCGCCTCCTCCGTGTCCTCCTCGGGCTTCAGCCTCTTCCGGTGCAAATAGTATAAAAGTAGAAAGAAAAGTGGTTATTGAAAGCAGGGCTGTGGCTTTCCAGATTGATCTAGCGTTGTTCATTTTTTAGACTCCCCTTGTCTGATGTTTTAGTAACGACAAGGTCAGTCAAAAAGTTCAATTTCTTGTATTAAAAATATCGAAATCGAGAAACTTTTCTCGAAACGCCCGCCAGCTCAAGGAATGGGGTCCCGTTACTGCCGGGGGAGTATTGTCTGGGGGGCGGCGCCCAAGATGGTTTGTACCTCTTCTTCCAACTTTTGAGCTTCTTCCTTCTTATTGAGTTCCCGAAGCAACCGGGCCAGATTAGATCTTGGAGAAACTTTGTTTGCCAGGCAGATGCCTTGTGCCGATGGGTTGGACCTGAGTAATCTGACCGATTCGCGAAGCAGGTTTTCTGCTTCTGCAAGATCTCCTTTCTTTTGAAGACAGCAAGCCAGGTTGGATAAATAGATAGCCGTTTTCGGATTTTGCTTGCCGTACAATTTTATTGATAAGTCGAGGGCTTTGCGGGAATGTCTCTCTGCTGATTTATGATCCCCCATTGCCGAATAACAGCAGGTAAGGTCAGCCATGGCACTCAATGAAAAGGGATGCATCTCGCCAAAGTTGGCATTCAATATGTGCAGAGCTACTTCGTTGAAAAAAGCTGCCTCGAGAAACTTGCCCTGGGCTCTTTTTAAATCAGAGACAGTACACAATGATTGGGCTGCTTCAATGCTGTACATACCATATTTATCCGCTAAGATTCTGTGCGCGCTGGATGCGTACTTTTCGGATTCTTCATACATGCCGCGGTACAGATAGACTTCCGCCAGGTTGTTCATTACTTTTGCGGTTTGTGGATGGCGGTCGCCCCATCGGGATTTGAAAATCTTCAGCGCCTCCAAAAGATAACCGGTTGCCTCTTTTAGATTCTCCTGGTCTCTCTCGAGTGTGGCAAGATTATTCAGGCTGAATGCTGTCTCGATCTGGTATCTGGCGGGAGACAATCTGGTAAGAAAAATAGATCCTTTATAGAGAAACTTTGCCTCTTCCATTCGATTTGAATCCTGGCAATAATTTGCGGTCGCATCCATTTTGTCGGCAAGACGCACTAAAAGCGGTCTTTCGACCTGCAGCCAGGCTAAACAAAGCGCCAGACCAAGAATAGACGCTGTAATAAAATTCGGTTTCAGTCGCGGTAGAACGAACATACAGATCTTCTAAATACTCCTACAAAAACAATTATACGGTCGTTGTCAATTGTGTCTGGAGCAAGGTCAATAGATAGAGATCGCCTGCGTATGTGGAGATGTTCGATATCCCTAGAACGGCATCGAAGCTTTCGCCCGTCTTTTTTCGACAGCGAATCATGGTGGTTTGGAATTGTTCTAGAAGCAGCAACTGCTCGGCAATTTTTTGCCACTCCGGACTTTTCTCTCCGGCATCGGCCGATTCATCGAACAGGCAGGAAATATGCCGACCAGCCAGCTTTTCTGCCAGTTCATCGAACATTTTTTCTGCGGTCGGATTCAAGGACTCTATCAGCCCGGATTTGTTCATTATCACAAGACCTGCACTGACATTATTGATGAGAGTGCGCAGTCTAAATTCGCTCGCCTGAATCTTTTGATAGTCAGATTTAAACATCGAAATATCAGTAGCGGTCAGATATCTGATTCCTTCCTTGTCGGCGACTCCGATAGTCCACAAGACTTCCAACTCTTGTCCTTCAACAGTCAGGACTCTTGTATCTGCCGACCAGCTCTCATCGCAACTTGATGATCTTGAATTGAACTGTTCTGAGACACGACCAATATCTTGAGGCGCCAGAATTTTGAAGAAGGAGAGACCGACCATCTTTTTATTGTCGTATCCCCATTTGCGGCAAGCTTCGTTCACCGCAGTTATCTTCATTTCCTTGTCGATGGAAATGACTACATTCGCTATATCTGAAAGTGCTTCTTTGGACCAATTCTTCTTCATAGATACATGGTTTCATCTGGGTGTGGCAGGTGTGTGACACAGGGGGCTGAAGGAGCATATAAGAAGTTAGTGAGCTGGAGCCATTGAGCAGTCCGGTCAGAAATACCCAATCTATATGTAATTGTCTGTATATGTCTGTCCTGAGTGCAGTTCCGTTCTCGAAATATCTAGCGAGATGCGCTCCATGGACCGGTTTTGCCGTTCGACGAATATACCTTTCCAGCGTAACCTTTGCCGGTGAAGCTGCCTGTCATTCTTTCTGTGTAGACTTTCGGCGGTGGCATGAATTTTGCGTATTTGGGATCGCCTCCGGTGACGGTGGCGGATCTTTTCATGGTCATGGAGATTTTGGCAGAAAGGATGTCGACCATGCCGGTGATTTGACCGCGCACAGTAGAGGTGTACTCCCCGGATTGAACGCTATCGACCCAGGTGCCGCTCACCGTTTGCCCGCGCACTATCAGAACCAGTTTCCCGACCCCGCCGAGACTGCCTTTGAACTGTCCTTGCATCGCCGCCACTTCTTTCAGCGACGACTCCAGCCCTTCCATGCCGTCCTTCTCTAGAATTCTAGAGAGGTGGTCGATTAGTGAATCATTGCTAGGCAGCCCTCTAGCCTTAAGGACCGAGATTACTGTTTCTCTCCGTTTTTTGTCTTCGTCGGTCTCTTCTTCCTCTTTCTTGGGAGTCTTAGCTACTTCTGCTTGTTTCAGTTTTTCTCTTTCCAGCTTCTTCTCTTTCCAGCGTTTGCGCTCCAGCCATGTTTTGGGTCTGGGATGAGGTTCTTGCGCTTCCTCTGCCTCTTTTCGTTTTGCTTCGAGAATTCCATTCAGTCTCTTTGCTTCGGAATAGTCGCCACGTTTGACGGCGTCGGCAGCTCGCTTGGCACCAACGTCAGAGGCACCTTTCTCTTTGAGTTTTTCATAGATTAACTTCGATCTCTCATCATTGGTGGCACCTTCGGCTCTGCTGCCTTTTATCCAGTCCATGACGTCTTTACCCAGTCCGACGCCTTCCTTGGACGCTTCACCAAGGCTGGTGCCGCTTTGCCAGGCAGCATCATAGGTGATGCCTTTTACCGCGCCGGCCAGACCACCTATTACCGCTTTGCTTTTCATGCCCAGGTAAGGTATCCAGGAATCGGCAGAGATCTTGCCGTCGGCTATGTCTTTTTTGTATTGTTCGTAGGCTTCTTTGCCGGCTTTTGAGCCGAATTCAGAGGCGGCGCCAAATCCCAGACCATGCCAGAGTGTTTTTGCCGCCAGCTCTGCCTTCTCTTTTCCCCAGCTCGTTTGACCTGTGGGGTCCGCTTCTTTTTTGGCTTGCATCTCTGCCCAGGCTGTATTGTAGCCTTCGTAAATACCATAGGCTCCCAGCATCCATCCTGCCGCTTTCATCATCGAGCCTTTTGTAGCTGGTTTTGGTTCGTTCTGGTTGACGCCGCTTACCCTGGTGTTGCCGGCGACGGAAGTTTCCGCACCAGCTAGAGCTTCGCTTGCCGCTTGCGATTTTATTTTGAAATCTGTCAGTTCTTTTCTAAGTTTGCCGGCCTTGGCGCTTTGACCGGCGGCTTCCAGCTCGCCTATCTTTGTCTTGGTGTTATTTGCATAGGCGTCGGCTTTTGCTTTGGTTTTTGCCTGGGAGGCGTTCAAGACATCCTCGGCAATCTTTTGTAGTTTGGCCGCTTCGTCGGCGTCCTTTATCTGGGCGCGCCCCGCTTTTATCTCTGCCAGTTTATCGAGGACAGATTCGGGATCTTTCAGACCTCTCTGTTTTGCTATCTTTGTCACCGTTTCCGGTGGCAGGTCGGCTTGAGCGGCTGCTTTGATAGTCCCTTTGGCAAGCTCCTGACCTTTTGGAGAACCGCCCACAAGAGAGCCCGGGTTTTCTTTCATGCCCGACATCGCTTTTTTGGAATGGTCGAGGGTAGCTAGGTGATCTTTGAGGGGTTTGGAGCTTACGCCGCCGGTTTCGGATATGTAAGTCTCTTTGTGCGAGGCGCTCATTTTTGTCTGAGCTTGATGCCCGGCGCTGCCCACAGCGTCCGCCCCCGGTTTTGCGTTTACTGTCATGCCAAACTCGGGCGCAGTCTCCAGCACGCCTGCTTTCATTTTTACCGGTTTGCCGCCCGGTCCTTTGACACCCATCTCTTGCAATATTTTTTCGACTTTTTCTGTGGTTCTAAATCCTCCACCGGCGTCGAAATCGCCGTTTATTCCACGGTGATTCGGGCTATTTATGCGAGTGCCTGCGGTTTGCTTTACAGTAGCGCTAGTGGTGGCTGTGCCGCCTAGGGCGTCTACGTTGGCTTGCTTCAGGACTCCTTCGTGGACGGCGTTTCTTTTGACTGCCAAATTTTTGCTGCGGTTCAGATGATTTGCCTTTTCAGCGGCGATGGCTGCATCTTTCTGGGCGCCGGCGGGCATTTTTTCTAGTTGCTTTACCCTGGCATCATGCCTGGTGCATTCTACTTTCCAGTCAGAGTCGATTTTTCGCCATTCTTTTTTTAGACCTTCGATGTTCTTACCTCTCAATTCTGCCCTGGTCATAGAGAGGCGCTTCAGTTCTGCCTGGTGTTTTAATATCTCCTGGCGCATAAGTGCGTCACGACTCTGGCCAGGCGGCATTTTTTCCAGGGCGGCTTTTCTTTTTAGGAAGGCTTGTTCTTGTGCCCTGCGCGCCGCGTCTATGGACTGAAGGCTGTTTAGTGCCGCACCGCTGGTAGCGGCTGCTCCGCTTACTCTTACGTTGTCTTCTTCGGCAGAGTGCACCGGCAGAGAGGAAGAAACTGCTATTGCGGCGGTAACTATGAATGTAACTATGACTGGAAACGTAAAGAGAGAGTTTTTGAATTTCATAGCGTACCCTGCCATTCTTTAATTAGGTTTGATAGGTACTTGTGCTCATCGGATCCGGGCTTCTCCAGCAAGATCAGGTCTTTTGCAAGAGCAAGGGCTTTCTTGCGCTCGCCTTGCAAATTTAGCATCAGAGATTGTCCGATGCCTAAAGCAGGTACTTCCGGATTCTTTTCATATTGTTCTTCAAAGAAGAGCTGTCCACGGTGACCTTCATCGGTCAGGGCATACATAGCAACCAGGGGACCGACCGCGTATCTGGCGGTGCCCCCGGGGTCTAGAGCAAGTGCCTTCTCCAGGGCTACCGATGCCTCTATCCCCCGATTTTGACCGGCTAAGAGCAAGCCCAACTCCAGCCAGGCCGGCGCGTAGTCGGGATTATTCTCTACCGACTTTTCAAACATCTCTTCTGCCATAATAGAAGCGCGCCGATGCGTGCCGCTCAGCTCTTGAAAGAGCAAACCGGCGAGATACCAGTGTCCGGCGTCTTCCGGGGCCAGTTCGGTGGCGGACAACGCGCATGCCGTGGCTTCTTCCAGCTGCGCAGATCTAGATACTTTGCTCTCGCTGGTTAGAATTGCAAAGGCACGGTCATGTCTTGCCGCGGCCAGAGCCGCCAGCAATTTTTTGTTGATCGGATCTTTGAGCACCGCAGACAGTGCGGACTTTTCTGCTCTGGTGATAGACTCGGGGACCGGGGTCGATCTCTGTTTTGCCGGCATCGGACCAAGAATCGCTGCCAGGGTCCGGTTGGTTTCATATTTACTCTGGTCGCCTTTCATCTTCCAGGCTTCCGCTTCTATTCTGTAGGCGTCCACCGACCAGGAGGATATTTTCAGTACTCTGTCCGCTTCTTCTATGGCTTTATCCGGGTTCTCCTGGGCAAGATAACCCGCTGCTCGAAGCAGTCTTGCATCCTTTTCATCCAAAAGCTTTAGAGAACTGTCCAGATAACCGGCTTGTTTGCCGGGCTCGCTCTCTCGATTGAGAGCGTTCAGAAAGTCTTCTATGGCCAGGTTGCTGATACCAAGCTTCATCAAAACCATTGCTCTGGAGAACCAGTATAGGCTCTCTTGCGGTTTTAGCTCGACGGCTTTAGAAATATCGGTGCATGCTTGCGAGTATTTCTTTTGCAAGAAGTGGCACATGCAACTACCAAAGTAGCTGTCGGCGTTTTTTGGATCCAGTTTCAGAGAGACGGCATAGTCTTCTAAGGAGCTGTCCAGTCTACCCAGGCGGTAGCGACAGTAGGCTCTTCTGTTATAGGCATACGCATTATCCGGTAGGTTGGCTATCGCTCTAGTGTAGGCTTGCTCTGCGGCATTGATGTCTCCCTTTTGAAAATGGTCGGCGGCTATGGCGAGAGAATCCTGCGCCAGGGCAGGCTGCGATGCAGATAGATTGGTCGCCGGTAACAGAGTCAATAACAGAATGAGACAGCCAGAGGCTGTTTTTACCTGGGAAACAGGTCTTTTTCTCATTGCCGCGACCTCTATAAAGAATGCCGTCTATACCCTTGATATAGATTTTATAGCCGTCCTACTTAAGCGGTCCTCCATCCAAAGGCTGAGGCCCGGGATGATGTCTTTCCGGTTCCCAGACAACTCTGTCAAATTCATGTCAACAATGGCGATTATCCTTACGATACCCCCATTACCAGGAAAGTCAGAATTATGTCAATCGCAAGTGCCGGGTCGCCACGCGACCAGGTCGCCGTGCGCGACCGCGTTAAGGATACGGGTGTGGACAACGGTCTTTCTGTCCAGGTAGCGGATAGATTTCGAGAGGAGCTTGGCTCTATCTTCGGTCCCCGTACCGGCGCCGGGCACAAGCTGGCGGACCGGGGCAGCGTCAAAGACGGCGGCGATGTCGGGGCGCAAGCCAAACCCGGGGACGCCGATACGGTGCCGGGCAAGATAAGAGAGCTGGAAGCTAAGTATGGGGTTCACTTTGCCCGACCGGGCCAGCCGGGACCGCGGCAGTTTACCGCCGATGGTCGGCCCGGAGGCAAAGAGCTTGCCATAAGAGATCCTAATATGCAAGAGCTCAAAGGTGTCGAAGCGGCACTTTCCAAGGCGAGCCCCTCTCATAAAGGTGCCGATGGCAAGCCGCTTACTTTCTACTTTCTCAAAGATCAACCCTATGCGCCTGGCAGCGACGGCGCCGCCGCATATCATCCTGACGTGAATGGTCGACCGGCTGTGGTTGTAGATCCTGGCGCTACCGATAGAGCGCCGATTACAGAAAAAGATAGAAAAGACCCGGGTCATAGCGACCATCGCAACCATCGCAGTATAGAGAGCCTGATCATCCATGAACTGGCTCACAACAGCGAAGAGAAAGTCTTCAAGAATCCCGCAGAGCAAGCGGATTTCTATCGAAAACTAGGCTGGGAAACTATACCAGGTCAAAAGCCCGGACCGGGAAACTGGATGCTCAAGGGTAAGGATGGTAGAGGCTATGCCCCGCCGGCTGATGGTAGCATCGGCAAGTGGGAGAGAATAAACAAAGACGGTCGGGTCACGGCAAAAGTCGACATGGAGAGAGTCGAGCGTTTGGCTAAAGAAAAACCAGCCACCGACTATTTTGAAGGACCGCATGAGATGCTGGCGGAAGCGGCTACCATGTTGAGGCTCGGTGATGGTCACCGCAGCCATCTGATGGAGAAGAATCCGAAGCTCTATAACCTTATAAAAGGATTTGATCAAAGAGAGATTGATCAGACCTTCGGCAAAGGCAAATTCATACGCTCTTATGCAGGACAGCTTGTACCGAATAATGATGCTAATCTCAAAGCTTTGCGTGATCAAGAAGAAGCTGCCAAGGCGGCGACAAGAGATCGTCGGCGCTGAGTTTTGTGGCGGTTGAAGTTTGCTGTCCTGTTCTCTATGATTCGTCTTTGGAGAAGAAGGCAGGCGGAGCAAATCAGAGACCAGTCTATGGCCGAGGCGAGGAATAGTGAAAGACCGTCACGTGGGCTCACAAAGCTGCGCATTCTCGGGCGCGCCCCCATGGAAGTATTCATATGGATACTTGTGATCGCCGCCACTGTATTTGCCTTCAGTCATTTTTACGACACCTATGAAACCCATAATCAGAACGGCTTGCATCGCCTCAATACCGAGCGCTATCAAGACGCATATCAAGAGTTTGGTCGCGCTCTAAACTGTGCCACCGAAGAGATGGACTCCGAGCAGATCAGAAGCGCCCTCGAAAAACAGACTTTGGCAGCCTTTATCATGAAGGATGACGGTAAGTTCAAGAAGCTGACCGAAAGCTTGAAGAATGCGGAGATTCTCTATAAAGACCAGGCGGATGCGGCGACGGTTCAGGATGCCACCGCGGCTGAAACCAGGATGTTGCTTCAGTCACTGGACAATATGAACGCTGGGGAATGGGCGGATCTTGAGGAGAGAATTCTAAGTAGTGCCGGTGGTTTTATCGATGAAGGAGAGACAGAAGAAGCTTCAAAGCTGCTTAGTAAACTGCTGGTTAGATATGATCAGGTCTATTGTGGTGACAATGTTCGATTGTTGGAGCCATTAATTTTGTTGACGAGAGCGAAATTGGTGGCGGTGCAGAAGAGTAGTCCCGGCAGCTTCGCCAGGGCAGGCTTGATAGAAGAGAGCAGAGCGGTTCTGGAGAGAGCAAGACATTTGCTTGCAAATGTTGATGTAACTGGTGCACTGGATCAGAAATTAAACCGGGTCCGTGTCGATGTTTATGACGCCTATCTCTCTGCGGCGGAAGGAAATATAGACAAGGCTAAGACCGAACTTGCCGCAGTCAATGGGCTTTTGAAGCAAAAGAATATCACCCTGGATGAAGGAGACGACTCGATTCGGGCGGATGCTAATGCCACCTGTGGTGATGCCGAAGCGGCGGCAGAAATTTATGAACAGGTTCTGGGACGCCTCAGTGTCGAAAATCGCGATGCCGCTCTGCGTACTCGTGATCGGCGTATTTTAACAGGGCTCTATATAGGACCGCTTCATTCTCCTTCCAGGGCACGGCATCTGTTGAAGGGTTTATTAGATAGCGAGACTTCTGCTGCGGGGGGGTCATGGAAACCAGAGACTCTGGCCGAGATCCACCAGCTTATCGCCCTGGTCGATGAAAGTGATGGAGACGCCGTTGCCGCCTCGAAGCAGTATGAAGAATCGGTAAAAGTTATTCAGTCTACGATGCCTAATGAGACCTGGTATCGAACACCGGTGTTCACCGCCGCCGCCGATAGCTTCTTGAAGAGCGCATCGAAACTAAAGCAAAGACGGGCGCGGGCATTTTTGCGAGAGTATCTTGCTTCTGTCGATGCATTCGGTCATCCTCGTACTTTTGCTTACTGGATAGCCAACGATAAACTTGTCTATGCCCTTTTAGAGAATGGTGATAAGCAAGAAGCCCTGGAGAGGCTGGCACTTGATGTAGACAGAGTATTGACTATGCCAAAAGAGGTGATACCAGATCTGGCTGATGATTTTGCCATGGTGGCAGGTCGATTGTTGAAGGATGAATCTAAGAAAAGCGCACTTGATAATCGATTGAGAGACTCTGTCAAGCTGTCGAGGCAGCTATGGCTTCAGGCTAAGACAGCCTTCGACAAGAACGGTGTCTCCGGCAGTCGTCCGGATATAAGAGCCCGGGTCTATGCCGCACAGTTGCTTGCCTATGGCAGTCTTACTTTTGAACTGGAGCGGGGAGAAAGCTCGCTCATTCCTATAGAAGAAGCGGTGAAGCTGGGTAAAGAAGGCTATTTATCTAACGAGGAGATGAAGAGGGCTTACCTGACCTATCAAAGAGTGCTCAAAGCCCTGGGGCGTTCTGAGGAGGCGGCAGCAGCAGGACGCAATGCCGCCAAGCTATTTTGACAGATATCAAAATAGATGATAGTCTAAATAGATATCTATCTAAATAGCGAAAGGCGGGTGATAACGATGACCAGGTTAGAGAGAGATTTGAGTAATATGCTTTCTTTTTTTAAGGCGCTTTCCGACGAGAGCAGGCTTAAAATTGTCGGTATTCTGGCTTCCGGAGATCGCAGTGTAGAGGAGCTTGCCAGTTTGCTCGAGTTGCGTGCGCCGACAGTTTCGCATCATCTCTCCAGACTAAAGAAAACCGGTCTGGTGCATATGAGCACCGAGGGTAATACCCATATATATAGATTGAACGTCGAGTCTCTGCGTACTTTATCTAAGCAGATTCTGTCTGTCGAGAAGCTGAGCGCAGACGACCTGGTGGATTCTGAAGCCTGGGAGAAGAAAGTCATGAACGACTTCTTCGAAGACTCCAGGCTAAAGGTGATACCGGCAAGCCGCAAGAAACGAGAAGTGATTCTTCGATTTCTTGCCGAGCAGTTCGACCGCAAGCAAAAGTATTCGGAAAAAGAGGTCAATCAGATAATCGGGCGCTATCACGAAGATTTTGCCACGCTTCGTCGAGAGCTGGTCGGGGCCTCTTTGATGAAGCGTAAAGCCGGAGAATACTGGCGGGTGAAGTGAAGCAACACAAGCAGTATCATAGATACTTCGTGAAGTGTTCTGATAACAACTCCCCGACTTTCTCGGGCTCGTCCTGGGTAACCCAGTGGGTGGCGCTATCTAGAATGACCAGTCTTCCTTCTTTGCACATATCGGCGGATGGCTGGGCCATTTTGATACTCAGATATCTGTCTTGCTTGCCCCAGATAACCAGGGTGGGTACATTCACAGTGGCTGGTTCAGGCAGGCTTGGCGGATGTCTTACTATGGCTCGATACCAGTTGAGCATGCCGGTTATCGCCTTTGGATCCGACCAGGCTGCAAGATACTGCTCTTTTTCTGCATCGTCGAGATGCTGCATATTCTGCAAAACTATTTTGCTGTTGAAGGCTTTGAAAAGTACTTCAGGCACCACCGGCAGTTGAAAGAAGAGGATATACCAGCTCCTCATTCTTTGCTTGAAGCTGGATTTTAGATGCTGGCGAAAAATCTGGGGATGGGGCACATTCAAAATTGAGAGCGCTTTCAATCTCTGGGCATGCTCTATGCCCAGGTACCATGCCACCGCTGCCCCCCAGTCGTGACCAGCCAGATAAAATTGTTCATGACCCAGAGCATCGGCTAGCCCCAGAATGTCCTGTGCCAGGATGGAGAGTTTATATGATTCTATTCCTTCCGGCTTATCGCTGAGGTTATAGCCCCTTTGATCCGGAACCGCCACTCTATAGCCCTGTTCGGCTAGATACTCTATCTGGTGGCGCCAGCAGAACCAGGCTTCGGGAAAACCATGCAATAGTATCACCAGCGGTCCGTCTTCAGGACCGGCCAGTGCTGTATGCAGGCCAACGCCATTTGTGCTGATTTGTTCGAATTGCATGGCTTCTTTGTAGAGTATACAGCAAGTAGAAACATTCAATTTACTAAGTGTATCGACTAATGTTCTGGTCGATAATCTGTCGATACAATAGTCTGGTAATCCAACTTAAGAGGACATCACCGAAATGGCATCGCACAAACTATTCACTGCGCTGACAATCCAGCTCTCGGCCCTTCTCTTGAACGGGGGTGCCGCCCTGGCCGCGCCGGGCGATAAGCCTCTGACTACCAACTATAACAGTCTCTCCCGACGACAGAGCACAGCCATGGCCGATGTCAGCAGTTTGAATATGCAGGCTCAGCAACTGAGCGCCCGGGGGCAGTTTGCCGAAGCGGAGAAACTTTTTCTGGAAGCGAAGGCAAAAATGGACGCATCGAAAGAGACCGCTTACGATCTTCGCGCCCGGGTTCTTAATAATATGGGTTTGCTTTATATGAACAGGGGCATGTTCGACCGGGCCGAGCCGCTCTATGCAGCCGCCCTGGAGGTTGCCGAAAAACATCTGGGTGGCAAAGACAGTATTCTCGGGATCATACTCGACAATACCGGACAATGTTATCGTTTGCAGAAGCGCTATAAAGAGGCGGAGCCTTTTTACAAGCGAGCCCTGGTGGCAGAAGAGAAAACTGTCGGTGCCGATAGTATCGATTATGCCATCACTCTAACGAATCTGGCTCTGCTTCATATCAATAATCATCAACTTGACGAGGCGGAGCCCAACTTAGATAGAGCGCTTAGCATTATCGAGAAAAAAGCCGGTAGAGAGAACAACATCTATCGTGAGGTCGCCAACTATAGAGAGGTTTTGAGAAAGATGAAGAGTAAGGTGCAATAAAGACAGAGGCAATCTATCTAAAGTGAGCACCACTGCCCATAGCGGCGATATCAAAGACCTGGTGGATGATCTCTACCGCAGGGAAGGGCGGCGCATTTTTGCCACTTTAGTAAGATTGGTGGGGGACTTCGAGCTGGCGGAAGAAGCCATGCAAGAGGCTTTCAGCGCGGCTTTGGAGAGCTGGCAAAAAGACGGAGTGCCGAAGAATCCCAGGGCATGGTTAGTCTCTACCGGAAGATTTAAAGCGATTGACAGCATCCGTCGTCGCATCCGCTTCGACAAGAAAGTAGCGGTGATGGCGCAAGAGCTGGAAGCGAGTTATGAGAGTTTCGAGGAGAATATCGAAGGCTATGACGACGAGACCTTCAACGATGATTTGTTGAGATTGGTCTTCACCTGTTGTCACCCGGCGCTGGCTTCCGACGCCAGAGTGGCGCTGACGCTAAGAGAAATTTGCGGTCTGACCACCGAAGAGATTGCCAGCGCATTTCTTACCTCTGCGGGCACCATCGCCCAGCGCATAGTAAGCGCCAAGGCAAAAATTCGTGACACCAGAATTCCATATATTGTCCCTTCTAAAGATGATCTACCAGAAAGGCTCGATTCGGTTTTGGCGGTAATTTATCTGGTTTTCAACGAAGGATATTCTGCTTCATCTGGAGCTGAGGCAGTTAGGGTCGATCTCTCTTCTAAGGCTATTCATCTGGGTCGCATGCTAAACGAAATCTTGAAAGATCCCGAAGTCTCCGGTCTTCTTGCCTTGATGCTTTTGCACGAATCGCGGCGGGAAGCCCGGGTAGATAGCGCTGGCGATTTGATTCTGCTGGAAGATCAAGATCGCAGTTTGTGGAAGCGTGAATTGATAGAAGAAGGCAGCGCTCTGGTAGAGGCGGTTTATGCCGGCGGCGAGATCGGGGTCTATTCTATACAGGCGGCTATCTCGGCGGTGCATGCCCGGGCGAAAACGGCGGCTGATACAGAGTGGGGCAGTATAGTCGCTCTTTATGATCTGTTGCTCCGGGCGCAGCCTTCTTCGGTGGTGGCATTGAATCGAGCCGTTGCCATTAGCATGAGGGACGGTCCCGAGAGCGGGCTCGATTTAATCGAAGAATTGCTATCTTCCGGTGAACTGAGCGAGTATCATCTGAGCCATGCTGCCAGGGCGGATATGTTGAGACGTCTTGGCAAGCGCGAAGAGGCGGCGGCTGCGTATAAAGAGGCGCTGACGCTGGCCAGGCAGGAGCCGGAGCGTCGTTTTCTTGAAAGACGACTGAAAGAGATGTCTGAATAAAATCTCATAATTCTCCTGGATATTTCTGTCGATTCTGGCGGTTTTCGTTCGACCAGTTAGTGAACGGTCAAAATCGGTTCTTTATATAGAAGGAGAGATCATGAGATTCATATGTCTTGGCTACGCAGATACCGAGAATTTCGAAAAGTTGTCGCCAGAGGCAGTCGGCGCTTTTATGGACAAGTGCTTCGCCTATGACAAAGAACTATTTGAGTCGGGTCATTTTGTAGGCGGTCAGGCTCTGATGTTCGCCGAACACGGTGTCAGCCTGTCTGTTAAGGGGGGCGAGGTCTCGGTCACCGATGGGCCCTTTGTGGAGACCAAAGAGCAGCTTGGTGGCATCCTCATTCTAGAAGCGCGGGACCTGAACCATGCTATCACTTTGATGTCTAAGCATCCCGGGGTCAAAATGGGGCGGTTCGAGATTCGACCGGCTAATTTAGAAGTCGGCAAGTTGTTCAAAGAGAAGACCGGCATGGAGATGCCCTGGAGTTGAGACCGGGCCCCGCCAGAGATATTTAGCAATAAGGAGTAAGTTCGTGAAGTATATGCTACTGGTCTATAGCGAGGAAAAAGCCTGGACCGAGGACGAGCGAAATCAATGTATGAAGGACTCTGCCAGGCTCTGTCATGAACTGGCTGAGCGAGGTCAATATGTAGATGCCTCGCCATTGCATTCGGTGACCGCTGCCACCAGTCTTCGTATACGCGACGGCAAGCGTTCTATTACCGATGGTCCCTTTGCCGAAACCACCGAGCAGCTCGGTGGCTATTACATCATCGATGTGGAAAATCTCGATGAAGCCATAGAGATTGCCAGTCGTATTCCGCCGGCTAAAAAAGGCACCATAGAGATTCGACCGATAGAGAACCTTGTTGAATTACCGGTTTAAAAAAGTCTACTTATAAGGAGAATGATATGAAAGTGATGGTTATCGTCAAAGCGTCCCCTGCTTCTGAAGCCGGTGTGATGCCTTCTAACGAGTTGCTCACCGCCATGGGCAATTTCAACGAAGAGCTTGTCAAAGCAGGTATTCTGCTAAGCGGCGAGGGTCTGCAACCAAGTTCTAAGGGTATTCGTGTGCGCTTTTCCGGAGAGAAAAGAACCGTCATCGACGGACCTTTTGCCGAGACCAAAGAGCTTGTCGCCGGTTTCTGGATCTGGCAGGTCAAGGATATGCAGGAAGCTCTCGAATGGGTAAAACGCTGTCCGAATCCCCATGCCGATGACAGCGAGATCGAGATCCGCCAGTTCTTTGAAATGGAAGACTTTGGTGAAGCGATGACACCGGAGCTCCGTGAGCAAGAGGACAGGATTCGCGAGCAAGCGACGAAGCTGGCTCAATAGTTTTTTTAATGACACCACAGTTGATCTAAGGAGCTAACAATGTCTAACAATACAAAAGTAAAACCGATTCCGGAAGGATTCGGCACCGTCACTCCCCATCTTATTATCAAAGATGCGGCCAGGGCGATTGAGTTCTATAAAAAGGCTTTTGGTGCCGAAGAGGTCAATCGCATGCCCATGCCTGACGGCCGCTTGATGCATGCCTGTCTTCGTATCGGGGATTCTCTGCTTATGCTCTGCGACGAGTTTCCCGAACACGATTGCGGCAGGAGTCCAAAATCCCTGGAGAACGCCCATGCCACCATGCATATTTATGTAGAAGATGTGGACGCAGCCTATAAAAAGGCCGTCGATGCCGGTGCCGAAGCGGTGATGCCTCCTGGCGATATGTTCTGGGGAGATAGATACGGCAGACTGGTAGACCCCTTTGGTCAGCCCTGGAGCATCGCCACCCATACCGTCGATCTCAGTCCAGAAGAGATGATGGAGAAGATGAAACAGGGATGTGCCCAGGCTGAAGAAACTTCTTGTAAAGCCTGAGCACAGCCTAATTCTAATTCTAATTCTAGTTCTAGTTCTAGTTCGCTTTATTTCATAGACTCGATATCTATGACGAAGCGATAGCGAACATCACTCTTTAGAAGTCTTTCGAAGGATTCGTTGATTTTATCCATCGGGATAACTTCAATATCTGCGCCGATATCGTGCTTGCCGCAGAAATCTAACATCTCCTGGGTCTCTTTCATGCCACCTATAGTAGAGCCGGCTAGAGACAGCCTTTTGGGAATCAAACTAAATGGATGCACCGGTAGTGCCTCACTGGGAGCGCCGACCAGGACCATGACACCGTCCCGTCTCAACATAGCCATGTACATGTTCATGTCTGCTGCCGAGGAGACCGTGTTGATTATCAGATCGAAGCGGTTTTTGCCTTTCTCTAGATGATCGGCTTCGGCGGTGGCCAGATAGTCGGTTGCCCCCATGGACAGTGCATCGTCTTTTTTGGCCAGACTGCGACTGATGACGGTGACATCGGCCCCCATGGCGTTAGCCAGTTTGACCGCCATATGTCCCAGTCCGCCCAGACCTACCACAGCCACTGCTTTACCCGGGCCGGCGCCCCAGTGCATCAGGGGTGAGAAAGTGGTGATACCGGCACAAAGAAGCGGAGCAGCTTTGTCCAGGGGCAGTCCGTCCGGAATGCGAGCCACGAAACGCTCGTCTACAGTAATCTGTTTTGAGTATCCGCCCCGGGTCGGGGTCTCGTTATCAAGTTCGATATCGTTATAGGTCAGGACCATGCGGTTTTCGCAGTATTGTTCTAGTCCGTCCTTGCAAGAGGTGCATTCTTTGCAAGAGTCGACCATGCAGCCGACACCGACCCGGTCGCCGACTTTGTATTTTTTTACCTGCTCTCCGACCTTCGATACAATGCCGGTTATCTCATGACCAGGCACCATCGGGAATATCGCCCGACCCCAGTCGTCATGAACCTGGTGCACATCCGAGTGACAGACTCCACAATATTTTATGTCGATGAGAACATCGGTGGCGCCGGGCTCCCGGCGATCTATTTCTATTTCTTTCAGGGGCTCACCCGGAGCGGCGGCGGCGAAGGCTTTGGTTTTCAATGCGGTCTTGATCATGATTGTCTCCTTTAAAAAATAATCTCTAGCGGTAGCTCATCTTTTCCATCTGTTCGGGATAGCGCTCCCCTTGTATATTCAGCTTATCGGCGGCATTTTTGATTTCGTCCAGGTCCTCTTGGCGAAGCGTTAGTTCAGCCGCTTCTATGTTCTCTTCCAATCTGTGCAGTTTTGTGGTGCCTGGAATAGGCACTATCCATGGTTGCTGGGCAAGCAGCCAGGCTAATGCCACCTGGGCCGGTGTGGCCTGGTATCTTTGTGCGATTCTATCCAGCAATTCTATAACCGTCTGATTAGCCTTGCGCGCGTCGCTGGCGAATCGCGGCAGCATATTGCGGATGTCGGTGGCATCGAATTTTGTGGTCTCGTCTATTTTGCCTGTTAGAAAGCCACGACCCAGGGGGCTGTAGGGTACGAACCCGATGCCAAGCTTTTCTAAGGTTGGCAGTATCTGCGCTTCGGGACGGCGATACCAGAGGGAGTATTCGCTTTGCAGAGCGGTCACCGGTTGTACGGCGTGGGCTCTGCGTATTGTCTCTGCCGATGCTTCCGACAAACCGAAGTGCTTGACCTTGCCTGCTTCTATAAGCTCTTTCACGGCGCCGGCGACTTCTTCTATAGGCACATCGGGGTCGACCCTATGTTGATACAACAGATCGATGCTCTCTACTCTCAGCCGCTTGAGCGATGCCTCGGCGACTTCCTTTATATGCTCCGGTCTACTGTTCAAGCCGCCCCAGCGCCCTTCGTCCTCGGGTCTTTTGTAAAAGCCGAATTTCGTTGCGATGGCAACTTTGCCTTTGAAAGGCTCCAGGGCTTCTCCCACAAGCTCTTCATTTATATATGGACCATAGACCTCGGCGGTATCGAAAAATGTGACACCCTTTTCCACGGCGGCTCTCAATACTTTTGTCATCTCTTTGACGTCCCGGGGAGGCCCGAAGCCGAAGCTCATACCCATGCAGCCAAGACCGATGGCCGAGACCTCTAGATTGCTTTTGCCAAGCGTCCTTTTCTTCATGGAAGCCTCCTTTTGACTTGCTCCGGCGCTTGGACAAAATTGCAAGCGCTGCCTTTCACTTTTCCATGGTATGCTGGATAAAGGCTGTTCTGGTATAACAAAATTCCAGAATGATTGGACAATTCTCCGAAGGTTGCGGAAGAGGCGCCTGGTTATAAAAATGACAGAGAACACCCCCAAAGACAGAGCTAATCGAGAAGAGCTGGTTGCTATATTGCGGTCCAAATGCAAAGTGGACGGCGAGAATTCTATAGTGGAGGGGATGAATTTCTACCGGCACAGCAAGCCGACCCAGCCATTTCATGGACTGTATTCGCCGTCTATTTGCATTATTGCCCAGGGGGCAAAAGAGGTCCAGATGGGCGATGAGCGCTTTCGTTATGACCCCGCCAATTTTTTACTGTGCTCTCTGGATGTACCGGTGGTCTCGCAGGTGGTGGAAGCCAGTGACAGAAAGCCTTTTCTAGGTTTGAAATTCGATCTCGATCCGGCTCTTATAGCCTCGGTCAGTGTCGAGAGCGGCGTCGCCCCCGGTCGCAATGATACCAGTGTAAAATCCATCGCCGTCACCAGCCTGGATGGAGAATTGCTGGACGCTTTTGTGCGGCTTTTTAGACTGGTGGATAATTCTTGCGATTATCGCATGCTATCGCCCCTGGTGGTAAGAGAGATCGTCTATCGTCTTTTGCGCAGCGAACAGGGACCGCGTCTGCAGCAGATGGCTACTTTTGCCGGTAATACCAACCGCATTACCAGAGCGGTGCAGACCCTGCGCACAAGATACAATGAAGCTCTTAGCATAGAGAGTCTGGCTCATGATCTTGGTATGAGTGTCTCTAGCTTTCATCAGCATTTTAAAACGGCGACCTCTATGAGTCCCTTGCAGTTCCAGAAATTGTTGCGCTTGCAAGAGGCAAGACGCCTGCTGCTTGCAGAAGATCTCGACGCCGGATCTGCGGCTGCGAAAGTAGGCTATGACGACGCCTCTCAGTTCAATCGCGAATACAAGCGTCATTTTGGCTTGCCGCCCATGCGTGATGTGGCCATGATGAGGCAGTCGGTCGCTTCATGAGATCTAATAGCCGATTATTTGTTAGAGAATTCTTGGTCCTCTTGGTGGCGACTTCGGTTCTTTCCGGCTTGCCTCTGGCTGCTCCGGCAGAGACTTTGAGCCAGGGTGCCGAGGTCGGCAAAAGGCTCTATAACGAAGGCAAGCTGGATGAGACCATAGAGAAGATGACGAAACACGTAGCTCTGCATCCTGACGATATGGTGGCACGGTATTATCTAGCTCTTTCTCTCTATCGCAAAAATCGCAGGCAAGAAGCTTATCCCCATTTGAAAGCGGTCTCTGTTAAACAGCCTCAGTCAGCGATGGGAACTTATTGCTCTAAGTTGATTGGGATCATACTGACCGAATCGAAAACGGTGAATAAAGAGGATGGATTTGTCGGCTTGAAATTCACCAATACCGGTGTTGTGCAGAGAGTTTTCGAAGGCAGTCCGGCCGCCCGTGCCGGTGTCAGGCAGAATGACCGAATAGTAGCAGTGGACGGCTTACAAGTAGAGGGCTTCTCTCAAGACGCAATAGCGAAGCTTATAATCGGTCCGCTTGGATCTTCGGTTTCGCTCAAGCTTTTGCGCGCCGACAAACCGCTCGAAGTTAATATAATCCGGGGCAAAATCTATAAAGAGGCCGAGCGAACCTGGATAAATGTCAAAGACCGGTAGATTTGGAGGTCTTGTGATTGGGTCTTTTCGTGAACCAGACCGAACAGGGAAAGCTTCTGCCGAAAGCGGATTTCACTTCTTTTAGTTTACAGTCTTCGGCTTTTAAAATAGACCAGCGCCAGTAGCTGTGGTCGACACCTTTTACTTTGCCGTAGGTAAGATCTTGAATAAGGAGCATTGAAGACTTTCTATCTTCGGCAAGGACAAGATCCAGGACCCCTCCTTTGCCCGGCTGCTTCGAATCGGATAGCGTAAAGCGGCTGACCGCTTCTTCTCTATGAGCACGACCGGCTTTGTCGAAGAAATAGATAGCGACCACCGAGAAAGGCAGTCCACAAGAGCCGGTTGCAAACCAGAAGATAAGATCCTCTTCGCCGTTGCCGTCCACATCGGCGGCAAAACAGGAGCCGCCAAGCCCTCTGTCTTCCGGGTCTTCTAATGTCCAGGCAACGCCGGCTCGGTCTTTTCCTTTTAACACGAACTGTCCTTCTATGACACTGGCGGTGACACCAGGCATAACTTCCCGTTGCCATTTGCCGCCGAAGCTCTCTTCTATAGTTCTTTGCGGGGTCATAGAAAGCTTTCCTATTAGATGCCCGGGAAGATAATCTTCGTAATAGGCCGCTGCCGAAAGGGGGCAGGCAAGCTGGAGCATTAATGCTCCTGTGAGCAGGGCTGTAATTGAAGTTTGCGGTCTTTTCATGGTCTCTCAAGCCGACTATTCAAGAGTTACGGCAGTTCAACGATAGTCCGGCTCATTTTAGTAGGGGCGGGCATAATTCGACCCTGATTGTGCTAATTGCTTAAAAGGGCGAAGCAAAGCGATTGCCAAGCTTTTGGACCTGAAATCTGGAGCACGGAATATGAATTTATCATCTTTAGTTCGCAACGATAGTCTAAACAGAATCAATCAGATGATTGGCATCCTGGCAAGATACGGTCTTGCCGATTGGATCCGCACCGATGCGAATACCCCTGATTTTGTTCAAGAAAAACTAGTAGGTCCGGCCGGCGAGAATCTATCGGATCTGTCTCCCGAGCAGAGAGTGAGAATGGCAATCACCGAGCTTGGTACCACTTATATAAAGTTCGGTCAGCTTCTCAGCACCCGGGCCGACATAGTGGGACCGAAACTGGCCGATGAGTTGGCCAGTCTTCAGGCAAGCACTCCGGCTGACGCTCCCGAGGTAGCCCGGAGGACGCTGGAGGCACAGCTTGGCGGACCGGTAGAGCAGTTTTTCGCCAGCTTCGATCCCGAGGCTTTTAGATCCGGCTCTATCGCCCAGGTCCATTTTGCCACCCTGCCCAATGGTCGCGAAGTGGTGGTTAAAATCCAGCATGCCGGCATCGAAGCGATGGTGCGGGAAGATTTGAAATTCTTGAAGATCCTGGCCGGCATCGCAGAAGAACACAGCGAGCAACTGAAGCGCTTCAATCCTTCTGCTCTTTCTAGATTATTCGAGTTTACTCTAATGCGAGAGCTGGATTTTAGGATAGAGCTTTCGAATATGGAGACTGTAAGAGCAAATTTCGAGGACGATCCGTTTTTGCATATTCCGGTATCTTATCCGGAACTCTCCGGTCGCACTGTTTTGACCATGGAAAGGTTGCAAGGTTACAGCATCGTCAATTCTGAGCGCATGGAATTTGACGGAGTCGACACCAGGCATGTCGCCACCCACGGTGCCACCGTTTTTCTCGATATGATCTTTCGCGATCGCATTTATCATGCCGATCCCCATCCGGGAAACATCTTTGTACTGCCGGGTCAGAGAATAGGGTTATTAGATTTCGGCAAGGTCGAGAGAATTGACGAGAAGACCCAGGAAGATTTCGAAGAGTTGACCTATGCCTTCGCATCCGGTGACACTCTATTGCTCACCGACGAGTTGATGCGCATCTGTGCCGCACCGCCTGGCCTAAATAGAGAGTCTGTACGAGCCGATGTCGGCAATCTCATCCATGAGGCGCTGGGCAAGAGTGTCAATCAACTGGATATGAAGGCGGTGATAAACGGCTGTTTTGAGATCATTCGATTACATGGGCTGGTTTTGCCGCCTAAAATGAGCATGATGTTCATGGTATTGATTCAGCTGGAAGGGACCTCTCAGAGCCTCGACGCCTGCTTCGATCTATCCGAGATTTTGAAAACCTATCAAAAGAAGAGCAGCCATCGGCGCCTTGCTCCGGAGAGGCTGACAAGACGTTTCCATAGAATATTTCTATACTGGGAACAGCTCTTCAACAGCTTTCCTCGTGATATAGGCACCATCCTTGCCCGCATTCAAGAGGGACAGCTGAATATCAAAATGGACGTCAAAGGTCTCGACAGACCGGTGAACCGTCTGGTCTACGGCATTATAATCGCCGCTCTGATAGTGGCGTCATCCATGCTCTGGGCAAGCCGGGTGCCGCCTCTAGTCTATGGCTATTCTTTATTTGGTGCGCTTGGCTCTATGGTCAGCTTCGTACTCGGACTTATATTGCTTGCCAAAATCAGCAGCTCAGGCGGGCTGGATTGAAGACTGCGCCCTAGGAGCCTGTCCATTTAATCTGCTGGTTGTCAGGGCCGGCTAAGGAAAATCGATTCGGCCGATAGATTTGACGAGATGACGCCGAATTTTAAGAGTGGTATCTAATACGATATTAAGTGGTGAAAAAACTCTCGCT
>WGMS01000031.1 GCA_016124935.1 bacterium | reverse complement strand
CTGCTAGAGAAATCAAGACTGGAGCTTGGGGCGGTACTAAACGAGATATATCGACTGCTACTACCTATACCGAAATCACCCCGTTCTCAAGCGGCAAATTTAAATTGTCGCGACCGGCAATTTAATTTGACGCCAGACACCTGGTATACCGACCGTAGCAAAAGTCTTTCCATGCTCTAACAAGCGCCAGCTCGATTTTCGAGCCTTCTTTGTTCGATGGCGCACCGGCATACGCAAGAGCTGGCGGAGAAAGTGAAGTCAATAGCAGAAGCGAGAATGCTGTGGCTGCGTACTTTAAAGAACCGTTGGACCACACCGTTCTATCAACAGGAAAGCTCAAATAAGAATAACGATCTTCGCACTTTTCAATTTTTTTCAACTCTTCAGCCCAGAATAATCTGTACAGCAACTTTTGAGCGATAGATTCTATCGATGAATGCTGTTGGTCCGCATCTTGACCAGGCGCTTGATCCCAGAGAAGAGAGTATGGGCTATCCGAAGGGCTATTTAACTTAACCGTAAGGACAGGAGAGAAGTCACGACTGCCGAAAGTATTGAATTCGAACCCTAGAATAAGGTTTGTGGGAACAACAAAGCATGTGACGGTATCGTGTTCGCCACGGACTATCAGTGCATTCTGATTCGCAGATATGTGTCCCTCATACCAGAGGTCATCATTTTGCTTCAGCCAATCGGCAGAGGCTCTATCTTCCTTCCTTTCGTGATATTGCGGCGATTCTACATTCATCAGATTTTGAGAGCATCGTATCCGAGTATTCAACTCGTGCACAAACACTCCCATTTTAGCGAACAGCTCGTCCATCCATCTGACGGTGGCAGAACTCACAGCTGACTCATATCTGTCAGCCCACGCTCTGCGCTGAGCCAGGAATTCTTCCGACTCATACTGACTTGCCAGCATATCAATCCAGGCTTCCGACGGAGAGATAGTTCTGTTAGGGCGAATATGGTCTAGAAGTTCGTCAATTGTTTCGCCTTTTCTGCCTTCTCCCCAATTAAGGTAAGATCCTAGGTGTTTTGACTCGGACCCCCAGAGATTCTTGAAATTCTGGGTCATTAGCTATTCTCCGCCACCATGCCTCTTCCATCATATTGGCACTGCGGAAAACCTGCGCAAATCAATCTTTGGAGCGATCTCTTGGTTTTGCCAATCACACATTGAGGTGATTACCAATTGGTAACTGCTCGCGCCCGGGAAAGTTCATACTCAATTTGGAAGGTCCTTGTCCCCTCTGTAGCGAGAAGAACGAAAGTCGGCGGGAAGCGCAGCTCTTTCCTGCGCCCTATCCGTCGACTTCCAGGCGTGCTGATTTTCAGGTCTGCTCTATAAGATAGTCACCTCCATTTCTGACTCTATTAAAAATCAGGAACCCATAAAGAAAACGTCAAAATTTCTAGGCAAGGGCATATATAAACTTATACATGCGCAGGCGGGAAATCGTGTTTTTCCCCTTTTATTAACTGGAGACCGTCACTATCATGAAGTTACTTTCCTCATGCAGTTTTGAATTACTGAATCCTTAAGATGGTGGAGCATAGAGTGAAAGAGAGCGAAGTTGGCAAAGGCGATAACGTAGATAAGCGGGGGGAATCCGTCGAATCGACCTCGGATAAATTGCTGGCGGATTCCGGTCCTAATAAGGAACCATCGAAATTCGCACCTTTTGAGATTAGTCCCAGCATTAAATCGGCAGATTCCCTGCCCTTTGAGCTTGGTCCTGCCGCCAGCAAGGAATGCCCGGTAAATCCTGTATATGGCAAGTTCATCGACGAGATTTTCTTGCGCTCCTTTGACACGCGCAGCCTGGGCGACCGTGAAGCCATTCGTTCCAGGGATGCCTGCAGCATCAAGAGCGACGCGGATGCCGTCCGCAAGGCTAATGAGTTTCTTGATACCACTCCGGATCCATTTGATAAGGTCTTCTCCAGAGAGGAGATGGAGAACTTTCGGCAGGCAGCCCGGGGCAATTCCAAAAATATCGGGGTGATTCTGCAGATGAACCTCGACGCCGAGGAGCGCGAAGAGATAAGAGCGCCCTTTTTAGTCGAAGAGGTTCAGCCAGGCTCCAGTGCGGAGACTTATGGCTTGAAGGTCGGTGACAAAGTAACCCGGATTAACGGGCGGGATGCCGCCGGTTTCAGCCATAGTGACGCGATGAAAGCGCTCGGAAGCGAAGGCGGTGACAAGGTCCGGTTCTCTATCGAGCGGGACGGTGTCCCCATGGAGCTGGAGATTCCCAAGCTGTTGCGAGACAAGAAGCCCGTCAGTGGGCGCATGGAAGGTAATATCGCCTATATCAAGATAAACACATTCTTGCACGACAATGTGGCCGAAGATTTGAAAGCTGTCCTGGAGCAGTACAAAGACGCCCAGGGCTATGTCGTGGATTTGCGCGATAACGGCGGCGGCTATTTCGGCAAGGCTCTGCAGGCAGCCTCCCTTTTTGTCGACGAAGGCGTTTTAGTGCGCTCCCGCAATAAGCTGCGCTCCGAGCCCGAAAATGCTCAATTCGCCGACAAAGAGTATGGACTCGATGACAAAGGCATGTACGAGAAAGTGACAGGTCCCAGTGGAACCTCGATAGATCGAAGCCTGGAGCGGTTTCCTGATCTTGTGGATAAGCCCGTCACCATTTTGACCAATGGCAGGAGCGCTTCGGCTTCGGAAATTTTTGCGGCAGCCTTGAGAGACAACGGTGCCGCCATAATAAAGGGCACCCGCAGCTTCGGCAAAGGCGAGATCCAGACCATCGACATGGCGTTTCCGAACGGGACGGCTTTAAAAGTAACCACCGGTGAATACACCACTCCGGCGGGTCGCTTTCTGGGTGATGGGGCCAAAAAGCGTTATGGCATCATTCCGGATCAGATCATCAGGAATACCAGCGGCGCTTTGCGAGGCTCTCAATACGATAGTCAGCTAAGGCAAGCGCTGACTTCGATGGAGATCAAGAATTTCTTCGGTCCGCCCAATAAATAGACTTGGGTTAGCTCGCTTCGGTCGGGCGTGTAAGCGTGCCTACGATAACGAACATCAGAAATGCGCAGGTGGTGGCGGTCAGGGCTGGAGACAGTTTGAGGGCGCCTACAGATTCGACCGGCTCCAGGAAGAAGTGCCAGGACATCGTTTCGTGGCAAAGGTAGATGGAAACTCCGGTGGCCATGGCGGCAAGCGCTGCCGCTTCGCCTTTGATCTTGCCCCAGAGACCCATGGTCAGAGGCACAAACAGACCGACCATTGTTAGGCTATAGGCCCCTTCCAGTAAGGAATAGGCACCTTTGCCCGAGATGGCGAGCAGATAGGTGGCGAATCCGATAAAGAAGATGCTGAGACGGTTGAGGGTGATTGCCGAGACTTTTTTCTGGGGGATTTTACCGACCAGGTTCTGGGCCAGGACCGTGGCCGGGGCGAGGATGGCGCTGTCGATGGTCGACAGCACCGCCGATACCACCGCCAGCATGAAGATTGTCGTGCAGACCGGGGTCAGGTAGTGGGAGGCGAGCAGGGGAAGAATTGAATCCAGGATTTTGCCCTGGTAGAGATAGGATGCCACCAGTCCCAGTGATACTGTCACCGCTCCTAGAAACAGATACGATACGCCGGCGATGATGCAGGATGCTTTAGCCGCAGCGGCATCTTTGGACGCAAACACACGCTGCATCAGGTCCTGACCGGGGATGTTGCCTAGAGATCCTGCCAGCACAATAGAGACCCACATCAGCATGCCACCGTCTTTAGTGCTATGAAAAAGAGAAAGTTTCTCCGGGCTCTTTGCCTCCAGTTCGGTCACCACGGTGGTGATGCCGTTGACGAGATCCCCGGAACCTATGGTAAATAGCGCTTGAAAGGCTAACAGCAGCAAGCCTGCTATAACCAGCACCATTTGCAGGGCGTCGGTGAGAGTCACCGACCACATGCCGCCTAACGAAGTATAGAGCGTTCCTACAATGGCCACGCATAGAATACCTGTCGGAATCGGGATATGAAAGAAGTATTCCAGAACATGGGCGAGCGCCACAAATTGAGCCGCGATCCAGCCGAAATAACTTGGCACCAGAATAAAGGCAGAAAAGATCTCGGCCTTCTCTCCGAATTTCTCTCGAAAGAAGTCCGATATAGTGAGGATGCCCATCTCCCAGAGTTTTTTCGCGTAGAAAATACCGGCAATCAAAAGGCAAAGCCCGGCTCCTATAGGGTCGAGCGCCGCTTTGTGAATACCATAGTTTGCGACCTCGGTAGAGGCCGTCAAAACCGGACCGGCACCGAACCAGGTGGCTAGTAGCGTCGCCGATGCCATCCATACGGGCAACCTGCGTCCGGCGACGACAAAATCCTCGACCGACTTTACCCGGCTCTGGGCATAGATGCTTATCGCGAACATCAGAACGATATAGATTGTCAGGCTTATCGCCAGTAGATTTTCCAGGGGCATGGAAGGTGGCTTAGCTTTCTCCGGCCAGTTTCAAAACAGTTTTCCATTCCTTCTCGGTGACCGGTTGGATGGAAAGTCGGGCGCCTCTTTTGGTTACCATCATCTCTTCGAGCCCGGCGCTATTTTTTAGGGTTTCCAGGCTTACTATCGATTTGAATTTCTTGACGAATTTTACATCGACCATGTACCAGCGAGGGTCATCTTTTTTGCTCTTGGGATCGAAATATTTGGAGGCCTCGTCAAACTGGGTGTGATCGGGATAGCCTTCTTTTACTACCTGACAAATTCCGACAATGCCCGGCGGCTCGGCATTGCTGTGGTAGAAAAGGACCTGGTCTCCTTTTTTAATCGTGTCTCGCAACAGATTCCTGGCCTGGTAATTTCTAACCCCTTCCCAGAAGGCGGTTTTCTCTTTCTTGAGATCGTCGATTGAATAGACTTTCGGTTCAGATTTAAAAAGCCAGAATTGATTTTTCACTTTGCTGCCATCCCTAAAACTAGTAAAACTAGATAGATAAGCAGAAATTTCAGTCTCTGGCTTGAGAGCGCTTTAAAAGAGTCTGTGTTTGTCAGCGACCGGCGATTCTCTTGATCTTGGTCTTGCCATCCATGCTGGTTATCGCCATGGTTAGATGGGAAGGCATCTCGGGACGGATTTGGCTGACTCCGGTCATCGGTAGTGCCACCATGCCCTGGGTCGATACCGGCACTTGATATGGCATCTGCATTTGCAGCTGCATCTGTTCAGGATCCTGCATCGGCACAACGGCATAGACTCTGGGTCTGCTCTGGGTCGGTGTCATCACCGGGAAACTGCCCTCAGCCGCCTGAATGGCGCCGGGGGGATAGTTTATAGCTGTGGCTATCTCGGGCTCCGCAGCGCCTTCGTTTTGGCGCGCCATCGAGCACACCGCCACCAGACCCAGGGTGGCGACAAAGACAATGCAGGCCAGGATCTTGAGATGACGCTTGATAGCGTCGTCCCCCTCAAGGGCTTTGCATCCGCACGGGCAATTTATAGTGTGTGGCTGCTTGATCTCGGCTTGGCTGCTCATTTGTTCTTCTGACGGGTCTCTCAAAACTTCTGGTCCTCTTGTGAACTAATTGTCTTACCGGGGCTTATGCCGGTCAAGACCGGCTGTGGTGGAACTACGTATACCGACAGGCTGATTTAATCGACTTGCTTTTGTTTGCGGTTTTCTTCAAATTGGTCTTATCTTTGCAACATAGCGTAAACTTCTTGGCTCCAGTCAGTGGGTGGCATAAACCCCCTGACCCTGGTTCTTGAAAATGTAATAGACCGCGCCATCACCACTGAATCTAGAAAGTGATGACGGTGGAATCGATATCTGGACCGGCACATAGACCGCAGACGAAGGCGAAGGCCGGTTGTTCCCGATGGGGGCTCCGAAGCTCATTCCGACTTCGGACTTGTGGTTGTATTGACCGTATTGAAGGTATTGCCTGGCACTTTCCGCCGATTCGCCCTTCTCCGTCAGTTTACAGAGGAGGACCAGCATCAGGAATCCGGTTCCCAGTACCAGACCTATCTTGGTCAGAATTACAATCTGTTTATTTATTCTTCTGCGGGAGTATCGGTACAGGACCGCATCGTCTCTCTCGACTTTGTTCCGGTAATTCTCGAAATCTTCGCGCAGGTCTTCTGGAACTATATACAAGGCAAACCCCCTATAATTCCGCCGCTAATTTTTTACCAACACACTAACGGGATTCCAGCTCCACTATGAGTGCCTGTCGAGGAGAAGTCAAGAGGATTTTCGTTCAGTCGGGGGGTAATTACGTAGAGTGGCCGCTAACGCTTATCCCAGTTGTATTCCTGGATTCCGGTCCCGGTATGCCTTGCCCCAGCATGGTTTTGAGCTGCTTTCTTTGTTCTTCGCGGTCTTCTTGTGGACTGGGTCGAGACGCTTTGCTGGTAGCTCTGGGTTGCTGAAGCTTCTTGTAATCCGGGTTTGATTTCGTTCTCCGCTTTTATGGATGATTCAGGATTGGGACCGCCTGCGGAGATAAGCTCTCCTTTGGGTTTGGAGTGATTTTTATAATAGGAGGTGACGAAGCGTCTCCATATCGGCGCCACCACTGTGCCACCGGTCGTATGGCTGCCTCCCACGGCTTTGTTTTTGGCGTTGCCGACCCAAACGGCTGTGACCAGATCCGGGGTGAATCCGACGAACCATAGATCTCTGGCTTCATCGGCGGTGCCTGTCTTCCCGGCTACTTGTATGCCCGGCACGCGCGCTCTTATTCCTGTGCCTGATTCCACCACTTTTCTGAGGATGTCCACCAGTTGTCTGGTGGCATCCAGATCGAGCGATCTCGATTGAATCGGCTCGAAAGTCTCCAGTATTTTGCCCCGGTCGTCTTCTATCCTGCGGATGAAATGAGGCTCCATATATTGCCCTCCTCGGGCGATGGTGGCATAGGCGTTGGCCATAGAAAGAGGGGAAGCGGCGGAAGCTCCAAGAGAGAGAGCCAGAGTCGGATTCAATTCTTCTTTTATGCCGGCGCGTCGGGCTGTGTCTATGACAGTCTTGATGCCGACCTGTTGCGCCACTCTTACGCTGCAGACATTTCTCGACTGGGCCAGCGCATCTTCGGCGCTGAGATAACCCAGAAACTTATGATCGAAATTCTGGGGTTGCCATATCGTCGCATTGCCGCCGTTTCTTTTGGCGGCGTCTTCATCGAGAACCGAAAGAGGAGAGTCGTAGAGCTGGCTGGATGGTGAGATCACGCCATGCTCGAAGGCGCTCAGGTAGACAAAGGGTTTAAACGAAGATCCCATTGTATGAGGGTGCACGGCAGAGTTCCACTGGTGGCTCAGATAATCGCCGAGACCACCTACCATGGCCAGTACCGAACCGTCTGCCAGGTTAATGGCGACTAGTGCCGCTTGATCAAGACCCCGGGGCAACCCTTTTGCAGCGGCCTGCATAGTTGCTTCGGCGGATTTTTGGGCGCTGGTATCGAGGGTGGTATATACTTTTAGTCCGGAGTTATGATTGTAGTTGTAGGTGCCTTCCAGAGATTCGACGATATACTGGCAGAAATATGGATAAGGCGGCACGAACACAGTTTGCTCTTCTTCACCGGCTGTGGTGCTTCCTCTTCTGAACACCAGGGTTTCAGACAGCGCTTCCCGGGCTTCCAGAGGCGAGATTAGCTTGTACTCTTCCATTTTTTCGACCACGGTTCTCTGGCGTGCAAGAGCCTTGTCCCGGTGCTTTGTGTCGCCCAGATAAGAAGGTGATTTTATTATCCCGGCTAGATAAGCCGACTCTGCCACATTCAATTGGTCCGCGCTCTTGTCAAAGTAAATTCGCGCCGCTTGTTCAACGCCCCAGGCGCCGCTGCCGAAGTAGATTTGATTGAGATAGATTTCAAGAATTTTTTCTTTGCTGTACTTTCTTTCTATTTCAGAGGCGACTATGCCCTCGGCTACTTTCAGGGGGATGGTGCGTTGATCATCTTGAAAGAATAGATTTTTCACCAGTTGCTGGGTGAGGGTAGAGCCGCCCTGGACCGCTTTACCGGCGGTGAGGTTGGCCATTGCCGCTCTCAAGATACCGATGAAGCTTATGCCCTGATGTTCGTAAAAGCTATGGTCTTCGGCCGCCAGCACGGCATCGACCATATAAGGCGAGACCGCCGCCAGGCTTATCGGCTTGCGTTTCTTCTTGCTTGGATAGGTACATATCAGCTTGTCGTTGCGGTCGAATAGCTGGATAGAGGCTCCAGGATTGTAGTCTTCCAGCATGGAGAGATTGGGCACCCTGGCCAGATGCACCCAGACGAACATAGCGACCACGGTTACGACCATGGCGGTCAACAGAGTGAGGCTGGTGAAGGTCACCCGAATGGCTGTGAAAACACCATCTATAACAGGCTTTACACCTGAGAAGCTTCTGATCTTCTCGAAATCATCGGTGTTTCTCAAGCCCTTTATCCTTCGCGAATTGCCCTGATTCAATTTTATATAATCTGTTGTAAGCTAAGATAGTGTCTGACGTCTTTCTGTATCATTTAAATAATGGAAATTCCTATCTCACTGCTCGCTTTGTTGGTTATAACTCTGCTGGTTTTGCCGCCGGTTTTTCTCTTTCGTCCGCTGATAATCTCCATCTCTGACCGTATCGCCGGAAAACGTCCCGGCGCCAGGGAGCTGAGCGAGCTTGAAAAGCGCGTCGCTATGCTGGAAGGTGAAATTAACGAGATGCGCAATAAATATGACGCGATTGAAGAATCTCAAGAGTTCTCTCGAAAGCTTCTTGAAGATATTCATTTCAATGCGGGGGCCAAAGCCGGAGAAAAGCCTGTAGAAGAAGAGAAAACAACCTGAAGACCGGCTGTTCTTTTTCTGAGATTGATACTACAAGCAGTGCTTCGCCTCTCCGGGGGCAGGGTGGATGTCATGGGACTTTTGCATTAAATCGGGTATTTTTCAGGTTTTTTGGACTGCGAGCGGTTATAGTGTTGGACCGTTATATGACAAATTCCTTTTCGGAAGAGGTTCGAGACTATGTCCAGAAATAAGAAACTCAGTTTATCCCCAGCCCTGGGAACTGCGCTGGCAGCAGCCCTGACCCTTTCTTTAGGGGCGGTTTCGCCGGTGTTTGCCCAGGAGAGCGAGACACCTGACCTTTCCGAGGTGGTGGAGCATATCGCAGAAGACAGTGCGGAGGTCATCGCCCAGGCCGATCAGGGCACGGCTTCGCCGCTTGCCAGTCTGGCCGAACAAGCGGTCAGTCTCCTGGCCGGCGCCCAGAGCAAAGGGCTTTCCACCGGCGGCGCCATGCCTATGTGTCCGGTTCTGAAGCGGTGGTCCGGTCAAGGTTGCGGAATCTCATCGGTGCTCTCTGGCGAGAACGCCATCACCGATGAACAGTACGAGAAGTACTACCAGCTCAAAATGAAGATGATGGACGAAATGGGACCTTTGAAAGTCGAGCTCATGTCCAAGAAACGGCATCTCAGAGATCTTCTCACCAGAGAGGAGATCGACACGAAAGAAGTCAAAAAGATGAATGACAGAGTCGCTTCTCTGAAAAAAGAGATGACCGCAATGAAGCTGGATTACAAGCTGCAAATGGCTCAGGTCCTGACCGGAGCCCAGCGTCAGGAACTCAGAAAAGCGATGCTCAAGCACAGAGGCGGTTATGGACGCTCCAGCTCCATGCTGCGCAGCTGGATGATGAAGCGGATGGGCAAGTAGTTAACGGTTATTGTTTGCTCAGCCTGTAATGTAAGCCTGGCTGCTTACCCTGGCATTTCTTTCTCGGGCATCGGCTATGGCTCTTGCCCGAGTTTCCATTTTCGCCGCCCGGGTTTTTTGACCGAGTTCCAGCAAGGTGCGGGAATAACCCCGCAGCATATCTACCAGGGGTTGGCCCTCTCTGCCTCGGGCCATGGTGTGCACTTCGATTGCTTGTTTGAAGACCGGCTCGGCCTGGTCATGTTTGCCCTGAAGCTGATAAATCTCGGCCAGCTTTGCCATCGCATATGATACTTCTATGTTGTGGGCTCCAAGGGTTCTGCTTCTTAAAGAGACTACTTTTCGGCAGAGCGCTTCGGCTTCTTTGTATTTTTTGAGAGCGGCTAGAATATCGACATAGTTATTGAAGCAGTTGAGTACGTCGGGATGATCCGGGGCATGGCGGGAGGCTCTTATGGCATAGGTTTTTTCTATGTAGGCTTCGGCGGCTTTATAATCTTGCTTCTGAAAAGCCGACCCGGAAAGCAAGCTGTAGGTCTGGGCGACGTTCTCGTGTTCGGCACCGAGTATATCGAGTTGCATGGCCAGGGCCTTTTTCCAGTTTGCTTCCGCTTCATCCAGCTTGCCTTGCTCAAAATATAGTCGACCTATTTCAACCAGGCTGACCGCCACTTTGGGATGCTCTTCGCCGAAAGCCTCTTGTCGAAGCGCCAGGGCTCGTTCGGCACATTCTTCGGCGAGGGCGTATTTGCCCAGGATTGTATAATTTCGGGTTTCATGATCGAGCACTTCCGCCACGTTCGGATGATTCTCTCCGAAAGAGTTTCGATACAGAGAAGCCAGCTCCTGCCATAGTTCCAGTGCACGATTATTAGAACCGAGCATCTCTTCCAGCTCCGCCAGGTTGGAGACCATGGATTGTACTTCCGGGGAGTCCTCACCCACTGCTTGTTTTTTGAGGTCGAGAGCTTTCTGCATGAAAGTTGCCGCTTTGTCCAGTCGCATCTGGCGTTTGTAGACCTGGGCAAGATTGGCGAGACTCTCTGCGGTTTCGGAGTGTCCGGTGCCGAAAAGTTTCTTTTGCAAAATGAAGAGCTTAATCAGAACACTTTCCGCTTCTTCGAATTTTTCCTGGGAGCGGTAAATTTCATCTAGATGTTTGAGGTTTTTGATCACTTCTTCTTCGTTGCCGCTGCCGTCATTTTCCAGAATCTCCGTCGCTCTTACACAGATGCTTTCCGCCACATCGTGCTTGTCTGTTTCAAAATAGAGCGCCGCCAGTTTATCCAGGGTCTCTGCCACCACCGGATGATCGCTGCCCAGAACCGCTTCTCTGGTTTCGAGGACAGAGTTCAATACAGACTCGGCTTCTTCGAATTTTTCTTGCAACGAAAGCGAGCGAGCCAGTCGCTCTTCGGAATAGCTCAGTTCAAGAGAGCTCGATTTGAGAGTTTCGCTTTGAATTCTCAAAATGCGCCGAATAAGTTGTTCTGCTTCTCCATGCAGCCCTTGCATCTCGTACATTTCGAACATGTTTATCATATGTGGTACCAGATGCGGTTGACGCGATTCCGGAATTTTATCGATTACATACCAGAGTCTCTCGTAGACGAATTTGGCATCGACCAGTCGATTTGAGTTTTTATAGACATTTGCCAGCGAGCCCATGGCGGCTATGACATCGGGATGGGATGCGCCTAATATAGGCTCTCTTATCGCTATGCATTTTTCGTAGAGGGGCTCCGATTCGGTCAGTCTGCCTGATTCGTCATAGAGCGCGGCGAGGGCGTACATAGATTCGGCAACACTGAGATTCTCGTCTCCAAGGCAGGTCTGCCGCATTACCAGGCTTCTGAGATAATGTTCTTCGGCATCGAGCAAGCGTCCCTGCACGTGACAGAGATTGCCCAGATCAAAAAGGCAAGAGGCCAGCCGTTCTGATTCTTCTCGGTCTTCTATTATGGAAAGCACTCGTAAACAGAGTTCTTCGGCCTGTTCGACTTTTCCTAGTTTGAAGTAGATTTCATAGAGGTTGGAAAGGGTTTCGACAAGCTGATCGACTTCGAAACGGAAATACTCATCTCTGCAATGCAAAGCTTTTTCAAACAGCAACTCCGCTTCCTGGTACTTGCCCTGGTGACATAGCACCCTGGCCAGGTTCTCACAGGTCAGGGGAAATCGCGAGTCTCCTTTTTCAAAGGTGTGGGCCTCTTCGAGGGCGCGTCGCCAGAGCATCTCCGCTTCTCCGTAGCTGCCGTACTGGAGAGCGACATCGGCGTCCGCTTTTAGATGACTCCATCTGGAGGACATTTTTCTAATCAATCCCTTAAATATTCTCTATAGGATAACAGAGCCGTGCCTAATACTGGTATATATGCTTCGGTAAGTTTACGGCGGCAGATGTCAATGTATGCCGGGGAGAAGGGAGTTATGGCTCAGTCGGGATTGGAACTTGGTGCTCTACCTGGGATTGGCGAAATCATCGACCTGCCCGATGATGGAAACAGGGCGGAGAAGACCTACGAACTCCTTAACAGGCTGCTTGCCAATCTGGAATCAGGCGCCACCAGAGAATCCGCGGTGGCATTGCTGCACGAGCTTGCCGAGACGCTTATCTCCGACAAAAGAGAGCACCTTTTCGTTCGCTCCATCGATGTCCCCGGGCTTGACAAGCCGGTTAATCTACTTCTCACCCCTGCGGTTTTCTCTCCGGAGAAGTGGGGGCAAACCTTTGCTGAAGGCTTGATGAAAGATCCCGAGCAGTTCGACTCTACCCGGGTGGTGGAGCTCGGTACAGGATGTGGCTGGATCAGCCTTCTGCTTCTAAAGAAGACCGGTGTCAAAGAGGTGGTCGGGCTCGATATCAATCCGGTGGCGGTGACAATCGCCCGCCTCAATGCCTGGCTGAACGGGACCCTCAAAGACGGCACTGTTTTGACGAGCCAGGCCGGTGTCCCCATAGTCGGTGCTTTCCGCATCGCTCAGTCCGATCTGCTTGCTGATTCTATTAGACATAGAGATGAATTCGACCATATCATCGGTTGTATACCCCAGGTTCTTCATCCGGGAGGCGAGTCCGGGGAGAGCTATGAAACCAGCCTCAAGGAGCGGGAACTCTATGATCTCAGCAACTATTGTTTCGAGCAGGGCATTTTAGAAGACCGTTTCGGACTGCCACTTATTGCCAGAGCCCTGGAGCAGTCGCAGCTCTGTTTGAAGCGTGGCGGCAAAGTCACCCTCATACTGGGCGGTCGCCCCGGACCCGATGCCATCAAAGCGATGTTCGACCGGCGGGGTTTTCAATCCAGCGTAGTCTGGAGCCGTCGCATTCCCCAGGCGGATGATACGGATCTGGCATCTCTGGTCAGTCTTGAAAAGGATCACGGCATCAAATTTCATTTCTTCATGTCGGGCAATTCTCGTCAATCTGTCAGTGCCGAGACTGCGGTGTCGATTCTCAGAAGCGGCAAGGATGTCTATCATGACTTGCTGGTGTATCGGGCTACGACCCAGTTTGAAGGACCGACTTTCGGTTTCGTCCGCAATCTGCATCGCATGTCCCTGGATGCTCTGAGAAAAGAGCTGGATTTCTCCAGGATGACCGAGGAGCAGATGACTTTCCTGGAGCGCCTGTCCGAAGATTTCATCAATCACAAGACCCTGCCCTATCCGAACGAACGTGGGGACCTCAGCTTAAGGACCAGATTGGGTAAGTTTCTGCGCATCTATTGTCAGATTCCCGTGGAGAATGACAGTCTCTTTGTCGCGCCGGAAAGAGGGCAGCTCCTTTCTATGATAGTGAATATGGTGGCAGAGGAAGATGCCGAAGTACTCTTGTCCGAGTCTCTGAAAGATGTCTATGAGCTTTTGGGGCGCAACAGCAATGTGAAGACTACCTGGAGCAACGATGATCTCTCCGAGATTCTCGAACTGGATGAGATAATCAAGCCTTCTATGGTGGTGTTATCCCCGGTGCAGTTCAATGCCCCCTCGGCTATAGTCCTCAACGCTCTGTTCGAGCACGCTCGTAGGCACCCGGAGCGCTGGTACATAATCGACGACTCCACCCACTTCGATATCGGCTCTCAGCTCGACTCTAATATGCTTTTGCGTATAACCGGGCAGATGCAGATTCCCGACAATGTGGTACTGCTCTATGGCCTGGTAAAGAATACCGTATGTCCCGACCTCGAGCTCAGTTTCCTCATCAATGCTCCGGACCGCTGGGTGGAAGGCTTCGATGTGGCAGCCGAGTTGACCTATTCTAGAATCCCCTATCCCAGCCAGCTTTATTATGAATGGCTGTTCGACGACCTGCTCTCTTTTCCGTTTCCCGGGCAACTCGAAGGCAAGCAAAACGTGCCGGGGACTTCGAATTCTGCCGGTCTCAGACCGTTTCGCAGGGACTTCATAGAAGCTTCCAAAGATCCTTCCTTCGCGCCCAAGCCAATTTCCACCAAAGACAAAGATTTGATTCGCTTCGACTATGGCGAGTTTGAACATTCCGTGCCTGATCTGCTTGTCAAAGGTCTGATCAAAGGCTTTGTAGAACCGCACAGCGATGTGCTTGCCGAGACCGTCAAGTATAGAATCACCTCTTACCTGGCCCATACTCGAAGAGCCATGGTGGTGCCTGATCGCATTGCCCTTGCCCAGGGGGCATTCCCTCTCTTTGGCGCTTTGATAAGGGCTTTGCGGGCGCGGCTGGGACGACGTCCCCGGGTGGCTATTTCCGATGGTTCATATGGACCGCTTTATCCGATGCTTCTCTATCATGGTGCTGAGATTGTGCCGATTGAAACCGTCGCGGATAACGGATTTGCTGTGACACCGGAGATGGTGAAGGCTCTCAAAGAGAAGCCGGATCTTCTCTGGCTTACCCAGCCCGGCAACCCCAGCGGTTTACTCTATGAGTCTTCGGCGGTTTCTAATCTGCTTAAGATATGCGCGGAGAAAGAGATCTATCTTCTAGCCGACGAGATATTCTTCTTGTTGAGCGATTATCGACTCGGGGACTGGACTCCGCATTATCTGAGCTTCGGCTCGCATCTGGGCGATTCTCAATTGAGCAAGTATCTCTTCATGGTGGATGGTGCATCCAAAGCCTATGCCGCCGGTGGCTTGCGAAGCGGCTTTCTAGTATCGCCTGATAGAGAGTGGTCGAGGGCGATTCAGTCTCACCTCGATGTACCGCCGGCAGCTATTTTGAGAGCCTGCGACAATCTCTATTCGGCGTTTCTGGAAGAAGCTCCACATGGAATGATCGATGTCAGCGAAGCCCGGGATGAACTGCTGGCTTTTCTCAATCAAGCGCGCCGGGAACTTTCCGATCATAGAAAGGCTTTGACCAAGCTGCTTCGGCAGCACGGACTGGATGACGGGTTAGACACGCCTTACCGTGGTGGTTTGTTCTTGCTGGCTAAGCTTGGTCCAGAAAGAGATCGGCTTGCCATAGAGCAGAAGCTTTTGATTAATTCCGGCGATTGGTCGAGAACCGGCGATTGGAGCCGTATTTGCTTCAGCATTCCCCCGGCTCGATTTAGCCGCGGTCTGGAGCGTCTCACGCAGTTTCTCCGGGTTGAGTGATCTAAATAAAAGAGAATTATGAACGCTTCATCGGAAAGGAAAGTCTGCCTGATTACCGGAGCCACATCCGGTATCGGTAGAGCCGCCGCCCGGGAGCTAGCCAGGCGTGACTATCAGCTCATTCTGGTCGGTCGAAGCGAAAAGAGATGTCTTGCTACGGTGGCCGAGCTGGCCGAGATCGCTGAGGGCAATCCGGTAGAGTACTTTCTGGCGGATCTCTCTTCTTATAAATCCATACAAGAGCTGGGTATTTTATTGCGCTCTCGAATAGATCATATCGATGTCCTTGTAAATAACGCCGGCGCTGTGTTCATGAGAAAGGAGCGCTCGGCGGATAACCTGGAGATGACCTGGGCGCTCAATCATTTCGGCTATGTCTGGCTTACCGAGGCAGTATTGCCTCTTTTGGAAAAGAGTCCCTGTGACCATCCTCGGATTGTCAATGTCAGCTCCGCCGCCCATCAAAGAGCCCGGATCAAGACTCTGGATGGTATCTTCGAACGCAAAGATTTGAAAGATTTGATGGGTTATTTTACATACGGCGAGACCAAGTTAGCTAATCTATGGTTTACTTTCGAACTGGCTCGCAGGTTGGCGCCGCGCATTAGAGTGAATGCGCTCCATCCCGGATTTGTCGCCACCAGATTTGCCGGCAACAATGGAATTATCGGTCTACCCCTCGTTATCCTCACGATGATTTTCGGCATATCGCCGGAAGAAGGGGCAAAGACCATTGTCCACCTGGTCGATTCCCCTTCGGTAGAAGATGTCACCGGCGCTTATTTCGTCCGGGAAAAAGAGGTCTTGCCTTCGGCGCTTGCCCGAGACGAAAAGTTGGCTTATGAATTTTTTGAATTGAGCCGTGGCTTTATATCGGTAGATACCAGATAAAGGCGGCGACGGCACTGAGCAAGAAAAAGACTACGGCGGCGAGACCGGCGGTTGCTTTAGAGAGCCCATCCGGTATTAATTTTGCCACTCCTAAAAATAGGATTCCAAGAAAAGCATAGAATAAAGTCAGCCTGTATTGAAGCAAGGGGGCAAGTCCTGCCATGCTCTGGTCAATTATAGAAATTCTGGTGGCTCCTTGTATAGCTGCGCCGGTCTGCCCGTTTCTTTTCTCGGTGATACCACTGGTGGAGATAAGCAAATAGGTCCCGTTACTGGCATCAGTGATAAGGCGCCCATAGCGGTCGCAGCCATGGATAATGAACTTTTCTTGAAAGGAGTTCTCGGTCTCTGCCGTCACATGCAAACAGTTGATCGTGCCCGGATAAAGGCTGGTTTCGTTGGTCCAGGTGCTGCCTGCATGCAGTGCGCCGAGCAACTGATTGATGTCTTTGAAGCGTCGATCCGGCAGCTTGAGCTGTTGGACTATGGGGTAATCTTCTCTCTGGGTGAAAGGGTTTTTGTAGACAAACATCCTTTCGTTTTCTATGCCTTCCTTAAATGATTCAGGATACTGTTTCTGATCTTCATAAAGTCGATTGGAAACCGAGATGATGTTTTTCATCATCGCAATCAGCTCCATCTCTTCGCTACCGGAGCCATAGAGCGTAAAGTTGCCGAGACCGTCTATACCCTGGGGCGTTTTGTAGATCCAGAACTCCCGGGTGTTTATTGGTGTAAGTAATAGACTGCCGATGTTGCCTATGGGGTTTCTGTAGAAACTGGTAGGTAGCTCCAGGGTTTTATCCGCTATCTCGAAGGCGGCCGCGCCGGTTTTGGTGAAATAGAGCTTTATACTGCCGTCGGCAGAATAGTAATCCTGCCGGGAGAGCGCTTTGATCTCATCGGCTCGACCACTTTCTAGATACTGGAGGGCGAAAAGCGCACCAAAAATGGTGCCCAACAACGTCAGAACCAGAATCATGCAGACAATGCGCTTCAAGCGTTTGCCCATGATGCTGAACAGCGAATTGACCGGCTCCGTTATCTTGCCGATCATTGTCTGGGCTCCGGGAAGCTCTATCTTTTCTTCTTCTTCCTCCAGCAGCTCCTCTTTGTCGCCGCGCAGCTTTTTGACACTGGATGCCACGGTTTTCTGCTCGGCGTCTTTGGCCATCTGCATAATCTCTTTGGCCAGTTCATGCTTACCTAGCGTATTACAGAGGGTGTAAATGTTGTTTATGGTTCTGGAAGATTCGGCGTGTCTTATTCCGAAGGTGTTTATCTGGGCGTCGAGCAAGTCGAGAGAGATGTTCAGGGCTCGGTTGTATTCGCCTTTTTCCGACGCGATACTGATCAAGCTTTTGTAAGCCAGATGGGCTTGATTGTGCTGGTTGCCCAGTTGTTGAATAGTAAGTTTAAACAGCTCTTCCGCCCGGTCCAGATCACCAGATTCCAGGCACTCAATAGCGCTAGTAAAATAACTGGCATCTGCTTGATCGGACATGGTGTTCTGGCGTCTCTAGCCGGGATAAATGCAATATTAGTATTCTGGATTATTTATAGCAAAACTTCCAGGTTGTCACCAATCGCTATGTTTTCAAGACCCAGGTGAATAGCGTTTTGACCGAACATGGTCTTGTTTCCCTGCAGTCTAAGGCGAGCCAGGGTCTTGAGCGGCTCTCCTCCTTTGCGACCGGTCTCCTGTTCTATCGTCGTAACCACGCAACGAGCACAGGGCTCCACGATATCTATTCTGGTTTTGCCGATTATTATCTGTCGCCACTGGTCTTCGGCATAAGGTCCGCATCCTCTCACCACGATATTGGGACGAAAACGATTCATCGAAACCGGAGTTTCCAGCTCTTTATTCAGAGCGTTCAAAGATGCTTCGCTGATGAGCAGAAGCGGGTAGACATCCTGGAAATTGACCGTGCTTTCAGGATAATCGCGGCCGGCTTTGCCCACGGCTCGTTTCTCTGTCGAATGCATTCTTCTTAGCCTGGCCGGGCGGCCTAGATACTCGCTCAGCCAGGATGCGACGTCATCTCCTTGATCGGTGGCTTTACAAAGATCCCCCCAGACCTCCGCGTTTGCAGAGCCGTTGTCTTCCAGGGTCGGTACCATAATCGGTGACATCCCCGGCGCACTCAAATGAAGTATACAAGAGCTTGTTTCCTGACCTTCTTCTATCCGGGGCTCTATCAGCGCCATTCTAGAATGATCGCGCTGGGTCAGAACTTTTCCATCTTTGTCCACTACTGCCCAGGCTCTGTCATGGACGAAGCCGCGGGAATCGAAAGAGGCGCTCTTCAGTGAGATAGCCTTGCAGGATTTGACCGGATAGACATAGAGCTGGGAGACGGTGATAACCGATTCAGGGTGTGGCATCGAATCTCTTTTCCAGGTCGTCTTTGTATTTTTGATCCATGTCATCTTTTCTTGTGTCGTAGATGGCGTTATCGTCGGTGAGAATGCGGCGATCCATCTTCATGGTCCGGGCTTCTGCCAGTTTTTGCAAGAGCTTATCCGGAGGGGCTTCCAGTAAGGCGGCGTTTCTGGCGCGCTTTTCGTTGCGGTTTTCTATTTTGACATTGAGATTCGTCTGAATCAGATAACGCACCGCCGGCACCACCAGAAAGAGCGCGCCATAAGTAAGCAGCACTACTATCAGCGGCAAGAATCCGTGCATGGGATTAGTCATCTGTCTGCCCATCTCTGTATAGACATAAGGATTCATGGCGGTAAAGAGCAGGAAGAAGCTGCCGAAGAAATTGAGTCCCCCTAAGATATAAACCGGGACCAGACCGCCGTCATCTACATTGGAGAACTTCCACTTCCACTCATTGAGATAAGAAGGCAGTGTTGAGAGTTCGCTATCCAGGGTGGTTACAGTAAGCGATGGAAAAGCATAGACGATGTTGCCCTTATCCGTGACTTCGGGGCGTCCGTCGAAGCGGGTAAGAACCGGCAGTACCGCGTCTTCGTCATCGGGATCGGCGCCGGTGTAGGGCGCAAGCTGTTCTGCGGTGACGACGCCGCCGGAATTTTGAATTACTTTTGCAACCATCGCCCATTTTCTCTCTTCGAGATTCTGGTTCGGATTGCCGTCCCCGAATAGAAAAGAGAAAACACTAAAAAGGAAATTGCCCTGGTCCGGTCTTCTTATGGTGGGCTCCTCGAGCCGATATCGGCTGCGATAGGCCGAGGCTGTGCCCCAGTACATCAGGTCTCGCAAGATAAGATAGTCGAAGAAGCTGAGGTGAAAACCTCCACCATGTCCACCGAAGAGCCCGTCTCCGTGGCCGTCGTTAGAGCCGCCCCGCTGGGAGATGATGATGAAGAAAAAGACGATCAGAACCGAGACCACTATCAAAGAGACGATGAGCATGATCCCGAAAGAGATTCGCACCAGGAAAAAGAGAATAGAGAGGGTCTTGCTCCCGATACGATCCATTACCCTTCTTACGCCCTGGGCCATATAGGCCCCTTCGATATTCGGATTGAATTTATAGGCGATATCGCCCTGTTCACTCACCTGCAGGTGGGCATTGGTGTCGGTGGCTATTCTGTTTAGTTCGGAGGTGACATGCAGAATCGGCAGTCCTGTTTTCGCCGCCACATCCGAGGGCGTGACCTTCAACTTCAGGTCGTTTATCGCCTTGATTATCTGTTGTCGTTCTCTTGTCTGGATAGCCATGTCACAAATTGCCGATTGCTTTTGCTGCTGTAATCATAGCAATAATCGCACACATTAGAGACTCTCCGGCAACGGCTCCGGAAGCCACCGGGACAACGTAAACCGTCGCGTTTTTCTCATTGAGCTTGCCCCAGAGCCAGGCTATTACAGCGCCGACGAAGAATGAGAAACAATTCGCAAAATAGACCACCCAGGCAAGACCCAGCCCCATGGCGGAAGGAACATATTTTTTATATGTTGCCGGGACGTAATAATCGACGATGGCAAGGGCTATGCCGATGGCGGCGCCTACGAGAATGCCGATTTGGGCCGTCTGGGGAATATAATCCAGACCTTTAGAAAGCGCTTCGGCCACGGCCTTCCACATGAGAGCCGCCGGGGGATTGAATTTATCCAGGGCTTCTTTGTTCGGGATCATCATGAACCAGGCCGGCACCACGGCAAGGGTGCCGAAGAAGATACCGATGAACTGGGCGATGAACTGTTTGCGAGCGTTGGCGCCCAGCAGATAGCCTGATTTAAGATCGGTAAGTAAGTCGGCCGAGCTGCTGGCCACATTGGCGGTTACCGAAGCTGCCATCAGGTTGGTGGTTATGTTCGATGGCGCGAGAACCGCATAGGTGAGCTGGGTGATTTTACCCATGGCGCCAATAGGAGTGATATTGGTCTCTCCGGTGGCGCGGCAGGCAACAAGAGCGAGCAGGAAGCTCATCACCACCGAGAGCAAGCCCAGGGGTGGCGAAATTGAGAATGCGATCCACTGTAGAAAGACCATCAAAAGAGTGAGAGGGATCAAGCCTAACAAAAGCCATTTTGCCGGGACCTCTATATTTTTGAGGGGGTCGTCACCGCCTTCCTCCGCCCCTTTCTGAGCTGCTTTCTTCACCGAAGAGAAGGCTTTCAAAATAGTCTTCCACTGTAGGGCGAAGGCAGTCAGACCGGATGCCACCATTATGGAGGTCCCGGTCCATAACGACCAGCGCAGTAATTCGCCCGGGGCTTTTATATCGCCGGCTTCTATAATTCTGGGGCCGATAACAAGATAAAGAAGCAGTGCGCCGATCAGCATCGAGGCCGAGACCCTGAGCCCGACGATCATGCCTGCTCCGATCAGAAGCACGCTGGGCTCGAAGCCGAATCCTGGCAGCTGGCTCAGTTGAACAGTGCCGGTCTTACCCGCAAAAGGGATCAGTTCGGGTAGTTTGAGATTTAGTTCGGTGATCCACTTGAATTGGCCTTTGCCCAGAAGTCCGACCACGGCGCCTACACCCAGGGAGCTTACCAGGGCATAGGCTTGATGAATGGCTTGCTTGCTCTGTCCGTAAAGGCTGCGCAGCGTCTGGGCGGCGGCGATGCCGTCGGGGAAGGGGAGCTGCTCCCTGTTTATCATCTGCCGTTTCATGGGCACGGCTAGAAAGACCCCCAGAGCTGCCGTTATAAGAGTCCAGGGCAAAATTATTTCCCAGCCTATGTGGACTTTATTTATGAGGAGAAGGGCTGCAAAAGCCGTTCCTATGGTGGCCCCTGTCGAGTAACCTGCCGCCGATGCCGTCGATTGCATGCAGTTGTTCTCGAGGATACTCATCTGGCTCAGTTTATTGCCGGATAGCACCCGGATGAATCGCCAGAGAACAAAAGACAGTACACAGGCTGTGATCGCCACGCCGAAAGACCAGCCCAGTTTGAGGGTGGTATAGAGGTTGGAAATCGACATGAGCGAGCCGATGAAGCCGCCCATCAGCACAGCCCTTAGTGTAAGCTGGGGTACGCTGTCGCCCTGGTAGGTCTCCTCGAGCCAGCGCTTCTGCACCAGGTCATGATATTCCGGAGAGTCGGCCTTCAGTTCACCGCCTGTGGTATCTGCTTCGATGGTCTCTTTTTCGGTCATCTGTAAAATCCGTTTTTAATCAGCGAATCATGCAGAAGCTCTCGTTCTCCAGACCTCTAAGGGCGGTGGCTCTGGCTACCCTCGAAATAGCCAGCTGAAACGCCGCCGTTCTCAAATCGCAGTTGGTAGTTTTGGCTGTCTGGACTATTTCGCCATAAGCGTCCAGCATTATGGTTTTCAGTTCCTCATTGACTCTTTTCAGATTCCAGCGGAACTGTTGAATGTTCTGAACCCATTCAAAATAGCTGACTACAACACCGCCTGCGTTGACAAAAATATCCGGCAAAAGAATGATTCCCTTCTTGATGAAGTATTCATCGGCTTCCGGAGTAGTGGGACCGTTGGCTGCTTCGATGATATATTTGGCTTTGATATCACTGGCCACTTCTCTGGTCAAAACGCCGCCGAGGGCTGCCGGAATGAGAACATCGCAATCCACGGTCAGAAGCTGATCTCGTTTCATCGCTTCAGCGCCTTCGTAACCACATATGGTTCCAGCAGATTGAGTATGCAACATGAGGGAGTCGATATCCAGACCTTCTTTGCTGTAAATCGCTCCTCCGGCGTCGGATATGGCGACGATTTTGCCGCCGGCCTGGCTGATGAATTTTGCAGCGTAGGAACCGACGTTGCCAAAGCCCTGGATGGCGAATCTCAGGTCGGCAAGGGCTCTGCCTTCGTCTTTCATCAGCGCTTCGATGGCATAGAACACACCCTGACCGGTGGCGGCTTCTCGGCCTTCCGACCCGCCTAATTCCAAAGGCTTACCAGTTACCACCGCCGGAGTCCAGCCATGATATTTCGAGAACTGGTCGACGATCCATGCCATGGTCTGGGCATTGGAGCCCATATCGGGGGCGGGAATATCGAGCTGAGGTCCGATTACATCGTGGATTTCATCGACAAATGCCCTGGTTATTTTCTGGAGTTCTTGATGCGATAGCTGTCCTGGATCACAGGAGATCCCGCCCTTGGCTCCGCCGTAAGGAATATTGACCACGGCGGTTTTCCAGGTCATGAGCGATGCCAGGGAGTTGACCTCATCGGGGTCGACCTCGGGGTGGTAGCGAAGACCGCCTTTCATCGGACCACGGGCAGAGTCGTGTTGCACCCTGAATCCGGTGTAGGTTGCCATCTCGCCGCTATCGAGTTCGATGATGCATTCTACCTTCACTTCCCTTCTCGGGGTGATCAGCACTTTTTCGAGCTGAGATTCGATACCTAGCTCTTTAGAGGCTTTCTGAAAGTAATGTTTGGTTGTTTCCGTGGCTGACATGACTATCTCCGCATTACCAGTGGGAGATAATAGGTTATCATCTTGAATAGTGATTGCGACTATATTTTAGTGACGGGATTTAGCCCGGCACTAACCGGCAAAAGTGCTGACCACCTGGGCGTTGACACGAAACATCGTGGCTGCCTGCTCGGGGCTTGCCACCCTGGAGTCTCTTGCTTTCTCGACTTCGGCAAGAATATATCTGACCCGGTCTTCCGGCGCCATGAACGGTACTCGTAGAACCTTGATACTGCGCTCGCTATAGCATTTTTCGATCATGCAAGTGATCTTTTCGGTAAACTCCAGGTCTTCACGCCGCACTTCGTTGGCATCGAAGAAAGGCAGCGGTTCTACCAGAAAAGCGAGGTCGTATTGAGAAGGATCGACCATAGAGAAGGTCGGAGGGACCGGTAGATCGTCGCAACGGTAGTAGGCTTCTCCGTCAAAAGCGCCCCGGTCTAGAAATGTAATGCGATCGAATTCGAGCAAAGACGATTCGGCTTCGAGCTGGCGGCGCAAGACTTCTGTCTGGAATCGGGCTCTGTCCACCCAGGGCAGGATTTTGCCTTCTTTAATCAATCTGGTGGCGATTTCATGGACGACTCGATAGCCTTTGTCCTCGAGAATCTTGACTATGGTGGTTTTTCCTACCGATGGTCCGCCCGTGATTACTACTCGCATTTGCTACCGCCGTTTTATCTGGATTCCGCATTCTTGAACCTAATGTATTTAATGATCATTGAAGCCGCAATGAAAATTCTTGCAATGTTCGGGCAGAATAGCCGTTATTTCCGGCTTTTTCGTCCATAGCGAAGGATAGCGAAAACGGCTCTGGTAGCGGAAAGACAAGCTGTCCGGACGATTGCGGCGTCGGACCGGAATGGAAATATAATTAGCAAGGTTTTAGGATGTCAAGGTGCCTCCTTTGACGATGCTGGGAAAGAGTCTCTGCGATAAGAAGAACGTTTGATAGTGGCATATATGGTGCCCGGTTCTCTGGGAGCTAATTTCAGCCTGAATTCCGGACCCATGCTCTCCTTCCGCCAGGGATGATTTACAGACCTTAATCGAAGCGTAATTCGTAGGATTAAAAGTTTGATCCTCTAGAACGCCCGTAAACCGGTTACTTTCAAGAAACCGTCCGTGCCGGATCTTCCTCTTTCTTTCAGTCCGGGGCCTTAAACTTCGCCGGGGAAAAGGCTTCTCCGTTTGTTCATTATTGGCTGAGATTCGTCTAATCTTTGGGCCCGCAGAAAACACAATATTTATGGATGCAAAGGGAAAAAAACATCACCTTTTAAATTGTTTGCTTCTCCAGATACTTGACTAGATACATGATATAAAAGATTTGGCCCGTCATCCGACCGGGCTTTTCGACAGTCGGTAATTACTGGGGGACCTTAGTTGTGGGATTTTTGGGTAACACGGGAGACATCGGAATGATAGCTGTTTCCTTTGTTCTGTGGTTTCTTGCTTCCTTTCTCTATCATGGTCTGGGAGTGACGCTGGGCTATCACCGTCTGCTCACCCATAAGTCGTTGAAAGTGCCGACCTGGCTCAAATACATTATTGTCTCCGGCGGCTATCTCTGTTTCATGGGAGCCCCCATAAACTGGGTAGGCGTTCACCGGCTCCATCACCAGAAGTCCGACCAGGATGGCGATCCCCATAGCCCGGTCCATGGATTCAAGCACGCTTTATATGGATGGATGTTCACCATGGGTGAGCGCCAATCCAATGAAGAGCTTCAAAAACAGGTTCCCGATCTGTTGCAAGACAAGCTCTTCTGTCTGCTCGGCACCGACCATTCACCTTCCCAGGCGGGGCTTTGTTTTACTATTTGTATAGTAGCCCGATTGATTCTGCTGGCTGTTCTTGGCTGGGTTCCCTTCGTTGCCAACGCAATCGCTTCCTTCGTAGTTTTCTGGAGTCCTCAACTGGTCAACTCCATTTGTCATATGCAAAATCATGGCTACCGTCTCTGGAAGACCCGGGACGAAAGCCGCAATGTCTGGTGGGTCGCCCTCATATCCTGCGGCGAAGGTTGGCACAACACTCACCACGCAGTACCGCGCTGCGCGCGCCACGGTATGCTCTGGTGGGAGTTCGACATCACTTATATCACCATCTGTATTCTCGAGAAACTGGGACTTGCCACCGATGTGGTCAGACCGCAAAAGATGCCCACGGTTCAGGATATTCATCGTCATGGCGCCGTGGTTCCTGAAACCTTGGAAGAACAACATCCTCCCAAGCCTGCCCACACTGTTCCCAACAATCTATGGAACGCAGCCGAAGCGGCCTCTATTCTGAAGGCTGAGCATGCCCAGGGCGGAAGCTGCTGCGGGGGGCACGGAAACGGCAATGGTAATGGCAAAGGTGCCGCCAGCCTCTCCCATGCCAAAAGCACCGTAGAGATTGAATCTGTTACCGTCAAGTAAGAGATAGTCGATTCGATAAAGAAAGAGCTGCCCGGGGGCAGCTCTTTTGTTGTCGCTCGAAAAAGCTGTAATTCTCTTTGAGTGCGATCAGTTGCTTCCCGGCTTCCATATAGGATCGTGGAATTTGCCCGAATTAGAAGAAGGCTTGAACCATCTGGTCATGGTCATCTTCTGCTGGGTGTAGAAGTGCACGCCTTCTTTGCCCTGAATATGCAAATCTCCGAAGAATGAGTTGTTCCATCCGGTGAAGGGGAACCAGGCCATCGGTGCCGGTACTCCGACATTGATGCCGATCATACCGGCATTGAAACGGTGTTTGAATTCTCTTGCGGCGGCACCACTATTGGTATAGATGACAGCGCCGTTTCCATAAGGACAGTCCTCGCCGATTTTAATCGCTTCTTCAATAGATGCGGTTCGCACTACCGACAGTACCGGTCCGAAAATCTCTTCTCTTACCACGGTCATGCTGGGGCTGGCTTTATCGAGAATGGTCGGTCCGAAGAAGAAGCCATCTTCTTGCATGACTTGTCTGCCGTCCACAACAGGTTCGGCGCCTTCTTTGACCCCTTTGTCCACCAGACCCTTGACTCTATCGAGATGCTCTTTTGAGATCAGGGGGCCCATATCCGGCGAGTTCTTTCCGTCCGCGTCGAGATCTGTTCTACCCACGGACATCTTAGCGGTCGCTTCGATAAGTTGCGGCATCAGGCGCTCGGCAGCGTCACCCACAGGAATGGCCAGGCTGCCTGCCATGCACCTTTCGCCGGCGCAGCCGAAAGCTGACGCTTGCAGGGCTTGTACCGTCGAGTCCATGTCGGCATCGGGCATGATGATAATATGGTTTTTGGCACCACCGGCGGCTTGAACCCGTTTACCATTTCTGGTGCCGGTTTCGTAGACATATTTGGCGATATTTGTGGAGCCCACAAAAGATATAGCCTTGATCTGGGGATGATTGAGCAAGGCGTTGACACAGTCTTTGCCGCCATGCACCACGTTGAGCACGCCCTGGGGGGCACCGGCCTGTATCAGAAGCTCTGCGATGAAGAGGCTGGTCAGGGGCACTTTTTCTGAGGGCTTCAAAACAAAGGTGTTGCCGCAGGTAATAGCCACCGGATACATCCAGAGAGGCACCATGGCAGGAAAGTTGAAGGGGGCGATACCGGCACAGACACCGAGGGGATGTCTCACGGTTTCGCAATCTACATTGCGGGCGATATTCTCTATCGATTCTCCGGCAAGCAGGCTGGGGATGCCGCAGGAGAACTCCACCACTTCTATCGCTCTTTGAACAGATGCTCTGGCTTCAGGCAGAGTCTTGCCGTGCTCCCGGGTGACCAGGCGAGCAATCTCTTCGAAGTTCGAGTCGAGCAGATTCTTGAAACGGAACATCAACCGGGCACGTTCTACCGCCGGCACCTCGCGCCATTCTAAGAAGGCTTTATGAGCGGACTGCACCGCTTTGTCCACATCGCTATCACCGCCCATGGGGACTTTGGCTATCACTTCGCCGGTAGAAGGATTGAATACGTCTCCATACTCGGTGGCTTCCGACTCATGCCAGGTGCCATCGATCAATAGTTTGCAGGTTTCCACCGCGTTGCTCTGTTTAACGGCCATTCCAACTCCTCCGACAGCGATCTTTATATATGAATAGCGTTATAAGATATATGTATTTGTTCGCTATTACAATCTCGCCCCCCGGTAAAGGTCCCTGGTTGTCAAACGGCTTTGTCTGTAAAAGCCTTATTTTCAGTGCCTTTTGCGCTTCGCTTCCTGGCTCTAGTCGAGCTGGCTATATATTTCTAATATTCATTTGAGACAGCCTGATTTCAGTCTGATTCGATCTTCTATAAACTCTTAGCTGTGAAAGATCTGAGAACCGATTTTCCTATCAAGGACACATATGCTTATTTTATGACCTCGGCAGCCGGTCCAATGCCGAAGCCTGCCTATGAAACTTTTGTAGAATTCGGCAGCCTGCTGCATCTGACCGGTTCGGTGAAGTTTCCGCAGTGGATAGAGTATATGGAGAAGAGCCGTGTCAGCGCTGCTCGATTGCTTGGTGCCTCTAAAGAGAATATCGCCTTCGTCAAAAATACCGGTATAGGGTTGTGGATTGCTTCCCGCTTATTAGATTGGAAGCACGGTGACGAGATCATCCTTCCTGCCGGAGAATTTCCATCTAATATCTATCCCTGGCTCTCTTTAGAAGATAAGGGGGTCTCGATAAAATGGATAGAGCCCAATATAAAAGCCCATCCTATTCCAAGAGTTGATAGAGAGTCGATTCTTCCTTTGCTGACAGAGAAAACAAGGCTTCTTTCTGTCTCTTTCGTACAGTTCGATGATGGTGCCCGGCGCAATATAAAAGAGCTTTCCGACCTGGCAAAAGAATTTGGTCTGGTTTTTGTGGTCGATGCCATCCAGGGTCTCGGTGCCCTGGCCTTTGACCTCAATCAATTCGAAGCCGATTTCGTCTGTGCCGGTTCGCAGAAATGGCTGCTTGCCGCACCGGGAGCCGGTCTTCTATATATTGCTCCAAAGTGGCTCGAAGTCTCAAGCGTCCCCAATTTTGGCTGGTTATCCGTAGATGACCCTTTCAACACCGCCCCGGGTTCTTTTGAAGAGTCTCACAAACGCCTTTTGCCAACTGCCAAACGATTTGAGGAGGGCACACCGAATTTCGCTGGAATAGCCACTCTTGGAGCGAGCATAGACTATCTATTGGATTATGGAATCGAGAATATCTCGTTGAGGATAAAATCTCTTACCGATCTATTAGTAAAACGGTTGGAGAGTCTGGATTGTCTTGTGGTCAGCCCCAGAGATGGAGAAGACTGGTCGGGCATCGTCTCTTTCTATCATCCCTCTTTAGATTCCCAGGCTGTCGACCGCGAGTTTAATAACGCCAATATCATTACCTCGGTTAGAAATGACTGGGTCAGGGTGGCGGTGGACTTCTTCAATGACGAAGCAGAGATAGAGAGACTGGTCGCTTCCTTGAAGACTCAGCTGGACAGGGTTGTAGGAGCATGAATTCAGGATTCGGCAGAAAACGATATTTTTTCTTCATCATATTCGGTGCGCTTTTTTTGATATTTTCTGTTGCCTGCGGAAAGGCAAAGAGCGATAAAGATGCCGCCGAGATCAATAAACTGACCGTGCTCGAAGATCTATCTGAAGTAAGGCTCTTCAAGACAATCAGACCTATTGAGCTGAACGGCTACGATGACATCGCCATGGAGCCCGAGATCTCGCCTTCCGGAGAGATCTTGTTTTTCAATAACTCCAACGCCACCGGTGTCCACTCAAGATTGCATTACGCTATTAAAAGATCTGATTGCTTATTTCAGTATCAGGGAGGACTGGAAGGCACGATTTCCGATACCAAAGATCTGGCTCCGGCAATAGATGAGAGCAACAATTTTTATTTCACCAGCTTAAGAGAATATGGGAAAAGTTCCCTGAAGACACTGTTCAAGGGCACTTTCACCGGTGAAGATGTATCCGGAGTTCATGCCCTGGACGGCAATGTCGCTTCCAGTATTCCGGGTTGGCTCAATATGGATTGCGATGTCAGCACAGACGGAAAGTTCTTTGTCTATTCCATGGCAAGATTTCGAGCCGGCGAACATATACCGCGCCAGTCAAATCTTGTTATCGCCGAAATTGTCGATGGAAAGGCAGTGCAAAACAAAGACAGTGCCTTCTATATGAAGAACATCAATACCGATGAATTGGAATACGCCCCTGCGATTGCAAAGGGTGGCCTGGAGCTCTTCTTCAATCGGGGTACCATCGCCCAGGAAGGTCAGGACAGCAGCAATAATCTTGTCCGAATCATGGTGGCTACCCGAGATTCTCTAAATGAGCCATTTTCTAAGCCTAGAAAAGTTGCGGGTTTCGGCGATGAAAAGGATGTGGTCGAAGGTGTCACCACCACTGCCGATGGGAAGACTCTTTATTTCCACAAGCTGGTCGGCGGTGTCTACAAAATCTTTGTCGCCACCGACAGAATCGATGCAGGAGCTAGTTCGGAAAAGCCCCACTGAATATTCTTTGCGTAGCGCAACAGTATGATTGATAGAGAGTTGAAAAAAAGCGGCTGGTTTTCCCAGCCGTTTTTATTAATTCTTGACCGGCAATACGTGTATGGCTTTTACTATCAGTTCGACTTCGTCACCATCTTTGATGCCGAGTTCTTCAAGCGATTCGGTAGTCAATACCGAAGCCATGGTGCAGGGGTCGGTGACATCGAATTTTACCAGGGACATGATGTCACCGGTTTTAATTGAACTGACCTTCCCTTTTATTTTGTTGCGGGCTCCTACTTTCATCGACATAGAAAAATCCTCGATAGAGTCAATTGACATTGAAGATTATGTCATCAATTAGTTCGCTTATTGTTTCAACGCTCGAATTTAATCTCAGAGTTTTGGCGCAGATATCAGCGGCTGGTTAAGAAGGTGATTTTGCAAAGCGTCAATCGTTCTTAAGAAAGTACCTTTTGACCGGCGTCGACCATGGACAGATCGAGCTTTTGCCATATTTCATCGAGCCAGTCCAGATGCTCCGGCTTCATCAGGCAGGAGCGCAGACAGGTAACATACTCTTGCGTCCTGTCTTTCAACATGGATTCGGGAAAGAGCCTCACCGGCAGATTTGCCAGGGCCAGATGCAGGCCTTTTTTCGCGGTATCTTCAAATATCGTCCTTGCCATTCTCGAGCTCTCTTCTGCCGATTCTGCATTAACCGCAAAGATGACAATGTCCAGCTCCGGTACAAGCGGTGTCAGAAAGCGACTGTCTTGCTTTAGCCGTTCATAAAGTTCAAGAGCTGCTTTGCGGCTCTTCGCCAGGTCGTCGGCGAATTCGCCTTTAGCAGTCATAGGAAGCAGTCTCTGGGTAGCCCAGAGTGCTACTGCCGCCGAGCCTGGTCTGGAGCATTCCAGGCTGATTTCGCCCAGATGAAGCTCACTGGAGCTGAAATAAGTATAGGGCGAATCATGCTTGTAGAGCGCGCCTACTGCCGGATCTTTGAATAGAACACAGCCGCAGCCATAGGGCTGGAGCCCGTGTTTATGAGGGTCTATCACCGCCGAATCAGCCTCGCCGATTCTATCGAAGGCGGCTCTTGCTTCTGTGTCTAGATTCTCCGCCAGTTTGAAATATCCGCCATAGGCGGCATCGACATGGATTCGAAAACCGTATTTTTCACGCAGATCAAGTATCGCCGGCAGGGGATCGACCGAACCCAGGGCGGTTGTCCCTGTGGTTGCTACTACAGTGCCCACTTCCTCTTCTTCGAGAATTCTGTCGAGATCCTCTATATCCATGCGTCCGCGTTCATCGACTGCGATGGCTTTAAAAGCGATGCCGAGCACCTCTGTGATTCTGCTATGTGTATAGTGTGCTTGATTCGATGCGACCACCATTTTGCCAGGCGCGAGCTTGCCTGCCACCCAGAGCGCTTCTAGATTGGCCATGGTGCCGCCGCCGCAGAGGTGCCCCAGATGAGTCTTGAAGCCGAGCATCTGGGCTATGGCAGCTACTGCCTCTTTCTCCATGGCAGAGCTGGCGCGACCGCCGTCAAGGGCGTGGTTATTGGGATTGACGAAAAGAGAGAGCATATAGGCCAATCGCGCAACCGGATGTGGTGGCTTCAGCATTTGTCCGGCGTAGAGAGGATGGGGATAGGGATAGTTGTCCTTCATGCGCTCGGCAACTTCGAGCAGTACTTCTTTCAGCTTCTTCTCGTCGATAGATTGCGAGAACGCCGGCAAATCGCTATAGCTCTCTTCTAACTTTGCCAGCGCCGGTTTTAGCAGGTCGAGGCTTCCGGTTTCCAGTACCATGTTTGTTTCCTATAATTGCTGTCTCGAGATTTTGTCGACCTCATTATACGGCTATTGCTTAGTAGAGATTCCGATTTTAGTCGTGTGATAGGATAGAAATAGTAAATCCGAATAAATGTTTTTGACCGGGAGGCGTTTTCGTCTCCCGGTTTTGCCCTGCTTCTGTTTTATTGAGGTTGTCAGCGGATGATGACGTCCGGAAGACTCCAGATGAAGCTCAATAAAGCCACGAAGGCCACCGATAACGGTACGAGCTTCAACAGGTCGGAGGGAGTTACGGAGTGATCGTCATATCCTTTCATGATCAGGGTGCCTCGAATACTACCGCTGCCAGCGGTGGGAGTGTCAACGTTACGGAATTATCGAATCCGTGTTGTTTTATATATTCGGTGTGGACGCCGCCAAGGTTGCCCATGCCGCTGCCACCATAGTTGGTGCTGTCGGAGTTGAAAATCTCTCTCCAGTAACCGCCGACGGGAACACCGACGCGGTAATTTTGTCTGGGAACAGGGGTGAAGTTGAGACAGATGAGAATGTCTTTGTCTCCTTCTTCTCCTTTGCGCAGATATGCCAGGACGCTATTGGCGTGGTCGCTGCAGTCGATCCAGCGGAAGCCCTGCTCGGAGCTGTCGAAGCGATAGAGCGCCGGATGGTTTTTATAAAGGGCGTTGAGGTCACGGAAAAGGGTTTGCATTCCCCGGTGACGGTCATATTCTGTCAGGTGCCAGTCCAGGCTCTCGTCGAATTTCCACTCTATCCACTGGCCAATCTCGTTGCCCATGAAATTGAGTTTCTTGCCGGGGGTGGTGAACTGGTAGGAATAGAGCAGTCTGGCGTTGGCGAACTGCTGCCAGTCGTCCCCGGGCATCTTGCCCAGAATGGACTTCTTGCCGTGCACGACTTCGTCGTGGGAGAGCGGCAGTATGAAGTTTTCGGTGAATTGATAGATGGCTCGGAAGGTGAGATTGTCCTGGTGATATTGCCGGTGAACAGGCTCTCTTTCCATGTAGACCAGGGTGTCATTCATCCAGCCCATGTCCCATTTGAAGCCGAAGCCCAGTCCGCCAAGATAGGGTGGTCTGGTGACCATGCCCCAGGAGGTGGATTCTTCCGCAATCATCATGGCATAAGGATGCTCTTTGTAGATGGTCTCGTTCAGTTGACGCAAAAAGTGAATGGCGCCGATGTTCTCTCTACCACCGTATTCGTTCGGGATCCATTCGCCGTCTTTTCTGGCATAATCTAAGTAAAGCATTGATGCGACGGCGTCGACCCGCAGGCCATCGATGTGATATTTATCGAACCAGAACAGGGCGTTGCTGATCAGGAAGTTTTTGACTTCATTTCTTGCATAGTTGAAGATATAGGTGCCCCATTCTTTGTGCTCGCCCTGACGCGGGTCGGCGTGCTCGTAAAGGTGGGTTCCATCGAAAAGTCCCAGTCCATGCCCGTCTTTGGGGAAGTGAGCCGGAACCCAGTCGAGAATTACGCCGATACCGGCATTGTGGAAAGTATCGATCAGATATTTGAGATCTGCCGGGGTGCCGAAGCGGGCAGTGGCGGAGAAGTATCCGGTTTGTTGATAACCCCAGGAGGCATCGAGGGGGTGTTCGCTGACCGGCAGCAACTCGACGTGGCTGAAGCCCAGGTCCACCACATATGGTATCAGCTTCTCGGCCAGCTCTCGGTAGGTGAGCATGCGGTTGTCTTCACCGGGCATGCGCATCCAGGAGCCGAGGTGCACTTCGTATATTGAAATCGGAGCATTGAGAGCGTTCTTTTGCAGTCTCTCTGCTTGCCAGTTTGAGTCGGTCCATTCGTAGTCGTCTAGAGAAGCCACTATCGAAGCGGTTCTCGGTCTTTCTTCCGAACGAAAAGCGATCGGATCGCATTTTTCTTCTTTGAAATGGGTTTTCTTGTTCTCGATCAGGTATTTGTATTTAGCGCCTTCTTCCAGACCGGGAACGAAACAGCTCCAGATGCCCGATTCTTTGAAAGGTTTCATCGGCGATTCGCCGCCTTTCCATTCGTTGAAGTCTCCGACCACCGATACGGCTGTGGCATTGGGCGCCCATACGGCAAAGTGAACCCCGCTGCGACCGTCGATGACCATGGGATGAGCCCCTAGTTTTTCGTAGAGCTTTTGATAGTTGCCTTCGCCAATCAGATGCAGGTCAAAGTCGCTCAGGAAGGCAGGATTCGATTTTTCTGTCGATTTCTCTTTTGCTTTCAATTTATTCATCGGGTTGTTCACTGTTGAGTCTCGGATGGAATCGCGGTTGGGCTCTCGATTCGGGTTCTCAAGGGGAGGTTAAATGATAACAGGATGAAACCATAAATAGGAAGGCAAGGCAGAGCCATTTTTTGCATTCTGTATAAATTCGTATGATTCGTTTACCAAACGTAATCGGCGGCAACTGTTTTGTGGTGTCGCTGGCAGTATCAAGAGAATTGGTGCTTTGTCGCTGAACACAAATATGGACTGTGGCTTTACCAGCCGGAAGCCGCCGAAGAGGCCGAGTCTGCCGCCGACTGAGCTCTCGACGCCTGGGCCTGTACTTGAGAGGCAATAGACAGAGCCTGGGGTATGCCCCGAGCTTTCGACCTGGCGCGTGAAGCAGCGGCTCTTGCCTGTCCGGCGTAATGCCGTGCTTCTGATGCGGCTCTCCGCTTGGCTCCTCGGTCACTAACCGCGTAAGCCTCTCTCCGGTAGCCTTCTGCCTGGGAGGCGTTGTTTGCCGCTATGGAAAGCTCTTGCTGGACTTCAGCCACCGCTTGACGAATGATGCCATCATTATTGTTTTGATTCGGATTCTGGTTGAATCCTGGATTGAAGCCCTGGTTGAAGCCCTGGTTGAAGCCCTGGTTTGGCATGTACTGGTTGTTCATTGCCTGGGGCTGACCGCCCCCCATGAATTTTTGTAAGAGCCCACGAATACCGCTTGCTTGTGGCTGGGGCATCTGTTGTTGCATCTGGGCTTGACCAAACATCGGCATCCCCGCTTGTTGCTGCGGTATCTGTTGAAATTGATTGGCCGCGAAACCACCACCACCGTCACCGATCATAGCGTCATTGCGCGGCATGGCCATGGGGTTTTGAGGCATGGAGGGCATGCCCTGTCCATAGCCCTGGGAACGAATTCCCTGGTCGAAGTAGTTTTGCGGCACTAGCTGGGGCGCGTTGCCGGACCAGCCCTGGGCTTGAGCTTGACCTTGCTGGCCGAAGAAGCCGCCACCGGCATTTTGCGAGAGCACCGGCTCCATCTCTATGTAGATCCACACGGCAAGGACTGCCAGCGTCACTAACAATCCTGTTCTCTTCTCTTTGGTCATTGCATTAAACGGAGGCTACGCCCGCAGTTGATTCTTTCTCAATTTTCGCAGATGGTCGTCGGATGTCAACTCCGGCACCTCTCCACCCGAAAGTTGGGTGGACATTGTCTGCTTCATCAGACCAATCTTTTTCATCATCCAGGCATCCAGGCGCTTTTTCGCCAGGGTCTCTTTGAGCTGTTGAATGCCTTCCAGAACTGTGCCGTCGGCGAAAGTCTTGATGGCGAAGCCGCCGTATTCCATGCGCCGGCCATGGGTGCAGTGCAGCACCTCGATGATGTTGTCGGTGGAAATCGGTCCCAGAACAGCCATGGTGAGGCAATCCATCTCGGTGTCCGACTCTTTGACTTCATTGGGATTGGTCGGCTTGACGAAGTCGACCTGGACCCAGGTACGCTCCGTGAAAGTGACTTTGAGAACCACCGGCTCACAGATGAGGGAGTTGATGCTATTAGGGTCCATATCGCGCATGGCGGCGGCACGCGCGTATGTGTAAGCTTCTCGCGGATTGGTACAGAAGAAGCTATAGTGGTTGCGTCCGGGCTCTATGAAGCCGGATCTGGTAATTTCGAAGCGGCGGTAGCAGTTGGTGCCGTGGTAAAGATAGAGCTCTTTCTTCTCTCGATTATAATTCAGACCGGAAAACTCAGCCGCGAATTGCGGCAGAGCCGGAGGGACATGGTGATCGTAATAACTTTCCAGGATTTTGTCCTCACGATGAAGGAAAAAAGAGAAGCTCACCTCCTTATTCCCTATGCCCTATTGTGTGAGCCTGCTAAACCGTTGCCAAGATTAACTCGTGGCGGTACTAAAACAGCTAATAGGGCTGATTTCCCCGTCAGTCAATACCCGTTTGACTCAATAGACACAGGATCCGGCGCGATTTAGAGATTAATTCGGGCGGATCGTTAAGCAACTATTCCATATGCTTGTCTTTAGCCTGCTCTATAGCCTGGTATGCTTCCTGGATTGCTCTTTTGATGCGGCTTAGTCCTTCGTCGCTGCTGAGCTTCACCTTTCCTGTCCAGTCTTCTCTCTGTCTGGTCAGGCGGTGCTGCAGATCGTCGCTCACTCGCTCCAGTTTGTCGCAGCCGGAGCTGATCGCTTGTTCGAGCGAGTTCTCAGCGTCGCGGCAGACATTCTGGATAGAGTTCCTGGTGATGGTGCGCTCTTCCGATAGCGTCGTATCTTCGTTTTCCGGACCGTACTCGGCGATTTTGTTGCAAGCTTCCTGATTGTGCTCCAGATTCTGTCTGGCTTTCTCCAGTCTGGTCTTCACGGAATGATTGAACTCTTGCATCCTTGCCGAAGTGTTGTCGAACAGCTCTTCTAGACCTGCTTGCTGACCGCGTCCTACCTGGTCTATAGATGCGTGGCATCTCGATATCACCAGTTTAAGCTCTTCCTGGGCATTCTTGATGTTCGATTCCAGCCCGGCAAGGTGTTCGGTGATTGTCCTGTCCGACTGTTCTTCGAAGTTCTTTTTCATGTCGAAGAGCATTGTTCGGAAGATAGCTTTGTTGTCTATCAGTTTGGGAAGAATCTGTCCGACATAGACCTCTTTTACTTTGTTCTCCATGCTGAGCTGACAGTCTCTGACCATGTGATTCGAGGTGCTCTCGAACTCTTTCAAGTTGGATTGCAGTTTTGCCGAGGCTCTTTCCCAGGAGCCGTCTATCTCTTCATTCATTGAGTGGACGTTGCGTTCTAGAGAAGCGATTATCGACTTAAGTTCGTCCTCCATGCGGGATTTGAATTTCTCGAAACGCTTGTCCGCCAGGTCTACATGTTCGTTGGCGGCCTGTTCCAGAAGTCCGCAGACATACTCGGTTCTCTCTTTGAATTCCTGGGTTCTCTCCTGAATATGATTCTCCAGTCCCTTCTTGGCATCGTCCTGCAGAGACTCGGAATCGGAGCGCGCCCGGTGCTCGGCGTAGCGCAGGGTAGAGATGAGTTCTTGCTTGACCTGATCGATCTCTTGTTCTGCCTGGCCGATGACGGCGTTTAAAGAGGCTATAGCATCGCCGGCGGTTTCATTTATTCTGGATTTTACCTGGGACGCTATCGATTCGAGCTGGCGTGTATGCTTGGCGGCAAGGGCCTGAGAGGAATTGGCTCTATCTCTTTCTACCCTCTCGCAGTTTTCCAGGTGTTCGGCCAGGCGCAGATTGGCGTTGCCTCTGGCCAGTTCGGCTTTGTTCTCCAGTTTCTTGTCCGCTTCAGCCAGGCGTTGATTGAGGCGGGCCATGAATCTTGCCGATTCCGATAGAACCAGCTTCGGCTCCAGTACCGGACCGGTAGCTTGCGGCTCTTCCTCCGGTTCTTCCGGTGCTTCTACTGGCGCTTCTGGCTCCGGTTCCGGTTCCGGTTCTTGTTCCGGTTCCGAGAGAAGCTGCTCCGGCTGAAGTGGAATCTCTTCTGGCATCACATCCGGTGCTACGCCCACCGGTGCTTCTTCTTCGGCGGGGGCGGAGACAGTTTCAGGAGGCATCGCCAATTCTTCGGATACGGCAGCCTCCGGCTCTTCGCCGGCATCACTTGCAAAAATCCCGGGCTTGGCGGTGGTGCGCTTGATGCCTTTTCCAGATGGTCTCAATAACGGGCCACGGGCTCTGCTGGTGCCCAGCATTATGGGCTTTTTCTTTTCGGTGGTGTCGTCTTCGGTGGCGGGTTCGCCCTCTTCTATCGGTTCCTCTTGTGTCGGCGCCGACGTTTCGGGAACAGATTCGGAAACAACTTCTGCGACCGGCTCAGGAGATGTGATAATCGTTTCTTCCGCATAGCTCTCGACCACTTCTGCAGCAGGAGCTTCATGGGGCGCTGTCACAATGGGCTCCGGCTCCGGCGGAGCTTCAACAACAGGTTCGGGGGCGGCTTCAAGCACCGGCGGAGGTGGCGTGATGATCGCTTCCTGATGATAGGATTCG
>WGMS01000014.1 GCA_016124935.1 bacterium | reverse complement strand
GAAGCGAGAGTTTTTTCACCACTTAATATCGTATTAGATACCACTCTTAAAATTCGGCGTCATCTCGTCAAATCTATCGGCCGAATCGATTTTCCTTAGCCGGCCCTGACAACCAGCAGATTAAATGGACAGGCTCCTAGCATTCGATCAGTATGTTCTGGCAAATGGTAGCGCCCCTGGTGGCTCCGACATCAATATGGTTCAGCTTCGTCTCTTCGAAGAAAGCAGTCGCTTTCAGTATCTAATCGGAGTAGACGAGGTCGGTCGCGGATGCCTTGCCGGTCCTGTAATGGCGGCGGCGGTCTGTTATGACCTCGACAACTTCACAGACTTTCAAAAAGACGCCCTCGCCCCCCTGGATGACTCTAAGAAACTATCCGGGAAAAGACGTCAGAGTCTTTCTACCATAATCCGATCCAGTTCCGAGTTTGCCATCGGTCATGTCTCCAACCTCGATATAGACCGATACAACATCTTGAACGCCAGCATGATGGCCATGGAAGAAGCGGTTTTAAAGTTGCTCTTGAGGCTGGAGAGACGCGGGATAGAAAGAAGCAGAATCATAGTTCTGGTAGATGGAAAGAATCCACTACCGGAACTGGATAGGAATCAAAAACTGAAACAGCTACCGGTCACCCGGGGCGACAGTGCCTCTGCCACGATAGCCTCGGCTTCCATCGTGGCGAAAGTCACTCGCGACCGGTTGATGGCCAGATATAACCGTAATTTCCCAGCCTATTTCTGGACCAGTAACAAAGGCTATCCTTCGAAAAGCCATGTCGAAGCGCTCCTTGCCGTCGGTCCTTCTCCCTTGCATAGAACCACCTTCAACTGGCAACGAGCCTGAGCCATTCATAGCGCTATAATTGCGGATTCTAACTCACGGGTCATCCAATTTATAAGGGAGTCTTCAATGTCGCAGGTTACTGTCATTGCAAAATTGAAAGCGAAACCCGGTCTCGAGGAGAAAGTCCGTCAGGAACTCGAGGTCATGGTGAAAGAGACGGAAAAGGAGCCGGGTTGTATCAACTATGACCTGCATCGCCAGCTGGAAGAGCCGGGGACATTTCTGTTCCACGAGAACTGGGAATCGAAAGAAGCCCTCGACCACCATATGAAAACCGAGCACTTTCTTAGATTGTCAGGAATCGCCGCCGATATCCTCGCCGAAGAGCCAGAAATATCCTTATTCGAACAGATTCGTCAATCCAAATGTCAGCCGGTGCATCGGACAAGTTAATATGATTTCATCCAATTCGTAAACCGCTTCCCCTCGAGCCGGTGAATCCGGTCCGATAACGGCAGGGATCAAAGCAAATCTCTCGATGGGGATCGGCTTTTCATGCCGTTTTAAAAGAATGAAAAATTCCGAGAATCAGACCGTTTTTGTCCAATTCAGCCCGGCAGAATCGTCTTAAGCGCATTTGTCCTGTTTTTGTATTATCTCTCTCTCAGGGAAACGGCAGACTGCCTGGCTTAGCTCCAATGACAAGTCAAAGGACGATCTGCCTGATCGAGGTGAGAGCCTGCAAATAAAATCACTTGACATTCAAAAAACAGGAGATTATTTTTGCCGAACTCATTTATTAAGATGCTTGTCAAATTTACACGATAGCGTTAGGATATCGCTGTTTAATTTTTTGGAGATTGCATCATGCAAGCGGTAGACAACTCTCATCTCATTGGTAAACGCGGTCAGGGGTATGCTGAGGAGGAGAGTTACAGTCCGGACACCACGGTCTGGCACACCGCCAGTGATGTTATCCAGTCGGCTTCGGGAGCTCCCATATGGAAATTTATCGAGCTTTATCACAATGACAAACAGTCATTGTCCAAGCATGAGCTGGTGGATATTCTCAATAGAATTAAAATCGCAGGTTCTACTGTCAGCTACAGTGATACCGTTGCTAACATTCACGAAGAAAGACGCTTTAAAGAGAACAGCACCACCATTATCAACCTGGACTATGTTCCGAGTTTCGGTGTCGAAACCAAAACCCTCTTCACCGCTGAAATAAAGTCGGATCTGAACACGAAGATCACCTTTCAGAACGAAAAAGGTCAGATTTTTGTCCACCACATGAAACTCACCGACTAATATTAGTTTCAGATCCTCGAACAATGGTCTAAAATGGCCGCCTTTCCGGTCTTGATCTTTGAATTGAGAAGAGAAAGGAATTAGCCATGAAAGTTACTGATCTATCCTGGCTGGATAATCTTGCCTTTCAGTATCCGCTGCGCAAGTACCAGAAACAGATTATCGAACTCTGCAAGAAAAAATTAGAGGCAGGGGAGAAAGAGCTGCATATAGTCGCCCCACCAGGATCAGGAAAAACCATTCTCGGCTATGAAATCATCTCTCAGTTCAAGTGTCCCAGCCTGGTTCTCTGCCCCAACAACACCATCGCCACTCAGTGGAACGCAAAGCTAGAAGACTTCTTCCCGGAGAGCGACATAGAATTCGCCAGATCGGAGGTCCTGGGCAATTATCTGGATCGGCCTCTGAAGCCTATAACCATAATGACCTACCAGGCTCTTTCCCTTCCCGGTAGAGAGAAAGAATATCTGACCACGATGGCTAAAAAAGAATGGATCTCTGAACTCACCGGCGGTATCACCCCGAAGCGGGCGGAAGCGGAGATACGACTGCTCGATCTGGAGAAGAACAATCCGAAAGAATTCAATAAAGAGCTCAGGCGTCATGTATCGAGACTGAGACGTCGATTGGTGGATGTGCTCGATTTAAACGAGGTCCTGCATGAAAACGCTCTAGATCTGATGCAAGCCCTCAAAAGACGTGGAGTCGGTCTTGTGGTCTTCGATGAATGCCACCACCTCACCGACTACTGGGCAGCGGTGATGATCCATCTAATCAAAAGACTGGAGCCTGTCACCGTGGTCGGTCTGACGGGCACGCCCCCGGATTCTGCTTCCGGCAAACAAAAAAATCGTTATCTCAATCTGGTAGGCGAGATAGATTATCAGGTGCCGACACCGGCCCTGGTGAAAGAAGGAGGATTGGCTCCTTATCAGGATCTGGCTTATTTCACCGAACCCACTTCTGACGAGCTCGAGTTTCTGAAAGAGAGCCACAAAGAGATTCATCAATTGCTGGTGGAACTAAAGCCAAATGCAGGAGGGCGGGGCTCGGATTTCTCTTCATATGTATGCAGCCGCATCGAAGAGCGTAAAGATAATCCGGATTATTTCCTGGCCGCCTGTCGCTATCTCTGGATGACAGGGGTCAAATTGCCGGGCGCGATGACCTTCTCCAATGCCGACGCGGTGCGACAGTCACCGCTTCTAGATGACTGGATAGAGCTGATCGAAGACTATGCTCTCAATCATCTCAAAGTGAGCTCCAGGGAAGAAGATCTTAGTTACTACCGCAAAATAAAGGATGCCATTAAGAAAATCGGCTATAGCCTGACTGAAAGAGGAATTAGAAAGATAGCTTCATCGGTGGATCGAGTTCTCGCCTACAGCAAGAGCAAAGCGCTCGCGGTGCAAGCTATCCTCGATACCGAATACGGTTATCTAGACGACCGTCTCAGAGCCCTTGTCATTACCGACTTCGAGAAGATGTCCGCCACAGGGTCAAAGCAGCTTGCCGGACTGAAAGAGATTATGAACGCCGAATCCGGAGGCGCCGCCGGTGTATTCAAAGAACTGCTCGCCGGAGCGGATTCATGTGTAAACTACCCTCCCTGCCTGGTGACCGGCTCGGTTTTGATGGTGGATAGCAGAATAGAAGACCAGTATCTACAAGCCGTCAGGGTTTATCTAAGCGAACGCGACCTCGAAATCACCATGGAGAGCGAGTCGGACGACAACCATGGATTCACACGAATATTCTCGACTTCCGGACAGTGGACGGCGAAACTCTATGTGGCGCTAGCCACGGAACTCTTCGCCCGGGGCATAAGCAAATGCATGATCGGCACCAGGGGTATTTTCGGAGAAGGCTGGGACTGCCAGGAACTCAACACTATTATCGACCTTACCACCAGCACCTCTTCGGTGGCAGTCAATCAGTTGCGCGGTCGGGGCATCAGGCTGAACATCGTCGACACCCTTGCAGAGAGGAAAGTAGCCAACAACTGGGATGTTGTCTGCATCGCTCCGGCTCTGGAAAAAGGGCTGAACGACTACTTCCGTTTCGTGAGAAAACATCGCGGCTATTTCGGTATCGCCGATGATGGTCAGATTGAATGTGGTGTCGGTCATGTTCACCCTCAGTTTTCAGAACTGACTCCCCAGGAGGTTTTCGCCAGCTTCCAAGACTTCAACTTCGACATGCTGAGTCGGGCCACCCGAAGAGAAGAAGCCTATTCTCTCTGGAAAGTGGGCGAGCCCTATCGCAATCAAGAGATAGCCTGTCTTGAGATAGCCCGGGTTGAAGAACGTCGGTTTCGCCAGCTCAAGATCGCAAAAGCTTCTAACTATATGGAGCACGCCGTTAAAACCAGAAAAGATCTGATCAAAGGCGATTGTTATACGTATGCGGCTTATTTAGGAATGGGAGCACCGACATCTATTTTTCTTGCGGCGATTACACACTTGCCACCGGTAATTGCTATGGCTCCGGTGCTGCTTGCTCTCTATTTTGCCACGGACTTTTTGAGAAAACGGAGAGTAAAAATGGGTCATGATCTCAAGCGCTCAATCACTCAAGAAGAGAGCTTCAAGATAATGGCGGCCGCATTGCTTGATGCCCTGATAGAACGGCGATTTCTTCCTGAGACGATTGAAAGATCCTACATCAGAGTAAGCCGCAGAAAAGACGGCTTCTATCGTATTTTTCTGGATGGCGATCACTGCGCCCTCGAACATTCCGACTTATTTATGGAATGCTACGAAGAGATGCTCGCCCCCCTCAGTGATCAAAAATGGTTGATGCCGCGCTATGAACTGACCTTGCCGGATGATCTACCGCCGCAGAAATTTCTCGATCTGTATATCTCGGGCAAAGCCGATCCTAGAATCGTGGCTTATCATGCCGTCCCTCGCATTCTAGCCAGATCCGAAGCCGGCAGGGACGCCTTTGAATACGCCTGGAATCAACATGTCAGCCCCGGTTTCCTGGTAGACACAGACAAACAACCGGAGATCCTCTCTCAATTTTTCGGCTCGAATTCTTACGCCAGCTTGAAAGTCGCCGAAAGATTGCTCTGGGGTTGAAATCACCATGAAAAGGTCAGATCCTCCCGTATCCCAGTCTTCCATGGAGCGCTTGATCCAGCACTTTGCCGGCTGGGTACTCTATCCTCTGGGTGATTTATTCGGTCAGATCATAATGGATGACGTGAATCCTGTCAGATACATAGCGGTCATGATCGCAGGCGGAATCATCTATCGCTTCGAAATTCCCCGCTGGTTCCACTTGCTTGATTCCTTCAGGCTCTCTAGTGATACCGAAAATCGCTATCCTTTTTTCAAAAAACTGGTTCACGAAGATGATACCGGTCTGAGATTCAACTGGCTGGGCAAGACTCTGGGGGCGGCGCTCTATTTCAATCCGCTCTGGATAGCGCGACATCTATTCTTGATCAAGGTGGCCACTTTAGTGGGACCGGATATGCACTGGTACGCCGGTGTGGACTTTGTCGCGATTATTATCGCCTCGCTGAAGTCTGGCACTGTCTCCTTTTTCACCAATCTTCCAATCGCCCTTACCGGAAACTATCTGATTCAGGAGCGTATGAACCTGCGCTATCGCTTTGTCGGCAGCGCAGCCCTGACTACGGTATTGAACGCCAAGTACGCCATAGAATTCGTGATCTTCTCTAAAATGTAAAAATCGGCCTGTCGGCGAGCCTGGAGAATTCATTGAGCGAGAACTTATAAAGTTTTGCCGGCCGATGCGGCCCGCCCCTTGTCAGTTCATCTTGATCGATCAAAATCCCGGTACCAAGAAATTTTTTGCGAAAGTTGCGATTGTCTATCTGCTTGCCAAGAATTATCTCGTAGGCATTTTGCAAAGACCTGAGTGTAAAACTCTCGGGAAGTAGACTGAACACGCAGGGTGAATACTCTATCTTGTAGCGCAGCCGCGAGATGGCATAATCGAGAATACGACCGTGGTCGAAAGCCAGATCAGGTAGAGAATGAACCGGAAACCAGGCCACGCCGCTGGCATCGGTGGCGGCCTGCAACTCCACTTCCTCGGCTCGCAAAAGAGCAAGATAAGCGATGGTCACCGTTCGACCACGCGGGTCCCTGTCCCGGTCACCGAAACTGTAGAGCTGTTCTAAATAGATGTCGGACACATTGGTCTCTTCCGACAACTCCCGGGCGGCGGCTTCTTCCAAAGACCCATCCCCGGGTAAAAGGAACCCTCCGGGTAGAGCCCACTGATTTCGAAACGGCTCATACTTTCGCTTGATCAAGAGCACCTCCAGGGAGTCTTGCTCTATGGCGAAAGCCACCACGTCCACAGTTACTCTTACATCGTTCACAATCGATGACCCAAATACCGTATATTCTATATTAGGCATCGCAATTGATCGAATTAGAGCAAGTTCCAGAACCAATCAGGACGCCAAGAGATGAAATCTGCCGGTAAAGATCTTGTCTACCAGACCTATGAAGAGTTAGAACCTTCCTTTTATGACGGCCTCGATTATCGGCTTGTCGATGCCGAAAGACAGTCAGACGGTAAGACCGTCCTGTTGAAAACTCTGCTCCTGGACAAACCGGAATCGGGAAGCTCCTCCAGTCTTGAAGACGAATTTCAGCTCCTCTCCGGTAACAAGAAAAAGGGTCTGCCGGAAGTGCACGAATTGCTTCATTCGGAGAACCGAGCAGAAACCTGCCTGGTTCTTGCCAGGAGAGAAGGAAGCGTAAAACTTCACGACTTTTTGAAAGGCTCTGTCTCTATGGTTCAAAAAGTCGAGATAATGCGCAAACTTGCCCGCGCCCTCGACCATATCCATCAAATGGGCATACTCCATCTAGACATCGGAACCGAAAATATCCTAGTGGACGAGGATGGTTCTCCCTACTTCGCCAGCCTCGGGCTGGTGAGCCCGGTGGCCGACAATCGACAAAGCTATGTCGGACTACCGAACCTCAACCAGGCCATGATCTGTCGCTCTCCCGAGCAGAGCGGACGTATGAGTCAGCCGGTGGATATGAGAAGCGACATCTATGCTCTCGGTCTTGTGCTCTACCAAGTCTTGACCGGCAAGCAAGCATTCTCTTGTTCTGATCCCCTCGAGTTGCTCCACGCGCATCTTTCGCTCACTCCTGACTGGCCGGATCAATCGCAGCCCGATCTCTCGGCAATAGTGCAAAAATCGCTGGCCAAGTCTCCCGAGGACAGATATCAGAGCGCCTATGGTCTTGCCTGCGACTTGATCTCAGCAGAAAGGCAAATCAAACGAACCGGACAGATTGCCCTTCCTCTGATCGGCTCTCGGGATATTCCCCAGGAGTTGCAGATTCCTGTAAGGCTGTATGGAAGAGAAAAGGAGATAGAGCTACTCTCCGGCGCCTTCCAGGCTGTGGCATCAGGTCAGAATGCCAGATTGGTATTGATCTCGGGATATTCAGGTATAGGAAAAACAGCGCTGGTTCGAGAGCTTTATCAACCGCTCATTCAAGAGCGCGGTTTTTTCCTCTCGGGCAAATTCGATCAGTACCAGCAGGCTATTCCTTTTGCCACTATCTGTGAAGCTTTCAGAGAGTTGGTCCATCACCTTCTCACCTATTCGGAGTCGGAAATCGATTTCTGGAAACGCGAAATTATAGAGAGAATCGGCAATGGTGCCGCGATAGTAGCCGGAGTGATTCCGGAACTGGAGCTATTGATCGGCAAGCAGCCGGCACCGCCACCATTACCGGTGGGCGAGGAACAAACCCGCTTCGACATGGTGCTACAGCAATTTTTCCGGGTCTTCGCCACCAGCGACCATCCTCTTATCCTTTTTCTAGATGATCTTCAATGGGCGGACGAAGCCAGTCTTCGACTGATGAACAGATTGATTTCGGACGGCTCATCTATGGATTATCTGCTTTTGATCGGAGCATATCGAGACAATGAGGTAGACAAAGACCATATTCTCTCCGGGACGATCAAACAGATGAAAGCGGCCCATGCTCCATTGATGGAGATAGAACTGCCCCCGCTTTCTAGAAAAGATATGCAGGACCTTATTAGAGATGCGATGCGGCTCGAAGCGAAACAGGCGATTCCACTGGGCAATCTAGTCTTCAATAAAACCGGTGGCAATCCGTTTTTTGCGATCCAGCTCCTCCGCACCCTTCGCCAGGAGGGGCTTCTGGAGCTGGACAGAAAGCAGCACCGCTGGTGGTGGAATCTGGACAAGCTCGAAGAGCAGAAAGATTCGGATAACATTGTCGAACTGCTCTTATCACGCCTCGGTCGCCTTTCCGCCTCCACCCGGGATGTACTCAAGCTTGCCTCCTGCCTGGGGAACACCTTTGATCTCCCGACCCTTTCCCTGGTCTGTCAGCGTTCTGAAAGCGAGCTGGAGAGTGATCTCAGAGAAGCCTGCAATCAGGGTCTGGTTCTCAGTCAGTCAGGCAATTTCAAGTTTCTCCACGACCGGGTCCAGGAAGCGTCATATAAACTGATTCCAGAAGAGAAAAGAGCCGAAGAGCACCTGCGCATAGGTCTTATTCTTCTGCGTTCGGCAAAAGATGAAGTGCTGGAAGAGAAAATATTCGACATAATCACCCACCTCGACCAGGCCAGGGACCTGGTTGCAAAAGAAGAGAACAAAGCCGAACTTGCCAGGGTTTATCTGGTGGCCGGCAGAAAAGCTCGCACCAACACAGCCTATCACTCGGCGATTCAGTTTCTCTCCTATGGACTGGAGCTACTTTGTGATACCGGCTGGCAAAAGACTCCGGAGTTGGCTTACGAATTGAACTATGAACAGGCACTATGCGAATGGATGTGCGGCAATTTCGACCGGTCCATGAGTTTGTTCGATCAACTTCTGAATCATTGCAATGACGTCCTTCAAAAAACCTCTATCTATCAGATGATGGTCGAACTCTATACAGGTAAGACAGAACTGGCCCTGGCTGTGGAAAGCGGTCTCAAGGGTCTCAAACTCCTGGGTGTAGAGATGACTGCCTCCCCCGATGATGCCGAAGTGAAAAAGAACTACGAACTACTCTGGGAAGAGCTCGACGATAGAACCATAGAGAGCCTGCAAGAACTTCCCCTAATGGATAATCCGGAGATGAAAGCGGCACTGGATATTCTTCAAGCTCTTTTTGCCGCTGGTCTCTGTTCTAATCAAAATCTCTTTCTTTTGAGCGCCTGTCATATGGTTCGCATCACCTTGCAGCACGGCAACTGCGCAGCCTCCGCCATGGGCTATGCCCTTCTGGGGATGTGCGTGGGGCCGGTGCTCGGCAAATACCAGGACGGCTATCGATTCGGACGTCTGGCTTGTGAATTGAGCAGAGAGGCTCCGTTAAACGACTACCACGCCCGGGTGAAATTTCTTTTCGGAGATTCCATCAACTTCTGGTCCAATCATCTCAAGACCGACCTGGACTTTCTCTACGATGCCTTCGCTGTGCTCTCGAAGGCAGGTGATGTCACTTTCGCCGGCTACTGCTGCAACCACATTGTCGTAGATCTGCTCATTCTCGGCAAAGGACTCGATGAAGTCTATCAAGAATCGATCAAGTATCTGACCTATCTGAAAAGCATCCAGTTCGAAGCGCCCAAAGAGGTAATCAAAGGGATTCAGCGCCTGGTTCAAAATCTACGCGGGAACACAAATAGATTCTCGACTTTCGATGACGAAGAGTTCGATGAAAAGGAATACGAGCGCTATGTCGACTCTTACGACCATCCTATAGTCACCTGCTGGTACTATATCATGCTGCTCCAGGCTCGCTTCATGTCGGGCGACTATGAAGAGGCAATCAGAGCGGGAAGAAAAGCAAAAACCTATCTCTGGTCCTCCCTTGGTCATATCCAAGAGCCGGAATACTGGTACTATCTCGCCCTGGCCCTGGCATCGAGCCTGGAAGACGGCTCTATGGACGAAGAGCTGAAAGCAAGCCGTATGAAAACTCTGGCTGAACACGGACAAAAACTGGAGGAGTGGTCGCGTTCCTGTCCAGCCAACTTTTCGAGCAAATTCAGCCTGGTAAGCGCCGAAATAGCAAGACTGAATGGATTCATCGAGCAAGCGGAAAAAGGCTATGAAAGCGCCATCAAGGCAGCAAGAGAGAACGGCTATATCCAGAACGAAGCAATAGCCAACGAACTGGCATATAGATTCTATCTCGCCAGAGGTTTAGATTCTGTCGCTGCATTACATCTCAAAGAAGCGCACCGCCTCTATCGGCGGTGGCAGGCCCGGGGCAAAGTAGAACAACTCGAAAGAGAGCTGCCGCTGCTTCGTCAGACTTCATCGTCCTCTCCTGAATTCGACTTTTTGACCGTGCTCAAAGCTGCCGAAGCGATCTCTAAAGAAGTGACTCTGGATAAGCTTTTGAACACTTTGATCAGAGTAATTATCGAAGCGTCCGGCGCGCAGCAGTGTGTTATCGTGCTCCAGGAAGACGATGAGCTATTCGTCAGGGCCAGGGGAGATAGTGCCGGCACAGGAAATCTGGTCAAGAGCATTAGAATCAATCTGGAAAGTTTTGAAGCAGTACCGCATTCGGTGATCAACTATGTACGCCGAACCAGAAACAGCTTGCTTCTACCCGACGCCGTCCGCGAAAATATGTTTCTGGGAGATCCTTATATAAAGCGAAACAATGTCCGTTCAGTGCTCTGTCATCCCATCATCAAGCAGACCAAACTGGTCGGTATATTCTACCTGGAAAACAATCTGGTGCCGGGTATTTTCACCACAGAAAGGCTGGACTTGATCCAGCTCTTATCCACCCAGATCGTCACGGCTCTGGAGAATGTTCTTTTATTCGACAGTATCTCGGCTCTCAACAAAGAGCTAGAAGAAAGGGTGAAAGAGAGAACCCTCGAACTGGAGGTATCCAACGCAGAACTCATAGCCGCCAAAGAGGCAGCGGATAGAGCGAACAAGGCGAAAAGCTATTTCGTCGCCAATATGAGCCATGAGATAAGAACACCGATGAACGCGGTTATAGGAATGAGCGATCTGCTCAGCCGAACAGAGCTGGCGAGCGATCAAAGCGACATGGTCAATACTATTCAAGAATCGGCCCAGGTCCTATTGGCCTTGATTGACGACGTCCTCGACTATTCCAAAATAGAGGCGGAAAAGCTCGAATTCGAAAACACCGAATTCGAACTGCGCGCTCTTTTGAATCGTTGCATATCGCTCTTCGCTCCCAAGGCACGTCAGAAAAACGTCGCTATGACTTACTGGATAGCAAGGGACATTCCCGATCATCTTACAGGAGATCCAAACAGACTGCGTCAGATCCTTCTCAATCTGATCAGCAACGCCGTCAAGTTCACGGACCGGGGCGAGATCTCTGTTCGAGTAGAGCTGATGGAGAAAAACAAAGAGAGTGCCACCCTCAAGTTTTCTGTCCAGGACACCGGTGTCGGAATCAGTCAAGATGCCATCGCCGAACTCTTCGAACCTTTTGCCCAGGCAAACCAATCGGTAAGCTCCAGATATGGGGGCACCGGTCTTGGTCTGTCGATTACCAGACGGCTGGTAGAGCTGATGGGCGGAAAGGTCTCGGTCTCTTCAAAAGAGCATGTGGGCTCACTGTTTACTTTTCAGATCGCTTTCGGTCTCAAAGCGACCACTAAAAGACCGGTTCGCTCACTGCAGACAAACAGGACAGATCAAGAGGTGGAATCCGAGAGCGAATCGCAGACTAAACTTCCCGGGGGTGCCAATCCGGATCGAAAAAAAGCAGAGGAGGTCCTTGTTGTGGAGGACAACTCGGTCAACTCCAAACTGGCTCTCATGCAGCTGCGGGAGATTGGGGTTAGAGCCCGGGCCGTTGGCAACGGTCGAGAGGCGGTGGAAGCATTCTTAAGCAACGATTTTTCCTTGATCCTGATGGACTGCCAGATGCCAGTTATGGATGGGTTTGAAGCAACCAGAAAGATTCGAGAGCTGGAGGCCGACTCGGACAAGCATGTTCCAATAATCGCGGTAACCGCCCAGGCAACCCCTGAACACAGGGAACGCTGTCGGGAGGCCGGCATGGACGATTTTCTGACCAAGCCCTTTACCTCTGCCAAGTTAGAGCGTTTTGTTCTGCCCTGGCTCAGCCTGCCCGCCTCCGATGAGAACGGGGAAGCCACGGAGGAGATTGCCCTGTCCACTCTGGAGCGTCAGTACCGTGCCGGTCTGGAGCACCTGCTTCGGGAATTCGATAGAGAAGAGAGTGATGCCCTGATGGAAGAGTATCTTCTCTCTCTAGAGGAACTGGTCAAACAGATTGAAGGCGCCCTGGCAGAACAGAGCGCCGATGCGCTGGCAGAATCCGCAGCGCACTTGAGAACTCTTTCAGAAAGCTTCCGGGCAGAAGATATAGAACATGTGGGGCACCGATTGCTCGATTGTGTCGATATCGATCTCGATAAGCCTGACTGGAAACAAGCGGATATCGAATTCGAGAATCTCACATTCAGTTTCAAGAGTTATAGACAGTTGCACAATTCCAGGATCAAGGCACGCTCTTCTTGACAATCTTTGCATCCGATCGTTTTCTTCACTCTATCCTCACAGATCGAGGCTATGCTTCATCTGTTTTCAGTACAGACCCTGAATGGAGTTAGTTAGTCATGACCTACAAATCTATCTTCGCAGCCCTTCTCTCTTTCGTAGTCGCCCTTGGAATGATCGCTGTCACCCCGGCAGCAGCCAACGCCGAGGATGCTCCTAAAGCCAAGACTCAGAAAGTCAAAAAGAAAAAGGTTTCTAAGAAAAAAGCCAGCAAGAAAGCTGATAAGAAAGCAGAAAAAGAAGAAGCCTCCGAGCCTGCCGCTGATGCCGGTGCTGCCGAAGGCGGATCCGACAGCGAAGCCGAACCCGGCGACGAATAGTCGACAATTTAATCCCCGTTAGTGGATGCGGAGACCGCAGGTTGTAAAACTTGCGGTCTCTTTCTCGATTCGGATCTATAATTCTCTGCTATGCCTAAATTGCTCATAGTCGAAGATGAAGTGGACCTGGCGGAACAGTTGCGAGACTGGTTCCTGAGGGAAAAATATGTGGTCGACCTGGTTCACGATGGCAACCAGGCGCTGGACAGCCTCGAAGCTTTTCAATATGACGCCATTATTCTGGACTGGATGATACCTGGTCCCGATGGGATATCGATCTTGAAACAATTTCGTCAGGGCGGCGGTAAGACACCGGTGGTGATGCTGAGCGCCCGATCCCGCCTGGAGGATCTGGAAATCGGTCTCGATACGGGCTCTGACTACTATGTCCGCAAACCGGTATCACTGAGGGAACTTTCCGCCAGTGTGCGGGCCGCGGTGAGACGTGGTGACAGCCGCACACCCGGGGCTGTCATAGAGCTGGGAGCGATGACCCTGGATGCCACCGCCAGGACCTTTTATATCGATGGTCAACCGGTGCATCTGGAGCCCAGAGAGTACAATCTCCTCGAGTTTCTAATGCGGCATCCTAATCAGGTCTTTGCCTATGATGCGTTGATAGACAGGGTCTGGCCCTCCGATACCCTGATCTCACGAGAGGCTGTTCGAACTTATATAAAAGCGTTGAGAAAGAAGATGAATTCATCGGGCAGGGATTCTATTATCAAGAATGTCCGCGGCTACGGCTATAAGCTGGAAGTAGATGAATAAGGCGAAACGCTGGCAATTAGCGATCCAGTTCGTCGCCGTCACCTTCTTGATCTTCACCGGTCTATTTGCGGGCGGTCTTTTGATCTTCAGCAATGAGTTGAACAACTCTCTCGATGAACAACTGGATACCCTGTTGACCGAAATATCCGACGAAGTCGAGGAGGCTGATGGTCGACTTTCTATAGCCAAACCGAGACGCTTCACCAAGAAACAACCCCTGAGCAGCCTTGCCAGAATAGAGCTTTATGACGCGGAAGGCAAACTTATCGAACATGACGGCGTAAAAGGCACAGCCAAGTTGATCACCGAAACTAGCGAAGTCAGCCAGGATGGTCTGAACCTTCGCACATCGTATATGGTACTGACTTCGGAAGAAGACAAAAAGCTGGGCTATCTGCAGATTCAATTGCCAACAACCTTGAGAGATAGAGCGATCAAAAAGTATATAGTAACCATGGGTATTATCAGTACTCTGGGACTGGTCCTGCTTTCGATCGCCGGTTTGTTCTTCTCTAAGAGCTGGGTCGGTCCTCTGGAAACTTCCTACCGCATCCTCAGGCAGTTTACCGAGGATGCCACCCATGAATTGAAAACACCGATTGCCACCATCGAAGCATGTGCGGACAATCTAGAAGAAGAGTTGAAGCTGGCCGGCAAAGAGACAGTAAGACTGGATGCCATCAAAAGAGCAACCGGCAGAATGAACAAACTGGTGGAGGATCTGACTCTACTGACCCAGATTCAAATAGGCTTCGAAGGAATTTTGCCCGGTAATATTCCCGGTAGAGTTTCTTTCAACAGTATTCTCGCCGGGGTGCTGGAAGAGTTCGAGCTGAGGTTGAAAGAGAAGAGAATCGACCTGGTACATCAGGTTGATGAAAACATCTTTTTGAACGGCCACGAAGACAAACTGCATCGCATGATTGCCAACATCATCGAGAACGCTCTTAGATACACGGAAGAGGGTGGCAGGATAGAGCTGACTTGCCGGGTACGCAACGGCTGGCTCAAGCTTACGGTCAGAGACAACGGTCCGGGCATTCCTCTTGAGAGCCTTCCCAAGATATTCGACCGTTTTTACAGGGTCGACCAAGCCAGGGACCGCGCCCGGGGAGGCGTCGGTCTGGGTTTATCTATAGTGAAGGGAATCGTCGATCTGCACAACGGATCGATAGCGATCACCAGCGAAGTGAACCAGGGAACCGGAGTGACCATAAACCTGCCGGTGCTCTCTTGAATCGGCTCTGCCGAAAAACTACTTGGCACCAGCATTGGTGGCAAGCACCCGCTCCTCTTCCATTTCTAGCCTGGCTTTGCAAGTAGCCAGTCCCTTCTTGAGAAGATTCTTCCAGGCGACGGAGACGTCGCTTGCTCGGCTGGCGTAATCGAGGGCTCGATCATAATGCCGCTCAGCCATGTGCAGATGATTTCTACGGTCGTAGGCCATGGCAAGATAAGAATGTACCGAGGCATTCCAGTTAGTCAAGTCGGCTTGCTTGTCCGCCGGCTGACGGTCAAAGATTTTGCAGGCGATCTCACCGAAAATAATCGCTTCTCCATCCTTAGCCTGATCGAATAGAACATTGTTCAGCCGGACAAGATATTTGCCCAGGGCAGGCTCTCCCACCGCCGACCGGCGCGCATCGGCCAGATTGTCTTTCAATACCTCTTCCGCTTCTTTGTATTCTCTGGCGTTTCTCAGCGCTTTTGCCTTTTCAAAAGCCTCTTCAGGGAACCTGACCGACTTATCCGGCTCCCCATCTATAAACTGAGACTCGAAGACTTTCTGCAGCATAGCGGTGTTTTTCAAGCTGGCGGCAAGCTTGGGATCGTTGATGGCGGAAGACTTGCGCCAGATATCTTGAGCTTTGATCAATAGTTTCTCCGCCTCTTCATGTTTCCCCTGCCGTGAAGAGAGAAGGGCAAGACTGTGATAGTTGGAGGCAACCAGCGGGTGATCCGCTCCAAAAGCTTTCTCGTTTATAGAAAGGGCTCGCCGGGCGAATTCCTCTGCTTTCTTCGAATTCCCTTCGATATCGTAGAGCAGAACCAGATAGCTCAGGTCCGCCGCGGTTTTGGGATGATCTTTTCCATAAGTCTTCTCGTCTAGAGCGACAGCTTTGGAGAAAAGCTCCTCGGCCTCTTTATACTTTTTCTGCTTTATGTAGGTAACTGCAAGGTTGTCGAGATCATTGATAATGGCACCATGATCTTTTCCCAGTATCTTCTCGTCGATGGCAAGAACCCTTTGATAAAGAGGCTCGGCTTCCGAATACTTGCCCTGCTTCTCATAGACCTGAGCCAGACAGTTGAGAACCGCTGCCAGGCGGGAATCTTTGCTACCCGAGCGCTCCGCTTCCTTCAAGCTCTTGGAGAGCAACTCCTCTGCCTTTGCCAGCTCTTCATCGGTGGATGCAGTGGAAGCGGCTTTCCACGATTCGTTCCACTTCTCGCTATTGTTGGTGATTGTCTTCTCCGTCGGTTTATCCTTGTCACCGGGCATTTCAAGAGAATTGAGAACCGCGAACTGAACCGCAAAGACCACTACCATGAGGATGCCCAGGCCGGCAAGGACCTGTTTGGGTTTTTCGATCTTCATCCGAGTCTACCTGCTTTAGTCTAGACCTGCCTTATCGGCACTCATTATTCAGCAGATTATGGAATCGATTATTAAATCGGCTTAGTCTGTCGTTCCTGACAATAGAGCTCGACACTGGCTGGCGATCTGGGCGAACTCATCGGCTTTGATAACGGCAACGGCGACCGGGTCTTCGGCAATCAAACAATCCGGCTGGCTTGCCGTGGCAACCGCAGCGCAACGCGCCGGATCCACCTCGACTCCCAGAAAACTCAAGCCCTGACAGATACTCTGCCGAACCACGGACGAATTCTCACCGATTCCACCGGTGAAGACAAGGGCATCAATTCCGTTTAAACTGGCGGCCATGGCGGCTATATGTTTAGTGACGCTGTTCACGAAAATATCGAAAGCCAATTCTGCGCGTTTGATCCCGGCTTCTCGGGCGGTGAGAAGTTCCTGCATATCGCCGGTAAGTCCGGATATCCCTTTTAAGCCGCTGTCCCGATTGAGCACCGCTTCTAGTTCGTCCAGACTCAAATCTTCTCTGGCTGCGATATAGCTCAGAATACCCGGATCTATGGAACCTGAACGAGTGGCCATGACAAGCCCTTCCAGAGGAGTAAAACCCATGGTGGTATCGACACTTCGACCTTCCAGCACGGCAGTTACCGAACAGCCACCACCTAGATGACAGACCACGGTTCGGGCAGGCGATTTTCTAGAATCGAAGAAGAATTCACAGAGTCTTCCGATGCAGTACTCAACATTAATGCCATGGAAGCCGAATCTTCTTATCCCGTGGTTCTGATACCACCGGTAGGGCAGGGCATAAACCGAAGCCTTCTCTGGAATAGTGCAATGAAAAGCCGTGTCAAATACCGCTATCTGCGTTTGCTCGGCGCAGCTCTTGAAACAGTACTCAATTCCCTCAAGGCAATGACTGTTATGAAGCGGAGCCAGTTCGGTGAGCTCTTGCAGGGAAGAGAGCGCCGCTCTGTCTATCACTGTCGCTTTGGAAAAGCGGCTACCACCGTGGACTACTCTATGCCCGATCGCGTCGACACTCTGGCGGTCTCTGCCTGTCTCCCTTTCCATTTCGGCAAGCAGGATCTCTATCGCTTCTCGCCGCCCCTCCACCGACCGCAAGTTAGAGTGACCGTTTACCCAGATGGTCCGGCAGTTCATGGCACCGGAGAGAGTTGATTCGGCTTCATTCTCGATTTCGACTAAAGCAAGTTTCTGCGATGTTGAACCGCTGTTAAGAACCAGAAAGTCCATTTTTATGGCTTACACTTATATCAAAGATTATGAAAGAGCTATCGACTTGCAAAAGATAGCAGTTTCGGTCGTTACAATCATCAATTCAGTCGATGTAGTTAACAAAAAGGTTGAGATAAACTAGCTAGTTCCCATCGGACAGCTGATAGAGAAATGATTCAAAAAAGACTGGTAGACGCTTTCGAAGACAAAGATTCCAAAACAAAAATCTGGAAGACCAGTTTTGCGGCAGCCAGACTTGCCTACGAAGAAGGGCGCTGGAAAGAGGCCTATCGCCAACTTCTCAAGACTCTAAAACGAGCCGAGTCGATTCCGGAACAAGCCCTGGGCGAAGCCTGTACCAATATGGGGTTGGGCGCTGTCCTGACCCAGATGGGACGTTTAAAAGAGGCCAGAGAGCGGTTCGAAGAGGCGCTTTCTGTAGCAGGAAGCGATCTAAACGAAGCCTATAAAGAAGTTCATGGCGTCACCCTTATGTTCTACGCCGATCTCAAACAGGAAGAAGGGGAGCCTGCTGAGGCCGAAGCCATGCTGCTCAAATCTGTCGACCTTCTGGAAAGTCTCGGGATCGACTATGCCCTCTTTCTGGCCAACAGCCTTTGTGATCTATCCGGTCTTTATGTAGGTCAGGAGCGCTATGCCGAGGCTGAGAGATATATAAACTCAGCCATCTCCATCCTGGCAAAGCTCAAGGGCCGGTCCGATGTCACCTACACCAGGGCTGCGATTATTCACCAGATTTGCACTCACAAAGACGATGAAGACTATATTTTCAACCTGGTCAAAGAGGACACGACCAGAATGCTATATCAAGTAAGCCGGAAACACCCTAATTTGATAAGGGCGCTAAGAAGATATGCTGAGCATCTCGAGCGTCATGGAGAGAAAGAGAAACTCGATGAACTTCATCGTCAATTCGAAGAGATCTTCAAATAATCCGGACCGAAACAGTGTACTTCATGCGCTCCAGATACTGCCCCGGTCTTTGATTCGCCATATGAATCCATCCAGCACGTAATGAACGGACTGAGGCAGGGCAAGAAATGGGATGAGCACAGCCAGGAAAGTAGGATCTGTTATCTCCGGAAATTTATAAAAGAAAGAAAAGATCTGACCATGCTCTCTCCAAATAAGTCCATCCCAGATGCCCTCTTCCAGATAGGCCAGCAAAAACAGAAAGAGAAGAAAAGCAGGAAGATAAGCCATAAGCATATTCCTGGTCAAGTTGACACTACGGGCGATGCTTGATGCGCCCGAGTTCTTTTCCGGCTTGTGGTGATAGAGCCAGATCAAAGCCATATAAGGTATTCCGTGGCTCAAAACATTGGTCATGGTAAAAGCCAGGTCCGAATCGAGATAGACGATTCCCATCCACCAGGACAGAGCCGTCCCTGCCACCATCAGGTTCTTGGGAATATTGAGATAACCGGTTTTCTTGGTAAGATAAATCTCTTTTGCGAAATAGGCACCAATAATAAGCATATATAGCCAAAAAGCGATTTCGGTAAGAGTCGAGAAACTATCTAAAACGAAGAAATCTCCTTTGATAAACCAGTTGAAGTTGCGGGGCATATGACTGTGCCAGTAGAGAAGCGGATAGATAGTGGCAGAATATATGGCCAGCCCGTCCAGTCTTTTGAAGGGCAGAAACTCCACCGGCTCGTATCTGGCATAGAGCGAGACAAATCCGAACTGTTGACGAATAAAATGAAAAACAGCCAGATAAGCAAGGACTCGCCAGAAAGCCAGGGCACCGAGCGAATAGAGAAGGCTGCCCACCATCCAGCAAAGCAAAGGTATCGTAAGAAGTAGCCCCCGATTACGACCGAAAGCGTCGCTATCTAAATAGGTCCGAAAGAGTGTCGAGTAAACATGGGCGACGTCTACGAGTAAGACAAAAGCAACCCAGGCCCAGAGCGGCAGATGATCATAGTCGGCAAGCCGGTCGGCGAAAAGAATCACCACCAGAGAAGAGATGAAAGCCGGGGCGATGATCAAAAAAAGGTCGAACGAAGGCGAAGCCAACCAGGGAGATTTACTCCCGCTAATTGCGCTTTCGCTTGTGGTCATCGTCGAATCGGCCATGGTCCTAATATTAACTCAATTGCGCTTTCACTTTAATCGCCGCCTCGACACCGCGATACTGACTCTCCTCAAAATTAGAGATGCCGCTCATATCGGAATGGGCAAAAACGATCCTGTCCAGATCCTGCAAGAGTTTCTGCCGGGTATCGCCCCAGATATAACCCAATCCGGGGCTGACCATACCATGCCCCCAGGGCCAGAGCTCGATGGACTCTATATAACGGTCGATGGTGGGATGCATGCGCATCAGATCTTCGACGATGGACTCTTTCCAGTCCTCCGGATCGGCCCTGTAAAGAGCCATCCTGCCGTTGTCAGGTCTTCTATCGGCGAGGGGATAATAATAGGTGATAACCGTGGGCGATGATAACCTGGTGGAGATGTTCTGATGGGTTGCGACCACATAGCCAAGCGAGTCGCTCAGGTAGCAGACATTGTCCCAGGCGCGGGCGATGCCTCTTGCTGGCGGCAGGCTGCGCAAGGTGATATTTGCCACCATCCACGGAGGATAGACGACCTCTTTGACATAGTCCAGGTCAATCGATTTCTTGGAAGCATCCTGCTTCAATACCCGGGGCAATATAAAGCGCGGGCAGGCGAATATCAGATGATCGGCCTCTATCAAGAAAGTCTTTCGGCTCTTACGATCTATATAGGCTGTCCTTACCGCATCCGCTTTAGATTCGATATGGAAAACACAGGCATCGGTGGTGATATGGGAAGCCAGTTTCTCCGTCAGTTTCTGCACAACAAAACCATTTCCCTGGGGCCAGGTCACCACCGCGTTCTGCTCGGCGTTGGCTGCCCTGCCACGGCGTCCGGCAAAATAATGAATGCCGGCCCAGGCCGAGACATCGGCGGGCTTAGCACCGTAGTCGTCCCTGGTGCAATAGTCCACATACCAGAGCAAGGGCCGGGCGGAAAAATTGTTCTGTTTGAGCCACTGCTCCATCGACATTTTATCCAGGGCGAGAAACTCTTCGTCTCGGGAGCTCAAATCGAGCGGAATGGCGAAAGCCGGCTTACCATCGGAGCCTCTTCTGTTTCTATAATCGACAATTACTTTGAAGAACCGCTCTATCTCGGCTTTCTCCTCGGGCCTCAGCCCACGATTCGGCACAAGCCCTTCTTGAAAGGAGCCGTCCTTGAAAAGGCGCTCTTCGGGATCGTGACAGAGATAGAGATCATTATAGGTAGCGATACCGGTAGCGTCGACGGTCTCGATGATGCCCAACTCCTGAAAAAGCATTCGGACATAGGTCGATTCGGCGTTAGCCAGGGGAATATAATGCGCTCCCCTTGGATAAGCACTGACACGATTTTCGCCGCTAGCTGAATTGCCGCCGGTTTTACCTTCCAGCTCGAGCAGCATGAAGTCTTCGATTCCCTCTTTTTTCAACCACCAGCCGGCGGACAATCCGGCAATGCCGCCGCCTATAATCAAGACTTTGACCTTTTTTGAGACCGGCGCATTTGGATCTAGCTTCAGAGAACCGTCCCTGACCATATGCCCGAAGTCCATAGAAGGACCCAGAAGGCGGACAGGCACATGAGCCAGGGTATTGTAGCGATCATAGAGGAATTTGCCGGTGCCACCGGCTATGGCGAGACCGATTAAGCCCTTCAAAAATGTCGAGCGCTTGATTCTGGTGTCATCCGAGTCAGAAGGTTTCGGCATATTCATCCCACTCGGCTTCGAATAGATGCACCAGGGACTGGTTGTTCAGCTTATTAACCTCTCTGACCGAGGGTTTCATGTCGGCCGGAAAGTCGAGCATCGATGCCACCGAATCTTTAGAGACATATTTGAGACCACTCGGATAATGATGACCGAACTGAAAACCGGCGGAATCGGAAGCTCCGCCTTCCCAGGCGATAATATAGCCCCAGTCGCCGAAGGAGGGCACATAGGCGTGGTAGGGTATGGTTTTGAAACCGACCGACTCCAGGGTGGAGACCACGCACCAGAATGAGTTCCTGGCGAAATAAGGAGAGGTGCTCTGGATCACCACCAGAGAATCGGGGTTGACCACCTTCTTCACCTGGCGGTAAAAAGTATCGGTATAGAGCTTACCCAGGGAAAAATTGCTGGGGTCGGGAAAGTCGACCACCACCAGATCGAACTTCTGCTTGCAATGGCGCAACCAGACAAAGGCGTCTTTGTTAATCACTTTTACCCTGGGACTGTTCAGGCTGTCTTGATTGAGTTCGATAAACAACTTCTGTTTGCTGAAAAGATTGGTCAGAGCAGGGTCCAGATCTACCAGAGTAATGGATTCCACCTGGGGATATTTGAGAATCTCCCGGGCGGCCATGCCGTCACCGCCGCCCAGAATGAGGACCTTCTTCGCTTCCGGCAAAGAGCCCAGGGCAGGATGGATGAGAGCCTCGTGATAGCGATATTCATCCTGGGAGTTGAATTGCAGATTTCCATTTAGAAAAAGCTTGAAGCGCTTGCCGCCGGTGATTACTATGCGCTGATAGGGAGAGGATTTGGAATAGATGATATGTTCATGATAGCTCGTGGTCTCGGCCATTTTCACCAGCTTTTCGGAAAAAGCAAATCCGAGCGTGAGCCCGACCACCAGAGTAAAGGCTATGGTGCGCATGCTGTTCAGCCAGGGGATCTCTTTGCGAAAGAGATGCAGAGTCCAAATTGCCACCAGGACATTGAATATTCCAAACAGAAAAGAGGATCGCACCAGACCAAGATAAGGTACCAGCACCAGGGGAAATACCAGAGACGCCAAAAGGGCTCCGACATAGTCGAAAGTAAAGACCTTGGAGACAAGATCTTTGAACTCTAGCTGTCCTTTCAATATCCGCATCAATAGCGGAATCTCGATGCCGATAAGCACTCCAATGATACCGACCAGACTATAAAGCAGGATACGAAAGTTCTCTACGTACTCGAACATGAAGAAAAGAATGGTAGCCGAAGATCCGCCCACCAGCCCCACCAGTAACTCGACCTGGACAAAGGTGAGGATGATGTTCTTTTCTACGTATTTAGACAGGAAAGAGCCCACTCCCATGAAGAAGAGATAGACTCCGATAATGGTGGAGAATTGAGTGACCGAATCTCCGAGCAGATAGCTGGCAACAGTTCCGGCAATCAATTCGTAGATGAGACCGCAGGTCGAAATGACGAAAGCTGTAATCAGCAGCGCCCAGGTCATAATGATTTATCCGTGAACTGCCGAGGCGATAATCATTCCAAGGGCGATTATTGTGGCACCAACTGCAATGGCAAGCGGCGTGTTCTTCTCCTGGACGATTTCATGCCACAATTTGCCCGGGGTGAGCGCATCGAAGACGATGAAAGCGAGAATCAGAATAATCACGCCTAAAAAAGAATAGACCACCGCAGACACCAGGTGCTTCAGGGCAAATATTTGTTCCACTATTGATACTCCTTCTGTCGTTAGACTTATTTGTGAACTTGACCGGGGCCGGTCGGTCTGCTTGGCGAGATGCCAAAGGGATCGATTATCTGCCTGCCGTCCTGGCAGGCAAAAAAGAAAAGAACCAGAATCAATACGCCGAAAGCGGCGTAACCTTTGACTAACAATTCAACCTCCTGGTCATCATTAATTACTCATCGCTCTGATAGGGGGAGAAGTCACTGTCCGACCAGCGCATCACTTCGTCGGTATAGGTACGGAACCAGATGATAATCGGAATAAAGCTCAGAAACAGAAGGCTCCAGAAGAAGTTGGCATAGGTGGAGACATCTCTGTCCACTTGAATATCGAAGCTCTTGGTATCGAGGACTTTGTAGTCTCCGCTCTGAGTATAGAGGTTGAGATAATAGTTGCCTTCCGGCACCGAAGAGATAATGAAACTGCTTTGACGGCTTCCTTCGCTCCAGGACTCGCCGCCCTCATAGCCATGGTAATACTCTATGGTGCGTTCGAAAGTATAGGTAAGGTCGTTGTCATCATTGACCAGCTCGCCGTATACATAGAACCAGGAGTTATCGACATCGGCTCTCACTTCGATTTGAACGTTGGCTTTCTTCTTCTCCAGCTTGAAAGTAGGAGTGGTGACAGCAGGGTTCTGGGTGTTAGTGGTAAACGAATAGGTCTTGGCCAGGACCCGCTCGTTGCGGGCACCGGTCATATGGATGGTCTGAAGGCAGAAGAGAAGCACCAGAAAGGTGACCCAGAGCATGGTCACCATCGGCATCACTTTTTTAGATTCGGTGGGTTGATTGGGGGCGATCCCTATGGCAAGAGGAAGCTCTTCAATCTCTTTGAAAGCTTTCTTTATCTCTTTTGCATCTATATATTCCGATTGACTCCAGACATTCTCATTCTTGTCGCCTTCCCGGGAGAGCATATAGGGAGGGCAGATATAGTCTGCCATGTTGGCTTCCGAACCTACTCTCACCGTCCAGTAGAATTCACCCAGCACATAAAGGACTGAGGCTTTGCCCAGGTAGAAGAGTTTGTACTCTTTGCCATCGAACTTGGCGGTGGATTCGGTGCCGGCGGCATAGTACTTGCCCCAGGCTTCCGGCTTACGCTTCAGCATGGTGACCAGCGACCAGTGTCCGTTATTGAGGGTAAGCCAACGATAGCCATAGTAAGGATTGAAAAGAAGATACTCTTCCCAGGCGAAATAACTGACTGCGTCCTGGCGGACCAGGAAACCGATTACCTCCCATTGCCGCCCTCTCAGGGTGCCTCTAGCGCCCAGGGGGATTTTAGGTTTGAACTGCTGGGTGATTCTGAAGTGCTTATCGACCACCCGGAGATTCTCGTCCCGGGCGTCGAGCACTGATCGACAGGACTCGCAAACCACTGAAAGAGAATGGCCCAGATAACGCACAGTGATGGAAGCACCGCAATTGGTGCAGGTGAAAGTATTGAGGGCGGGTTTATCGCCCGAAGGACCGCGCTGCGGTTCCCGGGAGCCGCCTCCCATCCCAGGAGCTTGGTCGTTACCAGCCATCTATCCTCCTGAGATCACGAAACTTGAAATCGTCGAAATCGATATACTTTCCTACGAAAACCCGGTCTTCACCTTTGGCGTATTCTATCGAGGCAAAATCACCGTCGGAATTAGCCAGGTCTACGCTGAGGGATTCCCGTCCCTGGACGGCATTGACAGGCAGCTCTCCTTCGGAATAAATACACTTGACCTCGCGGATATCCTCGACCTGAAATGAACCTGTTTGTCCGCGGGGATCGAGATCTATCACCAGTCCCGGTTTGATCACCCGGGAAGAAGGAATCTCGACATTCTCCCGGGTGAAGCAAAGAGCAAGGAAGCCCTGGGCTTCGGCCAACCAACCGGTTTTGCCGTCATTGAAAAGGACATACCATTCATTCCAGAAGCCGTCGCTATAGGATACTTTCAAACGTCCGATCACATCGAAGCTCTTGCCATCATGCTTGCCGGAGGTGCCCAGCTGAATCGGGGTGAGATCGTATTGCAAATCCGCCATCTTGCCCAGCAGCTCCAGATTCATGTCCTTGCGCACAAGGGTGGATTTGCAAAAACCACAAACGGCAAAAACCGATGACCTGGAGCGAAAAAACACTTCGGCTCCACAGGATGTGCAGTTGAGGGTGAGCATCAAGAAATTCTCTTAAGGATATCCGCCTTCTTCGAATCGAACTCTTCCTGATTGATAATCCCTTTATCAAGCAGTCCCTGCAATTTTTCAAGAAGCTCGAAAGGATCTTCATCCTTCTGAGAAGCAGCTTGCTGACCGCCCTGGACACCACCACCGAGAGCAGAGGCAAAGGCCTGACCCAGAGCTGCTCCTGCACCAAGTCCAACACCAGCTCCGGCAAGACCACCATCGTTCTGGGCTGCATCCTTGATGCTGTCGGCAGCCTGGAAAGTGGCGTATTTATTCAGGTCACCCACAAGATTCATGGAGGACTGTTTGTCCAGGTACTGCTGCAACTCTTCCGGCAGCGTTATCGATTGAACCAGGAAAGTACAGAGCTTCAGCCCATACTCGAAGAAAGCGAGATCGAGCTCTTTTTTCATCTCTTCGGAGAGTTTGGTCTGATTGGCTGCCATATCGAGGAAGGCGATGTCGCCACCACCGAATTTAGAGGCGATGGTGGTCACAATCAAAGAACGCAGCTGCCCGTCGAGTTCCGATACGGTGTAACGCTCCCGGGTACCGCTCAGCTTCTGGTGGAAAGTGCTGGGCTCTTCGATTTTATAAGAGAAGGTACCGAAGGCGCGCAGCCGAATCGGGCCGAATTCTTTATCCCGGATTGTAATAGGCTGTTGAGTACCCCAGCGCTGATCGACTTTCTCTCTTGTGGAGAAGAAATAGACGTCGGACTTGAAGGGCGATTTGAAAGCTTTGTCCCAGTTCAAAAGGTTAGTGAGAATAGGGAGGGTTTTGGTAGAGAGTTCATACCGTCCAGGGCTGAAAACATCTGCCAGACTTCCTTCGTTGACGAAAACCGCCATCTGGGATTCGCGAACCGTTAACTGGGCACCGGTCTGAATCTCCATATCCATGACCGGATAGCGATAGGCGAGGACATCTTCGTCATCCTCGGTCCAATCGATGACATCAATGAACTGTTTTTTGAACATGTTGAACATAGACCACTCCCGCGGCATTTACTAAATCGAAGCCTGCTTATATAAAGGACTCCCGGGGCTTGACTCGAACCATCCGGCGGCGCCCCAGCCTGCAGCACTGACTGATATCTGTTTGGAGGTCGAACTCTCACCAGAATATCACAGTGACAATAGCTGCTATGTCCTAGTATCACTGGATCGAGAGGATTATCCCGGAAGGCTTCTCGAAGCCGAAGACTAAGCAAGGTTCTACATTTCCAAACCGAGCTCTCTTGAATTTGGATATTCGAACCAGCCCCCAACAAAGTGGCCGCCCGAGACCGCAATGGAAGGATCGAGAAGTGCGCCGAGGCGGGAAAAGTAATCCCAGATTAGTGTTTTACAAAGGGAATACAACTAGCTGGATTGCCAGCGGTTTCAATTCCGATGGCTGGAGCAAATTAAAGCGAAATTAAGGATCTTGCGTCGATGTCGTAAAGATGGGATCGGCATCGAGTTCAATTGAGCTTGAGACTGTTGCAAAGCTGGATTTGGGATGACAAATTTCTGTGGCAGATTTAAATCGGGCGGATGTAAATGGTCGATTTTGAGCGATGTCAAGCAATGACTATAAGGGACTGTTAATGTATTCTTGACGAATCGTCCAACCTATCGAAACGCACACAGCACCATCATGAAACACCTTCTCAACCAAGAGCGGTGGAAAGATTTTATTGACGTTCTTTCCATCATAGCGCCGATTATCTGCCTGTTCGATTGCATCGTACTACCGGCGATGGCGATTCTTCTTCCCTTCGTTTCCGTCAAGCAAATAATGCACGGAATAAGCGACCAGATGATCGCTCTCATCGTCCTGGGAATATGCATGACCGCAATTCTTCCAGGTTTTCTCCGCCACAGGAACCGGCGTGTTCTGATTCTCTTCGGTAGCGGGATCTCTCTGCTTTTCTTCGTGAGCTTTGCAGGAGAAAGACTTGATCAAGCGGTACATGTCGCCATGACCCTGGCGGTTAGTTTTCTTCTAATCAAAGCAAATCTAGAAAATAAGAAATTGCTTGCTTGCAGCTGTCATCACCACCACCATTAATCTGGTTGGTAATCCAGTTAATTGGCATCGGCATCGCCAACGATACCATCTCAATAGAATATGACTGAACGTCCCCCGGAGACACGGCTGATCCAAGTAAGAGCCGACTCCGGGGTTTCGATTATCGGGGTTCCAAAAACGCTATAGTCCCTGAACTTGCAATTTATCTGAGCCGGAAGGCTTCGTCGCAGCCAATCCGGCATCTGGCTTCCCCGGGCATGCAAGACCCTTTTCTCGATCCGGTCAAAGCGCAAGGATTTGAGTCGGTCTTCATCTATATTAAAGGGACCCAGATACCAGAGTGCTTTTAACAAATATCCGATTCGGTCGTTAACCAGGGATCTTTTTCGTGGTGAGGCAGAGCGAAATTCAATAGTAAGTTTTCCGCACCGGAAGGAAGTCGTGCTGCCGTCAACATAGAAGCGGACTTTGTTTATAGATTGTTCCGTACTGGCCATGCCGGATTTAAAAGCTGCCGTATCTCCAAAGGAGAAGATTCTTCTGCCGAAGGCAGATGCTTTTACGCGGGCAACGTCGATTATTGCAGGCTGGCTGACGCTAAGTGGAGCCCTTTGAAAGACTCCATATGTTATTCGAGTTATCGCGCCAGATCGCACCAGTTTGAACATTGTGAGGTCGACAGCATTGCGAGTGCCATACTGCAGTAGCTCCCTGGTCGTGAACAGCTGCTCAGACGGCAAACTGAAGATATGGCGTTTGATAAATGCCGCCGTTGACATGATCCTGTCTCCGCATAGAAACTCTATTTTTTAAACGAAAAAATTGGAAAAAAGTTCAATGGAGGCAGCTCTTTTCTTCCGGTGAACCGTGTCAATTTGTACAAAATCAACCAAGAAAGATTTTCGTCGGATTATCTTTCCAATAATTTAGATGCCCAAAAGAGAGAAGGCGCGAAGTCTTCAGAAATAGCATTGACGAAAGGCTAAAAAATTGCGCCCTGTAGGACTCGAACCTACGACCTCTTGGTTCGAAGCCAAGCACTCTATCCAGCTGAGCTAAGGGCGCACACGATTACGATGAATATTACCCGGAAATTCAATAAACGGTCAAACTAGTATTTCTTTGAACGATGAAATATTTCAGCGAGATATTCTTCCATGTTGGTTACTTCAGAACGAAGATCCTGGAGCATAGCCGCCCTATCCTCAAGCAGATCAATGGTCAACCCGACCTTTCTCTTGTGCACCCCGGTGGCGTGCTTGACCCGCTCTCGCTCCGGCAATCTGTGCCCATCATGACGCAGACAGAATTTGCAGTCGGTCCAATGCTTCACCAACTCCTCCCGGCGAGATAACTTTGTCCTGGAATTGACAGGAACCGCGTTTAGATATTGCCATACGCTATCGGGGAATTCTTTTATACCTTCGCTGTCAGGGTAGAACATCTTGGCGAGCAGATTCGGAATTCCCTTCTCCAAATGGTGCTTCACGTTCTCATTTTTCAACGCATAACCGGCGAGCCCGGTCTGAGCGACCCCCTCAAACAGATCCACCACATCCGGAGTGATAAACTCAAGCGTCCCCAGCCGCAAAGCACTGGACAAAATACCGGTGATACCACCTGCTACAAGGTCAGCATACGTGTTGAAACGAATCGCTTTGTCTCTCTTTTCGGCAAGTATGGCTCGTATCTCTTGAGTTCTGGCAATCTGTTTGTCTATGGCAATAATCGTGATTCGCACATCGAACATCTTCGACATGACCGCTTCATTGACCTCCTGCCGAACTACAAGACGCTTGAGCAAAACATCCATCTGTTTGCTCGACAGATGGGCAGGATTTTCATCAAGCACCTTAAGTGAGGACAAAAGTCCCCAGGAACGCGCTAATTCGAAAGTCTCGTCAGAAAGACCGAATCGATGCTCCACTCCGGAAGAAGAAGAAGAAGAAGAAGAAGAAGAAGAAGAGCCCTCACTTTCCTCGTTTTTGGCAGCAGCGGGATTGAGAGTAAGAAGCACTGATGGTTCATGATGCTCCGACTCAGATCCTTGCTCTAAAGCAAAGAGAGCACCACCCCCTTGAAAAAAGAGCAAAAGGACGATTAGTGATGCAAGCACCGAACTTTTCAAGATACCCTGTTTAACCGTAGTAAACATAGAGATTGTCACATGAATGAGGATTCACCGCATTAACTGGCTTACACTGCAAAGGAGCAATTTTGCCCAGAAACTGCTAGACTGTCCAATTCCAGGTGTCCAACCAATTCCAGGTGTCCAATTCCAGGCATTGAAATTCGGAGCGCTTTCAATTTAGATGTGCGGTCGATACACCATTGTTCACACCCACAAAGAACTCATCGCCAGATTCCGGGTGACAAAAGCGCTCATTGAAAGTAGAGCCCGATTCAACATCGCACCAACTCAAAAGGTGCCTGTAGTTATCTATGAAAGTCAGCGCGTGCTGGAGGAAGTGAGCTGGGGCTTGATTCCCTCCTGGTCAAAAGAGCCGGACAAATTCAAGCCTCTAATTAATGCCCGCGCCGAGACCCTGGCAGAGAAACCTTCATTCCGCTCCGCCTTCAAAAAACGACGTTGCCTGATACCTGCTGACGGCTTCTTCGAATGGCAGACAAAAGCCGGAAAAAAGATCCCTGTACGCATTACCCTCAAAGAAGGCACACTCTTCTCTTTCGCCGGTCTCTATGAAGACAGAAAAGACCCTGCCGGCGAAACCCTCAGAACCTGCACCATCATCACTGTTCCGGCTAACGAAAAAATCGCCCCCATACACGAACGGATGCCCGCCATTCTCAGACCAGAAGACGAAGAGATCTGGCTCGCGACCAAACCGGAAGAGACTGAAAAAGCTTTCGGTTGCCTGAAGTCTTATCCAGATGACCAGATCGAATATTACGAGGTCTCAAGCCTGGTCAACTCCGCCCGGGTGGATACGGAAGAGTGCATAGCGCCAGCCGCAAAACAACTGCGCCTGCTACCAGAGTAGGCTAAGCTCCAGGCTCCCCCTCGCCGGGCGAGGACTGTTTATTTGGCTTGAAGAATCTGGAGCTGTGCCTTGATACTGGATATGGCTCTATCCAGATCTTCCAGCACCGCTTCCTGTTTCTCCACCTTGTCTTTGGGCGCCTTGTTCTTGAAGTCGGGATTGCTCAGCATGGCATTGACCTTCTCGTACTCTTTTTCTTTAGAGCCAAGCCTCATCATCAGCTTCTCTTCAGTCTTGCTTACATCAATCAGCTTCTCCAGAGGCACATAGACCGTGGTCTCGGAGACAATCTCGAAAGCGGCTCTGCCTTCCGGCTTCTCGCCACTGGCGGCGAAAGTTATCGATGAAGCTTTAGCCAGCCTAATCAGATATTCCTTTGCTTCTTCCAGAATTCTGCGCTCCTCGCCATCACCGACAGAAATAACCACTTCGGCCTCTGTCTTCCAGGGAACATCGAAGGTCTGTTTGATGTTTCTGATTGAGCGAATCACCCGCATGAGATGGTTCATCTGATCATGGGCGACATCATCAACGGTGCTCAAATCCGCCCTCGGATACGGTGCGTACATAGCCGAGGGAACAGGAGCCATGAAGTCTGATTTGGGCAGATAAGACCATAGTTCATCGGTGATAAAAGGCATAATCGGATGAAGCGCCCGGATCAAGCCTTCAAAAACCACATAGAGAACATTCTGGGTCTGGTCTCCTTCTCTGCCTTCATCGAGCTGAATTTTGGCAGTCTCGATGTACCAGTCGCAAAAATGGTCCCAGATGAATTCATGCAAGTCTCTTGCAACATAATCGAAATCGTACTCGTTGAAGCCGCGCTCGAGACGTTGCAACATCTGATTATAAGAGGAGAGTATCCACCTATCGGAGACCGTCAACTTCTCCCGGTCTATAGCCTGGGGTTTGTAGCCATCTAATTGACCTATAACAAATCGGCCAACATTCCAGAGCTTGTTGGCGAATTTCTTGTATTCATCAAGCTTTTCGTCTCTGAAGCGCACATCCTGATCGCCTTTCACACCCATGGAAGCGAACCAGAAGCGATTGGCGTCGGCGCCATATTTATCGATCATATCCAGGGGATCGACAGCATTGCCTTTAGACTTCGACATTCGCTTTCCATCTTTGGTCTGAATCACCGGATGGATCAAGACATGCTTAAAAGGAATGGTCTTGAGAAATTTCATCGAAGAGAAAATCATCCGCGCCACCCAGAGATTGATAATCTCTCTGGCGGTAGAAAGCACCGTGGTCGGATAAAAATGTTTCATCTCCATGGTCTCTTCGGGCCAGCCAAGGGTGGCGAAAGGCCAGAGCGCCGACGAGAACCAGGTATCGAGCACATCCTCATCCTGGACAAGATTCTTGCTTTCACACTTCTCGCAGGTCGAGGGCGCCTCTTCGTATGCGTTCTCGAACTGGCAATCAGAACAGGTCCAGACAGGAATTCTATGACCCCACCAGAGCTGACGGCTAATGTTCCAGTCTCTGATATTTCTCATCCAATCTAAATAAGTGGCGGCATATCTATCTGGAACGAACTTGATCCGCTCCTCTTCCACGGCGGCGATAGCAGGCTCGGCCAGCTCTTTCATAGAAAGATACCACTGCTCGGAAAGATAGGGCTCGATTACAGTCTGGCACCTCTCGCAGTGCCCCACGCCATGGGTATAATCGGCGATCTGTTCTATAAAGCCTTCTTCTTCCAGCCTGGCTACCACAGCTTTTCTCGCCTTGAATCGATCTTCGCCGCGAAACTCTTCGGGTACCAGGTCATTATCCAGAAGCTTGCCCCGGTCATCGATAACCACCGGTGTTTCCAGCTTGTGACGCTGACCTACTTCCCAGTCGTTAGGATCATGGGCAGGCGTGATTTTTAGAGCCCCGGTTCCGAACTCCCTGTCTACATAGTCGTCTTCAATAACAGGGATTAGACGACTCGTCAGAGGCAATTTCACCGATTTGCCTTTGAAAGCGGCATAACGGTCATCTTTCGGATTCACCGCCACAGCCACATCGCCGAACATCGACTCCGGTCTGGTGGTGGCAACCACCAGTGCAGCTTGACCATCCTCCAGGGGATAACGAATATGATAGAGATGCCCTTTGATCTCTTTGTGCTCTACTTCAAGGTCCGAAAGGCTGGTAAGACAGCGCGGACACCAGTTCGTCACCCTGTGACCGCGGTAAATAAGCCCATCTTTATAATAGGTAACAAAGGCTTTGTAAATCGCTTTTACATAGGACTCGTCCATTGTAAAAGCGACCCGGTCCCAGGCGAAGCTGACACCAAGACGCTTGTACTGCGCCATTATCTGGTTGCCATACTGATTACGCCATTTCCAGACCTGCTCTATGAACTTATCGCGCCCGATTTCATGACGGTTGAAAGGTTTGCGCTCTTCAGGCGGCTTCTTCTTGTTCTCTTCATCATGCAAAGCTCTAAGCTGACGCTCCACCACCATCTGGGTAGAGATCCCGGCATGATCAGTTCCCGGCTGCCAGAGCACATCATAACCCTGCATCCGCTTGAGCCGGATCAATATATCCTGCAAGGTCCCATTCAGAGCATGGCCCATATGAAGGTTGCCAGTAATATTCGGTGGCGGCAACGCGATGGAATATTTCGGTCTGTCGGGGCTTATCTGGGTATCGAAAAGTCCCTTCTCGAACCAGTAATCCGTCCAGCGGGCCTCAACTTCCGAAGGGTCGTAGGGTCCGTCCTTAATCATATTTATTGAAGGCTCATTCTGGGAAGCGGAAGTTGTCTTTTGCATGTTCTTTTCGAATGTTTGAATGAAGGTTTACTTATGGATTTCTAACAGGTTCTTTTAGAAAACGGTGATTATACCGGGCTTTGGCCCCACCCGGCAACTGAGTGTCTTCAGAGTATAGCGAAATATCAAGTTCCAATTCCTGTAATCATTCAATTCACACCTTAATACAAGTGATAGAATCTCGACAGTTTGAAGCAGACAGCCCTATCTTGACTACAGAGCTATCTGCTTTTTGTGAAAAGACCTTTAGGACCCAGAATTCCATGATATCGACAAACGATTTTAAGACCGGTGTGACAGTTCTCTATAACAACGGCATCTGGCAGGTGGTTGAATTTCTGCACGTCAAACCGGGCAAAGGCTCGGCATTCGTGCGCACGAAGCTGAAAAACATCGAGACCGGCAACTCTCTAGAAGTAACCTTCCGTGCCGGCGAAAAATTGCCCCAGGCAGTTATCGAGAAAGCTGACATGCAGTATCTATACAAAGCTGGAGATGCCTACACTTTCATGGACACCACCAGTTTCGAGCAGTTAGAGATGGAAGCCGGACAAATCGGTGATACCGTCGAATTTCTCAAAGACGGTCTTGAAGGCATCACAGTGCTGCGCTATGACGGCAAAGTAATCGGCGTCGAATTGCCGACTTCAGTAGAGCTCGAGATCACCGACACGGTTCCCGATGAGCGGGGTGACACCAGCTCCGGTGGCGGCAAACCGGCCACTCTCGAAACCGGTGCGGTGATAACGGTTCCTTTCCACATCAAGATTGGTGATACCGTCAAGGTAGACACAAGAACAAGAAAGTACGTAACGAGGGTGTAAGAACGGCTGTGAAAATAGACCTGGATCAGATTCGCGAGCTTCTTTCCGTGGTCAGCTCCACGGACGTCACCGAACTTACCATCGAGTTCGGCGACCAGAGAATAACCGTCAAGAAATCTTCTTCCATTCCTCTGACGGAAACCCAGTTGAGTCCCAAACCGATAGTGATCAAAACCGAAGAGCTTCCGGTGGTCCAGACTAGAGAAGTGGCAAGCCCTGCCAGTGCGCCTGCAGCAGCTCCGGCTCAAGCAATGGATCTGAGCAAGGCTGTCGGCGAAGCGCCGGTGGAGAAGACCAACGGTTTAGTCGAGATCACCTCTCCCATGGTCGGTACCTTCTATAGAGCCTCTTCGCCCGAGTCGCCGCCCTTTGTAGACGTTGGCGACCATGTCAACGAAGGTCAGACCGTTTGTATCATCGAAGCGATGAAGCTGATGAACGACATGCCTTCGGAAGTAAGCGGCAAAATAGTCAAAGTGATTGCGGAGAACGGCAGCACCGTGGAGTACGGTCAGACCCTCTTCCTTGTAGACCCCCGGGGCTAGACGGAATTCCAGGCAGAGAATCGAGAGTCATGTTTGAAAAGGTCTTAATCGCAAACAGAGGAGAGATCGCTCTCCGAGTAATAAGAGCCTGCCAGGAACTCGACATTCCCACTGTGGCAGTCTACTCCCAGGCCGATGCCGATTCACTGCATGTGAAATTGGCAGACGAGAGCTATTGCATAGGACCACCTTCCTCCCAGAGAAGCTATCTTCATATTCCTGCCCTGATTTCGACCGCCGTTGTCACCGGAGCCAATGCCATTCATCCTGGCTACGGTTTTCTTTCTGAAAATGCCAATTTCGCCGGAATCTGCGAAGAGCACCGAATCAAGTTCATCGGACCGAGTCAGTCGGCAATAACCAATATGGGCGACAAATCCTCCGCCCGTGAGACCATGCGCAAAGCCGGCGTTCCGGTGGTGCCCGGCTCCAATGGTCTGATTAAATCTGATGCAGAAGCTTTCAGCCTGGCAGAAGAGATTGGCTATCCGATCATCATCAAAGCCACTGCCGGCGGTGGCGGACGCGGCATGCGTATCGCCCGTGACCATGGCGAATTAGGTCAGGCTCTTAATTCTGCCCGCAGTGAAGCAGCTGCCTCTTTTGGCGACGGCGGAGTCTACATCGAAAAATATCTGAAGCCGATTCGTCATGTCGAGATCCAAGTATTGGCGGACAGTCACGGCAACTGCATCCACCTGGGTGAGCGGGATTGCTCGGTACAAAGACGCCACCAGAAACTGATAGAAGAATCGCCATCTCCGGCACTCACCGAAGAGATGCGCCAGAGAATGGGGCATGCCGCCGTTCTTGCCGCCCGCGAAATCAACTATGAAGGAGCCGGAACGGTCGAGTTCATTTTCACCGGCGACAGCTTCTATTTCATGGAAATGAACACCCGTATCCAGGTAGAGCATCCGGTTACAGAAATGATCACCGGAGTGGATCTGATTAAAGAGCAGATTCGAGTAGCCCAGGGGGAGAAGCTATCTTTCAAGCAAGAAGACCTGCAGTTCCGCGGTCATGCCATCGAATGCCGAATCAACGCCGAAGACCCCGACAAGAACTTTCTGCCCAGTCCCGGAACCATAGAAGCCTATATTACCCCGGGTGGACCGGGAGTGAGGGTTGACAGTCACTGCTATCCGGGCTACAAGATTCCGCCTTTTTATGATTCCCTGGTGAGCAAGCTTGTGGTCTGGGGTAACAATCGTGAAGAGGCGATTCAGAGAATGCAAAGAGCCTTGGATGAATACGCGATCACCGGAATTAAAACGACAATTCCCTTCCATCAGACCGTTCTAGCCCATAGCGTATTCCAGGCAGGTGATGTCACCACCGACTTCATCGAAAAATACATGACTCCAAACAAAGTCAAATAACTGGATCATTAAAGAGAGAATTGCTATAAATATTGAACTTGAGGCTCCGTAGCTCAATGGTGGAGCAAGCGACTCATAATCGCCAGGCTATAGGTTCGAATCCTATCGGAGCCAGTCTTTTCAATTACTAAATGAGTTAACCCGCTCTGTTCCACATACAGAGCAATTAAGAATTGCCCAGGGTTTTTCCCTCTTTACATGGTCTCCGGATCTATGCCATTCTATCTATATAGTTAGTAATTTTTTGTAAATAGAGAGGGTCCTGGTTTGAAAAAGGACAGAGTCAATTTCTTCTGGTTTTTGCTGGCGGGCATCGTTGTCGTTCTAATCGCCACCCTGCACCCCCTGACCATGATTCAGACCGTGTCATTCGTTCTTCTAGCAGGCTTCTTCTTCTATTTGAGCTACGAGAGCCTCCGCTTCGACAAAGAAGGAAGAGAATATGGCTATAACACCGAGGGAGTGCGCATGCATCCGACGGTGGGCAAACTTATAAGATCAGCTGCGATGATGATCCCGTCGCTATTTCTACTCTATCTGCTGGCTTTCTTCGGCATGACCACGGCGTTTCAACCGAGCCCCCTCAGCAATCTGATGGCCAAAGAGTTTTCGAGACTGGAGCTGAGGCTCTTCGGATTCGAGGCCTTCTCCAGGCTGAGTAATCAGTTCTCGACCAATTTGTTCAAAGACGCCATCAACAAAGAAAAGGCCGGCCAGACTGAAGCGGCCATAGACTCGCTAAAATTCTTGAACGAATATCGTTACGCCACCTACAGACCCCCGTCGCTTACCGTGGATGCCGCCATAGGCGGGCTCTATGACAAGCTGGGGCGTTATCAGGACGCGGATAAGTACTATGAGAAGGTTGAAAGACCCTATAACCGCTGTATACACAGTAAGAAATACGGCACTTGCGAAGAGTGCAAAGAGGTCACACCTCCTCAATTCTATGTTTGCATGAACCGTCTGCGTCGCCTGCTGAAACTCTCCAACGCAGGAGAGATAGAAATATTTTTGAGTGGCGGCGAAGTGCTAAAAGAACGCCTCAAAGGCGATTCGGTTTTAGACGGCGGCGCGAACATCTTGCCTTTATCTACCTTCCATCTAGCAGCCGACTTGACCGACGTCCTGAATTGTCCAGTGAATGACTATCACATCAAACTACTTCCTCTCAAAGAGTTTAGAGAACTAAGCAAGAATCGCTCTAAAAGCGAATTGCAAAAACTGTTCCCCGGAGCCAACTGGGAAGCCTACCACAGAAACTTGAAACTCGAGAACATGAAGTGCAAGAGCGCTCCACAAGGTGCCTTTCTTTACCCCCTGTCTTTACAAGACCTGGTGATTGATTGCCGGGTACTGGTCGGCCAGAGACAAATAGAGCTTTTACGGGCTTTTGAGAACGATTCAATCGCCAGATAGGGCTGAGGGATACCTACTTGCCAACTTGCCAACTTGCTCACTTGCTCAAAGAACCGATCACAAGGGTTTGATTGATAGATTCTTTCAGGTCTTGAAAGGCTTCGTCTATCTCCTTCTCAATTGCTTCCGACTTTTCTTTGAGAGTGGCGAGTTTCACCGTGACCGATTCGAAATAACGGCTGTCGGGTCTGTTTATTGATTTTGCGTAGACTTTATCCGCTTCTCGCACCTTATATAGTGCCTTTCTCAAACCCTTCTGCATCTCCCTGGCGTAACGCTGGGATTCGAGCATGTGATAGCCGGCTGATCCCGAGCCCATCTTGAGCTGCATCACCACTTTCTCCGCCCGGTTCGGCGCGCTGGAGCCACCAGCCTGGCCGGCAAGCGGCAGTGCCAGTGCGCATAGAAGAGCCAGGGTGATCTTGAGAGGATAGTTTCTTGGTAATTGCATTTCTCTATTCTGTTTGATTCTCACATCTGTTAGCTATTGTCTGTCGACTGAACTCTGTCATGCTAACAGGAAGAGATTAAATTCGAACTCCGATGAACAAAATGCAAGGTTCTGGTCTAACATAGAAATCTTTTCAAGATCAGAGGATGAAGTAGTTGAAAGAGGACTCTTTTAGGAAAGCATCGCTGTTTACATTCTCTGTAATTGCATTCTTAGGCACTGGCGATGCGCCGGTCTCTGCCAGAGAGCCTCGATATGACGCCATCCGTTCGGAATCCGACAAAGCGGTGGTCTTTCTTTCGCGCTCTCAGTCATCTCAATCATCAAAAGATTCGCTAGAGCTGTCATCGCCGACTACTCCAAAACAGAGCGATCTGCTCAGACCGGTCAGCGACCGGGAGTTGCGCGAGTTGAGTTCGCGAGAATTGATGACAGAAGGAATAGATTACGCCGGTCGAGGCATTCTGGTCGAGGCGATTCGTCGCTTCGAGCTTGTTATAGACCGACAACCGACCAATCCGGAAGCGAGGAACAATCTGGCGGTTTGCCTGAAACGCCGGGGCGAAAACGACCTGGCTGTGGAGCATCTGAAAAAGGCGATTGAAAGAGCACCAGGAAAAGCAGAGCTCTACAATAATCTGGCCAGCGCTTATCTTGCTAAAGGCGATACCAGAGAAGCTCTGGAGAATTGCTACCGGGCTCTTCATCTCAAATCCGACTATGCCGGAGCCCAGTACAATCTGGGTCATGTTCTCGCCATGCGAAATGATCATGAAGGGGCTCTGGCGGCTTATCAAAAGGCGCTCAAGCTCAATCCGGGCAACGTGGAAGCCAGACGCGATCTGGGCGATAGCCTGCGTGAGTTAGGCCGATTCGAACAAGCGTTAATAGAATATAGAGAGGCAAAACAGCAGGGTGGGGACTCCCTCTCCCTAGATCTCAGGATTGCCAAGTGCCTTGCTGAAAACGACGCTGAATCGGAAGGGGAAGCAAATCTTGCAGAAGCCCACAGGCTTCTGGTCAAGCTTGCCGACGACCATCCGGAGAATCCGGAAGTACTTAACACCCTGGCGGTGGTGCTCTGGAAAATGAATCATCTTCCTGAAGCGGCATTTGTTTTGGAGAAAACGCTCAAACTAGACCCCGGCTATTATCGCGCCAGGAACAACCTGGGCATAGTACTCTACAAGCTCAAACGCTACGACCAGGCCGTGAATGTCTGGCGTCAAGCAATTCAACTGAAGCGCGACTATCCCAGCGCTCACTTCAATCTCGGTTGCGCGCTTCTGCAAGCGGGTCTATCCAGCCAGGCGGCAAGCGCATTTCAAGAGAGTATCAGATACGATCAGGATAACGCCGCAGCCAGAAACAATTTAGGTCTTGCCTACGTTCAACTGGGAGAACCTCAAAAAGCAATTGAACAGTGGCGGCAAGCAGTAAGGCTCGACCCAAATCTCGCTCCGGCTTTCATAAATCTGGGCAAAACCCTCCAGGGAGAAGCCCTCGACACGCAGCCCGGCAAAACAGACGATTCTTCCAGGTCTATAGGTGTAAAGCCAGATAGCTAATTGAACGCTTGATAATGAATGATCGCGAAAAGCGTTATATCATTCATTACATATCATGGAAAACAGCGATAAATTCAACTTCCAAGAAGCGGTCCATATTGTGACCGATGCCCTGGGCGGCGTGGTCTGTACCATTTTCTTCGAGGCCGCAAAGCATGGGCTGCTTGTGGCCGCCGTGGTCTTCCTTGTAGGATTATCTTTGAAGAACACTCGCCGGGCGCTGCTCTCCAAGCCGATGATGCTGGCGGCGAGCAAACTGGCCATCGCCTGCCTGGTGCTCTCTATTCCCGGCATTATTTGCCAGGCATTAACCGGCGGATTGCCAAGCAAAGGCTTTTTCGAAATATTTCCCCTTGGCTACATCGGTTTCTGGAGCCTGGTTTCTGTCTGGCTCTGCGGAGAATCTATTAACTATCAGTGGTTCTCGCCCCAGGGCGATAGAGAAATCCGAAGACATGTTGAAACATCTGCAAAGAGTTCCACGTCAGAGAGTCTATGACCTCAATGTCCAGGAGAGTGCAATGCTCAAAAACACCAGGCCCGTAGACCACAAGAGTAGTACAAAGAGCCCGAGCGCAAATATCAAGATGCTCGCCTTCCTGCTCTATGTGGTGATTCTCTTTATGGCAGGGGTGGCAACCGCTCATCAAGCTTCGGCCCAGGCCGATGTCTATCGCGGCAACCAGGGTAGCCCGGGTAGAAAAACTGTGGGCTTCGGCTTCTCCAATCCTTATCAGTCGACCGCGGCAGGCTATCCATCTTTTGGCATGCCGCAAGATGTGGGCAACGGTTTCTATTCCGTGAAGGCTGGCAGTGTCGCTCTGCCCATGTGGAAAGCACCTTCCGGATATCTCTATCCCTGGGCTCCTCGTCCCGAGAGCTTCAGCTATGCCTACCCGATGCCGGTGCTTGCTGTCTCGAAGATCAATCAATCAACGGCTCCTGCAGTGCCACCACTGGCGGTGGAGATACAGGACCTCGGTAATTACCTCGAGAAAGCCAAGCTCGAAAAGAGAATGGCCGAAGCAGATATCTCAAGGCTCTCTGCAAAAATTGCCGAGATCAAAGAGAAAGAGCGTGCTCTTAGAGTCGCCGGCTTCGGCAATATAGATCCCAGCGATGAAGCCCAGATGCGAAGAGAGCTCCAGCAAATCGGCTCGGAATGCTCTTCTAAAACGAAGCCTTGAAACTTGAAGATCTAAGTCCTGGCCATCACTTCGGCAAGCCGATGTCGCTCTCCAAAATGACCTGAGAGGATCTTTCTGAATTCTTCCTGTACTGTAGTCATCGCTTTCGATGCATCGAGAACCTGGAATCGATCAGGGTTTGCCTCGGCTATTTTGCGATAACCTTCTCGAACTCTTCGATGAAACTCGATATCCTCCCGCTCCATTCGGTCATGACCACCGGGATGCAAACGCGAGAGCCCATCTGCACTTTCTATATCGAAAAGGATGGTGAGGTCAGGGGTGAGTCCCTGGGTCGACATCTGATTGAGGGTATTAATCAGCTCGAAATCCAGCTCTCTACCATAGCCTTGATAGGCAACGGTAGAGTCTATGTAACGGTCGCAAATAACCAGAGCGCCCCTTTCTAGAGCAGGAAGAATCTTCTCGGCCACATGCTGAGCCCGGTCGGCCTGGTAAAGCAGCAACTCAGCGAGCGGCGCCACCACATAATCGTTGGATAAAAGAATACGCCGAATCTGTTTGCCCAGGGCAGTGCCGCCAGGATCTCTAGTTATCTCGTGATCTACACCTAAAGCCTTCAACTCTTTGGAAAGCAATTTCACCTGGGTGGTTTTGCCCGCACCTTCCGGTCCTTCCAGGGTGACGAAAGTGCCTTTGTAAGAGGGACCTGTTTGATTCATTATTCTCTGTCCAACAAGTGGTTCTTCCAAGAAGCGCTTGGCAACAAGCGCCTGCAACTAAATAATAGACGGTGATAATTATAGACCATAGCTGAATATCAGTTAACATGCCATTTAAGCCGTCAACAGGCTAAATAAGGCGGTGGAAGGTGATATCATTTGATATTCACATATTCTAAGCAAGAGGTCAGTCACCATGGCTCAGACAGTAGCGGTATCCAAAATCGACTTCGATCGTAAATGGCAGTTATGGATAGACGGCAACTTTCGTGACGGCAGCTCGGAAAGAGAGCTGATCAATCCGGCCGATGGTACGGTTCTGGCAAAGGTCCAGGAAGCCGACGCCAAGCTGGCTGAAGAAGCTATACACAGCGCCAGACGCGCCTTCGACGAGGGTCCCTGGACAAAGACCAGCGCCGTAGACCGGGCCAAAATACTCTTCAGAACAGCGGATCTTATCGAAGAGAGAGCCGAACAACTGGCAGAAGTAGAAACCCTCAACGGCGGCAAACCGATTAGAGAGTCTGTCTATGATATGGCTGATGCAGCAGCTTGCTTCAGATATTATGCCGGTCTCGCCACCAAACCCCAGGGCGAGACCGTAGAAGTGCCGGCACCGTCGGTGACATCAATCGTAAGAGAGCCAATAGGGGTTTGCGGCCAGATTATTCCCTGGAACTATCCTCTTTTGATGGCAGCCTGGAAGCTGGCTCCGGCGCTTTGCGCCGGCAACACCTGTGTGTTGAAGCCTTCCGAATTCACTCCCCTCACAGCTATCATGCTGGCGGAAATCCTGCAAGAAGCAGGTCTGCCCAACGGTGTCGTCAACATTGTCCCCGGCGGCGGCCCCGATGTCGGTCATGTAATTGCAGAAAGTCATCAGGTGGACAAGCTTGCCTTCACCGGCAGTGTCAAAACAGGCAAAGCCGTTGCCCAGGCGGCTCTCTCTAATCTAAAGAAAGTGACTCTGGAGTTGGGCGGCAAGTCGCCGATGGTGGTCTTCGGAGATTTCGATATCGATATCGCCGTGGACTATGCCCTTTTCGCCATCTACTGCAACGCAGGCCAGGTCTGCTCTGCCGGTTCCAGAATGATCATAGAGGATTCGATCTATCACGAGTTTCTCCACCGTCTCTGTGAAAGAGCGAAGAAAATCAAGATCGGTCCCGGTATCGATCCGGCAACAGAGATGGGTCCTCTGGTCAACGACAAACAACTGGCCCGGGTGATGGACTATATCGAGATCGGTCAAAGAGAAGGGGCACGCCTTGAAACCGGCGGGCAGAGCCTGCAGGGCAAATCTTTCGGCAATGGCTACTATGTAAGCCCCACCGTATTCAGTGAGACCAGACCGGACATGAGAATTGTCCAGGAAGAGATCTTCGGTCCGGTGGTGGTGCTCCAGCGTTTCTCCACCGAAGCAGAAGCTCTCAAGCTTGCCAATGACACCACATTCGGGCTTGCCGGTGCAGTCTTCACTAACGATATCACCCGCGCCCATCGTTTCATCAAAGGACTGAAAGCCGGTATCACCTGGATCAACGGCTATCATAATACTTATAACGAATGCCCGTGGGGCGGCTACAAACAGAGCGGCTGGGGACGTGAACTGGGTACCTATGGTCTGGACAACTATACCGAGGTCAAACAGATAAACGTCAATATGGAGCCATATCCGATAAAGTGGTTCGACAACTAAGCCGTTGAACAAACAGAAAAGAGGAAGCCATCCGTATTCTAAAGTGGCTCCTATTCCCTGTGGTACAAATTTTGTTTAAAAATCCGGCGGCGATGAGTTTTAATTTAACTGGCACTAAACGGCTATGGTGCCTTGATAGAGTGGATTGATCCTGCTTGACATCACAACATCAACACCTTGCCTTCGGGAACACCTTGGCATGCTGGAGCATCATGCTAAAATGGCGCCAGATCTCAACTCAGTGATTTAGAAGTGACCCCCAAGCACCGCAAAAAATCCGACCTTTCTAGAAAGCTGCTCAGCAGTTTCCTGGCCTTCTCATTGATGGTCGGAGGAACGTTGCCGGTTTTGTTTCCGGCGGCAGCGCTGGCTGAGGCTGGAGTTTCGAATTCCAGAGTTATAGAAGCGGAGATTTCGGAAGACGAGTCTCAGAACGATACCGAAGATCAAGAGTTGTCGCCGCGCCTGATTGAAGAGACCCCGACAGCCGACACATCGGCAGCGACAGGCGGCTCCGAGGGTCGAAATCTCAGTGTGGACGAAATTCAAATCCAGGGAAATCGTCTGGTTCCCACCGAAGCGATAACCCAGGTTCTGAAAACGAAACCCGGTGAGAAATTCGATCGAAGCCAGGTCCTTGACGATTTGCAAGCCATCAATGATATGGGCTACTTCGATGAAAAGTCTCTACAGGTGGTGCCGGAGAGAACAACATCGGGGGTGCTGCTCAAAATCCGAGTGGTGGAAAACGCACCGGTCACCCAGTTTTCTTTCCAGGGCAATAATGTCATCGACTCTAAAGAGATCTCCCAGATCTTCTCCGGCCAACTGGGCAAACCCCAGAACCTTACCCAGCTTTCCCAATCGATTGAGAAACTGGAGGAACTCTATCACGAGAAGGGCTTTCTCCTGGCCAGGGTTACGGACGTAAAAGACTTTCCGGACGGCAGTGTCAGCCTTACCATCAATGAAGGAGCGGTGGACAAAATCGAGATCTCCGGTAATCGAAAAACCAAAGATTTCATCATAAAAAATGCCATCGGTCTAAAAGAAGGAGCGGTCTACAACGAGCATCAGCTCACCCAGGACCTGCGAAAGCTTTACGGCAATGGCTATTTCCAGGATATTAGAAGAAGCCTTCAACCTTCTCCCGATGACCCGAACAAATTCATCCTCAAAGTAGAGGTGGACGAAAAACGGACAGGCTCGGTCGGACTTGGCGGCGGTGTCGATTCGGTAGCCGGACCTTTCGGCTCTCTCAGCTTCTCGGACAACAACTTCAAAGGCAGAGGACAGCAGCTCTCTTTCAACTCTCAGCTCGGCTCGGGAATGCTCAGCAACCTGAATAACTCTATAAACAACGGCGGCAATTCCTTTCTGCCCACAGGACGCACTTACCAGGTGGAAGCTTCCTGGACCGAACCACATTTGAGAGGCACCGACACTTCACTATCGGTATCCGGATTCGGAAGAAATTATGCCAGTCTATTGATAGACCAGGCCCAGCAGCGCTCTCTGGGAGCCAGCGTCACTCTCTCAAAACCCCTAAAACGCAACTTCCATCTCAATCTCGGTCTCATGGGCGAAAACACCAGCCTCAGGGATCTGGGAACCTTCTTGAACACCGGCTCGGCGGTGGAGTCCATGGCTCAGAGAGCACTTGCCATGGGCAAAGCGACAGATCTAGCCGGCGCCAACGCACTTGCAGGCAGCGTCAGAAACGACCAGCTCCAGGGCGGCACTTTCTTTTCGCTCAATCCATCTCTGGTCTACGATACCAGAGATGCTTTCATGGACCCGACCCGGGGCACCCATGCCAGGGTCTCGGTGGGTCCTTCTATCGGTCTAGACGGTGCAAGCTTCGCCAAAGCAGGCGCCAGTTTCTCTAAATACAAACCCCTTGGCAAATCTACCACCCTCGCTTTCAATATCCAGGGAGGCAGCTCGGTAGGCGGCATGCCGCAATTCGCCCAGTACAGACTGGGCGGCTGGAACGGCATCCGGGGCTACAGACAATTCTCCGATCTGGGCACCGGCACTTCTATGCTAATGGCTACTGCCGAAGTGAGAACCAGGGTACCTCTACCCAAGAACTCAAAAGTAGCCCAGATGATTGACAAGCATGTCAAAATAGCGGCTTTCGCCGATGTCGGCGGAGTCTCCGGAAACAGCCTGTCCAACGGACTGTTCGCACGTTCTAATATGGGCGCTTCGGTCGGTCTCGGACTGCGTGTCAATCTTCCCATGCTCGGCCTGGTCCGCATCGACTATGGTCTCCCTCTGCTCAATGCGGCGCTCGGTGGATGGACACCGCGTCTGACTGTCGGTTTTGGAGACAAGTTTTAGTTATCTTAGAAACATGACCGGGTCCAGTCCCTCTCAATAGTGTAAAATCGCCCTTTATCAGGCGTTGTTCGTTGTTAGATATCAGATAGGAACAAGACGGAGAATAGAATGCTTACAAAAGGCAAAATAACCACTCTATTGAGTGCCCTGGCCATCTGCGGTGCGGCCTCTAGCAATCTGACCGTAGATGCTCAGAATGCTCAGAAGATAGGAGTGGTCGAACTCAAAACGGTTCTCGACAAGTATCCGAAGGTCAAGGAACTGGAAGAGAACTTGAAAGCAGAAGAAGACCGGCTTCACAAAATGATCGAAAGAAGCAACAAAGATTTCCAGGTCGCTAAAAAGAACAAGAAGTCCGATGCCGAGCTGAAAGCGCTTCAAAAGGAGCTTCAGGGCAAAATCGACCAGGAAGTCAACAACTATCAGAAGAAATTGCTCGCCAAGGACAAGATGCTGAAAGACGAACTCTTTGCTGCCATCAAGGCCGAAGCTAAAGCTAAGAATCTCGACACCGTTCTCGAAAAGAGCGTCATTCTTGTTGGCGGCACCGACATCACCGAAGCCGTTGTCCAGAGAATCGCTCAATCCTACGAAAAGAGCGACTCCAAAGCTACCAAATAAGCTGGCTGAAAACCCTCAACTAAAAATTCTTGGCGGTGTTTTCAATTGGAAGCGCCGCCTTTGATTTTCGCCCTGCTCAATCAGACGACCAGACGACCCAAAAGGTAAATTTGACATGAAACTTCCTATGCCTATGTCCGCCTCGCAAATAGCCGGCTTTATCGGCGGATCGGTAGAGGGCGACGGCAACGCCCTTGTATCCGGCATCGCCGTAGATCCATTCGGTGCCACCAGAGAAGATATCGCTCTGGTTACCGATGCGGCTCTGCTCAAAAAGCTCGACCAGTGCAAAGCGAAGGTCGTTATCGTTCCCAAGGGCACTAAAACCAACGACAAAGAACAGGTTCTAATTTGTGTCGAGAGACCGAAACTGGCCATCCAGCGCATCTGCACCGCTCTCAAACCGCAGCGCTTCCTGCCGTCCAAAGGTGTTCACGAAACCGCCGTCGTCGATGCGACAGCGGAGATCTCGGAAGAAGCCTCCATAGGTCCCTATGTGGTGGTCGGTCCCCACAGCAAGATCGGCGCCGGCACCTTCGTCATGGCCCATACTGTTATCGGAGGCAAAGTTACCGTAGGCGACAACTGCCTGATTCACCCCGGCTGCCTCATCGCCGACTATGTCCGCATCGGCAATCGCGTTATCCTTCAACAGGGAGCCAATATCGGAGCCGACGGATTCGGCTATACCACCGAAAAACCAGCGAACGCAGAGTTGCTCACCCAGGGTAAAGCAGATCAAATGAGCGATGATCGCAATCCTTTGTTGAAGATTCCCCAGATAGGCACGGTGATTATCGAAGACGATGTCGAAATCGGGGCCTATAGCACCATAGACCGCGCCACCATCGGTGCCACCGTTATCGGTCAGGGCACAAAAGTGGACAATCTCGTTCTGATAGCCCATAACTGCCAGTTCGGCAATGACGCTATTGTGGTAGGTCACACTGCCGTCGGCGGCTCCTGCAAGATTGGCGATCGGGCTATCATGGCAGGCGGTGTCCGCCTCCGAGACCATATAACCGTCGGCAAAGACGCTATTATCGAAGGCTGCGCTGCAGTGGTCAAAGACGTTCCGGAAAGAGATATCCAGGTCGGCATGCCCGCCATCAATGCCAGAGAATATCTGAAAGTCCAGATGTATTCGCGCAAACTTCCCAAAATGAATACGGAGTTGCGAGAATTGAAAGAGAGACTTAAACAACTAGAGTCGAGATTACTGGATAAGCAGTTGCAAGAGCAGTCCTGATCATCTGGCTGCGGGGGAGAAAAGAAGCATGGTCGGAAAACTCAGTCCCGATCTCAAAGAACTGGACGATTCAGGTAAATCCGTCGCCTGCCTCGAGGGAATGGGTCTGACCTCACGTCAGGCGGTCAGAGTCAATTTGTACAGACGCAACCCTGGAGAAGGGCTGGCTTTCATTCTGTCCCCCAACGGCATGGAGACAGGAGCCGACACCTCTGAGCGCCTGGTAGTGAGAGCCCACGCGGACTCGGTTATTAGCACTACCCGCAATACTGCCCTGGGCGAAGGCAAAATCCGAGTCTGTTTCGTCGAACATATTCTCTGCGCCCTGGCTCTTTGCAATGTCGATGACCTCTACATCGAAGTACTCGGTCCCGAATTGCCCATGGGTAACGGAAGTTGCGACCTCTGGTTCGATTTGCTAACCAAGAGCGGACTGAGCAATCCATTGCCGGAGCCTGATCTGGAACTGGATGATCCGATAATCCTCAGGCACAAAGACCGGATTCTAATGGCAGTTCCCTCTGATACATTCTCGGTGACCTATCTGCTTGAAATGGATCATCCCAAAATAGGTCGGGTCTGGCGTTCCTGGAGACGAGGGGACGACCTCGAAACGGTGACCGCGGCTCGCACCTTCGGATCTTTGATGGAGCATCAGCTTCTGGGCTTCGATAAAGATGTGGTCAGCTTCACCAAAGACGACTTCACCATGCCGCTTCAATCTCCCGATGAACCGGTACGTCACAAACTGCTAGATCTGATAGGCGATCTTATGCTCAGCGGGGTCAATCCATTACGCATAAAAGCGGACTTCATCAGCATCAAAGGCGGTCATGCCATCGATGTCGAGATGGCCCACAAATTGAGCGAGATTTTTGGTAATTCGGGCAAATAGAAAAAGCTACAGGAAAAGAGAATTTGACCATGAAAAAGTTGATTTTTAGCACAATGTTGGTAATGGCTGTGCTTCCCTGCGCAAGCGACCCGGCAGGCGCCCAGGAAAAACAGGTATCGGGCAAGAATTCGAAAAACATCGCCCTTACTATTTACAATCAGAATTTCGGACTGGTCAAAGATGTTCGCGAAATCGAGCTGGATAAGGGAATAAACTTCGTCCGATTCTCCGATGTGGCGGCCGCGATAGATCCGACCACCGTAAACTTCATGTCACTGACCGCACCAAATACAGTGGTGGTCAGAGAGCAGAACTATCAATACGACGTCATGGACCGAGACACGATCCTGAACAAGCTAGTAGGGGAGACCATTACACTGAAACGCTATGCCGACAACGGCAGCAGCACCGAAACAACTGGCGAACTGCTCAATCCTCCGATTGTCACCATTGTCGACACCAATGGCAACCCCAGAACCAAACACTCCGGTATCGTGCTCAAAACCGATGACGGCATCTTAGTCTCTCCGGCGGGCGAGTTGAAGTTATCTGCACTACCGAAAGACCTGGTGCCTAAACCGGCGCTGCTCTGGAAGCTCGAAGCCAGCAAAGGTGGTCTGCACGATACGGAGATCAGCTACCAGACCAGAGGTCTGAGCTGGCGCTGCGATTATGTCGCTGTCGCCAACGATGACGACAGCCAGGTGGATCTGACCAGTTGGGTAACTCTGGACAACAAATCCGGCTCCTCTTACAAAAACGCCTCGCTCAAGCTGCTGGCTGGCGACGTACACAGGGTCCAACCCCAGGTCCATCGCCGTATGTCCTTGATGAAATCGGCTGTGGCCGAAGCAGCCATGGATAATCAATTTTCCGAAAAGAGCTTCGCTGAATACCATCTCTATTCTCTTGCCGGCAGAACAAACGTCAACAATAATGAAACCAAGCAGATGAGCCTCTTCAACGCCAACGGTGTTCCCACCAGGAAGCTCTATCTCTTCGAACCCCAGGGAGCCCATCCAGTCATCTACGGCGGTGACGGTGGGGACGCAGGCAAGAAAATAAACGTAAAACTCGAAATCGAGAACGTCAAGAAGAACAACCTCGGGATGGCTCTGCCCAAAGGCAAGGTAAGGGTCTACAAAAGAGATTCGGACGGCGCTCTTCAGTTCGTCGGTGAGGATCTTATAGACCATACCCCCAGAGACGAGAAGATTCGCCTTTACATAGGCGACGCTTTCGACCTGGTCGGCGAGCGCAAACAGATGAGCTACACCCGTCCCAATCAAAGAACCACCAGGGCGACCTATCAGATAAGCCTGCGCAACCACAAGGACGAGGATGTCGAGATTACGGCGGTGGAACACGCCAGTGGAGACTGGAAGATCAAATCATCCAGCCACAAATATAAGAAGACCAGCTCCAGCAAGTTCGAATTCACGGTCAATGTCCCAAAACGGGGCGAGACAGTAATCGACTATGAAATAGAAATGCGCTATTAAATTGACGATTCTAAATAGGCCGCCCCTTGGAGATCATATTCGAGATGACCACCAGGGATACGATTAAACCGCAGCCTGCCCCTACCTTTTGAGCCTGCCATTCAGGGGTGGCGATCTCTTTTTTCTTGGGTGGTTTCACAACCTCTATCTTGGGGACGATTTTGGTTCCGGAGAGGGTGTTGACTATTTCCCGGACACCGTCGATAGGCGCCTGGACAAAGCCGTGACCGAAAGAGTAGACGAACTCCCCGACTATATCGCCAGAATCATCCATCCGGCAGGTATCCTCGTAATCTGCACCACTGTCAGAACCTTCGGCGCGCTTTTCTCTTTCGTCTTTTTCGTCCCGGTCCTCATTCTTCTCGTCGATAGACTCTGCTTCTACCACCGGTATATCCTCACTGGTTGACATTATCGTGCTACCTCGGATCTAAGCTCAATAATTTTATTCCCTATCTTCAGTTATAACATTCCACCCCGGAGGCTGCTCCGGGGAAATACCTGAATTTTTGTGATCGATCCAATCTCTGGAACTCAAAACGGTGGAATAACAAACTTACAGGGACTTTCACCCATTGGAAAGAAAAACCGCTGAAAATCTTTCCAGCTGCAAAAATGCTAACTGCGAGCCGGGACCCCGACACGGACCTCATCAATTACCGACTGAGCAGCACCTATTAATCCGGCATTGGTTTCGAGCCGGGAAGCTCTTATCTCTACGGTCTCACCGATGTTATGGAGCGCCTTTTCAACGGTGAGCCGCTTCAACAACTCGAGATCGCAAGCCTGACTAAGCCCCCCGGTAATCACAAAACAATCGGGATTGAGAATATGGGTAAGATTTACGATTCCGATGGTTAGGTGTTCATGCCAGCGCCGTACAATCGAGCAGGCAAGCCTGTCGCCAGCTTTCGCCTCTTGAAAGAGCATATACGTGGTCAATTCTTCCTCTTTTGACAAACTGGATTGCAGATAGTTGTCCTTCTGCCCGGCAATAAACTCCCGGGCTGTGGTCAGAAGCCCCCGCCCCGAACCGTAAGCTTCCCAACAATTGTACAAACCGCAGGTGCAAAGCCTGCTGTCATCCAGGGCTATAGACATATGACCAATCTCTCCGGCAGCCCAGCCACGCCCGTGCAGAAGCTTGCCGTCGATGACAATACCACCGCCGATACCAGTACCGAGGGTGACCACTACTATGCAATGCAGGTCTTTGAGCTCATCGATCCGGGCTTCTCCGTAGGCGGCAGCGTTGGCATCATTTTCGACATGCACGCAAAGACCGACTCGATCCTCTATTACTTCGCGAATTTTTGTACCGGCCCAGCCCGGCAGATTACCGGTCGAGCCGATTACCTCGCCGGTGTCGCATTTGACCACTCCGGCGGTGGCGATACCCACACCGCATATCGAATCTCTCTTCATACCAGCCGCTTGGGCCTCGACAAGCAGGTCTTCAATCAGCTTCACCAGGGCATCGACTATCTTCTCCGGTCGGTCCGGGGTCTCCACATAGACCGGCTCTCCCAAAAGCTTGCCGCTCTCGACCACCGCCCCGCGCAGATTCGTCCCGCCCAGATCGATTCCTATCGCTGCGCATGCTGTTTTGCTGGGCACGATCATGTCCTCCGGATCTTGTCCCTATTCCTATCCCTATCCTTCAATATTGTTCTGACTTATCTCAGATACCACCGAGCTGACCGTGGTCAGGATTGCCTTTGAGAGACAGAGACTTGAATGGAACAGGAGCACCATAGAGGATATCGAAACCGACCCGGTTGATGCCGGTAACCATATCCCGGGTCAACAAGACTTTGAAGTCCTCCGGACCGACAGCAGCTGTAATTGTCCGGGAGAAAAACATCTTGTTCGTGAGGTTGTAACCCATACCAGCTCCAAGAGTAAGGTACTTGTTCACTTTGACATCACCCATCATATTTAGTGAACGCTGCCCCTGGATAAACTGGTCGAATACAAAGGGCGAGTTTCCTTGCACTGCCGACTGGTTGTAATTCGCTTGAAGATTAAATCGATTGAGGTTTACACTGAGCACCGGACCGAGCTGACCTATCATGCTGGTGTCTCCGGAAGAATAACCACGCAGAGCGGCCCCTCCGAAAATAAATGACCTGATACCATATTTGTCATTGCCTACGGCAAAAATAGGATGCGTGGAGAATGTAATCTGCTCTTGCAGCCTGAACCCGCTGTTCATAACAGTACGGTATTGATTGCCCTCGAAAAGCTGCGCAAAGTCCGGGCTCAAATTTACTAGCTGAGGATTATCCTGAAACCACCCGGCGGAGGACCTCGCCGCAGCGAAACTGAGAAACGGTATTTTCGTCGTGATACGCGTGTCGACCAGTTCCGCGCCCAGTCGAGCTCTTCGGAATCCGAACAGACCATCATCCATAAAGTTATTGATTCCTGACTGCAGGCGAAGAGTGGGCGCTATTCGATAGTTAAGATTGGCAACCATAATATTGTTAACCGAACCGGCGGCTATTCCGGCCCGCAACTTCTTGGTAGTGATCGAGGCTTGCCCGGCAAGACCTATGCCGGAACCGCCACCCTGACCGTCCAGGGTGCGTCCCCCTATCTGCAACATCGGAGACCAGGAAACCACACCTTTACCGTTCGGCAAAAGAGTATTGAATTGGGGACCCAGGTTGATACCGCCAACCTGCATATTGCTGCCCAGGGCCGGCGCAATCGGCATGATCATGTCGTTGCCGTCTTTTGTTATGGTCGCGTTCAGCTTGGGAATCGGCACACCGAACTTGCCGAACATCATCTTGCCGCCAAATATGGTCAGATTACCCTGGTCTTTGTACTTTTCATAGACCATGCGACGAGCGGTAAATTTGTAGCTGGGCTTGGCCGGCATATAGGCATCGGGATGGGCCTTTTTCTTAGCCAGAGTAGTCAGGTGACTTACCGGACCAAAGAGCTGACTTTTCTGAAATACAAATGGGGTGGGAAATTCGAGGGTGCCATCTTTGAAGGCCAGACCGCCATTGGCGCCTTTACCGGCCCGGGCGACGATATTGGCGCCGTTGACCTCGGTATCCGGTTTGGTAATCAGATATTCGTCGGAGTTCACCTTGAACTTGAAGGATTTGCCGGTGGTAACCTGACCTTCTCTCAAAATGGTGACATGACCGCGTGCGTCGATGGTTTCTTCGTTCTGGTCATAGAGAATCATGTCCGCTTCGAGCCGTGAGTTCTGACCACCGATAACACAGACCGCGTTTCCGGTCCCGAGAAAGGTGTTCTTCTCGCTGTCATACTCGGTATCATCGGCGACAATCTGAATTGTGCCCTTCAAGGTTGTATCTTCACTAATCTGGGAGGCCAAACCACCTTCGTCATCGTCCTCTTCATCCACTTCAAGACTGAAGGACTTTCTGGGGTCGACTATGCCTTCATCGTTGTAAGGCTCCTGGGCTTTAAATTTAGATAGATCGACCGGGCCGGTTGGCTCGGACTCGGTGTCAGCGTCCGGAGGCTGTATGGGCACAACTCCGTTTTTGCCATCGTCGTCCTCTCCGGATTCTTCGGTCTCGTCTTCCTGGGCCAGACCGGCAGCGTCTATCTTGGGTGTAAGCGGCAGTAAAAGCGTTCCACTGCCTCCTCCGGCACTGCTGTCGCTCTTGCTGTCCACCGAGGAAGCCGCAGCCAGAGCTGGTGCGGTACCGGAAAGAACCAGCTGGAATGTGAGTGCAGTCAAAACTGCGCGGGAGATAAAGCTGTTATTTCTGAATATGTTCAACATGCGGATATCAAGAAATTGGGAAGCCATTATATGGTTAGTTGAGTCGACAACATTTTACTTCAGTTCCTTTGCAACCTAACTGTTTCCATCACTTATTTATCGAATCGAAAAGACAGAATAAATTCATGAGCGGTTCCTGACTGTCGATTAAGACCGGCTCATAATGGCATAAAAGCCCGTGCCACCGAAGCGAGCAGCCTGATGAGATAAATGTAATCCAGTGATACCACGGTTTTCTTAACAGCAGCATTGCTAGAATTCCTAGATGTGATCATTAATAAAAACCATGAAATTGAACTCTTTCATATTCAATTGTCCAACCAGGGTTATGTTCGCGGAGCAAGAGAGTGCTTCGATAGCTTCCTACGCAGAGGATCTGGGCATCATCAAGCCACTGCTGGTTAGCGACCGGGGCCTTGTTGAAAACGATGTGCTGAGACCGGTTATTGAAAGCCTCACCGATTCGGGCATACCCTATGAAACTTTTTACGATGTTCCGCCGGATTCCGACATCGACTGTGTCAACAAAGCGGCCGAATTTGCCAGAGAGAAAGAGTGTAATTCGATCATCGCCGTGGGCGGCGGCTCGGTCCTGGATACCGCTAAAGTGGTAAACCTCTGCCTTAACCAGGGCTCCGACCTGCTTGCCAACCAGGGACTCAATATCCTCCATGAAAAACTCTCCCCTTTTATAGCCCTGCCGACCACCGCCGGCACGGGCTCAGAGGTTTCCTTCGTGGCAGCGATAAAAGACCTCAGCGAGAAAAGAAAGCTCGTGTTCGGCAGCCGCTTCCTGGCTCCGGACCTGGCCATTCTGGATCCCACCCTGCTGCTCTCTCTGCCCGGGAAGCTGACGGCAGCCACCGGCATGGATGCTCTTACCCATGCCATAGAATCCCTGGCTTGCTCCGTCACCCAGTCGCCTCTCACCGAAATCATTTCGATAGAAGCGATGAGATTGCTTTTCGAACATCTCCCCAGAGCAACCAGAAACGGAGACGACCTCGATGCCCGAGCCGGCACCCTGGTGGCCAGTACCATGGCAGGCATTGCCTTTACCAATTCCGGAGTGGGTATCATCCACGCCCTGGCCCATGCCACCGGTGCTCTTTTCAAAACCCATCATGGTCTGACAAACGCCATATTCCTTCCCCATGGCATGCGCTTCAACAAACAAGAATCCTGCCAGGTCTTTGCCAGAGCTGCTCGCAGCCTGGGTTACGCGGACAGACAGAACGATGATACCGCCTGTGATATTCTTATCGGTAAGGTGGAAGAGTTGATGGAGTCGATTTCGATTCCACCCCGGCTGAGAACTATCGGTGTTCCGGCTATGGAAGGTGAGCTTCTCGAGCACTGGAGCGAACTGGTGCTGGAAGATCCCTCGATCATGTTCAACCCGAGATATGCCACCACCGAAGATGTTATCGACTTATACAAGAGGGCTTATTGATGCCATTTTTTAACGACTCGGATGAATTGGGAACGGTAATGAGAGAGCTCTGGGTAACCATAGCCGATGACTCGAGTATAAGCAGTCCTTTATTGAGCTCGAAGTTGATTGTGCGTTTTCACTACAAAGAACCGGATGGGCAAATAACCATCGACTGTTCAGATGGCGAGAATATGGTCATAGAATGGGGTGATTGCGAGAAGCAGCCGGTGGTGGAGATGTTCATGCAAGCCGATGTCGCCCACAAATTCTGGATGGGTCAGGTCAATGTGCCGATGTACCTCCTCAATGGCAAGATGGTGGCAAAAGGCCCGGTAAACAAGGCTCTGGCTCTTTTGCCCGCCATCAAACCGGCGTTCAAGAAATACCCGTCGGTGGTCAGAACGACTCTCAATCGAGATCTCTAAGGCAAGAGTCCCGGGAATTGATCAGTGAGCAAATCGAGCAATACTTCCAAATCGGCAATAGCTATAGGCGAACTGGTAGTGGACTGGATCTCCACCACCCGGGGTGCCGGCTTCATCGAAGCCGAAAGTTTCATAAAATCCCTGGGAGGCAACGCGGCCAACGTCGCCATCGGACTGAGCCGCCTTGGCTCGAAAAGCAGCCTTCTGGCCAAAGTCGGCAATGATATCCAGGGAAAGTACCTGCTCAAAGTTCTCAGCGACGAAGGGGTCGATGTGGAGAATATAATCACGGATTCAAACTATCCGACTGCCCAATGTTATGTATTCACCACCATCGATGACGACAACACTTTCTTGAACTGGCCTTCAGGTAATGCTGCCCAGAAGCTGACCGAAGAAGAGATTTCGGATCAGGTGTTGCAGGGAAAGGACCTGATTCATGCTACCGGTATATCCCTTACTTCAGACCCGCGCAGAAGTGCCGTGATCAAAGCGCTGACCAAGGCGGCACAAGAGGATATGGTTATCTCCTTCGATGCCGGTTTCCCCACAGGAGAGGGTAAAGAGGCGAAAGAATCGGTGAAACGTGCCATGAGCCTCGCCGATATAATCAAAGTCAATTTGCTGGAGCTGATCTACTGGAATCGCCAGATCAATCCAGATAAAAGCTTCGAGAATGTTCCTGAAGAGGTTACCAACCTCTATGACAATCCTCCCTCGAGCGGGCATGAAGCCTGCGCGGCAAGGACCCTTGACCTGCTGCCTCTTTCGGTTATCGATGAGCTTGCCGCCTCCTTGTTTCAACGTTTCGAACCTTCGGTCTTGATAGTCACCCTGGCTGAAAGAGGAAGCCTTTTGAAAACAGGCACAGAGTCTCGCTCTATCGATGTCTTTCCAGTCGATACCGTGGCCGGTGTGGGAGCCGGAGATGCCTATATGGCAGGATTTTTGCATAACCTCCTGGAAAGTTGCAGGGAGGCTTCATTGAAAAAGCATGTCTCTAATCTCAAGGGTCCGGCACTGGCCGAGGCAGGGAAATTCGGGTCAGCAGTAGGCGCACTCACCACCCGCAGTATCAGCGCCCACGCCTCGCTGCCTACCAGCATCGAAGTACAAAAGCTATTCGAGGCCGCCGGCAGCCTTTAAACGGTGGCGAGAGAAGAAATCCCAGATCACTTCGTTGGCATTGATTTGGCGATTGGTTTTGCCGACTATCCATTCCGGCAGATACTGCCAGCCCTGGGGCCAGGTGTGACCTCCCCCGATGATCTTGTAGAAACTAACATCTCGGCTTTCATCCCCATCCGAGAATTCACGAATTTCAATACTCATATCGCTGCCGACGCAATTAAGATGCCGCTTAGTCGGCTTTACCTGCGCAATCCCGTTATTGCTGAGCCAATACCGAAGCGCCTCTTCGGCGGGCAGAACAACGCCACGCTTCTTCTTCAAGACCTTTCCGCCCACTTCTCCACCATTATAGGGAACAAGTGGATCTTCGGTACCAAGTATATATAGCACCGGCACCGGTGCAGTCTTATCCATCTTCAGATAGAATTCCGGCAAAGTTGCGGCAACGGAGGCTACTGCAGCTAACTTCTCCGGAATCTTCTTGGCCAGATACTGGGAGAAAAAACCTCCATTCGAGATACCGGTGGAATAAACCCGACTTCTGTCGACAAGACCTTCGGCTATGAGAGCATCAATCATGGTGGCAATGAAATCGACGTCGCTGGCATTGTTGAGGTTGACGGTTCTTCCATCGTTCCAGTGCCTGTCTATGCCATCGGGAAAAGCGACGATAAAACCTTCTTTCTCGGCAAGCGCTGTCAGACCACCACACAAGCGATCCATGGAGCGAGCAGTGCCACCGCCCCCGTGACAGGCAATCACCAGGGAGCAAGGCGCGCTCTGCCTGGCGGCACCGGCAGGCAGATAGAGCAGGTAGTTTCGCTCGATACCTCCGGACATCAACTTTCTGTGTTCGATGGCTCCGATACCTTTTTTAAAACGAAAGCCAGAGCGAGACTCACTCCAGCGCGAGTAAAAACCACCTTCAGGAGAACGCGCGTCTGCATCAAAAGAGCATACCAACGAAACAACTGCGACCAGAAGAAGGAAGACAAGAAGACCAGATTGAAAGACTGGAATCTTCCGTCCTTCGAATTTCGGCAGTTTCATAAGTTCGGAACCTCGATTGATCATGGTCTCGATAACATTACAGCGGCGAGCTCAAAAAGTTTCGGTGCCTGGGACACTTTTCTTGTCGCCTTCAATTTCAACCAAGACCTGGCAAAATTGACCTTTCTAATAAAAATCCGGCTCTTCTTGCTATAGAAAGAAAAACCGCTGAAAATCTTTCCATCATAGAAATTGCGACCAGATGCGACTTTCGACGGTGACGGGCAAGAAGTTTGCGGGCAGCAACTACCGCTTGGCAACCACTTCTTTTCATTTGCATATCTTTATCTTTCTGTTATTATTGAGCAATCCTTTTCCGGTTCCGGTGGCACATATGGAATTACTCGCTCAGTTCGCGAACTTGATGCACGACGCGACCATGCTGATCATTGTATCGATCATCATTATGACCATGATCATGTCGATGTTCTTCTATAAAATCCTCAATCAGGATGGCTTTTTGAGCGACTACAATCGCAACCTCTAAGGACTTATCACCTTATCTGCGGTCATCATGAATTCGACTATAGAGAACATGTTCGTTATCTTCTCGGTAGGAACATCCTCTTTCAGCCCATAGAATTCCACGCAGAGACCGCAAGCGAATACATCGCATCCAGCCTCTTCGAATTGCCGCAAAACCGGCCGGACATTAGAGTCTCTCGCCAGCAGTTTGACGCCACTGTTCGCCATCAGTATCGCCCGGGGACGATGACCGGAGTCATATATCGTTTGTAGAAAAACATTGAGCAGGCTCGAGGAGAAATCAGGATCGCCTTCACCGAATGTATTCTTGCCCAGAAAGACAACCGTACCCACAGATTCAGCGACTCCACCGGCTCTCTCCCTGCTCGCAGCGGCGATTCTTCCTTCACCATCACTATCACTATCTTGCACCAGTCTTTCTGGGCGCCGCAAAATGACTTTGAAGTGCTCACCCTCCTTTGAACTGGTCAAATCAATATTCTTCGAGTGCGCCAACCTCTCCAGGTTTTTGACATTGATCTCGGTCTCGACCAGCACAGTTATCTGCTTTAGACTTTCATCATCGATCAACTTCTTGGTTCTCAGAACCGGCTCCGGACAGACCAGACCACGCAGGTCGATTTCATCGCTCAAAATATTGCTCCTTTAAAAACTCATACAACAAAGAGATGACCGGCTTCCGACTCAGGTTCAAGCATCCTTCCTATAGAAGCCGCGACTATTCCTGCCGCGTCGAGTTCCCTAAGAAGATGCTCGGCGTCCCGATCTGATAAAGCCATCAGCAAGCCCCCGGAAGTCTGGGGATCGAAAATCAGATCCTGAAGCTCCAGATTCACATCCTTTATATAGGTGATAAATTCCGAGAACGACTGTCTGTTTCCATAGGTCCCTGCCGGGACAAAGCCCTGACCGGCAAGTTCAGCTGCCTGGGGAAAAAATGGCACCCTGTCTATATCCAGCTCCACCACCAGCTTGCTCGAACGCGCCATCTCCAGAAGATGCCCGGCCAATCCGAAACCGGTTATGTCCGTCATGCCATTAACATGATAGCCAAGCGCAATACTACAGGCCTTATCGTTCAAAGCAGTCAAGCTCTCGAAGAGCTCTATCTGCGAACTCGGCTGCAGCTCTTCTCCTTTTAAGCCTAAGAGCGAAACCCCGCTACCGATCTTCTTGGTGAGCACAAGTACGTCACCGGCCCGGGCACCACTATTGGTGAGCACTTTATCGGGATGAACCAGTCCGGTCACCGCCAGACCGTAAACCGGATCAGTGGTCTGGATCGAATGCCCCCCTGCCAGACTGGCGCCGCTCTCCTCCACTTTGGAAGCCCCGCCTTTCAAAATCTCCTCCAGCACCGACATGGGGTAATCGCAGGTCGGAAAGCAGAGAACATTCAAGGCAAGTATCGGTTTCGCCCCCATGGCATATACATCAGACAGCGCATTGGCAGCCGCTATCTGACCAAAAAGAAAAGGGTCATCTACCAGCGGTGGAAAAAAATCTATAGTCTCAACGATTGCAAGATCATCTGAAATTTTGTAAACAGCAGCGTCTTCGAAGCCTTCTATACCTGCAATCAGTTGTGGCGATTGAATCACCGGCACTCTGGCCAATATAGATTGCAACTCGGCCGAGCCGAGCTTAGCCGCACAACCACCGGCTTTCACCCTGGCAGTCAACTTGGGAACGTCACTCTCAAAACTTTCATTCATACTTCTATAGCACTTTGTATACGCAGAAGACTCGCATAATTACATGTTTTCAGAAGATCAAAAAGGTCAAGTCTTTTTATCAAATTACAACGATTCCATAAACCCACTAGAATTGGTCCTTCTGAAAACCACTTATAGAGCAGGTCTCGACAGGACAGGGTTTAGGACATTCCAAAATTCCTTTTATATAAAAATCTACAGTCTCTGCTATTTATGGGCGTTTCAGCCCTTTAAAAAATTGCCTGATAGTTGTAAATTCATACCCTGGAACCTTTCGGTTACGCCTAGAATAGACGGAGAACTTGCGAACGTCTACGGGCTTGCGTGGTTTCGTAAAAATTTCCTTTCGTTGTACCCATAATCGTTCAAAAGCAAGGTTGTCGCATGCCTAAGAAAGTACTCGTTGCATTACCCCCAGGTTTACTTGAACAGATAGACTTTGTCGCCCAGGTCGAGCATAGAACCAGATCCGACCTCATTAGAGAAGCCCTTCGAAGATACATCGAGAACTTCAAACGCACCCAGAGCCCCCAAATGTCAGTGAGCACCGTCGGCAACCAGAAAGTGGCTTTGCTAACGGATAATGAGTAATTCTCCCACTGAAGCCGTTGACTTCTTAATTTCAGGTCCTCATAATTGATGCCATAGTTCAGCCAGGAAGGCTCTATCGGTTACAAACCGAGCTATGGAAGCAATATTATGAACTGGGACAACATCGTTCTAACCGAACTTATATTCTGCGCTCTGGTCCTGATCGGGCTCGGCGTGGTCAAGTTTCCCAAATTCTTGAGAAGGAAGCAACTCTCCAGGATGTTCCCCTGGGGCTATTACCCGGACCAGGTCCCCCGAAGCGACCCCGGCTATTATCCTGATCATGACGACGATTTCCTCCACGACCGGACCACAGAATTTGGTGGTATGGACAACCTGGGCGATTTCGGAGAATTCAGCGGTTTTGGAGAACTGGGCGAATACGGCTCCAGCTTCTGGGGCGGCGGCGGCGACGGCGGCTAGAGATTTCAGCCTGTTATGAGACAACAATGTTCCGACGGCTAACTTTATCCGTCGGGGAAGCTATATACTAGAATTCTTTAGCTCCCCGTGGAAAGGACCGATTTTGGAAGACCTCATTTACTATGCCTGGCTAATTGGATTCCTGGTCCTGGCCGCCCTTGCGGTGTATCTAAAAGACGATAAGAAGAAAGTGGTTATTCAGGTCCTCCTGGTCTACGCCACTGCCTTTGTTCTGTTGCAAGCCTACCGCGGAATCCTCAGCAGGGCGAACGCCAACCTGGCTTATACCAGAGCTGATAGAGCCGAACTTTATCTAAAGATGAGCTCCGGCTATATTGCCCTGGAAAGCTATATGCCATCCATGCCTTCCTTGAAAGAGAAGATGGAGAGCCCCAAGGAACAGTTTTATCAAGAAGCCGAAGAGCTTCTTGGCGAAGCGGTGGAATCCGCTCCCAAATCCACTACCCTTCTCACCAAGCAGATTATTCTCTTTGGAGACCAGGGCAAAAGCATCAAGAAACCTCTCAAACAGCTTCTCGCCGTGGATGGAGAAAGAAAAGAGAAAGCACAAGAACTGGCTCGACTTCTGGAAGCTGTCTATGTGACTAAGAAGGTGAAGAGTTCGGACTATGACGCGCTCCGCAAAATTGCCGAAAAAGACGTTTCGGCAGGATGGTATCGCGAAATCGTCACCATGCAGCTCGTCAAAAATGCAGGCAAGACAAAGCAGTTCAAAGAGATGCATGCCGATTTCCATGAACGCTATATGTATTACATGGTACGCCTGGGCGTCTTCGGTATTGCCGCTGTGCTCTCTGCGCTTGTTGGTTCGATCATTATCTTTATTCAGCTTTTCTTCCTTCCCAGAAAACCCACCGATGATAACGGTCTCAAACTAATAAGAGCTCCTTCTGACTGGTCCGGTAAAACGGTGTACGGGGTCTTCATCGGCTGGCTATCGATAGAGTTTCTCCTGGCAGTGCCTTTAAAAAGCATCTCTTCCCAGATGGCCAACATCGCTTCTGAGCACGGCGTAATCGCCATAGCGCTTCTCACTGCCGGACTCTATCTCTTTCAGAACCTGCCCTCTATCCTGCTTATTTGGATGCTTGCCATACGCCCCAATCAGCTCCCCTTCTTCGAAAGTCTGAAACTGAGGCTGAAAGTGGAGAATCGTGGCATTTTCAAACTGGTCACCGCCGGCATCCTGACCTGGTACGCCTGTATACCCCTGGTCGTCTTAGCTGTCTTCATATCTACGAAACTAGGCTCCCAGGGCTCGGACAACCCCATCGTCGCCGTGGTCATGTCCGCAGCCAAAGAGGCTAATCCCCTGGGCATAGTTCTGTTCATCTTCGCGCTGGGAGTTTTGCCTGGAATTATTGAAGAGCTTTTATTCCGCGGCTTTCTCTATACTTCGTTGCGTCGCAGATTCAGCATATTTCCCTCCCTGGTTGTAAGCGCCGCTGTTTTCTCGGTCATTCATCTTGATCTAGGCGGGGCGCTTCAGCTTTTCTGCCTGGGCTTTCTATTCGCCTTTATCCTTGAAAAAACCAGGAGCCTGGTGCCTTCCATGGTGGCCCATTGCCTGTGGAATAGCTGCACTTTTATCATGGCCCTGGTTGCCTATGGCTAAATATTGGGCATGAGAGTATTGGCAGCTCGAAATCACTCCGTCACGTCCCCCAGAGGGATTGTGATATTGCATCAGTAGAAGCCGATGTTTGATAACGAACAGGAATGGAAAGAGAAGTTCGATGAAGCCGTAAAGGCTCAGCAAGAGAACAAATACGACTACGCTGAGCACACCTGGATGGTGGCCGTTGAAGAAGCCGAAGCGCTTGGTTCCAACGACCAGAGACTGGCACTGACCCTCGATAGATTGTGCGAATTCCTCCTTCTAAGAGGAAAACTGCAAGAAGCTGCCATCTATGGTTACAGAGCCCTGGCCATTTATGAAGTAGCCCTCGGTGAAAACGCCGACGAATTGGCCAGTATCCTGGCAAATCTTGCCATGCTAGCCAAGATAAACAATAACCAAATTGAAGCAGAACGCCTTTATCGACGCGCCCTGGCTGTCAATTCCAGAGTGCTTGGCTCAAGTGAGCCCAGGGTGAAAACTCTGCTCAACGAGTTCGCCATGGTGCTCGAATCTCTGGGCAGAAAAGACGAAGCAGATCAGTTGAGGGGCGTTCGCAAGAAAGACGGCGGCGCCAGCCTGGGGGGCATCCCAGCTTTCAGAACCGGCTTCACCTCCGGTCCCCAGAAAAAAATTCAAAGCCCGGCTCAGAGTCCAGATCCCATTCAACAGTCGGGGGCATTTAAGACCCTCAGCCACTTGATGGGCTCATCAACGAACCATCCCACATTCAAGTCGACATCCCAACCCAGTCCGGTAACACCCCGGGCGGCAACTCCACAAAAAAGCCAGGAAGGCGAGTTTGACTTCAAAACCCTGAAGATAGAGGCTGATACTGCTCTGGCTTCCGGAAACAACGAACAAGCCCGGGCTCTATTTCAGGAATTCATCGATCGAACCGCAAAAGAAGACCGGATGACACCGGACTACTGCTATGCCCTGGAGAGTCTGGCCAAGATTCACACCCGGGAGTACAACTATCAGGAAGCCACGGTTTATTTAGAAGAATCACTGGATATCAAATCCAGGGTTCTAGGGGCTGGTCACGCCCTGGTCGGCGCCTTAAAAAGTGATTTGGCCCGCTGCTACTACACAATCAAAGATTATGCCCGGGCCGAGGCCCTGGCCAGATCCTGTGTCGATGTATATAAGCAAGCCTATGGAGAGGGCTCTCTAGAGCTGGCCAACGCCTGGCACAACCTGGGCACCCTCTATCATGTCCAGGAAAAATACGACAGCGCCGGAGAATGCTATCAAACATCCCTGCCGGTCAAGAAAAGACTGCTTGGCGAGACCCATCAAGAGACTATCAAGCTCAAGAACGCCATCGCCAATCTCGAAAGCTCTCTGGCTAAGATTGGCAACCAGGCTAGCCCCCAGGAGGAATCGAGCGAGATAAGCGGTGCCTGGCGCGCAATTCCGACAACCGAGACAAAACCCGGGTGGTGGAAAGAAGACCTCTTCGGCGAAGAGTAAGTCCCAATCTGATGCCACGACATCTGGTGCGGAAGCAGAATTAACCCGGAATAGCGCTATCAGAGCAGTCGGAACGGGCAAAATATAGTTGTCATCCCTGTATCTACATAAGGTAGCCTGGAAATTGCCGCAGTATCCCACCGGTGGAGTCAAAATCACCCTGGTTTCCGACCCTGGCATCAAACGAGTCGGTACCGGTCCGCTCTGGGCTGCCATAGGAGTCGGTCTTGCATTCTCTATGCTTTGGCTGATAGTGGCCGCCGGCGTTCTCCCTCATAACTTCTACTGGTCGATAATCATGGCATCGGCAGCCTGCGCTTTCAGCACGCTTCTGATTTATACAGGCTATTCTATAATCCGAGATCAAAAAAGGCGCTTCACCCTGGAGTTGACCGACTGCGAAGCTGTGCTCACTGTGGTAGATGGCATGCACAATCGCAAAGCCACCCAGATGGTTTTGATTGATGACATAGTCTACGCCGAATATTATCCCTATCGTGACTCGGCCACGGTCATATTGCATACTCATTACGCCCGGATGGAAGTGCCTCTCTGGCCCATGGGCGAAAAGAGCCAGGACGCCCTGGATTTTCTTGCCGGACGCGGAGTCAACATTGTCAATGTCCAGTCCGATGATCCTGTCCCGGATATGGTGATCAAATAATTAGCTTTCCGAAGACTCGAACCTCTGAGTGCCTTTGCTCTCAGAGCGCCTCTCATCAAAGCTATTTCATATTCTATTCAGACTTGATCAAATACAATATATAAGATTGCCCCTGGTTACAAATATGCTCAAAGCAATCCCTTATATTTGAGCGACCACAGAGCCGATGTCCGTTTCCCGTTGTGAGTATTCGTTCTTCGCGACCGAGGTGTTTTGTCCGGGGGCTTTCGCTACTCTATACCCGCCACCATTTCTTGCCAAGGCAGTGTTAACAACTGCATGGTGAATTCGCTCTCTTTTTCAGAAAGCTAGAGCCAGATCAATATATCCACTGAAAATCGACCAAATACATGTCCGGTATGGGATGCCACCAGCCGAATCACCACTTGCATAGATTAAAGTCTCTAATGTTCATGGCATTATTCTTTGCTAAGTCGTGGTCGTTATCTCAATCCGATTCCATGATGACTTTAGTTAAGCTGAATATATAGAAGCAAGGAAAGGTAAACATCAAAGAAAAAGCAGCGTACCATTCCATATAACGCGGCGCTTTATGCTTATGGCCCAGGGAGATGTACTCCAGATCATCTATGAAAGCGTCGGCGGCAAAAAAGATGGCACTCAGAGCAAGGATGAAATAAGTCGGTCCCAGATTGTGGGGCAATACCATAGGCACATGGAAGAGATAGCCCACCATCGGCACATACATATACCAGAAGATGGTAGCCACCACCATTGTTGCCACAAAGAGCACTGTACGGCTCTGCCCTACTCTACGAGCTCTCTGGTTAAGCAGCAGTGTCGAAAGTAATACACAAAAAGAGATACCGAACAGATTAAAGAAAAGCTCCATCTGACCGAAGAACCAGAAGTGTGGTAGTGAGGCAAGAAATGCCGCTTCGAGACAGACGAAGACCGGCGCCAGATATGGTGAGGCATGGGGATGATGAAAAGTCAATCCGGCTACCCAGTAGCTCAATAATAACAGCACAAGCGGCAGACCGACTTGATAACCCGCAGGCAAGCCGCTTATATAAAACCAGCTAAGATAAAATACCGTACAAAAAAGAACCAGCAACAGAGCCAGATCCAATCGGACGGCGTCGAATCTGACAGAGGTGTCAGAGGAAGCGGACAACTGGTCGGCAGCCTTCAACTGTGCCATTCTAGAACGCGCCACCGGATTTGAGGCATAGCGGCTACCTGCGCCAATAGACACGACTCGAGCCAGTAAGCTCTCATTAAAGACAGGACTGTCATATAGTTGCGACATGAAGAGGTCCTCCGCAAAAGGTGGGCCTGAACACGAAAAATCTATCTATTAATTCATAGAAAGTGGACGATATTACAATTATATTGAAACCGGATGCGGTAGCAGCTTCTGTTAATACGAGCTTAAGAAATTTCAGAAGTAGCTCTTGCGTATGGAAGAGGCTTTCTGGCGATCCGCTTTCTCTGACCGTAAATCCCCCTTCTTCTTATAGGCGTCGGCCCTCAGGAGATAAAGCCTGGAAGTGTTCTCCCCGGGATACAACTCTATGGCCCTGGTAAAGTCCGTTATCGCTCTATCTGTTTTCCCCAGTTTCAAAAGAAGCTTGCCTCGCTCGGCATAGGCATTGTCATCCCGGGGATTGAGCTTGAGGGTGAGATCATAATCGGCAATCGCTTCTGCCACCTTGCCCTGCTTCAGGTTAGCCTTCGCCCTGAGGTCAAGAATATGATCAGAGATATAACCGTATTTGATGCAAGCCGAAATGTCTTCCACCACCTGAGCAAATTGCCCGCGATTATAATGAAGATCGCCACGAAGCTCAAAAAACTTAGCCAGTTCGATATTCTTGGTGGAAGTATTTTTGCCTTTAGCGGCACGTTTTTTAATTTTGCGCTCGAGCAACTCTATCCCCCTGGTGGCGTCTGCGATGGCACCTTCATAGTCTCCCAGAGCATTCTTGACTTTAGAACGCCGTCTCAGAAGCAAGGGTCGGTTCGGACCCGGCAGCTTCATAGCTCGATTGAAGTCAGCCAGCGCTTGTCTAAACGTGCCCATATCGCTATAAGTCTCGCCCCGCCAGCTATATGCATCGCTCATGGTCGGATTGAGTCGAATAGCCTCATTGAAATCCGCCAGGGCAGCCTCCAATTGGTCGAGCTTGTTGTGGGCCATGCCCCTTTTGTAATAGGCGATATCTTTCGAGTCCGCTGCTTTTACCGCCCGATCATAGTAAGAAAGCGCCTTTGTGAGCTGGCCTTTCTTAGAATAGAAATCCCCAAACTTCAAAAGACGATCCTGTTCGGTGGAGCCCTGGGCGGGGGTGACAATCGCCCAGACTAGCAGAAGTAAAAAAAGCGAATAGAATCTGTTCATATTCAGAAGTTATCACAGATATCGCAACCTGAGCAGAGACCGGCAAAGGTCTGATCAAAATACTCTATCAGTCGAGAACGCCTGCAAGCCCCTCCCTGGGCATAATCATTTACCGACTCGAGCCTCTCTTCATCCATACGCCTTCTCAGAACAAGATCGTCCGTATCGAAGCCGACCGCCTCGACATCTTCGAATTCGAGGGCGACAAAGTTGCCCCGGACCTGGTCTATATAACCGAGTCCGCGTAGATGCTCGACACAACGATTAGCCAGGGTGGCATTGATATCGCCCAGGTCATTGAGTTCGCTCCAGTGAAGACCACCGTCAGGGGCTTCTTTTATCTCGTTATAAACTGCCAGGATCTGCTCGTAGGTTGGATAGCGCTTGTCCAACATCCACTTTTGAATAGCCAGATCACGCTTCTGAAAAATAAGGGTACATACCGAATAATCGCCATCCCGACCGGCTCTCCCTGACTCCTGATAATAACTCTCCAGAGATGGCGGCATGCTGAAGTGTATGACTTGACGAACATCGGCTTTGTCTATACCCATTCCAAAAGCGGTGGTGGAGACGATGGTGTCGAGCCGACTCTCTTCGAAGGCAAGCTGAGTTCGAGTACGCAAATCCGCCGTCATGCCAGCATGGTAGAAACCCGCGTTTATTTTATTCCGCCGCAGGAAGTAGGAGAGATTCTCGCAATCCTTACGACTGTTGGCATAGACAATAGCAGCCCCGGCATGTTTCTTCAGTTGGGATAGAAGAATCTCTTCTTTGTCCTTGACCTTCTTCGATGCCACCACTTTGTAGGTCAGATTCTTGCGATCCAAATCGCCCTCGACCAGAGCGCAACGATCATGATCTATTCCCAGAACCTCTACGATTTCATGTTTGACGTTACTGGTCGCGGTGGCGGTAAGAGCAAGGAAGGTGGTGGAGTCGGAGAACTGCTTCAGATAGCGGGACATTCGCCGGTATTGCGGGCGAAAGTCGTGACCCCAGTGGCTGACACAGTGAGCCTCGTCGATAACAAGCAAAGATACCTCACGAGAAGCGATCAAAGAGCGAAAGTGCTCGGATTCGAAACGCTCGGGCGCCACGTATAAAAGTTTGATCGAGCCGTTTTTTATGGACTGACCCCGCTCATAGATCTCACGTTCGGATAGAGAGCTGTTTATGAAGGTAGCATTGGTGATACCACGACGATGCAGCGAATTGATCTGATCCTGCATCAATGAAATTAGCGGTGATATCACCAGGGTGATACCGGGCAGAAGCTGGGAGGGAAGTTGATAGCAAAGCGATTTGCCGTAACCGGTCGGCAAAACCGCCAGGGTGTGCCTACCCGACAGAAGATTGCCAATCACTTCTTTCTGTTGAGGGCGCAACTGATTGAGCTCGAATTTTTCTTTTAGAATCGAGTCGACTGTACTACCAAGAAGCAAATCAAAATTCCGTCAAATCATAATAGAGTTCGAAAAACCATGACCAGTTTACCTCTTAGCCCGGGTTATTTCTATTAATCTCTATAAAGATCGCGATAGTAGCGATACCACTGACTCTGAAAGATCTCTTCCGGATCAAGCTCCTGCTTTCTCTTCAGAAAGCCTGCAAAGCGCGGGTAGCAGGCATCCAGGTCTTCACGGTCGGCATAGCGATGGTAAGTCAGATAGAAACTGCCCCGATGCTGCCTGGCGATTTTTATGAGCCGACGAAAAATAGAAGCGTTCTTGAACTGTCCAGCAGCGCTATGCTCCGTATGCAGATTGAATATAACACAGGCGTAGTCTTCTTTAGCCCAGGCTAAATAAGAGATATGGTCAGCCCTGATCATTCTTACAGTTCCATAAATGAGATCGGCATTTTCCCTTATGAAAAGCTCCCGACAATCCTCCATAAATCGCAACAGTCGCTCCGGAGGCACATAGAGTTCGGTAATTACTTCGGTGCCCCGCGGTTTTCCCAGCTCTTTATCAAGCTCACGATGGTAGCCATCGAGATAAGTACTGTATTGCATGGTGTCGCAAGCATAGACCTGACCCTCGGTGGTCAGATAGTGGGCGAGATAACGCCGGAAAGCTTCTGCCTTATCCGTGTGGGCTAAAGTGAGCAGCTCTTTCCACTGGCTTTCGGAAAGCACCTTTTGACTGGGCTCTCGAGAGAAAGGATAATGTCCCACCGGCTCATAAGAAGCAAGGATGCCTTCGGTCAAGAACTGCGGGCTATGGCTGTCGATGTTGAATTGAAAGTCTCCATACTCGTGACCGTCTTCCAAAAGCGACCGCATGGTCACGACAAGATCGGCCAGAGACGCTGCTCGCACCCGCCGCCTCAGATTATGCTTTTTCTGCAGTCGCAAAGTAACTGTGACCACAATGCCGAATAGTCCATAACCTCCTACAACATAGGAGAAAAACTCATCGCCTCGATGAACGCTTCTGAGGCAGCCCCGGGCATCGACCACCTCGAGGCTCTCGATATCCTCCACAAAGGGTCCCCGCCCCAGCACCCGTCCGTGAATGTTAGCCGAGACAGAGCCACCCACCGAAATCCGGTCGGCTCCAGTCGGCTTTTGAATAATCGACCAGCGGCTAGAGGCCATGGCGCCAATCAGATCGTCCCACATAATGCCGGCTTCGACTTTGAGCAGACCTCTTTCTTCGTCAATATAGAGAACTCGATTGAGACCGGTCATATCTAATAAAAGACCCCGATGAGCCAGTTGCTGTCCCCCCATGGCATGCCGCCCTCCGGCAATGGCCACTGCAAGACCTTTGACCCTTGCGTATTCGACTGCGTTCAAAACATCCTCCACCGCTGTTATCTGTATAACCTGGCGATGAAATACGCTGTGGAGCCCGGAATGAACATCTCCGACAACCCTACCTTCGACGCCTGCCCTTAAACTGGAAATAGTCATAGAAAATGAAAGCTCCTGACAAAACTCGCTTGACAAACCCAGGATAGCGGTTCTATTTGGATAGGACCTGGTCTAATCTACAGTTTGGCAACTGATAGAGATTCGGCTGTTCATGCAGGAGCGATTAAAATCTAGTAGTCTTTTGGGATTGAGAATTATCCGAGGCGATGGGGACGAACGACGAACATGGTCGAGAGCATAACTATAGAAAACCCCTTATTGGAAGGCTTACAAGTAGAGAAGAAGCCGGAATCTTTCTCCATGGTCATTTTCGGCGCCCACGGCGACCTGACCAAGCGCAAGTTGATACCGGCTCTCTATGCGCTTTATCTCCGCAACCACCTGCCTGAGAATTTCGCCGTCGTAGGCTCCTCTAGAACCGAGATGACCGATGAACAGTTCAGAGAGACCATGAAGGATTCGGTGATTCGCTACGGCGAAGATATAGACTTCAAAGAAGAGTGCTGGGAGCGCTTTGCCAAGTCCCTCTATTATCGACCCGGCAACGCTAAAGAAGCCTCTTATTACACATCTCTCGATGAGGACCTCAAAGAGATAGGGAAAAGGCATGGTTCGGACAGCCGCAATATTTTCTATCTCTCCACACCGCCCTCTCTTTATCTTCCAATTATCGAAAATCTCAATTCGTCGGGGTTAGCGGTCAAGCGACGCTCCGACGAGCCCGCCTGGCCCCGGGTGGTGGTGGAGAAACCATTCGGTCATGACCTTAAATCGGCACTGGCCCTGGATGAAAAAATCCATGCCGTGCTCAACGAGCATCAGGTTTATCGTATCGATCATTATCTGGGCAAAGAGACCGTCCAGAACATAATGTGCTTCCGTTTTGCCAACAGCATCTTCGAGCCTCTCTGGAACAATAACTATATCGATCATGTTCAAATCACCAATGCCGAGACCCTCGGGGTAGAAGAACGCGGTGCCTACTACGAGGAAGCAGGCGCTCTCAAAGACATGATCCAGAATCATTTGATGCAGCTTGTCGCCCTGGTGGCCATGGAGCCGCCCAATTCTCTGAGCGCCGAAGCGACCCGGGATGAGCGCACCAAAGTCTTGAAAGCGGTGCGTCGTTTCGACCCGGATAAAGTCGATAGCTATGCGGTTCGCGGTCAATATGATGCCGGCTATGTTCTGGGCAACGAAGCTATACGCTACCGGGACGAAGAGAAAGTGGCCTCCGATTCCAATACCGAGACCTTTGCCGCTCTAAAACTAGAAATTGATAACTGGCGCTGGGCCGGTGTACCTTTTTATATACGTTCGGGCAAGCGCCTGGAGAAAAGAATCACCGAAATTGCGGTGCATTTCAAAGCGCCGCCCCACAAACTCTTTTCTAATATGGCCAACACCGGTCTGCGCTCGATAATGGCCGATAGCTCCCCTAATGTACTGGTGATGAAGATCCAACCTGATCAAGGCATCTCTCTTAAATTCGCCACCAAGCAACCGGGACCGACAACTCAGCTAAGAGCCCTGACCATGGACTTCAAGTACGGCACCGCCTTCGGTGACCATACACCCAGCGCCTACGAAAGGCTGATTCTCGATAGCCTCATAGGAGACCCCTCGCTTTTTGCCCGCTCAGACTTTGTAGAGACCTCCTGGAGCCTGCTCACCCCGGTTATAGAACACTGGGCGGCAGTAAGTCCGGAGACCAAGAGCGCAAGCGACGACAGCATCTTTCAAGGTCCCTTCCCCAATTACGAAGCCGGCTCCTGGGGACCGGAAGCGAGCAATACTCTCATCGGCAGCACCGGTCACTCCTGGAGAATACTGTGATGCAATCGACCAAGACCAGAGACTTTCTCTCGGGCCGACTGCATCAGGTCGATATCCAGAGCATAGAAAAAGAGCTCTATAAACTCTGGGACGAAGCGGAGCGTGACCAGGAGGCGAGCCAGGTTACCAGAGCCTGTGCCCTCAATTTCATCGCTTTCTCCCATACGGGCAACGGTCATATCAACATCGAGGATATTGTCTCGGAAATTTCCGTAAAACATCCTTCGCGGGCAATAATCGCAAGAGCCGAGGATCTGCAATCCGGAGAAGAGACACTGGATGCCTGGGTTACAGCAAGATGCCACCAGGTCTCCGGCAAACCCCGACAACAAATCTGCTGCGAACAGATAATTGTCGAATGGAAAGGAAAAGGCACGCGCCAGCTGGTCAGCGTAGTGGCACCGCTCACCCTGCCCGATCTGCCCACCTGCCTCTGGTGGCATGATCCGGTTCTCAATCTCGATGTGATTCGACCCTTCCTCTGCCATGTCGACCGCTTCATCGTCGATTCTCGCAGGCTTTCTGAAGTCTCCGGCGCCAACGCCCTCTTGCAACTACAGAACCTAAATAACGCAGTGGAAAAGGGCTCGGCGGTCTACGACCTTAATTGGTCCCGGCTACTACCCTGGAGACAGGCTCTGGCAGAGTCTTTCGATATAAAACGCGGTCATCTGGAGGTAGAGGATCTGGACTCTATCTCTTCGGTGGAGATACTAGAGGAGAATGGCACCGATGATGGTGACGGCAAGGTCACCGCCCAGAGCTGGCTGTTTTTAGGCTGGCTCGCATCCAGACTCTCCTGGCAGTTCGATAGGGTCGAAATTGCCGACACCCAGAGCCCAAACATGCCGACCACAGTCTACTACCGTCTCAATCGCACCGCTATAAAAGTAAAGCTACGAAGATATCGAGACCCTCAGAATCAGGACAACAAAGGAAGACTGCGAGAAATCCGCATAAAGCTGCGAAATGAAGACCACTCGGTGCTTAGAGTCTGGCCAGACAGAGTCAGCCCGGGACTGCGGACCGCCCTGCTAAACGCCCATGGCAACATAGACGATGAAGATATAAGTCACAATCCCAAATCTCAGACAGACTTAATTGACTCTATCCTCAATGATCCTGTAAAACCAAGGACTTTCGCAGAGGCGGTGGATGCCGCCTGCGCGGTAATTAGAAGAATGAGAGCAAAGTAGAAGAATCCGATGATGAATCCGAATCAATCGCAGAAAGCCCTGATTAATGTATACGACGACGAACTCGCCCTGGTGCGAGGTCTGAGCAAAGTCATAGTCGACCTCGCCTATGTATGCCAACAGCACCACGGCAAATTCGTGGCGGCCTTATCCGGAGGCTCCACCCCGATACCGTTTTACAATATGCTCGCCACCAGTGAATTCGCCTCTTTGATAGATTGGAAGAAATGCTATTTCTTTCTCTCCGACGAACGCTGTGTGCCTATTGACAGCGATGAGAGCAATTACAAGATGATCCATGACCATCTCTACTCTAAAGTCCCGGTGCCGGAAGAGAATCTGTTCAAACTGGAGAATCCAGAAAAAGATCCTCAGAAAGCGGCAGAGCTTTATGAACAACAAATCCGCAAATATTGCGAAGAGGAGAACGGACTGCCCCAGTTCGATATGGTGCTTCTGGGGCTGGGGGGCGATGGTCACACGGCCTCTCTCTTTCCCGATAGCCCGGCACTGAAAGAGAAAAAGCGACTCTGTGTATCTAACAAAGTCGAGAAGCTCGATGCCGAGCGCATCACTTTCACCTATCCACTTTTGAACAATGCCCGCAATGTCTATTTTTTGGTGGCAGGAGAGAATAAAAGCGATATTGTTCGCGCGGTGCTCACCGAAAGCGAGTCAAAGTCAGGAACCGGCTATCCGGCTTCTCTTGTAGGGGCGTTGCCACCGCGTACCAGAGAAGAACAAGAAGAGAAGGACTGCGCCCAGACCTGTACCGTAAGATTATGCGAATCCAATTCCACAGAGTGGTTCCTGGATGAAGCCGCCGCGAAGGGGCTGATATCCCAGTCTGACACGGTGACTTCCGGCAGCCAGTAAATCCCAAAACAGAGGAGATCGAGAGAATATGTCTGAGAAAGCGAAGATAGGCTTGATTGGCCTGGGAGTAATGGGAGAGAATCTCGCCCTCAATATCGAGAGCAAAGGTTTTCCGATTGCCGTCTATAACAGAAGTCCCGACAAGGTCGACGATTTCATGCAAGATAGGGCTCAGGGCAAAAAGATTACCGGCTTCAAAGATATTCCCTCTTTTGTCGACGCCATAGAGCGCCCGCGCAAGATAGTATTGCTGGTCAAAGCCGGCGCTCCGGTGGACGACACCATCGACAAACTGAGACCATTTCTCGACGATGACGACATCATCATCGATGGTGGCAACTCGCATTTCGAAGACACCATCAGAAGAGAGAAAAGTCTCGCTTTAGATGACGTCTATCTTATTGGCTCCGGAGTCTCAGGCGGTGAAGAGGGCGCTCTCCATGGACCTTCTCTGATGCCCGGCGGCGATAGAAAAGCCTATGACCAGATCAAACCTATCTGGGAAGCGATAGCAGCCCAGGTCGATGATGGTCCTTGCGTCACTTATTTAGGACCGGACGGCGCCGGACACTTTGTGAAGATGGTGCACAACGGCATCGAATATGGTGACATGCAGCTTATTGCCGAAGTCTATGACATCATGAGACGCGGACTCAAGATGGAAGCCGGTGAGATAGCCGATCAATTCGCAACCTGGAACGAAGGGTATCTAGATTCTTACCTGATAGAGATAACCTCCGAGGTTCTCACGGTAGAAGACAAAGAGACAGGCAAGCCTCTGGTGGATCTGATTCTAGATAAAGCCGGTCAGAAAGGCACCGGCAGATGGACCGCCCAGATAGCGCTGGAACTGGGCGTTGCCATTCCCACTATCGATGCCGCTCTCACCGCCCGCTTGCTCTCCTCCATGAAAGAAGAGAGGGTGGAAGCCTCCACTCTGTATAAAAAAGAAGTGGCGGTGCCGAGCAATGTAGGCGTACAGGACATGCTCAAGGCTCTGCCCCGGGCGCTCTACGCCTCTAAAGTCTGCAGCTATGCCCAGGGTATGGCACTTATAGATAAAGGTTCGAAGAACTTCAACTGGAATATCGACCTCAAAGAGACTGCCAGAATTTGGAAAGGTGGCTGTATCATCCGCGCCCAGCTTCTGGAGCAGATAAGAGCAGCCTATGAAAGAAAGCCCAATCTTGCCAATCTCCTTCAAGACAGCGAATTCGGCGCATTCATAGAAGAATCGCAAGAGAGCTGGAGAGAGGTCACCACTTTCGCCCAGTCGGCAGGCATAGCCATACCGGCTCTATCTGCCAGCCTCGCCTATTTCGACAGCTACCGCACCGCCTCGCTGCCCCAGAATCTCACCCAGGCTCAAAGAGACTTCTTCGGCGCCCATACCTATGAACGGGTCGACAAACCGGAAGCAGGCGCCGTTCACACAGACTGGCCCACTCTGGTAAAGAAAAAGACCAGGACTAAATAAGTAGGGAATGCCGACCTATCCTCTCACAGCCATCAATGTGGGAACCTTCGCCCTTGGAGAAGCCGACAAAGTGATCACTCTTTTCTCGAAAGAGAGAGGAATAGTCAAAGCGGTCGCCAAAGGGGCGAGAAAACCTGGAGCCAAAATCTCAGGCAAGTCCGAACTGCTCTGTGTCAACAAGCTTCTGCTGGCTAAGGGCAAGAGCCTCGATATCATCACCCAGGCTGAGTCGCTAGAGACCTTCTCAGCCCTGAGAGTCGATCTGGAGCGCCTCACCTTCGGTCTCTATTTTGCCGAGCTGACCAGGGCTTTTTCCACCGGGCTGGAAGAAGACTGCGCCTTTTTCTATGAGCTGCTCTGCGCCTTTCTGACCAGATTGACCCAGCCGGATTCGGTGCCGGGGCTGCTTGCCATGGAATTCGAGCTCACCCTTTTACAACTGCTCGGATTGAGACCACAACTGGAAGTCTGCATACTCTGCCGCCAACCGCTAACCGAATATAGTATCAGCGTCTTCGTCAAAGATATGGGAGGGATATGCTGTCAGAACTGTGCGGACGAGCACGGCAGGCGCGGTCCTAATTACGGTCTGGTAAGAGAATACGGTCCAAGATCCGAGCGCAGTCTTACCCTGGAGCAGGAAGGCGAAGACTATCCCCTGGCAGGGACCTATATCACGCCCCTGGTCTGGAAATTGCTGGTACTGGCTTCTGTCCAGGCAGATAGAATACTGGCTGAAGGCCGATTTCCGGAGGCAGACAGGACGAAAAAGCCCTCGGCGATTCAGAAAAGCGCTCTGAAAGCGGCAAGGAAATTACTGGAGAGATATCTGGAGGACAAGGCCGGCAAGCGCATGAAATCTCTTGACTTGCTCGGAAGCCTCTGAGGTCATGAACAGAGTCCTTTTATTAGAGATCTTTTCGATATGTTTGTACTCAAAGGCAGCTACCGGATGGGTAATCTCTGCTCAATGCCGATAGAATATAAAGAATCTTTGGTCAAATCGAGTTGATTTGAATTGATTTAGTGGGGAGGCATAGGTCCCGGTGAAACTAAGAGATAGCGACCCTGAACTTTTCGGATTCATACAGAGTGAGCTGGAGAGACAGCAAAACTCCATCGAACTGATTGCCAGCGAAAACTTCGTCTCGGAGGCGGTTCTGGAAGCCCAGGGCTCGGTTCTGACCAACAAATACGCCGAAGGTCTGCCGGGCAAACGTTACTACGGCGGCTGCGAGTTTGTCGACGAAGTGGAGCGCCTGGCGATCAAGCGTCTCAAAGAGCTCTTCAAGGCTGATGCAGCCAATGTCCAGCCCCATTCCGGAGCCCAGGCCAATATGGCGGTGCTCTTCGCCATGCTCCAACCCGGTGATACCATCATGGGAATGGCTCTCGATCAGGGCGGTCACCTCACCCATGGCTCTCCGGTGAATATGTCCGGTAAATGGTTCCAGAACGAATTCTACGGAATCGATCCAGAGACCGGCAAGATAGACTATGACCGGGTAGAGAAAGAGGTTCTTTCGGTCAAACCGAAGTTAATCATATGTGGTGCCAGTAACTATTCGAGAATCATCGACTTCGAACGCTTCCGCGCCATCGCCGATAAAGCAGGCGCTTATCTTTTGGCCGATGTCGCCCATATAGCAGGACTGATAGTAGCCGGTCTCCATCCCAATCCGTTTCCCCATGCCCACTTCGTCACCTCCACCACCCACAAGACCCTGCGCGGTCCCCGGGGTGGTGTGGTCATGTGCCAGAAAGAGTTTTCGAAAGCGATAAACAAAGCGGTATTTCCGGGCATTCAAGGTGGTCCGCTCATGCATGTGATCGCCGCCAAAGCAGCTGCTTTCGGTGAAGCGCTCAAACCGGAGTTCAAGCAGTATCAAGAGCGTATTGTGGCTAACGCCAATGTGCTGGCCAATACCCTGGTGGACAATGGAGTCGAAATCGTCTCCGGCGGCACAGACAACCATTTGATGACGGTAGATCTAAGACCAATCAAAATGACCGGTAGAGACGCTTCGGATATTCTCGAGTCGGTCGGTATCACCACCAACAAGAATGCGGTGCCGAACGACCCGGAAAAACCGATGGTCACCAGTGGTATCAGAATAGGTACCCCCGCGGTCACTACCCGGGGCATGGGCGTGGAAGAGATGGAGCTCATAGGCAAATTGATTGCCGATACTCTAAAAGCGCCCACAGACGAGAAGGTCAAAGCCGCGACCGTAAACAGGGTCAAAGAGCTGACCAAAAGCTTCCCGCTCTATAAGGAAAGATTACTCGGAGTCGGTTAATTGGAGCTAGAAGAGAAAAGACTTATGGTCGCCGAGCGCCAGCAAGAAGAGATTTCGGGGAAGCCGACCACCCGCCAGCGGGTATCTTCTATCGCTATTCGAGGGTGCCAGGTTCTTCTCTTTGCGACAGGTTTTATCTGGGCACTATTTCTGGTGCCCCATGGACACCTGGACAAAATGCATCTGCCCGGCTTTCTAATAGCCATGTCTATAGCCTGGTGGCTGACTCCGGAAATTCGCTCCCGGGCACTGAAGCTGGGACTGGTAGACAAGCCCGGCGAAGAGCGCAGAATACATAAAGTGCCCATCCCACGCCTTGGCGGTGTGGCGATTTTTATAAGCATTCTTTTCACTCTGACCACACTGGTGGCTATCGCAGGGAAATTGCCTAAAGACGCCCGGGGAGTGGAAGGAATCATCGGTATCGCCGTTGGCGGCACCCTGGTATTCGTGCTTGGTTTGCTAGACGACCTGGAGAGCTTGAGAGCCAGGGATAAATTCATAGTGCAGATTCTAGCCGCCTGCGCAGCCTATTCTCTGGGCGTGAGAATCAAATCGATCCCGATACCACTGAACATGAATCTCGATCTCGGTTTTATCTCCATAAGCGGCGGGGTTCCGATTGAATTAGGCTGGCTCAGCCTTCCTATAACCGTGGTCTGGCTAGTAGGAGTAGCCAATGCCGTCAATTTAATCGATGGCATGGACGGGCTTGCTGCCGGGGTCTCAGCCATATCGGCTCTAACTATCTGGAGCGTCGCCCTTTCTGAAAGCATCAACCGCCCCTATGCAGCCTTGATGGCAGCGGTGGTGGCAGGAGCACTGTTCGGATTTCTGCGATGGAATTTCAATCCGGCAAGGATTTTTCTTGGAGATTCCGGCGCTTATCTAGCCGGTTTCATCCTGGGCGCCATCTCCATTACCGGCGTAATAAAAGGAGTGGCCGCGGCTACTGTAATTGTGCCGACGGTGCTCCTGGTCGGTCTCATTCTTTTCTTCCCTTTATTAGATACCTCTTGGGCTGTAATCCGCCGCATGGCCGCCGGGCGCTCCATATTCTCGCCGGACGCTGGACACATTCACCATCGGCTTCTGAGAGCAGGGCTGTCACAGAAGAAGGTAGCTTACATCATTTATGCGGTCTCGGGGCTGCTTGGATTAATCGCCACATTCTTCGTCAACCAGCACTGGTATTTCCTTTCGGTAAGTGGAGCGCTTATTCTGATGGCTCTTTTCTTCTCTGAGGTCTTGAATCGTCACAGACAAAGAGGGGCGGTAACCAATGTTCTCGCCGGCGAAGTGCCTCTCACCGAGCAAGAGAAAGCCGAAGCCGCTTCAAGTTCTGATTCCGATTCTGATACTGATTCCAAAATAAATATCGGTGAGAATCAGGAAGAGGCAGAAAACAGTAAAAGAGAAATTGACAGCTAGAATCGCAATCTTTCTTCTTCTCACCACCGCGCTGGGCGTGGTCCTGCGTCTTTTACTGCTGGGCACAGGTATCAATATCGATGACGCCATCACATTGTATGTAGCCCGGGCAGAGAATCTGCCACAACTGCTCGAGAGGGTGGTCGACAGAGAATTCGGTCCGCCTCTCTATTTCATATTCATGCACTTTTTCCTGGCGATATTCGGAGAAAGCACCACAGCCCTTGCCGCTCCTTCGATCTTGTTCGGCAGCCTGGTCATACCGACCACCTACTTTCTGGCAAGAGAGATATCCGAAAATGATAATTGGACGGCGGCAGCCGCGACTTATTTTGCGGCAATCTCTCCCCTTGCCATTTTCTACTCTCACGAAGCCAGATGCTACGCTCTTCTCACTCTGGTGACCGCCATCACTTACTATTTGATTCTGCTTCTAAAACGGCGCAATCGCCTGCTTCTCAAAATCGCTCTCTTTCTTTGCGCCACCGCACTTTTTTATACTCACTACCTGGGTATTCTCTTCTTCGCACTACTTGCAGCCGGATATTCTATAAAAGAGATTATCTGCGAAGAGAAGCTCGGCTCAAGCTTGAAGCCGGCTTTGCTTCCAATTGCCTTGAGCCTGGCTGCGTTTATGCCCTGGCTCCCGAGCATGATCACCCATCTATCCCACGGAACTTATTGGGTCGATCCGACCCCACTCTTAGACTGGCCAAAGGTCTTCTTCTCAAATCTGGCAGCGACGCTGCCCCTGCCCTGGCTTCAAGGACTGCTGCTTTTGCCGCTTTTCTTCCTCGGTCTGCTTATTACAGCGCTGATACCGTCCAAGAGAAAAAGCCTCAGAATATTCTCTTCTGAAGCCTGGCAAAAGAATCCTCATCTGATTCCTGTCCTCTTCACCTTGCTGACTGCTGTATCGATCCTGGGCTATATCACACCTTTTATATTGGGTTACAGCCGTTATATGACACCGTTCGCCTTGCTTACAAGCGTCCTCTGCGCAATCACCGTAGCTTCTATTAAAAAGCGCAAGATCGCATTACCGGTAGTGGCACTAATACTTCTTTTTCTGGGTATCGACTGTACCTGGCATGCGGCCGATCTAGGTGCCGGCGATATCAACGGGCTAAGACAACTTGCTAAAGACATCAAGCAAGGCGAATACGAAAAGAGCGCATTTCTTCTGACGCCGGATTTCGACGCTTATACATTCATTTACTATCTCGAAAAGGAGAGTTCACTGCCCCTGCCTGAGGCCTATTTTACTTATCCAAGAAAGCAAGAGAGAACCCCTTCCAGTCACAGGGGTTATGCAGAAGAATGGCAAAACGAGAAAAGACAGGATGAACTTTTAGAAGAACTGAGCAAGTTAGACAAAGACAGATACGATAATCTGATTGTCATCGTCGGCGGTGACTTGCTGGATAGTGCTAAGATGCCGGTAAGCACCAGGGTCGAGCAGTTGCTTTCTAGATTGAAGCAGCGTTATGGCGAAGCTGCCGCCGCCGGAGAGTATAAGGGTCGAGGAAGGTCTTTCAAGATGTACCGATTCAAACTATCAACCGGCCTCCCTGCGCTTTAAATCAACCACCCTTTTACAGAGCCTGCCTTCCGGATCCTTGATGCGCTCAACCCCAGTAAAGAAGTCGATGGCTTCATGAAGCTCATGCAGCTTTGTTTCGAGCCTAGCCGTCCTTAAATTATCTCCGGCTCTTTCGCACTTCATGCGGATCAGAAGGAAGTTGGTGATCACTCTATTGAGGGCTCTGATATGAGGGTCGAAGATGCCGTAAGAAAGCGCAAGCACGATATGGGCCGAACTGGTGGCGGCAAGATTTATGCGTTTGAGACGCTGTCGACTGAGATCGGGAAAGCCGGACAACCAGGAATAAAAGCTGTTTCTAACTAATGCGTCCATGATCGGATAGATCTCTCCTCCTTCTATTGAGCCACCACATATAGAGCCCACTAATGGCAAGCGAGCCAGGGATCAGAGCAAGAAGAACCCAGATCGATTTGCTCCAGACCCCGGCGAAATTTCCGAAATGCAACTTCTTTAGCCAACCGAGGATAAAGTCCGCAGTCGTCGCCCTATCATCGGAAGAGACTTCTATGAGAATCCCGCTGGTCTCGTCCATCACAAGTGTTCGTTTGACGGGCGGATTGCCCTCTCTTTGCAGAACCAGTTTGTATTTGCCACTGTTAAATGCAGGCAGCTTCATCCATAGCAGATGCTCCCCGGGGAAGTTCTCGTATATGAATTCAGCCAGTCGATCGGTAGAAAGAGATTGTCCCGAGACCCTCGCCAGAACAACAGGAGCCGCATCATTGCCGATAGCTTTCGCCAGAGCCCCCTTGAATTGTTCAGGGTAGGCAAGAGAAAGAGCGCTCACCGACCAGTTCAAGATTAAAGGAGCGATTAACAACCCGAGTAAAGCGTGCCAGGTCTTGACCTGGTTGGGAAAAGAATTGCCTTTCAACATAATTTTTATATAGGGTGCCCCGAGAATAACTCCGGAAAGCCCGACAAAGAGAAGCACAATAGCGCCCACACCTTGCCATTGCCGGCCGGGACCGGCGTTAAGCAGGTCGAAGTGAAAGTTCTTGAGAGTCTCTAATAGAGGATTCAACCGTCCATAGACCCGGGCGTTACCGCCATCGACCAGGACAGTAATGCGCTCCGCACCTTTTTGAGCGTAAATCGCTTTGTAATCCCGGGGGTCTTTCTTATTATGGATCCAGGCAGCTCTGTATCCGGGAAACTGCTCTTCCACCGAACCGATTAGTTTCGAAAACGACACCGTTTCTGCTGCCGGATTGTCGATTACAGGAGTACAGAAGGCCGCTTCGATCTCGTCATGGAATACAAGGGCTGCCCCGGAGAGACTCATCAACAATATATAGATTGCAGCCAGGGATCCCAAAAGCCTGTGCAGGCGAAATGCCAGGTTTCGTGAACCTTTACTGAGCTTGATCCCGGAAGCGGTCATTGAGATTCCTTATCATTTGCGCAAACAGTTCTCATAAAACAAAAATATGAGAGACTAGAATCCAACGCAACTGATTATATTCTATTTTTCTCTTCTTTGAGAACTATTTGCAATTAATCGCCATAAAAGCATGAATATTTGCCAGATCAAGCCAATCTCTGCTCGCTTCAAGTATGACTGATTGGTCAACAAATGCATATATTCGCACTTGAGCGGCATTGCTATTAAGAATTATTGCATCTCTCTTTTGTGCCACAGGAAAGGCGCAGACTTGTTTTATAGGACCACAAGGAGAACTCAGATAAATCAGCCGCGACCTTTTTGAGAACAATTTGCATTACAATGCTGCCTGTCCTCGAACAAAACCTCAATTTCTAAAGGAGACAGTAAAAGTAATGGGCAAACTGATATACGGCACCCAGACCGGCACTACCGATGAGATTGCCGAGCGCATAAAGAAAGCCCTTCCCGAGCTTATACACGAGATAAAACCAATATTTCGAGCCGGCGAAGCAGACTTTGACGAAAACTTCCTGATTCTGGGCGGTTCGACCTGGGGCGATGGGGAGTTGACCGATGACTGGGCTGACTTCTACCCCCAATTAGATTCCATTGACTTCAATGGCAAAACCGTCGCTCTTTTCGGTCTGGGCGACCAATACGGCTACGGCTATAACTTCGTAAGCGCCATGAAATTGCTCTATGACAAAGTTCTGGAAAGAGGTGCGATTATCGTCGGTGATACTGTGCCTCTAGACGGTTTCGAGTTCGATCATTCCGAATCTGTGGTCGAAGACCATTTCATCGGTCTGGTTCTGGACGAGGTCAATCAACCGGAGCTATCCGATGATCGAATCGAGATCTGGGCAGAGATGGTCCGTAACCAGCTTCTATCAAAAGTCTCTTGACCCTTGATCAATGAAGGATCTTCACGTAAAGGAGAAAAAAATGTCTATCTCGATGTATGGTGGTCCCTATGACGGAGCACAGACCCACGGTCCGCAAGAGCTTCCCGTTTATTTAATCGCAAGAGGCCACTGCGATCATCCCATCTATAAACGGGCCTGCTCCTGTAGTACCAATAGCCTGGGCAAAATCGTGCCCTACATTTTCGTCGGGTATGAAGCCGACTCTCACCGCTGGCTTGAATCGGACCTCGAACAGGTAAGCCTGGAATCAGCTTGAACCTGAGAGCTCACAATCTCCACCGAGAATAGGATAATCACCAAGGCTGTAGCTTCTACTCGATGGATAGGTTCAACGAGAATCAATAGAAGAAGCATCTTTTTTATTCTCATTTTCGGGCAAATGTCCCGGTCTGCCGAACATCAGATGAAGAGCGGGGAAGCGCTTATCTAGAATTTGATTGAGCTGTCTGGAGACTTTGCCGAGATCTTCTATGGTTTTATTAGTCTCCTCCAGCGTCTTTTTCACATCCTTCGAGAAATTGCCGTCGTTGAGGATAGTGTCGGCTTTTGTAAGAACACTTTTCGCCTCTTTCAAGACATCTTTTATGTCGGTGCGAAGTTCTTTGTCTCCGGCGATTCTCTCCAGGGACGATACCGAGCGCTCCACGCTCTTCGAGGCTTCCGAAAGACGACGGATACTATCGGTCAGATCCTTTCTCACATCTTTGTCTTTGATGGTGCTATTGATATCTGTGACAATCTCCTGAATTGTTTTGACTGTCTCCCTGGCCTCTCTGCCCGCTTCTTTGAGATCTTTCGCCATCTTAGGATCGTCGGTGAGTTTGTTGACTTTGTCGAGGGCGCTACGAATATCCCTGGTCAGGCCTAGCAGTTCATCTTCCAGGGGCAGAGCCTTATCCACCACAGGCATGGTTTTCTTAGCCAGATCCGACAACTGGTCGGCGGCTCGCACCAGGCGATGACGATCATTGACAAAGTTTTCGTGAAGCTGCTCCATATCGATTTTACTCAGGCCGACAGCCAGCTTGTTCACCGCCAGCTCAGGTCTGACCGGTGTCTCACCCTTCACTTCCACCCTTTCGTCTATCGGAGGCATACTCGGACTATAATTCTCGGGCAGGCTTATTTGGACATATTTAGCACCGACAATACCGTTGGTGAGAATCTGAAATTTCGACCCTGTGGGCACCACAACCTTCTCTGAGTTTATCCTGATATTAACCAGTACACGACTCTTGGTCTGCCATTCGAGCTTATCTACGATACCGACTCTGACACCATCGACAAATACACTGGCGTTCAAGTTGAGACCGGCGACCTCTTTGAAAACTACATTTATCCTTTGAGGAGTATGGAAACCACCATTGTTCTTGAGCCAGCAATAGGACCATACAAGAATGATTAAAGAAGCGGTGGTAAAAATACCAAGCACTCCGTCCTGACTGAGACCGGCACCATATTCGCCACTACCGGCAGTTTTATCGGTGCTACTGTTCATAGGTGCGGAGTCCCTTCGATAAATGCAGCCATGGTTATAAGAAGATTCAGTCCATAGCAGGCAAGAAAGGTAAATGTCACAGCCTTAGCGGCAACCGGCATATCAGAATCCCTGGCCGCAAGCCCCGAAGCGCATCCGGCAAATACCCCGACCAGAGGATTGATAGCAATAAGTTTGAAGAAATAGACAAAGATGTCTTTATCTGTGATGGCGATTCGAGCGGCTTCTGCAAAGTCTATGGAAGAGTTGACTCCGATCATAGGTGCATAGAGGGCAGCTGTAATAAAGCCGACCGCCAGTCCATAAGCCCCCAGAGGAATAGACATGAAGAGCGCGGCGGTGGCCCGCACCGGAAGAAAGTGCCTGGCGAAATCACGGTCGTTGTCGAATCGCCCCCTCTGGTTGCGCGCCTCCTCACTGATTCTGGCACCCACCCGGGCGCACCAGGCTACAGAGATGGTGAGCGGTCCCAGCTCGCGCAACAGTCCTATGGAAATTGCCGCACCGGAGATATCGGCCGCCTGGTATTTCTGTAGCTCCACCACACATTGAATGGTAAGCGCCACCGAAATCAAAAGAGAAGAGACGGCGATGAAGTGGAAGGAATCCAATCCCATCCATTTGCAATGATAGCGAAGTTCTCCCCAGTTTATTCCTCTGATCGACTCCGGAGACAGAGAATTATAAAGAAGTTTGGTGGCTCTACCGACCGGAGCCATCCAGTCGATGAAGTCGTGAAACGGCAGCTTTTTAGAACTGGGACCTGATATTGATTGCAACTCAGAACTCTCTGACTAAAGATCTTCACTAGTATTGTTCCAACCAGACCGGACCAGGCACCATTATTGGACGGACGACATGCGGGTCGACCAACCACGACCTGGCTTCATCCGCCAATAATGAGCGCTTCGCCGGATCTTGCAAGAGTCGCATAATTCTATTCTGCTTTTGGGAAAAATATAAAAAATGCCAGAAGGTGTTAGATAGAGAAAGGTAGTTAGTAACCAGCTTTTATTCTAATTCGAGGGGCAAATGTCCAACCAGGTCCTGATATTCAATCTGGGTCCGCATAGAGCCTGTATGGAGCTCGAAGACGTAGTACAGGTGTACGACTCGGTCAGTTTCGAAGAGATTGGCGATGTCGACCCTGCCGTGCTCGGCATGATCAATATTCGCGGTCAGACCGTCCCTCTGATTGACATCAAACCTCGATGGAACCAGGCACCCAGATCCGTTGAACTGAGCGATCAGATAGTCGTATTCAAGAGTCGCGGCATTACTGTCAGTATCATTGTGGATAAAGTGCTGGGCACCAAGACCGTGCCAGAGAAAAGAATCGTCGCCCTGGCTGACATTGTCGATGATAGTCTGCCTCACAAAGTAATCGCCACCCCGGACGGGATGATGATTCTTCTGGATTGCCAGAGACTTTTCAGCGAGGAGTTTCTCGCTCCTTTCAGCCGGATCGGAATCGGAAAAGACAAGGGGACGGATCAAGAACAATGACCTGGCAACTACTGATGGTAAAAGCCGCCGATAGCACCTTTGCCGTACCGGTAGAGATCATAATCGAGGTACTCTCGGCGGTACTACCAGAGACGATCATAGACCAGCCACAATCTATCGAAGGCCTGGTTAACCTAAGAGGTGAGATCATCGCGGTGCACAGCCTGCGATCCCTGGCCGGTCTGCCGAGGCGAGCGCTCTCACCGTCCGATCGCATTCTCGTGCTTAAGAATGGCTCAACAAAATTGGGTTTGATAGCCGACCAGGTGGAGACCGTTCAGGACTTCCGCGAAGAACAACTCTTCGCCCAGTCTCTATCGCCCACCGCTTTTATGGTGATTGAGCTGGAAGATCGAAAACTCTGCCTGACCAGCTTGAGCGACTTCATTGAAGAGAGCGAAGAGTGACGGATAAAGTCGCAAACTCAGACGCGAGAAATATGGTCAGATTGAATATAGTGAGATCATTAGATGAACGTGGAAGTTATTAAATAGAGAAGACCGAGGAGGATTTTTGATGGCAAGGAGACAGGCCACGAAGGCAGCAAGCACCTCGAAGCCCGACAGAAAAGAAGCGGTAATCAGATTGCTCGAAGGAGAGTCCGCCGCAGCCGTCGCCAGGCAGTACGGGGTGAGCAGTGCGGAGCTCTCCAGGTGGAGGGATGACTTCGTCAAACTCGGCTTAAATTCAGGCAGCTCAAACGGCAAAACCTCCGAGATCCTGGCGGAAAAGATCGAGCTGGTGGACGAGATGGTTGAAGAGCTCTCTCATCTAGCCCATGTGATTCTAGAAGCCTCCACGAATCTGTCGGTGAACGCCACCCAGACCGCCGCCGCCGTCACCCAGACCACCACCATCGTGGAAGAGGTGAGACAGACCGTCGAGATTTCCAGCAACAAAGCCAAGACAGTGTCCACAGACGCCAGAAACGTCCTGCACACCTCCGAGCTGGGCCAGAAAGCCGCCAACGATGTCCGGGTAGGTATGCAAGCTATTAAAGAGCACATGGAGTCTCTTACCCAGACAGTTCTTACCCTCAGAAACCAGACCAAACAGGTAGGCGAGATCATCGCGACCGTGGACGACATCGCCCAGCAGTCCAATCTTCTTGCCGTCAACGCCGCCATCGAAGCAGCGCGTGCCGGCGAACAGGGTAAAGGTTTCGCCGTGGTAGCCCAGGCAATCAAAAGTCTTGCCGACCAGTCTAAAAAAGCCACCAGTAACGTCAGAAGCATTCTGAACGAGATTGTCGAAGCCACCGCTTCAGCCACCATGAAAACCGAGCACGGCAGTAAGGTGGTAAAAGACGGAGAAGGTTTCGCCACCCAGGCCAGTTCGGCCATGGTGGCGCTGGCCGAGAGCATCGACCGTTCATCCCAGGCAGCCATCCAGATCGAAGCATCCAGTCAGCAACAACTGCAGGGTGTGCACCAGGTGCTGGAGGCGATGAAGAGCGTCGAAGAAGCTTCTAACGACAATCAGAAAGGTGCCGAAGAGCTGGAGCAAGCAGTGGTTCGCCTGAACGAACTCGGTCAGGAACTGAAAAACCTCACCGAAGAGCTGGGAGTAGGCAAGGACTCGAACCGCAAGTAGACAATGAGTAAGAGTATCTCGGAAAGCCTGTTAAATACGATGAGAGAATGGGTTGAGCTGCATCTCGGCCATCGGATTTCGGAATCGAGACTGGCGGATTTCGAGAAAAGGGTGCTGCTTGCCTCCGCCGAAGCCGGTTTCGAAGAACCCAGCGAATTCATAGCTTCTTTGATTCGAGGCGGCGAGAACAACGAAGCGATAGGCTATATGGCGCTTTATCTCACCATAGGAGAGACCTATTTCTTCCGAGACGCTATGAGCTACTCCGTATTGAAAGCAAGTATTCTGCCGGAGGTCCTCAAAAGAAAAAAGCCCGGAGAGAGACTCTCTATCTGGAGCGCCGGCTGCTCCTCCGGCGAAGAGCCTTACTCTATAGCGATGACGGCCATGACCGTCCTCTCCGATTTCCGAAGCGAGGCGGGTCCTATCGAAGCTCGAATTCTAGCCACGGATGTGAACAAACAGAGCCTGAAAGTCGCCCGATCCGGCATATACCGACGCTGGTCCTTCAGAGATATCCCCGCTTTCATTAAGGAGAAGTACTTCACCATACGAGAAGACGAAACCTATGCCTTGAAAGACGAGGTAAAGTCCAGGGTCGATTTCGCCATGCTGAATCTGGCCGAGGACGGCTATCCTTCTATTGTCAACGGCACCGACAACCTGGACATAATCTTCTGCCGCAATGTTCTTATCTATTTCAGTCCTGAACAAGTAACCAATACCCTGCTAAAGTTTCATAAGTGCTTGCGACCAGGGGGATGGCTCTTTCTCGCCCCCAGCGAGATACCACATCCGGCGCCAAAGTTTTTTCATGTGCAGAACCTCAACGGCGCTATTGTCCTGCAGAAAGTCGAAGAGATAGACATCAAGGAAAAAGCACCGATTAAAATCGTCCATTCGAACTATTCTTATTTTGGCTCCACCCGCGAAGATATGCGCCTTTCCATCGACAATCTTATTGAATCTCCTCCCGCTATGCCGGAGAGCCGCGAACCCCCTATTGAGATAGACTTCGAGAATCTGCAATCCAAACTTACCGAATTCTATGATCAGGGTAGATACAGCACCATTATCGATGCCCTGCCTCAAATATCGACCTCCATGGAGGACTCCGATTCTTCGGAGACCATGGGTCTGATAGCCCGCTCTTTTGCTAACCTGGGCAATCTGGAAGCGGCGATTGACTGGTGCGATAGATTAATCGCCCAGGATACTATAAACGCCCGCTGGTACTATCTCAAAGCTACCATCCATCACGAGATGGGAGATGATGAGGCGGCGCTTCGCTCTTTGACCCAATCTATTTTCCTGGACGAGTCCTATGTAATCGCTTATTTCGTTCTCGGTAACCTTCACCGCCAACGAGGAGAGAAAGTCAAATCAAGCAAATGCTTCAGCCAGGTAGCCAGACTGCTTCAGGAGAGAACCGGCACGGATATTGTCCAGGATTCAGATGGACTGACAGTGGGTCAATTGAAGAGTATCGTCTCGAGCCTCGGAGGTGACAGTCAAATATGACCGACGAGCATGGAAAAGAGACGGTCCAGCAGGAAATTCTAAAGCGCAAGCTCGATGAGTACCTGCGACGCGGCATTCTTCGAAGAAGAGCGGTACAGCTGGCAAGACCGCTGGAAAAACCGGCTATCCCTCCGGGCAAACAGTATGTTCTTTTCGAGATTGCCAAACAGCGATTCGCTTTCGACATCAGATATACCGACGAGGTCTTTCAACTGAAGTCGATCTTACCTGTTCCGGAGACACCGCCTTACATCGTAGGCATCATCAGCCTGCGCGGGGCACTGACCACGGTGATTGACCTGCGTCATCTCTTCAATCTCCAGGAGAATTCTGTCCTCGGTTCGGACAAAGCGATAATCGCCAAAAGAGGGGACTTTCAAATCGCGCTGATCACCGACGATGTACTCGGATTGGAATTCATCGCCGATGACGACATTCAACCGGCCAGTATCATTCTATCGAACATTCCCAGACAGTACGTAGCCGGTATTACCAGTGATGCCACCATCATCATCAACGGCGAAAGCCTTCTTTCGATAGATGCCCTGGAGGTCAATCAGTAGATGTCCATGGATCCGGAATTCATAGCAGTTTTGCAAACAGCTTTCAAAGAAGAAGCCAACGAGCATCTTCAAAATATCAGCGTCAATCTTCTTTCAATCGACAAAGATCCGGAGAGCACTGCCGAATCTGTGGAGAAACTGCTCCGCGTATTCCATAGCCTCAAAGGCTCTTCCCGGGCGGTAAACTTGGTCAAAGTCGAAAAGTGCTGTCAGATTATCGAATCGATTCTGATCAAGCATAAGCAGTCGAGAATTTCTGATACCACCATGGCGATTCTGAACACAGCCCGGATAATGTTTCAGCGAACAGTGGACGAGTTAGGGCAAGAAGGCTTCAAAGAGGATTTAGACGATCTGCTCAACGCTCTCAAAGAGCTGGAAGGAGAAAATACAGTAACCACGCCCTTCACAACAGAAGCTCCCAGAAATGAAGCGCCCGAGGAAGACAGCGCCGAGATGCGCGCTCCCAGGGCTAGAACGAGCGGTGCCGGTTCGATAAGACTTCCGGTCGAACAGCTGGAGAACTATGTAAAACTATCCGAAGAGCTGGTCTATGCCAAACTGGCTTCCGAACAGAGAATTTCTGAATTGTCCGAAATCCAATCGGTTCTCAACCAGTGGTCCAGACGCTGGCAGAGGCTGCGGCCGGAGGTGGAGAATATCACCCAGAGCGATATCGGCGGAAACGGCAGCAACGGCGGCAACAGTAGAAGACTGACGGACCTCAGAGAATTCGTGGACATGCACGACAGCTTCGTGGCCAAGATGCTGGAGACTCTCAACTCGATAGAAAAGTCAGTGGTGGCTGACGAACGCACCATTCATAATCTGGTCGACTCGCTGCTCGACCGTGGCCGTGAGCTCACCCTGGTTCCTTTCGAGATCATGAACAATCTTCTCTCCCGTATTGTCTGGGATATCGGCAAACAACAGAACAAACAAGTGGAGCTCGATATCCAGGGCGCGGATGTTCAAATAGACAGAAATATTTTAGACGAACTCAAAGACCCTATTATTCACCTGATTCGCAATTGTATCGATCACGGCATCGAGACCGCAGAAGAAAGAGCCGCCTGCGGCAAGAGCGCGACGGCCACTGTCTTTATATCGCTGGAGCCTGTCGGTAGCGGCAAAGTCAAAATAGAAGTCCGGGACGATGGTCGCGGTATAGATGTGGGAAAGGTAAAAAAATCCGCTCTTGAAAAAAGGCTGATTCGCAAAGAGTTGCTGGACAACTTCAGCGAAGAGCAGATTTTATCTCTACTATTCCGCTCCTCGTTTTCGACCAGAGATGAGGTCAGCGCAATTTCTGGTCGGGGACTCGGTCTTACCATCGTCAAAGAGAATGTGGAGAGATTGAACGGCACCGTCACAATCTCGTCAGTTCCCGGTCAAGAGACCAAGTTCACTATTATGGTCCCGGTCCGTCGTGCCACCATGGTAGGCATCACCGCCAGAATCGGCAACCAGACAATGGTGGTGCCTACCATTGCCATAAACTCGGCAGTACGCCTGCAAGATCAAGATGTGCGGATGCTCCAGGGCAAATGGACCTTGAACTATAACGACAGACTGCTCCCGATAATCAGGCTGGCGGACATACTTCAAATCGAATCGAAGCTCAGTCTCGAAGAATCGATTGCGCTAATCGTAGGCACCTCGGATTATCCCATAGCCCTCACCGTAGAAGAGGTCTCCGGAGAGCAAGAGGTCGCGGTCAAGAACCTGCCCGCCCCCCTGACCAGAGTCAGAAATATCGCCGGCGCCACCCAGCTAAAAACCGGCGACCTGGCCGTGGTTATAAACATGAAAGACGTCTTGACCTCTCCTTATCTAGTCGGCACCCTGACAGGCGAATCTCCGCTTGATTCCAGGCCGCTTTCCAGAACGACTTCGGATAGAGAAGAGCGTTCGAAAAAGCGCATTCTTGTGGTGGAAGACTCGATAACAGCAAGAGTGCTGCTCAAGAACATTCTCGAATCGGCAGGCTATGAAGTAATGGTGGCAGCCGACGGTTCGGACGGCTTCGACAAATACAGACAGACAGAGTTCGATCTGGTGGTCACCGACGTCGAAATGCCACGCGTGAACGGCTTTGAACTGACCACAAAAATAAGACACGAGTCGGAGCGGCCCGATGTTCCTATTATCGTGGTTACTTCCCTGGCTTCCCTCGAAGACCGAAAACGTGGCGTCGAGGTTGGTGCCAACGCCTACTTCGTCAAAAGCAATTTCGAGAAGTCAAATCTACTCGATATGGTCGAGCGCTTGATCTGAGGTCTATCTGATTTTGATAAAAGTGATGATAGTCGAAGACTCGCCGGTGATACAGGTTCTCTTGAAAGAGATTCTGGAGAGTGATCCGGAGATTTCAGTGACAAGAGTTCTCGCTTCGGCAGAAGAAGCCATGGAGGTATTGAAAGAGGAGAAACCAGATTTAATCACCATCGACATCCAGCTTCCCAAGATGGATGGTCTTGGGTTGACTCGTTACGTCATGAAAGAGAGTCCGGTGCCGATTGTTGTAGTCAGCGGTGTCGACGAGAGATCATCGGTGGTGAAGTCCTTCGACCTGTTGGAAGCAGGAGCGCTCGCCGCCATAGAAAAACCGGTGGGCTCGGGTCACGAAGATTACCAGCGCCTCAGGGCGCAGCTAATCTCTACGGTAAAGCTGATGTCCGAGATAAAGCTGGTGACCAGAAGAGACCTGACAGAGTTGAAAGGCGCTGTCAAACTAGCCGGTGGAGAGATAAGTTCTGGTTCGCTGAGAGCTTTTAAAAGAAACAAGATCATCGCCATCGGTGCCTCCACCGGCGGTCCCACGGTGATTCAGACCATTCTAAAAGCGCTGCCCGACCAATTTCCGGTGCCGATAGTTATCGCCCAGCACATCGCCGAGGGTTTTGTAGAAGGCTTTGCAAGCTGGCTCAAGTCCACCACGGGATACAACGTAAAAGTAGCGGAGAACAGCAAAACGCTGGAGCCTTCCACCGCTTATGTCTGCCCGGACAACTATCAGACAGGCATCACCGCCTCCGGTCGTTTTGCGATAACTAATCAAGAATACATAAACGGTGTCCGCCCTTCGGTCTCTTATCTATTCGAGAGCGTCTCGAGAGTTTACGGCGACAGGGCGATAGCGATTCTCTTGAGCGGCATGGGCAGGGACGGCGCCCGGGAGCTGAAGCTCATTCGGGAACGTGGTGGAAAGACCGTCGCACAAGATAAAGAGAGTTCGATAGTACATGGCATGCCCGGTGAAGCGATAAAAATGGGCGCGGCCGATCATGTGGCCAGCGCCGAGACCATCGCCGACCTGCTGCGACAGTTGGCCGAAGAGAATCATAAAACTAAGGGATAGAAGAGAGAGCAGGAGAATACAGCGGCCATGACCGAAGCCTCAGATAGCGACTATATCCTCCTGGTGGAAGACACCGTTACCCAGGCCATGCTCTATCAACACTCTTTCCAGAAGAGAGGGTTGAAGACGAAACTGGCTAAGAGTGCCGAAAAGGCTCTAGAGATGATCGAGGAAGCGAGACCGCAATTGGTGCTCTCCGATGTCAACATGCCTTCTATGAACGGCTATGAACTCTGTCGCAAGCTCAAGTCTTCTCTCACCACCGGCAATATCAAAGTAATATTGATGAGCACTGTACTCGATCCAGAAGAGGTGGTCGAGATAATAAACTCGGGAGCCGATGACTTTCTGCTCAAGTCAATGCCCACAGACTACCTTGCCGATAGACTCCTACAGGCTTTAGAAAGTCCCCTGGAAGCGGTCGCGACAGATCGTAGAAAGATCACTCTCTACACTGAACACGGTCCAAAAGAGCTCGAAATCGATTCTCAGAAAGCGGCAAATTTAATCTATTCTCTCTACCACACCCTTTGCAGAGTGCAAAAAGAGGGTTGAAGCAGAGGCCTTAGTTATATGTTTCTTTCCATATTAAGCGGGTACAAGGTATTTGTGAGCCTTTGATCGGGCGTTAGCACAGCAAAGTTTTCAAGCATAAGGAAAGCCAGAATGACAAATGACTGGAGTCGGCACGTTGAGTCGCTAAAAGCCAGACTCAACGAGTTAAATGAAACGGTCGAAACGATTAGATCAGCGGTGGAGGCCAGGCCGGGTCTGGCAGAAGCCACCCATGCCATATCATCATTGATGAACTCGGCAGACTCTCTCGACCAGGGTCTATCCAGGTTTCCCGGCGTAGTCAGCGAGATTCTAGAGAACTCCGTTCTGGGAGCTGTTCTTATTGGTCCCCACGGCAAGTTCCTGCTTCACAACCAGACCGCTGGCGAAATCCTGGGCTATAACTTCATCCTCAACCGAAGCGACGCGTCCCTTCGATTCGAAGACGAGAGCGGTAACTTCGTCAACTCCGATTCACTGCCCTGGAGCATTGCCTTATCAGGAGAGGCTGTAACAGACCAGCGCCTGCACCTCAAGCATGCCGGTGAAGCCAACGGAAGCTGGATTACCTTCTCTGCCACTCCGTTTATAAATAGCGATCATTCGGTCGGCGGCGCCATGCTCTTCATGCTGGACACCACCGAAGAGGTTGTTCTAGAAGAGTCCATCGAAAATCTCTGCCAGACCATAAGCAGTCAGATTGCCCAGGTGGGAAGCACCCAGGATCAGTTGCAAGATCTCGCCAGCAAGTTATCCAAAACCGGAGTCCAGAGGCTTTTATCAGACAGATTGCCCCATTCCGAAGAGGAGGAGCAAAGTCATTTAAAAAAGTCCATAGCTCGTCACACTGAAGAGGAATACCCAGATTCCGAATCGCTGTCGACGAGCGAAGAGAAGAGCGCGATTCCGGAAATCGAATCAGAGTCGGAAGAACTCGAAGTTTCGTTTGAAGAGCCGTCTTATCCGGAATCGCTGCCCGATTTAGAAGAAGAAGAAGAAGAAGGAGAAGGGGAAGAATATCTAAAGGAAGAGAGTGAGCGTTCATCTCAATCCGAACAAGAATCACTGTTCGGAAAAATGGCCGACCTCACCGAAGCCAGAACCGATGCCAGTGCGAGTGAAGAAGAAGAGAACCTTCCCTGGCCAGAAGTGGTGGACAGCGAAGATTATGGTCAGAACCTCTGGGAGGAGTACACCCAGAACGATGAGACTACCAGCTCCGCCTGGGAAGAGGACGAAGTGGTTCGTGCTGAATCTTTAGAAAACGAAGGCGAGATCGACCCCGAAACTGCCAGAGAGACTGAACAAATTTTTGATGAGATCAACGAGATAGAGCAACAGTTCGAGGAGCAAGAATCCGAAGCAGCACCCGTACAAGTAGCCGAAGAACGGGAGTCCAGTATCGAAACCGAATACAGTTATGTTGAAGATGAAGCTCTAGAAGCAGAAACCGAGTTGGAGCCTGAAGAGGAAGAAGAGCATACTATCGAAGCCGAATACGAGCATCTTGAAGAGAGCATCGAAGAGGAAGGTCCTCAGCCCGAAACAGAACCAGAGTTCAAAGATAGAGAAGAGGTCAAAGGTGGCAAATCCTTGCTGAAGACCCTCTTCGGCAAAAAAAACAAGAAGAGAAGACCCCGAATCTCAGGCACCTATGCCGCCATCGGCGGTCCCAACGAACTGGATGCCAGCTACATGGGAGACGAAGAAGGGGATGGTTCCGAGTCTATGGTGGTCAATTACAGCACCACCGAAACCGTTTCGGAAGAGCCTCAGCACAACAAAGTTCTCGTTGTGGATGATATCCCCGTCAACCAGAAACTCCTGCTGCTTCATTTGAAGCGCCTGGGATACGATGCCGACGTGGCAAACAACGGCAAAGAAGCCCTGGAAGCCATGGAAAAAACGCAATACCAAGTTATCTTGATGGACTGCGACATGCCTGTCATGAACGGCTTCGAGGCCGCCAGCAAAATCAGAACGGCGGAAGCCTACTCCCATCGCCGGGTGCCAATAATCGCCCTCACTTCTTACGACCGGGAAGGCGACCGCGAAAGATGCATCGCCGCAGGTATGGATGACTACATTACAAAAGGCTCGAGTCGCAAAGAGCTCAAAGAGGCAATCGAGCGCTCCATAGTATCTGCCCAGGAGAAAAGCCGGGGCAATGTCGAAATACCCGAGGACGAAGATCTGCATTCGGACTTAGAGCCGCTGGACATAAACTCTATGCTCAAACTCTACGGGCAAGAAGAGGTAGAAGAGATAAGCCGACTCTTCCTCTCCAATATGGCCGCTTACATAGAGTGTATGCAACTGGCCATCGACGAAAAAGACTCCGATTCGGTGATTCACTTCGCCAACGCGGTCAAGGGTCCCTGTGCCGCTTTAGGCATGAAACTGATGACTCGATTGACCTCCGACATTATCGAACTGGCGGAAAAAGAGGACTGGACGCAAGTGAGGGTCAAGTACATGCGCCTCAAAGCGATCTTCGTCCAGACCCAGGAAGAGCTCAAAAAAGTCTGTCCCGATGATTCTTTGATCTCCAAATGATCTCCGAGCCTAACTCGACCATGGAAGAAAGAGAGCTGGCCAATCTCAGCCAACTGATTGAAGACTTTGACGAAGAGACCGCTCGGGAGCTTGCTCTGGCATTTCTTGAAGACACGGAGAATGCCTTCCAAAGGCTAGAAGCGGCCCTTGCCGCCGGTGATGCCGAAGCGGTCCGTTCCTGCGCCCATATGGTCAAAGGATGCAGCCGTGTCATCAATGCGCATCCACTAGAAGAAAGGGCATCAGCCCTGGAAGATTGTGCCCGGTCCAAAAACTGGGAGGGAATCCAGTCAGAGGTGGCAGGTTTCAAAGCTATCTATAACAGCACCAGAAGCCTGATTGTAGACTACACCAGCGAGTGATATGGAGCTAATCAGCCTTACAGTCAGTATCTTATCTTTAGGGATGACAGTCTTTCTGGTTGTCATCGTCAGGCAGCGGTTCGAGTACGAGCGTATGCAAAGAGAGATCCTGGTCAAAGAGCTCAAAGAGCTGGCCGGATCGAGAGACAGCGTTGACTTCGCCAAAACCATAGGCACCATAGAAAGAATAGTCGAAAATCAGAAACAACAGGTGGAGTCTAGACTGAATCGACTGAGCGAAGAAAGCATCAAAGCGATACCGGAACGTGGTGCGAACTCCAACAACGACGAGTTGCTCGAGAAGCTGAAGCCTCTACTGAGGAAAAACGCATCAGAAGACCAAAATGAGACCCGAGAAGAGGTCAAAGAGATAAAAGAGACTCTGCTTCAGCTCAAGTCTAAATTCGAAGAGATGGCTGCCGTAGACAAGTTCGTAGCACTATTAGATGACGAAGAAGAGAAAAAGAGCGCCCTTATTTCTGCCATTCGCAGGCTAGGTAACGATGAAATCGCGATACGACTGGCGGTGGCATATCCCAGTGGCGGAGCGACATCTATCTTGCAAGATATTGCAATATCGGGCAAAGGAAACGAGCTTGTGGGCTGGGCATTAGAGGGCATCGCCGACAGCCACCGCGCCAATGGCGATTTAGATAAAGCCGAAATCTATTACAAACAGTCCCTGGTCGCCCTGGAGAACTCTCTTGGTGACGAACACGAGGACGTGGCAGAGATTATCGAAGCGCTTGCCCAGATTGCCCTGAAGCAAGGTAGAGCGGTGGAAGCCGAAGAGTTTCTTGAAAGATCCAATTCGATTCGTGAGAAGCTACACGGTACCGAAACCGCAGAAGTAGCGGACTCCAGCATCAAACTGGCTGATTTATACAGCGAGCAGGGCAAGCTCCAGGAAGCTAAAGCCCTGTATGAAAGAGCTCTGGATATAACAAGTAAGACCCTGGGAGAGAAAGACGAACAATGCTTCCAGATTCTCTCCAAACTCTCCACCATCTGCCAGGCGATGGACAAACCGGCCGATACGGCTCACTTTCTAGAGCGCATTGCCGCGCACCAATCAGGAAGAGAGCTGCACAAGACCCTTTTGCTTCTGATACCAGTCTATGAAACCACCCTCAATTGGAAGGGTCTAGAATCTCTCTATCGTCGCCTGATAGAGCTCTGTGAACACGAAGAGACCCGAGACGAACTGAACAAATCCGAACATATGCGATCGCTGGCGCGGGTGCTTTTGCGCCAGGGCGATAAGATGGAAGCCACCGCCATCTACAGAGAAGTGTTGGAGGACTACGAAAGTTACCTCGGTCCCGAGCATGACGATGTCCTAGGGGTGGTGGACGAACTCTCCGATCTGTTGATTGAGCAAGGCTATCTTACTGTAGCCGCACCATATGTGATGCGTACTTTCAAAAAGACCTTGAACGATACCGAATCGGACAAATTTCGCCGTCTTCTAGGCAAGGTCAAACTGCTGGCTGAGAGGCTGGTGGAAAATGGCGAGTATGACGTGGCCGAAGACCTGTATCAGCAGTGCCTGACCTCTATGGAAAAGTTGAAGACCCCGCCGAAAAAAGCGATTATTGGGCTGCTCCGCAAAATAGGCGCCTTGCTTGCCCGCATGGAAGACTACGAGAAGTCGGAGGCAGCGATGCGGCGCGCCATCAGAATCACCGAGCTACTCTTCGACGAAGATCATCCGGAAACACTTATTCTGCTTATGCAGCTCAGCCACCTCCTCTTAAAAGGCGGCAAGTACGAGGAAGCGGAAAATATCTGTAAACGGGTTCTGGAGATGCGTTACAAAATTCTGGGCAACGAGCACGCCGACATTGTAGAGACCCTGGTCGAACTCTATAAAATCTGTAAACTACAAGGAAACGAGACCGAAGCCGAAATTTATCAAGAGAGCGCCCTGGATATGGCAGATTCTCTATACGGAAAAGACTCGAGCGAGTGTAAAGAGATCCACCAGGCGATGAGCAATTTTGATGGCGGTATGACGATTAGTGGCAAATATGAAAGAGTAAACCAGAATACCGGCAAGTTGAAGTAGAAGCAGATCATGGCAGAACTACATCTTACAGTCACCTATAAGAAAAAGCAGATGCGTCCGCTTCTCTGGCTCGCTTACGTGATCTTCCCGCTCTGGTCCCTGGTGGCGCCTTTTACCATCGGTTTGGTCGTCACCATGGTTTTGAACAAGAGCCTCACTCTGCCACCTCTGTTTACTTTCAGTCTTATCTTCTTCTTGATTTTTGCCTTTATCACAGGTCTGGTTTACTCCGCCTTCGCCGAAGACAAAGGTATTCATATAACCAAGGAAGGCATCTCATTTCCGCTTTTTCTGCTTCCGGCGCTCAAGCTGAAGCGCCACCGCAACTGGGACGAACTGGTCTCGGCTGAGCTTATCGAAACCAGTCAGGATAATTATCTGCGTCTCGGATTCAAGTCCGACGACAGTACGGTCTCACTATCGCTCAGCTCCTTCGACCGCAAACAACTGGAAGAGATGCTGCTTGCCGTCGAACTCTGGGGCAAGCAGTGTGAACGCGGAGAGAGACTGATAGGCTATCAGAAAGAGCTCCAGGGACAAAACAGCACAAAAGACCTGCCCGGTTATACCCAGATGTGGGAAGAGGAGCTGGCAAGAAGATTCCATGCCACCACCTTTATTCCACTAGAGCCGGGTAAAGAGCTGCAAGACGGCAAACTGGTGGTGGAGAAACAGCTGGCTTTCGGTGGTCTTTCGGCCATATACTTGGTTCAGAAAGAGAAGAAAGATCTCTATGTCCTGAAAGAAGCGGTGGTGCCCGATGACGTAGACGAGGACAATAGAAGAATCGCCGAAGAGTACTTGATGAGAGAATCTAAAATGCTCTTCTCTCTGTCCCATCCACACATTGCAAGCGTCGTTGACTATTTTGTCGAAGAAGGCAGGACCTATCTGCTTCTCAACTATGTTCATGGTCAGGACCTCAGACAGCTCATCGCCCAGAACGGTGTCCAGAAAGAGAGCATTGTTATAGACTGGGTAAGACAGTTAGCCCAGGCGATAGCTTATTTACATTCTCAAGACCCGCCGGTTATTCACCGGGACATAACCCCGGACAATATGGTGCTGCGCGAAAACGGTGATGTTATCATCATCGATTTCGGTGCCGCCAACGAATTTGTCGGCACCGCCACCGGTACCTTAATAGGCAAGCAAGCCTATATAGCCCCGGAGCAACTGCGCGGCAAAGCCTGTCCCCAGAGCGATCTCTATGCCCTGGGCGGCACCGCTTTTTATCTGCTCACCGGACGCGACCCGACGCCTCTCAGTCAACCGGATCTTCTCAAAGTCCTGCCCGATTCAAATCCGCAACTGGCGCAGTTGCTCAAAGACCTGACCGCCTTCGAAAAGGAAGAGCGTATAGAAAGCGCCGAGGCTGTCATAGAAAGACTGAATGAACTGGTTGCCGTAAAGTCGGTCGAGAAGTAGATGAAAGAGAAAGAGAACCTCAAAGAGAAGATCGAGCTGCGGGAGGTTTCTCCCGAGGCAAAAGAAGATCTGCAGGTTTTGGAAGCTCCAACCGAGATAAAAGAAGCGCTCAGATCTAAAAGCTCTTCAAAAATATCTGGCGCCGAGCCTCTAGATGAGCAATTAAAGGATCCATCCGAGGTTGTCGAATACAAAGGCACCAGCCGCTTTACTATGCTCTCTCTGACAATAATCACCACTGTCGCTTACTTTATCTTAGCGCCAGGAATCTATCGTCAAATTCCACACCTCTGGGTGATTGTCTACGGCTGCCTGATATTCTCCTATATCCTCTGGGCAAAGACCACCATCGACTTCCACAGAGCGATTCATCTCACTTTTAAAGAAGAAGCTCTCAAGAAGATTGGCAGCCTGAACCAAGTAAAACTTCAGAAGCTCCTTCAAGTATTCTTGATTATATCAATGCTCTTCAGCAACCCATTCTCTAATAGTAATGTCTATATCCGATTTTCCGTTTTTGTAATCTGGTTAATTCTGGAAACACGGTGGTATTTCAAGATGCAGAGTTTTATCTGCAAAGTCGATTTACAAGGAGTAAAAAATCCTCTATCAAAAGTTGCCTGGTTGAAATCCCCTGTCTACAGCGGCTTCTATTTTTTCTCGAATATAATTGTGCCTCTCTTTCCCCTGGCAGCCCCCTTTTTGATTGCTCAGTTAACTGCCGCCACCAGAAGAATACAAGAGATTGCCTTTGAACACAGACTCACTTTGCGAAACAGAAAAGTGGTCCGTTATAGACCCTACGTCAACTTCGAAAAATGGATCGCCCAGCGTTTCAAGAGCCGGGACGAAAAGACGAAGCGGCTGAAGTTTCTAGCAGGAATAGCCTTGATGCCGCTGCTTCTCTACGCAGGCTGTTATGGCAGCATCTTCTTAATCCAGCAGCTCACGGAGATCATCTCCATGCTCGCCGGAAGCGGAGCGGGCAGTTCGCCAAGCGAAGTTATTGAAGCCAACACCAGTATAGTGACCTGGTTTTTGATTGAGGCAATGATCATCACCACCGCCCTGGCCAGTATCTATGCCGGCAGCAGCACCCATCTGGAGATCTCGGAAGACGGATTGACGTTTCTATGCAAGCGCTCCGGAGGCACCACTAGGAAGCGGTTTCTGCCCTGGCACGAGATAGAGTCGGCAAGCATCGAAGAAGAAAAGAAGCTTAGCGGGGGTACGGAAAGCATTCTCAGCTTCAGGCGAAAAGCTGATGAACAGCCGTTCAAAGTAAATTTAAACAGCATCCCCAGCATAGAAGAGAGACAGGAGATTCTCGAGGCGATAGAAAAATTCGCCCCGGATCTGCCCCGCAGCTCCGATGTCATCCTCGCCCTGCAACTGCCTGCCGAGCACAGCTACACAGAGCTATGGCTGCAGGCCCTTGCCGCCCCACCCAAAAGAGAGAAGCTCCAGCCGCTTCTTCCCGACGCTGTTCTCAGTGAAGGTCGATATAGAATAATCCGCAAGTTGGGAGCCGGCGGTCAGGGCTTCGCCTATCTCGCCTTCGATACCAATCTTGACGCCGAAGTGGTGCTCAAAGAATTTATTCTGCCTGTCTTTGTCGATATGAGTGTTCGTAAAGCGGCCCTCAAAGAGTTCGAGAAAGAAGCAAAAATTCTCAGTCAGCTCGACCATCCCCAGATTGTCAAATTGCTAGACTTCATGGTCGAGGATCATAGAGCCTATCTGGTCCTCGAACATATCGACGGAGACTCTTTGAGAGACAGGGTCAAAAAGAACGGTCCCTTAGACGAAAAGCAGGTCGAAGCGCTGGCGGGTCAGATGTGCACGGTGCTCGAGAACCTCCATGCCCAGGAACCACCGGTGGTGCATAGAGATTTTACCCCCGACAACCTCATCCTCCATAAAGACGGCACCCTCAAACTGATAGACTTCAATGTAGCCCACGCAAGCGATACCACAACAATCGCAAAAGTAGTCGGCAAACAGGCTTATCTACCCCCGGAGCAGTTTCGTGGCGAACCATGCCCCCAGAGCGATGTCTATGCCCTGGGCTGCACCCTGCACTATCTTCTTACAGGTTCCGATCCGGTTCCTATATCTCAGTCCGACCCGGGTGACGGTGTATCCGAAAAGATCCGGGACCTGATTAAGAAAGCCACCGCCATCGACCTCGATGACCGATATAAATCAGCCTCTGAGCTAAAAGTGGATTTAGCGGCTGATGCAGCCGCGGAGCCAAATGAAGATCTGGCGGCTGATGCAGCCGCAGAATTAGATAATGGTCAATAATAGAGCGATGAAACTGCTCGATAGATACAAAGAGATGTCGCCTCTGCCCGACGTGGGCGATTTTATCTTTCTTTTCGTCATCTATCTGGCCCTTTTCGTCCTGCCCAATATGCTCTTTGCAGATGGCTCCACCGGCTGGCATCTGGTGGCAGGAGAATATATTCTCACCATGGGCGCGGTGCCCTACACAGACCTTATCTCCTATACCCAGGCGGATAAAGCCTGGGTCGCCTATGAATGGTTCTTCGATGCCTTCATCGCGCTGCTAAATAATCTGGGTGGTACCAATCTGATTGCGGTGGTATTGGTTTCTGTTATCGGCTTTATCTTCCTCTACATCTATGACCGCGCCCGGCAAGCGAACTGCAATATCGCGGTGGCAAGTTTCCTTGTTGTGGTGGCGATTCTGGTATCGGCCATGCACTGGCTGGCGAGACCTCATCTATTCGAGTATGTCGGTCTGCTTGTCTTTGTCCACTTTCTCTGGCGGTTTTATCGCAAAGAGATCAATTCCAAAACGCTCTTCGCTGTATTAATCCCGACCATGATCTTCTGGACCAACAGCCACCCTTCATTCGCCCTTGGCATAGTGGTTGCGGGAATCTATCTCACTGTAATAGCCGGTCAAATGTTTTTTAGCGCCGATGAGAATGTAAGAAAAGAATCCCGTCAGAGAAGCCTTATTCTAATCGCTCTAATCGGAACACTATCACTATCGACCCTGGTCAATCCTTATGGAATCAAACTGCATCTTTATATTCTCAGCTATTTAGAAGGTCAGGAGATTCTCAAAGCCACCAACGAATATATGTCCCCGGTGTTTCACGGCGGACTGCACGCGACCTGCCTGGAGATTCTCTTTGTCGCCTTCATCGCAGGACTTTCGATGAAGAGGCGAATCGACACACCTACCCTCTTGCTCTGTCTCGCTTTCGGCCATGCATCCCTCGCCAGTGTCCGGAACATGCCGGTCTTCGCCATGGTCGCCACCCCGGTAATTGCCTATCTGCTTGGCAAAGACGAAACGCCTGCTTCGGAAGGAACCGAGGACTCTGAGAATTCTATAAAATCTAAAAATCTCGTACTTTCTAAAATCATAAAAACAGCCAAAGAATTCGACGAACAAGAAAAACTTTGCAAGATGCATCTGATGCCGATGGTGGTATCGCTTGTTCTTGTAATAGCCGGCCTCAACGGCGGATCTTTGGCAGGCATAAAAATCCTGAACTCCGGCTTCGACGAAAAGTCCATGCCGGTGACAACACTCGACTATTTAAGAGACAACAACCTTCTGAAAAAACGTGGCTTCAACTATGATAACTGGGGCGGCTATATTTCATACAAGTTAAAAACCCGGGTCTTCATTGATGACCGGGCTGATTTTTATGGGCACAAACTCTATTACGACTACTCGAGAGTGATGGCCACCGGTGAGGGCTGGGAGAATACTCTCTCTTCATTTGCCGTTGATTGGATCCTGTTTCCAAAAGACAGCGACCTGGCAAGAGCCCTGGCTAAACATAAAGACTGGCGCCTGGTTAAATCGGACCAGGCTTCGTCCCTGTTTATAAAGAAACTGGATTAATTGCTTAGATCATTGGAAACTCGCCTGGACCATCTGAAATCAGGAGCATCTACTCGGAATGAAAAAGCCGAATCAGAACATGATCATAGGAGCCTCGGGACTGGTCGGCAGCGCCATGGACTGGTGCTCTAAAGAGCGCGGGCATAAGACCCTGGGCACCAGACTGCAAGAAAGAGCTTCTGAGATAGAGCCCCTGGATGTCACCGAGCGTACCACGGTGATAAAAAGAATTAGAGAACTGGAGCCGGACACCATCTTTTTCTGCGCCGGCAGCAACGACATAGAGTGGATGGAGACCCATCCTGATGAAAGCTATGCCGTCAATGTGCTGGGACTGAAAAATGTCATAGACGCGGCAGCCAGGGTAAATGCCAGACTGGTTTTTATCTCCTCCGCCTATATTTTCGACGGCAGCGCCGGTCCCTATGCCGAAAGCGACACACCGAACCCAGGCTGCGTATTCGGCTGGCATAAACTTTTGGGAGAGCATCTGATCGCCACCTCCGATCTCGATCATCTCATTATTCGCACCTCGAACGTTTTTGGCTGGGATCGTCTCAATAAAAATCCGGTGCTCCAAGTGATTCAACTGCTAAAAAATGAAAGGACCGTGAGTCTGCCAGAAGATATCGTCGAGACTCCGATATACAGTCGCGCGCTTGCTGACGCAGTTTTCGACTTAGTAGAATCGGGCGAAAGGGGCGTCTTCAATATAGCCGGCGCGGAAGCGGTCTCGCTCTATCGTTTCGGCAAGAACATCGCCACGGTCTTCGGGCTGGAGACCTCTCATATCAAGCCTGTAAAGGCGCGCAATCTGAAAACCAAGGCGCGCAGACCCAGAAATGCCTGCCTGACCAACAAAAAAGCGCGCAAATTAATCGCCACCACCCTCTCATCCACCCAGGTGGGGCTCAAACAGATGTTGAAAGATGAACTCTAATAGCCCGGAGAAATCGGCTTAAGAGAAACCTTGCTTGCGTCTCTCTTCTTTGCGTCGGTCAAGCTCTTCTACCATCTGCCTGGTCTTTTCGGCATCGGCCATCTCTTGCTCGGATTTTTTCTCGCGTTGCTTCTTCACCGCCATCTGCTGCATGCGATAGCGTTCATAGTCTTCGTTGCGTCTTCTGCGCTCCATCTCTTCTTTCTTGCGACGCTCGGCGCGCTCCTGTTCCATTCGCTCAACGGCGCGCATCTCTCTTTCTTTTCTCGTCTTTTCAGATTCAACCATGAAACTTCCTCCGGTCGAATTCTATCCTTATCAAAGGCCAGCTTAAAGAGTGTACCTGAAACCGTCAAGTGGGTAAACGAAGATGATAGTTCTTAGCTTTTTGTTCAATCTGAGTTCCACCATAGCTCAACCTCATAACGACCTTGCCTGGCCGTTTGAATTATCTGGACGGTTGACCGGCCAGAAAACAAAATTTCCCACGAGACAATCAGGGGTCGTCCTGTAATAACTTCGCTGCAAAAACTCTAGAGATTCTCGTCGGCGATAATTTTGCGAGCCACTCCGCCTTTGATGGCAGCCCGGGCGACTTCTCTTGCGACATTCTCAGCCACCTGGGTGTTGAAGACCCCGGGGATGACATAGTCCTCGTGCAGTTCTTCCTCGGAGATGCAGTTGGCGATGGCATGGGCCGCAGCGATTTTCATCTCTTCGGTGATGTCCGTGGCCCGTACATCTAAAGCGCCCCGGAACATACCCGGGAAGCAGAGCACGTTGTTAATCTGGTTGGGATAGTCCGAGCGGCCGGTGGCCATGATCCGCACATAAGGATCGGCCTCTTCCGGCATGATTTCAGGTGTGGGGTTAGCCATGGCAAAGACGATGGCGTCATCACCCATTACCTTGACGTCCTCCACCGTGATCGTCCCCGGTCCGGAAAGACCGAGGAAGACATCGGCGCCTTTCATGGCGTCATGGAGACTGCCGTTGAATTTCTCCGGATTGGTATGCTCGGCGAACCAGTCTTTCATGAAGTTCATGCGGTCAGTACGTCCTTCATATATCGGTCCGGTGGTATCGAATCCGATGATATTCTGAACGCCGGCAGAAAGCAGAATCTTCGAACAGGAGACCCCGGCGGCGCCTACTCCGGTCACGATTACTTTGAGATCCTTCATCTCCTTTTTGACTATCTTTAAAGAATTTATCAGAGCAGCAAGCACCACCACGGCGGTACCGTGCTGGTCATCATGGAATACCGGAATGTCTATCTCGCGCTTGAGGCGATCTTCGATTTCGAAACAACGAGGAGCGGCAATATCCTCCAGGTTGATGCCACCAAATACAGGGGCGATGTTTTTGACCGCGGTGATAATCTCTTCGGTATCCTGGGTGTTGAGACAGATAGGAAAAGCCTCGACTTTGCCGAACTCTTTGAAGAGCATCGCTTTGCCTTCCATCACAGGCATAGCCGCTTCCGGTCCGATATTGCCCAGACCAAGTACCGCAGAGCCGTCGGTGACCACTGCCACCATGTTGCCTTTGATGGTCAGGGTATAGGCTTTCTCTTTGTCTTCGTGAATGGCCATGCAAACCCTGGCTACACCGGGGGTATATGCCATCGAAAGATCGTCTCTGGTCTTGAGCGGCGCCTTATTGGTAACAGCTATCTTGCCGCCAAGATGCATCAGGAAAGTACGATCGGATACATGAATGACTTCCACCCCGGGCTTCTTCTTAAGAGCGGCGACCAGTTCATCACCATGGTGAGAATCACGCATGTTTACCGTGAGGTCGCGGATCATATGGGGACCTTCGATGCTGTGAATATCGATGGCACCGATATTGCCGCCCATCTCTCCAATTAGAGAAGTGACAGCTCCGAGGCTGCCCGGCTCGTTCATAATCTTCAACCGGAGGGTAAGACTATAGCTTGCACTGGGTCTGATCTTAGAAGAACTATCTTTGGTGGCACTCATACTTGTCTGTTTCGTAGTTTCCATGGCGACTCTAATTATCTGCTTCCTGCTTACAACTTGAGCCAACATTTTGCGATGTGGCTATAATGATCCACAATGAGGGCAAAAACATCAGCTACAGGGTCTGTGAAGTGTTCAATTAAACCACTGATTGAGCATTTTCGGTATTCCTTGACAAGCAATGTGATTGTTCGTGTACAGATGAAAAGATAAGTCTCAGGAGACAGGTATGTCATCTAAAGAAAAAGAAGTTATTGGCAATTACGAAGTAGGTAAAGAAGGGGTCCTAACAAGAAGAGAAGTTCTTCTTATGGGCGCCATGACCGCTGGCGGTATGGTAGCAGGCTCTGCCGTACCGGTGGCTGCAGCCGGTGAGAGCGCCAAGAAAGAGGCGTCCTCGGATGGTCCTTATAAAGCAAAAGATTTCGATAAACTCGCTAAAACCCTCAATGGATTCTCCGCTTCCCAGATTCAGCAGCACCTCAAGCTTTACAATGGCTATGTGGCAAAATCCAACCAGATGTACAAAATGCTCAAGGATGTGGATGTAAGCACAGCCAATGCCACTTTTGCCGATCTGAGAGAGCTGTTGGTAGAACAGAGCTATGCTGTCAATGGCGTGGTCTATCACGAGTTCTATTTCGGCAACCTGGGCGGCAAAGGCGGCGAGCCCGGCGGCGATCTGAAAGCAGCCATAGAAGAACGCTGGGGCAGCAATGCCAAGTTCATGGACTTCCTCAAGGGCGCCGGCAAATCAGCCCGGGGCTGGGTAGTGGTCGGCTACAACACCCGGGGCGGTCATCTCGATGCTTTCGCCCTCGATACCCACAATGTCTACTCTCCGGCAGGGATTATTCCGGTTATGGTGCTCGATGTCTACGAACACGCCTATATGGTCGATTTCGGCATAGACAGAGGCAAATATCTGGAGACCTTCATGGACAATCTAGACTGGAACGTCGTGGCCAAGCGCCTCAGCGTCGCCAGCAAGCACCCCAGCGGAGAAGACTCCACGGTCTAGCTCTTTCGAATCACCAGTTCGAAATGTTCAGATCTAAAGTAAAGAAAGACCGTGCCCGAATAGCACGGTCTTTCTCTAAAATCATAAAAAATTCAAGGACAGCTAAGAACTAATTACCATCGACAGTCAAAGACAACTCTAGCTTATTCGGAGGAGCGGAGGATTTGACCTCTTCATAGGCGGCTTCGACGACCTGCTTCTTGGGCACCACTTTTACACCACGGCTGAAAAATGTCTGGGAGCCGTTCACCAGTTTGCGATATTCTTCTAAACTCATCTCGGTCGATCTGAAAGGCGATGCCCCGGCTTTGTTCATGGCGATAGATATTGGTTTTGCTTTCTCTTTGGCAGGATAGGCATATACAAAGATCTTCTCGCTCGATGAATCGCTGGATTCATTAGACGCGCAAAAATCGAACTTGCTCTCATCTCCGCCAATTTCGACTCTGGCGCCCGCTTTTATAAAAGAATCAGCCTGGTATTCATTGGGAAAAAGCTGAGTCAAGACTTTGCCGTCATAGTTGAAGATCATCAGATTGCAGTCTTCGTAAGCCCTTACCGTGACTTTCAATTTTTCACCATCCTGATAGCGCGGCACTCGGCCGGCTTTATTTAAAGAAGCAGCAACGATGTTGCCGCTGCTCACAAAAAGCGCCGGTCTGGTGGAAGCGACCACAGTTTTCTTCGGCGGGGATATTTTATTAGCTGTGATGGTTTTAACCGCAGTTTTTTCAGGTGGAGGGCTTTTGACCACTGTCTTCTTAGGTACTTCTGCCTTCTTCTGAGACTTGGTTACTTTGTTCTCGGTCTTAGCTTTGACTTTAGATTCGCTCTTAGGCTGGATCTCAGTCTTGGACTTGGCCGTGGTCTTCGGCTTAAGGGGCTGAATATGCAGACCGCGGTTAGTAGAATTCTTCAACTCGTCTGTAGTCGGGGCGCTGACATCGTCGGCGGATTTGGCTTCATCTGCCACCGCCGGCGATAACAGGGTAATCCCAAAAGAGAATGATACCAGACCGATTTTCAGTGCTTTTCTTAGTCTATTATCCATGATGCTATCAGCGCCTCTATAGTTCTTCGGATGAGCCATTACTCTCAGATTCCATCTTCTCTTGATTATCTTGTTTATTAGGACCACCGCCGTTTTCAGGTCCAGTTAATTTATCGATGACCTTCTCTCTTCGGCCGGTTGCCTCTTCTATGGTCTCCGTGTCGGAGGAAGAATCAGTACCCGGAACAACCCTGGTCTCCGAATCAGATTCTGTTTCCCCGGCAAGGCCACTCTCGGTCGAACTCGACCCAGGCTCCCCTTCCTGACCTGCCTCCAATTCTACTTTATCGGATTCGGCAGCCTCTGGCGTATCTTTGTCATCTTTCCTGGGTCCTCCAGGCATTCTTGCCTGGGGCGCATCGAAAACAGCGTGGATACATTCGTTGTTTCTGTCGAGAAACATGGCATCCAGCCTTTCTTTAAGAGCCCTGACGCTAACAGGCAATCGGCAATCCTCTGGGTTGACCTTCTCCATCTCGTCTTTAGTTACAACAGGCTGGTTGTTTTTTAGGACGAATATATGAATATTTCCGACCTCTCTTTCGTCGACTTTCAGTTTGTATTTGCCGAAGCCCTCCACCGGTCTGACCGAACCGGCTTTCAACGCTGCCTCTTTTTCCAGCCCCGGAGCAGGATAGAGAATAAGAGCAGTCTCGTCCTCGGTGTAAAAAACATAGAGAAAACAATCTTTCTCAGGCTTCACAGTGATGGCGAAATTGTCATCGACCACATATTTATCCAGTGGTTTGTCAAAGCTGACATCGACATTACCAAGTTCGCTATTACGTATCGGCCACTGGCTGGACACCGGGTTGAGAACCAGATAAGCGACCAGCCCAAAAGAAATAACGAAGGTAATCAGGAACATACAAAGTCCCGGACCAAGGGCGTAAAACTTATTGGGCTCTGCCATAGGTTTGGTCTCGGAGATATCGAGGGCGCGCAGGGCATCAATAGATACCGCCAGTCGAATAGAGGTGGTAGGCAGATTGAGACCGGGCAGGGTGGCAGTGTCGCCGCAATGGATGGCGATTACCGAATCGCCGTCGAATATGGGACTGCCAGAATCCCCCGGCGCCAGCGCCAGATCGTGAAGCAGATGGAAGCGATCGGATTTTTTCAAAAGACCCAGATAACGGCCCACCTGGGCAAGAGGGAACTGGGAAGTGGTCAGCTGACCGAGGTGGGAGGGGTATCTAATCGCCGACAGACTCTGCTGAGCCGGGATGTACTCATACTTATCGAAGGTTATCGGCAAAAGTGGAGCATTTACATCCGGTGGCATCAGATCCACATAGATGACGGCGAGATCAAAACGAATCAGTTGCTCTTTGCCTTTCTGTCCATAATTAGGATGGAGCCTTATATCTCGACAAACGTAACGATTACCCGAAAGGGGAAACTTTATAGTCATCCCCACAGGACTGCGCTTGAACTCCTCCACCACATGACCACAGGTAACCAGCATGCCCGGACCAGCCAGCCAGGCCTGCCCCAGGATGACGTCCTCCCCTTCTCGCGAAGCCACCACATGGGCGAGCGAAGAGGAGAGCGATTCTGGATCGCCCGGCATGCCGATTAATTTACGGGTTGAAATTGGGCCGGACACTAGTAACTTTCTACCAAGTTCTTGATAACTGTTTACAGTTATCATTTACCATCTTATACGACCGGATTTCGGTAAGAAGTAATTATGTAGTAGAAATATAGGAGAAGGTGCCGACCCGTCGGAGAATCATGGAAGAGAAATCTGGAAAGAAAGAGAAAAAGAGCCTGCCCTTTCTTGCAATCGCAATAGTATGGCTGGTTCTGGGCTTTCTCCTTCCCTTCGGTCTGACCTATCGCCTGGCCAGCAATCCCTACTCTCCTGGAGAGCCCACCCGCACTGAGCCTGCGGAGAGAACCGTATCGGATGCCACCGAAGAAGCAAATCGCTCCGGGCTGGTGGGGGCGCTGGTAGCGGCTTTTATTCTGCTTATCTGGAAGATGGACCGGTTGATGTTCTCCCGGGACAAAGACCTTGAAAACAACGCCCGGATCAAAATCGTTATCTGCCTCCTGGCTTTCGCCCTCTGGGTGGTCTGGACCTCATCGGGCTACATAATGCTCAGGGTCAATGATGAAATAAATGACCAACCGCCCCAGATGCCCGGTGTGCCCTAAAGAAGAACGGTCGCGAAAGCGCAGCGGTGTTAAATCTTGGCCTTTCAATAGGAACAGGCGCCTGTTTTGCCCGGGAAATCCGATATGATATTCAATCTGGCAGATTTCCCCGGGTATCTGGAAAGTTCAAGTGTTAACCAGTAAAACCAAGTTCGAAGAGATTCTCAATCTGGCTCCGGAATGGCGTCCTGTCTTAGAAAGGCTGGACGGATCAGATAGCAAAGCTTCGGCCCCCAGCCTGGTGGGGCTCTTTCAAGAGCTGGGCGCGCCTGCGATATATTCTAAAGCCAGCTCCCTTGACAAAGAGAAAGGAAATTTCGTCTCTTTAGTCCGGGATTATTACTATCAGCCGCTATTTCAAAAGATGCTGCGCTGCAACCAGAACCTCAAGCGTTTCTGGGCCCAGCGTCGAGTGGACAGAGACAGCCAGGAACACAACTGTATATCTCTGTCTGTAGAGTTGGCTCATAAGATGGCAACCGCACTAGAAAAGCAACTGGCCGAAGGCAATGAGGACGGCTTCAAAGTCATATTGCCGGCCTATGCCCAGCGCTCGGTCTATAACGCCGTTGTAGATTATGTCCGCAAAGAGTGGCAGTGGGAGAAAGACACCCTCCAGGACCTCAATCTGGACCCCAACCAGATCGACCCAAGAGTGGCAGTTGCCGACGAAATCGAGTATTCACCAGAGCATAAGGCGCTCTCAGGAGAGCAGGTCGGGCAGCTCAATCAGGTACGCGGTCATTTATCGAGAATGCTGGGCAACCCGGAATACTCCCAGGAAGCCCTGGTGGTGGTGGACTGCATGTTCGGTCTGGGATTGACCCCGACATCGAAAACCGGGCTCGAGATGACCATGCGAGAATGCTGCGATGTGCTCAATCTGCCCGGAGAGACCCAGGCTCGCAAGATAGCGCGTTGCCAGGTTTTATTGGATAAAGGTCTAGATCTGATTAGAGAGATGATCCGGTCCGACATGCCAGGCATCGCCCAGGCATGGCAGGCCGACATCAACATCAACTCCGCCTCTCGCCGGGAGCTCAACCACCAGCTCGGACTGACCGAAGGCGAAGTAGATAGACTGATTAAAAATCGGCAATACTATTCGATGGATGAACTGATCGACAAGAAGATAGTGAAGGCGGAGAGAATCGCCGAGATTCAGGAGCGCGGAGGGGTCGCCGCCTTCATACCGGTAGACCTCAATCAAGCCACCCGAAGAGATATCACCGACATAGTCGGTCTTACAAAAGAACAAGCCAAGAAAGTGGTGGATGAAAGACCTTTTGCCTCCATTGAAGAGCTCTTGACAAGGGGCATAGCAGACAAGTTCATGCTGGCCCGTTTTGTGGAGAACGGTGCCGTGGTCGGCGGCGGTCAGAGAAGCCTCAATAAAGTCGATTTGAACAAAGCAGAGCAAGAGTCTCTTCTCAGCCTCGGTCTGAGCAAAGAAGACTGCCAGCGCCTGGTGCGGGCACGTCCTTTCGAGACCTGGATAGAGGTCGAGCGCTTTCTGGGGTTGGAGACCGCTGCAAAATCAGGCATTGGCGCCACCCTTAGAGAAAAAGCCTGTCTTTTTTCCGGGTCCTCCTAAATTGAAAGGTGCCGCTGTAGAGGTCTTGTGAAACGGGGCTCCCAGAGATACAAGGGAAACATCCAATGAAAGTAGAGCTAACACCAGAAATCGTAAGAATCGCTCAGATGAGAGCCGATAGGCTCGGATTGAATCTGTCCGACGAGTTGGCAAGAATCGCCTTCGAAGAGGCTGTAATGAGCCTCGATCCGGAGCTGGATTTCCTTGTCAATCCGGATGAGGACACGGTCCCTTCTCTGAACGCCATCGATGTCATGGCCGTGGCCACCGGTGTCAACGATGTAGTGGTGAATGATCACCGGGTGGACGTGCGCGCCTTAAACGATCTTGGCCAGGTAATTGTGCCCCGGGCTATTCTCAACTCACCCGTTCTCAATAACGGTACTTTCGTTGTTAAACTGACCGGTTGTGAAAGCGCAGAGATCTGCGGATATCTTTCGGTCGGCAAATTAATATCGTCCACAAACTATACCGAGGACTATGCCCATGCCATAGTCGAAGCGGAATGTCCCGAGCCGGGCAAGTTCGATCTTGTCGCCCAGCTTGGTGAAATCAGAAGAAGAATTCAGATTCCGCTGGATAAAGCCGTAAATGTGCTGCCAAATGTAGATGAGCTCAAGCTCTTCCTCTGGAGTCCGAACGAAGTCACCAAGCCCAGACAGAAACAGATTTTGACTGCTATATGCGCCCATGTGGAGATTCGCCGCTTCCTCGAAACCTTCGAAGTCGAGTCTTCTAGAGGCAATGTCTCTACCATACTGCGCTCCGCTTCAAGGTGGAACAAGAAGACCGATGACATGGCAAAGGATCTTGACCCGCGTTTCAAATCGCTCAGTCAGGAGAGAATTAAAAAGACCCTGACCGAAATAGGCGAAAGCCTCGGTGGTCAGACCGAAGCGCCGGCTTTCAAAAAAGAGGCTCGCAAAAGATTGACCATAGAAGAGCTTTCTGTAAGCCTCGGCAAAGACAAACTTGCCCGGATGAAATCTGTAATTGACGAAGTCCTCAATGGCGCAAGCCTGGTGGACGCTGTCAAAGCACGGGTCAAGAACAATTTCGCCGTCGATGTTGCTGTTGCCATCAAACAGAATAGAGAAGGTGTGGGAGCGTTCGTCTCCGCCTCAGCAGAAGAGATAGGCAGAGCCTTCCAGCAACTGGCTGTTCAGCCCGCTTATGCCACCCACAGCGCAAGCACCGAGAATGGTGTCGACTCGATAAACGAAGCCCTCGAGATTCTGGAGAGCTGCTCGGTTCTGGAACAAATCGAAGAATCTACTTCTTGTTGAAGAAATTCTTGAACTTCTCCGAAGCTGTCAGCTTGGGACGATAGAACTCTGCGGTCCAGCCGGGCTTGCCGCTGGTGAGCGGATCGGAATACTGGCTGGATGCGGCAATTTCTTTGACCACTTCGAAGACCGCCTGGTTTTCGGCCCGGGCCGAACGTCCACGCAGCTTCAACTGGGGCATCAGATAGCCGGGTTTATCGCCTTCTTTGTCACCCAGGAAACGAGCATACTGATGAGAAACGCTATTGCCTCTCCATTCGTGTGGAGGCATATTGTTCAATCTATCAAGTCTTTCGAAAGTCTCCCGAACCTTGTCGAAGTTCCAGGAAAGTACATCTTTAGAGGAAGTGAGCCGCACTACACTGTCTCTGATCACCGAATACGGTTGCGCATTAAATAAAGTCCCGGTCTCCAGTTCGTGTTCGGATATAAGTTCGTTATTCACTATTCCAGACGGCTTCACCAGGGCCTCATAGATGGCCTTACCGGTGGCGCCCGTAACCGAGACCGAGACGATGGGGTTCTCACCCTCTTCTGAAGAGCCTTTTGTCTCTTTTACCGATATCAGAAGCCAGTCTTCGGTATCGACCAGATATCTAGCCCAGAGTATGGAGCGATTGCGATCCATCGGATTGGGATGATTGTCCAGAGAAGCGCTCTGGTGTGGATTCTGAGAAGATCTGGTGGTGTTCATGGTTTCAAGACCGAGTCCGTATTCCTGCAAATAGGACCCAATTCTATAACCCTGACCCACTCTTCTAAATTAACACTTTACAATCATCGCCCCGGATGGGACTTTCTCGGTGACGAATTTACATAAGAACCCTATCATCAGCCTGGATTTAGTTTTGTTTCTCAGGCATGACTTCGCCTTGAACCTTGCCCGATGCTCCCGGAAGCAGTTCGGCGGAGGTAGCGGCACGACCGGTGAACTCATCTTTAAATTCTGCCAAAAAAGTATCGCCCGGTTTAATCACCGCTTCTTTACCTTTTATGATGCTATCGGCAATCAGAAATCCGCCCGGCAAGCCGGAGACTACGCCCATGGCGAAGCCCTTCATGCGACGATGCGGTACATTCTTGCCCACCGGCTGAAGAAAAGCGAATGATGGGTTGATAGCGCCGATGATACCGTAGGCAGCAGGCACCGCTCCCATAGAGAAGACTCCACCCACCGAAGCCGCTCCACGAATAGCGAGGTGAACCGCCTGGTGTTTCAGTTGGGTCGATAATGGACTGGCAAGCTCACCGTTGTGGTTGACACCGAGCACCCTGCCTTCGTTCTTGTTGGAGACTACTCTTCTAACCCACGCAGGCTTCGCCACAAGCGGCAGGTGCTTGCCTTCGGCGGTGACTATTTCGTCGAATTGGACACCAAGAGAACCGTTCGCCCTCATCCATCTTTTACGAGATAGTTCGGCATGGAGAATGCGTCTGGCTTTACTGACAGTATCGATTCTTCCGATGACCATGTCTCCTTGCCTGGCGATTAAACGCCCGCCGATCTTGATATCGGTCATCAACCTGGCTTCTACAGGATCTCCTTTTTTAGCGGTTTTGCTGCTGATAGAGCTAATCACGCAAACAGGAAATCTAGCCCCGGCTGCTATCTTGGTCTTGTCGGGCGAGTCCGCAATCTGCTCCCATTTGTATTCTTCTTCGACGGCGACTTCCGTTTCCAGATCGTTGTCGATAACAATCACGTTCGCATCCGCATCGTCTTCGGTGAGAACCACTACCTCCAAATCTTCGCCCAGGGCTTCCTCTATGGATAGGATCGGACTGGTGTTGAGGTTGCCGTTGAATTTGCCGTTTTCGCTTGTTGAAAGAGCCGCCTTTTCCGTGACGAGGGAACCACCATCGGTGGAGAGCTGGATCTTGTCGTTCAAGGGCAGGGCGAAATCAGGAGAGTCTGCACCGTCAATGGTACCGGCATAGGCGCTTATTGGAACAGAAAGAGCCGCCATCGACTGGACAAGAGTTAGTGCCAATAGGGTTTTCAGCTTTCTATTCATTAGACATCTCCGATCCGGCTTAGTAATAGTAAAAATTCAAAAGACACAGGAATACGGAGCCGTTAAACGGCTCGATAAATTTCCGGGCTTCCGCCTGTTTTCTTTCTACACTTACCAACCGAGCCCTAAACCACTGACAACCCGGAAATGGTCGGAGAATCTCAATCTTGACTTCGATAAAGCTCCCGAAGCGTATTGCGATCACGCTCCGACAACTCTGTGGTATCAGCCTTCCAGTACATGATGTCGCGCCCCGAAGGAGAATGATTCAAACCAAGTCCATGACCGAACTCATGGGCTGCCAGTGTTTTTATGTGTCGCAGGGCATGGTCGGAGAGCCTGGCACCGTTATAAGTGTCGCAGAAGATCCTCAGATGCACTCTATTCAGAAAAGACGGCTCCTTCTCTTCGGTATAGATGTAATCAGCCTCGGCTTTGCCCGCCGAGCCCGGCGGGATGAAATCATAGTTGTCGACCCTTTCGACATAGATATCGGCACTCTTTCGATCTTCCACCAGAACAAGCTGCACCGGCGAATTCTCAATCTCTAGCCACTGCCTTATTCCGGCATAGACAACATCAAAGAGTTTGCCGCCAAATCCACTCTCTTTAGACCGATCTATAAAAACCTTCAGAGGAAATCTATCAGTCGGCCAGCGTCCATGCTCATAGGCCTTGGTATAGCTGCATCGGCTGGGGGGATCTTTTCGTCTGACAGCCAACTCATTGGCCAGATCCTCGACAATCCAATAGATATAATCGCGGTCTTCGTACTTGTCGATATCAATTCGAAAATCATCGGCCAGATCGCGGTCCATTTCTTTTAGATAACGGGCAAAGGTTCTTTTCCCATGTTTGAAATCGGATGCCCCCTTAGAGAATTCACCAAGAGCATCATGGGCAAGTCCGCGGCTGAAGTACCAGTGAGCCTTCGATCTTATGCCTTCCTTCTTGTATTCTCGAAAAAGGCGATCATAGAGATCGCGGCTTCGCTCCATACGAGATGCCCCACTATTGGCAAAGGCGAGCTGCCATAAATTAGAAGAGATATCAGGCGAAACACCATGGGATTTAGACTTCAAAAGAGTTTCGGCAGAATCTATCGCTTGATCGTAAAATTTGGATCCGACCAGCGAATCTGTGTAAGTCTGAGCAGCACTCTCGATGGTGGCACGCTCGCTTTCGCCCACATTCGAATCGGCCAGACAGAGTTCCATGAGAGCAAGTCTTAGGCTCAAGGGCTTAGCACAGAAACTCTCCACAAATTCCCCGACGTTGTCGTCCTTTATCCCCAGTGCATCCGCCAGTTTGTCTCGCTTCTCGACAGGGACGGCTTGGCAGGCACCATAAATGGCACAGGCCAGGGCCCGGTTTAGATGAGGCGTTGCCGACTCCGGTCTGCCATCTGCCATCAGTGCCCGACCAAAAGAGGTGATAGTCATCACGATGGTCACAGGAGATCGCCCCAGTGCGACCCTGAGCTTGGCGCACTCTTCAAATAGCACCGAGGCTATGTCATAGTTTTTAGCCCAAAGATAGGACTCGGCAAGATCATAGAGACAGGCATCGACCATGGTGTCTGTCTGCATCTCCGCCGGCATATAAAGCTTGTATAGAAGCAGACAGCGAGTCAGATATAGTTGGGCTCTGTCCTGTCTTCGCATCAGTTTGTACTTATAGCCGATGAAATAGAGCAAACGAGCAAGTTCTCGGACCCGCTGCCTATCGCCAGGGGCAGCTTCCAAATAATAGGGCGCCTTCTCTTTGTCCTTGTCGTTGTCTTTCTCATTTCTATCCGAGATTTCGTCAAAGAGCTTTATCTCCTCTCTTTCCGCGATTCGGCAGAGCAGCGAAATAGACTGGTTGAATATGGCGCGATAGACATAACTATCGGCACAGGCTTTTATTTTTGATCTGGATTGATCTGAAAGCGCCTCTAGATCAAGAACGGTTCTGTTATCCGGCTCGACCGCCATTAATACTTTCATCCGCAGGCGAAAGAGCTTGAGAAACGGCTCTAATAAAGATTCAGATTCAGAATCATCCTCACCCTCCAATTTGATACCATCCGCCAGCGCTAGAGCCTGCCTATAATGACGGTGGCGAAAACTCTCTATCATCTCGAAAAGCTCTTTGTATAGGCGGCTTTGAGGCTGATAGCCGACTATATCGGTGCCGCAGAGAAGCGCCCAGAATGTGATCGAGTCCATATGGGCATTCTCAATCGCGCCGGAAGCCGACGCTATTTCTCTCAACAAACCGGCTTCGGTCGGGCGCCCGGAATAATAGAGCCGAATCATTCGTGCCAGAACAGCCTTCGAAAGGTCAGAGCCGACCATCTTGCGTTCTTTTGCATAGCGCTTCTCGAAGTCTTTTTGAGACTCCAACTTCCCAGAAACAAACTCGCTCTTATGTATCGAGCCTCTTGCAATCGCCTCGAAAAAACGATCTCTATCTAATTCCGCAAGCAAGGTTCTCTTCAATGACTTCCTGGCCGCTTTCTGTTTACCGACCTTAGTCTCCGCCCTGGCTTTCAAATAGCCCAGATGAATCAGAAGCGGGTCATATTGATAGAAGCTGGAGAGCCTCCCTCTGCCATCCCTAATCAGCCGCTCTATCTCCTCGACGGAAGCTCTGTGAGAAAGCAGCGACTGAACCAGAAATTGATCCAAGAAGTCATATCTATCTCGATCGGGCACCACCTCGATAGTAAGCGGATCGATAAGATTGCGAGCATAAGATTCGGCAGGAAAAGCCTCGGCCCCGCAAGCGTTGAAAAGCACCTGAAGAGAAGCGAGGCTGGAGAGAATAGTTGATTTCCGTAGAAGAGCTATGTCTGCGCAAACTCCATAGTGGTGCTCAAAGTTGACTGGATGTCATACCTGAGATTTAATAAAGATTCGGATCAGAAGAAGAGATTATCATAATCCAAATCACCTCAGTCTATAAACAGGGTTTGATTTCCATGAGCGAGTTCATCGACAAATTTCAGGACCTGGTCGGCTTTGTGGACACCACCGCCAAGTCGATCATGGGCAAGCTCGATCACTTTACCTTCAAAATGTTGGTCGATGGCTTGAAGAGCACCGACTACGAAGCGGTAAAAAGCAATATAGAGCAGTTGGAGCGAGAGAAACGTCCGCTGAGCATTCCGCCCCTCTATTTTGTCTCCCAGGAGCATCCCCGGGAAAGTATCAGATTGAGGGCGGAAAAAGCTCTGGCGACTATAGGCGACAAGAAAGAGATAGAAAAAGTCACCCGGGGCAAGTCGACAGAAGAAGCTGTCAAAGCCTTGATAGAAAGATACGGTCATTACAAGAGCTGAGACCAAGCCATATCCTGGTATCGTATTTAGTTAGCTTACCAATTGATCAGTTCGTGTCGTCCGATAGACTGTAAATGCGAGGCGAGCGAGCTCGGCAAATGCAGACCGGCTCTTTCATTGACCTGAATGAATTTACCGATTTTACTGTAAACCCGCAGGGTCTGGGCGGACATCTTCACATAGCCATCGGCGTCGTAAAGGCGAATATATTCGTGACCGATCATACGACCATTGCCGGCGACATCGTACTGCCTGACACTCTCTTCGGTATATGAAGTGACGATCTGGTTGTTCTGGGGATTGTAGATCACATGAAAGATCCTGCTCTGCACCATCAGATGCTCGGGTGACTGTCCGAGCATCTTGATCATGATGGTGTCTCTGCTGTCCACCAGATCTCCTTTCTGATAATCATGAATCTCCGGGCTGATAAGTGCGTGCCAGACCGAACTGGCAGAATCCAGCAAATCCCCGAGATGTACCTCGAGGACATCCGCCTCCACAGCTTCCATGGTGTAGTAGGACCCGGTCTCGAAATCATCCTGGCGAAGCACTCTCATACTTTTCGAGCGCCAGTTGCCCACAAGACCCGGGGCGATAGGATACCAGTTGACCTGGGGACGAAGACCGGGAAACCCCTGAAAGATCTGCCCGGCGCGCAACTCCGGCGGCAGCGCCATGACCCTGTCCGGCAGGTTGAATGGATTGGGGTCCTTCTCGTCTCCGGCAAAGGCGGGATACGCAAAGACCATCAGGAAACAGGCGATGAAAATGGCGCGAAACCGGAACAAAGTTTTCTTTCTACCTAGTATCATTAGTCCATTATGGATCGAATTTCCCCGGATGACTCAGAATTTCAAGAAATTGCAGAGTCTTACGAAGAGACCTGCAAGCTCTACTTCGAAGATGATCGGCAAGAGAACATTCTTGACAAATCGGTTCTGGAAGGGGAGGAAGAAGAAGAGCAAAGCAGGAGCAGGCTGCGGGATTTACCGGTCTATCTTCTGTCGTTTTTTATCACTCTCTCCGGCCTCACTGCGATGATTCAGCCCCTGGCTACTCGTTTGAGCAACCATCCCGGTCTGTTCAGGATGCTGAACATCCTCGACTATTATCACTGGGCCAAGATGATCTCGGTGGTCTTCGGTCTATTTCTGATACTACTCTCGTTCAATTTACTGAAGCGCAAAAAAATAGCCTGGCAACTGGCTTTTTTCAGCAGCCTCGCCTACAGTTTCATCCACCTGATCAGATGCGGCAGCGAGTATGTGGTCTGGATCAAAGACCGTGAACTCAATGAGGCGATGCCTCTTATTACCGGAATCGCTCCGGTATTGACGGTGATACTGCTCTATGGGCTCAGAAAACGATTTACCGTCAAAAGTGATCGAGGCGATCTGGCAAACGGCATCTTCGTTCTTGTCATTTCGTTTGCCGGACTGGCTCTCTATGGCACCCTGGGCTTCTGGCTGCTTGAAATAAGAGACTTCGGCATAAACTTCGAACTGGTCGAGTCTTTTCAAAGAGCCCTCCGCCAACTGCTGTTTCTGGGCAACGACGATATCCTGCCTCAAAGCGGCTTCGGACGCTGGTTCCTTAAGTCGATAAACATTTTCGAGACCATGGCCTTTACCTTCACCGCAGTCTCTCTCTTTCGCCCGATCAACTATGTCCTTTCGGTAAGACCAAAAGAAAAAGAGACAGCCGGGACGCTGCTGGAAAAATACGGCAAGGATGCCCTCGATCCTTACAAACTGCTAGAAGATAAATCCTACTATTTCAGCCCTTCTAACAAAGCCTTTGTTGCCTACTCTTCGGTGATGAACGTGGCAATCTGCCTGGGTGACCCGGTGGGAGCCGAAGCAGAAATCAAGCCCCTGATCAAAGAGTTTCGCGACTATTGCCATGGCAATGATTGGAAACTGGCTTTTTTGCAGGTGAAGCCCGATTATCTCGAACTCTATAAAGAGCTGGGACTGCAAGTGCTGAAGGTCGGGGAGGACGCGGTGGTGGATCTCGATGACTTCACCGAAAAAACCGTCAAAGGCAAAAATTTCAAAGCGGTGGTCAAAAAACTGGCTAAACAGGGTTATAAATTGAATCGCTATGTGCCACCACATGAGGAGAGCCTTCTCGATTCGGTAGAGCAGATATCGCAAGAGTGGCTCTCTTTGCCCGGCAGAAGAGAACGGGGATTTTCGCTGGGCTGGTTCGATCGAGAAGCGCTTAAACAAGAGACCCTCTATGTGCTCGAATCAGACAAGGACGGCGCCATCGCCTTCGTCAATCAGGTGCGTTCCTATGCCGAAGGCCAGGTGACCATCGACATGATGCGACACCGAACTGAAGTTCCCAATGGTGCGATGGACTATCTCTTCGCCCTTCTGCTCACCGATTTGCAAGAGCGCGGCTTCAAAAGCTTCAGTCTCGGACTGGCAGCCCTATCGGGAGTGGGAGAGAAGAAAGACGCCAGCAAAGAAGAGCGGGCGGTGCATCTTATTTATGAACACATGAATCGCTTCTTTTCTTACAAAGGGTTGAGACGCTATAAGTCTAAGTTTCATCCGCACTGGGAAGAACGCTTTCTCATTTATGAGGGCGGCACCGCCAATTTAATAAAAACAGCCCTGGCGATAACCAGGGCTGGAAAAATCGATTGAATTTTTGATTTCGAGGCTCTACCAGCGACCGTAGCCACCAGCCTGACGACCAAAGGCGCTCATTCCATAACCGCCCATGAAGCCGTAGCCACCCACACTGTTGAAAGTACCATCCGTCGGAGGCCGACCCCAGGAAGCTGCACCCATTTCGCTCTGAAGCTCATTGAAGTAATTCATGCGCATCATCCGATCGAACTTGGCGGCATCTTTTTGATCCTGGACGTTCTGTCTCATGGCGGTGATGTCGTTAGAGAGGTTACCAGTGGTCTGCATCTGACTCCGCTGCAAATTTTGAATGCTCTGGGTCAGACGGGTGATAAGACTCTCTTGCCTAGCCTTATAAGCGTCATCCCGGGCCACCCAGTCTTGCAACTCTTTGAGTTTAGCCTGGGATCCGGCGTCTTTTTTACCTTTCAGCTCGGTTATTTCTTTGACCACTTTCAGCCTGTAGGGCTGATTCTTGGCTTCCATCTGCTGAAGTTCTTGCTCCGCCTGGGAACGCTCCTGCTCGAAGGCACCCATCTGCTGCTGATTAATTTGAAGCAGACGTTGCTCATCCGAGAAAATCGACTGGTTGGCACCGGCCACCTGGCTATAGGCGGGGGCTACCGACAGTCCAAGCAGAAACGTCATACACAAGCATATGGTCTTGAACAAATTCATACTCGTCTCCTGCGTAGTGACCTTACTTCTCTAATTCTTCCCTCAAGAAGATAAAGCTTATAAAACTTCCTGGGTGTTTTAAATAATACACAAGTTGGCTGCCATCGTCCTTGGTCCCAACGCTGCCAAGTGGAGTCGAACTCAAAACTTTACTTAAATAAACCGCTCTTGAGAAGGTGCTTGGCCCCCTCACGAAAACTCAAGGGTGAAAGCTCGCTTTTATTAGCGAGAAGAAACTCTTTCACCGCTTCCGGCTCGCTATAGCTGTACTCTCGAAGCGCCCAGCCGATTGCCTTGCGGATGAAGAACTCTCTCTCGTGCATTGTTTTCAGACAGAATTCAAAAAGCATGGTGCGGTCTGTGGCTTTTTTATGCTTGAGTTGACTGAGGATGGCAGTGCGCCGGATCCACAGGTCTTCGTCTTCTATCCACTTATTGAGAACCGCTGCCACCGACTGGCGTTCAGATTGCAAAACGGAGCCAACCAGTGCCGAGGCGATAGGATCGATAAAATCCCACCAGGCGCCAGTTCTAATCATATGTTCGAAAAGGGGTAGACTGGCACAATCGGCGAAGCGTACAAATTTCTGAGCATAGTCTATGGCCAGATATCTCTCTTCTCGGTGGTCTCCTTCCCAGAGAGTCTCCACGATCTTTATATATTCACTCTGGCAGGTCGGTGCGTAGTCCCTGCTCAATTGTCTGAATATGGGAATCCTGTCAGGTTTCTGGACACCATAAAACGGCATCGCACTCTTCATGTATTGAGCCATCTCGACAGCCTTTTTCGAATCGGAAACTGCCCTCAATTCACGGCGAACTAATTTCTTAGCCTGTTTAGCTCTCAATTCAAAAGACTGATTTTCCATCGCTTCTCAAATCCTTTAGATCTTAAATTGAAAATTTTATCCAGGAGATTGAACTCTTGACATGGATTTGTCGTTTGAAAGAGGTAATAAGCCGGTTTTTAGATAGCTATTTCAAGAAAAGACGAGAAACAAATTATATGGAGGTAATAGATATGAAATGGTTGAGCATGCTCCTGGTAGCAAGTCTTGCCAGCACACTGACAGCACCTGCCGCCTGGTCCTGGGGTATTAACCCTCCCGGTCCCAGTGGCGGTCCAGGTCACGGCAAATACTGGCGTTACAATCCGCCTGGTAAAAAGGGCGGCGCCGGCAAAGGCTGGATCTATAACCCGCCCGGTCCAGGCAAAATACGTTACACAACCGCCAACAAGGGTCGTATAAATCCGCCTGGTCCCAAAGGCGGGGTCGGTCATGGTCCTTTCTGGCGTTATAACCCGCCTGGTAGAAAGGGCGGGATCGGACAAGGTTGGGTCTACAACCCGCCCGGTCCAGGCAAAGCCTACTTTTAAAATATGCCTTCAACAAGAGCCTCTGAAAAGAGGCTCTTCCTTTTTAAAATCGAGCCAAGCGGGTAAAAAATATAGACCAGCGACCTTTCGGAATTCCTGCAGTGACCCGAGCAGAGACCCTAGCAAACAAATACGTCATCAAAGAGAAAATCGGCCAGGGTCATCTTGGTGAGGTGTTTCAAGCAACATCTATCGATTCGGATCTGGAATTCGCCATCAAGTTCCTCACTTCGACTTATGCCAATCAAGATAGAGCTATTCAGCGCTTTAAAAGAGAGGCAAAAGCGGCAAGCGAGCTGGAGCATCCTAACATCGTAAAAGTCTACGAATTTGGCGATACCGAAGATGGTAGCTGCTATATCGTCATGGAGCTTATCAAAGGTGTGACCCTTCGAAGGATGATCCGAAGAAACGGTCCCCTGGAAGCCCGAGACTGTGTCGACATCTTTCTGCAAGTCACTGACGCCCTCGCCCATGCTCATGGTCGCGGTCTTGTTCACAGAGATTTAAAGCCCAGCAACATCATAGTCCAGAACAAAGGCAGAGAAAACCAGAACGTAAAGCTCGTCGATTTCGGTCTTGCCCGGCATATAGATTCTACAAAGGCAGCCGAAGAGAAGGTTACTCTCGAAGGTTATGTGGTGGGAACCCCAGCCTACATGAGCCCAGAGCAATGTCTGGGCAAGTCTATCGATCCCCGCTCCGACATCTATTCTCTCGGCTGTGTCATGTTCCGCGCTCTAACCGGCATCGCACCGGTGGCCGGTACCACCGCCCGTGAAACTATGGAAAATCAAATCCATCGAACTTCGATTCCCCTCGACAGAATCCCCCGGCATATTATGGTCCCGGAAGATCTCAAGAAGATAATGATGATAGCTCTCATGAAAGAGCCGGAAGGTCGCTATCAGAAAATCGAAGAGATGCGCTCGGCTCTTCAAAATGCGACTATAGATTGATTCAATACCAGCCTATCATCAAATAGGCGACTGCCACAGCAAGTACAAAGATTCCCAGCATCTGCATGGCGACCAGATAGCGAAGCGCCACGATCTCGTTTTTCTGCTTGAGCCACAGTCGATAGTCCACATCTATTCTTTCATCGCTGAATAGAGCGAAATCGCAGGCTATCTCTTTTTCGACATTGGACCAGTCAGCCACCCGGGGATCCTCAATAAAGAACGGTCTTCCTACAGTCTCTTTATCTCTACTTTTCCAATTATTTGTGGCAAATTTGTGACTGTCTCGAATTTTTTCTGTTCGCAGTCGAAAAACAAAACAATCCGCATAGATGTAAATGTGGAACGGCAACGTTCGAATTATCCCAACCGATTCGATCCAGATTAGAGTTCCCATGTTTCTTTACCCCACCCCTTAAATCTTGAACGATGGAAAATCCCACAGTCTTCAGACCTGATAGGGTCAGCACAGAAAGTGATGCCTTACCACCCAGAATAGACCCAGGCGCTCTTATCTTGGAAGCGTATGAATTTGAGCCTCCTTCTAAACCGGCAATGCCTCTCTCAGAAACAGTTGGCGAAGACGGCATGCTCAACATAGAACCGATTGATTATGGTGGCAACAGTGAACATATAGTATTAGCCCAGGCCGGCGACGATGATAAGCCTCTTCCCCAGCCGGAAGATCAAGAAGCGGCAGCCAAAGCCCAGGAAGACGCCCTCCGCCAATCTCTCTTGAAAGCCTTTATCAAACCGGAAGACGGCACTACCAAAAGGCCCGAAGAGATAGTCAAAGCAATAGAATCGGCACCATTGCCGGCCCTCGATAAGCTCGGCTCTCTGGACAAGCTCGACATTCCAGAAATTGATGATCGAATAGAATTCGAACCGGACCTCTGGCACAAGATTAAAGAGAATCCTCTGATTTCTGCCCTTGTCCTTTATGGCGGCTACCAGGTCATTAAGCAAGGTCGTAAGTTCGTTCTGCAGAGACAGGCAAAAGAAGCTCCTGCTGTAGAAGGCTCAACATCAGAAAAATCAGAGAAGTCAGAAAAGACTGAAAAACCCGTTGATAAAAACGCAGAGACAGTGACCAAAAGCGGTGATGAGACCGAGGTAGAAAGACGCGGTCGAAAACCCAGAATAGTAGACGGCGAGTCACCGACCCGCTTCGAAGAGAGAGTGGAAGCAGAAAAGAACACTTCCGGTGTGTTCGAACGAAAATTGGCCTCCGGCTCCGCAGCGATTCTAGGAAGCGACAGAGCCGCCGAAAGCCTGACCCGATCCGAAGTCGATACTATAAAAGAAGAGATTCGCAGGCTTAAAGAGAGCAAAGTAGAAGCAGAGAACAAAAGAGCCCAGAATCTTGAACGTGTCGTCAAAATCCTGGAGAACAGTGACAGTCCACGAGTGCAGGAAGCCGCCCACAAATACATTCGCAGCAGAATCGCCGAAGGAAATAGAAAAGCAGAAGCCGAAAGAAGCGGTGGTGGCAAACTTGGCCGTGCTGTCGGCATAGGCATCATTATAAGCGCAGCTCTTGCCTACTATATGTCCACTCTCGATCATCAACCGAACCTTGAAGAAGAGAATCGCGCCGGAGTATCCGGTAAATAGTTGTCGAAAAAAACATCTTGCTGCATAGATACCGAAACAGTAAATCTAAAACAATTGTTTCTCTACCCCCTCCCCCTCTATTGTTATGGCAGCGAACAACGGTACTTACGAACCCCGCACCGGGGTAACAGACTCTAATAACGGCAAAGCGGATTCCACTTTGGACTTCAATCCAGGCGCCGACCAGTCGAGCACGAGAGCACAGGCCTGGCAACAAGTTGCCGCCGATACATGGTCCGGACCCGGAGACACCGGGGTCCGTATTCCGAAGCGAGTGATGGAGATGACTCAACTCGCTCCCCTAGATATAAACGAGCTGATGAGTCCACCAGGTCCAAAGACCTCCACCGATCGAGAAACCCCTGATATTGCCGATATCACAAAAGCGGACAAGCCTGCCGATCAAGCACCGGTCAAGCTAGAAGTAGAAGGCAGAAGCATTCCGGCAGAAACCGCCGATTCGGCATCCACTGCCCCCGAGAATACTGCACCAACAAAGCTGGAAGCCAATGGTGACGGAACGGAAAGATCACCGGCGGAGATGGTGGCTATAGCAGCACTTGCTTATGGCGGCTACAAACTGATAAAAGAGGGCGGCAAATATTTCCTCGAACAAAAACCTGATCAAAAGTCCGACCCGAACTCTGAAACAACTCCTAAAAAAGTAGAAACAGAGCTTACCGGACAGAAGTCCTCTTCCGAGCAAAGAGAAGCCTCCGAGCAGATAGAGAAACTGAAAAGCACCGTCGCACAATTGGAACAAACCCGTCAATCAGAGGCGCAGAAAGCCTCCGAAGCGGATCTGCAATCTAGAACGAAAATCGAAGCCCTAGAAACCGAGATCAAAAATCTAGAGACAGCTCGGGAAAATGAAATCCGTGAGGCGAATAGAAGGGTAGCCGAAGCCAATCAAGAAGTTAAGTCTCTCAAAGAAGGTCTGAGGACCTTAGAAAGCACCACTGGTCTCGATAAAGAGAAGAGCGCAAAAGAGATAGAGACTCTCAAACAAGAAGTTCGGGAGCTAGAACTGGCCAAAGAAAGAATGGCTAGAGATTCAGCGGAATCGGTCAAACTATCCGGTCAGACCATAGAATCTTTAACAGATCAGATGGTCAAGCTGGAGCAGGCCCGCCAGGGAGAATCGAAAGAAGCAGCCGAAGCCGCTCGCCAGGCAAAACTCCAGATAGAAGGTCTCAAAAGTCAGTTGACTGACTTGGAACATACAAGAGAAAGCGAGAACAAGAAAAATTCGCTAAGAATAGAAACTCTTGAATCAGAAGTGGCAAAACTGAAGACGGACAATGAAACCCAGTCGAAAGAAGCCGCCGATGCCTCCACCAGAAGCAATACCGAGATAGAGACCCTCAAACAAGAGCTGGCTCAAACAAAAGAACACTCAACCAAAGAAGCAGAAACCCTCAGAACCAGAATCGCCACGCTAGAAGCGGATAGGCAGGCAGACTCTAAAGAGACCGAAGCCCTTAAACAGGAGCTTGCCCAGTCTAAAGAGACTGCCACCAGAACTATTGAAACCCTCGAAGCCAAGATAGAAAAGCTCACCTCAGATAGAGAGGCTGAAGCCAAAGTGGCTGCCGAGTCGCTTAAAGCCAGTGGCGAGAGAACCGCTTCGCTTGAACAGCAACTGACCGAACTGAAAGCCTCTAAAGAGACCGAGTCTAAAGAAGCCGGGGAGCGCATCACCAGCCTGGAGACCCAAGTTCAAGACCTGAAAGCCGCCAGAGAACAAGAGAAGGTCGAGGCTCGCGATACTGCCACCAGAACGAATACAGAAATAGAGACTCTCAAAAAAGAGCTGGTCGAAGCAAAAGATGCAACCCGCACTTCTCTTTCCCAGCTAGATACAAAAGTTGCCGAACTGGCTGAAGCAAGAGAAGCCCTTGCCGAGAGCACAAGACGCATCGGCACTCTCGAAACCGAGATAACTCAGATAAAAGAGGCTCAAGAAGCAGAGAAAAATGCCGCCGCCGACGCTGCCACCAGAAGCAATACCGAGATAGAGACCCTCAAACAGGAGCTGGCTTCAACAAAAGAACAGTCGGGCAAAGAGGCAGAGACTCTTAGAACCAGAATCGCCACGCTAGAAGCAGATAAGCAGGCAGACTCTAAAGAGACCGAAGCCCTTAAACAGGAGCTTGCTCAGTCTAAAGAGACTGCCACCAGAACTATTGAAGCCCTTGAAACTAAAATAGAAAAGCTCACTGTTGATAGAGAAGCCGAAGCCAAAGCCGCCGCCGAGTCTCTTAAACTCAGCGGCGAGAGAACCGCCTCTCTAGAACAACAACTGACCGAACTGAAAGCCTCTAAAGAGACCGAGTCTAAAGAAGCCGGGGAGCGCATTACCAGCCTGGAGACCCAAGTTCAAGACCTGAAAGCCGCCAGAGAACAAGAGAAGGTCGAGGCTCGCGAGACTGCCACCAGAACCAATACAGAAATAGAGACTCTCAAAAAAGAGCTGGTCGAAGCAAAAGATGCAACCCGCACTTCACTTTCTCAACTAGATACAAAAGTTGCCGAACTGGCTGAAGCAAGAGAAGCCCTTGCCGAGAGCACAAGACGCATCGGCACTCTCGAGACCGAGATAACTCAGATAAAAGAGGCTCAAGAAGCAGAGAAAAATGCCGCCGCCGACGCTGCCACCAGAAGCAATACCGAGATAGAGACCCTAAAACAGGAGCTTGCTTCAACAAAAGAACAGTCGGGCAAAGAGGCAGAGACTCTTAGAACCAGAATCGCCACGCTAGAAGCGGCGAAAGAGACCGCCGCAACTGAAGCCGCCGAACGCCAGATAAGTTCCGATGCAAAAATCACCGCTCTTGAAGGCGAACTGGCCAATCTGAAAGAAGCACGCGCCAACGAAGCCCAGACCGCAGCCAGAGAAGCAGCCCAGGCCAACGCCCTGATAGAGAATCTCAGAACGACGGTAAAAGAGCAGGGCGTCCAGGCGGAAAGTTCCGCACGAGAGATCTCGAAGCTCTCCAGCCAGGTCGAAGCCACGCAAGCGGAGCTGGCCAAGAAAGATGCCGAACTAGCTAGAGCCCGCTCCGAAGCGGAAAGGGCAAAAGCCGAAATGAGTCGGCTGCTTGGCGAGATGCAAGCTAAACTTGCTACCGCCGAGAAACAACAAGCCGTCGCGCTAGCCGAAACAGAAGCCCTGAAACAAGAAAACACAGAACTGAAAAGAACGGCCGAAGCAGCTCCGGAAGCGCCGGCCGAGACCGCCCCTCGCCAGAGACGAACCCGTCTGATCGAGACTCCGGTGGAGATCAAGCCATCCTTAGAGGCTTCCTCGAACGGAGCCGGTGTGTTCAACAAAGAGATAGCCCAAGGCGCCAATATCGACGGCAAAGTGGAGAGCCGCGGAGAGAAAGTGAGCGAATCCCAGATGGAAGAGCTTCGCCAGGAGATTGCTCGGCTGAAAAAGAGCGAGACCGAAGCCGAAAGGTCAAGGGCGCGCAACTTAGAAACCGTGATTAGAATTCTCGAAAGCACAGGCAGTTCTGAAGTTCGTGACAAAGCGCACGACTACATAGCAAGGCACATTAAAGAAGGGGAAGCAGCCGGACGGAGCGAAGGCTCTATACGAGGTTCTCTAAGTCGCGGCGTGGCTCTGGGTATCGTCGTAAGTGCAGCCCTGGCCTATTACGCAAACCACCAAGAAGCTCTCGCCGGGGATTCTCGCTACGAAGACGAGAAGAGAGCGACGGTGAGCCCCCGTTAACACTGAGACAAAAGAAATTCCTGCCATAAAGTCCGGAAAGTGTCCAAAAACGGGCGGATGACGATAGATATAAATACCCCCATCCCCCGTTTTTATCTCCGGAGTTTTTCTATGGCAGAGACCAGAGAGCTTCCCGTCGAAGCAAAAGTCGGCGACAGTCAGCCCGATCAGAAGAAAGAAGCTGTCGACACATTACAGTCCGAATCTGAAGATCTCAGAAAGTCTGAAGTCCAGACAGCCGGTCAAACCGATAGCGTAACTGAAACCAAAGAGAATGCTGTGGTCCCGGCGCTGGAGATAGTAGACGATACCGCCGAGAAACCTCTAACAGAAGAAGAGCAAAGACGGGTCTCTTTCCTTCAGAAGCAGTTAGTAAACATCTACTCTATCTCCCAACCTCGACCGGAGAATCTCTCTGATGAAGAGTTCGCCAGGCAAGTCGAAGAAGGCGTCGAAAAGATACAGCAAGAAGAACGCGAAGGACGCTTCGGACCGGCCACAAAAGAGGCCTACAAGAACATGGTTACCTGGATGGAGAAGCAAGCGGTTCCAGGTGCGATCACAGAGCTGACCAGACTGCAGCTACCACTGCCTTCCGGAACACCGCTGCAATTGCCTGGCGACCAAAACAACAGAGTCGTCTCGGTCGATTACTACAAACAACTTGTGGAGACCGGCAGAATCAAACCAGATTTGAAGTTGGATTCGGCCAATGTTCCGTCCAACCTCGAAATCGAGAGAATAGACGACACCATGCGCTGGCTCAAAGAGGTCGATGTCAGAGCCCTGACAGCCAGGCAGGAACAGCAGGACAGACTGCTCGAAAAAGAGATCACCAGACTGATACCGGACAAAGATCAACAGGCGGCCTGGCTCGATAAAAGAGGCTCCAAACCGGAAGAATGGCGAGCAGCTGCGATAGAAGCAGTGGATCTTGCCACCAGAGTCCGCAACTATGTAGAGGCTATGGACAGCCTGGACAGAGCCGGTAAACGTTTCGGCTTCGAAAAACCGCCCGGCGCCGAGATAGTTCGCGACGAAAAAGGCAGAATAACTGAGGTCAAACTCGATCTTCCCAGGGACCTCAGACTCGATCATCCCGAGAACAAAGCGAAGATGGAGAACCTGCGCAAGTGGATGGCCGACCATGGACAGGAAGTCGACCAGGCTCTGAAAGAGCTGATTAAACTGGAAGAGAATCCGGATCGTCTGCTTTTCTGGGGCGAAATCGACACTCCGGAAGGACGGGTCAGACTGGATCAAAAAGGCGACATCAGCGAGTTCGTCGACAAAGAGAACGTCAACGGCTCTGAAAAATACTATAACCTCATCGATCTGGAATTCAACGTAGAAGAAAAAACCGGCGCCGACGGCAAGAAGAAGATCGTCATCACTAACGATGTTCAGTACAGATATTCGAACTGGTACAACTATCTAAATATCGGGGCCGACAAAATCGGCAACGAGATAAACGTAGCCCCGCGGGAATATGACCCGGAAGAATGGGTACCGGTGCGCAACGGCGGCAAAGTCGAGATAATGCAAGCCAGGGATCTGGCCGCCTGGAGAACCAGACAACAAGTTTTCCACTATGGAGAAAAAGCCCTGATAGCCACTTTAGATGGTGCCATGTTAGTAACCGGCACCATCCAGGTAGGTGCAGCGGTCAAAGCGGCCCGCGCCGGTCAACTGGTGCTCAGCCAGGCAGCCAAACAAGCCTTCAAAGGCGGTCTTCGTGCCACCGTCGGCGCCAGCGGTATCGTCAACAATGCCTACTTTCAAAACACCGAACTCGGTCAACACATCCAGACCGCCCGGGGTCTCTATTTTGTCGGTGATGCCGCCCTTGGACTTGGTGCCGGCAGCTGGCGTATGCTCAAGAATATGCGTACCGGAACCGAAGCCGCTTCGAGCGCTTCGGCCTCGGCTATCGTCGAAGCCCAGATCAAAGGCTCCAAATGGGCAAACAGAATCTACGCCCCGGCTGAATTCGGTGCCAGAATGACCGAATTGCCCTTTGCGGTTGTAATCGGCCAGGACATCTATCACCAGGTGGACAGTCTTTCTGAAATCGGTCGCAATGACCCCACAAGGGCAGCACTTCGTCAGGGCAAGGACGGTCAGGGAGATCAGGCTCCTGCTCCGGAGATGGCAGCAGAGATAGACCCGAAAAAAGCAAGCATGGCAGAGCTAGATCGTTATGAACAACTTCTTCAAGGAGAGAATAGCGATCCCCAGGTAAAAGAGATTCTTGACAAAACCAGGACCCTTCTGGCTGGTGATGCCACCCCCGAGGAGATTGACAGATACAAACAAGAGCTTGTCAGCCAGTTCATGCCTGACGGAAGCCAGGTCACCGACCGTAACTCGGACATGAGCCATCTGCAAGACAAAAGCAGCGGATTTTTGAAATATGCCGATACGAAAAGCAGAGCCACCCAGACTGCAGCCGCCCTTGCGCTTCTGCAACTCTCCCGCAACGCTGATGGTGCGTTGCCTGAGACCCTGGTTAGCCGAGAGGTAACTATAGCCGAATACAGATATTCAGATACCGTTTATCACGAATACGGCAGTACCGAAGTAGAACACACCTCCCCTGCCCGCACCGAAAAACAAGAGCTGAAATCCAGCGACATAGCCGCCTATCTGAGAAGAGAGCTGGTCTCTCCCAAAGAAGAATCAAAACTGGTGGCATCCAGCGATCTGGCTCTCCAACTTGGCGTGGCTAGCGGTCGAGAGGTGGCAGGTGTGCTGGAAGATGTATTCTCTTCCGACAAAGCCACCGACATCGAAAAAAGCGAAGCCATTCTTCGCCTGGGTGTTACCGTAGACGCGCTCAAAATTCAAGAAGCGGTCTCGCTCGATGCCAGAGATCAATTCAAAGAAGACAGCCTCAAAGTCGGTCTCAGCGCCTCTGCGGTAGAGAGCTATCTGCAAAACATCTCTCTAACGGCGCAAAACAAAGATCATAGAGCGGCCGCCGCCCTGATGCTTTACGCTAATGGCGAAAGCGACTCTGCCACCAGACAGGAGATGATCAAACAGTTCTCGCGACTGTTGGGCGAAAGCAAAGCGGAAGATGGCTCCGGAGAGAACACGTTCTCGACAAAAGCGCTCAATCTGCTCAAAGCAGACATGGCCGACGAAACTAAAAACAGCGAGCGCAGATTAAACGCCGCCTCCGCCGTTCTTGATCTTGCCGGAGACGATGCCGAACTGCGTCTATCGGCCTACCGCAATCTTGCAACGTTGATAAATCCAGAGAATGTCGATTTGAGCCGCCAGGTGACAGAAAAACTTGGTGCCGAAGGCATGCAGAAACTGTCCGAATCGGAATCGAGAGAAGACAAGAGAAAAGCCAACTCTGTACGCGAAGCATCTATGGCTATTCTAGCCAATACTCTGAAAGGGGTAGAAGACTACAGCCTCGACCTGAAATCCGAAGGCGATAGTGCTGAATTCATCAAAGTACTCAAGCCTGTGATACAAGGTGGCGACCAACTACAGAAGAGTATGGTAGAACAGTCTTTGATCAGCTTACTAGATCAAAACTCGGATAAATTCGCAAACTTCTCTCCGAAACTCAGAATTGCTGCTATTCAAAGCCTTACTGAAATGGGATCCAGAAACGCCATTACCGTACTGAGAGACACGCTTGCCGGCGACACAGAAAGAAAAACCCAGAAAGACTGGGACGCTTCTGTGCGCTACGAAGCGATTAAAGCTCTCGAGACCTTGAGAGATCCCAAACTGAGATCCCTGGTGGTAAATCTTGTGGGCACCGAATCCGACCCCACGGTATCGAGTCGCCTGCTCGACGTCAAATTTACCCAGGACAGACTGGATCCCAGCAGCGAAGAGTATAAGAAAGTCTTCGAACACACCGCCGCCGCCCTCATGAGAGATCCTTTCGAGGGCTGGACAGCGCTCAAAGAGGATGTAGAAAGATTTAAAAGGAACCTTCCCGGCGATCAGAAGGATGATGCCACCAAATACTACATCAGAAAATGGCGCGAAGAGAACTTTCCACTTCTCGATGGAAAGACCTTCAACAGCTATCGCGACTCCGAAGGGGATAAAGCAGCCGAAGCCGTATATGCAGGCTTCCTCGGCTCCTTAGATTGGTTCTTCAGCGCGCGCAGCACCATAGACAATGAAGAAGCCAAAGCCCGCAACACAAGAAGGCAGGAAGTAACCGACAGCCGTGACGCCCAGTTCGAGCGCTTGATAGACCGGGCCGCTCTGCGCAATGTCGATGGCATGAAAGCCAAGCTCGCCTTGATAGACATTCTGCAAAACGGCGGTCAGCCTTTTGCCTCTGATGAGTCCGACTGGGCCCAGAGGAAATCCGCCCAGGCGATTCGCGACCTGGCGAAACCCGGAGTAGAGAACCGAGATCTTATAGTCTGGGCGGTTCAAGAGGGTCTAACCAAAAGCCGCAACATGGATCATCAAGCAAGACGCTATCTGGCAGATGCCCTCGATCAACTGGCCACACCGGACAAAAACGGTAGACGGGCGATAACCCGAGAAGAAGCGGCTCTCACCGCCGCCAGTGCCCTTGATCTTCAAATTACCCAGCGCGCTCCTTATAGCGCCGACGCCACCATCGAAAGCAGCCTGGTCAAAACCATTGTAGCCAATGGCCATCATAAAGCTTATCCGGTTCTCGAAGCCCTGGTCAAAGAGAAGCAAGGCACCGACCTGGGTAGAGAAGCAGAAGATGCCCTGCACAAAATGCGAGATTCGGTCATTCAAGTATGGCGTGACACCGCCCAGGACACAACTACCACGGCCGCCCAGCGCGCTCTCAATATCGAGAAAGCCTTAGAAGATGGCAACGATGCCCAGGTGGTTATAGACGCCATTTTTGCGGCGGTCAAGAAACAGCACACCCGGGACGCCCAGGACCCCCGATTCAACATGCTGCGCCTGGCCATGAACTCCAGCAATGAGAGAGTCCGACTGGCAGCAGCCGGCAGTATGATCGAACTGGGCTCCTATGCCGGCATCGACCTTTCCTCGGCTCTTGCGGTCTTGCAAAGTATAGAAAAAGACAGCGCTGTCGCCGGTCTCAAAAAAGATGCCCGGTTCTACCTGGATCTGACAACCCCGGCAAAGAGCACCCGATAATCAGAGAGGGAAATAAGAGGTACAATAACCACCGAAAACCACGCGAAAGTGACCAGGTCTCAGTTGAAAGTAGTAGCGATTAGCGATATTCACAACCGTACTCCGGAGTTGCCTGAAGGGGATCTTCTGGTGGTCGCCGGCGACCTGACCAGCCATGGCAGCCGCGAAGAGCTCTTTGAAATCAATCATTATCTGATGGAAGAGAGCCACAAATTCAAGCATAAACCGGTTGTGATCGCCGGCAATCATGACCGGTTCTTAGAAAAGCACGGCGTCTCCAGGGCAAAAGAGTTAATGAGCGCCTGTTTCTATCTGCAAGATGAACTGCTCGCGATTGACGGTGTCAGAATCTGGGGCAGTCCCTGGACGCCCCAGTTTATGAACTGGAGTTTCATGAAAGAGCGTGGCGAAGATATCAAAGGCGCCTGGGATAAAATACCCGAAGGTATCGATCTGCTCATCACCCACGGTCCGCCTGCCAATATCCTCGACCTCTGTCCCAGCGGCAATGTCGGCTGCGAAGAGCTGAAGCTCACTCTCACACAAAGAATGAAGTCACCACCGGCGGTCCATGTTTTCGGTCATATTCATGAAGCTCACGGAGAGTTCGTGCTAGCTAAAACCAGATACTACAATGTCTCTATCTGCGATGGCAGATACCGACCGACCAATGCTCCTACGGTGATAGAGATCTAGAGTAGAGATGCTGCCTCTCGGTCTATAACGTACAATAAGAAGAATGTCATCAGAACCCGAACCCGACAAAAACAATTCGAACCTCACACTAATAATGGTCCTCGGACTTTTCGGTCTGCTTGCCTTTTTTATATTCCTGCTCTACAACGGCTATCTATATATGGCCGAAGACGTTTTAAACTGGGACGAGAGAAGCACCTATACCGTCGGGATGTCTATCCTTCTACTTCTCTATGCTCTTCTTCTGGTGAGGCTGATGCGTCCGCTTCGACCGAAAGAGGGCAAGACCGAGCTGACCGAAAGAGAAAAAAGCCATGAGCGCTTGAAACCAGTCTCAATTCTTGGAGTAAGCGCTGTGATGGTCTTTCTGCTTGGCTGGATCTTCTACAAAAACCGAGTGGTCTGGCTGATACCTGGCTCTATAGGCCTGACTTTGATCTCTGGAGCCTGCCTGTTACTGGTGGTGGCGGATTATATTCAGTATAAAATAACCGGCAGAAGAGCTTCCCTGGTGCCGATTCCAATCTGGGTGGTGCTCTTTTTCATGCTGATTAATAGAGCCATAGGCGAGAGCGGCGGTTGATACTTACAGTGCTCTGGCGTAGCCTTTATTAACTATAAGCCAGACCTCTTCGTAGCTTTTGTCCCCCAGACCCAGTTTATCGAGGGTCCTGCCTTCTTTTTCAAAATCGGTATCGGTGAGGATGCCTGCCATACAGATGACCGAGTTTATAAGCGGTGTCTTTACCCCGGCTAGCTCAGCCAGCTGCCGCAGAGGAATAAGGGTACAGCCGACATCCTCGATTAGATAGCGATGTTGCAGGGTGGTGGGAGCCTTGGAATATTTGTAATTGGGCACCGTGGTGAGGGCGTCATAAAGAGAGCGAGTGCTGGAGCCATAATAGCGATTGAGCAGCTCTTTAGCCGGGATCAAACTGGTGGCATAACGGCTCGCGACGGCGTTGAACTCGGCTTCCATCTGCTCTAGCAGTTTGATTGTATTTCTGGTGAAACCCTCGTAATAGAAAGAATACTCTTCGCCTCTATCTATGGCGTTCATGTTCACGATCATGTTCAAAGAATGGGTAAGAGCCCCGAAATCGGTCAATCCGCGATGGATGAAGTTATCCGCCGGCACAAGACCTGGGAAGAATTCGATTAGCCTGGCGCCGGTCTGACGGGTGGATTCGGGACAGCAACCGGTGTAAAGATTCCACTTCTTGACGCCACGCACCCAGACCCGGTCGCCGGGCTGCAGACGGCAGGCGAAGAGGGCGTCGGTTTCTATGACATCACAATCAGGGCCGTTGAACTCTTTGAGCGCTTCTTTAAACTCGAGCACCCCTCCGAGCTTACTGGAGAATAGCACCACTGCTTGCTCTTTTCGAAGGGCGGGAGCCAGTCTTGCTGCGATATCTCGATAGGCTGTGGCGACGGTGGCTATGAATATGGTGTCGGAAGAATTAACCACCTGATTCCAATCGTTTGATATTTTTTCCGGCGAGAAGCGCGCCTCGAAAGCACCAAAAGCGGTTATCTCTCTATCCGCTTCCTCTTCTTTGCGGGTGAGATAACTGATTCTATGCCCTTTCAAAGAGAGATAAGAGCCAAGCGCATGAGCGCTGTTTCCGAAGCCCACAATGGCGACATTGCGAATTTCCGATCTGATGCTGGTGACAACATTGGCCGATGCTGAAACGGAAGCGGACAGGGATATGGCTGCGTTAGCATAGGTAGAGTCGGCAGACTCTACGAAATCTAATCTCATTCCGGACACCAATATTTGATATCACTGATCCGCTAGAACATCTCAGTGAAGATGGATTCGACGCCCTCAATTTTATGCATATCAGGCTCATTTTAATAATTAAATCTCTACTTGACATCTTTTCATTTCTCTTTTGAGGAAAGCAAAAGCGGCAGCCTGTAACTCTTGAGTCATTTTTCTCGCCTCAGACCAATCTCAGAGCCATCTAATAATCAAGAGGAAAAATAAAGACTCTGCCACCACCAACCGGGCCATTACCGCTAAGACCAAAATCAGATTTAAACAGTGTGATACCATTCGGACCATGGACGAGTCGAATACATCAGATACGGATTCGAATTCAGAATCGCAAACTACTCTTACCTGGCTTCAAAACAATCTGGTGCCGGGACTGGAGAGTGGCTCACTCTACGATAGAGAAAGCCTGGGCGAAGAGCTGATGCTATATATAGTGGAGAACGAGGCTAAGAGAAGGCTCGCCCTCGATTCTCTCTTACCATTGCTTCGGGCAGGCATGCTCCCGGCAGCCGATATCTACCGGCTTGTCGCGACCTATCTATTGACGGTACCCGAATTTGACAGGCACAATCACCGTACCGCTCTTTCCACCCTTATCGAATTGCCTCTGCACAAAGACAAAAAGGACCCGGTAGACTTCGAGAAGGCGGGCAAACTGGCTCTGGAAGCCCTGGAGCGGTCCCTATCTAGCACCACCAGCGACACCACTTTCTCTGTCGAGTTACTGACCTTGATCAAGGTCCTGGGTTACAGACCAGCCATGCCAGTACTGGCTGCCCTCAGCCTCAACTCCCAGAATACAAGAATCCAGTCCGAAGCGACAGGCGCCCTTGTCGCCCTCGAAGACATGGTCGGTCACCTGTGGCAGAACACTCCCCCGGATCTGCTTAGCAACAATCTAGACCGAAGCCTGCGCTTAAAAGAGGGCTTCAATGACACTGATTTAACCGAAAATGAGCGTGTCCAGAACATATTCAACGCGCTCAAATCCTGCTCTATCAAAGATGAAAGCGACCCCCTCGTTGCCGAGATCCTCCCCATTTTAACCAGCCCCTCAGAAAAATTGAGACTGGCCGGTTGCTTTTCTCTAGCGCACATGCAGCCCCCCTGCCCGGTGGACAGCCTGGTCAATAAAGCGATCGAGAACCTGGCAAACATCGGATTGAACGGAGAAAAACCCGCTGCCGCCCGGGAAGCAGGAAGTATACTAAGCTTATTAGAACAGCTCTATCCGAACAAAACATCCCGCCTAGAAACCGCAAGAATAAAGGCAAACCTGAGCTATTTACTCAGATTCAACATGGGACCGGAAAGTTGAAGGTTACATCTGGCTTGAGCCGCCGGCAGCGATGGACATGGTGCCGAGCTTGTCATGGAAGTCACCGGCGACAGAATTGACGGTCTGGACAAAACCGCTTTGCAGACTGAAAAATATAGCAAGGGCGGCAAGCGCCAGAACGAGATAGAGGAATCTGTCCCGCTTCAAATCATTGAGATAGTCTCTTAATTCTTCCATGATGGAAGCCAGTATATAGACATACTCTCGCCAGTTCAAGGCGGATATTACGCAAAGTCCACAAAAACCGTCGTATTCTAGCTGTCTTCGCCCACCACTCTACCTATCAGCGATTTGACCGGGTGATGATGCTTGAAGAGAATCACCGGCTTGCTGGTTCTTTTGGCGATGGTTTCAGGAATATTTCCAAAGATGATCTGGGGATAGATACTGCGTCTCGAGGCACCTACTACCACGGCATCGTATTCCTTGGCTTCTTGAATAACACCTGCGCTTATCGAGCGGTTATGAATAAGCTTGGTATCGGCTCCCACGCCTCGGGCATCTTTGATGCGCTTCACCTCGCCGTCCAGTTTTTCAAGAGCAAGGCGGTTATCCGGCGCTGGCGATTCCGGCGGCACCACACTGCACATAGTAAGCTCCCCGCCCCTAGCTTTTACGAGCGAAGAGATGTAATCGGCGGCACATTCAGCATGTTCGCCGCCTACCGTAGGCAGCAAGAAGTTGTTCAACGAGCCGATACCGTTGGGTTTAACCAGCATCACATCGGCTCTGGCATGGGTTACCACGTCATCCACGGTCTCTCCGAGGATCTTCTGCTTGGTCGAAGAGTAGCCGCGCCATCCCAGAACAATCAGGTCACAGCTCCTCTCCCGGGCTGTTTCGAGAATCGCCCGGGCGGCATTGTGTCCGACCCGGACCATAGAAGTGACCGGCACTTCATATTCGAGGGCGGCGGCATGGGCCTGCTCTAGAATCTTTCTCTCCCGGGCTATATAAGTCTCTTCATGGCTCAAAGGAAGCTGTTCCGGGACCACCGCCACCCTCAGAGTGACGACTTTACCCTTTCTATCCCGGGCGATGGCACAGGCAAGCTCCATCAGAAGCGGCACGTTCTCGGGATTGGCCAGGGGGACAAGCACACTGAAGTCATGCTTGGCATCAGAAACCGATCGCTCCAGAGCCACCCGGGATCGGGCACCGGGCAGGAGTTCTTCGTGGGGCTGAATGCCTTTCCAGGCGAAGAAACCGACGAAACCTAAAATTAGCGATGCCACCGCCATCAGCAACGGAAAGGGATGGTGAGAAATCTGAAAGAGCAGATAAGCGTTCGAGATTATGCCCAGGGCAGGCAATAGCGGTACCAGAGGAACTTTGAAGGGGCGTTCTATCTCGGGATATTTGCGACGATGGACAATCAAAGCGCCATTTACAATAACGAGCACAAATAGCACCACGGCGTCGGCAAAGTGAGCCATGTCCTCAAGTTTGAAACTTATAGAGAACAGCAGTATGGCAAGCCCGACCAGAAGAAGCGAAACGATAGGAGTGCGAGTCTTTTTATTGACTGCGGCAAACTCCACCGGGAACTGACCGAGCTGAGCCATGGAGAGCATCACTCTGGATCCGGCCATAATAGAGGCATTAGCTGCCGAAACCATCGAAAAAAGCGCTCCGCCGATGATCACATAACCGCCGATGGGCCCGAGAAATTGCTTGGCGGCGTTGCCCATGGCCGCTTCATCATATACGGTGAGTCCTGCCGCCACCACAACCAGAATCACCAGGGTATAGAGAAAGGTCACCAGGGCAACAGAAATAAAAATCGCCCGGGGAATGGTGACGATAGGATCTTTGATCTCACCGGCGGAAGCGGCGATGGCAGAGAAGCCGAAAAAGGTTATGAATACCATGGCCGATGTTTGAGCGATGGTGACGATATCGGTGGAGAATTTGTTCGCAATAGCCTCAAAGTCCACACTGGACAAACCACCTGTGATAAACCAGAGCAGAAGAATGACCTTGGCCAGAGTGACCACAATCTGGAACCGTCCACTCTCCTTGGTCCCTTTAATATTGAGCAGCGTAAGCAGTATGAGCGCGACCACACCGGCCGCCGCTTCAATAGGCAGTTTCAAAACGAACTCGTTGAAATAGCTCGATAAACTGGAGAGATAAAAAGCACAGGAAGAGGTATAGCCCAGAAAAAGCGCCCAGCCGACTAAATATGCCACCGGCGCCTTGAAAGTGCTGCGGGTATAAAGATAGCCTTCTCCAGACTCCGGATAGATAGAGACGAACTCGCAATAAGTAAGAGCGGTGATCAAAGCGACAAAGGCAGCAAGAAGAAAAGCGAGGATGGCTGCCGAGCCGACATTGCGAATCGCAAGACCGGAGAGGGTAAAGATACCGGCGGCGATCATTGTGCCGACACCGATAGCTAGAGCGGCGCTCAAGCCGAGATCTCGGCTCAATACCGACTCAATCTTTAGTGGTGCTTGCTTGTCTTGAGGCAAGAGAACTCCAATAACAGTAATGATGAATAATAGATCTAGTAAGTTACCGGTGTATTATCCTGGATTTTGACCGGAAGGAAGCCGGTTCTAAGAATTGATAAACTTTTCCATTTGATTTTATATCGGCTTCATATATAGATTCAGGGTAAATCTCCTGCCCAATGCATATCCCATCTACTAAACTGTTGCTAATACTACAAATTTAGTACGATTCTGAACCACGATGAGAAACGGAATTTCCGGCGGCTTCACTGCTTTTATGATTCCCTCAATCCTCCTTATACTTCATAATGAAGGCTCTGACTACAATCCATAGCCTCGACTGCAAAAAATCACTATCCCTGACCGACTGTTTCGCCATCTACCGACTCTATCATCCTGTCCCGATTGACGCTCACATGCGGCTGAGCAAATAATTCTCCGGGGTCAGATTTACGTCGCTTCCCTGGGATCGCATTCTTCTAATCTCGGTGACAAGCACCCTCAACCGGTCGAAATCGGACACGGCAAGACCTTTCCAGGGATGAGACCTGTTCTTGCCTGCCGCTTTGCCGTCTCCATCCATGTTCATCTGCCCATCTTTGAAGACCGTCCTCAAGATCTTCCCACTGTATTCATAAGCCACTTCGACATTGAGCAGCCTGGTCAACTCTTTTGACAATAACCAGGAACGCGCCATGGATATAAGAGCGGACTCCAGCCTGGCAAGAACATCTTCGGCGGTTAGATCCTCTGGCAGAAGTTCTTCAGACTCTGCCGTATCATCAAACTCTTCTTCGTCCCTTTCTTCGTCGGCCTGATCTTCTAGAACCGCCAGTCGTTGAGCCCTCACCATATTGCGTGTCTTCCGATACAGTTTCATCCCCAGCATTAACAGATTATCTACCGAGAAATCCTCCGCCAGCTCCTCACCATAACACTCTCGAAAGAGTTCGACCCCCTCATCGATAAGCTCTCCATCATCGATTCCGTAGAGCATGCCTTCAAAAGAGCTCTCTTCGCTGAGGCTCTTACTTAGCGCCACCACATCCTCCACGATAGAAGAAGATGAGAAGGGACCTATACAGAATTTTTTGGAAGGCTTATCCGAAGCTCTCTTGAAATCGACACTGTAATAAACAAGCTTTCTGAAACCGGCTTTAAGACTGGTGTTGTAGGCGGGGTTATAGTGCTTGATCTGATCAGTCTCTATCAGAGCCGCTTCCATCGGGCTTGCACATTCGGTGACGACGATATCTGTCACCTGAGAAAGCAGCTCGAAAGACTTGCTCGTCTTTCTCTTTCTTCCTCTAAAGTGACTGTTGACGCGACTTTTCAAAGAGGTGGCTTTGCCTACATAGAGAACTCTGCCCTTGCAATTGAGCATTCTGTAGACTCCGGGACAATCGGGCAATTCCAGACGCTTTTTAGAATCGAGCGGGTATTTTATCGGGCCTTTTCTTCTTTCTGCTTTGTTAGAGAGAAAAGACCTGAGCTCGTCGCCATTCCTAACACCCTGTTCGTCTAGAACCTTTATCAGATGACTCCAGATCTCTTTTGTCGAAGCGACATGGCTCCGGGCTCGTTTCAACTCGTCCATCTCCAGCCCAAGATATCCGCCCAGCGCTCTTATCCCTCGAGAAGGGAGATTGGGATAGATTCTTCTTGCTATTTCAAAAGTGCAGATAGTCTCCACCGGCAGTGTCGTGCGTCTGCCATGACGTTTAAAAAAATCGAGCAAGAAAGGCAGCTCGAAACGGGCATAGTGAATAACGCACAGGGGAGGTTGCTCAAGCTTATTTATAACCGTACGCAACTCTTTGAGAATTTTTCTTGGGTCGACGGCAGCTTCCATGTCTTCGTCGGTGATACCGGTGATGGCGGTTATTCTAGGTGGAATCGCTTCGTCATCAGGTTGCTTTACAAGATAAGAAATAACGCCGTTACTCTTCTCTTTCGACGCACCATATACAGACCAGGCTATTTCTAAAAGGTTGCCGGTGGCAGGACTGGCGCCGGTGGTCTGACAATCTAGAATCAGGACAGGGACTTCGGCAAGAGCTAGAACTTTCTGGATCATCTATTTCTTTCCAACAGGCTCGACCATAATAGAAGAGGCTCTCCAGAACTTATCCACATCTGCCAGTATCGCCTGCGATACCAGCTTCTCTTTGCCCGGGGCAAGCCAGTAATCAGGCATCGCCTCCATAAAGGGCGGGGTCAAAAACCGTCTGCCCAAAAGCAGGATAAGCCCCCGGTCTTTTTCAGAGCGAATTACCCTGCCGGCACTCTGGGTAACCTTTGCCATGGCCGGATAGACAAAGGTGTATTTATAACCTTCTGAATACTTCTTGTCAAAATAACTCTGGAGCAATTCGGTTTCAAGGTCGAATTTTGGCAGTCCGGGACCGACCACAATCGCTCCAATAAGCATATCTCCCGGATAATCTATGCCTTCGGCAAATATTCCTCCCTGGACGGCGAAAAGCACATGGCTTTTCTCAGAATCCTTCAACTTATCCAGGGTCTCCCTTACTTTATCCCGGGGGGTCACCCTCTCCTGAACTAGTATGGCGGCGTGATCAAGTCTGGTGACTCTCAAAACCTCTTCTAAAAACGCAAAAGAGGGAAAGAGCACCAGATAATTGCCCTCTTTCATCTTTGTCACTCTTTTGATCACCTCAGAAATTTTGCCATAGTTCTTCGGTCGGTCGGCGTATTTGGTCGAGATCTGGGGCACTATCAAAAGCTTTCTGTTATCGGCAGGGAAGGGCGAATCGAACTCGTGCAGATCAAGCTTGGCCGCATCGAAACCGAGCACATTGGCAAAGTACTCGAAGGGCTTCAGAGTCGCCGAAAAGGCAATTATACTGCGCGCTTTCTTATAGGTCTCGGTCAGTCGCTGGGCAGCATCCAGGCATACTACCTTAAGAGTGCCTCCGCCTTCCGGTTTAGCCAGTACCACGAACTCTTCGCCATCATAATCGAGGGCATCGACAAAATCAGAGACCAGATTATTGAGCTCCAGAACCGGGTCTCGCTCGAGCAGCAGCATTGAAGAACGCAGATAGTTCTGGACATATTCGCCTATTTTATTACGCACCGGCTCAAATAGACCGGCGCTTATTCTAATCTGCCGGACACTATATCTGCCACCACTATTGGCAAAGCCCCTCATTATCTTTAGCACCTCTTCCACCAGAGCCTGCCCCTCTATAGAATAATTGGGAAGCTTTTTGGCGATTCGCGCTTTTATATCGAGCAGGCGTTCTTCGGAGATCTCGCCACCATAATAACCTTTGGCCCGATCGGGCAGATTGTGAGCTTCATCCACCAGAAGTATCGGTTGATGACCCTTCTCCTTAAAAGGACCTGGCAGAAATCTACCCATCACATTGCGGGGAGAGAAAACATAATTATAGTCACCGACGACGATATCAGCCCGACTGACACAGTCTAAGGACAACTCGAAGGGGCAGACCCGATGCTTCTTTCCAATAGCGACAAAATGATCTGCGTCCATGACGTCGGCACCGGAAGCCTTGTCTTGCAGCTTTCCTGCGTCGACCTTTTCATAGTAGTCCCGGGCATACTCGCAATAGTCAGAATGGCAATAGACCTCGTCTTTCAGACAGACTTTAGATTTGGCGGTGAGCACCAGGGTCTTGAGCGGTCGCGACACCCCACAGTCATTGAGCAGCCTGGTCGCTTCCACCACCGCTTCATGTTGACTGTTCTTGGCGGTGACATAGACCACCTGATCTCCTTCGGCAAGACTGGCTTTGAGAGCCGGATACAACACTCCGGCGGTCTTGCCCAGACCGGTCGGCGCTTGAATGAGACAGGACCTGCCTCCATCCAGGGCAGAAGTGACAGCCTTGCCCAGATCTTCTTGACCAGGTCTCATGCTGTGGTAAGGGAACTTCAATTCGTCGGCAAGATTGCGCCGCCGCTCTCTGCGAATACTAATAGTCTCGTACTCTTCGACCAGCTCTTTGAGACGCCTGTCGAGCCAGATTTCATACTCTTTCCTATCCAGCTTCAGGTTGATGGTGGTGCTCGATGCATCTTTCATCGACACCAGAATCATTCGCAAGTCGCACTCCTGACCATGTTCTTCTTGATAAAAATAGCCATAGGAGATCAGCTGCAAAATGTAAGGATGACTCTTTCCCGAGCGCAATAGATTGGCGAGCCGATGAATATCGAGATCGGTCTTGATCTCTTCTATCACCGGTCTTTCCGGATTATCTTTAACCAGACCGTCAACCCGGCCGGAGACCTTTATTTCATAATCTCCGAGGCTGAATCTTCTGGAGAGCTTTACTTCTATCTCGTATCCGGGAATCTGACGCTTTCTTTTATTTAGAAAAGCGTTATGGACATCCTGACCACTCTGGGGCAACGCTCCATAACCGGACTGGGAATCGATACTGCCCACCCGGGGCGTCGGCAGGGCAAACTCCCTTACCCCTAAAGAAATAGTCTGCATCCACAACTCGTCGACAGGCAACCATACAAATGCATGGTACTATCTTGTGGAATTCCGGTCAAGATGGGTCCGGCTAAATTAAATGCCAGAAAAGGAAGGAGCCCTCAGCTCTTCGAGCGAAACTCATCCGGGTTGGTTATCTGTTTGCCGCAATGGGTGCAAACAGGATAGTCGCCCTGCCAGTTGCGCGGGTAGACATGACCGTTGAGATTGCAACGGGTGGCTTTGTCGGTCCTTTTTGCAGGGATGAGCATACCGAAAATCCCGGTAATTGAACCGATTATTCCACCGATAATCTTGGCCAATCCAGCCACCGGAGTGTTGGCTTTCAGGGTCGTGGTGGTTTTCAGCGCCTTGATCTCGTGATGGGTTATCCTCGCCGGTCGCGAGGGAGCTTCCGCCCCTGGCGGCAATCCTCTCTTGGCATGGATCATGTCGAGAAGTTCGTCCCTGTTTACGGGTTCATCCGGAGACTGCTGGTTGGAGCCGGGTTGGGAATTCATCATCCACTCCTGTAAATCGAGACAATGAGAAAGTGCCGGGAAATTCCATGAGTATAAGCACTAATTGTTATATGCCCGATTTCATATGAACCCATATGAAGTAAGCCCTATAAATAAACTCGGGTCTTTCAGCTCCTATTGATAACGAAAACTGACTTCCTCCGGGTTATTACCCGATCTTTTGATAAAATTTCATCCTTGCGGACTCATTATCAGCGCGGAGATTTCAAATGGGGAAAACTGTAGGAATAGACCTTGGAACAACGAACTCGGTTGTGGCGGTCATGGAAGGCGGTCGGCCGACTGTGATTCCGAACTCCGAAGGAGGTCGGACGACACCTTCGGTAGTGGCGTTCAATAAAACCGATGAGCGTCTGGTCGGTCTTCTGGCTAGAAGGCAGGCTGTGGTCAATCCCCAGAACACCGTCTATTCTATAAAGCGCTTCATCGGGCGCCGTTACGACGAAGTCTCCGAAGAGCTCAAAAGCGTCTCCTACAGAGTCAAAGAAGCCCCGGACGGAGGCTGCCGCATCACCATCAAGGACAAGGACTATACTCCCGAGGAGATCTCGGCCATGGTGTTGCGCAAACTCAAAGAGGATGCGGAGACCTATCTTGGCCAGGAAGTGGACTCTGCCGTCATCACTGTCCCGGCTTATTTCAACGATTCCCAGAGACAATCTACAAAAAACGCCGGTACCATAGCCGGGCTCGAAGTACAGCGCATCATCAACGAGCCCACCGCCGCAGCCCTTGCCTACGGCATCGATAAAAAAGACATAGACGAAACGATTCTTGTCTTCGACCTTGGCGGCGGTACCTTCGACGTCTCGATCCTTGAAGTGAGCGAAGGTCTCATAGAAGTCCGAGCCACCTCCGGTGACACCCACCTGGGCGGCGATGACTTCGACCGCGCCCTAGTCAACTGGATCGCCAAAGAGTTCGAAAACCAGGAAGAGATAGACCTGCGCAAAGATCCCCAGGCGCTGCAAAGACTGACTGAAGCCGCAGAGAAAGCCAAAATCGAGCTATCCTCCGTAACTGAAACCAGCATCAACCTGCCTTTCATCACAGCCAACGAGAGCGGCCCCAAGCACCTTGACATGAAGCTCTCCCGGGCAAAATTCGAAGATCTGACCTCGACTCTTGTGGAAAGATGCCGCACCCCGGTTAAGCAAGCCCTGGAAGACGCAGGGCTCAAATACGAAGAGCTGGACGAAATTGTACTGGTGGGCGGCTCCACCAGAATCCCCGCCATCAAGAATCTGGTCAAAGAGCTGACCGGAGGCAAAGAGCCAAATCAGAGCGTCAACCCCGACGAAGTCGTGGCAGCCGGTGCCGCCCTACAGGCAGGGGTGCTGGCAGGCGACGTCACCGACCTGGTGCTTCTTGATGTCACTCCGCTATCGCTTGGCATCGAGACCATGGGCGGAGTGTTCGCCAAGTTAGTCGAGCGCAACACCACCATCCCCACCCACAAGACCCAGATGTGCTCCACCGCAGAAGACAACCAGAACGCAGTAGACATCTATGTCTTCCAGGGCGAGCGGGCCATGGCCAAAGACAACAAGCTGCTGGGCAACTTCCGCCTGGACGGCATAGCACCAGCCCCCAGGGGTGTGCCTCGGATAGAAGTCTCTTTCGATATCGACGCCAACGGCATCCTCAACGTCTCGGCCAAAGACCTGAACAGTGGCAAAGAGCAGAAGATTACGATAACAGCCAGCACCAACCTGGAAAAAGACGATATAGATAGGATGGTGAAAGAGGCCGAATCAAACGCCACCGAAGACAAAGAGAGAAAAGCCCAGGCGGAGCTGAAAAACGAGTCGGACAGCTTGATCTACGCCCTGGAGCGCAAACTGAAAGAGAACGATGAGCATGTAAGCCAGGCTAACAAGGACAAAGCCCGGGATATCATCAACAAACTGCGCCAGCAGGTTATCGACATGGCTTCGGAAGAAGAGCTGAAAGAGACCATGAACGATCTGCGTGGTCTAATTGTCTTGATCGATCAAGATGTCTCCCAGTCTAAAGAAGCAGCCGGATCGTCGACAGATTCGGCAGATTCTGTTGATTCTGCTGAAACAGGCAAGAGCGAAGAAAAAAGCGATAATGGCAAGGAGGAAGCTGCCTCGGAAGACACCGAATCTGAAGATGGCAACGAATCCGAAACCGAAACCGGAGCCGAAGCCAAGAAAGAAGCAAAATCTAAAACGACCGAAGCCAAGAAAGGCAGTAAAAAATCGGATTCGGGCAGTGACGATGATGACAATGTCGAAGAGACCGAGATTGTCGAATGATCGCCTCCTAAATCAGAGGCATCGGCAAGTAGAGAGACCGAAGCTATAATTCAGCGAGGATGTACCGAATGAGCATTGGCAAATTGGCAAGGAAGCAGGCACTGATCGCGCTTGCCCTGACTATCCTGGTCGGAGCCGTTCCACAGGGCAGTCTCGCGGCCAAAGGCGAGGATCGTAACCAACCGGTGCGCGCGTATCAGGTCATGTTATCCGAGGACGAAGGTGAAGAAGGATCTAAAGCCCTCTCCGAGCACCGTCCTTACAACCGCGGCAAAATCCCCTGCTTGATCTGGCAGGCTCGCAAACCCAAAGCAGCCATGCTCGCCATCCACGGCTTCGGTCTTCACAAGGGCACCTACGAACAGTTCGCCAGAGAGATGGCGAAGGTCGGCATCTCGGTCTATGCAATAGATGTCCGGGGCTTCGGTCACTGGGTACAAAAAGGCGTGAACCGCATCGATTTCGATGGCACCTTATATGATATCGGTCTTGCTCTCAATGAAATTCACAAGACCAATAAAGATATCCCGGTGGTTGTAATCGGAGAATCCATGGGAGGCGGCATAGCCCTGGCCGCAGCGGCTCAATATCCCACCCTGATAGATGGTCTTATCACCTCGGTTCCCGCAGGCGATCGTTTCGACAAAGCCGATAGCTCAATCGACGTGGTTAAACAATTTCTTTTCCGGGGCGCCAACACCCCGATGGATGTCGGTCATTCTGTGGTCAGCGCCGCCACCAAAGACGAGAAGTTGCGCAAAGCCTGGCTCGGAGACCCTCTGTGCCGTACAGAAGTGACACCCAATGAGCTTATCGCCTTCAATAATTTCATGAACAAGACATTGAAGGTGGCAACCCATGTGGATAAAATGCCGGTTCTATTTATTCAGGGAAGCAAAGACAAACTGGTCCGCCCGGCAGGCACCATGAAGCTCTTCAACCGCATCTCTTCCCCCCATAAACAATTCGTGCTCAGCACCACCGCCGAGCACCTCATCTTCGAAAAGGGGCAGTTCTCTACTCAAGATCTCTCCTTCATCGAAAGCTGGCTCGACGGTACTGTTGCCGATATCCTGCCCAATAAAATCGCCCAGCAAAAAACCGAACCGGCCAAAATCAAACCCAAAGACAAACCGACTCCGGTAGTCACCAAGAAAGCCAGCTTCGAAGATATCAAAGCCAAGAAGAGATCCTCTTTGAGTTACTGGATAGAATTGAAGCGCGACGGCAAGGTCTTTCGTTGCAACAACAAAATGACTTTCAAATCCGGCGACGCGATAAGATTTCACCTGGTGCCAGACTCGGACGGTTATGCCTATATCGTATTGAAACAGGGCACCACCGGTAATTCTGCCGTGCTCTTCCCCTCGGCTGCCACCGGCAACAACAACTATTTGCGCAAAGGTCAGGACTTCCCCCTTCCTTATCAAGATTGGCTTGCCTTCGACGACAACCCGGGACTTGAGAAGGTGCGCATTCTGTTCTCTCGCAACAAAGTAGACATAGCCAAAATGCAAGAGATGGAAAAACGCAAAGTCGCCTACGTGTCGCCCGACACATCGGGCGCCAAAGACCTGGTCGGAACCGGGCTGCAACTGAGCTGGGATGATCCCAATCCGGTTATAATGCCCGACGAGATTGAAGAGGCGACCAAAGCTTCCTCCAGCGCCAGCCAGGTCAAACTGGTCTTCGACAACATTGACGGCACCCTCGCTGTAGACGTGGCCCTCCAGCACAAGTAAAGCCAACAAAAGGATAAACCCATGAGAAAGTTCACCACTCAAATCCTGGTTTTGTCTCTCGCCCTTGTTCATTTTGCCGGCATCGGCGCGAAAGCAGCCATGGCGAACACGCCTGACATAAACAAAAGTCCAGTGCCCGGAGCAACCTTCACCAAAGTCGAAGATCTCGACCCCAATAAAACCGCCGCAGAAAGCCCGATCAAGCGCAAATGGGCCGTGGTCGTAGGCATGTCCAAATTCAAAGAAAGACGACTTCAAAGCGACGACCTGAAAAACTCCCAGGCTGCCGAGGAGTTCTATCAATTTCTGACCAGCGAGCAGGGCGGCCGCTTCTCACCGAAACAGACTCGACTGATCACAAACCTGAAAGCGACCCGGGACAACGTCCTCAACACCCTTGGCAGCTCCTGGCTCGGCTCCCTTGCCGGTCCCGACGACCTGGTTGTGGTCTTCATCTCCACCAGCTCTTTTCCTACCACCGATGGCGGTGCCTATCTCTGCGCCTATGACTGCGCCCTCGACAATGTCTATGGCACATGTCTTTCGATGAAAGACCTGATGACTACCCTCAGAAAGAATGTCAAAGCCAAGCGTGTTGTTCTGATTATTCAAGCCGCTTATAGTGGCGCGGCTAATCTAGACGAAGGTGCCAAAGCCCTGGACAAGAAGATGAACTTCGACCCGGAGCAGATGGTATCTGGCTCGGGCTGCATCCTCATCTCTTCTAGTAAGCCCAATCAAATGAGCTGGGGCAATATCTTTTCGAAGAATCTGATCGCGTCACTCAAATTGAAAGACGGCATGATCTCGCTTGAAGAGGCTTTTGAAAAAGCCAAGCAGCAAACCGAAACTGATACCACAGCCTATGCTGGTCGCTATACAGCCAAGCAGACTCCGATGCTCAAATCGGACTGGAAAGGCAAAGACTTGAGTATTGGAGTTCCTGCTCTCGAACAGATCGATGAACTGCCCGCCAACGTCACCGAGTTCCTGGCCGCCGAGTCTTATTTCTTCAAAGCCAACAGTCTGGTATCAGAAGGAAAGCTGGATGAAGCCCTGGTTCAATATAAGAAAGCGATCGACACCGACCCTAAATATTCCAAAGCCCTGAACGACTATGGTGCTATCCTCGCCCTCAAAGGCAACTTGCCCCAGGCTGCCGAGATGCTGCAACGGGCTATAAAAGAGAACCCCGGCGAAGCCCTCTTCCGGACGAACTATGCCCAGATTCTATCTCGCATGGGCAAACAAGAAGAGAGCATCAACCAGCTCAAAGAAGCTTATGAACTCAACCCCAAAGATCAGGTGGTGCTCACCGCCCTGGCAAGACAAATGATCAGCAAGAACGATCCTGATACCGCCGTCAATCTATTGAGTCAAGCGGTCAAGCTGTATCCCAAATCCTCCGGACTGCACAATCAGCTGAGCTACGCTCTGGCTCGCTCAGGCGACGTGAGCAACGCTCTTGTCCATGCCAACAAAGCGGTGGAACTCGATCCAAAATCGGCCGCCGCACATATAAATCTGGGCTCGACAATGATGATCGAAGGCAATCTCAAAGGGGCCCAGAGCGCCTATGAAAAAGCTGTCACCATAGAGCCGGATAACGCCAACGCTCACTATCTGCTGAGCAAGACCTACGGCAAGAACGGTGACAAGAGCATGGAGAAAACAGAGCTGCAAAAATTCATCGAGCTTCTGCCCGAGAAAGATCCCAGAAAAGCCAAAGCCCAGGAGCAGTTGAACAGCCTCTAGTATTTCAACCGGCTCCTACTCGATGATCACCATGTTGCCACCATCGGCGATGCACTCTTTTAGAATATTTATCGCGTCTGCCACCAGTTGATCGACTGGGCGATTCTTGTCGGTGTGGCCGATACCGGCCACGCTGACAGTGAACGAAAAGGACTTGCCGTCTATCACTATCTCGCTGTCTTCCATTTTAGTCCGGATGCGCTCGGCGGCCACTTCTGCACCGGTCTGTCCGGTCTCCGGCAGAATGACACCAAAGGTATCGTCTCGACAACGTCCGGCGATATCGACATCGCGCACACAGCCGAGCAAGACCCGACCGGCGGCGAGCACCACAGCATTTTCGGCAGCCAGTCCATAACGTCCTGTCACCTGGCTGAGTCCGTCGATACAGACAAGCAATAGTGAAAGGTCCCTGCCATAACGAGAGGCACGACGACTTTCGTAGTTGAGGCGTTTATAGAAAGTCCAGAAATTGTAGGAGGTCAGATCTAATAAAGCTCGGCGCTCGATTTCGTCATCGGATAGATTCGGGTCTTCTATAGATCGGTCGGCAAAGAGCTTGGATTGCTCTTTGGGAATTTCGAACTCGGGCGCTTCGGAGATGCTCCAGGGAAACTGCTCGTTTTCTGCCCTGAGATCAGCCAGGCGCTTATGAAAGAGCGCCTCTCTAGAATATTTTTCGTCTCCGGGACCGGTCACTTATCTAAAAATCCTGCATCCTGAGTTTTCTGGTAGCTCACTTGTAAGATTTACCCAGATTGCCCATTGAGAATTCAAGTTTATTTATTGGCTCTTTTCAGACTTGTCTTTCGGGTTCGAGCCCTTGTTATCGCCAAGCGCCGCCAGGGTATCGGACCAGATTACCCATTGCTGGCTGAAAGAGCCTGGATGACCTTCTCTTTCAGTATAGTTATAGACCATGTCCTGCTCCTGATCGTGAGCCATGACCGCCACCGAATTGACCTTACCCGGGTTCAATTTCTCGAACACCCGCCAGAATAGTTCGCTGCCATCAAGCATAGACTCTTGCAGCCAGACCAGCTTTTTCTTGGTAGGCTCTTTTATAAAAGCTTCCCGGGCGTCAGAATTTTTCCACCAGTCGAGGGCGAATTTAAAACGCTTGCTATAGGGGACATAAGAGCTTGCCTCCATGGCGAGATTCTGATCTGTTTTATTGAGCATCTCCTGATAGGCGACGGCAAACTGGGCTTTTACCTGGGGGCTTACGTCTCGATAGCCAGATTTATGCACCCGGGTGTTACGTCCACAGATCCAGCCGTCTTCATAAGTCCGGTCCAGCTGCTCTGCCATGGCGGCGATCTCTTTTATATAGAGAGCTCTCTCTTCGGCTGTGGCACCGGACTTGCCCGTCGAGACAGCCTGGCTCTCAGCGCCTGAACCGGAGCCGACAGTATCTTGCGACTTGCCTGTACAGGCACCTACTGAAAGCGCCGCAGAAAGGATGATGACTATTTGAAAGTTCTTGAACAGGTCCGGCATAGGGCACATTCTACGTGGCCAGGACCTGTTATTCAAATATATAGTTAAGTGCTAAAATCGACTTCCTGCACCACTGAGTATTGGGAATGACTGAAAGCCAAACGAATAAGCCCCTGCGCCCCGGCCAGGCAATCATGTGCAAACTGCTAGAGAAAGAGCCCGGTGGTTACCGGGGAGTGATACTCTCTTATGATATCGATGCCTTCGTGCCCAGTCGAGACCAGCTTGCCCTCGGCTCCTCGGTGCCTACGACTTTTGTCTGCATGCACAACAATCGCGCCCTGGTTACTTTTGCCTATGTGGTCGGGACGACAGAAAGAGTGCAATTCGGGCTCAAGAACGAAGACGAGACCCCGTTTACCATATGGGCGGATTCTTATCCTAGCAATGTCAAGCTGAGACGGGCGGTGGATTTGATCATGCCGAGCATAACCGGCACCCTCGCCTATTCTTTGAACGCAAGAGACTGCGATGTGCCCCAGCTTATCGCCGATATAGAAACCGCCGGTTTGACAGGCTGTATCAAATCGACCTCCGAAAAAGCGCTGTCGCGCTCTGCCGTGTTGCTTTATAAAGGCCGCGCCGTGGGCTGCATCTACGGCAGCAAGAACCTTCCTGAAGCACATCTTTTTGACAAGGCGCTGAAGCGCATGTTCAACGATATCAAGAACGATGACGCCCAGATTCTGGTCTATGAGCTGCCCGAAGAGATTGTGCTTTCCATGGCTTCTCTTTTCATCGGCTGCCCGGTGCACGAAGAGGAATCTGCCGAAAAAGAGGCGGTGGGATTCATAAACGAGACCCTCAACGAATTGGAAGAGGACGGCGAGACTGCCTGTTTCACCCTGACCTCGGACGAAAAATCCTCCAGGGGTCTGGGCTTTTTGTGCCGGGGCAAGCGCAGCGGCTCTTTCTCTATTCTGGAGCAAATCTTCGACACAAGCTTCGAACAGCTCTTTAAATTAGCCGAAACCGAAGAAGCGATACAGGGTAACGCCTATCTTCTGCCCCGGGAGATGATATCCGATTCGGTGTTATTAGGCTATTCGATGTCGAGCTATTGCGGCTCCAGCGAGGCTGAGTGACTTTCTTTACAACCATGAATCAATAAGATTAAGACTGGCAGTTGCAAATATCTCTAAATCCGCCAGAGAAGTTAGAATCATGAGCTGACGCTTCTATCTCGTTTTCTGTAGAGCGCAAAGAAGGAGACATCTTGGCTTTGAATCCCGCTATCGCTTCTGAAGACAAAGTTCTGGGGACCTGGGGTGATGCAATTACCCTGACAAGAAAGCCTTCCGGGGTTGCCTATCTTGCCATCGACGTCAAAGGGTTATCTAACACCCTGTCTTCTCATGTGCTCGACTGTTTCACCGAGTCCTTCAAAAAAATAAACCAAGAGAAGGATCTCAAAGGCATTGTCCTGCACAGTCCTAAAGACGACATTTTCATCACCGGCGCCGACATCAAAGAGATAGTCAAATTTGAAGACCAGGCAGCAGCCGGTTCTTTATCCAGCCGTGGGCACAAGTTTTTGAACAGTGTAATCGACACTCCCTTGCCGGTGGTGGCTGCGGTGGACGGCGCCTGCCTGGGCGGGGGGCTGGAGCTGGTGCTCTGCCTGGATAAGATCCTGGCAGCAGAAACAGCATCAACCATTTTTGGATTGCCCGAGGTGACTATAGGTCTAATCCCGGGTCTGGGCGGCACTCAAAGATTACCCCGGCGGGTGGGCTATCGCAAAGCAGTGGATATGATTCTGTCGGGCTCGACTCTGAAACCGGCAGAGGCGCTCGAAGTAGGTTTAATAGACCGGATCGTTCCCCGAGAAGATCTCTTGGCCGAAGCAGAAAAGGCAGTGCTCGCTTTATATGAAAAGGACTTCGACAGCAAAAAATACCGAGCCCTAGAAGAGGCGAAGGTAGAAGAAGCCGAAGGCGGAGCCAAGAAGCGGGCCATGGTGCTCAAATCTTCGAAGCGCGCAGTCAGAATGCGCGCCAGCGACAATTACCCGGCGCCGGCACTTGCCATAGAAGTGATGGAAACAGGCTTCAATGAAGGGCTTGAAGCAGGACTGGCTGCCGAGATAGAAGCCTTCAGCAAAGTGGCGGTCTCCGACACTGCCCGCAATATGATCAACTTCTATTTCCACAAAGAGATGGCAAGCCAGATGGCTTTAAGAGCGGCGACAAAATTCGGCACCCCCGAAACTGTTGCCATTATCGGCAGTGGCTTCATGGGTCGCGGCATCGCCGAACTCTGCCTGGAGAACGGTCTGAAAGTAATGATCAGAGCCTCTTCTGACGAAAAATCAGTGCAAGAGCTGGAGCGCCTGAACAAAAGATATCCGGATCTGGCTGAAGGAAAGCTCATTTCTGTTAGCGACCTGAAACAGCTGGCAGAGGCGGATCTGGTCATAGAATCTATATACGAGAATCTGGAAGCGAAACAGAGATTGATAGAAGAGATCTGGCCTCATCTAGGCGAAAAGACAATTTTAGCAAGCAATACCTCGTCTATCCCGGTGGAGAGGCTGGCTAGTTTCGCCGGCGATCCCGCACGATTAATCGGGCTTCATTTTTTCAGTCCGATTAACCTGATGCCCCTGGTAGAGGCTATTGTTCCTGAAAAAGCCGATAAGACAGCCTTGAACCGAGGTCTTGCCTTTGTCAGCAAACTTGGCAAAGTACCGGTTTCTGTGGCCGATAGCCCGGGTTTTATCGTGAATCGGCTTCTCACCTGCTATCTTACCGAGGCTCTTCACATCCTTGTTGCCGGAACACCGGTGCAGTGGATAGATACAGCGGCAAGACATTATGGCATGCCTCTTGGACCGCTCGAACTGCTGGACGATCTGGGCTGGGGGCTCTCCCAGGCGGTGAGCGAATCTGTATCTGACGCTTTTGGTGAGCGTATCAAATTGCCCAGGGAAATTTACTTTCCTATAGATGCCGGCTTCGACGGCAAATCCAACAATAAAGGCATCTATGTCTGGGAGAGCAACGGTAAAAAAATCGGGGTCAATGCCTATGTGCAAGAGAGCATGGGTGCTGTCAGCTCTGACGAAGAGCCTTCGCCGGAAGAGATTACCAAGATTCAAGCGGCTCTCTTTCTGCCCATGATCGATGAAGCTTCTAGAATTCTGGAAGACAAAGTTGTGAAGAAGCCCCGAGACATTGACCTGGCATTGATTATCGGGGCCGGTTATCCGCCTTTCCGGGGTGGATTGTTGCGATCAGCCGACAAAATGGGCATAGATCATGTCATAGAAGGACTGGAACGTATCTATTCGGATAAGAATCAGAGAAGAGAGATTAGCAATTTACTTCGTGAAATGCATAATATTGGCAGGAAATTCTACAGTCTGAGCTGAATAAAAACAGAAACCCAGATTATGGCGATTGTTGACGAAAAACAGAGAAGCGCACTTATAGAAAAAGCGCTCGAGGCGATAAAAGAGAGCGTGCCTGAAAAAGGGCACAAGATCTGTCGCGAAATTGTCGAGACCATCGCCTCCCTCTGCCACCAGAACCAGAAAGAGATAGCCCAGGAGTTACAGACCCTGGCTAAAGCCCTGGAGACAGCCAGTAGCGAAAACGAAGCCTTTGAATTCAAACAGAAGACCTGCGCTATCATGCTCGAGATAAGCATGGAAGAGAGAAGAAAAGCGCGGTTGCATGGTCAGGCCGCCGCCCCCGCATCGACTCCTGTTTCTGCTCCCGTGCAGGCTCCGACTCCGACTCCGGCTCCACCGCAAGAGAGCCAGCCTCCGCACCCTCAGCCTGTGACGGACCCGCCCCGCAACAAAATAATCGGTCTACCCTCCCAGACATCTGTACCCCAGACAGGAATCAGTTCTTCTAATTCTTCTAGTTCTTCTAATTTTTTCTCCTCTCCTTCTACAGGCAAGATAATCGGAGCATCGACCCCGGCAGCAACGGAAGCGGCGTCTGCCGATATTACCGGCGGTGCGGTCCTCAATGAAGCCGGTGAACTGCCCCAAGAGACCGAAGGCTTACCAGAGACGAAGAAACCGCCTTTCAAAAATCTTGCCTATCTTTATCTGGGCACCGACGACTACGAAGCCACAGTCGAATACTATCTGGATGTTTTACACGCGGAGAAAGTCTGGGATTTCGATCGTTTCGGCGCCAGGGTGACAGCGTTCAAAGTAAGCTCCGGTCCTCTTTTGTTGATATCAAATCATAGAAAGGCCCCCAGTTGCCAGCCGGTTTTCGAAGTCGATGATCTGAGTTTGACAATTAGAGAGTTGAAAGAAAGAGGCTTCAAAGAACAGGCCGGTCCTTTCGGCACGCCCAACGGCGAAGCCTATAGCTTTTTAGATCCTGGCGGTAATTCCTTCGCCATTTTTCAAGTCGATCCCGATAGCACAGACCGCAGCTATGTAGATCCGACCGAGTACTAGTATTGAATCAGGCAAGCTCGGTCGAGACCACGATTTTGCCCAGTTGCTGATTCGTCTCCATATAATCGTAGGCTGCACCTAATTGAGCCAGGGGAAAGACCCTGTCTACAATAGGCAAGAAAGCGCCTCTTTCAAGACCAGATAATATGTGGGCTTTACCCCATTCAAGACGATCCTCGTCTTTGGCAATCTGCATCATCGTGTAGCCTACAATCGATAGTCCCTTGGACAAGGCAGTTCTGAAGGGGAACGGTGTTTTCTCCAGACTTAGCGCGCCGTATAAGAAGATGGTGCCTTCATAGGCTGCCGCTTCCGCCAGTTCGTTCACTATCGATCCGGCGATGGCATCGAATATGATATCAGCGCCTTTACCCTCGGTATAGGCTCTGACCCGCTCCACAAGGTTCTCTTCGTCGGTGACTATCACATGAGCTGCTCCGGCTTCTAACAAGGCAGCCTTCTTCGCCGCGGTTCTCGTGGTGGCGATGGGCATGGCGCCCAGATCTCGCACCATCTGAATGGCGGCGATGCCGACACTGCTACTTGCCGCCGTTATCAAAACAGACTGAGAGGCGGTGAGCTGACCAATGTCTATAAGAGCGCCATAGGCTGTGAGATATTGCATCCATACCGAAGCAGCCTCTTCGGGCTTTACAGACTCGGGCATTTTAGCAAGGGCTCTGGCCGGCACCAGGGCTTCTTCGCCACAGACCCCGTACTGGCGCATAGAAAATGCCGGAATCGTACTGACATAATCGCCTTCTTTAAAATCAGTCACTCCCTCGCCGACCGCCTTCACCAGACCAGAGGCTTCATAACCGATTCTAGAAGGAAGCCTGGTTCTCTCTAGATAGAGCCCCTGACGATATAAGACCTCGGCTCGATTCAAGCCCATGGCAAGGACATGGATAAGCACCTCGCCCTCCCCGGGGCTGGATGAGGGCGCATCTTCCAGCTTCAGAACGTCGGAGGAGCCGGTCTCGTGAAATCTAACAATTCTTGCCATGCGGTATATTCTGTTTCTTCTGAATGAGAATATAAATACCACAAAAGCAATATAATCGTCTTTCTTAAAAGCCGTGCAAAAGGAAGGTAGGAGAAAGATCATGAGCGCAGAGGCAAAAGTGGTAGTGGTGGGCAGTCTCAGCCTCGACATGGTTTTTCAGGTCCCGCGCCGCCCATTAAAAGGCGAGACGGTCAAAGGCTTCTCTTTCGAGACCTTTGTCGGCGGCAAAGGCAACAATCAGGCTCTGGCCGCTGCCCGAGCCGGTGCAGCCACGGCCATGGTCGGCAAGGTCGGCAAAGACTCTTATGGAGAGCTTATTCTAGAGACCCTTGAGAGAAACGGAGTCGATATCTCGGCCCTGTCCACCGACCCAGAAGCAGGCTCCGGTCTGGCCAACATATATGTAGATCCTGATGGAGACAACAGTATCATCATCGTCCCCCGGGCCAATGACCGACTGGCAACAGCCGATATAGACCGGGCCAAGTCTCTTCTTGAGAAGGCGAAGCTCCTGGTGCTCCAGCTCGAAATACCGATGGATACCGTAGTTCACGCAGCGGAGCTGGCCTCCGAATCAGGGCTCAAAATATTGCTCAATCCGGCTCCGGCCCCGGACAACGGTGAGCTTCCCACCGCACTCTATCGGCATCTCGACTATCTTATTCCCAACGAGAGCGAGGCGGGTCTGCTGCTGCAAAGAAATATAGATGGTGTGGATGCAGCCTTAAAAGCAGCCCGGGAACTCAAAAAACGAATGAAGCCGGGGGCGGTTGTTCTAATAACCCTGGGCGAAAAGGGCGTGGCAGGCATCGGTCCCGATGATGAGGAGCTTGTAGTCGCCGCCTATAAAGTCGACTCGGTGGACACCACCGCCGCCGGGGACGCCTTTGCCGGATGTCTTGCCAGGGGGCTTACCGAAGGTCTTGCATTAAAAGACGCCGTCCGCGAAGCCTGTGCCGCCGGAGCCCTGGCTACAACCAAGCCCGGTGCGGTGCCGTCTTTGCCCACAAGAGTCGAGATATTGAGCCTGGTGCGGGCAGGCAGTGGGAAAAACACGTAGACTTGTATTGAACGAGGGTACCAAAGAGTCACATATGACCTCTAATATTGTCGCAGTAAGGCATTGAGCCTTCTTACCCCCTTGTTCTCCGACGACACGACAGGTATTAGAGGTATGGGTTGACGTCCATTTCAGCCGTGTCCCACACCCAGGTACTATCCGGACAGGGTAGACCCGAGGACACCAATAGATTCACCGGCGGTGAATCCAAATCTATATAATCCTGACCCCAGGCAAGACATACCTGCTGTTCGCCGGATCAATGATTCGACGCCACGGATATCCGACAATGTTCAGATAGTGGATCACGGTAAGGCTGCCAACGACTGGAAAGACTCGGGCGCCTATAACAAGGACGTCGAGGGTCAATTCAAGTACACGGACAAAAACTGGCAAGAAGGATTCAACGAAGCAGCCCGTACCGGCAAACCGGTGGTGGTGGTCTTCGGTTCGGAAAAGACATCACACACGAAAAGCCTCATAGATGGACCGACAAAGGGTTCGCGGGATGGTGGCAACGACGCCGTCTACATTTTCGTGGATAAAAACAGAGTCGATAAATCCACCGAACTCGGTCAGTATGCCGAGAAGAACGTGGGCAACGATCCTGATATGGCTTACACGGGCATATTCGCCCTGACGCCGGATCAGGACGGCAAGCCGCACCTGGGCAAACTGGTGGCGAATACCTGGGGTGCTAGAGGAGAGATCTCTTCGGTTATCAAAGACCAGCTTCAGTATGCCCAGCGTCGTATGGACCAGAACAAAGGCAAGTTCAAGGTGCCCGATGCAGTCGAGCCGGAGACGAAGCAAAACGAAGGCGACACTCCGGAAGAGAGACCCGAGGTCAAAGACAAGCCGGAACAAGACGACAAGCCCAGGAGCCCGGAGCTGACCGCGCTGGAGCATATCAATCGACAGCGCGAAGACATCTTCGGCTCAATTGTCGCTGGAAGAAATGAAAATGTCGGTGCCGACAGCGACTATCGCGAAGCGGTGGAGCGTATGCTTCAATTCAAGATAGGCGAAGGCGAGCATGTCGGTCTTACCAAAGATCAGCGTAAACAATTGTTTGACAAAGCAGTAGAGACAGCCGACCAGGTCGACCCGAAAGAGACCGCCCTGGTCAAGCAGTTTCTCGATCGAGAGCTGGAAGAAGAGAAGAAGAAGGGAGACGGAGCCGACAAGAGCAAGGTCGACAATCTGACCAACTATCGTGCCACCATCGACCACATGGACATCGCCGATGGTATCACCAGATTCGAAAGAGGTCTCTTTCATCTAAACGAAGGTGACCTTGAAGATGGTGTCAAAGACATCAAAGACGCCTTCGAAAGACATCCAGAACTGGCTAAACAGCCATCTTACATAGACCGCATGGCAAAGACGATTTATGCCGGCGACGAACTGGACAAAGCCTTCCCGGACCTCAATTTGAAAGAAAGACAACAGGAGCTAGAGAAGGAGAAAGCCGAAACAGCTGAGAAAACTTCCGAGGATACTCAAGAAAGAGAACCTGAGAAAGAGCCGGAGAAAGAACCTGAGAAAGAACCTGAGAAAGAACCTGAGAATGTAGAATTAAAGGATTCTGATGAGGACCTCGCCGCCATCGAGAGCTTGAAAGAGTCCCAGGGAAGTATAAAGGAAGCTCTAGCCAAAATCCAGGCAGCCAACACCTACGAAGCCCGGCTGGCAGTCTACGATTCTGCCATAGCAGCGGCAGACGCTGTCGACCAGGGAGATCTCACTAGAGTGACTGCATTGTTTCAAAAGAGCCTGGCCGAAGAACAAGCCAAACCCGATGCTGCGCCGGATACTTTAAACGGAATCAAAAACAATATCGAGGGTCTTGGACGACTCGGTGCAGCCGATGGCTATCTGCGCATAAACAAGGGGCTCTTCGAGATGGCCCAGGGTCCGGATGCGGCCTCGGTCGAAAAGGGAATGCAAGCGATAGCCGAAGGTGCCCGCCGTCATCCCGAGTTAATGGAAACAGCAGAGATTGCCGGACCGGTGGTAGAGATGGCTAAAGCCAGAGGAGTTCCAGCCGACAGACTGAGAGAGTTGCTGCCCTATAAAGGCGTCTCTGAAATGATGGAGAAAGCAGCCTATCCGGAAGTGCAAAAAGAGCCGGAGAGCCCCTCGGATCACAAAGTCGAGAAGACGCCTGAAAAAACCAGATTCGAGAAGGTAGACAGCCTGGCTAAACTCAACGAAGCCATAGAGGCAGCCCACGAATCCGGTCGTCCACTGATTATGGATTTCAGAGCAGACTGGTGCGCTCCCTGCCAGATGGCTGAGCGTGCCGCCTGGAATACGGAGCCGGTTCAAAAAGCGATCGACAAAAACGCTATCTTTGCCCAGATAAACCTGACAGACAGCCCCGAAGAGCTGGAGTCTCTGGTCTCCGAGATGAAGGTAGAGGGACTACCCGCCAATGTCATGGTGAGAACCTACGAGAAACCGGATGGCAGCATCGGTCTCAAGGAAGTAGCCAGAACCGGTGAGGAATTCGGTCGAGGAATTGCGGTAATAGGAGAGGCAAGGAAGCTTCTAGCGCAAGCCAAGACAGGGGGCAATCAAGCCCTGGTAGACAAAGCCGAGCAAGAACTGGCCGATCTGGTGATTCGCTTCATCGAGGCAGGCGCCCGCTAGGTGTCGGATAATAAAGCTTGCCATAGCGCATACGGGGAATCTTATTAAAGCACTCCTCTAGATTTATACGGTTTCCATGAAGCTCTCGATACTTCATAAGGGCTTGATGATAGTCTCGGTACCGCTTCTTTTCGAAGCGTTATTCGTCGCCGTTCTGGTCAGTCAGATAGACCAGACCGCCACCCATATCAATCGCGAGATGCGCTCCCACGATATCATCATCGCCGTCGAGACCATACTCAAAGAGATTGCCGCATCGACCACCACCGCCATAATCTATAACGTCTCGAGAAGGCCGGATCTTCTTGCGCGCTTAGAAGAATCCCACGAAGAGATTCGTTCGAGCAGCGCCAGGTTGATGAGACTGACCAGGGATGACGATATGGAACGATCGGAAGCTGCCCGGCTAGCTGCTTCGGCCAGGGACTGGATCAAAAACCAGGAGAATGTGGTGAACTCCGATCCTAAAAACCGCCTCGGGGCATTCTTCGCCACCAGCGGTAATGTCGGCAATCTTCTACTGATCCACTCCGAGGGCTCGAGCAAAACCATTATCGAAAGAGAGAGACAGATTCAGACTGTCGAGCCCCAGCTCTTTCGAGACTCTATCTTGAGGATTCAGCTTCTGCTTTTCTTTGGAGCCGTAGTCAATATCACGATAACATTTTTTCTAGCGCGTTACTTCGCCAGGTATATTTCGCAAAGACTGGACAACGTTCTGACCAATACCTTCAAACTGGGCGCCAGAATGGAGCTGAATCCGCCCATGAGGGGCGATGATGAGATTGCCGAATTAGATCAGGCCCTGCATCAAACAGCCAGTGAGATAATGGAGTTCGAGAGCTTCAAAGAGCAGCTTATCGGCGTGGTCAGCCACGAGATGAGGACGCCGCTTACATCCATACAAGGTACCCTTACCCTGCTCAAGGCAGGCGCTATGGGCGACTATCCTCAGACCTTGCATCGCTCGGTCGACGAGACCCAGACCCAGCTCACCCGCCTGATTCATCTGGTCAATGATTTGCTCCTGGTCGAGAGGCTGGAGAGCGGTGCCCAGGTGATTAAAGAAGAGAATGTCAATCTGCCCGATTTAATTCGGCAAAGCTATGAAAGGGTGCTAAATGAATGGAGTTCGGTTTGTCCGACTCTGAATATGGAAGCCAATTCCGAAGAAATTTCTGTCGAACTCACCACCGTCGGTGATAGTATGCTTTTGGAGAAAGCTTTCACTATCCTGCTTCTCGCTTCCCAGGCGAGAATGTCCGCGGGAAGAGAGACTCTGGTCCTGGTTAATTCCGGTAAGGACGGTATCAACATCATCATCGAGGATCAGGGACCACCCATAGACGAGCAGGAGCGCCTGCAATACTTCAGCAAGACCTCGCAGCAACTGACCAGTTTGAATTGCCCGCATCTCGATGTATTGAGCGGCGCCCTGGCAAAAGCGATTGTCACCGCCCATGGCGGCAAGCTCGATCTCTCTTCAGAGAGTACCAGCACCGCATTTACCATCTGGCTTCCTTACCGGAGGAAAGCCAATGAGTAATCCAAGGTCTAAATTGCTGCTTAAAGGTCTTGTGGTTATATTCCTGCCCACGGTCTTCCAGCTGGTCTTTCACATTATCCTTGCCGTCACTCTCTATCAATCAGAGCAAGAAGTCTACAAAGTAATCGAATCTAAAAAGGTCGTCTCGGCGGCCACCTCGGTGGTGACTAAACTAATTGATTGCGAACTAATAGCCGTTTTCTACAACTCCAACCGTCTGCCCTTTTTACAGATGAAGTTCATGGACGAAAAACGCAAAGCGGAACTCGCCGGCAGAGAGCTGATAGAGTTATGCAAAGGAGACTCTGAAAGAGCTAAAAATGCCGCTACTATAAAAGAGAGCTGTTCGAAGACTCTCAATAGACTCTCCGATATGTTTACAGAAGAGTTCGAACAGGAGATAGACGTAAAAAACTACGTCGACTCTGATGTTCGTATAGACAAGGTCTATGACTTCTTCACCCTTGCCCTGAGAAACGTAGACGACCTGCTGGATATGGAGAAGGAAAGACAGGCGATTGTCGGCAAACGGCAGCGTTATTTCGATTCTAAAATCAAGCGGATTATCATATATGGTGTCATTCTCAATATTGTCCTTACGGTGGGCCTGGCTGTTTATCTCACCGCCAGCACCACCATGCGCTTGAAGGTTGTTCTGAACAACACAAGGAGATTGCTTAGAAGAGAGGCCCTGGCGGAACCGGTCGGCGGCGATGACGAAATCAGCCAGCTCGATCGCGTCTTTCATGCCACCGCCAGTGATCTGGCTAGAGTGGACCGTCAGCGCAAACAACTGGTCGAGCTGGTTCGCTACGAGCTCTCATTGCCGCTCTCCAAGGTACAGTACTCGCTTCATAATCTCTCCCACGGCATAATCGCCGAGCTGACAGATAAAGCTCAATCCAGGCTCACAATGGCCGCTCATGACACAGACCGGGTAATAAGGCTTATCGACGATTTACTGAGCATCGAAAATATGCAGGGTGCCGCCTTTGATCTGGACATAAAAGAGACCAGCACCCAGGAGATAATCTACGCATCGATTGCCTCGGTGAAGCAGCTCGCCGAAAGGAATGAGATCAAACTAGAGATGATCGACCCAAATTTAAAAATGGTGGCAGATAAAGATAGACTGGTTCAGGTCCTTATCAACTTTCTCTCCAACGCCATCAAGTTTTCTCCGCCCCAGTCATCGATAGTGATCAAGACCGAAGCCCTCGATCAAGATCGGGTTCGGATCTCGGTCACGGACAAAGGGCGCGGTATTCCCGAAGAGAAACTGGGCGATGTCTTCGAACGATTTAAACAGGTAGACACAACAGATCAGGTCGAAAAAGGCGGTACCGGACTGGGTTTGCCCATATCAAAAACAATCGTGGAGCAGCATGGCGGAGAGATTGGCGTCACCTCGAAAGAAGGCGAAGGCAGCACGTTCTGGTTTATTATCTAGTTTGAACCGCATTATTTTAAGCTATACTATAGCGGTGAAACTCACTTACAAAATCTGCCTTACTATCGTCCTCACCGGTGTCTTCTTCTTCTTGAAAGCGCCGTTCGCCCTTGCCCAGGGATGAGCGGCCGCTAGAGGAATCGTGCCCGGGTTAGGCTCGACTGGAGGAAAATTTCAACTCTCTGCCGGCTGGCGCTACGCTTCTGCGGATCGCTCCTATTTCAATTCGCGCTATAACCGGAGCTTCACCGAGCTATGGGGTCCTAAAATCCGGCTCAGCACCCTGGATGTCACCGCGCTCTATAAAGTCAACAACCGGGTGAGACTGACCGGCACCCTGCCGATAGTCTTCAACAATTTTTCGACCATACTGCCGCCCCTGGGCATAGACCAGGGCACCCGTCGGGGCTTTGGCATAAACGGTGTCGGAGATCTCAGTCTCTACGGCCAGTCTTTCGTGCTCGACCCCTCCGAACATCCCTTCGAGAATGTCTCCCTGGGCATGGGTATCAAACTGCCCACCGGCAGCTGGGAAGCTCGACGGGTCATCCCCAATGAACAGGGTCTCGACCCCCGTAGAAGATCCGCCTATCCTCCGGCGGCATTGCCCGGCGACGGCGGTGTCGGCATTCTATTCGGCTATGACGCTTATAAAGTACTGCGCAGTCCGAACTTGCTTAGAGGCACCACTCTTTTCTCCTCGGCGATTTATCTCGCCAACCCCAGAGTAACCAACGGCACCCCCTCGATTATTGAGAGCTTAGGCGTACCGCTCAATCCCATTTTTCTCTCCCGTTTGCAGAACTCGGTGGCAGATACCTGGACCCTGAGAGCGGGTTTCTCATCGCGCATTCCCAAGACCTGGGACAAGCCCATGCTTCGTGGCTTGCGCCTTAGAGGAACCCTGCACTGGGACGGACTGAGAAGCAGAGACCTGATCGGATCTAATCGCGGCTTCAGACAACCGGGATGGGCACTGGCGGTGGCGCCGGGCTTCTCCTATCAATATAAACGTCATATGCTCATTCTGGAAGTGCCGATAACCATCGGTCAGCATATCAACCCGGGAGCCACCGCCCTTCCCGGACCGCCCCAGCGGCTGCCCGACGGCAGTATCGTCCCCGGTGCATTCAATCCGCGCCGGCAGCTTGGTCTGGTGGCGCCGGCCAGTATCTCTTTGCGTTACGTGCGAACTATGTAGTCGACCTCTGGGTCAAGGGCTTCTTAAAAGCCTCTTTGAACTCTCTGACACTGGCAGGACGATGCTCCGCCTTCTTGGCCAGGGCGGAAAAAATAATCGCCGCCCATTCCCTGGGAACATTCAACTCCTGTGGGAAAGGCGGGGGAGGATCGTTGAGATGGCGGTTGAAAGTGTCCAGGATATTGCGTCCTACAATCGGCGGCGCGCCGGTCAGGCACTCGTAGGCGATACAACCGAGCGCGTAGATATCGGCTCTATGATCCACTTTGGTACCAAGACACTGTTCGGGGCTCATATAAAGTGGGCTGCCGAAACATTCCCCGGTCTGGGTCAGCTGCTGCGATTTGTCCATGCCGTCATCCAGTATTTTGGCAAGACCGAAGTCGACTATCTTGGCGGTGATACCATCTTGTTTATTCTTGACCAGCATAATATTGGCGGGTTTCAGATCCCTGTGCACGATGCCTGCTTCGTGGGCATGAATCAATCCATCACAAATCTGAGTGATAAGATAACTGGAGACTTTAGGAGTGAGCGCCCCCATTCGGTGAATGAGCTCCGAGAGACTTTCACCCTCTACATACTCCATCACAATATAAGACCGCCCATCCGGAGCGATACCAAAATCGGAGACACCGACAATATTCTTGTGATCTAGACTACTGGTAGCCTGGGCTTCCCGCTTGAATCGCTTCAAAGACTCCGTACTAGAGGCGTTTTTCAAAACTTTGATGGCGAAGTCCTTCTTAAGATCCGCATGATGTGCTTTATAGACGCTGCTCATACCACCTGTGCCGAGCAGAGAATCGATCTGGTACTTATCCGCAAATAGGAGGCCTTCGAGCGATTCGTCCAGAACTCTCTCCAGATCGCCTCCATCCAGAGGACATATCGTAAGGCTTTCATCGAAGTCCTGGCTGCAAATCAAACAGATACGCTTGTATCTTATTCCGGTAATCGCCTGGGAGTTATCTACGCTCACTTTATAGCTGTTCGAAAGGGCTTGCTCAGTCTCGAGCAACCTATCGACAATCTCCTCTTTCTGCGTCTCGAGCACCTCCAGGCTACGCGCCCCCGAGACCACCATATAAGCGACAATCGCCACTAATATCAATCCGAAAAGAGCCCAACTGAGCGGCTCCTCTACAAGAACTTCCTCACCAACTTTGTAATTGACCGCCATGGTCCTCAAAATTAGCAAACCCGGCAGAAATGCCAGCACCGCCAGAGCCCGCCGACAGAGCCTGCCACCACCGGAGGTGCTGGAGAGAAGCCGCGCCATGCCCTGATCCGGTCGCGAGAAGAGTATTCCCACCGCAAGCACTAGAGTGAGCAGAGCAAAAGCAAGAGACATCTCAAAACAGCCGCCCAGGGCACAGAGCTTGGGAGATCTGGTGGCAGCCCCAAAGAGAATGAGAATCGGCACAGGGATAGATAGAAGCGCTGCTATCTGGGAGGGACTGACAGCCTTTTCAGAATCTCGTCCGATCAGGACAAGGGCGAAGGCCAGACAGAGCAAGGTAAAAGCCACCTCCGGTATCATCGGAGTGGGATAGGTCACCCCGGGCGCTGCGGGAGTCGGTGCCCAGAGACGCAGGCTGTCCAATACAGTCCCGGAAAAAGCTTCGTACAAAGCAAGCAGACTCGATAAAATCACCGGACAGGCTAAAATCATCGCAGCCCTTTTATTGATTTTGCCCTCGAAGAAGCCGAAAGAGAGCAGCCCTGCCCCGAGGAAGAATAAATTGAGCGAAGCAGCCGAATGCAGTTGCCCGGCAAAAGGAAGACTGCCGCCGAAATCCGGGATAAGTCTGGTCAGAGAATAATTGCCTGTTGCCCAGCCGATTACGACAAGCAGAGCCAAAACTGCCACGCAAGCCCCGGCGAACCGGCTGATTAAAATAAGCCGACGCATCAGAACCGGGCTCAGATTCATGGATGTGGTCATTTAGCCTTCAGGGCGACGTCAATATACCTGGTGTACTGGTCGAACTTCTTGGAGCTGATTATCTCTTTCACCAGTTTCCGCTTAGGCGAAAAGATTCCCACCGCAGGAACGTGATCGATCATGCCCGGTAAAAATCCGGAGATGCCCAGCTTCTTCTCCATCTCTTTAGACCTGGCGAGGTCGTCTCCGCTGATACCGAGCATATGAACGGCGACTTTATCGCCGTATTTATCTTCTATTTTGGCAAGCATCGGTCTGACTTCGTCGCAGAATTTCTTGCAACTATTAGAATAAACCATCACAACCAGGACTTTATCGGTATCGACCTCGACAGACTTGGCAAAAGCCGGCGCCATAAAGGTCAAAGCAAGAAGAAGGCAGATCAATACTCTCATAATCAAATTCACTAATTAGCCAAGGTACTATCTATATCTACCCGGAATCTACTAGGCTAAATGTAGAGAAAGCCGCCTTTCCATCTTGAAATTAATGTCATCTTCCATCTCAAGATTAACTTCATATATGAGCAGTTAGCTAGCTCTCTCTGTCCTCTCATATTTTTTCCTGTTTCTCAACCTTCTAATACCGCTCGGCTCTCATTCGCTCAAGAGCCAGCCTTTGACTGCGTTTTACGAAATGATCAAAGAACAACAAACAATATCTCTCGAACCGCTCATCGGTGAGAGGCTTGCCTTCGACCCACCAGAGAGCCTTTCCTGAATCGCCGAAGCGAGAGTATCCAGAATCTCCGTAGCTGGAGAAAATCATCAGAGGACCAAACTCTTCCTCCGCTTCGCTCTGGCGGATGGCGTGTTCAGCGGGCAGAAGATAAAAGCTGATCGAGTCGTCTTTTACTCTGATACTGGCGCTGAGAACCATAGAGGCAAATCGACAGCGATAAATTTGCACCATCTTCGAGGAGTTGTAAGGCCATTGCCCTTCGAAGCGTTCATGACTGAACGCAGGCGCCGACGTCGTTATGGTGAAACCGCTTCCCGCTGTGACACGATTCAGTTCGATGGCATAAGGCTCGAGCAGGCGGAAGATGCGATTGAGCACTTGAACCGGTGTGCTCTCGTAAGCCTGGTCTGCAGTCTGTGAAGCAGCCGGTTCACCGGTCTCGAGTCCATCGACGAACTGCCGGGAGCAGCTTTTCAAATGATCAAAGTAGTCCCGACGAAAATCTTTCGCACCGGTGGTGTGATTCCTCAATATAAGACGTGAAAGACTGGCGGTGGTCACGGTCGAATAGTCAATTGCCGAAAATGCGAAAACGATACTCTGTATAAGGATAAAGCCTGGTTCTCAACAGGTGTACTTAATTTTTCTGAATAGATTAACTAGATATCCAGCTTATATAAACGACACAATACGCCCGTGACACCATATATGATTTGAACTATAATGACGGTCTGGCAGCCCCGAAACCTTGAAGATCGAGAATGGACCTAGATCAAGCCAGCATACTGGCCAGAGACTTGATGAACCTCTACGGTCTGAGTGACTGGTCATTCACTTTCAATAATAGCAAAAGACAGCTCGGGGTCTGCAAAGGCGCGAAGAAATCTATAGAGCTCTCTTCCTACTACGTCTTTCGCAACGCCGAAGCCCATGTCAAAGACACTATTTTGCATGAGATTGCCCATGCTCTAGTTGGGGTCGAACATGGCCACAATGACGTATGGAAGAAGATGTGCCTGAGAGTCGGCTGCTTGCCGAAAGCCTGTGACGAGACCGCCATTCTTCCCCAGGGCGCATGGCAGGCTCGCTGTCCCGGCTGCATGACCCTGTTCAGCCGCCATCGCAAGCCGGTCCGAATCACAGGTCTCTACTGCAAGAAGTGCGGTCCGCATAAAGGACGCCTGCTTTTTCAAAACGTGAAAAAGGCTTCTTTCAAGCCTATCGCACCATCTCAAAATGCGGTCAAAGCACCGAAACAACTGACTCTGCCTCTGCCAGATGTTTTCTGAGAAAAGTCCAGATTATATTTGCTGGTTGTAATTACTGTAGAATCTATAGTCACTTATGGTCAAAGGCGCTAAGAAAGATTCTCAACATCACCACCAGCCAGTGAATATCGGCATTCTCGAAGCATGCCTGATCGGTCTGGTGGCGGCATTAGGCGCTGTCATTCTCAAACACGGTGTCGGCCTGGTGGGCTCGATTAGAGTATCGCTCTCCCACGATCACACCTGGCTCCTGCCGGTCATCGGCCTGACCGGCGGAGTGGTTGCAGGTCTGCTTCTACAGTTTGTCGTGCCTGAGGCGAGCGGCAGCGGCATTCCCCAGACCAAAGCTACTCTCTACGGCATCCAGATGCCTCTTGGAATCAGGCTGGCCCTGGTCAAACTGGTGGGCTGTATCGCCTCCCTGGGCTCCGGTATGGCTCTGGGAAGGGAAGGACCGACAGTGCATGTGGCCGCCGCTCTCTCTTCCAAGGTGAGCCTCTGGATTAGGACCTCTCCCACCCACCGCATCCAGCTTATCGCAGCCGGGGCAGGAGCCGGTCTGGCTGCCGCTTTCAACGCCCCCCTCGCCGGAGTGCTTTTTGTCCTCGAAGAGCTTCTCCAGAAGATGTCAGGACTGGCAGTGGGCACCACCGTAGTGGCTTGCTTCGTGGCGTCGGTCACATCCAGGCTGGTCGGTGTGCACAGCCTCGACGTCAACTTTTCCGAGCTTGCGCCCAAAGCCACTTTCACTGCCTATGACATCCCTTTCGTTATTCTCCTTGGCATCGCTGCCGGTATCATCGGCTCTCTATTTAACAAATGCATTATCCAATCTCTGACTTTTACCAGGGATGTAGTGAGGAAGCCTTTTTATATAACTTGTGGCTTTGCCGGCCTCGTCACCGGTCTGATTCTCATGATCTGTCCGTTTATGCAGAACTATGCCCTTCTTCGACAGACGCTCGTGGAAGGAGAACTCAATGTAGGCATAGTCAGCCAGGCCCTGCTCGCCCAGTTCGTCCTCACCGTAATCAGCTATGGCTCCGGCGCTCCCGGCGGGCTCTTCGCCCCCAGCCTGACCATGGGTGCTTGTCTCGGTCATTTCCTGGCCATCACTCAGAATTATTTCTTCCAATCCGGTGGAGACTGCGGCACCTTCGCCGTAGTTGGCATGGGCGCTGTCTTCTGTGCCGTTGCCAGAGTGCCTATCACCGCGGTGGTGATCATTTTCGAAATGACCCAGGACTTCAATGTGGTCCTGCCTCTCATGATCAGCTGCATCATCGCTTATCTAGTGGCAGAAAGACTTGACCCGGGCTCTCTATATGACCAGCTCCTGCACTGGAGCGGCATCGACCTCAAAGAGAGCGAAGGGGAAGACAGCCTGATCACCAGATTGCCGGCGCGCAAATTCATGCAGAAAAATATAGAGTCCATAAAACAGACCGCGACCCTCAAAGAGGTGAGAGAACTTTTCGAGAATTCCAGACATCAGGGCTTTCCGGTGGTTGATGAAGAGATGCGGCCGGTGGGCATCATTACCAAGCCGGATATCATCGAGTCGAATCGAAAGAAACTGCCTGACGACACCTCCGCAGAAAAGGTGATGACACCAAAGCCTATTACAGTAAGACCGGACGAGTATCTGTCCGGAGTGCTTCATCTAATAGAGAAATTCGGGGTAAGCCGCATACCAGTGGTGGAAAGGGGCAAGCTAGTGGGCATCATCACCCGTTCAGATATTGTCAGCGCCGAATCCAGGATTATTGGACTGAGAACCACAGCCTCGAGCTCCTCTTATGTGGTCTATCAGACCCGGTCGGCCGAAGCCGGTCAGGGCAGAATGGTGGTGGCGGTGGGCGACCCCGAGACCGCAGAGAACCTGCTCGGTATCGCTGCCGATATTGCTAAATCAAAGAAATTCGAGCTCGAATGTGTGCATATCATAACAGTCCCCAGAGACAAAGATCCCGCCGAATCTAAGGTGTCGGACAGTATCGGCAGAAAGATAGCCGCCAAGGCCGAAGCCCTGGGCGCAAAGCATGAAATTCCGGTGCATACCAGTATTCGAGTCGCTCATGATGTCGGCGCGGCCATGGCCGAGTCGATAACCGAGCGCGACGCCGATCTATTTCTGATGCGCTATTCTGCTAGAGGTGGTGCAAAGAGATCCCAGAATGCAGACTCTATAGTCCAGACTATTCTCAAAAACACTAACTGTCCGGTGATTCTAGTCAATCAAGCTGCCAGTCAGGCCATAACCGGGGTGCAAGATGTGGTGGTTCCGGTGGGCAGTTATCTGGAACACGAGTTGCCGCTCAAACTGTTCCGGGTGTTTGTTGCCTGCTCGGGCAGCGAGGGGGTCAGCGTTCATTTGCTCGATGTCCACGAAAAGGCGCGGGTCAAAGACGAAAGCACCGCATTCGACACTACCTATACAAAGCTCAAACAGAAGTCGGATTTCGATATACACCGGATGGCCGTCGACGCCAACTCACCGACCAAGCTTCTGAGCGCAATGAAAGAGAGCGAACACTGCGACCTTATGATCATGGGAATGCCCCGCAAGTCTCTTTTAAAATCCATGTACAAAGGAGCCTTCAAGCGCTCCCTCGAAAAGATAGAAGGCTACACGCTAATCATCACAGCCGCGAGATACGAGCAGGTTTATAAGAGAAACACGAATGCTTGAAACCGAGGAATCCGGAAGTAAGAAACCCAGTCTTGCCCCGGTGAACATCGGTGTCTTCGAAGCATGCATTATTGGGCTGGTGGCGGCGACCGGCGCCGTTCTCTTAAAGGAAGGGGTCGGTCTGGTCGGCACCTGGCGTGTGCAGAAAGTGGCTGAATTCGGACCGTTTGTTCTACCGCTAATAGGCATGGCGGGTGGATTAGTGGCCGGTCTGATGGTTCGCTATCTGGCGCCGGAGATAAGAGGATCCGGTATCGCCCAGACCAAAGCCAATCTTGCCGGAGCCGATATTCCCCTGGGAATGCGCACTGCCATATACAAGTTAATCGCCTGCATCATCTCCCTGGGCTCCGGTCTTGCCCTCGGTCGCGAGGGACCTACCGTTCAAGTTGCAGCAGGCATCTCCTCTCGATTCAGCACCTGGATAAGAACGACACCGGCCAATCGAACCCAGCTTATCGCCGCCGGAGCAGGAGCGGGACTGGCGGCGGCGTTCAACGCTCCGCTTGCCGGAGCCCTGTTTGTTCTGGAAGTGCTTCTCAACCGGATGTCCGGGCTGGCCGTAGGCACGACGGTGGTCGCCTGCTTCGTCGCCGCCGTCGTTTCACGACTGGTCGGCGTACAGAGTCTTGACATTGATTTCAATGATCTCGCTCCACGGGCCACTTTTGCCTATTATGACATTCCATTCTATGTCCTGCTTGGCATCATGGCCGGTGCCTTCGGCGCGCTCTTCAACAAAGTGCAAGTTCTGGCGCTCAAATTCCGCGGTGATATCGCCCGAATTCCCATTCCCATATCATCGGCTGCGGCCGGACTGCTTACCGGACTGGTGATGATGCAACTTCCTCCCTTCTTCGCCAATTCCGCCGGTTTAAGGGAGCTTCTAGTCAGAGGTTCGGCCGACCTGCACATTACAATCATCTCTTTTCTTGCCCAATTCGGACTCACCACACTGGCCGTCGGAGCGGGCACTCCCGGTGGTATCTTCGCTCCCAGTCTCACCATGGGAGCCTGCCTCGGTCACCTGGTGGCAGCGGCTCAGCATTATCTATCCGGCCACGCTAATATAGCCTCCTTCTCTATTGTCGGAATGGGAGCGGTTTTTTGTGCCATCGCCAGAAGCCCCATGACTGCGGTGGTGATCATTTTCGAGATGACCACCGATTTCAACGTAGTTCTGCCTCTTATGATCAGTTGCGTGCTCGCCTATCTTGTTGCCGAGCAACTCGATCCGGGCTCCATGTACGACCATATTCTGCGGCTCCAGGGCATTATCCTCAAAGAGGACGAACCTTCCCATGGCATGCTCTATCGCCTCAAAGCAGAGGATGTTATGACTAAAGCGGTGCGCACATTTCCTTCCACCACCAGCTTGAAAGAACTCTCAGAAAAGCTCGCAGAGCATCCCAACTGGGGTTTTCCTGTGTTGGACAACGAAGAGAAGATTATCGGCATCGTCTCCAGAACCGATTTAGAAAACGCCAGAAGAAAAAACCTGAGTCAGGATGTTTCAATAAAACGTATCATGACTCCCAAGCCGGTCACGGTAAGACCCGACCATACTCTTGCTCATGTCCTGATGACTCTCGAAGGTAACAAGATAAGAGTTCTGCCTGTGGTGGAACGTTCAAAAGTAGTGGGCGTGATCACCGAAAAAGACATTGTCCGAGCTGAATCCAAAGCGATGAGCATGAAGCGCCAATCAGATTCGAGCAGCTATACGGTCTATCAAACCAGATCACCGGAAGCCGGCGTCGGCAGGCTTCTGGTGGCGGTGGCCGATCCTACCCAGGCGGATAGCTTGCTCCAGCTTGCCGCCAGGCTGGCTAAACACAAGCAATATGAGCTGGAGTGCCTCAATGTAATACTGATACCAAAAGAGATGGATCCTGCCGAAGCGACCTTCTCGGACGAGAACGGACGGGTAATCTCTTCTCTGGCTGAAGATATCGGCCATCAGTACAAGATTCCGGTGCACACCAATATCAGAGTGGCGCATGACATAGGTGATGCCATATCCGACACCATTAGAGAGAGAAAGATCAATCTATTTTTAATGCGTTGGACCGGAAGCAAAAGAGAACAGAAAGGAGACGATCTTCTCCATTCTGTCTTGCAGAACACGCGTTGCGGAGTTGTTCTGGCCAGCCGACTGACCACCCCGGAACGCAAAGAGAATTATCTTGTCCCGGCGGCGAGATTTCTGGATGCCGGGCTGGCAGTGGACCTCTTGCCGGTGATCACCAAGGACGATGTCCGAGAGACGATCAATCTGTGCAATGTATCTAAAGACGGCATTTGTGAAGACATCGACAACGAAATAGAATTGCTCGCCCAGAAAGTTCGAGTGGACTATGATCTCGATGTGGAGAAGTCCAAGATCATCGCCAATTCGAACACTAAGCTCTTGAATGAGATAAGCACCTCTCAAGATTGCGACGTGGTCGTAATCGGCATGTCCCGGAAGAGCCTGGTCAAGTCTATGCACCATCGCTCTTTCAAGAAAATGATCTCCAAAGGCAAGGCCGCTGTCGTACTGATATGCAAAGAATCAAAAGAGCCCTGAAACAGGGCTCTTTCATTAGTGCTCTTTCTCTTTCAAAGATACTAGTTCGTACCTTTGGTGGTAGCCTCCAGACCAATGGTCAAACGGGGCAGATCTTTGCCCAGATTAGACATGGTCTGGTAGGTGAGGGCAGCCACTTCCGCTCTCGTTGCTTCATCTCCCGGACGGATCTGATACGCGTCGGGATAGTTGACCAGGATGCCGGCGTTGGCCGCTTTGGCCACACTGGGTATGGCCCAGGCGGCAACTTTGTTGCCGTCTTTATAACGATCCAATACTTTAACGTCATCATCGGTTTTGTTCAGCGCTTTCGAGAGGATGACGAAAGCCTGGGCGCGGGTGATCTTGTCTTCCGGTCTGAAGCTTCCATCGGGATAACCGCCGACCAGACCTGCTTCGCTGACGGCGCTCACCGCCTTATAGGCCCAGTGCTTGCTGGATAAATCCCCGAACTTGGCGGGACGTCCGGCTTCAGGCAGTCCGAGCGCTTTCATGGCGATGGCCGCGAACTGAGCTCTGGTGATACCATTGTTCGGCTTGAAAGAACCGTCGGGGAAACCACCGATAGTGCCTCTTTGCTGAAGAATGGCGATATACTTCTCCGCCCAATGACCTCTGGTATCAGGAGCGACCTGGGAGGTATCGATGGCCACTTCCGAAGCATGGCCGGCATTCGAGCTTTTTTCTGAATCGACAAGACTATCAACCTGCCCGCCAAGCTTTTCCAGATCTTTATTGAGGGCGAGAACTTCCCATTCGACTAAAGCGCTGTCTGTCTTGCGGAACGCATCCTCGATACGGGCGATGCGCTCATACTCGCCTTTCAGCTCCATCGCTTTAGCGGAGCTGATCTTGCCTTTTGCAGCACCCTCCTCTATCTTTTTGTTGATGTCTTGCTGAATTTTATCGATATCAGGAAGAGCCGGCAATAAAGCGGTCAGTTTTCTCTCCACACCGTCATATTCTCTATTTAGAGCAACGGTCTCGTTTTGATCGATGTTTCCGTCATTGCCTTTGAAAGTAGATTCAAGAAAACCGATGCGAGCTATCTCGTTGCGAATATCATCGGCGGCTTTGCTTTCAAGACGGCCCGATGCCAGCGCTCCATTTAGCTTGGCTTCCAAAGCCGTTTTTCGATCACTGACCGAAGGCAGCTTCTGCTTTGTCGCTTCGAACTTGTCGTTGAGCTTGTCGATATCACCGGCGATGATAAGGGTCTCGGTGTCGTTGAGGCTGCCGTCGAGCTTGTAGAAGGTCTCTTTCGATTCGATCCTGGCCAGTTCGGCGAGCAGTTCATCGCCCACGGTCTCGGGCTTGAGCAAGCCGGTAGTCTTGGCATCGGTGATTTTCTTACGCAACAGATCTCTTCTATCTTGAAGACTGAGAGCGGTGGCGCTTGCCTTCGAAATGGAATCTTCGACATTCTTTTGCAGGTTGTCGAGGTCTCTTACAAGGGTAAGGATCTCGCTGTCCGAGAGACCGCCGTCTACTCGATACATAGCTTCCAGGGCTTCGATTCGATCGTATTCGTGGGCGAACTCACCGGCCTGGGCCACCGAAAGCTTTCCGGTTCTCTGCCCTTCGGCGATGATGTTCTTTACCTCGAGCTGTCTTGTGTCTATTCCTTTGACCTGGGTCGAGACTTGCACAGGGTCATAGCGGTCGACCTGGGCATTGAGACGCTCCAGCTCAAGCGCCAGAGTCAGGGTCTCTTCGGCGGTGAGCTCACCACCGGAGGTCTTGAAAGCCTGTTCTCTGGTGGCGATTCTAGAGAGCTCTTGTTTCAGAGTGGCCGCCTGGGTAGAGGTGATTTTGCCTCCAGAAAGTAGACTGTCGATTCTCTTGCCGATCTCTACCTGTTTGGCGTCCACGCCAGGGTCAGCTATCACCCGGGTGCGCAAGCTGGATTCGATGGCGGAGTCCAGTTGGTCCAGAGCCAGAGAGAGCTGAAGCGTTTCGGTGGTGGAAAGCGAGCCGTCAGCCCTGAAAGAGTTCTCCTGACTTTTTACAGCGGCGAGCTTGGTGTTGAAATCGGCTGCTTCCTGACTGGTCAAACGACCGGAAACAAGAGCATCCGAGATCTTCTTAGCTACTTCTGTCTGCCTGCCGGTAACATCGGTAATTGCCGCTTTGCGCTCGGTGAGACTTACTTGAATGGTTTTGCCGAGGTTGTCGAGTTCGAGCATGAGCTTCATTCTCTCGACTATGGAGAGCTTACCGTCTACACGATATTGAATATCCAGAGCCTTGATATCATCCAGGGTCTTTTTCAGCTCGGCTGCTTTTTCCGCACTCAGACGACCGGCGGCTTGTTCCTCTAGAATTTGAGCTTCGGTGGAGCTGATTCTGCCGGGCACGTCGATCATGGCAGGAACCTGAGCCCAGTTGAATTGCGCCGATACCGGTGCAACCTGAAGACTGAACGCCAGGGATGCTGCCGCCAGGGAAGCAACAAGTTTTGCTGAAGCTTTCATAGATATCCTCCGATCTAAATTAATCTTGGCATCGAGAACCGATGCTCCTGCCATTTTAGCCAGGCAAAATCATATTTAGAGTAAATTCTATGGTTCCTTTAGATTCAAAAAGTCCGACGGATGACCTTTTCAGCCCGGCTGTCACCGAACAGAGGCTCTATAACCTTGATTCGACGGAGAGTCGACGGATTATTGACAACCAGGGCGATTACCGCGATGGCTTCAGCGAGAAAACGAAAACAAACTCAATCTTTAGACTCCTTACAACGAGTAAAGATTGCAAAAATGCGATATTCTTTTCGACTCGCTTTAGAAATAAGCCTTTTCCACAATCAGGGGACAGAACATGGCAGGAAGCCTTAAAGAAAACACGGATACACAGATAGACGATTTGAGAACCGGCGTCACCGTCAGTGCGCTGAGACGGGCGCTGGCTGACAACCTGTATTATGCCATCGGCAAGTATCCAGAAATTGCCACCAAAAACGACTTCTATCTGGCTGTGGCCCACACTGTCAGAGACCGCCTCCTGAATAAATGGATAAACACCATCCACAACTATTTCTCCGGCGATCACAGAGTGGTCTGTTATCTCTCTGCCGAGTTTCTGCTCGGTCCGCATTTGGAAAACAACCTGATTAATCTGGGCTTTCATCATGAAATGGAAGAAGCCTTGAAGGAGGCGGGTCTGAAGCTCGAGGACATCGTCGAACTGGAAGAAGAACCCGGTCTTGGCAACGGCGGTCTGGGACGGCTGGCGGCCTGTTATCTGGACTCGATGGCATCCTTAAATATTCCCAGTATCGGATTCGGTATCAGATACGAATTCGGCATTTTCGACCAGGAGATAAAAGACGGCTGGCAAGTCGAAATAGCCGACCGCTGGCTGAGATACGGAAACCCCTGGGAACTGGCCAGGCCGGAAGCCGCCTTCAGCGTAAAATTCGGCGGTTCTACAGAGTCTTACAAAGATGAAAACGGCAACTACAGAGTGCGCTGGAAAGCGGATAGAGAGGTGCGTGGCATCCCCTACGACACTCCCATAGCCGGATTCAAAAACAACACGGCGAACACGCTGAGGCTCTGGAGAGCGGAAGCGCCAGACACCTTCGATTTCCAGGTCTTCAACATGGGCGACTATTTAGGAGCGGTCACCGACAAGATGATGTCGGAGAATATCTCAAAGGTGCTCTACCCCAACGATAACGTCTCCCAGGGCAGGCAACTGCGGCTTGAGCAGCAGTATTTCTTCGTCTCTTGCTCTTTGCAGAATATCATCCAGTTCCAGCATCTGGTCAACGACCGGGTCGAGAACCTGCACAAACGCTTCGTCATCCAGTTGAACGACACCCATCCATCTATCGCAATTCCAGAGCTGATGCGGCTTCTAATAGACGAGCACGGACTCGACTGGAACACAGCCTGGCATGTAACCTCAAACTGTTTCGCCTACACCAACCATACTCTCTTACCCGAAGCGCTGGAGAAATGGCCGGTCAGCCTCATGGAGAGCCTGCTTCCAAGGCATATGCAGATCATCTACGAAATCAATCAGCGCTTCTTAGATAAGATCAAGAATCGTCCCCAGATGACCGAAGAGGTGATCTCACGCCTTTCTCTAATTGATGAAAGCGGCGGCAAGTTCGTGCGCATGGCCAACCTGGCTTGTGTGGGAAGCTCCAGAATCAATGGAGTAGCCGAGCTGCATACCGAGCTTCTTAAGAGCAACGTCCTCAACGATTTCTACAAGCTCAATCCGGAGAAGTTTGTCAACATAACCAATGGTGTCACCCCCAGGCGCTGGATCGCCCAGAGCAACCCGGAATTGACCGAGCTTATCTCTTCGGTCATAGGAGATAGCTGGATCAATGATTTGAAACAGCTCAAGAAGCTCGAACCATTGGCTCGCGACAAAGTGTTCCAGAAGAAATGGCAGGCGGTCAAACTGAAGAAGAAAACCCAGTTCGCCGAAATAGTCAAGAAAAAAACCGGAGTCGAGATAGATCCTGAAAGCATTTATGATATCCAGGTCAAAAGGATGCACGAATACAAACGGCAGCATCTGAATGTGCTTCATATAATCACACTTTACAATCACCTCAAAGAGAATAAGCCCAAGGATTTCCAGCCCAGGACCTTTATGTTCGGCGGCAAGGCCGCTCCCGGCTACTTCATGGCCAAATTGATGATCAAATTGATCACTTCAGTGGCCGATGTGGTCAATAACGATCCGGAAGTGAATCATCTAATGAAGATTGTTTTCCTTCCCGATTTCAATGTCTCCCTTGCACAAAAAGTGTATCCGGCAGCCGATTTATCCGAGCAGATCTCTACAGCCGGCAAAGAAGCTTCCGGTACGGGCAACATGAAATTCGCGCTCAACGGCGCCCTCACCATAGGCACCATGGACGGTGCCAATATCGAAATCCGAGAAGAGGTCGGAGAGGATAACTTCTTCCTCTTCGGTCTGAGAGCCGACGAAGTGCAAGAGCTCAAAGACGCTGGTTATACACCACGCAAATATTACGATGAGAATCCCAAACTCAAACAAGTGCTCGACCAGATCAGAGATGGCGTATTTTCCGATGGAGACCGGCAGCTCTTCGAGCCCCTGGTTCACTCTCTGCTCGAGGATGATCCGTTCTTGCTCCTTGCCGATTATCAGTCTTACATAGATTGTCAGATGGAAGTGGGCCGGGCTTATATGAACCGTGAACACTGGACCGAGATGTCTATTCTGAATGTGGCTAGAATGGGTAAATTCTCTTCGGATCGTTCTATCGAAGAATACTGTGCCAAAATCTGGCATGTGGAGCCGGTGGCGGCAGCCAGCTCTACTGAATGCAAGCTCCAGAAAGAGCTTAAGGTCAGATAAGATTCCGGGCGGAAATCAATCAACCGGGTACACTACTGAAGTGCCGAGAAATCCACCAAGAGGAGATTCTATAGATGAGTAATAGAAAGAGACGTTCCGGTAAGTGGTTGAAGTGGTCCAGCAGCCTGGCGATCGCTTTTGTGATTGCCTCCATGCCCTTCACTGCCGGACTGGCGGATGACACTGCCGGCTCGTTCTATGACCAGGGCGTGCGCTTGATGAAAGACAAGAAATTCAAAGACGCGATTCAGTCTTTCGATATGTCCATCGGCATGGCGGCGACGGATGCGCGAGCCTTCATGCGTCGCGCTCAGTGCTTCTTCGAACTCGGTCACTATAATCTCGCCATCAAAGACTTCACCGAAGCGATTCAATATGCCCCGGATAACGCCGCCGGCTACCTCTCGCGCGGCATAGCCTATTCGAAGATTCAAAAACATCCTGAAGCGATAAGAGATTTCGAAAAAGCAATACATCTCGATCCCAAGCTCTCAGAAGCCTATTCCGGTCTCGGAGACTCTTACAAAAAATCCGGCAAGAACCAGGAAGCGCTCGGAGCTTATAACAAAGCGCTGGAGCAGGATCCCAAGAATCTAAGCGCTCTGGTTGGTCGTGGTGATATCTTCCATGTTCTGGGCAAGAACCTGGATGCTCTAAAAGACTACAGTTATGCCATAGAATTGAATCCTCAGTACGATGTCGCCTATATTCATCGCGGCACCGCTTATAGTGGCATGAGCAGACCGGAAGATGCTCTCAAAGATTACGACAAAGCCCTCGAGCTCGATCCTGCCGACGGCGATCTGCTTAAACAAAGGGGTCACGAATTCTATAAATTGAAAAACGCAAAAGAGGCCCTGGCCGACTTCAGCGATGCCATAAAACAGGACAACACCAACGCAGACCTCTACTACCACAGAGCCAAAGCCAATATGCAGCTCGGTCATGACGGTGCCGCCATGGAGGATCTCGAGGACGCCATTCGACTGGATCCGAATCAGGCTAACTTTTACCTGGCGCGAGCCTTTCTCTGGCACAAAGAAGGCAAGTCGATTCTGGCGAGAGAAGACATAAAACGCGCCCAGTTCTTCAATCCCAAGCTCCCCGCTAAAATCAAATTCGCCGACGATCCCAAGAACCCTGATCGCTGGTATGACGAGACTTTCCTCACCGACGTCAATGCCAAAGACGGTGGTCAGGATACTTCGGAGAAGCTCCAGAACACAAGCTCCCTGGGAGACGACTGAGTCCTCAAGGCGTAACAACCACCAATATCGCCATTAGAGACCTGCCGGCGGCGGGTCTCTTTTATTGGCAGTTGATTCACAAATATCAAAACCACTTAATAATTGACAACCTTTAATAATCGCCCTAGTTCGGTAATACACGAAGGTTGAAAGCAAATTCCACTACGTAAAGACAACTGAAAGGAAAACGAAAGAATTGACTCCTCAATCGGAATCCAGGTTAATATTGACAAGTCGTTTTTTCAAGGATTTCGAAAAGCTAGAAGGCAAATGCAATGCGCATTCTCATACCCTACGACGGATCAAGAAATTCTCTGAGCGCCTTAAGACTGCTCGCCACCATGGCCCTCAATCCGAACTCGGATATATTGATACTGAAAGTAGTATCGAAGAAGGGAAGTTTCTTAAATTTACCGGGCTTCGATGACGACCCGGTCAGAAACCAGGGCGAGATCAACAATCAGTCCATGGTGTTGCGTGAACTGGCCAGCGAACTCTCTCTCTGGCAGAAAGATTGCAACATCAACTATCGGATACACTTCGGAAGACCGGCAGAGGGCATTCTCGAAGTATCGCAAAAGTGGAAAGCCGACCTGATTATTCTCGGTCCCAAAAGGACTCAGTCTTCGACCCATCACTTCTATATGGGCAGTGTCTCCAAAGAGGTGACGGACAAGGCCAACGCCCCTGTTCTAATCGTTAAGCCCACCGAAGACGTTCTCGAAGGGGAGATGGGCAGGTTGGGCTACCGAGTGCTGGTGCCTATAGACGGTTCACTCTATTCTTATTACACAATCAGCTGGCTGGCCACTCAAGTGTGGAAACAAGGTACCGAATTCAAGATTCTAACCGCCATTCCCGAGTTCAAGGAGATGACCGAAAACCCCATCGGTCAGTACGATCCTGCCTTGATCTCCCACTGGGCTGTTATGAAGGAGAAAGCTTTCGAGAGCCTGGAAGAGCATGCCTTCAAGCTTGCCGAGCAAGTCGGACTGGAGAATGTGAGCATCGACGTCGAGCCTGGTGAGCCCAAGAAGATGATCGAACGTGTGGCCGCCGAATGGCAGCCGGATATCATCGCCATGGGATCGCCAAGGTCCTCCGGTATCAATCAGCTTCTCCATAGTGATGTTCCGACCCATATTGCCGGTCGGGCAAATTGCTCTATTTTGATCGTGAAAAGACCCGGTCAGGGCCAATCAAAGAAAGACGAATCCGGCATAAAACAGGCTCTGGCTTCGGTTATGGACGCTCCGCCGGAAAACACCAATGCCGAACCACCGCATGCGGTGATGTATTAGAGCGTAGTCTCTATTCGATAGTGGAACCGAGGCTGAAACTCTCAGGTCCGAAAGGGTCCTGACCACTGCCCCTCCAGCTGTTTACCGCGGCAGACCCCACCCCTTCGAAGGGACCGCCCATAACACCGAAGGGCAAAGAAATGATTGTCGCAGGCACCACCAGAAGCGGATTGGTAGAATCCCCTACCAGATCCTTTGTACCGGCGCGGGTCTGTTTGTAGGCACAGCGGCCGATGGCAATCGGTGTCCCTACAACGAATCCGGTGGTAAAAGACAGCAACCGGAGCGGCAACTGGGAAGCCGAACTTCTGTCGCCCTGGGCTCTGGATTTAGAATCCGGAGCGACCTTATTATCTGTTTCAGATTTTCTTTTCTCGCCTAGATCCACAGGCTTGATCTCCTGACGAAGGGCAGGAGACGGCGGAGTCGCGTCGGTGGGCACGGACTGGGCGAATGCGGATCTTGAAGATAAGACCAGACAAGCGATGATTAGAAAGAGGCTTAGAATGCAGGATGAAATCGGTTTCATTTCTGGAAGACTTCTGGTGGTAAGGACGACATGAACACTGCTCATTATGCCACCCTGACATCCTTGAAGCCAGCAAATTCTCTTCACAAAGGGAAGCCCCGGCATGATAACGTAGAATACTGGAAGACACAGCCGAGAGGAGTCGGTCATGGACGATAACAAACTACCCGCCAAATCTTCTTCAAATGCTTTCACCGACGGGACCCAAGTAAGCGGCAAAACAGCCTCTCTCAATCTAGACCATTCCACCGCCGCTTTATTCAGCTATTGTCCTCTATTCGCCCTCAATATCTTCTTTTGTCTGCTATTTCTCGCTACCGAACCGAAAGAGAGCCGGTTCGTTCGCTTTCATGCCCTGCAATCTCTGATGATCTTCGGCTCTGCCGTAGCGCTCTGTTTCGTCATCGTCTTTCTTTCAATCCCGCTGCATTTCATCCCTTTGATAGGCGGTTTCATGATCGCTGGTCTCTACTTTTTTCTTTCTATCTATCTAACGGTTTCGGTGGTCGTGAGCCTTTTCATGATGTACAAAGCCCATCAAGGAAAGCTCTATCGTTTGCCAATCATCGGTCATTACGCCGATTTATATAGTTCGGGCTCGGGCTCGGGTTCGGATTCGGCCTCTGACTCTGAAATTCCAAGCTGATGAACCCGGACAGAAACGAAAGTGACCTGGAGCAGTTAAAAGAGAAGGTCAGTCATCAAAAAGATGCAAGGGCCCTTGCTTCTCCGCTTTATTTCATCGTTCAGCAGATAGCGCTGGTTCTCTGTCTGGATTTGATCTTTCCTCGCTGCATAGCCCTTATTTGGAACGGCGGCTATCTGGAACAAGCCCTATTTGTATTTCTCTACGCCATTTTATATTCGCTTGTTTGCATGCTTTTTCTCGCCATCTCCGCTTTCATAGCGATTCTTTTCGAGGGGCTGAAGATTGTCAAAGAGATCAAGTCCGGCAAAATCGGTCTGCAGACAGCAGCCCAGCAGATTCCCTACAAAGTGATGACCGGCTCCCATCCGCGCTGGCTGATTGCTCTGGCACCACCGTTGGTGCCGATGCTGAGCTTCTCTTTTCTCGGTCTATTTTTCTCAGCCAATCTCAATATGGGCGACACCAGCATACTGTTAAAAGCCTGCGTGCTTCTAGGTCTGACATCATACCTGCTCTCACTACCCTTTATTATAAAGGCCCAGCGCGCGCTCCACGAAGTGGTCAGCTCAGAGTCGAGACAAAAGAATTAATCGTAGATACTGCTATAAGGTAGATTCTCGTCTTTATCACTGAGTTCGAAGAGCACCAGGCTCCTGTCGTTGAGATAAAAGCGAGAATTGAGTTCCCAGCAGCTGCTGTCATAGACGCCGGAGGTATCGAGAAGCAATTTCCAGGCTTTCTCCGGTTGATTCATACCGATATTGCCGGCATATTCCTCTCCGCTCTTAGGCGGCAGAACGAAATCCATTCCTTGCCAGTGAGCGTTACAGAGAATGAGCAGGGTGCTGCTGGTTACTATATTGCCTTCACTGTCTACTTCGTCGATATGCTCACCGTTCAAAAGCACACCAAAGTGATGCCGCGCCGGCTTCTGCCAGTCCTCATCTATCATTTCGGTGGCATCTGAATTCAGCCAGATCACATCCTCACTTATCTTATCGGCGCTGCTGACCCGGCCGCGCAAGAATTTACGTCGCTGCAAAACCGGAAACTGTTTACGCACCCTGGTCAATACTTTTACGAATTCTAGAAATTCCTTCTCGCCTTCGGTCAGATGCCAGTTAGTCCAACTGACCTCGTTATCCTGGCAGTAGGCGTTATTATTGCCTTTCTGGGTCCGACCGACTTCGTCTCCACCGCTTATCATCGGCACACCCAGGGAAAGCAACAGCGTGGCCATGAGATTGCGGCGCTGCTTCATCCGCAATTTGAGAATTTCCGAATCGGTGGTATCACCTTCAACACCACAGTTCCAGCTGTTGTTATGTGATTCGCCGTCGCGATTATCCTCTTTATTGGCTAAATTATGTTTCTGATTGTAAGAGACAAGGTCGGCCAGGGTGAATCCGTCATGACAGGTGACGAAGTTGATACTGGCGTGGGGACTGCGTCCCGAGTGCTCGTACAAATCACTGGAGCCGGTCAATCTGGTGGCGGTTTCACCAACCAGCCCCTCATCCCCTTTCCAGAAACTTCTGATAGTGTCTCGATACTTGCCGTTCCACTCGGTCCAGAGCACCGGGAAGTTACCGACCTGATAACCGCCTTTGCCAAGGTCCCAGGGCTCGGCTATGAGCTTGACCCGAGAGATGACCGGGTCCTGCTGTATGACGTCGAAGAAAGCCGAGAGCTTATCTACATCGTAGAGTTCCCGCGCCAGAGCGCTGGCAAGGTCGAAACGAAAACCATCGACATGCATCTCCTCGACCCAGTATCGCAAACTGTCCATAATCAACTGCAAAACATTAGGATGCAGCATGTTGAGTGTGTTTCCACAGCCGGTATAGTCGACATAATATCTTCTCTGGGAAGGATCCGTCCGGTAATAGCAGAGGTTGTCTATACCTCGAAAAGAGAGGGTCGGTCCCAGATGATTGCCTTCTGCAGTATGGTTGTAGACCACATCGAGGATCACCTCGATGCCGGCGGCGTGCATGGCCCGCACCATCATCTTGAACTCTTGAACTGCGTTGAGATGATTGTCCTGCCTGGCAAAACGCGTATCGGGAGCGAAGAAAGACAGGGTGTTGTAGCCCCAGTAGTTGGTCAATCCGCCCTGGGCAAGGTAATTATCGGCGACGCTCTGGTGAATGGGCATCAACTCTATGGCGGTGACCCCGATTGATTTTAGATGCCGGATAACCGGCTCGGACCCGAGCGCCAGATATGTGCCCCGGATGTCCTCGGGAATACCGGGGAATTTCCGGGTAAAGCCTTTGACATGGGCTTCGTAGATGATGGTCTCGTGCCAGGGCGTATTCGGTCTGGTGTCATCACCCCAGGTAAAAGCATCATCCACCACCACGCACAGTGGCGCATAAGCGGCGTTGTCTCTCTTATCAAAGCTGAGGTCCTGGCGTTTGTTCCCTATTTGATAACCATAGAGACTATCATGCCAGCGCAACCTTCTGGTGACCAGCTTCGAATAAGGGTCGACCAGAATCTTATTAGGATTGAATCGATGCCCTTCTTCAGGGTTATAGGGTCCGTAGACCCTGTAGCCATAAGCCTGACCCGGATGCACATCCTTGAGATAGATATGCCAGACATTATTCGTAAAGCCCGGCATGGTAATGCGGGATGACTCCCTGCGCCTTGCAGGGGAGTCGAAAAAACAGAGCTCGACCTTGGTGGCATTTTCGGAAAACAGGGCGAAGTTAACGCCCATGCCATCCCAGGTGGCACCAAGCGGATAAGGTTTACCGGGGAGAATTCGCATCTGTGTTATGGCTGACTGACTTACTTACTAAGGGATTCCTATTTTGTAGAAGTTACTAGTATACCTAAAAATGGCTACACAAATTAAGGAGGGCTAAGACAGTGAGATGTCCCGACCCGAGTCCCCTTTGCAATGCCGACCGCCCTTATCAAGGGGTGATATTTAAAAGACATATATAGAAATACCATCTTTAGAGATTACAATGGTAGTTGTCGGATGAAAAAATACAGCGCAGAGCCGGGAGAGAGAATGGTCAGCCACGACGCCAAAACAAAGGTCGATTTAGAAGCCGAAAATAATGATCTTGTCGATATGTCTCCTGGTCATGGTGTAGAGATAGCCAATCTCGAATCTCTGGAAGACCCACGCCTTTACATCAACCGAGAGATGAGCCTGCTTGCCTTCCAGTGGAGGGTTCTGGAGGAAGCCCAGGATGAAAGAAATCCGCTACTGGAACGCTATCGCTTCCTCTCCATCGTCGGCTCCAACATGGACGAATTTTTCATGGTCAGGGTCGCCGGTCTCAAACGACAACTCGAATCAGGCACCCAGAAAGCCGGAGCCGATGGGCTGAAACCCAAAGAGCAACTGGAAGCTATCGGTCAGGAAGTGAACCGTCTGCTTGTCCATGCCCAACAATGCCTGAAAGACGATCTCACCCCCGCGCTTCGAGAAGCCGGTATCAAAATCCTGCAGCACGAAGAGCTGACCGAAGAACAGAAAGCCGATGTGGAACAGATCTTTCTGCACAAGATCCACCCGGTTCTCACGCCCATGGCATTCGACCCCGGTCATCCCTTCCCTCATATCTCGAACCTCAGCCTCAATCTGGCTGTGCTCATCAGAAAAACCAGCGGCGAAGCCAGATTTGCCCGGGTAAAAATCCCCGACACCCTCCCGCAGCTTATTCCAATCACCAGACCGGCAGGGAAGTCCATCGGCAGCGGACACAGTGAAAACAATACTTTCATCTGGCTCGATGACCTGGTCACAGCCCATCTGGATACGCTTTTTCCCGGGATGAATATTCTGGAAGCGCATCCTTTTCATGTCACAAGAGACGCCGAAGTCGAGATTCAAGAATGGGAAGCCGGAGACCTGCTCGAGACCACCGAAGAGGGTATTCGTCAAAGACGATTCGGCGACGTGGTCAGGCTCCAGGTGGACCGGGCGATGCCCGCCCATGTCCTCGACATTCTCATGACCAACCTTCAAATTCAGTCCCACGATGTCTATCTGGTCGAGGGACATATCCCGCTCACCAGCCTCAAGCATATCGCCAGTCTGGACGTGCCCGAGCTGAAATTTCCCCATCTCTTTCCGGTGGTGCCGAACATTCTCAACCCGGACGCCCAGGATGACGACGAATTCACCGCCATCAGCCGGCGCGATATCCTCCTGCATCATCCCTATGATTCTTTCCAGCCCGTCGTCAATCTTCTGAACAAAGCAGCTACCGACCCTTCGGTTCTGGCTATTAAGATGACCCTCTATCGAGTCGGCAAAAACTCGCCGGTGGTGGAAGCACTTTTGCGCGCCATGGAAAATGGCAAACAGGTGGCGGTGGTGGTGGAGCTGAAAGCGCGCTTCGATGAGGAGAGCAACATCGAATGGGCAAGGGCCCTGGAAAATGAAGGGGTGCATGTTGTCTACGGCTTAATAGGCCTGAAGATCCACTCGAAAGTCCTGATGATCGTAAGACGGGTGGGAGATTCTATAAAACGTTTCGTCCATTTGGGCACCGGCAACTACAACCCGGTTACGGCGCACCTATACACCGACCTCGGTCTTTTCACTTGCGACGACTCTATCGGCGCCGACACCACCGATCTGTTCAACTACCTGACCGGCTATTCGGCCAAGACCGACTATGCCAAGCTCATGGTGGCACCGATAAATCTCAGACGAAAAATGGAAGGGCTTATCGAAAGAGAGATAGCCCATTGCAAAGACGGCAAGTCGAGCCATATCATTTTCAAAATGAACTCCCTGGTCGACGACAAGATTATTCGACTGCTCTATCAAGCCTCGAAAGCCGGAGTAAAAATCGATTTAATAGTACGCGGCATCTGCTGCCTTAGACCGGGCATCAAAAATGTCAGCGAAAACATCAGGGTGGTCAGCATTCTTGGCCGCTTTCTAGAACACAGCCGGGTCTATTATTTCAGCAATGGCGGCAACGAAGAGATCTACGTGGGTAGCGCCGACCTCATGCCTCGCAATCTCGACCGAAGGGTAGAGGTGGTTTTCCCCGTGGAAGATCCAGGTCTGTCGAACTACATCAAAGACCACCTGCTCGAAATTTATCTAAACGATAATGTGCGAGCCAGGATAATGGACGCCGACGGACACTTCACTCGCCTGCCTGTGCCCGAAGGACAGGAGCCCCTCGATTGTCAGAGACATTTCCTGGAGACAGACGCCGCCAGCTGGGCGGATAGATGACATCATGAATAAGAGCTGTCAACCTCTTCTCCTGACCGCTCTATGCCTGGTGGTCCTTTCAGCTTGCTCAATTCTCGACCTGAACCAGCACAAAAACAGGATCTTCAAATACACCGCCCCCCGAGACGCGCAGTGGTCAGGCTACGGAATCGGCTCCTCGCCGGTGGTGGCAGGTAACAAGGTACTGTATATAGCTGGCTACCACTGGCAGAATCGAGTCTATCTTTTTGTCATCAACCAGAATACCGGAAAAGAGATCTGGCACAGTAAAGACCCGGTGCAGAACTTCGAGGTCTCAGGAGATCTGGTGATCGCCACCACCCGAACTCCGATTCAGAATCTTAATCCGGGCAGAGAGAGAACCATAGAGATTATCTGTTACGACCTCAAAACTGGCGCTGTACTATGGAGAAAACCTTCATCCGTCCAGCAGTTTGAACCACGCATCCTAGGCGCCGGTGTTAATTTCTATTTCTGGATGCCCGGCTTCGAGGTCTATGCTCTCGACAAGCAGACAGGAGAGCTGCGGTGGAGAATCCAGAAAGACAGGCCTGACTCCCCCATGGCAATAAGCACGATTATCGCCGATGGCGACACTATATACAGTGCGACACCGGGAGACAGCCTGCTTGTCTTCGATGGAACGAAGAGAAAGACAAAAAATGTCTTCTCGATGGAGAAGGTGGAGGCCAATCTGGTCACTGGCATGATCTTGCTCGAAGGCAAAATCGCCGCTATGGACGAGAGAAACGGCTTCTGGCTCCTGGATCCTCAAACCGGCTCCATCCTCTTCCATGAAAGTTCAGGGGTAACCGGCAGAAGTCTCTACTTAAAGGGAGAGCGCCTCTGCTACGCCCGGGGCAAGACTCTGCACTGCATCAACCTTGAAAACGGCACCGAATTGTGGCAGAGAAATTTTCCGGGCAAGATATCGAATCCGGCTCTGATATCCGGCAATCATCTTTACCAGGGCACTACCGGCAGTGACCCGCATTTCTATTGCATGGATCTCACCGACGGTCATGTTGTCTGGAAGACCGAAACCGGTTCTATAAAGGGAAGCGCGGTAGAGAAGAACGGGGTGGTCTATCTATCGAGCCAGAAAGAATTCCTGGCGCTATCCGGCGAAACCGGAGAGATCCTGTGGCGGTCGGCACCGGATCAGTATGAACCGGCCGCCGGACCGGTGCTGGGTGACGACAAGATTCTCTATGTCGGTCAGGATTCAAACTTGTATGGCTATAAGCTGCTTGAAAAACCGGGTACAAAATCATCATCCGCCACGGGATCGAGAGGGGAGAACTGAAATTGCGAATTCTTGTAGCAGTTGACGGAAGCGTGGAAAGCGAAGCGGCACTGGCTGCCATGAGCCAGCATCGATGGCCGGAAGAGAGTTCTATCAAGCTCCTCTATGTTCTCCAGCGGTCGAAAGGCGTCCTGTCCAGGAAAAATCGCACTATCCTGCCGCCGGATCCCCAGGCCACCGCCTCGGCATTGAATGAGATCACCCGGAGACTGGCGGAAAAAATGGGGGAGAATCTGAGCCCGACCGGCATCTCCTATGAAATTGTCGAGGGCGATCCTAAGAGCGCCATCATAAAATTCGCCGGTCAATGGAAAGCGGATTTGATAGTCATGGGCACCAGAAAAAAGAAAGGCATAGATGCGCTTATTCTCGGCAGCGTCTCTGCCCGAGTCCTTCAAAAAGCCGACTGCCCGGTATTGATCGTCAAAGACGGCACCATGGCCAAGCACATCAGGCACGGAGACGACTTTAACCGAATTCTGATAGCCAGCGACGGTCGGGAAACTTCCAAAGCGGCCTTTGCCTGGTTGGCAAGACAGAACTGGTCTCCGGAACTTGTCTATAAAGTAATGTCGGTCATTCCCCAGGACACCACCGAAGTGGCCGCAGCCGGCGACGCCCAGCAAGCAGCCTGGCTTCTGAGCCAGTGGAGCGCGATCAAAGACAAAGTCATGCAGGGACTGAGGGAAGATGCCCGTAAACTGCGCAAAGGGCTCGACAATGAAGCTATCAGTGTCGATGTGATACCGGGCAATCCAAAAGAAAAAATTGTCGAAATTGCCCGGGGCTGGCGGGCCGAGCTTATTGTCACCGGTGCCGAGAAAAAATCCCATCTAGACAAGATTTTCCAGGGAAGTGTCTCCCAGGCGATAGCTTCCAAGTCTCCCTGCTCGGTGCTGGTAATCAAAGGTATCGATAAAAACGGCGAAAGAATGACCGATAAGGCAAGGCTCAGAGCAAAAGACAGCAAAGCCTACGCCGGCAGTCCGGAGAAGCGCAAACCCGATAGACAGCCGGATTACGAAGAGAATCAGAAATTCACCATATAACCAGAAGAGGGACGGAAGCGCTTCTTCTGGTCGACCTATACAATAGACACAAGTATAATTGTCGGATATACACCTTTGCCTGTTTAAGCCAAGCGGCAGATATCCGGATGACCAGCATTTATATCGAATCCGATCCCTATTTGAAACGCCAACAAGCAATAGAGCTTCCAGGAGGCGCCGGAATAAGACCTCCTCTGAAGTGGGCCGGCGGCAAGCGCTGGCTTACCTCTCGCCTTAAAGAGATCTATCTGGGCTCGGCCCAGAAAACCGGTGCGTACAGAAGACTGGTGGAGCCATTTTGCGGCGGCCTTTCGGTGAGCCTGGCGATTCTGCCGGAACAAGCTCTCTTGAACGATATCAATGATCACTCGATTAATTTCTATCGTCAACTCAAAAAAGGGTTGAGAATGCGACGCGCCATGAAAAACGATCAGGACTTCTACTACGAAGCCAGAGCCCTTTTCAATGAACTGCTCGAGAAGAAATCGGACAATAAAAGACTGCAAGCCGAACTCTTTTATTATCTGAATCGAACCGGATACAACGGTCTATGCCGATTCAATAAAAAAGGGCTTTTCAATGTGCCTTTCGGTAGCTACAAAAATATCAACTACACCGAAGACTTCAGTGCCTACAAAGAGGTTTTGAAACACTGGCACTTTCTATCGGGCGACTTCGAGTTGCTTGACCTTAAAAGAGATGATTTTGTCTATGCCGATCCGCCCTACGACGTAGAGTTCAGACAATACGCCAAAGAAGGATTCAGCTACGAAGACCAGATCCGTTTGGCAGAATGGCTAGCCAGCCATAGAGGACCGGTGGTGGCATCGAATCAGGCCACCGAGAGAATAATGAAACTCTATGAGAGCCTCGGCTTCAAAGTAAGAGTCCTCTCCGCCCCCCGCATGATCAACTGCACCGGTGACCGCACCAGAGCCAACGAGATGCTGGCTGTTAAGAATCTAGATTGAAAAGTCCGTTCAGAACACTTTTAAATGCGCAGGCTGACAGAAAGGCGATATAGCCGACTACGATCATGACCAGTGAATCCATGGGAAACCCGCTTTCTAATTAGATTGCTCTCAATTCTTTGTTTGTAGTATCTTTCGTCAGTTCAGAATGCCACTGCTGGCGATGATAGTCAAGAGAATTTCAATTTCTAAGACGTTGCGCCGGGCACTCTACCGGAGAGCGGGTCACAGATATTGACCGGCAGAGCGGCATGAAACCGGTTTGGAGATGCATCATCCTGTCGACCGAGGTTTTTCAACTCTCGATATCCATTCTGATCGCCTATCAAAAACAATCGCTGAGAAGCCCTGGAAGCAGCCTGGTAGATAAGCACACGCTTGTCCTCATCCTTCATGGAGGCGAAGTCTCTATCTAAATCAGCCAGAATAATGGCCTTTCTCTCTAGCCCTTTGAATGTGGCGACACGGCTCAAAAGAGCATGGGCGGATCGATATGAATAGCGTAAGATCAGGCGTCCCCAGCTTCTGGTGGTCGTGCCGTAGGCGCGGGAATATTTTGCCAATCGAGGAGTGAGCACGGCGATATCCGAGGCTGCCAGACCGCACTCCGAAGAAAGCCGCTCTATCAAATGAACTATCGTCCTTTTAACATCATCGCCGGAGTCGCAAAGATAGTACTCCGGCACCTCACCACCAGCAGTGACTATCGAAAGAGGCCTCTTCCCTTCGTATCCGGCAGCAATTAGAGAACCCAGACTGTAGGGACTGCGAAGATTCTGACTCAATGTGAGCGCGTGTTCGACTTGAGGGTCCTCGAATCTGATATCGCGAACCAGGGGATTATCATCAATAAAATAGACGACCTTACTTCCTCTTCTCGGCTCCACTATGCCAACCAGAGCCTGACGCCATCTCTCTTTTATATCCTGGGCATCATCTACGATCAGGACATCATAGCGCAGATTCGGGGCGGCATCGAGGGCTTCTTCGAGAACTTCGGGAAAGCGGTGCTCCCAGACGGTATTGTTCCACCCTCCCGGGATACTGATACCTGCGCTGGTGCCTATTCTCAAGCAGAGGGCATGAAAGGAAGCCACTGTGACACCAGGTTGATGCAAAAGGACAGCTTCCAGATAATTGGCCAGGGCCCGGTTATAGCATGTAAGCAAGACCCGTTTGCCCTGCTCAGCCAGTTTGCGCGCCAGCAAGAGAGCAAGAAGGGTCTTTCCTGTGCCGCTGACACCACTGACAGAGGCAGTTGCCGCTCCCTCGAGAACTCGCATGATCTCCTTTTGAGCGCCGGTCAAATGAGATTCGGCGTCCGCTAGCATAAACATCTCAGGGTGGGAAGCGTAGCGGAAATCACGCTTCAGTGCTTCGACTCCGCCAATCCGCCCTCTACCCGAAGCATACGTGTGGATCTGGATATAACCTTTGATATGCTCCTCCAGAGAATGAAGAAACACAGGCAGACGCAGGGTGGCCAGAGCACGCTCTTTTATTTGACGCACTCTCTCCCTGGAGATCGCGTATCTGGCAGCCATGGCCGAAAGCCGCGCCGGAAGATTGCCATCGAGGCCATAGTAACGCTCGATTATGGCGTAGCGTCTACCACTCTCGTCGGCTCGACTGAGACGTTCTCTAATATACGAAGAGCAGCTATCGGTAAGCCCGGAGAGTCCCTGCAGCTTGAGGGACTCTACCCTTTCTTGAGTCGCTCCCATTTCCAGAAGCAGTTGAATCAGGGTCAACTCCCTGCCGTGCACGGCGGACAAAAGGCGCTCAAGCCCCATTCTCCGGAGCTCACTCTGACGGTCTCGTAGAGCGATCTCGACATGGCTATGATCGCCACCATATCCGGTACTGTTCATCGACACTCTCCATTGGGGACACGCCTTCCATCATAGGCAAAGCTGCCGCCCCTGTAACTGTGCAAATGCACAGTCCAGAAAAGTAATTCTAGTTAGTCCCGTTTATGGCAGATTCCAGTTTGTCAGCTTCGGCGTCCCGCTTGAGCTTCCGCAAGACCGCCACATACTCGGTCAGTACCTTTACCTGCTCTTCGGCGGTAAGAATGTCGTTCTCCTGATCGAGTTCGACGGCTTTTTTATAGAAGTCGGCAGCCTTGGCGTACTTCTCCAGATCAACGGCTTTCCTGGCCATTTTCAAGCGCAACTCCATAGCCGGCTTGGAGTTTTCCCCTTCATATCGCTCGGTGAGCATAAAAGACTGCAGATAGGAATCATGGCTCTTCCAATGCTCCCCACGCTTATCATAGATATCGCCCAGCATCTTCAAAGGGAGCGACGTATGTTTGCTGCCCGGACCATGCAACTTGGCATAGGCGGCGATACTGTTCTTCAAGGCCTCTTCTGCGTTATCAAGATTGGATTGACCGGCATAGATTTCAGCCATCTCTTTGTAGATCTCGGGAGTGAGCGGATCCCGCCCGGACCAGTACTTTTCTCGGACAGTCAGACTTTTATTATAGAGGGCGATAGCCTGGTCGAACTTCTTCTCCGAGGCCAGCTTCCGGGCCTGGGTCAGATCGATCTGGGCTTGCTGCCCCAGCTTCATCACCTGACCGAGGTTCTCGCCAGTGCCACCACCGGCACCACCGCCTTGCCCTCCCCCGGCAGAGCCAACAGCTCCGGCAGCAGGGGCCGATTTAGATAGATTCCTGGCCGCTCCTCCATACAAATTATTCAGAGTCTTCTGGGAATGCGAAGTCGGAATATTGCGAGGCATTCCCATCAAACCGCCATATTCGGCGATTCCCTGGGCGCTTGCCGGTGACGAAACCAGCGGCAAAAGGACGGTTAAAACCAGCAACTTGCCAGGGATTCCGCATAGTTTGAAATTCATAGAAAAAAATCCTGCATTCGAGGCGCACAGTCTATATACCCTTAATGCTGGTGATTTGCTTAATATTAAATACTTGATTTCTAGGCTCTCTCTAAGGAAGGTGGCAATCGGCAAAAGCTATAATTCCCAGCCTCAGGAGGATGCAATCTTGATCGATAGTGAAAAAAGAGTACGGCTGGGTGAGCTATTAGTGGATTCCGGGGTGGTCTCCTCGGCAGACCTGACCGAAGCGATTCAGGTCTCCACCAGACTCAACATCCCGATTGGCAGGGTTCTCTTGTTGAGTGGTCTGGTCTCGCCGGCAACCCTGGAGGCAGCACTGGAAGCCCAGCCTCTGCTTAATCAGAACAAGGAGAGCCGCGAAAATGTCATCCAGGCTCTCAAAGAAGTGGATCTGACCGGCCGCTCCCTGGATAAGACCCTCACCGGTGCGCATTCGGAATGCTCCAGAAGAAACGGTATCGGTCTGGGCAAAGATAAACTGGCCGAACTGCTTTTAGATTCGGAAATAGTCAGCCAGGATCAACTAGACCAGGCTCTCTCCACCAGTTTCGAAGCCGGTGTGCCTCTCGGCAGCGCCCTGGTACTGGAAGGCATCCTCTCCCCATCACTCTTTCCCAGTATTTTGCAGATTCAGCAGAAGGTAAGAACCGGAGCAGTCTCAAAGGATGAAGCGATAGAAGAAGTAAAATCGACCTTTATGCACTGGCTAAAAGCCGAAGAATCCCTCTCGGGCCGGTCTTTCGGCGCGACAGAAGAAGAAGAAGAAGAAGAAGAAGAAGAAGAAGATACGGAAATTGAAACGGCTCCGGATCCTTTGATCCGCAATAAAGAAGAGACTGGCTCAGAGTCTTCCATTTCGATTACTTTCGATCCCGAGCCCCAGGCAAGCAATCCAAGATTGGTCGACCTTCTGATTGAGTCGGGTCGTTTCAAAAGTACCGATGTGAATAAAGCTTTCAATCGGGTTCTCGCCAATCCGCAGAAATCGGCAGAACTCTTCGAATTGCTCGGTTTAATCAATCATGAGACCATGAAAGACGCGATCAAATGCCAGTCCTTGATCAAGCGCGGTCACCTCTCCCGTAAAGAAGCTCGCTATGTCCTCGACACCAGCTTGAGCGAACCCCTCGAAGTCGAAGAGAAGAAGCTGAAGCCCTATTTCGACAGGGATTACAGAAAGTCGCTGTTCTCGAAAGTGATGGGGGGCATGGTGGTCGGTGCCGCCGTTGCCGGACTCTCCCTTTTAAGGAGCCGGGGCAAGTGATCTTCCGCCCGAGATAACCGAGTTCACTTTCAGCTCCTGCTCCTGCCATAAAACCAGGTCGGCAAGCTTCCCTGGGTCGAGACTTCCCAGTCTGTCTCCCAGACCGACAGCGCTGGCGGGATTGATAGTGGCCATCTGGATAGCTTGATCGAAGGAGCATATCCCCCAGCGCACAAGATTTCGTACCGCCTCGTCCAGGGTGATGGAAGAGCCCACCAGACCACCATCGGCAGTGCCGACATAGGCGATATCGGTCACTAAAACAACTTTCTCCACCGCTTTCATGCGAAAGATAAGATCCACCATAGCGGGCGCCAGATGCAGTCCGTCGGCGATAAGACAGCAAGTGACTCGACGATCTAGCAAAGCGGCCGTGATGATGCCGGGATCACGGTGATGAATGCCCGGCATGGCGTTGAAAAGGTGGGTGGCAAGCCTTATACCGGCATCGAAAGCTTGCTTCGCCTCTTCATAGTCGGCGTTGGTATGTCCGGCGGAGACCTTTACTCCTCTTTCCCGGAGCCACTTTATGGAAGCTCCGTCTTTATCCTCTTCGGGGGCCAGGGTGACGAGCAACACGGTTTCATCGACCAGGCGAGAAAGCTTCTCGCTATCGGGCGGTACGATGTGCTCCACCGGATGAACTCCGGGTCTTTGCGGTGATAGAAATGGCCCCTCGAGATGAAATCCGGGCATTCTTGCAATGATCTCAGAATTTTCCGGACTCATTTGCTCTGGCGAGGCGACGCCTGCTTCCACTAAGCCCGACTTCAGCTCACAAAGCCTGTCGACCGAATCGGTGATGAGAGTAGGCAGAAAAGTGGTCACTCCATGCTCCGCCATCAACCGGCAAAGACCTTGCAGCTCAGCCTTCCCGGTCACTTCCCAGAGATTGCACCGGGCACCGCCATTGACCTGAATATCGACGAGACCGGCTGTTAAGGTCAGCCCGGAGGCGTTCACCACTTCATAATCCGAGACCGTGGAAGAAAGAGGGGATTCGCCAAGTGCCTCTATAAGTCCATTATTTATCCAGACACTGGTTCTCGACCTGCCCGAGGCGACAAGCACTTCTGCGCCTGTAATCACCCGTTTCGCTCCGCTCAATACCACCCCTTAAATTCCCTCTCTATGGATGTAACGTCCGTTTTCTGGACAATATATCCTATGGATTGACTAATTAAATGATGTGGCATATATCTATGACGCCAGTTTTAGCAGAGAGCCGGTAACACGCCGAATCATGACCGATCAAAGCCAAGCAAAACCTACAGACAGCGGCAACCAGAGTATCCAGGCCATGGTTGCCAAGATAGTCGAGTTACAGGACAAGGTTGTAGAGAATCAAGAAAAGAACATCATGCTCTCCACCCAGCTCAGAGAGATGGAGATGATGGCCAGGGACGCCGACGACCTGCGCAGCGAGGTGGCAAACCAGAGCGCTCTTCTGACCGATAAAAGCAGAGAGAACAAGAGACTGCATGAAGACCTGGCTAAGTTGAGCTCTCTTCTAGAAGAGAAGATAGGCGAAGTCGACGAACTGAAAAGCATGGTCGTAGACCTGCAACACCAGCTCAAACAGCGCGAATCAGAGAGGGATCTGCTTGCGGTGATGCTCACCGAAAAAGAACAGCAGCAGCATCATCACCAGGGTACAGCCTCCACCTCGGGCACCTTCGAAGCCGCCGAGAAGGAAAAGCCATTGGGCTGGTTGAATCCCTTCGGTAAAGGCAAGAGCTGAAGCGGACTCCAGTCTCCTATTTATTGCTGGGTTACGGATAGACCCATCATAGAGCCGAGCATGGTACCAAGACCGCCGGGATCTACTTCGGTGGTGGTTCTACCGAACCATCCTTTCTTCGTCTTTACAGAATCGCCGAACATTGTCTTGACTTCGGTGGTCTTACTGCCGAAAAGTCCTTTCTTGGTCGAATAGCTGTTTCCGAGCACATTGACCTCTTTCTCCTCTTTGCCGAAGAGACCTTTTTTCTTCGCTACATTGCCGACCGGGGTATTGACTGCGGATTTCTCCGAGAATACTCCCTTTTTATTTTCATAAACAGTGCCGTATTTGGCGGATTTGACCTCTTTATTGCCGGTTCCGAACCAGCCGTCTCTGACTTCGATCTGATCGCCGGATTTACTCTTGACGAGCCAGTTCCTGCTTTTCGCCTCCGCCAGGGAGAACGAACTCAAACAAAGTGCCAGCGCCAGACTCAGGGGAATCAACTTATTGGCCACGATAGGCTCCTTTCCGGTATCGAACTTAAGCATACTGCAAATTAGACTGTGTCGAAAGCAGCTTGTTCCCGTTTTATACCAATCAGATAACAAGCTAAAGAAATCGGGAAGCTCAGGTCTCAACTGTTAGAATTGCCCCTGTTCTCAAAAACTGGAAAGACCATGTCCTTCGATCAAGCCTATATAGAAGATATTGCCAAGCGCCTGGAGCGAGGCGATCGCCGGGCCCTGGCCCGGGCGATAACGGTGGTGGAAGCCGGGGGAGAAGCCGCTCAGAACCTGGTCAAGCTTGTCTATCAGCGCTCTGGGAAAGCGCATCTTATTGGTGTTACCGGCTCTCCAGGAGTGGGCAAATCGACCCTGGTGGACGCCCTGGTCACCCAGATGCGTCAAGCCGACAAGAAAGTGGCGGTGCTCGCCATCGACCCTTCCAGCCCATTCACCGGCGGTGCCATCCTCGGTGATCGCATCCGCATGCAAGACCACACCCTCGATCCCAATGTCTATATCCGCTCCATGGCTAACCGCGGTCATACAGGCGGTGTGGCCATGGCCACCTATGACGCTGTCAGAATGCTGGAAGCCTTTGGGTTCGATGTGGTTATTATCGAAACCGTCGGTGTCGGTCAATCGGAGCTGGCCATCGCCTCCACCGCCGACACCACCATCCTGGTCTTGATGCCGGGTTCGGGCGATGATATCCAGGCCATTAAATCCGGTATCATGGAAATTGGCGATATTTTTGTGGTGAACAAGGGCGATCTACCAGGCGCCAATAAATCCGCCACCGAGATAATCGCCTCTTTAGAATTGGCAAAACTCCCCTCCAACTGGCATCCTCCAGTTCTGGTGGCAGTTTCGGAAAACGGTGAAGGCGTGGATAAGATCTGGCAGGCAGTCCAAGATCACCGGCAGTTCCTGACCGACTCCGACATGATCTCTAAGCGCCGATTGACCAAGATCAAAGCCGAACTCTCAGATATCGTAGCCGAGATTGCCCGGGGTAAACTGGAGCAATCGATGCAGGACTCGGCCTGTGTCCAGGAATTGCTCACCGATATAGTCGACCTCAAATTAGATCCGCGTTCTGCGGCCGCAAGCATATTAAGCTCTCTGAATTAGTTCTAGATTCAAGTGCTAGGCCCTCGCCAGCGCCAGAATAGATAAACCGGCAAACCAGAAAGTATTATCAATAGACCGGCTCCGCTGTATTCCCAGTGCAGATAAATCTGCCCTGCCATGACAACCAGCGCCGATACCACATAAAGTACCGGCAGCACAGGATAGAGCGGGACTTTAAATGGCCTCTCCATATCCGGATGTCTTCTTCGCATCACAATCACCGCGCTGACCGTGAACACATAGAAAAGAAGGGCGGCGAAAATCACGAATTCGAGAAGCTGGCTGTAGGTTCCTGATGTGGCAAGGACACAAGACCAGATTCCCTGGATCACAAGCCCGAATACAGGCACATTGGTACGCGCGTTAAGAATGCCGGCTTTTTTAAAGAAGAGACCGTCTCTGGCCATGGCATAGTAAAGCCTGGGTCCGGAGAGAATAAGACCATTGAGCGCACCAAAAGTCGAGATCATTATCGCAATCGCCATAATCTTTTCTCCGGCGTCAGAGAAAATAACTTCCAGAGCTGCCGTTCCCACTCTATCCTGAGCCGCATACTGAATGCCGCGGGCCATTACCGTTGCACCACCTTCTGTGCCGAAGAGAGGAAGAAGAAGCAGATAGACCACATTGGTTAAGAAATAGAGCGTACAGACCAAGGCCGTGCCGAGAATCAAACTGCGGGGCAGAGTCTTTTCAGGATCCTTGACCTCTTCTCCGGCAAAGGTGACATTGTTCCAGGCATCGCTGGCGAAAAGCGGACCTACTAAAGCAAGCGACATCGCCGCTAGAAGACCGAAGCCACTAAGGACATTACAGTGAGAATCCACAGCCTCCCACATCCTCGACATATTTACCTCCACCCCCTGGTGATGGCTGAAGGCGAAGACACCTACTAAAATAAGAAGGAAGAGGGCGATAACCTTGATGATCGTGAAACTGGTCTGGATCATCTTTGCCATGGAGATCCCCATACAATTGATGCCGGTGAGCAAGGCTATCACCGCAAGCGCCACCAGTTGCTGAGTGGTGAAGCTCCAGCCACCCATTTCAAATAAAGCATATTGATCGGATATAGCAGGAGCGAAGACTCCCAGGAACTTGGCGAAGGCCACCGCGACAGCGGCGTTGGTGCCGCTCTGAATAACCATGAACAGTGTCCATCCATACAGGAATCCGACCAGCTTGCCATAGGCTTCTCGAAGGAAAACATACTGCCCCCCGGCATGGGGGTACATCGAGGCCAGTTCGCTATAACAAGTTGCTCCCAGCACCGTCAGTCCACCTGATACCACCCAGGCTAACAGGAACCAGAAGGGAGAGCCCAGATTCCTTGCCGTCTCAGCTGATACAAGAAAGATGCCGGAGCCGATCATAGAACCCACCACAACAGCGGTGGAATCCAGCAATCCAAGCGCTCTATGAAACTTACCGCCGCTTTGAGCCGAATCCATATACTTTGATTACTCCTTTATTGGCTTTCTCTGAATACTCTCATAAAGGCTGAATCGAGCATGTGGACGGGCGATCGAACAACCTTACGCATATGTCATCAAAATACTGCATCTATCATATATGCACCCACTATGCCTTCCGGCTTGACGTGCGGAATTACAGACAATACTATCAGCATTGGCGAATCGTTACATATCTTCGCCCCCGTTAAGTGACCCCTGTACCAACAGTTGGATTCGCATGTCTAAAATTGCAATTATTAGCCAGCCGGATGAAGGAGTTCTGATCGATGTCTCCGGTTGTTCAAATCTCAAAGAAGCGCTTGAGCACCTGAGCTCCACCCTGCAAGTCTCAAGCCAGTTCTGGCAAGGGCTCAATGTATCCATCAATCTGGGCAAGCTCAAAATGGACACAGGCGAAGCAGCCCAGATCATGGCCATAGCCAAAGGGGTTGGTATCACACCCAGTGCGGTATATACAAAGGATAGCGACACCAAAATAGCCTTTATAGAGAATGGTGCCAATATCGGTGAAGGCAAACCGATGTCGCTCCCTAAAATAGAGATAAATCCTGATTCCATAGATCTTGCCGAAGTAGAAGAAACCGGCAAAAAATCCCGCTCTCGTTCCACAGTGGCAAAGCTCAAACTGCGTGTCGCCGATGCCCTCAAAGGAAAAAAGGCGAAGAGCGAAGAATTCGATGAAACCGAGAACCAGAGTTTCGAGACCCTGGAAAAAGCACCCGAGTTCTCTGAGAAAGAAGAAAATATTCGGGAGACTATCAATAAAAGGATAATCAGCTTGCAGAAAGAGTCAGAGCAAGTAGCCGAGGTCGGCGCTGAAACCAGAGATAGTGCCACCCTCTCTGTCGCCCTTACTGAAGCCGAAGAGCAAATAGCCGAGAACGAGACCGAAGCCTGCGACATGAAAGACTTTGTCGAAGCCACCGACGAGATCACCCAGGACGAAGAGAACGCCCAGGAGCTGACCTCTGAAATCGAGATCGACATCGAAGCCGAAGCCAAAGAAGAAGAAGAAGAAGAAGAAGAAGAAGAAGAAGAAGAAGAAGAAGCCGCAATAGAAGACGAAGAAGTAGTCTTCATGGTCGAAGAGGAAGAGGTGGAAGTAGAAGAAGAGGAAGAGGAAGAGGAAGAAGAAGAAGAACCTCTCACCGCCACCGAGAACGTGGTGGTTCGTCCAAACCCGGGCGGCACCATGTATCTACGCCAGACTCTGCGCTCCGGTCAGACGGTCAGCCACAAAGGTCATCTGATCATCATCGGTGATGTCAATCCCGGTGCCGAAGTGATGGCCGAAGGGGACATCACCGTCTGGGGAAGCTTGCGAGGCATCGCCCATGCCGGAATCGGCGGTAATGTCGACTGCGAGATCCGGGCTCTCAATCTTCAACCCATTCAAATTAGAATCGCCCATGCCATCGCCAGGTCTCCGGATAAACCGAGATTGAGCTATTCGGCAAGCCACGGGCCCGAGACGGCAAGAATAGTGGCAGGCAAGATCCGGGTCTTCAGATCGCGACTTGAATAAAGGTCACCAGCGTCAATTCAGTATCCACTTCGAAAAACAGGTAAAGCAGGTAAAAGGAATGAGCGGTCGAGTAATTGTAATAACTTCAGGAAAAGGCGGTGTCGGAAAAACCACGGCATCGGCCAACTTGGGTGTGGCCCTGGCCGGCACCGGTGCCAGTGTCGCCCTGGTAGACATGGATATCGGACTGCGTAACCTCGACATCCTCATGGGTCTAGAGAACCGCGTCGTCTACAACCTTGTCGATGTGGTGGAAGAAAGATGCAAGTTGAGACAGGCTCTGGTCAAAGACAAGCGTCACCCCAATCTCAGTTTGCTGCCGGCAGCCCAGACCCGTGACAAGACCGCGGTGACCGCGGATCAGATGCGCGAACTCTGTGCCGAACTCCGTAAAATCTTCGACTTCGTTCTCATCGACAGCCCTGCCGGAATCGAAACAGGCTTCCAAAACGCTGTCGCCGGAGCTGACGAAGCGGTGGTGGTCACCACGCCTGAGATGTCCGCGGTCAGAGATGCCGACCGAATAATCGGTCTGCTCGAAGCCCGCAAGGATGAAATCGAGCAGTATCGGCTGGTTGTCAACCGCTACCGCCCGAATATGGTCCAGACCAACGACATGATGAGTGTCGACGACGTTCTCGATATTCTCTCGGTAGAACTTCTGGGCATCGTTCCGGAAGACGAAGAAATAATCATCTCGACCAATAAAGGCGAGCCGGTTTCAGGCACCGACAACATCCGCTCGGGACTTGCTTTCCGCAACATCGCCAGAAGACTTCGAGGCGAAGAGGTTCCTTTAATGGACTTCGAAGCTCTCAATCAGACTTGGCTCAACAGACTGGTCAAATTCTTCAGTCCGTCTCAAGTTTAAGGGGGACAGAAAAGTGCAAGTCAAGACCCAAGTAATGAGCTGGTTCAGCAAGTTTCGCACGTCCAACGCGCGCAGCACTGCCAAGGACCGCATGAGAACAATGCTCACCCATGACAGGCTGGAGCTTCCGGCTGGACGTCTGGAGTGCATGGAAGAAGAGTTGATGGCAGTGGTTTCGAGATATTTTGAACTTGACAAGACCACTACCAAGTTCGATCTCCAACAATATGATCGTAGAGCATCCCTCATAGCGAACTTTCCGCTAACACGGTCTAAGTGCTGAATTCAAACTTGAATCCCGCCCTCAAAACATCGTCTTTCGACGTAGAAAAGATTCAGAAATGGTTCTCGAGGCTTACCTCGGGGATTGATCTCTGGCTTATTCTCGCCGCCGGTTTCCTGGTCTATACCTCTTTGACGGTGCTCCGTTTTTCTGAGCAGACCTACGGCTATTACGAGAAGCAGCTCGAGTTCTTGATAGCTGGCGTCCTTTTGATGTTGACCTTCAGCCGCATCCCCTATCGCTTCTGGACAAAGAAGTGGGTTATCCCGATTGTCTACCTCAGTAATCTGGGATTGCTCCTGGCGGTAATGGTAAAAGGTCACGCCGCCCAGGGTGCCCAGCGCTGGCTATCGCTCGGTCCAATCACGCTTCAGCCCTCCGAGATCGCCAAGATAGTGGTGATCATCACCCTGGCTTGCTGGCTGAGATACTTTCCGATTCGCAGTTTCTTCGATATTTTCAAACTGCTGGCGATTACAATACCGCCGGCTTTTCTTGTATTCAAACAGCCTGACTTAGGCACCTCTTTGACCTTCGCCTGTGTCTTCATGGGCATGGCCTACTGGAGCGGCGCTACCCTGGCCGACATCGTGCTTCTGACCAGCCCGGGTTTCTCTCTGATACTGAACGCGGTCAATATTCAGTGGTGGCACTGGTTCCTTGGCGGAATCGGGGTCTTTCTTCTTCTTTTCTGGCGGGTGAAAGACTGGAACTTTTTCATCCGGCTGGCCCTTATTCTGGCGGTGGTCGGTGCAAACTATGGAGTCGGCACCATCCGGCCGGAACTCTGGGGGCACTTAAAAGAGTACCAGCAAAAACGTCTGACCAGTTTCGTCAATCCCTATGCCGACCCGAGGGGCTCGGGTTATCACATCCTCCAGAGTTTGATTGCCATAGGCTCCGGCGGTGTGGCCGGCACCGGTCTTGGTAAAGGAAACCAGAGCCAGGGCGCTTTCATACCAGAGAGACATACCGACTTTATTTTTGCCGTAGTAGGCGAAGAGCTGGGCTTCAAGATCTCGGTTTTTGTGATCCTCTCTTATATGCTCATCTGTATGCGGGCGCTGATAATCGCCTTCCACTGTCGAGGCGAGCCCGAAGGCAGCGCCATGGCCATAGGGCTTATGTGCATGTTCATATTCCACTCTTTCATCAACCTGGGCATGACCATGGGGATAATGCCGGTTACCGGTGTGCCTCTACCGTTCCTCAGCTATGGAGGAACGGCGCTACTGGTAGACTTGATTGCCCTCGGTCTCCTGCAATCTATATATGGTCATATTCCAAAACCAAAAAAAGACGCCTGGAGTTCCTGAGCCCTGAGAACAATCGAGGAAGTGTTTGCTCCCTCAGAACTGAGCCCTTCGCCGAACCTAGAATAAAAACAGATTTGCCCCTGTTTTATGAGGTTCGAGATGCTGGACACGGCAACTACAACAAGATCGATAAATGAAAATCGCTGGCTCGTCTATCAGGCAGAGAGATTTCCCTTCAAGAAATACACTCCCCTGGTGGCAGCCTTTGCCGCTTCCGGTCTGGCACTCTCTTATATGGTCTCGGATGCTGCCCGGTTACCGAGCAGGCCTATGTATGTCACCGCCTTCGCCGTGACACTTATGGTCTTTATGCAGCTTCGCATCTCGGACGAGATCAAAGACGCCGCCTTCGACCGGGAGCACTATCCGGAAAGACCGGTTCCCCGGGGACTGGTCAATTTAGAAGAGCTCAAAAAACTAGGGCTGGGGCTTGCTGTGCTCCAGGCGGCTCTTGTCATGCATCTTGAAGCCAGGCTGCTTCTGCCCCTGGGCGCCATCTGGCTCTATCTCTATCTGATGCATAACGAATTTTTTGTAGGCAGCTGGCTGAGGAAGCATCCCATCGTCTATATGCTCTCCCACATGGGCATCCTCTTTTTCACCGATTTTTTCATCACCGCCTGTCACTGGATGGTGGCGCTTACAGAGCCTTCTTATGCCCTGCTTTTCTTTTTTGGCACCAGTTTCAAACTGGGCATGATTATCGAGATCGGTCGCAAAATCAAAGCTCCCATAGAAGAGCGCAGTGGTGCAGGCACCTATAGCGCCAGCTGGGGTCCCGATAATGCCACCATCGTCTGGCTTCTGACCATGTTCGCTTCGCTGGTCTTAGCGGTGCTCACCGCCTCTAAAGTAGGCTTCGGTCTCGGTGCCGCCGCCATCGGCTCGGTGATTTTTCTCTTCTGTCTGGCCACCGGTCTTCGTTTCATCAAAGAAAGAAGCCCGGACAATTCCAGGGCGATCGAAAATATCTCGGGGATCTGGACCCTATCCCTCTATCTGCTCATGGGTATCGTTCCCCTGGGTCTGAAGCTCATCGCTTAACCAAGGTGATTGTAATGAACAAGAAAACTATCCACGGCGGCAAAGCCGATAATCTAAAAAAGATGCAGGAGCATGGCTTCAACATCCCTCCTTTTATCGTCCTCAATGGCGAACTTTTAAACGAAACTCTTCAAGAATGTTTCGTTGTGCCGGAGGCTGCAACCGGTGACAACAACCTGGAGATGGCTCCCATCGCTTTCGATACTGAAGATCTGGATGAAGAGGCCATGTCGACCTTTCTATCCTCGCTGGAAGAAGACAATTTATTTGTTGAAGCTCTGCAGAAAAAAGTGGTGGCGCAGCTCAGACAAGCGGCCATAGCCGACGACACAGGCTATGCCGTGCGCTCCTCGGCAAGCCTGGAAGACGGCAGAGAGCATTCGTTTGCCGGTCAGCTCGACTCTTTTTTGAGAGTAGAAGAGAAAGACCTTGCCCTCCATGTCATAAAAGTCTGGCAATCGGCCTACGGTGAAAGAGTAAGCCACTATCGTAAACTTTCAGGCCAGAGCGCTCTGGCCGAGATACCGGCAGTGATAATTCAGGTCATGGTCGAAGCAGATCTTGCCGGAGTGGCATTCGGTGCCGATCCTAGAAACGGTGATCTGGAAACCGTACTCATAAACGCTGTCTCAGGCACCGCCGAAAAGCTTGTCGACGGTACTGCCGAAGGGGCTTTGTATGTATTGAAAGCAGGCAAGATCAAAGAGATCTCGAATCGAGAGCACGGCGTTTTGAGAAGCTTTCAGATCAAACAGATAGAGAAAGTCGCGCAAGCTCTGGGCAAGCTTTTTGAGCAACCTCAAGACATCGAATGGGTTATCAAAGATAACCGCCTCTTCATAGTCCAGTCAAGAGCGATAACCACCCTTGAAAAAGCCGCTTCTAATCGTCGGGTGGATATCTTCGACAACAGCAATATTGCCGAGTCCTATCCAGGCATCACCACGCCCCTGACTTTCTCATTTGCAAGAGTCGCTTATGAAAATGTCTATCTCGAATTTGCCCGTTTGATGGGGGTTAAAGAGAGCCTGATTGAGAAAAACGCTTTCATTTTCCCCCAGATGCTAGGCTACTTAAATGGCCGCATCTACTACAATCTCTTGAACTGGTACAGACTCCTGGCTCTCTTTCCAGGATATAAATTTAACAGCGCCTTCATGGAACAGATGATGGGAGTCAAAGAACCGCCTGATCCCCAATATCTGGACAAAGAAGCTCACAATCACAAGAATATCTCTCTATCTGAAAAAGCCGGAGACCTCCTCTCTTTCTGTCTCAGTCTTGCCGGTATTCTCTATCGCTATCTCACCCTGCCTGTCTCAATAAAGCGCTTTGAAAAGAGACTGGAGACTTCGCTCAAAGATATTCCGCATAATCTGGAGGCACTATCTGCGGTGGAGCTGGCTCAACTCTATCGCCGGCTCGAGGTCGAGCTTCTCAAAAACTGGGACGCCCCGTTAATCAACGACTTCTTCGCCATGATCTGCTTCGGTCTGAGCCGCAAGTTGTCGGCAAGCTGGCTCTCTGACGAGTCTCTTTTCAATAAGCTGCTCTGCGGTGAAACCGGAATCGTCAGCACCGAGCCCAATAGACTGATCAACGAAATGGCACAGTTAGTCAAAGCCGATAAGTTACTGGAGAAAGCCGTAAGAGAAGGAGATCTTAACGCGCTCAGAGAGAACAATTCTTTTAGTTCGTTCAACCAACTATTCGAAGAATATTTAAGACGTTTCGGCGACCGTTCGGCAGGAGAATTGAAGCTGGAGAGCCGTACTTTAAAAGACAATCCAGAGCCGATACTCGAATCGGTGCTTACCGTAAAAGAGAACTCTGGCGATAAAACCTGTGGCAATATCGCAGAAGCTAAAAGAGAAGAGGCCGAAGCCGAGCTCTTAGAAGAGCTCAAAAAGAGCCGGATCAAGCTTCTCGTATACAGAGCGGTCCTCAACGAAACCCGGGCTAGAATCAAATATCGCGAGAATCTGCGCTACGAAAGAACCAGAGTCTTCGGCATCGTCCGCGCTATTTTCAGAGCCCTGGGAAGCAAACTGCATGAGGCTGGCTATCTGAAATCTGCAGAAGACATATTCTACCTGGAGGTAGAAGAGGTGCTGCGCTTTGTGGAAGGCACCGCCACCACCACGAACTTGAAAGCGCTCGCAGAAGCACGTCTTGCTGAAGCGGCGGCATTTCCCAAGGCTTCGCCCGATAGAATCATCTGCTTTGATGGAGCTAATTTAGGACGACGGGAGACCGAAGCGGCAACGGCCTCTATCGATGGATCTGCTCTTACCGGAACGGGAGCCTGCCCGGGCAGAATCCGCGGCAGTGTGAAAGTGCTGGTCGACCCCAATAAAGAGAGCATGGAGGGTCATGAGATTCTTGTCGCCGAACGCACAGACCCTGGCTGGATAACGGTCATATCCCAGGCTAAAGCGGTGGTGGTCGAATATGGAAGCCTGCTTTCCCATACGGCGATAGTGGCAAGGGAGCTGGGCATCCCCACGATAGTCTCGCTCAAAGGAGCGACCAAAGCTCTTGCCGAAGGCGACCTGGTCGAGGTAGACGGCGGCACAGGCAGGTTGACCATCTTAGAAAGAGCCTCTGACTCTAGAACTAAGAAAATCGCCTGAGATCTGCCGACAATATAAGTCCACAGTTCAGATACTGTTGCCCGGCTTCGCCGGGCTAGCTGTGTATGTTGCAGAATAAATGTATTATGAAAAAATCAGATACAAAACCCAGTGAAATAGAGACCAGAGCGGATTTTTCTTACATCCGCTACGCCCAGTGCTGGGAAGATACCGAGGTCCTGTTAACCGCTCTCGATATAAAGCCGGGAGATACCTGTCTTTCTATCGCCTCCGCCGGTGATAACAGCCTGGCTATGCTGACGGCGGCGCCGGCAAAAGTAGTCGCCATCGATCTCAATCCGGCGCAGCTGGCGCTTTCTGAGCTCAAGCTGAGAGCGATAGAGCATCTAGACAGAGCTTCGGTTTTGGAACTGCTTGGCTATGGCCAGAGCAACCGCAGAACCGAGTTATATTTAAATCTGCTTCCTTACCTGACACCTGATACGGTGCAATACTTCAACCTCAACAAAGCCCTCATAGAAAAGGGTCTTGCCGGCTCAGGCAAATTCGAGCGCTATTTCGCCATCTTTCGCAATGCAATACTGCCCTTGCTGCATACACGTCGTTCTGTCGAGAGCCTGGTCAGCCCCAAAACATATGTCAAAAGAAAAGAGTTTTTTGAAAAGACCTGGAACAACCTTCGCTTTCGTCTTGCGATAAAGCTGTTTTTCTCCAATGCAGTCATAGGTTTCTTAGGCCGGGATCCTTCCTTCTTCAAGTATGTCGAAAGAAGCCTGCCCGAATTTTTGAGCGAGTCCATTTATAAAGCCCTGGTTATTCAAGACCCTGCCCAAAATCCCTATCTGCACTGGATACTCTTCGGAGAATATCGAGCCGAGAACCTGCCCTTTTTTCTTAGAGCCGAAAATTTCGAGAAGATAAAAGCCAATGCAGACAGATTGGAGTTTAAAAAAGCATCTCTAGAAGAGTTTCTCGAAGGAGTCGATCCAGATAGCATCGACTGTTTCAACCTGAGCGATGTTTTCGAATATGTAAGCGAAGAATCCTACAGGAACACCCTCGAGATCATCAACGACAGAGCCAGTGAAGGAGCACGGCTTGCCTATTGGAACATGCTCGCTCCTAGAACGTCCAATTCAAAATCGATCAAAAGAGATCAAGAAGCTTCGAGTAATCTTTATGCTCAAGACAAGACCTTCTTCTACACCCGCTTCAACCGCGAGATAAAGGCGTCATCATGTTGAATCATCTCATCGCCATGCTAGGAATCATGACGATTCTAACCGCCCTCATTCATATCCTGGCTGTGGCCTGGTCGAAATTCGATCTCGATAGAGAAGCGGTCAGAAAGACACTGCATGTGGTGATGGGCACTATCACTCTCTCTTTCCCCTGGATCTTCCATGAGACCTGGCCGGTGGTCGCACTTTCTATAGTATCCAGCCTGTTTCTAGCCACGATAAAAATCTCCTCGCAAAACAAATGGCGTACAGTGGTGCTGGCCCCGGGCAGAAAGTCGGTGGGCGAGATCTGCTTTCCGATAGCGGTGGGTCTCACCTTTGTGCTTGCCGACGGTGATCCTTTTCTATTCATCGCGCCAATCGCTGTGCTTACATACGCCGACGCGGTCTCGGCCATTATCGGCATGCGCTTCGGTCGCCGCAAATTCTCAACCTTAGATGGGCAGAAATCTTCCGAGGGCTCCCTGGCTTTTCTGGTCACCGCATTCACCACCACCTTCATTCTTGCATTAATGCCCGGTACAGGCGCCATGCTGATGCCGGCAGAAGCCATAGTCCTATCTTTAATCGTGGCTGTGATCGCCATGCTCTTCGAAGGCATGTCCTGGATGGGACTCGACAATCAGCTCATCCCCCTGGGCGCCTATTACGCGATAATCACCCACGAACATCTACCCCTGCCTGCAATGCATCTGAGTCTGGCCGCTCTAGCTCTGATAGCCTTAGGCTTTGTGCTGCTCAGAAACAGATCCACCCTCACCGGCAGCGCCGTCATGGCCGTGGCACTTTTCTCGTACTTCGCATTCCACACCGGTGGTCCCCTCTTTGTGCTCAGCCCGGCAGCGCTGTTTCTAAGCTACAAATATCTGATGCCCAAAAGATTTCGCGCCCTCAAAAACCTGCATTCTTTATATGGAGTGCTTACCATAGCTGCCGCAGGCACCTTCTGGATTTTGCTCGCCCGGGGAGACTCTGGTATCGCTTCCGGTGCTCAAGTAAGCTTTTATCTCTTCCCTTACAGCCTTACCTTTGGAGCCCATGCCGCCATCATCGCCACGGCTCACCTGCGCTACCAGAAGCTGGATCGCTACAGGCTCAAGGTCCTGGCCCTTGCCGTGGGCAAAGCCTGGTGCCTCACCTGCATGACCTGCCTGCCTTATATGGCATTCTTGCAGAATCCGGAGATGATCCTGCTCTATCTTTTCCTGGCTCCTGTAGCCATCGCTCTACCCACCTTGATGTTCTATCTCCTCAACGCCAACCGCCTGGCCGGCACCACCAGACCGGCCCGCTGGCTGAAGCAGGCCTCTTTTGCGTCATTGGGCTCGGCGCTGGGACTTCTGCCTTTGCTTATCTGAGAGCACAGTTGAAAAACTGATGGAAGTCCTGCTCAGTAAGCGCTCCAAACAGAGACAATGGCCATATTGAAGGAGTCAGCAAAAATCATGTCAACCACAAAAACCGTTGCCGATCCCACAAAACCAGCCATCGACCTGGTTACAGGAAGAAGCTCCTGCTCTCTATGGCTGGAGAACCTGCCTCTCTACCGGGGTCAAAAGGTCGCTTTTCTGGGCAATTACAAAGCAGAACCCGACGCCGGCGCCTTTGCCGTGGAGATGCTTCACGAAGCAGCCGCCTTAGTAGAAAAAGAGAGCGGCGCCCACTATCTAATCGGACCGATAAACGGCAACACCTGGAACCCCTACCGACTGGTGACCGAAGGCTTTGACAAGCCGGCTTTCGCCCTGGAGACTTATACAGATAAATCCTATCCCGGCCACTTCGAAGCAGCCGGATTTGTCTCGGTGGCCGAATATGCCTCCTCTATTCTTCCCTGCAAAGAAGACTTCTGCGCAAGAGGCGAGAGCCTGGCAAAGGAGCTTGCCGACAAAGGTATCAGAGTGAGAAACTTCGACCGCTCAAAGGCTAATCAAGAGCTTGATGCTCTCTATAAAGTATCTATAGAAGCCTTCGCCGACAACTTTCTCTATAGCCCGATAACTAAAGATCAGTTTCTCTCGCTATATCTGCCTATCATCGATATCGTCGACGAAGAGCTAATTCTGATCGCCGAAAAAGACGGCATCGCTGTGGGCTATCTGTTTGCGATCGCGAACAAACTGCTGGCGCCTGCAAACAACGTTTTCAACGACAGCCTGGTGCTCAAGACCCTGGCAAGGGTGCCCGGTCCACAAGAGGAGCTTGGAGGCATCGGTCTTTATCTGACCAGCCTCTGTCACAAGAAAGCGAAATCAAAAGGCTTCAAGCGAATGATTCATGCCCTCTACAAAAATGACAATCGCTCGGCATGTTTCAGCAAAAGCCGAGATATTGAAGTCTTTAGAAAATACAACCTGTTTGCAAAAGAGTTGAATCATGGAACAAGCAGTTAATGTCGGCGCGATACTCGATGATATCGCCGCAAACTTTCCCGAGAGACCGGTCTTTATGGAAGTCGAAAGAGATTCGGCTCTGACCAAAACCACCTATGGTGATTTTCTCGAGAGAGTGAATAGAAGAAGCCTGGAACTTTCAAAGGATGGTATCGGAAACGGTGACATCGTCCTCCTCTTAGAGCCGGTTTCAAAACAGCTCTATATAGATCTGCTCGCCTTATTGAAATTGGGCGCCTGCGCTCTTTTCTTAGATCCGGGAATGTCCGCGGCGACTATGAAATACTGTCTTCGTGAAGTAAAGCCGAAAGCTATGATCGCCAGTGGCTTCTATAAAGTCCTGGCTACGCTCTCGGGTCTGAGCGCCCAGATAGACTATTATCGCAGGGAGCATTCTAGCTCAGTCAATGCCTTGAACGAGGAGAGCCCGGCGCTTATCACCTTCACCAGCGGCAGCAGCGGCCGAGCCAAAGCGATTGTTCGCTCCCATGGCTTTTTGAAAGTTCAACTGGCCGTGCTCAAAAAAGAGCTGGCGATAACAGAGACCAGAATTGAGTTAACGGCGCTGCCGATGTTTGTACTCGCCAATATAGCCTCCGGCGCCTGCACTGTTCTATCGAAGGCCGGCTTAAAGGATCCTAAGAAGGCTTCGGTGAAAGTCCTCAAAAGAGAGCTCTGTATAAGCGGCGCCGACTCTATTCTGGCATCGCCTTCTTTAGTGAGTAATCTGGTTGAATATTTAAAAGAAGAGAACAGCGCCCTTCTAAACTTGAAAACAGTATTCACCGGTGGTGGCACTGTCCGAGCCGATATGATCGAAACAGCCGCCAGGGTCTTTCCGGAAGCGGATATCATCACCGTCTACGGCAGCTCCGAAGCGGAACCGATAGCACATATAATAGAATCTGAACGGTCCCAAGAAGATAGAGATCTCAGTCGCCGGGGAGCAGGTTTGCTGGTCGGCTCCGTCATAGATGAGATAGAGCTGAGAATACTTCCTCTGGATAAGCCCGATGACAATATAAAGCGCTACAGCAATCATTTAAAAAAGCTGTATGGTGGTGCCGGCTTCGAAGCGCAAACCGGAGAGATCATCGTCGGTGGTGCCCATGTAGTCGAGCACTATCTATTAAAAGAAGACGAGATCGGTCGCAAACTGGATCTAGAAGGCAGACGTTTTCATCGCACCGGTGACTACGGCTACTTAGATAGCCGGGGCAGGCTCTGGCTGACCGGCTCGGTCGCCCCCGGCAACAATCTCTCTTATGCAGCAGAAGAGGCAGCCAGAGCTGTGCTCAAAGACAACCTTCAACTGGCCTTCTACAAAAACCATCTCTATATCGAGACAAAAAACTCGCTTGCGCCTGTGCTCTTCAACAAACTGAGAATGGCGCTGGCTTTTGCCGGTGCCACAGAAATAAGCACGGTCTCGAATATCGCCCTCGACCGACGCCATAACACCAAGGTGCTGTATAAAGAGCTGGAAAAGAGAGCTTTATTGAGCGGTCGGGGCCGGCTCTTCAAACTGGGAGATCAGGGGCTCTTCTTCAGACTTTTCAAAAGCATCTATTTTAGAGGTCGGTATGCTCATCGAAGCTAATTTTTGCGAATGGCCCAGAGTGACCATACGGTCCATGACGGCGAAGATATCTTCTACATATCTTGCCAGCGCTCTGCCCTGGGGAAGGATGCTGTCCACGGTGCCGCCCAGGTAATAGTCGGCGGAGACGCCGCCCACGATCGCATCGGGACCTTCGCCTATCTCGTCTTTGACCCAGGCGCACTGGAAGCGCATGGTGAGAGGACTGCCCGGATGGGAATAGAGGGTGATTTTGCGGCGAAAGCCTTTAGTATTCAGCTCTAGCTCGCCGGAGAGACGATTGAAAGTGTCGGGTCCATCGGGAAGCTGACCCTGCAGTCGGCCCGGGTTGGTACCCAACTCTTGAGCCAGTACCTCGACCAGGCTGGCGAAAGAGGCCACACCCTGTAGATCGATGGTCTTTTCGGATGCCCCGGTTGAACTATTCTGAAGGTTCATGCAAATCAATCCTCTTGACTAGCCGGAACAGTGCCGCAAACCAGCCGTTCCTTATTGCAATTTTAGCTAATCATGCCAGTTTCAGGCGAATTATTCAAGAGAAATTGCTATTAAATTAAGTGTAAAAGAGCGCACTGATACGGTTCTATATAGAGTCGCATACGCTAATATGCATATCGCTGCCCACAAAAGCGGCCCCTAGGAAAGAGACCCTGACCATGAATCAAATAGCGACAGTAAGAGAATGGACCGAGATGATCAAAATAGAGCACACGGTCTTTGCTCTGCCTTTCGCTTTATCCGGTCTGGTGCTGGCTTCGCCTCAGCCACCCGCATTTTTCACGGTATTTTTCACGATCCTGGCTTTCGTGGGCGCCCGTTCGGCGGCGATGACATTAAACCGGCTTATAGATTTGAAGATAGACGGCAAAAACCCCCGTACTCAAGATCGCGCCCTGCCGGCGGGTAGAATCAAGAAGTCAACCGCTTTTATATTTGCCGTTCTCTCTTTCGGGCTTATGCTGGGCGCTGCCAGCCAGCTGCCGCCGCTCTGTCTCAAACTCTCACCGATCGCTGTTCTCTGGCTGAGCTTCTACTCCTTCACCAAACGTTTTACTTATCTATGCCATATCGTGCTCGGTATCGCCCTGGGTGGCGCCGCCCTTGGTGGCTGGATAGCCGCCGGTGGCGAGCTGGGCAATGCCGCTCCCTGGCTGCTTGCCCTGGCAGTTTCCACCTGGGTGGCCGGCTTCGACATCATCTACGCTTCGCAAGATGTGAGCTTCGACCAGAAAGAAAAACTCTTCAGTCTGCCTTCAAAATTCGGCATCGGCAAGGCGCTATTGATCTCGCGCGGTCTTCATGTCCTTACCGTGTCCGCACTGCTTGCCCTGGGTCTAAATCTGCATCTCTCCTGGTTCTACTGGCTGGGAGCAATAGTGGTGGCGGCGATGCTTATCTACGAGCATAGCCTGGTTTCAGAAAATGACCTCAGCAAAGTAAACGCCGCATTTTTCACCGTCAATGGTGTGGTCAGTATTCTCGCCTTTCTGGCTATTCTCTCGGATAGAATTGCCGGCTGGCTGAACTAGGCAGTCTTCGACAGAAGCTCTTTGCCGAATGCGTAATAAGTCAGCTTTCCTTCTATGGTGGCAACCAGAAGTCCATCTCTCAAAAAGAGCGGCGTCGATTCCAGCCTGGTGCCGAAGTTCTTCTGCCAATGCATATTGCCGGTGGCCATCTCGAAAGACTGCATCCAGCCTTCTCTTGTGACTGCCACCAGATACTTGTCCACCGTGGTCAGATCGGCCTGCACTCGACCTTTGACTGCCGCCTTCCACTTGAGCCGACCGTCATATTTTTCGCAGCAATAAAGCCATTTATCGAGGCTGGTGAACATCACCGAAGTAAAAGAGATAACCGGACTGGAGATAATGCTCTTATCGGCATAATAGTCCCACAAAGGCTGACCGGACTCGACATCGAGGGCGTAGAAAGCCCCTTCCTGGGTACCGACATAGATGCTGTCCACCGACACCGCCGGGGTCGACACCACCGCACCATCCACAAAGGCTTTCCATTTCTTGTGCCCTGTCTTGATATCGAGACAGAACACCGATTTATCCCGGGTTCCGAAGAAAAGCTCTTTGCTGAAATGGCTGGGGCTCGACACCACAGGAGCACCACTGTCAAAAGCCCATAAGCCCTGACCGCTCTTCAATTCAAGACAACAGATCCGTCCGGACTTAGTGGCGGTCACAATTCTCTCTGCGATCAAAAGCGGTGTCGATACCACCCCGGATTCCAGATCCCGCTGCCAGAGGACCTCTCCTGAATCTGCCCTGAGCCGACAGAGGATGCCGTCGGCATTGACGACATAGACCGAATCATCTTTGACCACCGGACTGGCCAGAACCGGCGCACCGGTGTTGTAGCGCCATTGCTCCTCTCCGGAACCGAGTGAGACTTTATAGAGATTGAAATCAGCCGAGCCCAGATAGATGGAGAGCTCTCCGGACTGCATTACCGGATGGGAACGCCAGCCGATAGGACCACCGGTGGGAAATACCCACTTCGACTGCAAAATCGGCTCTTTACCTGTAATCGCCGGCATTGAACCATGAGAAATAACCGAATCGGCAAGAGCTTTCTGTACATCCTGGGTGGGGGGACGACTCGGTCCTATCTCCTGAGGTAGTTTTATCCCGGCCGCTTTCAAGTCTTTTATCTGTATCTCTCTAGAGGCAGCATCCTTTCGCTTCGGCTCCAAGACTGCCTTTCCATTGGCGACATTCTGGGTATCGACGATGCGGTTATTGGTACTGGTAATGGTGCCGGTATCCTTTTGAATCTCAACGGCCGGACCTTCTGCTTTCTGTTTCGCCCGGGCTTCGGCTTCCTTAAGAGCAAGCAGCTCTTTGGAATCCTCTTTGTTAGCGTCATATTTGAGCCCCATACGCTTGACCCGGAGCTCGAATATGAGATCATCGAGAACGCTTATCACAGCATCAAGACTCTGGAAGCGATCATCGGGGGACTTCTCCATCATCTTCCGAATCACCTTATCCACAACAGAAGGGATGAGCGGATTGATCCGCCTGGCAGAAGGAATCGGCGCCGTCGTGTGTTTCATGGCCATCTCGATCATGCCTTCGGCCTTGAAGGGCAGCTGACCCGTAGCCATCTCGAAAAAAAGCACACCCAGAGAATATATATCCGAGCGATGATCCTGCTGCTCGCCCCGGCAAAGCTCCGGAGACATATACGCGGGAGTACCCATACCCTTGGTGGACGGGTTGATGAAAACTTTGTTCTCCATCAAGCGAGCCAGACCGAAATCTCCTATTTTAAGATCCCCGTCCTTATTTATGAATATATTGTCAGCTTTGATGTCCTGGTGGACCACGTTCATTTTATGGGCGTAAAAGAGCCCATTGGCGAGCTGCTTCATCCAGTTGATCGCATGCTCAACAGGCAGGGCGCCGGCGGCGGTCTGACCGCCCAGGTTGCCCCCGGGCAGATATTCCATGGCGACAAAATAATGTTCGTCTTTGCCGCGCTTCTCGACACCGATGTCGTAAATGGTAACGATATTGGGATGCTCGAGCTGGGCAGCCAGCTTGGCCTCTTGCTTGAACACCTCTAGATTGCGCGGATTCTTGACCAGGGCAGGAAGCAGCATTTTTATAGCCACATCCCGCTCCAGAAACTCATCCCGGCACTGGTAGACCACCCCCATTCCACCGACGCCAAGCTCTTTGATCACTGTGTAGTGACCCTCTCCGAGCTTATCGTTACGTGTCAGTATGGCGGTCATTTATTAGTAAGGGGCGGGGAAGGCGGATCGAGGAGATTAATCTAAATCAACAATTCAGATATAAGCCTTTACCCATGAAGAATGCCCAATAATGATATCTCGGTAGCAGGTTTCAAATGTATCGACCCGGATAGCTTACAGTTTGTCAAGAAACCAGGGCTGTCAAGAGCGTACAATAGCCGGCAACTTGCAGTATAAAGCAAGAGCCAGGCCCGATCCAGCTAGCAGAACTGAATCATCGGAACAGATACCCCAGAAGGACCCGTCGTGACCTCACCAGCCAATCAACCGGATAGCCCAGTTTTCCAGGGACATTCTCTCGATTTCAGCGTCGCTGCCGGCGCCTGTGAAGAACGCCTGCTCGCCGAAGGCGAATCGGCCATCGTCGACCTCGCCTGCCAGGTCCTCGAAGAAGAAGCCGAGGCCATTCTTGCCATCAGAAACCGCCTCTCAATAGAATTCGAAGATGCCATAGAGATGCTCGCCCAGTGCAACGGCAAAGTCGTGGTTACCGGCATGGGCAAATCGGGACATATTGCCAACAAGATAGCCGCCACCCTGGCATCCACCGGCACCCCCGCCTTCTTCGTCCATCCCGCCGAGCTTCGCCATGGCGATTTCGGCATGATGGATGAAAAGGACGTTGTAATAGCCCTTTCCGGCTCCGGCGAGACCCAGGAGATAACCATGGTCCTGGATCCGATTAAAAGACTGGGTCTCAAACTGATAGCCATGACCGGCAATCTCTCCTCCACCCTGGCCCGCTTTGCCGATATCGTGCTCGATGTGGGCGTCGAAAGAGAGGCCTGTCCCCTCAACCTGGCTCCGACCTCATCCACCACCGCGGCATTAGCCATGGGTGATGCTCTGGCTATCGTGCTTATGAGCCTGAAAGGCTTCCAGAAAGAGGACTTCGCCAGAAGCCATCCCGGAGGCAATCTCGGCAAGATGCTGATCACCGTCCAAGATGTTATGCGCTCGGGCATTCAGGTGCCTACGGTGGGCGTCAGCACCGACTACAGCACGGTTCTCAAAGAGATAGACGAGAAAAAGCTTGGCTTCACCACCGTCCTCGACGGAGAAGGTCGCCTGCGCGGCATCATCACCGACGGAGACCTGCGTCGCGGCTTGATCAAACATGGCGCTGAATTCTTCAACAAAGACGCCGAAGAGCTCATGACCAGAACACCCAAGACCATCTCCCCGGATTGCCTGGCGGTGGCGGCGCTCAAATTGATGGAGAAACACTCTATCTCGGCTCTGCTTATTCTGGACGAACAGTCGAGACCGGTGGGTATAATCGACCTGAAAGACCTGCTCAAAGCAGGAATTATCTAGATCCAGTTCCAGCTCTGATGTCAGACTTCTTCGTCCTCGGAGCCGTATCCGTATCCATATTCATATTCAAATCCGGAATCGAGCTCTAAATCGAAGTCGTCTCCGATTTCTTCTCCTGCATCTTCAGCAGATTCCTTGTTAGCAGGAATTTTGGCGAGACCAACGAGGCGCTCCAGCTCTTCTTTCGTCAAACCCATGGCTTCGGCGATTTTTTCATAGGGAGGCTCCGCCCCTAGCTCGTCGGCAAGTCGCCGGGTCACCACTTTGACCGCGTTAATTTTCTCTAGAATATAATCAGGCACCCTTGAAGAGCGAGTCTCCTCGGCCACCGCAAAAGAGATGGCTTCTTTAATAAGACAGATGGCGTATTCTCTGAAGCTGAAATCTTCTGCCTCGAACGTCTCCACCGCCAGAAGCAATCCCACTGTGCCTTCATTGATAATGTCTTTGATTTGCAGACCGGCGCTGCAATAATCTTTTGCTACCCACAAAACAAGGCGAAGATTGGCTTCGTTCAATCTTTTAGCGGCTCTTTTAGCTCTTGCCGGGTCTTTTCCCCGACGCTCTTCCAATAGCCGTTTCAATTCGCCCGACTCGAGTTCGGGAATGGCAGCGATTCCATAGATAAAATCCCTGGTGTCGCCGGCATCCCCAACATCGCCGAGCAGCTCCATCACTCGCTCGAAAAATTGATCCCTGGCAGGCAGGGTGGCCAGCAACTCGCGCCCTTCTTCCCTGAGAGATTCACTGATAACTCGCTGTTTTGGACTGATCGACATAGACTTTCAAATCCTGGAATTCTGAACAGGAGAGCATGGTAGCAACAGAGTCGCTTTAAAAGCAACTGGAGATACCGGAGATACGAAAGTGCTGTTGGGAAAGCCTTTGATCTACCACCAAATGTGGTAAGGAATATACAGATAAAGGAAACCTGCTCATGTCCGAAGCAAGCGGTGAACCCGTAGACATCTGGAAACGGCTCAAGAAGCTCACCACGGAGAGAAAGAAAGTGGTGGAGCGCCTGCGCCGTGTCAACGAATCGATCGCAATCCGCTCCGGCAAACTGACCGAGTTAGGAGAACAGTACGGCAAGCTCACCTTCGCCATAGAAAAATTGCGGGACGAACTCTCAAAAGAGCAGATCAGTATGATGGTCAAGCTCCTGGAAAAGCTCTCAGGGAAAGTGGACCGGCTTACCGAAGACATCGCAGAATTGTCCGAGCCCAATATTCTCCTCTTTATCGAACTGGAAGAGATAGAAGCAGAGATATCCGCCTTGCAATCGATTATCAACGCCGAGCGTCCCGACCCGAAAGAGACTTCGTGACCTAGCCATAGCAAATCCAGGGTAATTCGCCTTCTCTATCACCAATTGTGATGATTTGATAGTGACACTTACTGAAAGGAAAAAATGAAACTGCTCAGAACTATCTTAAACAGGCAAGGAGTCAGCGCGTTTGTTATTTTAATAAGCGCTGTTTGCGGATACTTCATAGCAACGAAGAGCCCCTGGAGCCAAGGGGTGACAACTAGATCGAATTCAGGGGTAGTAGTGGCATCACGACTGCTACACAAAGACTACAAGAAAGCCACCTATGAGTTAACGGTGACTAACACCGGTAAAGAATCGATCCATTACTGGGTGCCGATGGAAGGCAGGGGCAGTCTTCAGCCATGGTGCTTCGAAGCCTCGGTTTACCGCAATAACCGCAAAAGAGAGCTGACCTTCGACTATGCGGCTTTCGGCTCCGGACTGCCTGGAGAGTTAAAACCTGGAGAGACAACCACCACATGGATAGATCTCGACCAGCTCTTACCGGGAGAAGACGAAGTGGTTGTATTCCGCTTCAAAGAAAATAGGCGCTGACCTGAAGTATCAATAACGCGATCGATGAACATTGTAAGAGAAGGTGAACAGAATATCGACACAGCGAGGCGAGCCATCGGGTAATCTTGCCAGGGGTGAAGAGCCTGAGACGGCCTGGAGACATGACTCATCATGTTCTCTGACACCGGTGGAGCGAACCAGTCTCAACTTTTCGATATGACCGTCCCGAAAGAGCCGGAACATCACAATGGCGTGTTTGGTATTGTTCAGTCTGGGTGGATGCCAGTGTTGTTTTATCCTGTTTTGCAGATCTTCCATAATCCTTTTGTAGTCTACAAAGCCGTCGACATAAGCTTCGACTTTATCAGGATCACTGGAAGCTTCCAGCCTCAATTTCAACCTGCCTTCCGGAGGAGCGGGAAATGGGCTCATGGCAAGAACCATATCCCGGGCTAGCTTTTTCGCTTCTGGTTTACTCTTGTCTTTCTTTGATACGAAAACCTTGCTGATTTTTCCGTCATCACCCACGGTGCAGTGCAAAGTCACTCCTTCTTTGAGCTCTGATCGACCTTTGAGCTTCTCGGTCAACAACTTTTCTAATTTAAGACAGTATGGAGTGATTGTGTACTGTATGAAAGGCTGATACTGCTCACCCAGGGCGATCTCGATCTTTCTCACCCCGGCTTTGACTTCATCTCTACCAGCTCCGGCTTTGACCCTGGTCTCGAGCCAGTTGAAAGAATTCATGTACCCGGCTATGCCTATGCCTTTGCTCTTGCTTGCTTGAATTGTTTTGTACAACTGAAGCCGTCTTTCTAAAAGCGGTCCGGGTGAAGGCTTGAAATCATCATTGATTGTGGCTGTATCCAGTCCGGCAAAAGAAGGCAGACTATCTTCCATCTGCACCACTTTGAAGCCCCGCTTCTCCAGCTGAGCAGGCAGTCCGGTAGGCCCGTACATATGAGCCGAGCCCACCGCCACAAAATGTGGTCCTTCCTGTTTCGGTAGAACCTCCATCAGCTTATCCACCATAATCAGATTTCGATCATCCAGGAGAACCTTGTGAAACTTCTTCAATAGAGGAATCTCTCTCTCTTTTCTCCGGTCGAGCTCCTCCATCCCCTTCAAGTCGCCGGCACGCCAGACAAGAAAAACCTCCTGAATATCCCCTGCTAGATTTTTGAGATCTAGAAGCAGAGACTTGAGACGAGCCTCCGAAACATCGTCCGGCAACAAGGCGAACAACTTACCCCGGTCCGGTGATTCCAGACCGGTTACCGGTATCTCGTTTTCTTTGGCTTCCTTGAGCAAGAAAAGATCGATGCCGAAACGGCCCGAGAACTTGGTGATATCGCCTCGTCTTGGAATAGCGCCCCCCAGTGCTTCTATACATTTCCAGGGACGAAAAGAGTCATACATTTCCCAGGTCTCTCCAGACCAGGCTAGATACTCGTCGAAGACTTTCTTGGTATCAGGCTTGAGCTTATCCCGCAGACGCTCGGGCGGTTTGTATTTTTCTTCGATACCTTTTTCAGCCTCCTTCATCTTCTTTATCGAATCCGGATCGGTGACATCGACTTCTACCAGAAGATGATTGGACTCTTTGAAAGCCTTCAAAATCCCCTGGGGCATGGGATGAAAGTCTTTCTTGGCGACATGGATGGTGCCGAGTAGATAGACAACGTCATCGCCCCTGGTAGCTTTCCACATGAAGAGATCACCGGTGTCGAATTTCCTGCCAGAGTAGACTTTCTTCGAATCCGAGGCATCGCCTCCTTCAATGCCGGTAGTCAACTCTGCTTCGGTCTCCGACTGATTCGGCTTGCCAGAGGACTTCTCAGCGGCAGTCTCCTCCACTTCGGGGAAGATGCCCTGGATAATAGACTTGTAGCGATTCTTGAAATCAGTAGGAGTATTAGCAGAGAAATCGAGCCTGGCAAGTAGATGCTTATCTGCGCTCTTAGAGTATGGGGCAAGGGTGAGCTTCTCATAATAGAACTGATTGACCTCGGCATTGAGACGCTCCTCTCCCTCGTAGCCACCGGGATGCAGCGATATTCGACAGTGCAGTCCGCCCGGCTCCGGCATCAACTCTTCTTTCTGAGTGTAAACGCTGATTGACTTCTTGCATTTATAGCTCACTTCAAGAGAATCAGCCCCTCTTTCTATGCGTGCCCGGGGATAATACTCCTTGAATAACTCGGTGAGCTGATCGAGACCTTTCTTGAGTTCGGAGGCCTGCGTCGGCGGATTCGCTGTAAAGAAAAGAATCAACAGGGCGACCACAATTATTTTGAAACGGGAGATCAAAAAAACTTCCTCAATTGAACGCACTATGCTTCCCCTACCACCGTCGCGCCGGTTCAAAACCAGAGCCCGCATAGCAAAACACTTGCAGTCGGCAAGTTTCACCGTCACGACAGGCTTTGCGAGTGAAGCCCGGAGGTTAGCTCCGGGAATTGCGGTGGTAGGAAATACATAATGAAAGGCAGATCGAAAAAACCATACTTACTTTTTAGTATGTTGCTGGTGCTGACAGCCGGGTGCGTCACCGTGTACCCTTCCTTGGCTGTGGAGAGTATAGTGCCTCAAAACGCCCGAGTTTCCGAATTCGATAATGCCTGCCAGGATCTCAAGGCGCTTTTCATGGAATATTACCCCCGGGCTAAAATAGAAGAGACTGGTCAACACCTCGAAATCGCTTTCAAAGTAGGCAAGCAAGCCACCACTACCGGACGCACCATAACGGCGCCGAAAATAGATGGGATATTTTGCGAACTCGACCTCAAACCAGGCAGATACGAGGGCGACAGGATATTGCCCAGTAGAGTCAACGAGATGCGCTATGTCATCATCGAGATGGCGCCCTACAATGAGCCTCTGGACAAACATCTGCATACCAGGCTGCTCTTCGACCCGGGTACACCAGAGATCTTCATCACCAGATTCAAGAAGATCGTCGATAAATTTGAGAAATTTGAGAGCCAAATAGAAAAGAAGAAAGAGGTCAGCGAAACGAATACCGAACCAGAGACTGCTCCGGTAACCGAAGCTGCCGGTCGACCAAATGAGCCCGAGAAGCCGAATAAACCAATAGAAGTGAAGACGGACTTCGGGGCGCCGAAACTCTCCAGCTACTCCTTTCGAGAAGGTCGATTCAAAGTGAAGTTGCCGGGCAATCCTCTGACAAGATACAAAGAAACCGCCGGAATGCGCTTTGTCCAGTATCAGTATGAAGAGCCCCAGGGAGGCTATCAGGTCGGATACGCCATTCTTCCCGGTCAGATCCCCTACAGTCAGCAAGGCGCATTTCTGAATACAATTAGCCAGAGTCTCAAAAAGAGCCATCCCGGGAAACACGAAGAGCACTCGCTGAAATGGCAGGGTTATCCCGGTCGTCAGATAGACATGAAAGTAGAGTCCAAGGACAAGAAGGAAAAAAGATCGTATATCTATAGAACCATTCTGGTAAGACGTTTTTTATACATCATCGCAGCAACCGGAACCGAAGCCTGGGTAGCATCGCCGGCGGTGAAAGAGGTTCTTGCTTCCCTCGAGATCAAGCCTGAGCTGACCTCGGAAGAAGCAGCCCTGATTAGACAGAGAGAAGCCCAGAGAGAGAGTAATAGAAGACTGAATGAAGCAGAAAGCCGAGCACGTAATCAAAGACCGAAATACAACAAAGACCACGAGAAATTCCAGGCAGACTGGAAATACAGGAGACGCTATCGCTGATAGAAGAAAAGAGAATCGCTATGAACGCAGACAATTCCAACCAGGAGATCTCTCACCCCCCATTGCCGGTGGTGGCACCAGAGCGATATGAGGTGCTGGCGCTGCTTGGTCAGGGCGGCATGGGTCTGGTCCTCAAAGGTCGCCACAAACAGCTCAACAAGCTGGTTGCGATCAAGATTCTGAACACTGCTCTCTCGCTCGATTCCGTCAGTTTGAAACGTTTCGACATAGAAGCAAAAGCGGGCAGTCAGCTTGCCCATCCCAATCTGATTGCGGTCTTCGACTATGGCGTGACCACCGAAGGAAAACCCTATCTGGTCATGGAATATGTAGAAGGAGAGAGCCTGCAAGAGCGCATAGCAGAAAGCGGGCCGATAGGAACAGAAGAGTTTCTGCGAATATTCGAACAAGTGGTTCGCGCTCTCAAATACATCCACAATCAGAACATCATTCACCGGGATATCAAAACCAGCAATATCATGCTGCAGAAGATCGACTCCGAATCAGAGTCTTTTGCCAAACTGCTGGACTTCGGCATAGCCAAGGTGCTTGCAGATAGTGGATTGACTATACAAGATCTGACCGCCACAGGCTCGGTCTTCGGCAGTCCGCTCTATATGAGCCCGGAGCAGTGCCGGGGCAAAGATACCGATGGTCGCTCGGATATCTATTCTCTCGGTTGTGTCATGCATGAGTGTTTTATTGGAATTCCTCCGGTTATTGGAGAGAACGCCCTCGATACTATTTTCAAACATGTTAACGGTCCGCCCTCGATAATAGCGTCAGAGCTGAAAACCGGAAGGCTGGAAAGAAGAGTGGCGGCCATGATTGAAAAATGTCTTGAAAAAGAGCCGGAGAAAAGATTCCAGAACGCCGCCGAGCTACTGGAGGAATTGAAAGCTACCCGGGAAGAAGGGCTCGCCCTCAAATACACAGGCGACCATGAGCATCCCCCGCAAAGAAGTGCTGCCCCGGCTATTGAGCAATATGAGTCTCCGATTCAAAACCTTGAGCCATCGTCCGATAGCAGAACGACAAATCCCTGGAAAACCAAGTCGCCGGAACAAGTTATCTCGATGAGCGAGCCGGCGCCCCAGGCAGGCAGCAGGCTGCGCCAGAACAAAAGTACTCTGACCGAGGAAAGACCAAAGCGAAACGCCCTGGTTAAAATACTGGTCTTAGCGGGCACTCTGGTCCTGATTGGCGCCGGAGCATTTTTGGCCGGTCCACCGTTAATCAACCAATACGAGCAGGGACAGCACAAAGCTCTTGACAAAAAAGCCGAGGCCGCCTACAAAGAAGGAAAGCTTCACTGGGCGGGTCTTGAAGCCGAGTATAAGAAACTTCTCTCCCGGGCCGACTCTGAATCTGACTCTATCGCCGCGGCAAAATACTGCCTGAGGCTGGGCAACATCAATCTAGAGAACGGCAAGCTAGATAGCGCACAGTCGTATTTCAAGAAGACTATAGAAAAGCTCGCTGCCGGAAAAGCCGATGCGCCGGAGTTGCATCTCTCCGCTTTATCTGGCTCGGCAGAGGTATACAGGCAAAGCAAAAATGAAGACGAAGCAAAAGCAATTCTAGAAAAGGCGCTTAAACTAACCGTGTCCGAGAAGATCTCAGCGGAGCTGAAGGGTGACCTCTATCTTGCTTCGGCAAGGTTGGCAGCCCAGAGAGCCAATGGCGATAACAAAAAGAAAGCTGGAGACCGGGCGATAGAGTTTTTTGACCGGGCACTTTCCGAATACACCCGCGCCGGCAATTCGGTATCGGTTTCGAAAGTCGCCCAGACCTGGCTCGAAAGCGCCGAACTCTGCCACCACCTGAACTGGACTCCAGAGACAGCAAGACGGGCCCAGAGTGCTCTAGCCCTCGCCTCAAAAATAACTTCCGACAACGCCAAAGAGGAGCTTGAACGCCGCGCCCTGCCACTCAAGGATTTAGCCCAGAAAAGTCCTGCTTCGGCTTCCGCGTCGACTTCGACACAGACTGCTGCCGACAGCGTAAGCGATTTACCGCCGATACGCGGCACCATGGACAGTACCGCCCTGGATGCGAAGTATGAAGCAGATCTGGCTAAGTATAAATTGGAGCAGATCAAGCAAGCCCAGGTCATGAATGAACAGATTAGAGACTTTCAGCTCAGTAACACCAAGCAGATCACCGATGAACTAAAGAAGCAGAGTCGCGCCATAAGCGGATCACCCTTTAAATCTTCATCCCCAGACAAAACGGCTCCACCACCGTCGATGCAAAACATGGAGAAGTTTACCCGTTCTTTCTCGGCAGAATAGACCATCTATAGAGTCTTGCCTCTAGAATCAAATAGGTTGGAGTCATTTCCATGACTCTCCCTACCGGACTCCGGTCGACTCATGCTTCAAGTATGCGGCGAGGAAAGAACTAATAACGAATAGGACAAAAGCAATAGGAAACCAGATGACGGGGACAAAAGGAGGAAAAGCCCCCGTCCTCTCGGCTTCGTACTTTTACTCGTGCGGCAACAGTGGATTAGGCGCGAGCTTATTAATAATAAGCCTTGCCAAGTGCCAGGTCAAATCGATTTAATCAAAGGCGAACCGGTAAGAAAGCCTCAGCGAGATGGCTCTTTTGCCGCTTGCTGAAGACTGACCATCAGATTGGCATAGCCATTCTCCGAAAGGCTATCGAGACTGCCGCCGTCGATCAAATCAAAGGCGAAAAGGATATTGCAGCGCGTATCGGGCTTATCGAGACAGAGCTTGACGAAGGGGGCCGGAGCGACAAAGACGGAGCGATTGCCCGAGGCAACCACATAGTTCTCGACCCCGTTGGCTTCGATACAGATCCATGTCCAACCGAACTCTTTTACCAGCTGGTTTCCCCAGGTAGCCCCCAGGGCAAAAGCAATCTCCACGGACTCCTGGGCATCGGACCGCCTGGTGCCGGCGCGGAAATCATTCTGCAGCTCCTGGACGACATACTCGAGCTGATGGCAGATCTCGCGAGCGGTAGCATCCCGCTTCTTGATCTCCAGAAGCTTGAAACCGTAGCGATTATCACTCTTCAACTGAGCGATCTCTTCTTTGTTCAGCTCACGTTCTTGAAACGCCATCCAAATTCTCCAATTCTGTTCAAAGGCTCCTCACTAATGCTAATCGCCCCGGTTCTCAATTTCAAGAGAGATTGCATTCTGCAACAGCAAGCCCTGTAGCGGTTTTTCACAATTTTCGCAAGCGAACTCCCGCTTCTCGACATCAACTATATCTTTATAAAGTCTCTACACAGCTATTTGCCCACTTTAGAGTCAGATTTCGCCTTCTTCGCCTTCTCTTTGACGGATAGCTCTTTTAGATAATCGATGATGGAATCGATCTGTTCCTTTATAAGTGGTCCGCCCGCGTCATTGAGAAATCCCGGCATAGACTGGTGGGTCTTGCTGCCGTAGCTTATAACCTCTCTGATATGAGCGACATAATCGGCGTTGTTATAGTCACCATAAATCAAGGCGCCACCCACTGCCCCTTTCGCCCCTTCACCATGACACATTGCGCAGTCGGCATCGAAAAGCTCTTTTCCAGCCAGTCCGACTCCGCGGTCGACATGGCAACTAGTGCACTTTTCGCTGGTGAATATCTTGGCAGCACCGTCTTCTCCCATGGACTTATGACGGTCCTTGACGTGCATGGAGATGTTGATCGGAATAATCGGATGAATCGGATCATTGCTGGAGATATTAACCACCTTTTTCACGTCACCCTGCTTCATGGCTGTATCGATCATGATCTCCAGCTCAGTACCCTCTCCGGGAGCCAGGTCCTGCTTCTTGAGCGATGGCACCGTACAGCCGCAAGAGGAATGGGCTTCAAAAATTTTAAGAGGCGCCTTGCCGCGGTTCTCCAGCTTAACCACACGGTTGTACTCTTCCCCTTCCTCCAGCTCTCCCAGCTCGATTTGATTGGGGTCTACTGTCAGGCTCGGCACGACTTTTGCCTCTTCTTCAGGGGTACAGCCGCCGATAGAAACGGCGATAAAAAAAACCGCCAGACTGTAGAACACCCCAGAAAAATAAAAAGCTCTCCGATACGAATGCATAGGACCTCGGGCTTTCCTTAGAAGACAAGGATTTTTTTCCATACTAACAGACTATTTAATCGAAGCCCTAATTAGAAAAGCGCCCGGGCGGGAAGATAAAATTATGAGCCTCATCACTGGCATGGGCTATCGGGAAAACGGAATCCTTATAAAACATCGAAGACTTGATGGGCAGAATACCTTCGAATTACACACACCCAGCTTTCCTGACGGATAGATACGAAGCTATCGAAATGATCGGTCAGGGTGGCATGGGGTCGGTCTATCGCGCCTTTGACACGGCTCTTGGTATCAATGTGGTGATCAAGACCGTCCTGGAGGTCGACGACTATGAAAAATGCGCCGTTCGCTTTCAGCAAGAAGCGAAGCTTCTAAGTCGGCTCAACCATGACAATCTGGTCAAAGTCTATGACTTCGGCAGCAGTGAATCAGGCTCACTGTATATGGTGCTGGAATACATCGAAGGGACGTCGCTGAAAGAGCTTCTCGAGAAAGACGGACCTCTGCCCCTAAGCCGAGCTGTGGCAATAATGACCAGAATCTGCCAGGGTCTCGCCAGAGCCCATGAGGAGAAGATCGTCCATCGCGACCTAAAACCGGCGAATATAATCGTCTATGACAGAAAAGATCCGGAACCGATTCAGGACGAAGTCAAAATCATCGACTTTGGCATAGCGCATGCCATGGACCCGGAAAAGAGTCAGGCGGTTCTTGGCACCGGTGGCAATACCATGGCCGGAAGTCCCCTCTATATGGCGCCGGAGGTCATTCATGGGGAGTCCGGAACCTCCGTAGCCGACATCTATGCTCTTGGCTGCATTTTCTTCGAGCTGCTCACAGGCCGGGTGCCATTCCAGGCAGATACCATGGTAGAGACTTTTACCCTCCATAGTGAAGCCGAGGTTCCATCGGTCCAGGAGTTTTGCCGATACGAACTGCCTGATGCCGATGCGGTCCAGAGCCTGATAGAGCGAGCTCTTACCAAAGACAAATCTCAACGATATCAAAGTGTCGAAGAGTTCCTCAAAGATTTGAAGAGAATCCCCTTGCAGCATCCTTCTCTAAAAACGGGGGCTTTCGGAGAGTTCAAACCGCCTTCAAATTCCGAGCATCCACTGACCAGGATCTGGAACCGATACGGAATCATCATTGTGGCGACGGTTTTAACCGGTTCGCTTCTTACCGCGGCACTGCTAGGCATGGTCTACATGTTGACAGGTCCAAAAGCAGAGCCGCCTTCGGAAAGGGTACTGGAGAAAAAGAAGGTCGAACAGACCCCTCTGGCTACTCTAGTACCGGATCTGGTGGATGAAGGAGTGGACACTGGTGGTCGACCTTTTAAAAGAGGAAGCAAACATGGATTCGGCGAATGCTGGATTGGAGGTCCATTCATCGCAAAAGACGAGGACATAAAACTGCTTGCCGGAGAACAGCCTCTCAATCTCAGCTTCAAACAATGCGAAATAAACGGAACAGGTCTGGAGCACCTGCCTGAATGGCCCTTGAATGGCATCTCTTTTGAAGGAAGCGCCCTGACTGACGAAGGTTTGAAAAGAGTAAGCAGATTCAAAACCATAACCAAACTGGATCTGACCGGCACCGGTATAACCGACCGTGGTCTAGTCGCTCTCGAGAAACTTCCTCGACTTGAGCATCTGGAGATTATAATGTGCCCCCATATAAGTATCGATGGCGTTGGACGACTTTTGAAAAACTGCTCCAGCCTTCGCACGCTCAAGATGAACCAAACAAATATAGATCGATCTGTGGTTCCGAAAGTAGTATCATCCAAATTAACAACTGTCGAGCTGGGTGGCAACTGGATAAGAGATCAAGACATTGAGAAGCTATCGAAGATGCATAGTCTCGAGAATCTTGGTCTATTCAGTAGTGAAAAACTCACCGATAAAAGTATCGACTATATTGCCTCCATGGAAAACTTGAAACGGTTAGATATCACCCTCTGCAAAGGGATAAGCAGCAGAGCCAGAGCCTCATTGCAGAAAAAACGCCCGGATCTGAGAATAGAGGACAGGATTAACAGTAGCGAAATCAAAGAACGAACTCAGATCTTGAAAGACTATCTCCGATAGATACATGGCAGAAGCCTTTCTACAATTTATCTCATCTCCCTTTAACCTGCCCTTAGTGCTCGAAGCTCGACACTGAAGTAGCTGCAAGTTGCTTAAACCACGTTATATTCAAGAGGTGTTGGAGATGTCCGAGTACTTGATAAATGATCAGGAACCCGAAGGATTATCAATAAGTTTTCTCGATAATTCAAAATGCTTACCAGATACGACAGACAAATACATAAGATGCAAAGATTGCGACGCCAGCTTTCTATTCAGCAAAGAAGAGCAGAGCTTCTTCTGCGACAAAAAATTAGAGTACACCCCCAGTCGCTGCCACAATTGCAGAGTCCTGCGCCGCGCCAGCTCTCGCTTCTCGAAGAGATCTTCGGTGAGCGCCGTCGTTTGCATATCGTGTAAATCGCTGACCTATGTCCCCTTCAAACCCAAGGGGCACAGTCCGGTCTACTGTCGCTACTGCATGCATAAGAAAAGAGCCTAGTTCTAGTTCTCAAGATTCCTGAGACAGCAGATCCTGCTCATTCTGCCGATTTCTCAATATAGCGGCTCGGTCCAGACTAAGCCCGGGGTCTCGATAGGGCACCGCCTGCCTCGGGGTCAATTTTTCGAGTTCGTTCTCATCGAGAACGAAAAATAGCTCAGGACTAAATTGAAACAAACCCGGCAACTCTTTCGGTATTAAATTCAACCCGAAAGAATTACTCCCTGTTGCATCCGCCACCGCCAGCGTGCCGCCGGTTTTTCTGCCCAGGGCCCGGGTTCGATAGACGGAGAATCCTGCAAGGGCAAGCGCGCTGCGAACAGCGTCTGCGACACTATATGTAAAGAGCTTGCCGCTTTTCTCTTTCAAAAGCCTGCGATAAATCGAAAAGATATCCAGTGTCCAGAACTGTGGAAACTTTCTGGGAGAGAACGGATCATGAAAAATCAAGTCATAGCAATGCTTTTCTTCAGCGAGCAGAGCAGGCAGAGACAAGCGCAGATCATCGAAGCAGATCTCGAAATCTATTCTGTCTATCGATGATACTCCTTGCGGTATCATTGAAACCCTCCCCTGACACGTTCCATTTTTAAGCAACTCTCTCAACATCTCGACTATAGCCAGATTCAATCCGGAGGATTTCAGAATCGGATAAACAGGTTGCTCGAGAGTCTTTATCATCGCAGGAATAAGCGACTTATCTATCTCCACCGCCTTAATCGAAAGGTTCTGTATGGTCGATGCGGGCAAATCTGTCTGCATCAGAGCCTCTATAAAAGTAAAGGTGTTGTAGCCCATGCCAAAACAGATATCGAGAAGCGCTATTGCCCCCGGATATTTCTCGGCTCCAAGCAGCGCTATGGCAGGCTCGGCATAATTAACCAGGGACTCTTTGAAAGCGCCTGCGCTATTGTGATACCACTCACCGGTTTCATAATCGGCAAGCGTAATAGAGCCGTCACCAGTCTCTATATAGACGAGCCCTTCATTGTCTCTTGCTTCACTCACCGACTTTGAGAATCACTTTACCAAAACTCTCGTTACTCTCCAGATACCGATGGGCTTCGGCGGCGTCTTTCAAAGGAAAGACCTGATCTATAGAGGGTCTCAACTTTCCGGATTCTAATAAAGGAACGATGTTACCGGCAAGCACTTTGCCTGCCAGGATTTTTTCCTCTAATGGTCTGGCTCGCAGAGTGGTCCCCTGAATAGATGCCCGTTTTCGCAAGACCTTGCCAAGATCGAGATCGACACTTCTACCAGCCAACAAACCAACCAGAATAATTCTTCCCCGGGTAGCAAGACAATCCAGATCTTCGCTTACATAATCACCGCCGACCAGCTCGAGCACCACATTCACACCACGGGGAAAGTGCTTGAGCACGGCTTCGGCAAAACGTCCCTCTTTTGCCACCACTCCGCAACTGAGACCAAGCTCCTCGGCCTGACGCAGTTTCTCTTCGTTTCTTGTGGTCCCCACCGCGTTGGCTCCTATTGCATCGGCGATTTGCAGAGCAGCAGTACCCACTCCCGAGCCAATTGCGTGAATAAGTACCGATTCCCCGGCGCAGAGCCCGCCCTGACAGACCATGGCATCATAGGCTGTGGTGTAGGCTTCGGGAATCGCCGCCGCCTCCTCGAAGGTGAGCCTATCCGGAATCGGCGCCACTGTGCCGGAGTGAACCACCACAGATTCGGCATAGGAGCCGCCTGCGGTGAGACCGAAGACTCTATCCCCTACTTTCAGGTCCTGGACGCTGCATCCGACCTCGGCTACCACTCCGGCGTACTCTAGACCGGGTATGTCTTGAGGGGCTCCAGGCGGTGCCGGGTAGAAGCCCTGGCGCTGGATCAAGTCGGCTCGGTTGACGGCAGTACATTTGACCTCGACCCGCACTTCTCCCCGGCCCGGCTCGGGAAGCTCCCGGTTCATTACCTTTAACACTTCCGGTCCGCCGCTTTTCTCGATCACCACAGCCTGCATGGCTTCTCTCCTTAGTAGTTGCTAAGAGACTTTCCTTAACAGAAGCTAGGAAATTCCTGTATACGATGTTAGCTTTAAAGTCGTTCTAACAAGCGTCACTTTCATATTGGTTAGATTTATTTTTCTGGCGAGCAACCTCAAAAAAAGGTTGCAAGGAGTAGATAGTGCTTTTGAAGGTACCGGAATCCGTTTCCTACGAGGAACTGCTGAACATCCTGCAAGATCGCATAGCGGCAGGGGAAATTCCAGAGGATAACGAGTACTTCGCCGAACTCATATTCGGTCTCTGCCGCCGGGTCGATATGACCCGTACCCTCGAAGAGAAAAGAACCACAGCCCGGGGAGAAAAGACCAGCGTGGTCATCGACCTGCTTCCATATATAGATTCGAGAAAGAACAGAGTCTAAGTTCCGGGTCCACTTCTATTCCTCTATATAGGAATCCCAGAACTCCGTGCGCTCTTTCCAGCCGCAGTGACCGCAAATTATGGTCGCTTTGCTGCCTTCGTGCTCGACACCGGAGTCGCCTGCACCGTCCCAGACCGAAGCCACGGTCTCGACAAACTTTTCATACTTCTCAACAGGTTTCTGGCACTCCGGGCAGATCATCTTCTTGCTGGCTATAGCTTCTTTGAGCCTGGACTCTGACATATCGAGAAATCTCCTTTCTTTTTTCTAGAGATTATAGACCGATGCTGACCATATTGCAGGTTTACAGAATCTCGGAATCGCAGATTCGGTGAGTCACAGATTCGCTGAATCTCAGATTCGCCGAATCGCAAAACTCGACTTGACAGATTCTGTATTTAGACTTATTCTAATTACAGACCGATTTAAAACCAGTTGATAGAGATAAACGGACAAAGAGACAGAGAGATGAACAGAACCACGGTGGAAGAGTTATTGATGGAGTACGGTATTCAACCTACCGCCCAGAGATGTGTGGTCACAGGCTACCTGCTCGAAACCGACTGCCATCCCACCGCCGAAGAAGTGATGCGGGCAGTGAAAGACCGCCTGCCCTGTTCGCTTTCCCGGGCAACGGTCTATAACACTCTCAAACTTCTGGTGGACAAAGGGCTCTTGCAGGAGCTCTCCACCGAACCAGGACAGACTCGCTACGACGCAAACACAGGTCACCACCACCATTTCGTGGACAGAGAGAGCGGTCGAATTTATGACCTGGAGGTAGACGGCGAGGGAATCTGGATTTCCGGATTCGAACTGCCTGCTGAGTATAAGGCAGATCATTTCAAAATTACTTTCTATGGAAAGGTAGAGAGTTGAACTAATAAAAGGCATTTTTTTTGGGGACGCCTTAGACTAATTCTAAACAGAGAACAAGTATAAAACAAAGGAGCAAGTCATGAATAACCTCGATAACACAGAGACAGAAAAAAACCTGGAAGCCGCCTTCGCCGGCGAGTCCATGGCAAACCGCAAGTATCTCTACTTCGCCAAACTGGCAAGAGAGCTGGGTAACGAAGAAGTTGCCGACCTATTTGAAGAAACCGCCAATCAAGAGACTGGTCATGCTTTTGCACACCTGCAACTGCTCTATCCGGCAAAAGAGATGACGGTAGAGAAGCTGCTCGAACTGGCCATCGAAGGAGAACTTTATGAAACCAACCAGATGTATCCCGAATTCGAGCGCATAGCAAGACAGGAAGGCAGGCTGGATGCCGTAGATGAATTCATCGAACAGGCTGAAGAATCGGCAGAGCACGCCAGGGTATTTACCCAGGCAGCCAAACGATTCAACTCTCTGGGAAAAGTAGAAGAGTGGCATGCCCGCCGCTATCAAAAAGCCCTGGAGAATCTGGGCGAAAATGGCGAACACAAAGAATCTGCCTGAGTTGCAAGAAGCCGGTGATTGGTTCATATCACCGGCTTCTTAATTTAGCGTCGTAGCACTATATAAGGTGCTACGCCTGATCGGATGCTGGATCGCCTTTGCTCTCCCATCGGTCGTGCTTGGATTGCTTTGTCTGCAGAAATTCAACTCTCGTGAGTGGCAACGGCAAACAGTTTGAGCTATCCTATCAACTTCAATAAGTTTCAATTCTGGATTTCCCAGAGAATAGAACAGAAAAAGGCAAGAGAATAGCGATGGCAGCTTCCACCACCGAAGTGAGAAAGTTCGAAATAGTCCATGACATCAGGGTAAAGACCTACGATATAGACTTTGCCGGTCATGTCTCCAACATAACCTATCTGAGATGGTTCGAGGACATGCGTCTCAAGATCTTCGATCAGTTCTTCCCGCTTGAGCTCTTCATGAACGACGGTCTGCTTCCGATTATCACGGAATCGAGAGTGGTCTACAAAAAGTCGGTCGGTCTATTCGACTTGCCTCGCGGGCACATGTGGATAGCCGGACGCGGACCGGCCTCCTTTCAGTTCGAAGGCGAGCTTCTAGTAGACGGGAAGGTAACGACGAGGTCCTGGTTTACCGGACTTTTCATAGGAAAAGAGACCATGAAGCCGGTCAGGATGCCGAAACTGATCATAGAAAAAGAGAAGGAGCTCTATGGCTGATTCAAATCTTGATCTGGGTCAGGGTCAGAATCAGAATCAGAATCAAGATCGGGATCATCTTCATCTATCGACCTGGGACCACCTGATGCAAAAATACCTGCGCCTTTACCTGTCTCCGAAAGAGCGCACGACCATACCCGCGTCGACGCGAGGGCCCCGGGCTACACTCGCGCACAGGGAGAATCGGCTCGGCCGGAGACAGTTGAAAGTTCGATATTGCATCGAACGTATATAGAGGAGACCTGCCGTATTATGGAATCCTGTATTTCGATTATACATACATTTGTATGTGCTTGTCAATATTTTCTGACGCCAATTGTAAGATGACTGATTCAAAACAGAAAAACGGCAATGTTGTCGTAATAACCTTGCTCTCCATCCTCGCTCTTATTTTAATCGGCTTGTTAGGCTATGCCTTCTCACTACTTTCCGGAGTGGTCGATCAAAGAAACACCGCTTCAAACTTCAATGCAAGGGCCGGAGGCGCTCGGGTCCAACACATTCAGCACAGCCCCACGATCCAGGTCTATGAGTTCTTTGGAACCGGGGATGGTGCCCTCAAAAAAGAAGCAGATCGAGTTATGGGGATCTTTTCTACTTATGTCGCCCGCTATGAACTGGACGAAAGCTCCGAATTGAGCCGGCGCTTTCAAAAGGAGTTCGGTATAAAGGAGCTGCCGGCCTATGTTGTCACCGACAATCAAAGAAGGGTGCTAACCTCCCTTTCCGGAAAAGCCATGAAAGAAAAGATTCACCCGGCTTTGAAAAAGGCGGTTTTCGGTGAAGGCAGCATTTCTCTTCCCTAAAAAGTTAAAATTGTTCTTGTAAAAGTCGCTTTAGCTCCTTTCGATATATTGAAAAAGAATCCTCTCAATAACATAGCTGTGCTCATGCTGCTAGCGTCCCTGACCATGCCGGCCATGCAAGCCAAAGAAGCAGTGGCGGCCGATGCCCCGACGGACAACGGCGGAGCCCAGAGCAAAAGCAGTATCGTCCGTATGGAGCTGGCCAAAATATTCTCCAACTGGCTTCGCATTCCGACCCTGAAGCATTCAACTCCGGCTCTCGAGCTGCTCGATGTCAAAACAGGCAAGATCATCTATTCTTATAACGGCCACCGCCGCTTCACCCCGGCTTCGACGGTGAAAGCCATCACCTGTGCCGCCGCCTTCGAGACTCTGAAGGGCTCCTATCAATACAAAACCAACCTCACCGCCGAAGGCACCATAAAAGGCGATGTCATCGAAGGCAATCTGGTCTTGAGCACTTCTCAAGATCCTACGATGGGAAGAGCCGACCTGATTAACCTTGCCAACGAAGCGGCTAAGCATGGCGCTAAAACCGTCACCGGCACGCTCATACTAAAAGGTCCTGCAGTCAAGGGCATGGGCTTCCATCCCTCCTGGCTGGTGGAAGACTGGGGTCGCCACTGGATGCCCGTATCATCCAATCTGGTAGTGGATAGAAACATCACCTACACGGGCAATCTGGTACCTGGCTATAAGACCCTGGTGGCAAAGTCCTATGACGGCAAACTCTTCGATTATATGCTGGCAGCCAAGGGCGGTCCCGGCTGGGTTTATATAGATCCGGCGCACCGGCGTCAGTTCATCTATCAGAGTAATCATCCCGAGACACCCAAATCCGTCACCCTGGCCGTCTCTAATCCGGACGACTTCAACCGCGCTCTGCTTCAAGACTTACTGGAGAAGCGAGGCTTCAAATTCGGCAGCGCCGCGGTACCGGTAAACGGAGGCTCGGTCACCGTGCTTGCCGGCCACAGCTCCCAGCCCCTCAGTTTGATTCTCAAGCGCACCCTGAACAAGTCGGACAATCTCTACGCCCAGCAAATTTTGCGGACCCTGGGCGCAAAATACCTGGAAGAGAAGAACATCGCAGGCGGCGGCGAAAACGGCTCTAGCACCCTGGAAGACTACGGCATCCTCGCCCTCAACAACTGGATGCGCAGCATCGACATACCGGCCCAGGAAGTAATTCTTTATGAGGGCTGCGGTCTCTGCCGCAAGAACGGCGTCAGCCCCCATTCTCTGAATCTGATCATGAAACATATGGCAGCCGACCCTGATCTGGTGCCCTATCTGGACCTGCTCAGAGTCAACGATGAAGCGGACAAAGGCAGGGGCTCCTACAAATTCAAGACCGGAACCATGGACGGTATCAGGTCGATTTCCGGCATTCTGACAACCTCTGGCAACCAGCGCCTCGCCCTTACAATCATGGTCAATGGACACACCCCCTCCATTAGAAACCTCAGTATCGCTATGTCCAGCCTTATCAACCAACTGAGGGTAATCAAGAATATCGGAGTAGAGCTACCTCCTGATCCGGTGGCTTCACCCCAGGATAGCGCCGTCACCGAAAACGAAGAGACAAAGGTTCTGGTGGATACCGCAGCGCTTCGAGCCGCTCCTGTCAAAAAGGCGGCTCCGGCTAGAAGATCCGCCCCCAGAAACAAATCAAAGACCAGATCAGGATCTAAGGAATCCCACAAAAGATAAAGACACGAAAAAACGAAATACGAATGAGCCTGGCTTCGCACGGTTTTCTACAGAAGAGCATATACGGTGAATATGCGATCGTATTTCCGGAAGCGATGCAAATGGTTCAAGCTCTTGTCAATCCAGTTTCACGATAAGAACGGCATAAAAAGCGATCCTTTGACTACCCTGAGAGATATTTATTAAATGTCCTTTGGGGTAGTTTTCATTCTAGAAATTTCGGATACACTAATAAACGTGAAAGGTGAGTGCACACAAGTTGAGCACTACGAGCCTAGGGGCCTTGCAGAAACAGCAGGCGGCGCCAGCCGGAAACAGTAGCAAGCGACAGCCCGCATCCAATCACGCTCTGAACGTTGATTGATGAGATACTGAGTCCAATCACAGGACATTCAGACAGTAGCAAACAACACCACTGCAGAATAATTCTGAGTGGTGTTTTTGTTTGCGCTATTTTCCAGGATTTACACTGATCTACTAACCGCAGTTTTGCCGGTGCTCCGGCACTGATGCCGTCCTAGACTGGATAAAAGTCCAGTTGAGCGTTCTAGCGGGGATAAGAAAAATCCATGGACGGAAGAAATAATCCGAAAACCGCAGCCACCCTTTCTGTCATTCCGGGGCTCGGTCAAATCTACAATCTACAGCCGAGAAAGGGTGTTCTCTTCTTTTTAGTCGGAACAACCAATCTATTTATGTTCTCTATTCTCTGCCTGGGCAAACAGATAACCGACCTGATCTCGAACTTCGGCAGAGAATACGGTGTTCTTCCAAACCAGGATCTGATCCACACCTTCTCGGAGCTATCTATCAATAGCCCGTCGGTGATGATGCTCTTGTTTCTCTTCCTGGCATTTCTTACCTATACCGTCCGGGACGCCCATGACCAGGCAAAGGGCAAGATGAGAAGCGCCATCTACAAAGACACGGTCTTAGAAATTGCAGAAGCGAATAGCGCTTCTTATCTTTTTCATATCTCTCTAATGATATCGTTTTTGATACTGGCATTTTTCTTTATTTTGCCAACGACGCCAAAAGTACAGGTAACCGACATCGAATTCCTCTCTCCTCAAGAAAAGACCCAGAAGAAGATAGAATCGAATAAACGGTCCATAAATAATAGTGAGGCGAAACGAACCAGAGACAGATTCAGACCCGGCGACCCGGGATCTACGAAAAGTTCCAGCGCCGCCAGCAGCTCGGCAGCTAGAGCCGATGCCAACCGGTCAAGATCTACGCAGCAACCGCGCTCACAGACAAAGCCGCAGACAGAGTCAAAACCGCAGGCTCCTGATACCGCACCAAAAGCAAATCCTATGCCGAAACCGGTGGCACCGCCCTCGGTGAACCGGACAAGACCCATGCCTCTGCCCCGGCCGAACAATGCCAAGCCTACAAGCGATACCGCCATGCCCAGCATCTCGCAGATGCCGAACAACAGGACGCCCGCTTCGGCAGGCAGAACTATGCCGATTCCGACCTCGGCACCACCCCAGAGAATAGCCATGCTACCCCAGCCAAACGCTATTCCATTGCAACTGGGCAACGTGAACGGTCCGGCTCTTCCCCGCTCGATAAACAGCGGTGCCGCAAAAGGCTCGGACAAAACCGGGGCACCTTCGATGATACCTTTATCCAGTATGGAGAGCGCCAGATCCCCTGGCGATCCCCAGGGTAGAGGCCATACCCCGGTGGAGCGTCCGGGCAGATCGAATTCAGATTCGGTAACAGGCGCCAATTCAAAAGGACCCGGTCCGGAAGCAGCGCCCAGCCAAAAACATCAATCTGGTGACGGCATGAAAGAGCTGATCAGCATAAAGCCCAATGTGGGCAGTCCGGCCAGAGCCAAAGAAGGAAACAATGGTAATCCCTCGGACGGACCTATTTCGGAAAAGTCTTCAAAGAGGAGCATTCAGGATGTCGACTTCAGCCGCTATATGGCCGACTTGCAAAGACGAATAAAACGCAACTGGTTCCCACCCAGAGAGGACAGATCGAAACGGGTGAAAGTGATATTCAGCATCGCCGATAACGGCGCCCTGGCTAATCTGCGTCTCGAGCAATCCTCCGGATCCGCCATCGCCGACCAGGCAGCCCTCACCGCTGTTCGTCGCGCCGCCCCCTTCGCCAATCTGCCCCCGGGCGCCCCTGCTTCGGTGGATGTATCCTTCACCTTCGACTACAACGTCTTCCAGGGCGGCGGAGCAAGAAGGTTCTAGCCATAGCCGTAGCAAACGCCCCGGCACTGCCTGTGATGGCAGTTTTCTACAAAATGACATATGTGTCGCATATGCAACAATGCAAAACTGTTTATAGAAGCTGGTTCAAGCTCTTGCCAAGCCGACCATCCAAGAGAAGACCGGCATCGCCTGTGCTTTGACTACCTCTTCGATATTTATTAAATGTTCTCCGGGGTACTTTTCATATGTAGTGATTGCGGTAGACTAATAAACGAAAGCGGTGAGCGCCCACAATAATTGATGAGCGCGTTGAGCCGAGGGGCCTTTGTAGAAACATCAGGCTGGCGCCAGCCGGAAACGATAACAAGATGAGCCCGCATCATGAGACTATCTGAAAGTCGATTGTTGAGATACTGAGCCTACACGTAAGAGGCTGACAGACAGTAGCAGCTAACACCACCGCAGTTATACTGGGTGGTGTTTTTGTATAAAATGATAGGCATGTACAAATGCCGCCCCCTGCAATCTCTTTTTCTATCGACTCTGGTGGTCGCTTCGCTTCTGTCAACTCTAGCGATCTACCCGGTCGGCCTCGCCGACTCCGCCCTTGCCAAGCGCGGCAAACACAGCACCGTATCAGGAGCTGTCAAAGAATACGGTCCCCTCGTTAGAGACCGACTGAAATTTCGCTTCGAAAGCCGCGGGTTTGCCTACCCTCCCCACAAACTGACCATGATCGGCCTCAAAGATGAGCGTGTGCTCCACATCTTCACCCCAGATAAGAAGGGGAAGAACCAGTTGATCCTCTCGTATCCCATCGTAGGCGTCAGCGGCAACCCGGGACCGAAGCTAAAAGAGGGCGACCGACAGATTCCCGAGGGCATCTATAAAATTATCGGCTTCAAACCCAATTCCATAGCGCACCTCGCCCTCCTGCTCAACTATCCGAACAAAGACGACATCAAATACGCCAGACAAGAGAAACGCTCCAATTTAGGCAGCGATATCGAAATCCACGGCAGTTTCTGGTCCACGGGCTGTCTTGCCATGGGCGACAGCGCCATCGAAGAGATCTTTATCCTTGCCCATGACACAGGCTTGCGCGGCATCGAAGTCATTTTGAGCCCTTGCAACTTCAATTTGAAAGAGCCCGAAGTAGACATGAAAACAGGTCCGAAGTGGCTTCCGGAAGTATACAGCCGTTTGCGGGAACGACTGGCGCAGTTCGAGATTGTCAAAGAGATTTCGACCACCATACCCTGGAACAATCAGATACTCTCGCAATAAAAATGTTGGAAGAGTTTTTCTTAGAATGGATAGAGATTTCAGTAATCGCCTTTGCGATTACTTTAGTAAAGCTGCCGCTGTTTCAAAAACTCTTCTATAAAAGCTGGCGCTCGGCCACAGGTCATTTTATCTATTCGGCAATTTTGCTTTTGCTTCCCTGTCTGCTTATCCCGACCCTCTGCTGGCTCAAACTCGATAGTGGAATGGTGGCGCCTGCCGAGAACGATGCCTTCAAAGCGCTCTTTGCTTTTCTTATTCTCGTGCAGGGATTTCTGCTCGATCTCTATCTAATCGCAAAAAGCCGGTCCGAGTCGCAAAGCTCCCCCGGCGCGTTGCTCGACAATATTTTCAAAAGCCCAAGAACGGTTATCTACACCCTTGCCACCAACTTTTTAATCACCCTTGGTCTACTTGCCCTAATCGGCTTTACAAAGATCGCCCCTTAGCACCCTCGAAAGTCAAGGGACACGAATAGTTTCGCCGAACTCAAGGCTGGTTCTATTATTCAGCAACCTGCTCAACTGATCTCGATAAATCTCGGCTGAGGGATCAAGCCTGAGATGCACCAGATTCTTACCCAGGCAGAGTTTGGACAAAGCACGGATCTTATCTTCAAGATCACAATTGACTATAGACAGTGATTCAATCTGATCAGCGCTGGCCAGAGAAGCAATAACCACCTCGGACAAAGCCGGGCAGGACAATATGGAGACTTTTCTCAAACGCTTCAAAAGCTTCAAACGCTGACCGAGATCCTCAGGCAGCCGACTGAAACCACTAAAAGTCAAACTTCTGAGCGAAGGAGCCTCGGTCAAACCTTCAAGTCCCGGAGCCAGTATCTCGGGCTCGATATTCTCCAGTCCCAGCAATCGCAGTTTCTTAAAGCCACCACAAGCAGCCAGCGCTTCGGCGGTCACCTTGCCTCGCTCCGTCTTGCCTGAACCGGCGATGTCTATACAGGTCAGACTGGGCGCCTTGGCCAGGGCCCGCATGCAATCGGCGTCCAACTGACGAACATGACGCATATCGAGATGGGTCAGAACTGGCAGCTCGGCGATATAGCCATATCCTGCCGGGCTGAGTGCCAGACTCTGAATTTTTAGCGTGTCGACTTTCCGGCAGTCTCTCAAGTTTCTAAAACCATCATCCGTCAAATTCTCGCAATGATCGAGCACCACCTCATTCAAATCTGGAAAAGAAGAGAGCGCCAAAAGATCTTTGTCGTGCAGGAGTGAGTCTCTCAGATCGATGCACACACAAGATCTAAAAGCCGGACGAAGGGCTATCTCCCTCAAACCGGCTTCAGTAACCTTCGAATTGGTCAGGGAGAGCTTAGATACTCTGTCTCCTTTGTTCAGAGACTTGAACAAAAGGGGAAGGTCACTATCTTGAACTTTGCCATGGCATATAACATCACAAAAACCTAGCTTGTTCTGCTTGACGTCGAAAGAGACTCTATCGAAGTCGTTCAAAGGATTTTCCGAATCATATTCCCCAATCGGTAAATAACTTTCCGTACCCGCTACCTTATTGACCGAATCAGACCACCGGGTCGCCTTACTCTTTTTTCCTGTCGAAAAAAGACCAATCACAATAATTGAGGCGATGAGAAGAATTATTATCGGCACCATATACAGAGACAAGGATGCAATCGACCTCTTTGGCTCCACCGCTGCTTTTTCTTCGATTGCATTTTCGACTGCTTCTTCGACAACACTCCGGTCGATATCGCTAGCCTCCAGCAATAAATCGAAAACCTTGGAAAGTCGGCTCTTTATCTGGGACGCCGTAGCGGGACGGTCCCGGGCTTCTCGCTCCAGCATGGAAGATAATACAGCCTGGAGACCCGGATCGAATTCCGTCTCCGGCCGAAGCTCGGACAGAGATGGCAGTGAGTCCTCCAGCCTCCTTTTGATGGTTTCGATGGCGGTATCACCGAGATAAGGTGGTGACCCGGTTAAGACCCTGTAAAAAACACAGCCCAGAGAATAGATGTCCGATGAAGGACCTGCCGGCTGACCCCTTGCCTGCTCCGGACTCATATACAATGGCGAACCCAGCATAGCACCGGTGGCGGTGAGCTTCTGGTCAAAGTCATCGTCGCCCTGATCGGCAAGAACCAGCTTGGAGAGCCCGAAATCGACAATTTTAACGAGCGGCTCACCGGCATGAACTCCGAGCAGCATTATATTCGAAGGTTTGATATCGCGGTGGACAATACCCTGACGATGGGCGTAATCGAGACCGTCTAAAATCTGATAGAAGATATCGCGAGCCTCTTCCAATTCCAGTGGACCTTCTCGATCTATAAAAGAATCCAGATCCTCTCCCTCGAGAAAATCCAGCACTAAAAAAGGATTGCCGTCCTCGGTTACCTGAAAGTCCAGCGCCGTTAGAATATTAGGATGATTCAGCCGCGCCAGTGTGCGTGCTTCGGTATGGAAACGCACCGCCTGGTTGGCGGATAGTCTCGAGCGCAGCATTTTAATAGCCACCACCTTATCCAGTACCGTATCTCGTGCTTTCAAAACGACGCCTATTCCGCCTTCGCCCAGGATAGAATCCAGCTCATAACGATCCGGCAGATCAAATTTTTCCAAATTCAAATCGATATCCGGCCCCACCAAACACTCCTCAGATACTTGAAGAATTCTGCCATTTCAACAACCACCAATATACCCGCATCGCCCCCGGGGCTGCAAAGAGAAAGGACTTGCAAAAGCATTTGCTAAAATCGTGCCTTGCCCGTGAATTTGATCTTGATCTTTCTTTTACCACCTAAGCCCGGTCTCCTCCATGAAAGTGCCCAGTCACCGATTTTCTAAAGTTCTGCCAGCTTCATCAAAAATATCCATCATCACCCTCGTCCTCGTCTTTACAGGTTCGCTGTTTATGACCGTCGGCTGCGGCAGCGAGGGCATAGAAGAAGAGATCAACCCGCAAGAGAGAGAAAGCCTGGAAATACCCCTTACGGTAAGCCATGCTCTCAAAACCGAGCAGCTCGAAATAAATTCGGACCATGTCCTTTTGAGGGACCGTTCCTATACGGAAGACGAGATCGAGCCCCCGGAGCATGAACCCAGGGACAGCACCCTTGTGGCGCTCTATAAACTGGCCAAAGCCAAGCGTGCTCTTGATGCCACAAAGGGGTTAAAAGAAGAGATCGAGAAAAACCCCGAAAACGCAAGAGCTTACTGCTATCTGGGCAAGGTCTACCGTCTCGAAGAGGACTTCGACAAAGCGCTATCGGCCTTTGACCGGGCGATTGAACTGGCGCCCCATGACTCTTTTCCCTATTGTCTGCGGGCCGAGACCAATTTCGCCCTTGAACGCTATGACAAAGCAATAGCAGATTGCAACAAGACCCTCACTCTCAACAGTACCTACACCAATGCCCTGGCAATTCGAGGCGAATCCTACCTTTTCACATCCCGGTTCGAAAACGCCGCCGAAGACCTCAATAAATGCGCAGAATTGAAACCTGATAACGCCTCATTACAGGTCGACCTCGGCGATGCCTATCTGGGCATGGAAAGTTACGACAGAGCGATCCAGGCCTACGGCAACGCCGTCAAGAAGGACCCGGAGAACGGACTATATTATGCTCGCCGGGCAAGGGCCTATATCCTCTGGGGCAAACCGAAAGAAGCCGCCGAAGATCGCCGCAAGGCGACGGAGCATGGCTACAAGTACGATGCCGACGGGTAAACGGTTAAATTAGCTGGAAAAAGAGAATATATAGATCTGGATCCTTTCTCCCATCCCTCCCTTTTTGAAAAGCAATCTCTTTGACGGGTAAAGCGCCCATGGGCCCCAGCGACAAGGATCAAAAACAGACCAATAGTTCATTCCCGGCAGCTTTCGGGTATTCGACCCAGGAGATGGACAATCTCGAAAAGGTCGAGCAAGAGCGCTTGCTCTGCGGTAGCCTCAGAGAGAAACCGCCGGCTTGGCTTCTTCAAGTGGCCACTCAAAAAGAGATAACCGGTCATCTTTCGGTGGGTAATGCTCACCATATGACCACCATCCAGTTCGTCAAAGGCCAGGCCCATCACGCCCAGTCCCATAGCGCCACCGGGACCGAGGCGATTCTCGAGCTTTTCCTGATGGATGACGCCAAAATAAAGTTCGAGGCTTTTCGAGAACCGACCCACTTTACGGTCAAAGATGGTTTCGAGAATCTATTTAAGAACGGAGAACTCTATAAATCCAGTGCCAGATTTCTGGAGGGACTCGGCATTAACGAAAACTCGAGGCTCGATAGAAGTCGTGATCTTGCCGGAGAATGTGGTCTCAGCACCGAAGAGATAATCGCTCTGGGATACGGAGAAGATATTCCCCAGCAAGTCAAATTCCTGCAGGGTATCTCGGGCATAGCCTCGATAAAAGAGGTAGCAACCAGGTTGCTTCTGCCCCGCAGCAAGACCTTCATCTACGCGGCCAATCTATTGAAAGTCGGACTGGCCCTGACACCCACGGGAGTTTCGGTCCGAGAGGTAAGCCTGCCTACGGATCTGGCTCCTGGCACAGGCGGCTATGACGAGGAGGATGACTTCCTTTCGGACAACCAGGACAATGCGCCGGAGCAAGAGAACAAACCCACCGCCGAAGCGAGACAATCAGAACTGCCGCCTGAGCCGGAACAAAGAATTGAACAGGAAATAGAACTGGATCTAGACGGTCCCTGCCCGGACTATCGCCAGGTAATCACCTCGCCCACCGCCCCTGCCATTGATTCAAAAAACGCGCCCAAGCTGGTCAACCTCGGCGCCCCTCGCGACTTCATCCGGCTCGATGCAGAGAGTGCAAAGCGCACCCGGATAAAACTGTCCGACCCGGAGACCGGCATTTTAGACAGGGACGCCTTTCAGTTCTTTCTCGAATATCAATTCTGTCGGGCATTTCGCTTCGGCACCGATTTTTCCCTGGTGCTTTTCGCCATCCTCACCGATGACCGGGGACGAGGCATATTGCCATCGAGAGACCTGAACAAACTACTGACTAGACTGGACGGTATCCGCCGGGATGTCGACCTGATGGGACAGCTGGGCGACAAAGTCTATGGGTTCATTCTGCCCAATGTGGAAAGCGTAAAGGCGTCGAACCTGGCCCAGAGAATAGTTCAAGATCTCGACCAGAATGCGGATGACATAACAGTCTGGCGACCCAGGCTTCATTTCGGGATCGCCTCCATTCCGAAAGATGCCCGGGATCTTCCCGCCCTGTTAGAAGCAGCCCAGGAAGCCCTGCAAGATGCTTGCCAAAGCGGCACTGCCATAGTTTGCAAGTAAGCCATACCACCAGTAGTATCATGCAGCCGGCGCCGCATTCCGAGGAATATCTTTGCTGATTCTTAACCTGCACCGGCACTGAATCTTGAATGAACCTACAAAGATCTCTCAAAGATCTCTTTTCTCAACTTTGATGAAGTTTCGAAAAGAAGAAATTAACAATTCAAATCATTGTTATTGCTGCTTTTCCGGGATTTGACCGGGCTGTAATCAAGATTATAAAAATGTATCCACTGTCGCACCTTTACAGATTCAGCCAAGCTCAGGATAATTCAGCAGTTGCAGTTGAATCGTGAGAAGCAATGTCGAATATAAAAGGTCAACAAATAGCCACTCTTTCCGCCGAGGGCTTTGTCACTGGCAAAGTAACCATGGATAAAAACAGTGAAACCGGTGTATTTGTTCATGAGTCAGGCCAGGCCTTCCCCTGCAAAGTCGCCCCGGGTTTGAAAGAAAGCCCTAATTTTGGCAGCACCCAGCTTTATAAGGTCTATCCCTATCATAAAAAAGAGACCGGTCTCAATTTCCTTATTCAAGAAGAGGTCGAGGACGAACCGTCCGATGTCTTCGATTTCGTGGCAAAAGTGCAGGCCATAGGCGAAGGCGACTTCACCGTGGCGGTCTGGTCCACCACCAACCAGCGCTATTTTATGACCAAGATAAGCGGTTTCATCCAGGCTAAAAGAGACCAGCTCTGGAATCTGGAATGTGAACTCGATGGTCAGGAGCTGATTCTGATAGACGGCAGAAAAATCGCCGAAAAATGGAGCCTGCCGGCAGACTGGAAAGGCGCCGAGCAGAATAAGAACAGAAGCCCGATTCGAGCTAACTGAAGACCAGCAAACACAATAGCTTTAAGAGAAGTTGAGAGTCAATTGTCTGCAGGAACCAGATCCTTCAGATAGACCCTGTTCGTCTCCGCCCTCCCCGCTCTCTTCATCCTCTCCATCGAGATTCGAGACGGTCAGCCCCAGAAGCCTGACGCTGCGCTTACTCACCTCGGTAGAATCGAGCAGAGAAAGAGCCACAGGCAGAATCTGAGCCTGATTTTCTATGGACTCGGTCAGGGTCCTGGATCTGGTCACCTGGCTGTAGTCGCCATATTTGACTTTCAGGGTCAAGGTTCTACCCCTGGTACCACTTTTTGAAAGACGTCTAAGAAGAATTTCGACGATTTCATTCAAGTTGGCCAGTATCTCTTCGCTCTCGGATAAATCCCGGGCATAGCTGCGCTCCGCGCCCACGGACTTACGCACTCGATTGGGCACCACCGGTCGATTGTCCACTCCCCGGGCGATGTTATAAAAATAAGTCCCGGCTTTGCCGAACTTCGAGATCAGCTCCCTCTCTTCGAAACGCTTCAAATCGGCACCGTTTTCGATTCCGAGCCGCCGCATCTTCTGGGCGGTAACTTTGCCGACCCCATAGAATTTTTCTATGGCAAGACTCTCGATAAAGGCTTCCACCTTCTGGGGTGGGATCAAAAAAAGCCCGTCGGGCTTGCGCATATCAGAGGCGATTTTAGCCAGAAATTTATTTACCGAGATCCCTGCCGAAGCGGTTAGAGCAGTTTCTTCGCGAATCTGTGCTTTGATCTCGCGGGCGATGAGCGTAGCCGAGGGCAAGCCTTTTTTATTTGTGGTCACATCTAAATAGGCTTCATCGAGGGAGAGCGGCTCTACCAGATCTGTATAGCGCCCGAAGAGATCACGAATCTGCTCCGAGACCTCGCGATAAACTTCAAACCGCGGCTTCACAAAGATCAGTCCAGGACAAAGCTGCTGCGCCGTGCGCGCCGGCATAGCCGAATGAATCCCAAACCGCCTGGCTTCATAGCTGGCGGCAGCCACCACCCCTCTAGACTCGGGGCGACCGCCCACCACTATCGGCTTGCCTCGAAAATAGGGATTATCCCTCTGTTCTACAGAGGCGAAAAAAGCATCCATATCGACATGAATTATTTTTCTCATCTGCTCATAAGACAGGGATACATATAAAAGCGCTAGAATCTAGAAATTAGAGACTAAAATCTGGAAACCAGACTCAATTCTAGATCTGCGTCATTACATTTGCAAGGCATTAGCAAGCCATTGCGTATATCGCTATTGCACCGTATACAATACTATTCTCCAGAGAGCCATGCGCTATGCAATTAGATCCGGACAACAGCAAAGTTACCGACTTATATAAACTGATGATAGGCATGGTAGTACCAAGACCGATAGCATGGATTTCCACTATCGACAGAGAAGGACGACATAATCTGGCACCGTTCTCCTTCTTCAACGCCTTCTCCGTAGCGCCGCCGATTCTAGGAGTTGGCATCGGCGCCAGGCGCGGTCAAGGGGGAGTCGTGATCAAAAAAGACACCCTGAACAATATCGAAGCCCGGGGCGAATTCGTGGTCAATATAGTAAGCCTCCCCCTGGCCGAGAAGATGAATTACACGGCAGGGGAATTTGCCCCTCAGACGAGCGAATTCGAAGCAGCCGGACTGACCGCTATAGAAGGAACAAGAGTAGCCGCCCCCCGGGTAGAAGAGGCTCCTGTCTCGATGGAGTGCGTCCTGCATCAGACCGTTCCTCTTGGCAATTCCAATCTGGTCCTGGGAAAAGTGGTCTTCATTCACATAAAGGATGAAATCCTCGATGAAGGACGAATATCGATAGAGAGGCTGAAGCCGGTGGGCAGACTCGCGGGCGACTCCTATTGCAAAGTAGAAGCCGGCGCCGTATTCGAGCTTCTCAGGCCAGAGATCTGAAAAGTCGAGTTTTGAACAGGCTGGCATATAAACCGCATATGCGACAGGATCTAAACAAGCACCATATATAGTTCAAGCGCTTGCCAACATGCTTGCCATAGCAATAGCGCATAAATAGCCCATCCTTATGACAAGCAAAGTATATTTGTTAAATGCAAAATGGGGTAGTTCCAATTTTCTACCGGTGCGATAGACTAATCAGTGTGAAAGGTGAGTGCACGCAAAACGACGAGCACTGAGAGCCTAGGGACCTTGGGGAAACATCAGTCCGGCGCCTGGACGGAAACGATAACAAGCGAGTCCGCATCGAGATACGCTCTGAAACGTCATCCGATGAGATACTGAGTTCTATAACGGAACTTTCAGACAGTAGCAATTAACACCGCCGCAGCAATATGCCTGGGTGGTGTTTTTGTTTGAGCAAAAAAATTTCTCTCTAAATAGCTTTCTTCCAAATGCTTTCTAGAGATGCTTGCTGGCGTAGAGCTGCGAGCTCGACGAAAGACGCGTCGGAAGAGCCGCCGATATGGAGCGGGTCAGAGGCTTGGAGGTAAGAGCGCAGATCTCGTCCACTCTATCTCTCAAAGAGTTGAGAGTCTTAGGAAGCTCACCGCTCACCCCCTTGCGTACAATCCACTGGGGGACATAAAAACCCGTATCAAGGTACATGCTGTAAAGCACTTCGGTCTTGCTGCCGCCATTGACGCTCTTTGCTTGCCAGAAACCGTGGAAATCCCTGAAGGTCCCGTTCATTCGCTTGAACTCTATGAAAGAGCCATCCTCTTTGTGGGAGTAATGAGATTTGACCGTATAGCTTATAGGAGGTAGCGGAATCGGAAAGTTGTTTTTGATAGTCACTTTCATCACCGAACAGCCCGCCGTATCGGTGAGCACTTCGAGATTCTGCATCCCAGGCGATATGTTGTTTTCGAACTCATAAGGATTGCCCATCACAGGCCAGACCTTTTCTATCGGATGAGAAATGATGATTCTGCCGGTGACATACTTTTTGGCGCCGACATTCTTCAAGCCGACCAGTACTTCACCGCGCTCCAGGCGCTCGCTGGGCGAACGATGCACCGCAGGCGTCTTGGCGAGCACCGACAGGGATTCTGAAGGGACAACAATAGCTGTGCTAGAGAAAAGACCGAGGCTCAGCAAGACAGCGAGCTTTCTGAATGAAGGCTTGGAGGACATTCTATCTGGTACCTCTCGGTGAGCCCTCAAAGCATTATCAAAGGCGAACTCGAACTTCTGAATCGTTTTACCGAACTTATTAAGGATACTTGGCAGGGTAAGCAATTTCAGGGTTTAATCAATTAAATTTCGATTGAAATAAGTTTATCAAAAGAGATGCAAGAACAATACCTTCGACTAATAAAACTAACAAAAAAGGCCAAGTAAATATATAGCAGCGGTTGTCGGCCTGCAACGAACTCTAAAATCAGCTTATGAAAGGCAGGCTCAAAGATTTTGTTCGTTGTCATTAAGTATCAATATCTTCAATTCGACCGTAATTGGCGCTTGCAGCATATACACTTTACATCCAGGTATGTATAATTCTCTTTCTAAGTAGAGTTCACGAAAGCGAACAGCGAAAAGCGAACAGCGAAAAGCGAACAGCTAATATAGATAGTCGGAATTCGGAGAAAACAATGGTTCAAGACCAAGAGCCCTTATTTGCCAGGGAAGGACTTTTCAGACAGAAGCTCAATCAGCTGCGCAAATCCGGCCACATCCCCCAGAACATCAAATCGGACAGTCAATCGAGAATCAGAGAGCTCGAACAGGGCGGTTATCTAGATAAGGTGAAAAGCACCCTCGAACACGCCGATCCAAAAGAGATGGAGCGGATAACGCTCCTGGACAGAACCACCGAGCTCTACAATCACAGCACGATAATGCGTATCCTCGGCGACGAGTTCAAGCGCTCCCGCCGCTACAAACATGATTGCACCGTGCTCATGCTATTGATAGACGGTCTCTACGGCATTCAACAAAGTGCCGGTGCCGAAGTCAGCGACAACATCCTCAAAGGCGTCGCCGACTTTGTCATGAAAGAGGTCCGTGATGTGGACATCCCGGCACGCTACAGCGCCGAACAGCTTCTTGTAGTCTGCCCGGAGACCAACGCCGACGGGGTCGCCGTCCTGGCGGAGAGATTGCGCTCTAAAATACCCCTGCAGAGAGTCTCGGAAGCCGGTCAGAACTGGCATGTCACCGTCAGCATCGGGATAGCCTCCTACCCTCAGAACGTAGAGACCCTGGACGATCTCTTGCTGGAAGCCGAGAACGCGCTGAACGCCTCTATAGACCGTGGCGGCAACTCCTATACTATTTCGCAGCGCTAAAGCTGAGATCACAACGCTGACGCCGAGATCTGAGAGCAAATCAAACAGACTGGGGAATCCAGCCCAGACCGGCAAGAATCTCGTCTATCGGTCTTCTGGAACCCAGAAAGTTCTGCATGGCGAAAAGCACCTGCTCCACGGTCAGGCGCCCTTCTTTGTGCAAAGACAAACAGCGCAAGGCAGCCTGCATGGTGAGCTTGTCCACCAGACCGCCGGCTTGAACCACCTGCAAAAAGGTGGTCGGTCCCGAAGAAGAGAGATCTATCGCCTTCAGCAACTCGCTATTGCCGATAAGCCCCAGAGACTTGAGCAACTCCGGCAGCTCCAGCCTATCGCTATCGTCCTCCCCGGTATTGAGCACCTCTTCTAAAGCCTGGTTCAAATTAATGCCGGTACGTCTCACTTTCTTCAAGACAAGACCGGCATGAAGCGGCTTTAAACGGCGCTCCGCCACCATGCTTTGCAGAATCAGCGCCTGTTCCAGGGTGCTTTCCGTAATCAGCCCGACCCTGACAAGAATCTGACCTATAGGTTGTTCATCCAGAAGTCCGCGCTCCACCGCCGAAAGAAGGTCTATTTCAGAGACCAGACCGGCGAGCATCAGAAGCTCTCCCAGGCGAATCGTCTGGGTGCGTATTAAAATCTCGGCGCCGTCCAGCTTCAAAGACTCTTCCAGGGTGAGATTCTTGAGAGCTACCATTCGCAAGCCTTCCACCGCCTGGGACCGAGTAATCTTTCTCTCTCTCAGCAGAACCTGGGCAGTCAGTGCCGCATAGGTCTGCATCTCGTTAACCGTGCCTCGTAGGACCAACACCCGCCCCAGGGGCATGCCCGAGCTGTAACAGTCTTCCAGACCCGCTTTTAGATCTTCGCGGGTACAGAAACCGGCTTCCAGCAAGAGATCGCCCAGTTTATTGGTGGTTTCATAGTATTCAGAGCGCCAGCCCAATTTATTGAGCGCTTGATCGAGCCCGATCCTGTGCTCTTTGACCAGGCGCAGGGCGTTGATAGCCAGTTCCATATGCAGCAGATTCTCCCGAATCAAACTCTGGGCCGAGACCGCCGCCTTAAAATCGGCTTCGCTCAGATAGCCGGAGCTGACCAGAATTCTCCCGACAGGCAGGCTGGTGGTAAGCGATATAGGCACGGCATCCGCCATCTGTCCGGATGTGATCAGCCCGGAGTTGACCAGCAGGTCGCCTATCAATACCTGTACGCTTCTGGACCTGGACATAGGAAATGCCTCCTAATACATAATTGCTCCGGAGGCAAAATTCTAAACCTGTCTCTTTTCGATAGCGCCGGGCTTTCTTGCTCTTATGTGCAAAAACCAGGCCAGCTCCCGGGCTTCTTCAAGATGAGGGAATCTGGAAACCACCGCTTCGGTCGGTTTTGGCTCCAGCATCTCCTCCAGGCAAAATCCGCTGGTGACAAGACCATTCACCCAGGTGGACAAAGGTCTCTGATAATGGGCGACTTTGAAATCACCGTGTTTCGCTTTCAATTCGACAGGGACCGAAGAGAAAGTCCATTGTTCTTCGTAAGGACCTTCTTCAAAATAATTACCCGGGTATTTGCCCCTTCACCACATCCGATATCAAGGCCGCTTTTACCGGTCACCGAAGGCAGTATCGAGAGGAAGTTGGGCATATTGAGGTGATCCCGGCATATATCGAAGCCCATTCTAGTAAGCTCGGTCCAGGCTTCGGCGTTGGCCTGCCAGAGTCGAATCGAATCGGCTTCGCTTATTTTCTCTCTTTTCATGGCGTATTGCGATCTTTTATAGATCTAGACCGCACCTCCAGCATCGAGGCTTCCGAGAGCCGGCCGGTTTTCTTGAGATAGCGAGAATAATGATCGAGACTGTTGAGCACACCCTGAGAATAATAACCGTACTGCTTTTCGTGCATATCCAGATGCTGTTTGAAGAGAATCTCGGCTTGATCATTGCGGTTATGCTCATGATAGAGCCAGGCCAGATCAGGAAGGTAACCGGCGAAGCGGATAGAGTCGCGTCCGACAAGACCCTCCATATTGCGCATGGCATACTCATAGACCCGCTCGGATTCTTTGACATCGCCTTTCTTGTGATAGAGCAGAGAAAGCCCCACCAGGCAATTGACCAGACCGGGCTCTATCTGGCCGGAGTTCTCGGCCAGCACCGCCGCCTGTTTCCACTCTCCTTCGGCTTCGTCTATCTGACCTTCATCCAGAAGCTTGCGCGCCTTCTGATCCATCACATACCACTGCCTCTGAAGCAGAGCATCGGTGGGCTTCAAATAACCAAAAGAAGATAGAGCGCTTGCCTCTTTCAAAGACGACTCGGAGTTCTCCTGGGCCCATACAGGAGATAGAAAGAAGGAGAAGATAAGGGCAGCCAAGAAGAGATAGCTTTTCGACATGATGCTTTTTAAGCCTTAAAAAGCGGACTCGAAAGTATTCTACCCTTTAAATAAACCCTGTGGCTATTTAATGCCCTTGGTCAGGCGCAGACTGAGGCGACCGATCCAGTTGCCCCTCAGGCTCTCTAAAACATGCTGGCTTTCGAGCAGGTCGTTGGAGACCGCCGCCAGTTTGTCTTTGAGATCTTCCAGTTCATGCTCATAACGAACGGCGTCGGCGCCTCTTTTAATTAATTCCGGGACCATTTTGAGCTGATGATCTTTGGCGTCAACCTGGTTTTCCATAAAACGAATTCGATTCAGAGACTCTCTCAATTCACGATTGCGATACTCTAATTGAGCTTCCAGAAAACGGATCTTGAGCTCCAACTCGACAGTTTGATCAGGGTCGGCTTCGAATAGACTGGGTCTCGATGAAGTCGAGTTTATATAACTTGGAGAGAAGAGCCCACGGTCACCGCTTACGATATCATCGGGAGAAGAATCGAAAAGATCATCTATATCTAGCTCCTGCTCAACCGGCAATTTTGATACCGGCCTCAGTGCCACGACTTTTTCAGGCTCAGCACTTTTAAGAATCGGATCAAAGACTTTGTCCAAGAGTCCGTCGAGGAAATCATCCAGCCCGTCTAGACTGGCGGGATCGCTTACATGAACATATTGCGAAGAAGATTGGACGTTTTCCATCTGGGCACTCTCTTTCTAACCGACTGCCTAATGTTATAAAAAAACTGATCTTCTGTATAGTCGCCCCTGTTGACAACACGCAATAATCGGTCTTTTAAATAAATCAACCGAGAGATCCGGCGATAACCGTGGTGAAGGATTCAGGATGGAAGTGCTTTTGCATAGCCGCGTCCGCCGACTTTTTAGTGACGGATAAATAGCGGCTGGCGAGCATGTCCAGCTCTTTGACACCAAGTCCGAGAAACTCTAATTCGGCAAGAACCCGGGCGATTCCCATCGATGATGATAATCCCACCTTGAAAGAGCCCACTGCCCGTCCTGTCTCTTTAGAGAGCTCCTGGGGCGATATCCCGCGCGATATATAATCGCCCAGCACTTCATCCACCAGCCGCAGTGCCTTCTCGATATTAGAAGGATTGACCGTAAGCAGCACCGACCAGGGTGAACCACCGAAGGCGGTATCGGAGTACATAGAGTAGATACCGTAGGTAAGACCGGCCCGATCTCGAACCACCGTTCCAAGACGCGAGGTAATGGTGTCCTGACCGAGGGCGGCGTTGGCGATTCTGGCCGAGTAGAAGTCTTTGTCAGTGCGTCTCAATGTGGTCGGATGAGAGAGGATGATATCGGCACTGCTCTTATCCGGAATATTGATATCGAAAAATCGACGTCTTCCTGATAAAGCTGTCTCCGGTATCACCACCGGTGAAGGCTCGCCACCGGACCAATTAGAGAATCTTTTCTCTATTTCGGCAAAAGCGCTATCGAGATCGATATCACCGACGATGCTCAATATCGCCGAAGCAGGAGAGAGCAATTTTTGATGCACAGCATGAAGATCCGCCGACTTAACCGCCAGAAGCTCTTCTATTTGTTCGGAAGGCAGCTTTTCGTAGAAAGGATGATCCGCATTATAGAGAGCACGCTTCATGCCGTTCCAGGCCGCTGAGCGCGTATTGTTGGCCCCTTCGATGATTTTGGAGCTGAGCTCTACTTTCAATTTATCGAGCTCGCTTTCGGCAAGCAGCGGTCTTCTCAAAGCATCATTGAGTAGATCGAGATACTCGTTGAAATCTTCACAGACCACATAGGTGGAAAGACCGAGACGATAATTATCCACCGAGAACTCAAGCCCTGAAGGAATCCCCATATTCTCCAGCGCTTCTGCGATATGGACTTTGTCGAAGCCTTCGGAGCCTCTCGAAAGAAGCTCTCCCATGAGCTCTGCCTGATGGCTGGGAAGCTCCCTGGTGAAATAGTTTCCGGCTCTGATATTAAGGGCGATGCCAATCGAACCGGTGCCCGGATTCTGCATGAGCAGAACTTTCATGCCGTTAGCCAGGGTTTTTACCAGTACGCGCTCTTCGAAACTCTTTTCACCGGAGTCGTCTTTGGAGAAACGTACTTTCTTAGCTTTGGGCGGCTCTGCAAGCAGTCGGGCAAGCTCCTCTGTTTCTATTTCGAAGGCGTCCACTTGACGCTCTAACTCTACCGGCAAAGGATCTTTGACGGCAATATCGCCGAGATTCTCTTCTCCAGCCTCTTCCGCTCCATCAGATTCTTCGAGATCCGCATCGACTTCCATAGAAGCATTGCCATTTCCGTTTCCGTTCTCTTTTTCCCGGACCTCATCGAGGAACATCTGCATCGGTTTGAAATAGCCGACAGTACGATTGGTGCGGGTGAAATAGGTGGCGGTGACCTCTTTGACGTCCTCGCGACTGATCTCTTCGAAGCGGTCGTCGTAACGCATCAGCCACTTCCAGTCAGCCTTGGATTCGGCCTCTCCAATTAGAAACGCCAGACTGCTGGGGTCGGCCATGGCTAATATAGTACCTTTGCGGTTGGCGCTCTTGATCCGACTCAACTCGGCTTCTGTGACCGATTCGGTGGCGAGCTTCTCGATTTCAGCCAGGATAGTATCCTCGACCTTCTTCATCTTGACCCCGGGGTTCAAGCTGGCGCCTATTATAAAGAGCCCTGGATCGCGCAGTTCGTCATGACGGCAAAATACATCCACCGCCAGTCCGGTTTCTATAAGGGCTTTATACAACCTGGTGGAGCGCTCGTAAGTACTGCCCAGAATATGTCTGACCGCAGCCAGGGTGTAATTGTGCTCGTGGCTGGCCTCAGGTACATGGAAGCCCATCCACACCCGGGGAAGATCCCCTGCCCGACAGATTTCGAAACGACGCTCCCCTTCCTGGGCGGGCTCTGTCGTATAGACTTGCGGAATCGGCTCCGGCGAGGACTTTATCTTGCCGAAATGTTTCTGGATGGTGGCAAGGGCGTCCTCTTTTTTGAAGTCGCCGAGCACCACAACGGTGCTGTTATTCGGCCAGTAATAAGTGTCGTAGAACTTACGCAGTCTATCTAATGGCACTCCTTCTACGTCCGAGCGCCAGCCGATGGTAGGATGATGATAAGGGTGCTCTCTGAAAGCCACCGCATACAGTTCTTTCTCCAGGGCCTCTTCCGGATAGTTCTCGCCACGCTCCAGCTCGTTGCGCACCACCGACATCTCCGAATCTCTATCGGATTGACGCAACATAAGATTTCTCATGCGGTCGGCTTCCAACTCGGTGCAGAGATCGAAAAATTCCCTCGGCACGATCTCGAAATAGCTGGTCCGATCGAACCAGGTGGTGGCGTTCCAGTAAGCCCCTATCTGAGTAAGCAGGTCGTCTATGCCGTTGCCTTTGTCGGCGTTATGCTTTTTGGTCCCTTTGAAAAGCATATGCTCCAGAAAGTGGGTTGCACCGGTATAGCCAACCCCTTCGTTACGACTGCCCACCTTGTAAAGAACCAGAAAAGTAACCACCGGGGCGGTGTGATTCTCACAGAGAACAACTTTCAGCCCGTTCTCCATGGTGTACTCGCAGACATTCTTTATCTCTTCGCCCTGGATTATGCCCAGGTCGGCAAGGTTGACGTTTTCACTTTTAATAGAGTTGACCATTCTGATTCCATGTGGGTTGAGGGGCTTCGATACAACGTGAACGCTGACGGATAAGAATATCGTATTGGGAACTAGATTGTTCTGGTCAGCCTTCTATAGATGACCAAAGTATTAAATTTCCGCCAAACTTGTAATAGCCGGGCTCCGGTCAAGATTAAGAGAAGTCCATCGAGTATATACGCATTATTCGGTTACAATCTTGATTTCCAGATTTCCAAGACCAAAAATGTCCCTATCTCCATCTCAACTGAGCTCTGTCGTCATCACCGCGCTGCTTGCCTCCCTGGCGCTGGGCCAGCCCTGGGCCCAGGCATCGGTCAAAGAGTGGCGGCGGTGCACCGTGGCCGGGGCGAAAGCCTATAAAGAGCTCTGTTACGGTGAAGCCGAGCGCGAATTTAAGAAAGCTATAGATGAAGCGCGCAAATTCGGGCCTGACGACCTGCGCCTGGCAGCCTCCCTGGCCAATCTCGGAGTACTTTACAACTACCGGGGCTTTTTCGACAAAGCCGAGCCCCTTTTCGAAGAGTCGGTCAGAATAAAAGAGAAGAAGCTCGGTCCGACCAATAACGATGTCATCTCCAGCTCCGGCAAGCTCGCCCAGTTCTATTTGAAGCGGGGCAATTACGACAAAGCCGCCCCCCTTGCCGAAAGGGTTATCCAGTACGGCGACCGAAGAGTAATCGAACTGGGCAAGTTCAAAAAAGAGCATAAAGACCCCAAAGAGGTCCATGAAGTCCTCAATCAATACCTGGAACTCGCCGTCCTGTTCGATAAGATGGCGGCTTCCTACCAGGGTCATGCCGTCAACGGCCGGTTTCCAGAAAGCGAAAAACTCTATAAACTATCGCTCAAACTGAGAGAGCAAGCCCTGACCGGCGACCATCTCGCCCTCTCCCATAGCTGGGAGAATCTCGGGCGTCTCTATCTTAAAGAAGGTCGCTATGCGCTGGCTGAGCCCCTTTTGAAGAGATCTTATAAAGCAAGCAAAAGCACCCTGGGCTTCACCAGTCCCAGAACCTACGCCAAGTTCGACGCCTGGAGCCAGTCTCTATCGGGACTGGGTCGCAGCGCCCAGGCCGAAGCCAATTATCGTCTCGCCCTTGCCTCTTTTAAAGAAGCCTATGGCGCCAATAGCGGCTATATCGCCAGTATCGAGACTGCTCTTGCCCATGCCCTCAGCCGTCGTGGTCAGTATTCCACCGCCTCAGTGCATCTCAAGCGTGCCTTGAAGATAGAAGAGAAACTACGCGGACCGAACCATGCCATCGTGACGGCCCTGCGCAACGACTATCTCTCTACCCTGAAAAAAGCAAAACGCTTCGACGAAGCGGCCCGCTTCAAAGCAAGCTCTGAAGAAGAGAGCGAGCTTTAGAAATATCCACCGGTGTTATAGCCGCCGGCGGCGAAAGACGGCAGGGCGACGGCCTGGTCGAGCTGGATCTGCACCTCGGTCCCGGAAGGCACAATCACATCCCGCCCCTTCCGCAACAGCATATCGGCGGCACCTAAACCGCCACCAATGGCGGCACCACCCCAGGCGCCCCGTCCGACACCATGACTACCCCCGGCAATGGCACCAAGACCGGTGCCCAGCGCAGCCCCCAGACCGGCACCGCCCAGACCGCGCAGAAAGAACTGCCCTACTTTAGTGCCGGCCCCTTCCCCTCGATAGAGGTCCTGGTCGCCCTGACCTTTATTCTTATATCTGCCTATGTCACCGACCAGATGGGCAGTGATAGGCACCATCTGGCCAGAGGGCAGACGCATGGAGGTAAACTCGATGCTCAGTGCCCCGGAGCGACTCAAGCGTCTTCCTGCCCTGGACTCTTCCACCGAACCCACCACCTGGGTACCGGCCGGAATATAGCCTCTGCCGCCCAGGGAGACCATCTGGCTAATCTCTCCTTGAATAAGATCCCCGGGCTTCGCCACCTGGGTAGAGATAGCGGTCTGGAGGGTCATGGGCAGATTCAATCCCTGGGGGGCGTAGACCGTGCCGGCACGCGGTCCGTTATTGAAGCCGCCCTGATAGGCGGCGTTGCCGTAATACTGGGACGGTTGAATACCGTAGGTACCTTCACCGCCGCCGCCACCACCATAGAAATGATCGCCATAGCCTTCGTTCGGAGCGGCGAGTACAGAACCGTACTGGGGTCGGTATTGAGGTCGATAACCATAAGACTGCGGCGGAGGCGGCGGCATATAGCGCGCGGGAGGCTCTTCTTGTTCCGTCCCCGAATTTGCGTTATACGGCTGATAAGGTTGGTATTGTGGAGCCTCGGGAGCCGTCGTCGGAGCCAGGGCAGGAACCTCGTTCTGAAGAGGTTGCTCCTGGGCCCGGGATGCCCGGGCAAAGACAGGGCAAAATAATATAGAGAGTGAAACTAGAATAGCTTTGAATCTGAAAACGACCTTGACCATGAATGGTAATTCTCTCGCCCGAACCTTTGTGAGTAGTCAGTTTAGCTATCGAGAATCTTAATTGCAAGGTTGCTATCCATGTCCGAATCAGAACAGAGAACCGCATCAAGAATAGACCAGACCTACCTGACCATGATCTGCGATGCTTTTGTAGAGATGGAGGATATGATCTCGGACGGAGAGGTGGGAGCCCTTCTTGTCGGCAGCGGTGTCGAAGATGTCTATTCTCACAGCGGCAGACACCATCGTCTCTTCCACGCCCTCAAAGAGCAACAGAGCAAAGACGGCGGCGCAGGCACAATCGCCATTTTTCTGAGAAGGACCGGTGAACATCTCAAAAGAAGGCGGGGCGAGGAAGCCTTACAAGAATATCGCCGCAAGATAAACTCTATCCTCAGCTACGCCGGACTGGCTTTAGATGATTCTCTCCAATTGACCGACTTCGATGCGAATAAACTGATTTATTCTATTCCCGATGCCGAGACCCGGGCAGAATCCCTCAATAGAGCGGTGAAACAAAGAAGGCTCCACCCGGACATTTTGCTCTCCACCCGTCCGGAGTTTATTCTCGACCGGGGTTATTATCGCTGTGTTCTGGAAGCTTCGAAATTGCTCCAGGAAAAATTGCGCGCTAAAACCGGTCTGCGCATCGAAGGACCGGCACTGGCCGAACATGCCCTCTCATTTTCTATGCAGCGCCCACCGCAACTAGCCCTCAATCAGTTTCAGAACGAAAACGATCATGCCGAGCAATTCACTCTGATGTGCATGCTCAAAGGTCTACTCCTTACCTTTCAAGACGAACAGACCAGGGTCTATCGAGAAGGCTGGCATATGGACTTCGAAGACGCTCTTGATTTACTGAGCCTGATCTCTTTTTTCCATAGAAAAATAGACAAAGCAAAGAGCGGATTCTAGCCTGGCTTTCAATAGAACGCGCTTACATCGCCGGCAATGAAACTATACCCAACACATATATACGTTTAGGCAATTCCGGACCGTGGAACAATAGATCTGGACTATGACTTCAGGACGGCAACCGTTCAAGGTCCAGAACCTAATTTGATGTAGACTGGCATTCCAGTCAAGCTGTCAAAGTCTATAGGGTCCCATTTATAGGTTCAACAACCACCCGGTACGAGTACTGTAATGGTGCAGATTCTGGTGTGGTCAAGGCCAAAGATATTTCTGTCTTCGCCACTTCCGGCGAGTTCAGAAAGTTCTCTCTGGAGAAACATCGTCGATTGGTTTTTATTTTTAAGTGTGGAGGAGAAGGAAGATATGACAAATATTGCAGCTAAATCGGCGGTCTCGAATCTCGCAGAAAGCGAAGCAGCAAAAGATTATTTCGGCTCGGTTTCACCGATATTCGAGTACTGGTGCCTTGATTGTGACGAGTTCTTCGAAGTCAAAGAGCTGCTTGCCCATTGCCCGAAATGTAATTCCAGCCTCAAAGACAATCTCGTCCAAATTTACATGGAACACGATCCGGACCCGGATATCATTCGCTCGTTAAAAGATTACACAGCGGGCTAAACGGAAAAGATCCACATAAAAATATAAACTGGCTTGTTGAACCGGCACTTCGACAAGCCTTTTGCTATGCGAAAAGAGGAGTTATGGAAGCTCAAGCGCCGCAAGTATTCGAGACTGACCCAGTCCAGACAGGAGGACTCTATCTTTGCCGAGGTGAAGAACTTCATCCCCAACAAAATTGCCGGTGATCTTGCCAAGCCGGTGGCTGCCTGTATAAAGGACCAGTAGTCTACTTCTACTTGACAGTACTCTTCTGAATGGCCCGGTTGAAGTTATCGAGAGCTTCACCAAGAGAGACTCGCTCAAAATAGTTGAGATTGCCGTCGCTAAGTGTGAAAGCAGCTTTTGCCCTTTTGATCTTATCGAGCTGATCTGTTAAAACCCTCGCATCCGGTCCTTTGATTTTGCCCTGGGCAATCAGCTGTTTGAGAGTCTTCTCCAGGTTCGTCTGACGGTTGTCGATATCGCTCCAGGCCAGTTTCTGACCTTTCATATGAAGGTCGATTTCGCTGTTGAGACGATCGATATCTCTGACCAGGGTCTCGGTCTCTTCAAGGCTGTAGCCACCTTCCGAGTGGGCGAAGGCGACTCTGGCATTGCTTATTCTGTCGAGCTCGGTCTTGAGAGAACTAGCTGCCTTTTCATCGATTTTCTTGCCGACAATACCATCGGCGATTCTTTTTCCGACTTTATCCAGCCTGTCTTCTATCCCGGCGAAGCTGGGGTTCTTGCCGCTGAGAGCGGAATCGAGCTTACGATTGAAATCGTCCAGTTGATTGGCCAACATCATCGACTCTGGATAGCTAAGACCGTCTCCTGTATAGCGGAAACCCATCTCCATGCGGGCGATTGCCTCGAGACGGTCTTTATACTCTTTGACCCGGTCCGATGACAGGGCACCGCTGGCAATGCTCTTGGCCAGCCTCTGGTCTATTTGATCGTGAAGAGCCTTCAAGCTGGGAAGCGCGATACGATCATCTTTCATCTTCTCTTCTATTCGGCTGCCAAGCCGAGCCAGACTGTATGCCATGGCCACCGCCTCGCCTTTGCTCAGTCCACCGGAAGAGACATACTTCTTGTTGAGACTAGCAAGACGCTCGAAATCTTTTCTAAGGGCTTCGGCATCTTCGTTGGTGAGCTTGCCTGCTACCACCCCTTCACTAATTCTCTGGGCCAGTTGCTCTCGATGCTTGTCCAGATCGATGGCTGCGGTATCGGCTTCGAGCAGTTGATCTTCGATCGCTTCTTGCAAGCTCGCCAGACTCTGGGCCACAGTAAGGGCCTGGGAGGCGGTCAGGTCCCCACCCATTCCTCTGAAGCTCTTCTCGCTGCTTTCAATGCGAAGCAGCTCCGCCTTCAGTTTTTCGGCATCTTTGTCGACGATACTACCGGCGATGATGCCTTCTTCGATGGCATCTTTCATCTTCTGTCTGAGCTGTTCGAATCCCGGATTATAGCGAACCCCTTCATGGATACTGCGCTCCACCCTGGTGCTCAACTTCTCGACCATAACGGCAAGGGCGAGCTTCTCTCTTTCGGTGAGCTCTTTTTCCGAGGCTCGGAAGATAGCTTCCTTTTCGTTGATTCGATCGAATTCGTCTAATAAGCGCTGACCTTCATCCGGGGTGAGTCGCCCTGATACGACACCGGCGGCGATGCGCTGATCTATAGAGGCTTTTCTGGCTTCCAGCTCGGGTACGTCTATATCGCGGTCGCTAAGCGTATCGGCCAGCTTGTTCGAGAGCTGATCAAGAGAGATAACGACATAGACCGTATCTTTGAGCGGATATTTCCCTTCGCTCCCCTCTGTCCCGGCAGCTCGAATTTGCTCCCAGTTCGCTTTGATCTTGTCCAGGTCTTTATTCAATTTAGCGAGATCCGCTTCTGAAATCCGTCCGGCTTCTTTGGCAGCTTCCATGCGGATTTGCAAATCTGCCACGGCTTTGCTGACACCCATCCAGGAATAGCGAGGGTCGTTGAGGCGACGCTCCACCTGTATAGAGAGCTTCTCTAGATCTAGCAAAAGAGCTTTGCTCTCATCTGCGCTCAGGCCTTCGCCCTGTTTTCTCCATTCTGTCGCTTTTGCTTCCAGCTTTTCAAGCCTGTCTTTAAGGTAAGAGGCCTCTGCCAGGGTGAGCTTGCCGGTCACTACCCCCGCGGCGATTCGAGCGGCCACTGCCGCTTCTTTTTCTTTATAGTCACTGGCCTCTGCGTCTTTGGTGCGCATTTTCAAATCGAGTTCTCTAGAAATTTTTTCCAGATCCACCGCCAGAGCAAGGGACTCTTCGCTGGTCAGGGGTCTGCCGTAACTCTTCAAATTCGCTTCGCGCTCGGCAACTTTCTGAAACTCTTCTTTCAGATCATCGGCTTCATCCCTGGATAGGATGCCTTTTTCAAGGGCGGCAGCCAGCCGCGCGGCAATCTCGTCTTGAGCTTTGTCTATCTCCGGCAACTCAATCTGCCGGTCGTGCATTGTGGACTCCAACCGCGAACTCAATCTATCCAGATCCAGTGACAGCTGCAGACTCTGAGCGTCGGTCAGTTGAATGGAAGAAGAAGAAGAAGTGAGGAGCCTATGCAGCGATTGAATGCGCTCGAGATCATATTCAAAACCGGATGCTTCCTGTTCGGTAAGACGTTTGGAATTGAGACCGTCTTCTATTCTGTTTTGAACACCGGTAATGCGGCTGCCCAGATCACTGTCTGCCACCTGACGATCGGAAAGAGACTGTTCGACTTTACGACTCAGGTTATCCAGTTGATATAAGAGCTTCAAATTTTCCCAGAGAGAGAGCTTGCCGTGAGAGGCACGGTAGGCTGCTTCTAGATCGGCAATCTTGTCAAGCTCCCGGGAGAACCCCTGGGACTCGAGCTGACTGATGCGTCCTGCCGCCACCGCTTCCCTCAACCTCTTTTCAATCTCTGCCTGGCGCAGGTCGACACTGGCCGAGCCCGGTACCTTCTCCAGATAGCTGGAGAGACCCTCGGCATTCGCAGGCGTACCCAGGCCCAGACTGAGGGTTATCGCTAGAAGACCGAATATTGGAGCGCGGCGTTTCATCATTTTCCTCCTGCTTCCTCATTCAACTAGAGTTGGTGGCTTTTGAGGTCAATAGCGTTATTGACATCGATCGAGGCTCTCAAAGCAGAGCCATTATATAAGATATGAATTTGTCCTTCTGAACAAATCTACTTGCCGTAACTGATTCTATAAACACAGCCGGCAAAATCATCCGAGATCAAAATGGAACCATCGGGCATCTGCAACAGATCCACCGGTCTTCCCCAGAAGGTCTCCTCCTGCCGGAATCCTTCCATAAAGGGTTGATACTTGAGAGGCTCTCCGGTCTTTTTGTCGAAAGTGACCCGACTTATTCGATAGCCGATTTTCTTAGAGCGATTCCAAGAGCCATGTTCACAAATTAAGATGCTGCCCTGGTATTCGGCGGGAAACTGGGAGCCAGTATAAAAGCGCATTCCAAGAGACGCGACATGGGGACCTAGTGGCACCCTCGGTGCTTCGAACTGTTGACCCTTTCCATCATCGGGCTTGAGATATCCGAATTCGGGGTCGGGCACATTCATGCCGTATCGATAAGGGAAACCGAAATGTAGACCTTTTCTAGGAGCGCAGTTCAACTCGTCTGGCGGCAGATTATTGCCGAGATAATCCCTGCCGTTATCGGTAAACCAGAGCTCTTTTGTTCTCGGGTGCCAGTCGAATCCGACCGTGTTTCTGATACCGCTGGCGAACACATGGGCATTTCTGCCATCGGCATTCATGCGCATCAGGGTCGCGAACCGGGGCTCATCTTCGACAACACAGACATTGCAGGGCGCCCCCACCGGAACATACAAAAGACCGTCCGGTCCGAAGCGAATGTACTTGTATCCGTGCCATTCTCTGGTGGGCAACTCTTGATTGACAACCGTGGGCTTCAGAGAGGCTACCCGGTCGAGATTCTTTTCTATTCCGTCATATCTGGTGATGCGGCCGATCTCGGCTACATAAAGAGCGCCGTTATGAAAAGCGACACCGTTGGGTCGATTGAGATTCTCGGCCAGGGTAATGATGCGATCCGGCTTGCCGTCTCGATTTCTGTCCGGCAGGGCATAGACTTTGTTAGGCACGATCGTGCCAATATATAAAGTCCCCTCGGGACTGAGGGCCAGCTGTCTTGCCCCGGGGACGCCTTCTGCGTAGAGACTGACTTTAAAACCCGGCGGCAGCTTAAGCCTGGATAAATCAGGCTGGGCTTCTGTTCTGACGGCGAACAGAATACACAGATAGAGGGCAAGAACTAGATACAAAAACGCGGGATTCTTCATGGCAGAAGCTTAGCAGACTTATCGACCGGACTACTTTATAATCTTTGCTCAGGAGGCGAGAATATGGCACGGAAGACTAAACCCGGCGGCGGATGGCAAGCGGTGGCCTACACCCTGAACAAAGCCATGGAGGTAGGACCGATCAGGCTCTGGCGTCGGATGCGTTCAAAAAACGCCTGCAAAACCTGTGCTCTTGGCATGGGTGGACTGAAAGGCGGCATGGTCAACGAAGCCGGTCATTTTCCCGAAGTCTGCAAGAAGAGCCTCCAGGCCCAGTCGGCCGATATGTACGAAGCCCTGCCGGCGGATTATTTTGCCGAGCCCGGCAAAACCCTGGCCAAATTAAAAGAGCTGACTCCAAAACAGGCAGAAGACCAGGGCAGGCTGAGCTACCCGGTTATTTTGCGCGAAGGCGCCGAGCGCTTCGAGCGCATAAGCTGGGTCGAAGCCCTGGATATAGCCGGTAAACGTCTCAAAAAAGCCGGTCCGGAAAGAACCGCCTATTACGCTTCGGGTCGTTCTTCCAACGAAGCCGCTTTTCTTTTGCAGTCCCTTGCCAGAGTGCAGGGCTCTAATAACGTGATGAACTGCTCTTTCTACTGCCACCAGGCTTCCGGGGTAGGGCTGGGCATGGCCTTTGGCACAGGCACCGCCACCGTCGAGCTCGAAGATATCAACCGCTGCGATCTGGTTTTTGTGATCGGCGCCAATCCGGCTTCCAACCATCCGCGACTGATGACTCAACTGGCCAATTTGAAAGAACGCGGCGGTGAAGTGATTGTAGTCAATCCGCTCTACGAGACCGGTCTCGATACCTTTCATGTGCCGTCGAAAGTAAAATCGATGCTCTTCGGCACCAAAATAGCATCACTCTATATTCAACCTGGCGCCGGCGGCGATACCGCCCTGTTTGTCGGCATTCTCAAAGCCTGCATCGAAAATGGCGGCATAGATAGATCCTTTATGGAAGCCCATGCCGAAGACTACGAAGCTGTTTTGAATTTCGCCACGGACAAGAGCTGGCAAGATCTCGAAGAAAATAGCGGTGTCGATCGCGCCACCATGGAAAAAGCCGCTTCTATGATAAAAGCCTCAAAAGGAGTGATTTTCTCCTGGGCGATGGGTATCACCCATCATAAACACGGTGTCGAAAATGTCCTGGCCATAGCCAATCTAGCTATCGCCACAGGTAACGTCGGCCGCCCCGGAGCGGGCATGATGCCCATCCGCGGGCACTCCAATGTGCAGGGTGTGGGCTCTATCGGCTTCACCCCGGCATTGAAAGACGGGATCAAAAAATCTCTGGAAAAACTCTATGACATCAAAGTCCCCGAAGGCGAAGGTTATGACACCCATGCCATGATGGAAGCCGGTCGCAAAGGCAAGCTCGACTTTCTCTTTTGTCTGGGCGGCAATTTATGGGGCTCCAATCCGGATCTTACCTGGGCGACAGAGTGCCTGGCCAACATAGACACCATCGTCTATCTGAACACCAAGCTCAATCCGGGACACTTCCACGGTGTGGGCAAAACAACCCTTATCCTGCCGGTGCTGGCAAGAGACGAAGAGCCCCAGGCCACAACCCAGGAGTCGATGTTCAATTTCGTGCGGATGTCGGAAGGCGGCACCGCCAATGTAGGCGGCTTATTGCGAGCCGAATCCGACATCATCTGCGATATCGCCCATCGGGTCCTCGGTCCAAAACCTGTCGACTGGAAACGCCTGAAAAGCCACAAAGAGGTAAGAGCGCTCATCGCCAGGGCCATTCCAGGATGGAGCGAAATAGCCACCATCGACGAAACCGGCAGAGAATTCACCATATCCGGTCGAGTCTTTCATGACCCCAGTTTCAAGACGGCTTCAGGCAGAGCGATAATGCATGTCACCGAGCTGCCCGATTTAAAAATCGACCAGAACATGCTCAAGTTGATCACCATCCGCTCGGAAGGTCAGTTCAACACCGTGGTCTACGAAGAGCATGATATCTACCGGGGTATTCCGCATCGCTATTGCATCCTCATCGCCAGAGAAGACGCCCGGCGTTTTTCGGTCAAAGACGGTCAGCGCGTAAAAGTGCGGGGAGAAGCCGGTGTCATGGACAATATCGAAGTTGTGGTCGGCAATATAAAAGAGGGAACCGCGGCCATGTTCTATCCCGAGTCCAATGTCCTGATCAAACCAAATATAGACAGTCGCTCCCGTACTCCGGCTTTCAAGTTTGCCCCGGTGAAGATAGAATCCTGACATTATGGGCGATACCAATTCAAGCAGGCATCCAAAACGAAATCTGGCAATTCTCATAACGGGAACCATCCTGCTTTGCTCCTGTAACGGGGCCAAGAACGAGAAAAGTGCTGTCGACAAAAGCGATGCCGATGAACTGAACACGATTCCTGATTTAAATAAGCTCAAAGGACCGGCAGGCGATCCCGAGAAACAGATAGGAGAAATAGAAAAAGGTCAGGATCTTTCTACCGAAAAGAGATCTCTGCTCAAGCCCGCAGCGCTTTTGCTGGCAAAGAACAGATTGAAGCCTTTATCAAATCCGAAGGCTTACAAACCGGAAGCCAAAACCGAAAAGGACAAAGACGCCGAAAGAAGAGCCGGTCTTGCCATTGAACAGTTAGCGAAGAGATCGACAAAGGAAGCCCTTGCCACCATCAACGAAGCAGAAAGACTCTACCCCGCCAATGCCCAGGTGGCTAATGTCAAAGGCGCCATTTTGAGCAGCGCCAATCGCTATAAAGATGCCGGTCTCTCTTACTATAAGGCCTGCCAGCTGGACCCCAATTTCTACGCCGCCTATGTCAATCTGGGCGCCATCTATATGAAACTGGGCCGCTATCAAGACTGCCTCGCCACCTTAGAATACGCCTGTCGTCTCGGTCCGGAGGAGCCGGATACCTGGACCAGTCTCGGGGCAATCTATACCGAATTGCAGATGGGCAAGAACGCCGAAGCGAGCTTAAAAAAAGCCCTGGCAGCCGACCCCGGCAATTACCGCGCCCTCTTCATCCTCGGTTATGTCTATCACTGCATGCAGCGTTATGACAGAGCCGAGACCTGCTACAAGCAAGCCCTGTCCGTGCGTCCGGATTCTAAGAGCGCCTGGCTCTATCTCGCTCTTGTCCAATCTAAATTAGGCAAGAACGAAGATTCGGCAGAAAGCTATCGCCGACTATCCGAGCTGGAAGAGAAAGAGCCGATTGCAGAAAGCCCGGTAAATATGGAGAGTTTCTCGAGAGCCAATGCCCTCATAATGGAAGGTAGAATCGAAGAAGCGCGCCGCATATTCGCACAAGGAATAACCTCCGACCCGAAGAATCCGGGCAACTATATGGGTCTTGCCTCTATCGCCCTGGGTGAAGGAGAGCCGGAGAAAGCGACAAAGTTGCTGGAGAAAGCATCCACGCTCAGCTCCGGCGCCATAGACACCACCGAGATGCTGGCCCAGGCCAGGCTGTTGTCCGGCGATTACAAAGCGGCAATTTCAGGATTGAACAAAGCGATAGCCTCGGGGAAAAAACAATACAGTCTCTATTGTCTTCTCGCCAGCGCCTATTTCAAGAACAAACAGATGGATAGAGCGCTGATAACGGCCCAGACCGCCACCAGGCTGGATGAGCGCGCTCCGGATGCCTGGCTGGTTCTCAGTAACATCGCCTCTACAGAAGGCGAAATAGATAAATCTATCGACTATCTCAAAAAAGTGGTGCATCAACACCCGCAATACTCGTCGAAGGTCTGGCTCATTCTGATTCATCATCTGGTCGGCGAGAATCGTCTTGGGGAAGCCGGTAAAGCCATGGAGAAAGCGACCTATCTCTTCCCGGACAGCTTCAATACTTATCTGTCCTGGGGTTTGATATTTCGAGCCCGGGATGATTTAGAGAAAGCCGAAGAGAATCTGGTAAAAGCGCTCAAACTGGATCCCGATAGTGCCTATGCCTGGAACCAGCTCGCTCTTGTGCGCGAGAACCGGGGCAACCCGAAAGGACGGGCGGAAGCCCTGAAAGGTGCTTCGAGCGCCCGGGATCAAAGCTATGACATCAGCATCTATACGCCAGATTTCGAGCACTACGGCAGGCGCCGGGCAAGAGCAAGCGGCGAAGGTCATGAAATTGATCATGGTCATATCGAAAGAAGAGATCTCAGAAAAATGCCCAGCGCGGTAGAGCTATTGCAAGAAGATTAATCCGAGCTTTTCTCGCCCTCTAATCTCTCCAGCTCTTTTGTCTCTTTCTCGATTTTACGATCCAGCTTCTGGTCGTCATGCTTCGTCACCGAGACCTCTTTTTTCATATCGCGATAAAGCCGCTTCAACTCTTTATCCATGACCTCGATATAAGTTCTGGATATGGTGGCGCATCTGGCGATAGCTTCGTTATCGTATTCAGGTCCCTGGGTGACCGCTTCCAGATCTTTGAGAGAAGGTCCCAATTTGTTGTAGGCAAGCACCACCCGCTTGTAATGCTCTTTCATATCATCGCTGGCGTCATCGGGCAGTTTCAGAGCCTCCAGCTCTTTAGTGACCATCGGATAGAGTCGTTCTATGTTGGCCATGAAATAATCTATCCATTTTTTACGGGCAGGCAGATACTGTCCTGTGCCGAGCATCCCGGAGACATCCGGCATGGCAGGCACGATCATCGGTCCTATCACATCGGGCTCCCCGACCACCACCAGGTCTTCGCGCTGAACTTCGCCGAAGATCTCGGAAGTAGACCGACCCAACTGTTTAAGCGAACCCAAGAGCTCTTTGAGCTGGGTCGAAGAATGAGCCGCTTCCGATTTGATATGACCGGTGAGAGCCTCTTTCTGCTCCAGCTCTTGAAGATCGGCCTTAATGGCATCCGGGCTCTCTTCGCTTTCCGCTAAAGCCGGTGCGGCAGGGAACAAAAGCCCGGTCAAAAGAAAAGCAGAGACAACGATTACAAGTTTTATCGGTGACGATTCCACAGAAACATTCTCCAGTTAGCCGGCAAGTGCTGGTAGTTCCGCCAGGTTCTCTTTAGGGCAACGCTTTAACAGATCGGCATAAGCATGGGTGATGGTCAGTCGGCAGAACATCTCGGCAGGTATCGCCCCGATAAGGAGCAACAACCAGCCCATGCTACCCACCACCATCAAGACCAGATGCAAGAAGAAAAGCTCCCACATGACTCCTTTTGTAATGGCGGCACTGGCTTTGAGAGCCGCTATCGGGCCCAGTTTATGCTCGATGATGAAATAAGGATAGAACTGAAAAGTCAAATAGAGAATGATACCGGGGACGATGAAACAGATAAATCCGAAGGCGAGCATAATTCCAAGTAATATGGAAGCGCCCATGAAAGCCCAGACTCGTCCAACGGATCTCCACAGATCGTCGGAGTGAATCTCTTCTCCCCGGACTATCCGAATTTGAATACGCAAAAGCCCGATGGTCATAAGGAAAGAGAGTATGGAAGAGGTAAAACTCAAAACCGATCCGATCACTATGGTGAGGGTGGTGCTCTCCCCCAGCCACTTGAGGGCAAAGCTCGCCAGAGCCGGCATCATCGGCACGAAAACCGCCAGAGCAAGTAGACCCAGATACTTCCAGAAGCGACTCTTTAGATCGTCGAAGCCCCGGGACATGACCTCATCGAGGGTGAATCTGTCCTGATTGTCTTCGTTGAATTGCGCTACTTGATCCGTCATAGCCAACCTCAATCTACTTGCTAAAACCGGTTACTGAAAAAGCTTCCTCTGGCTCTCGGGGTCTGTGGGAAGCACCTCTAGCAGGTCGCCCCACATAAAACCCTGGCCGAAATGCACACCGAGATCCTGCAACACCGGAACATCATCGCGACGCTCGATGCCTTCTGCCACCACTTCCGCGCCCAGAGATTTGGCCACATTGGTAAGGCGCTTCAGAAGCCTGACCTTGCCGACATCATCAGAGACTCCGGTGACATACTTGCGGTCTACTTTCACCACATCCGGTTCAAGTAGAATGAGACTTTCTAGAGAGCTGCGCCCGAAGCCGATGTCGTCTATTGCCACCATTATTCCCGCTTCTCTTATGGCGTTTATAGAATCTCGCATATGTTTGGGTTCGATGATGAAATGCTGCTCGCTGAGCTCTATACAATAGGTGCGTCCACCGGCCGTAATCGGAAACATCCCGATGAACTCCTCGATAGAGGTATCGACGATGGTGGAGGGAAAGACGTTCATGTGCACCCGCATGCCTTCGGCGATGCTATGAGATTTCTCGATAGCCAGTTTCAGGCATTGCAGATCGACCGGGGTGAGTAGATTGTTCTCGATACAGAGCTTGAAGAATTCGTCGGGGCTCTCGAACGCGCCTTCGAGCCCCCGGGTGAAGATTTCGAAACCGGCAACCTCTTCGTTGGTCAGATCAAGAATGGGCTGATAGACCACCCGATAACTATCCGGGCTGGTGAGCTTATCTACCAGGCTGCCCTGTTTCGCTTCGGCGGCGTTACCGGACTCTCTAGCCAGCGAGACTTTGTCCTTACCGGCGTCCTTGCTGCGCTGCATCGCCTCCCGGGCGTTGGCGACCACCGCCTCTACCTCGGATATCGAAGCAGGCAGGGTAGCCACACCGAGGCTGACGGTCAGTTTCTTGAGCTTGCGCGAATTGTGCAAAGAGACTTCCGATACGGCGGTGCGAATTCGCTCCGCCACCCGCATGCCGTAGGCTAACTGGGTATCGGGCAGGAGCACCAGGAACTCATCACCGCCTACCCTGGCGACATGATCCGATGGCCTGAGAGTGCCCGTGATTCTCTTCGCCACATCTTTCAAAACGAGGTCACCAACGGAATGGCCGAGCTCTTCGTTGACATCCCTGAAATTGTCGCAATTGATCAAAATCGATATCAAATGGCCGCCGGCTCTCACCATGCGGTTCTCCTCCACCGAGAGGATCTTTTCCAGACCGCGTACGTTCAAAACCTCGGTGAGCCTGTCTAAATTAGTAAGCCTCTCGAGCTGAGAGCGGGTATCTTCCAGCTCATCGACCAACTTGCGATAAGCTTCGTTAGCCTGGACCGGATGGGGCTTATGTTCGACCGGGGACTCTTCTCTGGTTCTTGCCGGTTGACCGCCGGTAAAGGCGACCAGTCCAGAGACTCCGAAGATGACTAGAAGAGCGAGCCAGGGATAGGGTCCCGAACGCACCAGTCCGTTGTATATAAGAAGCTGCTCGCGAAGCAAGTTGTACTCTGCCTTTTGCATGAGCACCACATCGGAAGCCAGTTCGTCGAGGGCCTCTATCTGTTTTGTATCGGCAAGAATCTCGAGGGCGCGCTCCTGGGTCTGGGTGGGACGCAACTCCGCTTCGGATTTGAGCTCTTCGATGGCACCGCGAAAGTTGTTCTGCATGCCTCGCAACTTGTCGAGATTGCGGGTCTCATTAGCGTTCAGTCCACGCAAGATGCTTATTTTCTCGTTTATGCGAGCCACCGAGTTATTGAACGCCTCGTGATATTTCTTGTCGCCGGTGACGATATAGCTTTTGTAATTGTATTCGGTATCTATGACAGCCTTGTGCATGTCGTCCAGTTCGGTGAAGCAGGCATAGCGCTGCTCTAACCATATTTTGACGTCCTTGCCCAGGGGGGACAACTGGGGCATCCACAGATAGACCGCGCCGGTGAAAACAAAGGCGCAGGTGAGGGCGACAATCGGTCTGAATTTTACCTGGAGTATCATTTTTAAGCAGAAGAAGTCCGAGAAGCATCCATATAAATATAGATACACTTAATTAATAAGTACACCTTCCATGTTTTTATCAAACCCCGTCCGCAAATATAGGCGATTTACCAGGCTGATAATTATTCGTCTATTGAAAGAGTATGCGCAGAACCAGTGCCAGTATCGACACCACAACCAGTATCAGACCGTAGCGAACAGGCTCGGACTGCCTCTTGAAGTGCGCTATCCAGATACCGGGGCTTAGAAGCGGGTCTTTACGCAGGTCTTTAGGTAGATATTTTGAGGAATTTTCACGACCATTCTCGGAAGACTCTTCGAGGAAATCTTTCAAGACCTGCCTGCGTTCGCCCGAGTCGACACCGACAGGTTTAAGGTCGACCACGGTCTTCTCCATTTGTCGAGCCGTCGCTTTATCGCGCCCAGCAACCGAGGGTAGAAGCTGGTCGGAAGTCAATTCAGAGAGCTCATTTTTGATGGCGAGCAGTTCGCTCAATATCCAGGAGGCAGACTTCACTCGTTTGCCCGGCACTCTTTCTATGGTGCGAGAAATCATTTGATCTAATCTCGGCGGTACATATCGGTCGCTGAGAGAGGATGCAGGAGCCGGGTCCTCATTGAGGCGCCGCATAAAAGTCTCTGCCGCAGAATGGCCCATCAATGGAGGTTCTCCAGTCAGCAGCTGATAGAGTATACAACCGAAAGAATAGACATCGGTGCGGGCGTCGACACTACAAGCAGTGGCTTGCTCCGGGCTCATATAGGCCGGGCTGCCGAGCACGGCCCCGGTGGCGGACAGGCTGATGCCGTCATCGCGAAACAAGAGCTTAGCCAGACCGAAATCAAGGATTTTCACCCGGGCACCGGGCTCTCCCTCTTTGAGGATCATGATATTGCTGGGCTTCAGATCGCGATGCAGTATGCCGGAACTATGGGCATGGGCAAGGGCTTTAGCCACCGGGATGGCGATATCGACAATTTCTGTGAGCGATAGATAACTCTTTCGTGAGAGGAGCTTATCGAGGGTCTCGCCCTCGAGATAGTCCATGACCATATAGGGCTGGCAGTCTTTCCAGATTCCAAAATCAAAAACGTTGATAACATTGGCGTGGGCGATCTTACTGGCGGCCTTAGCCTCTCTTTGAAAACGCAGAAAAGTGACCCGGTCTTCGGTGACCTGATTGAGGACCTTGATAGCCACAAAACTATCGAGGGCTATATGCCTGGCTTTATAGATGGTGCCTATCGCCCCCTGACCGATCTCTTCGAGCAGCTCATATTTATCGGCAAAGAGCTCTGTTTCGGCTAAAAATAAATCGGTCCCGTCATTGGGACAGACCCGGATAGAAAAAGGAAGATTGAGATCGCAAGAAGGACAATTTCTTCTAGGCTCATCTTGAACAGCATCGGCTGCCGGCAAGAGGACCCTGTCCTCCGACGAGATTCTATCTCTAGATGCGCCTTGACCGGCGTCTTCTGTGGACTGACTCACGGCGGGCTCTTTCTAGGTCGAGAGTCTTAAAGATTTATCATCGCCAGAATAATACCACATACGATGCTTTTATCGGACACAGCAACAAAATGGGACCGGAGCCTCAATACCCCGATCCCAGATTCAGTTTTTTCTCTCTACCAATATTGCAGGGGCAATTAGTAGATATAGAGCATCTCGCGGAACTTGGGCAGCGGCCAGAGCGAATCGTCCACCACCAGCTCCAGCTCGTCGGCCACTTCGCGAACAGCAGCCATAGCCGGTACTACCTCTGCCTGATAGAACTTAGCCAGAATGTACTGATCGGCATCCTCAGAGCTTTTGCCGTTGCTATCCTCGGAGGCTTCCAGACGCTTTATGGCCTGGCGCAAAGCGCCTATCTTATCGGTTAGATCAGCCAGCAACTCCTCTTCCTCTTTCAGGTTGACACTGGCAATCGCGGCTCTTGTCTGGATGATGGCGGTGGCCAGTCTGTTCTGATACTCGACACAGGCAGGCAAGATAATGGTGTTGGCGATGTTCTTGCAGAGCTGTCTTTCTATGTTAATGGTTTTGCAGAAAGAGGCCACTTCGATGTTATAACGGCCGACCAGCTCGTCCTCTTTCAAGACAGAGAAGCGATCGAAGAGTTCCCGGGTGTCATCCCTGACTATCACAGGAAGGGCTTCTACCGTATTGCGCAGGTGAGGCAGCCCTCTTCTCTCCGCTTCCAGAAGCCACTCTTCCGAGTAGTTGTCACCGTGGAACAGAATCGCTTTATGAGCCTTCAAAGTATCACGCACCACCTCTTCGATGGCGGTGCTGAGATCCTTGCCTTTTTTAACCAGCGCTTCAATCTCATCGGCCACAAAACGCATGGAGTCAGCCACCATGGTATTGAGGACGGTGTTCGGAAAGGCGATAGAGTCGGAGGCACCCAGAGCGCGGAACTCGAATTTGTTTCCGGTGAAAGCAAACGGAGAGGTCCGGTTGCGGTCGGAGTCATCGCGCGGCAGGTCGGGCAGCACCCGCACACCGGACTGCACAGCCTCTTTGTCGCCGGGGCCTATCAAGGTCCTTTTGCCTTCTATCAGGGCTTCGACAATCTCGGTCAGGGTCTGACCCAGATAGATACTCATAATCGCCGGCGGTGCCTCGTTGGCACCCAGCCTGTCGTCATTGCCGGCGCTGGCGATGCTGGTTCTGAGAAGCTCGCCGTATTTATGCACAGCGCGCACCACGGTGGTTAGAATCACCAGGAACTGAGTATTGGAATGGGGGGTATGTCCGGGGTCGAGCAAGTTGTTGCCCTTGTCGTCGGCCAATGACCAGTTGTTGTGCTTACCGCTTCCGTTCACGCCACTAAAAGGTTTTTCGTGGAAAAGGCAGCGCAGACCATGTTTTTTGGCGGTCTTGCGGAAGACCTCCATAAGTAGCATGTTGTGATCGCAGGCGGTATTAGCCAACTCGAAAACCGGCGCGACCTCGAACTGAGCCGGGGCAACCTCGTTGTGACGGGTCTTGACCGGCACGCCCAGCTTATAGAGCTCACCTTCGGCGTCCATCATGAAAGCAAGCACACGCTCTTTGATGGAACCCCAGTAATGATCTTCCATCTCCTGACCTTTGGGGGGTCTTGCACCAAAGAGGGCTTTGCCGCAGTTAATAAGGTCCGGACGGGCCAGATAAAAGGCTTCGTCCACCAGGAAATATTCTTGTTCGGCGCCCACAGTCGAGACGACTCTTTTGACATCGGAATTGCCTATCACCCGCAAAAGACGCGAAGCTTCATTATCGAGAGCTTCCAGCGACCGAAGCAAGGGTGTCTTCTTATCTAGTGCCTGCCCTCCATAAGAGCAGAATACCGTCGGAATACACAGGGTCTTGCCGTTGGTGCTCTCCTGCAAAAAAGCCGGACTGGTAGGGTCCCAGCCGGTATAGCCGCGAGCCTCGAAAGTAGAGCGCATCCCACCGGAAGGAAAGCTGGAGGCATCGGGCTCGCCTTGAATAAGGTGTTTGCCGGCGAATTCTAGAATGGTCTCTCCTTCGTGAATTCCAGTAACCAGAAATGAATCATGCTTCTCGGCGGTGTTACCGGTCATGGGATGGAACCAGTGGGTGAAGTGGGTAGCTCCTTTCGAGATAGCCCAGTCTTTCATGGCGTTTGCCACTATATCCGCCATCGATGGGTCGAGAGCCTCTCCCTCATCGAGACAACGCACCAGCGCTTTGAAAACATTCTTGGGAAGCAGGGTTCTCATCACGTTGCGATTGAAAACGTTGCATCCGAAAATCTCGGAAATAGGCGTCTGGGCAAAATCCACCGACCCCTTCACCGGAGAACGTCCCCGGATAATCTGTTTAGCTTCCGTTCTCGAGTTGCTGTAACCCATTCCACTTCCTCTAGTTGTACTAATCACTCCGGACTCATTGAATTTAACTGTCATGGACTTTCCCCTTTTAAAACTCTTACTAGAGCGATAGCTACATGCCTATTGCTTTCAAAATGACTCGCTTCTTGCGTTGACCATCGAACTCGGCATAGAAGATCTGCTCCCATGGACCAAGATCGAGCTTGCCTTCGGTAACCGGCACCATCACCTGATGATTGATGAGAATCCGCTTTAGATGCGCGTCTCCGTTGTCTTCTCCGGTATTATGATGGTGATAATCGGGATTGACCGGAGCAAGCTCTTCGAGCCAGTTGTCTATGTCTTTGATCAAGCCGTTCTCGAGATCATTTATATAGACACCGGCGGTGATGTGCATTGCTGATACTAGAATGAAACCTTCTTTGATACCACTTTCCTGGAGGAACTGATCCACGTCGTTGGTTATGCAAATGTACTCGCGACGTTTCTTGGTATCGAACCAGAGATACTTGGTGTGCGCCTTCAAGGCATCGGCTACTGGCACTGGCGAAACTCCTGGTGTTATAACCACATAAGTGAGATGGACGAGGTCCCGGCAATAGACAGGCACGGGGATATATCCCCTGGATGCATCTATGGAAGCCCGGACTCGAAAATAATAAACTATTTTGGAAAATCGAAAAGAGTCGGCGCTGCCAGGCACTGCCCGCTGCGCCCAAAACCCGGTCAGGGCAGCGCTTTCCATTATTAAGAAGTCGCATTATTTAAACTGGCTCTTATCTAATCTAGCGGCTTTTCAAAGACTTGAGCTGGGCCCAGGCATTGCCCAGATCGAGCGATCTGAGCGCCTTTTCGGCTTCAAGGAAATCCACCCGGTTCTCGAAGAGCATCCTGCTGCCGGCTCCATGGCCGGATGACGATGATGCAGATAGAGCCTGGCTTTCAAAGAGCGTGGCAGTGGGGATAGCACCGGAGCGGTCCAGGGTCAGCCCCTGTACAGGCAGGCGGATGTCCTCGGGCGTAAGCCCCCGGGCTAGCAGCCCTTCGAATTCCTGCATCTTGCCGATATAAAAAGTTGTCTTATCGCCCTGGTTGATAATGCCCAGGTGACGGGTGGCGGAGACATCGTGCAATGAAGGCAGATGCCCGGCAGGAGCATCCGGCAGATGACTGTGCTGGCTGACGTCACCGACCTTCTCTAAAAAGCCTCTATTGACCTCCGGTCTGGTCGCAGAGCCCGTTATAGGCCGGGTCTGCTTCATGGTAAACAAATTAGCCGAGCGCGCTACTTCGTAAGACAGGTCGGCGTCGGCGAGCCCGCCGCCGAAAGAGTCGTTTAGTTTAAGGGCGTCTATCTTGCCGCCGGGCTGTTTGATATCGGGCGAAAGCCTGCGGCTGCCCGGCCCGTTGAAAGCCCACTGCCTGTTCACAAACTGCTCGCCCTCGACAAAAAGTCGGGGCTTGCCAAAAGCACGAACAGCGCCGAATCCGCCCAGCATTGCCCCGGGGGTGGCTTCGGTGAGAATCACCCCTTCCCGGGCGATGGCGTCGGCCCCCCGGGCGACCAGCCTGTCTCTATCCTGGCGAGACTCGAGCCCTGTGGCTTCCGCCAGATAGTCTATGGTCCGGGCGCCGTAATGCACCGCCTGGAGGGCTACCAGCCCACCGAGCACATATTTGCCCCGCTTCGGAGCAGCCTTGAGCAAACCGGTGGCGCCAAAGCCCACCGCAGCGCCTGTACCGACATTAAAAGCAAGATTGCCCGGGTCCTCGGTGAAATCTCGGCGCAGCTCGCGAAAGTAAGCCGACGGCGCCTCCGACAGGGCACCGGTGCCCGCATCCCAGGCTTTTTCGAAGCCGGAGAGCTGCCTGTAGCTACCGTCATCTTGAGAGCTGATTCGAATGACATTATCAATCTTCATATCCACATCGCTCACCGAGAGCAGGGATACAGGCTTGTGCTCCGCCCCGATTAGATCGGGCGTCGGCTGCTTCTTATCGGGTTGTTCAAAGAACTGTTCTGTCATCGCGATCAAAATAAACTGAATTCAGTGATCTAGATCATATATAGAGCGCTGCGGTCCGTCAGGGGGAGTTTTACGAAGAAAGGCATTAATTTCGCCGATATTCCAAATAATGCGTCGGAATCAGAAATGATTCGTCGGCAATCTGTCCAATATCCCGGACCAGCGCATATAACCTGCTGGCAAAAACGCAATCGCATCGACTGCTTCCTTTCCCTGACTTTTAGAAATCAACGCCAGGGCGAGCAGACCACGAAAGTACCACAAAGCGAAATATCTCAAAAGCCTTCTAGATTCAACTGCCGGAGGCTTTAAATAGCGTCGCCTACTTTTTCTTCAAGGGCGTAAGCGGACGGGCATCGGATTTAGAATTAGAACTAGAACTAGAATTAGGCTGGGCACCGTCGCCGGTGACATTCTCGCCAGAGATTGCCGAATCTTCTGAAGCTTCTAATACTTCAGAATCTTTAGCCGTGGTCGACGCGGGCTCTAGCGCCGCCAGCCCCTTGGCCGCCGCTTCATTATCCTTGTCCAGAGCAAGAGCCTTCTCAAAGGCGCTCTTCGCCCCTTCTCTATCGCCGGCTTTCACCCGGACATTGCCCAGCTGAGTCCAGAGCGATGGCTGCTCCGGCAGCAACTGCACCGCCCGGTCAAACTCGCCGGCGGCCTCGCCGAAATCACCCCTTGATTCCGCCATCCAGCCAAGGTCCACATGCAGCGCCGCCACATCGGGGTTGTTGGCTACCGCCATCTTCATCTGGTCATAGGCATTTTTATGCTTACCTTTCTCCGAGAGAAAAATGGCATAGTCGGCATGGGCAAGACCATCATGGGGGTCGAGGTCGAGCGTTGCCTGATACTCTTCTTGGGCGTGATCGAACTGCTTGTTGGAAGCATAGGCGAAAGCAAGGGAGCGATGCACGGCAGGATCGAGAGGGGTATATTTCTTAGCCCAGAGCAATTCTGTGATAGCCTCGCGCCAGCGATTGGCCGAAGCATGCTCCAGCCCCTTGTTATAGTGCAGACCGGCAGCTTCCTCCCGCAGGGACTTCTTCTGCTCATCGGATAGCGGTATAGGGTCACCGAGACCGACCACCATCATGAACTCTGCCAGGGCGCGCAGGGGCTTTGCCCGCAAAAGCGCCACCAGACAGTAATCTCGGTGGGCGACTTTCATGTCAGGTAGATACATAATGGCAGAACGCAACTCTACTTCAGCCATCTCCGGGTTCCACCTGGACATATAAAAATGAGCCGCTTCATAATGCCGGATAGCCTCATTCTGTGACAGATCGGCGCTGGCGGCGGTCTCCTCTTCTGTGTATTCGTCAAAAGCAAGCGGCGTGACAGAGCCCGAAGACTCTTTCTTCTCGACCGGAACAGCCACGGTGACAGACTCAGTGGAAGACTGGGTGGAAGCCGGCTCCTCTGCCCGCACAGAAGACGGCATATTAACCGCCGTCGTCGCAAGGGCAAGAAGAGCCAGCGCCACAATCACCTTACTAAAGGAAGTTCCAGAAAAAAAACTGTTCTTTTGATGACCGGTCATCGAAGCAAATCCGCCGCCGCACAAACTCAGTAAGACTCTTATTATGACATCATTTCGCCAGCTTAGTGCCACGCCTAAAATCCGTGTCACTCTTCAGGGTTTTCCCCAGGGTCACCTGATATATGGAATTCTTGTGGTAAAACTCTAGTATGAAAAAACGAGATCTGATTACTTTATGGATAGCGGCAGCACCTGTTATAGGGGCAGTTTTCGCCCCGGCAGGCGCCCTGGCAGGCGAGAGCCACAGCCGCCCGGAGCTTGCCGATGGTCCCTATCGTAAGCAGCGCAGCGAGATCAAGCGCCTCTTGAATGAGCTCAGCCACCCTGACACCGGCGTCTTCACCAAGCCTTTTGATGACATAGAAAAAGAAGTCTCCCGGGGCGCCTATAAGAGTCCCACCTTGAAAGAGCGCTTGAATGAACTGCTGGAAGGCATCAGAGCAAGGCTGCGCTCCGAAGCCCGCCTGCGCAATCTCTACGCCCTCTCCTACTCGACCAGGACCCTCAGTCCCTATTGTGATTCGGTAGGGCATTCCATAGCGGCCTCTCTCGATGAATCCACAAAGAAAAGCACCGAACATTGCGAACTGCGTCTGACGGTAGACGAAGAAGGAGGGCTCTTGAACCCGAGGCAGACCGGCAGCCCCGATTCCAGAGCAGGCAAGGCTTTTTTAAATTCTGTCAAAGAGCTTAAAAAGGTCGAGAAGCCGCCGTTTGCCCCGCTCAATCTGATCCTGGACAAAGACAGCCGCGGCGTCAGGGTCTCTTACGAGCCTGTCATAGACTATGACCGTTATATGTATAAAATCGAAAAGCGCTTGAGCAAAGGCATCAAAAGAAGCGGTGTCGGCAATAAAAAAACAGGCCACGCCTCGGTTTCCTTCTCGGTAGAAAACGACGGCACACCGGCCCATATAAAACTGGAGAAAAGCTCCGGTGATAAAGACTTTGACAATGCCTGCCTGGAAGCGGTAAAAGACTCTGCCCCTCTGCCGCGCCCCGGTAAATTTCCCGGGGACGCCATTACGATAAGGCACAATTTCTAAAATTCTTCCTCTTTAAGTTTTCTTTGCAAACTATTGTCCCGGGTGCAAGGGCGATGTTATGGTCTTTGCAGTCCATTGAAAAGAGCTCTGTTTCGAGAAGAACGCAGACAACCAAGAAATGAAATCGATGATTGATAAAGCAAGAAAAGCCGCAGCCGTTTTTAACAACGGTCATCATCACCATCATCATTTTCATTCCTCCGCATGGCGGGTCTGGAATTTCTCGATGACGGTTCGATAATTAGTCTGAAACCAAAAAAAAGACTAACCAAGAAAAGCATTAAGAACTCCAAGAGCCCGCTCCGGCGGGCTCTTTTGTTTAACATCAAATCCAAGCAACAAGCAATAGAAACCTAAATAAGGCAATCAAAATGGAAATTCAAAACCTCGAAAACGACAAACTGCGCATGACACTGCCCACCGGCAGGATAAAAGACCGGGTGATGAGCCTGCTTGGCGCCATCGGCATAAACTACCGCGAGAACGGACGCAGCTATCGTCCGGGTTCATCGGACCAAGGCATTCAGACCAAACTGATAAAATCCCAGAACATCCCAAAGCTGGTCGAGTTAGGACGGCACGACTGTGGCTTCTGCGGCTATGACTGGATAATCGAGCAGGAAGCCGACGTAATAGAGCTGCTTGATCTTGGCTTCGACCCGGTGCGCATAGTAGCGGCCATGCCCGAAGAGATGGATCTCGAAGCCCTCAAAAAATCCGGCAAGAAGCTTGTGGTAGCATCAGAATACCGAAGACTGACCGAGCTTTTTCTAGAGAAGAACGGGCTTTCGAAAAACGCCATATTTTTGCGAGCTTTCGGCGCCACCGAGGCCCTGCCGCCGGAAGACGCCGACATAATCGTGGACAATACCGCAAGCGGTGCCACCCTCGTCGCCAATAGACTTAAAATCGTCGACGAAGTGCTGACCTCTACCACCCGCTTTGTCTGCAGCCGGGAAGCTTTTGAAAATCCTGTCAAACGCAAGAAGCTGCTGGAGATGACCATGCTCATGAAAGGCTGCCTGGAAGCCAAAGAAAGAGTGCTCATAGAAATGAACGTCGACGAAGAGGCGCTGGAGAAACTGGTCGAGAACCTTCCTGCCATGCGCTCTCCCACCATAGCCAGGCTCTACAACGAAAGAGGTTATGCGGTAAAAATCGCCGTCGAAAAATCAACGGTGTCGAACCTGATTCCAGAACTTTTGAGGCTGGGCGCAAGAGACATCCTGGAATACCGAGTGGACAAAATCGTCGCCGGAGACCAAGCCCCCGAGCAAATCTCCGTATCCACCTCAACCCCCTTCCAAAAGAAAGTCGCCGACAAAATCGAAGCCCGCAAAGAGGTCCAGGCCATGGACCGCTATCAAAGCCCCAAAGAAGGGCGCCGGGGTTATATCCGCCTCGATTTCAACGAGAGCACCGCCCCTCAAGTAATCGACGGCTATTGCTCTTATCCTGAATACGACCCGCTTATAAAAGAGCTAGCTTCAATCTTTGAAGTGGACAAAGAAAACATCCTGCCTACAAACGGCACCGACGAAGCGCTCTCGCTCATCGCAAGCACTTTCATAGAGCCCGGTCGCGACCGCGCCCTGGTCTCAACCCCGACTTTTGCCATGATCAAAAGAAGCGTGGTGCTGGCAGGGGCAGAGCTTGTGGAAATTCCTGTAAAAGCCAATCTGCAATATGACACCGACGCCTTAGAAGAAGCGCTCAAGAAGCAGAACATAAAGCTTGCAATCTTCGCCTCTCCCGATAATCCGACCGGTTCACTTATAGACAGGGCTATTTTAGAGCGCTGGCTAGAGACCTTCCCCGGCACTTTGTTTGTGCTCGATGAAGCGTATGCAGATTATGCCAACGTCAGCACCATCGACCTGACAGAGAAATACAAGAACATCCTTGTCACCCGTACTTTTTCTAAAGCCTGGGGCTTAGCGGGTCTGCGCCTGGGTATCATTGTAGGAGATCCGGAGAAACTGGAGCTTATCGCCAGGCTGCGTATGCCTTATTCCGTCAACTCGTATGTGGCAGAACTGGCTCCGGATCTTCTCTCTTGCAAAAACCGAGTCGCCGAAGAAGCATCAGATCTGATGAAAAGAAAAGCGAAACTTATCGAAGACCTCTCCACTCTGAATCTAGATATTGTCCCGGGCTCCGCCAATTTCTTTCTGGTAAAACTTCCCGGATTAGAAGAAAGTTTCATCGCCGATTTGAAAAAGGCAGGCATTCTTGTAAGAGACAGATCTAGCAAAGTCGAAAATGACCCTATGAACGGAGCGGTGAGGATAACCGTCGGCACCAAAGAGGAGAACAAACTATTGCTGGAGGCGATAACAGCCTGGCAGAAAGCCAATGCCAGAGAGCTAGAACAAATTTCTGCAAAGAAGACCCCGGTAAAATCAGGAGTAAAGAGCTAATGGTCGCCGAACTAAAAAACATATCGAGATCTGCTAAAACCGAAAGGGTCAGCAAAGAGACCAGGGTCAAAATAGAGATCAATTTAGATAAAGCAGGCGAGCGCGAAATAAAAACCGACTTGCCCTTCCTGACCCATATGCTCGACGCCTTCGCCTGTCACGGACGTTTCTCTTTGAATGTATCGGCTGAAGGTGATATAGAGGTCGACGGTCACCACCTGATAGAAGACACGGGCATAGTGCTGGGAACAGCTATAAGAGAAGCGCTGGGCGAAGCCAACACCAGCCCGATAGAGCGCTCCGGCTTCTTTACCTATCCTATGGACGGGTCACTGGCGACGGTGGCTCTGGATATCTGCGGTCGGGCAAATTGTGTCTGGAACGTGGAACTATTGCCGGGTAATATAGGCACCTTAGACCCGACTCTGTTTAGAGAGTTCTTCAAAGGTTTCGCCGACGGACTGAAAGCCACTGTCCATGTCAATCTTGCTTATGTAGATAATAACCACCACGCTGTAGAAGCGATTTTTAAGGGACTGGGCAAAGCTCTGCGCATGGCGACCAGAAAAATAGAAGGCAATGAGATCCTTAGCACCAAGGGGATGTTCGACCAGTGAATAACAAAGAGTGTAAGAGAGCCATCGAGCTTTTAGATATTGGTGCCGGCAATACCGGCAGCGTCCGCCGCTGCTTAAATAGACTGGGCATAGAGTCTATCTCCGTGGGCAAAGACCGCGATATATCAGGAACGCTACCGGTTATCTTTCCCGGGGTAGGTTCTTTTGGGGCGGTTATGCGCTTGTTGGAAGCAAGCGGTCAGAAAGAGAGACTGGTCGAAGTAATAAACGATGGAGTCCCCTATCTGGGCATCTGTGTCGGCATGCAGGTTTTGCTGGAAGGCAGCGAAGAATCCCCTGGTGTAGCCGGACTTGGCTTAATTGAAGGCATGGTAAAAAAATTCGATAGCGGCAAAGTGCCCCAGATAGGCTGGAATCTGGTAGAGCCGCATGTTGCTACCGAGAATAAAAAGGGCAGCGGCTATGCTTATTTCGTCAACAGCTACTATGCTGATCCAAATAACGAAGCGGTTATCTCTCACCGCAGTCAATACTACCGAAACTTTGCCTCGGGCATAAAAAAAGACAATATCACCGCCTATCAGTTCCACCCGGAGAGAAGCGGTGACTATGGCGAAAGCTTGATGGAGAGCTGGCTCGATGCAACGAATTAAATCCGACTCTGCAACTAATACCGGCACCAATACAGATAGTGCCGAGAACAAAGTCTCTCACCTTTGTAAAAGAATCATCCCCTGCCTGGACGTAGCCGCCGGCCGCACTGTAAAAGGGGTCAATTTTACCGGGCTGCGCGATGTCGGCGACCCAATAGAACTTGCCATGCGCTACGAAAGGGAAGGCGCCGACGAGCTGGTCTTTCTAGATATTACCGCCACCGTCGAGAACCGAGACACTCTTCTTCATACAGTAGAGAAAGTGGCCGATTGTCTTCGAATACCTTTCACCGTGGGCGGCGGCATAAGATCTATTGAAAACGCGGATCTACTTTTGAAAAACGGCGCCGATAAAGTATCGGTCAATTCGGCGGCGGTGTCGGACCCTTCTCTTATAGCAGCCATCGCCGACAAATACGGCAGCCAGTGCTGTGTGCTCGCCATAGACGCCCGCCGGGTAAAGACAGAAGAAGCCGAAGAAGCCGAAGAAGCAGAGTTTCTCTCGATCTCGCCCTGGCAGGTCCTGGTTAACGGTGGCAGAAAGCCGCTTGCCATAGACGCCCTTGCCTGGGCAAAAGAGGCGGTAAAATTGGGCGCGGGAGAAATTCTTCTGACCTCTTTCGATAGAGACGGGACGCAGATAGGCTTCGATCTGCCCATGGTGGAAGTCTTCGCAAAAGAATTATCAGTCCCGGTTATCGCCTCGGGCGGTGCAGGAAGCCCGGGCTGTTTCGTCGATGTCTTCAAAGAAGCGGGAGCCGATGCGGCTCTTGCCGCCTCGATATTGCACGACGACAAATACAAAATCAAGACCATAAAAGAGACCCTGAGACAAAACAACATAGAGGTAAGGCTATGATAGTACCGAGCATAGACATCATGGACGGCAAAGTAGTCCAGCTCAAAAACGGCAAAGAGCTTATGCTAGAGCTCGATAACGACCCGGTGGAGCTTGCCCGCAGACTGAATAGAATAGGCGAAATCTGTGTGATAGATCTCGATGCGGCGCTTGGCAAAGGCTCTAATAAAGAGCTTATCAAAAGGATCTGCAAAGTGGCGGATGTTCGAGTCGGCGGCGGCATCCGCGAAGAAGCCCTGGGTATAGAGTATCTCAAAGCCGGTGCCCGGAAGCTTATCTTCGGCACCGCGGCCAGCCCAGAGCTTCTGGGGCGCTTTAGACCAGATTCTTGCATGGTCGCCCTGGACAATGTGGACGGCGAGGTCCTGGACAAAGGCTGGACCGAAGGCACCGGAGAGTCTATAGAAGCAAGAAGCACCAGACTGGCACCTTATTGCGATAGTTTTCTTATGACCTTCGTCAAAAGCGAAGGCACTTTAGAAGGCTTGCCTAAAGAAGCCATAGAAAAATTTGCCGGTGGCTTATCGAAAGCGGTCACTGTGGCCGGTGGCGCCAACTGCGCCGAAGAGATAATCGAGCTGAACGAACGCTCTATAGATGTCCAGGTCGGCATGGCTATGTACACAGGCATGATAGATCCGGTGCAGATTGCGATAGACTGCCTGCGCTTCCCTGACAATGGGCTTCTGCCGACCATAGTCCAGGACGAAGAGGGCGAAGTCTTGATGCTTGCCTACAGCACCAGAGAGTCTCTGGCGCGCGCCATGAAAGAGGGCAAAGGCATCTACTACAGCCGCTCCCGCCAGGAGATCTGGGTCAAAGGCGCCACCTCGGGCAATACACAAGAGCTTATTTCTGTAAGATCCGACTGTGACCGGGACGCGATAATATTTAAAGTAAAGCAAGCAGGACCGGCCTGTCATCGAGAGACCTACACTTGTTTTAGAAACAGCACCCAGGCGCCATTTTCGATGGGCGAGCTTTTTCAGACATTGAAAGAGAGAAAAGAGACCCTGCCCGAAGGCTCTTATTCTGCCAGCTTATTTAAAGATAGATCGCTCTTGCTTGCCAAAATCGAAGAAGAGTCTAAAGAAGTCCTGAACTACGAATCCAAAGACAACCTCAGACACGAGATAGCAGATTTATTATTCTTTGTAAGCACCCTGGCGGTGGACGAAGGTCTGGACTGGACCGATATCGTAAACGAACTCAGGGGGCGCAACCGATGAGTCTAACTGGTAATAAAACTGGTGATAAAACAGATAAGCCATCTCAAAAAAATCTTCAAAGCAACCTGCAGACAGCCCGGGCAAGATCGGTCGAGCAGACAGTTAGAGAGATTGTCGACGAGGTTAGAGCAAACGGCGACCAGGGCCTCACAAAGCTAGTAACCGGCTTCGGTGACCTGTTAATTCCTGGATTTAGACTGAGCACACAGCAAATCGAAGCAGAGATAGCCAAAGTCTCTGCAGAAACAAAAGAAGCCATCGGCTATGCCCATGACAACATTAAAGCCTTCGCCGAAGCGGTGATGAGAAACGCCCACCCAATAAAACTGGATCATGGTGAGTTTTCTACCGGGCTCGAATTTCGCCCGGTGCAAAGAGTGGGCTGCTATGTTCCCGGCGGCAAATACCCGCTGCCCTCCACCGCCTTGATGACCACAATAACCGCCCGGGTAGCCGGCGTCGAAGAGATTGTGGTGGCGACCCCTGCGCTCTGTCCCGAGTCTATTTACGCAGCCAGCCTATCCGGCGTAACCGAAATTTATATTCTCGGTGGTGCCCAGGCGGTGGCAGCGCTCGCCCTTGGCACCGAATCTATTAAGAAAGTCGACATGGTGGTCGGCCCCGGCAACTTGTATGTGACCGAAGCCAAAAGACAGCTCTTGGGAGAGATAGGCATCGACATGCTGGCCGGTCCCAGTGAAATAGCCGTCATCGCCGACGATACCGCCAACGCCCGATGGCTTGCTCTGGATCTGGTCTCGCAAGCCGAACACGGCGAAGACGCCCGGGCGATTCTTTTGACCCCGAGCCAGGTTCTAGCAGATGCGGTAAAAACAGAGATAGAAAAACTCGCCGCCGAATTAAACGAGAATATAGAAAGCCTGAACAGCCAGGTAACAATAACAGCGCTCACTTCAATAGAAGCCTGCATAGATAAATGCAACGAGCTTGCCCCGGAGCACCTGGAAATCCATACGGATAACCCGGGCAACTTGAAACCGCAGCTAAAGCACTATGGCACCATATTGCTGGGTTCACTGTCGACGGTGCCCTACGGCGACTATGCCGCCGGACCAAATCATACCCTGCCGACAAACAAAGCGGCACGATTCTCTGGGGCGCTCAATCCTTTCACTTTTCTGCGCGCCCAGACCTGGCTCAAGGTCAACCCCGGCGCCTCGGAACTACCCACAAACACCATGGCTCTCGCCGATGTCGAAGGTCTGCGTGTTCATAAACTGGCAGCCGAAGCGAGACTGCCGGGCAGTTGAAAGCCGCCGGTCGAGATCCAGGCACCGTACATTTTAGAGGCGCAGCCTCTAAAATCGCGGGCGGGACGACCGCAGACCCTGACAAGGAAATGCCGGTCAGATCAACAGATCAACTATCTGTTACCGCCGACTCCGCAATCGAGATCTTGGAAGCGCTCTAGAATAATCTACTGTTCGTTATCAGAATCGACCACAACAATACAGATATTGTTCTCGTCGGCGAATTGAACAATCTCTTCCTGGTCGATGACCATGGTCTCGTTGGCACCGATGGCGATAACACCACCTTTGTGGTCACCAGAAATAAGCGCCTTCAAGGTGGTTATACCGATAGTCGGGGTATCGAAGCGCTGGTCATGTTTGACCTTCGCCACCTTAGCCACCACCACCGGTCCACGCGCCAGGGACACACCGCGCTTGATGGCGTTGTCCGTGCCTTCGATAGCCTCCACCGCCAGTATCATGCGGTCCCGCACCACCACGGTCTGACCGATGTCCAGCCGCGCTATGTCTTTGGCCATTTTAAGCGCGTAATTAATATCGGCATAGTCAGCCACGCTGGGCTGCCGCCTGGTCAGCACGCCGACCTGGGGAAAGAGATGGTGCAGAAACTCCCGCTGGGGCAGGACCCGCACATCGTTGCGATCTAACAAATCGCCCATCGCCATCTGGATGGTGTCATCGTTGAAGTTGGTGAGCTTCGAGAGCTCCTTAACCGCCATCCAGTCGAATTTGTAGATATTCTGAAGCAGGTTAATCTTCGGGATGCGCCCTATAAAGACCGCCTCGGTAATACCTTCGTCTTTGACCCGTTTCAGGTTCTTGCCCACCTGCCCGACGGCGATATGCACCGCCTTGTAACAGTGGGGCGTGATGGCATGAAGCACATCTTCGGAAAGCGCCAGTCCCATTACGTCATAGCCCTTCTCTTTGGCGCTTTGCGCCATGATAGCGGGCAATTTACCTTCGCCAGCCACCAGAGCCAGTTTCTGTCTCTGTTTGACTTGATTATCGTCCATTACTGTCGCTGAATTCATTGACTGTCTTTGCTTTCCGTTTTGTATATAACTTCCACGAGGTTCGCGGTTCGTTCTTCGTAGGTCTTAGAATGTGCTCGTGCCTGCACGCTTCGGTCTGAATTTAGCGCAGGATTTAGACTTGCTCCACGGGTTGCCATGGTGCTGGGCTAGTGTATCATGTCTTGGCAGCCTGCTCCCTGGCTCTGGTTTAATTATTAAAACCAGGATAAATCCATATAGATTCTATCTGCACGGGCACAATTCCCTCAATCGCCCATCTATTATGCAGTATGAGAAATTTGCAAACGTATCCAAAACCCTGAATTTTTGGACCTTTCCTTGACATCGACACTTTACCTAATTAAACTGGTCTAAGAGTCCAAATTTGTTGACAGAACGGGACTCCCGGGAGATCAAAATGGCGAAACCTGGCTATAAGCTAATGGCAGTACTAACTGTTGCCGCTTTATCTGTAGCCTTTGCGGAGGAAGCTAAGGCGCAACAACCGAGTAACCCTAATATGGGTCACTTTTATATGGCGCGGCAGCAGATACAAATAACCGACGACTCGCCGGTGATTAACTATCGCGGCAATGGCGGCGGTGGTCAGCCCGGCATGCAGGCGCCCAACCGACCGATGCCCCTGCCCAGGGCGGGCTTTCAGCGCTTTTCGCAGCAACTGCCCTCTTACAGCAACACTCTGCCTGCCGTGAACAATGGCGTGCCCAAGGCGCCGCCACCGGCTCCGGCTGCACCGCAGAAGAAGGGCAAATCGGGCAAAGCAGGCAAATACAAGGCTCCGGCTAAGCCCAGCGCAACCGCGTCCACTCCGGCGCCCACCAACCGCATGAAGACTTATTCTCCATATAAAGGATACGACCCGAAACAGTCCACCACCGCCCATACTCCGACAGCTGGGCATACTACTAACGGCGCTCAGACCAAGACCAATGTGCGCGGCAGCGTGCTGCACTGGGCTCGCGGTCAGCGCTAGACTGGAGCAAGTCTGTAAATAGAAACAGCTGAAGCGATTCGGCGGCTTGTGTTTTGTGACCGGGTTTCAGTCCTGATACTCGATGCGGTAGGTGCTGCCGGTGTATTCGTCTTCGACCTTTTCGACAATTACGCGCCGGAAGCGGGTCTTGAAGAGATAGGCGATGGCGAGCACCGTTGCGGTCTCGACCAGGGCGAGCGCCAGGACATCCAGAGAAAAGCCCAGATCCAGCCGGGAGTTAAGCGGATTATCCGGTTCGTAGCGGACTTTGACCTTGTCCCCGTTCGCGTAGGCAAAACAGTCCAAGATCCCGTAATGCCGACGGGTGTACTTCATCTCGCCTACTTTGTAAGCGTATTTAAGATCGTGCTGGTAATGGACCACGACCTCGCCCTCGACTTCGGGCCAGTTGAGATTCCAGATAGCATAGGTGTGGTTATATATGCCCACACCGACAGCAATAAGGACCATGACCAGAATAATCAGCAAGCCTCCGTCCTGGCTGCGAATTTGCCAGACAGTCTCGCCGTCTTGAATTGATGCTGATTTTGAGGGCACGTAGTCTGGCTCCCTGCCATATGCTGTCCCGAGCTTGCTTCCAAGTATGTCATACCTCTTTTGAGGGCGATTCAGACCGATGCCCGCAGAATTGCACCTGATTTGGTGTCACATTCTCTGACACCAAGCTATCCACACAGTTAATCTACTGTTGGTCGGGCGAGCCCGGGGGCGGCAGCAGGCGTAAACTGGTAAATGTAGTTCCCACTGTGAAGCCTGACGGCGGGAGAGGGTGATAGACCATGCCCAACAGCCGGATACCCAGCGGACCCGCGTCCGCGAACGCCTGGCAAAAGGGCACCGATGCGATGAACTTTAGCCTTCTCCGCGCCCATGGCTTTCATACTTCCATTAAAGCAGATTCCGCTCACCATGGACTTGCCCGGTATGGGCAGCACCCAGATGGCGAGGGTCAGGAGAAGATGAATGATGAGTAGTCGTCTCAGCATGGCATCTTAAATGTAACAGAGCCGGGGGTGCGGCGATAACAGGATTAACCCGGTGCTTGATCGGAGGAGAAAACGGAAGCTATGTTGCAGAGATTCGCAAGACGGACTTTTAAGATACAGCTGGTGATATGGGCGGTACTTGCGCTGTGCGCAGCCTGGATAGCGGCGGTGCTTCTATGCCTGACAAAAACGTTGGAAGCGCTGTTCGCGCTGGTGTCCTCGCAGCAGTTCTCCTGGCTGCCCTTGATCGCCTTCGGCGCCATCATCTTTTCGACCTCTTTTGTGTTGGAATATGCTGCACTGAAAACACCGACAGGGAAATGCCGACTTCCTAAGATGAGCTATGCTGAGATTATGGTTCATTCCATGATGCTGCTCGGGGGTCTGGGTCTTATTCTGGGGGCCTTGAAGTAGCGATGGCGCTGACGGTGACGGGACCGACTGCCGCAGATCCGACGACGAATAGAGAAAAAGAACGATGTTGCTGAGATTTATACTGCGAACCTTGAGGATTCAATTAATAGCCTGGGGATTCGCTTTCTTATTCCTGTTCTCTCTGCTGCTTTTGGGCGCGGGCTTTGTAAGTACGATCTTTTTTCCCTACATCAACTGCCTTATTTTCTTTCTAGCCATCGCATCCGCCGCCCTGTTAGCGGTGTTTATGCTGGCGCTGAAGTACGAGATACGACTGCTGCGGAGCATCGAGCACAAATTCGTGAAAAGCACGAACCTGTCCGAGGTGATGCTGCACGTCAGCATCCTTGTGGGCATTCTCGGGTTCTACCTGGGGATGGGACGGGCGAGTTGAGAGCGCTTTCGTTTAAAGAACGGGATTAAACGGCGCAATCATAGCAATCATCGCAATCAGCTCATTCGCCGCCAGGCGCTACTCGTGATCTTTATATAGGTCGGGAATGGGGAATTCCTGCGAATCGCGCTTGCCTGCTGCAATATGGAACGCCGAGGAAAAGTCGCGGGCGAGCTCATCTTCGTCGATGATGATGGGACCGCTGGTGATGTCCACCGCAGGGGCGAAAGAAAGCACGCCGGCGGCATCAGGAACGACGGTGTCGGCGGGTTTGGCAGTCGGCGTGAAGTCGAGCACCTCGTGGGGGCTGACGGCGCCGTCGGATATGCCGGCGACAGCGGGGGTTGTGGGCGGATCGGTGGGCTTAAGCCGATCTGTCATGTGTGGACCTCCAACTATCTGGAATCGCAGTTTTCAGACTGGCAAATTATGCGGTAGTAAAGACGGATTCTCAATGGCTGAAACGTAAGATTAGAAAGCTTTTCTATATACGACCGGCTGTAGGAGCGCGGTTTCTAAGCAGTAGCCTGGATTTGATGAGATCGGGATGTCATGAGATGAAATTTTTGTGGGTCGGGATTTGCTTAGCAATCGGTAAAGATGTAACGGGGTTTATGAGGCGGTGGGGTGCGGCGGGAGGCACGGCGTGTCGTGGTGAGATGGGGCGCGGGGCGGGGCGGCTGCAACACGGGTTCACACTGGGCAGGGGTTTTGCCGTGCGGGGGTGGAGCTGTGGTAAGATTCTAAAACTTATAGATGTGCGCCCGAGGGTGATTGTCTTCAGCGCATATCCAATGGACATCTGCCCGTAGCTCAGCTGGATAGAGTGCATGGCTACGAACCATGAGGTCCGAGGTTCGAATCCTCGCGGGCAGGAATCTTTCAACAAACGGGTATTTCTTGCCTCTCCCCTGCCTCACCCTTGTGCTCCGAGAGGAGGAAGGTCTTGCCGGTGCCGGTCGCCATTACAAGGAGGACTCTGTCCTGGCCTCTGGCTATCGCTTCTACCGCTCTATTGATAGCGATGGTTTGGTAGTATCGGGGCTTTCTGTCGCCGTCTAGCCGATAATATGGGGTGCTGATCGCATCTTCTAGTTCATCGTCGATATTCTTCCAGAGGCAGTATTTTCTCCAAAGGTCTTCTGGTGAGGGAAAGTCTTCTAGGGCAATCTCCTGCTCAAGATTGTCGGACTCGCCGGTCTTGTCGCGAAAGAGGAAGCTATCGCCATTGGATGTGAATATGAATGGAATGTCGAGGGTTTCAGCATATTGAATGGCCTGCTGCATGCCGTCACCGACTCGGTGTTTGTTGTCCTTCGCTTCTATGACAACGATGGGGATGTGAGGCTTGTAGGAGAGAATGTAGTCTGCTCGCAAAGCTTTTCCACGGGTATAAAAGTTGCCTCGGACGCTGATCCTTCCGGCGGTGAGAGGGACTTCCTCTCGGACCTGCTCATGGATGTTCCATCCAGCTTTCTCGATGGCTGGAGTGATGAATTTTGTACAGATGTCCCGTTCGGATAGAGATTTTTTGTCCACAGATATCTAGATGCCCTGATACTGGAAAAGATTATCCCTTATCAGCACTGTGAGGTAAACAAGAAGAGCATGACGGGATTAGTCCCCCGTTCCGTACCGGTAAACTCGTTTGTTTAGAAATTAAATGTGAGTCCGATTGCTGTGCTCTCTGAAAACACCTTCTTCGGAGTTAGAGGCATCCACTCTAATAGGGGGTCTGGCTTGACTGACTCTATCGACTCAATTCCAGCATCATGCATAAAGGCTTTCAACCTCTGCTGCTATTGCTTTTCGTCGATTGCAACACGAACTTTTCTGAGATAGCCATAAGCCGACTTGGACCAGTTTTACGGAATTGCGTATCCTCGATAGCTGTACCAGACTCCGCAATAACTTGTTGTCCCGCTGTTGCACCATCGGCAGTACTTGCAGTTTGTGCAGTATTGGCAGGCCGATTGTCCTGAACAACCATGCTCATATCCTCCAGAATAGTAGCCACCGCCACCTCCCTTGTTCAGGGCTTTTCCAAGATAATAGGCACCCACTATAGCGGCAGCGGCACCGACAAGTGTTATAAATTCTGGTGAGGTCAACATTTTACCTGTAGAACCGGCTGTTTCTCTAGCCATTGCGCCGCTTCTTTTAATGCCACGACCGAGCTTATTCATCCACTCGACTTCTGGTGGCTGGGTGAACCAATTCGGCTGGGACTCTTCGAATATCCTATCCTGGCAGATTTTGAATCCCTGATCGAATTGATCTTGAGATGGTTTGACCTTCTCCACGAGATCACTAATGCGAACATCTAGTGATTTCTCTTTCTGGATATAGTCAGCGCTTCCGAAGACCTTCTTCTCAAGGTGGTTAATCCGATACAGTAGCCCTTTGTTCCTTTTAGCTTTACCGAAGGTCTTAATTTCTAGTGCGCACATGATCGCTCGAAGCGGCATTCGTACTGGTTGTTGAACCTGTACGTCATCCGCGATCTCTAGTTGCTGGACTTCCTGTCCAAGAATTGGACCAACGCACAATTGAAAGACAAGCACCAAGGCAAGCAAAAGAGGCAGGGCACACATATCGATGACTCCGAAACCGGCGCCGGATCATACCTCACCTGTCGAGAATTTCCTATCACTCCGCGAGTGATCTTGGCAACATTTGAGTGCCAGGGGGACTTCCTGGGCCTCTTTCTATTCATACCTGCGTTACCGTACCTGATCAGGTTCCATCACGCTGATTCGGAACGAGGCGATTAAGAAAGTCCGTGAAAGATTCCGCGACTAGGGTTAGGTTTCTGTACTGCCAGTCATCTGGTACTTCTAGGCCTTCATCAAGATAGTCATCTGGGTCTGGCCAACCTTCAAAACTCCAAAAATATACTTTGTTTAGATCCTTATCGCCCAGACCCAATATGAACTGACTTCCCCCGTAGCTGCTCGCTATGGGTATAGTTGCTGGTGGCATACTCTCGCAAAAAGTTGAATTCGCGACACTCAGAAGGCCGTATCCGTCCAGGTCCCCACCGTAGAACTTCTCAATGCCGATGACATCTTCATCAGTAAAGTCTGCTGGCGGCGGCTCAATGCTTTTGACATAGACGTTGGGCGAGAAAGTTGACCAGCCAAACTTGCTTACAAACTCTCTGTAATCGGGAGGCAGCGCAAAGCCTTTAAAATCTTCTAGCGCAGTCAATTCAGATTCCCCAACTGGATGATATCTGTTGTAGATCGGCTTAAAACCTAACTTGTTGAGATCCACTAATACAATCCGTCCTTGATCATTTTTGCTGTTCCTGTATGCCTGATTTCGTTGTGTATAAAAGAATCAACTAATTGAAGCCGATGAGTTCCGTCTGGTGCAACATCGAAATGATGAACTGTAACCTTCATTCTTTTGAACTCTTCCAAGACGTCCACTTGTGTTTTCAATCCATGCCAATTCTCTGACGCTAATTTGCCAGCAAGTAAGTTAGCGTCCTGAATAGAGAATCCGGTTAGTGTGCCCTTATATTGATGGACTTGTTTATCCGGCGTCCACTGAATAAAATCTGGAACCCCCTTTTCTGTGTAAGGTACTACATCATCCGGTTTGAGTTTAAGTCACTTCCTGAACTGCTCGTCTGGTTTGAAGTAGAGCTTGCCGTTGCTTGAGAAGAAATCACCCTTCTTTGGTTTCCTCCACTCCGCAGGCCACTTTAACCCCTGAGAAGGTCTCTGGCCTTTGAGTATTCCGCGAGCAATGGGAGAGTCATCAACTATAACATTGCCGAAACCTGTGCCAGTTTTGATTCCAGAGCTTAAACCAACACTTCCCCCACTGCCTGAGTGACCGGGCAGCTTACTTCCTCCAGCTGAACCTGGCTGTTGGACTGAGTAGAACGATTCAGGCGGCTTGTACGCTACATTTCCGTATCCACCGGCGCCTGCTGGTATCATCTGTCGCTGACCGCCAAGATTAGCAGCAAGCTGGTTGAGTTGCTGCTTGGCCGCCCCTACAGTGCTCTTACTTGCCGTTGCTACCTGACGAACTGTTTGTTGAATCTTTTGTGCGTGTGGTGTCAGAGCCTCTTTGGCTCTGTTGAAAGCGTTACCGGAAACAGAGTCTAGTTTACTTGCACCTGAAAATAGTTTATCCCATACTATGAAATTCCCTATCACTTTGCCCTGCTCTAAGGGGGTCTTCTGGGAATATTCATGGGATGCAGTGACTACGCTCTCCTTGAAGATTTTGTCGAAGAATGCGGCATCATTTGAAGCTGCATCTACCGCTTTCATGGTCTCGTTTGCAAAGCGCGTACCGAATTCAACACTCGCAATCAGGGTACTATTAGCGGTGCCCGCTGGGTCACGGTCGAACTGCGCCCTCTTGTTCGCCACAGTCATGAAGGCTTTTGCTGCACCGTCTCTGATATTATCTAAAGCTTCAGATAGGCCAAGTCTGATGCCGGTAAACTTGTCGTCGACGTTCTGGACTACCCTTGCTTGCAGGTAGGGATTAGGCTGTTGCCGCCGGGCTTCTTGTCGAAGGTCTTCAGCGTACTCAGATAACTTTCTATCCAGATTTTCATAGCCGGTTAGTGGGGGACCTGCTTGCTGGTTGTTGTTAGGGGGAACTACATTGGCAATTGTGCTTCGCCTAACTATTGGTGGTGCTACCGGAGGATAGTTTGAGTTCGGAGCATTGGTCGCGACCGGCGGTATGAAAGTAGACCGAGACTTAGATGCTACCCTTGCAATTAGGTTTCCGGCAGCAATAGCGGCTTCAACAAGAGCTTTTAGTCTATTAGTCGCTTCATTTGCTCTAGTTAGCTCAGCTTTACCGTTGTTGAGATGCTCTTGTCCGCTCTGGTAGTTGCCAGATACAAATTGAGATCGGGCTTGCTTCAGTTCCTCGTTCGCCCTTTTGAGATGTTGGAGTGCCTCTGCCGTTCTCGGGTCATTCTCAGCAACAGCTATGTTGTCTTCTATCTCTCCCTGAGTTGTTTCGCGATTAATAGACTTGTTCGAGCTATGTCCTTCTGCCATGGGAGCCAGGATATGAGCAATTTGAGTGGCAGAGCGATAACTTGCTCTTGTGTTTTCTTCGAGAACTGCTCTCAGTGCGAATTCTCTGTCGCCAGGTGGAGCTTTATACTTGTAAAAGTCGATTGTTTCTTTTCTTTGTGCAACTTTAGCCCAAAATGCGTCACTTCTGAGCTTGTTGTATTCGGCATCATCTGAACTATGACGGGCGGAGTAATTGTCACCCGTGACAGGATAGCTGTATCCGCCAGCGAGTAGAGCGTTTACCTTCGGCTGTACTTCTTTTTGAAGCTCTGTCCTGACTTCTCGCCAGAACTGGTTGCTATATAGACCATAATCTTCCTCTACCTCCATAGCAACACCAGGGGGCAGTAGAAGCAGAAATACCAGACAAAGGTATAAGAGGCATCGCATTCAGGAGATTGTATCGCAATGGTTGCCTGCGATCCTGATGTATGAGTCATGGATGACCTAGCAGGGGAGGTTTTTACGGAAAGAGAGCTAATCCCTGTTGTTGCCTGAAGTCAGGTCAATCGAAAAACGAGTTAATCATTTGATTTGGGAATAATATGCCCATGAGCATTGATGGAAAGAATGAGGGAAGCGACAAGAGCGCGGATCATGTCCGCAGTTCTGATCGTGTCTCTGAGAATGAATCCATCGGCGACAGTGAACAAAATTCGATCCACAAGCAGGCAAAGACGGAATACATGAAGGCGATGCACGACGGCTCTTGTGGCGGTATGCCGGTGCCTGGCCGAGCTGATATTGAAGCATTTCAGATAGTAGACGGGGACGAACCGATAGCGTCTACTCGTCCGGTGAAGGAATCCACTGATGGGGTGGTTCTTGCTCAAAATGTAGGCGATATTCGAGGACCAATTACTCCAATCCTCCCTATTCAGGACTATATTGATGCATTTGGTAAACTCGCTGGAGCAGCCAATAAAGTTATCGAGGAGGCAGTCAAGTCAGAAGTGCGGAAAGTTGAGCACCCCCACCGCTACAACATCGACGAACATATGGACTACGACTCTTGTGATAGAGCATATAAAGAATCGGGTCTCGAAAAGTATGGGGTCAAGAAGAGCCTAATAGCAGGTGTTTTGAGGAATGAGCAGCACTTTTACCAGCCATCAGATGACATGCAGGACGGAATGGTAAAAGCTCAAGGAGAAATGGCTCCTGGACAAGATTGGACAATTGGACCAGCCCAGATGAAGGCATCGCTCATCAAGAGGTTTGTGAATAAGTACCCGGATTTACAGGACATGAAAGATGACCCTCTTAGAAAATCATTGCTGCCTGAAAATGCTCCAAGGCTTGTTTCAGCCTACTTTCGCAGTGTTGTTGAGAATTTGGAGGCGGGGCGCCCTGCTATTGGCGATGTGAGTCCAGCAGTGAATGCCGAAATTGCCAAGCTTTGGAAGAACCCGGACACCAGAACAGAGGCGCTTATTCGCGCTTTCAACGCTAACGACAAAGACCATTTGGAGAATGTGAAGAATCAGATGAAGCAAGTCGATTCTAGGATTTCTTCAGGTAAGAAGCAATAGAGCGAACCATTGCCACTGCGCCCACAAGAAGACCGCCGGGAACTAGTCCGTAATAGAGGAGGCAGGTCACGCTTTGGATGAACATGTGCGGGCTGGTCTCGGTGGGTCTCGAGTAGTAGTCACTAATTCCGGCGATCATGAGAGGCAGACCGAGGAAAAGGCAAGGGGCCAATAGGCACCACAGCCACCAAAGGCGGTAAAACAGATTTCGTTTTGGAGTTGCCTGCTTGTTCATGGGCACATTATACAGCTCGATCTCTTAGCCCTCATCTACTACTGTTACGAACAAGTTAACTCTGCCCGGTTTGAACAAGATAACTCTGCCTGAAAGCGGGCATTAAAAATTTGCATCAGCAGATCCAAAAGCTTTTGAGGCTTTTAAAACTTTTTGTGCTTCCATGAGGGCGGCGATTCTGTCAAGCCCCGAATTTCGTTCTCTTTTTGTCATTTCAGGCAGGCGAACGAGGAAGAGAGATCATCTCCTCTTCCTCGTTCGCT
>WGMS01000012.1:200000-246879 GCA_016124935.1 bacterium | reverse complement strand
ACTGCCATCTAGTCAATATTTGATCGCGATATCTGATGACTGTTTTTACCAGACGCCTTTGACTCTTTGCTTCCCTAATAAATTTTGGGGTACTCAAGCAAATTGTCGCCAAGCGGCAATTCATATTGTCGCTGATCACCAGGGCCGAATCGAGACTGAAATCAGTAATTTCTTTGTGTGAGAGCGCGGAGAAGAAAGCCACGATATATAACAATATAGGTGCTATCCAGGCCCACCGCGGTGAATTGAGAATGGCGGAGAAAAAGTATCGAAAGGCGCTATATGCCTATCAAAAAGAATTACCAGCCGATCATCCATACATCACGATAGCGGAGAACAATCTTGCCGTTCTCTGCTTCAGGAAAGGTAAATATGATCGGGCAGAGCGACTCACCGAAGAGGTACTGGCGAAAGCAAAAGTGCAACTTGGAGCTGATCATCCTGCTACGGCAAAGGTACTAAACAACCTTGCTGCAATACATTGTAAACAGCACCGATACGACCAGGCCGCTGATGAATTGGAAAAGGCACTGGCAATACTGAATGAGTGCGATGCTAAAAATAGTATCGAATATGCTACCTATTTGAACAACCTGGGAGCAGCGCGCATGCTACAAGGGGATCTATCCATAGCAGATGAGCTACTGCGCACATCGCTGACTATTAAGAGGAAGGTTCTGAACCCGAAACATCCGGAGATAGCACGGAGTTTACATTGTTTAGCCAGACTTAGATACAAGCAAAATCGACTAGACGAGTCAGAGCAGCTCTACAAAGAGGCTTTGGGTACCAGGATAAAATCTCATGGCCGGTTCAGCTTAGACGTTGCAGATACCAGGCAAGGCCTGGGAGAAGTACTCCTGGCCCAAAACAGATTGGACCAGGCAATTAACGAGTTCAAAGAAGCCCTGGAAATTAGAGAGAAGGCACTCGGGGCAGACCATGAAGACGCTCGCACAAGTTATGTATTTCTGATGAATGCAGCTCAACGAAGAAAGGCGAGCACGACCTGCCAATCTGCTTCAGCAGGTTCAGGTACTGCTTGAGAGAAATTGACAGCCGCGTTCCCCAAAAGCGCTCCGTCCAGTGTTACATGAACAGTAGATATAAAAACAGCTGTAACTCCTAACAGGTGCCTGCAAATCACGATAAGTCAGATAACCTTGGCGCAGAGCTGTAAAGAAAGCGAAGCCCAATCTCTCAGGATTTATTGACATCGCCAAAAAAGCCGTGACATAATCGCTCCTCTAACATTAACAGAGATTCTTGCTCAGCCTTCCACTAACACTTGCTGATTTTGCGCCTTCTGCAGAATGCATGTTTAATGCAGATTGGACAAAGGATCGACGTCTACATCAGGTATTTTAATGAAATTTGTCGATCTAGGGCTATCGGAAAGAATAGCCTCTTCACTAACATCGCTGGGCTTCGAGAAACCTACTGAAATCCAGGGCAAGGCTATTCCCGCGATTTTTAGCGGTAGCGACATCATGGCCTCGGCTGAAACAGGTTCTGGCAAAACTGCCGCTTATGCACTTCCGACTATTCAAGAGATTGGAAGACAAACCCCAAAAGGCAAGAAAACAGTTCAAGCGCTCATACTAGTGCCGACTAGAGAGCTGGCCATTCAGGTACATGAGCAGTTTAAGCGTTTCTCTGTAAATTCTGGAATACGTTCTGCCTGTATATATGGTGGCACCCGTTTTGAAAGACAAACAAGAGATCTAGATAGAGGAGTGGACATAATTGTCGCTACGCCAGGAAGATTGAATGATCACATCAGTCGCGGCAACGTCGATCTAACTAGCGCAGGAAAGCTTGTTCTTGATGAAGCCGATAGAATGCTAGACATGGGCTTCATGCCCCAGGTGCGCCAGATCGTCAAAAAGATGACGAATCGTCGTCAGACTTTGATGTTCTCTGCCACCATTAGTAAAGGCATTGTATCAGCAGCGGAAGAGTTTCTCGCCAAGCCAGTAACCATACGTGTTAATACCAATCGCATTGAACCCAAGAACATTGTTCAAAATGCATTTCTCGTAGCTGAATCAGATAAAGAAGAATTATTGCTGAAGCTACTCACTGAACAACCCGATTTGAATTCAGTTCTGGTGTTTGCTAGAACTCGTGCCAAAGCGACCAGGATCCGCAAGAAGTTATGTGCTGCGAATGTACCAGCAGAGGAGATTCATGGCAATATATCTCAAAACAAACGCGAAAAGACTCTGTTGCGTTACCGAAAAGGAGAGTTCTCTGTTCTTGTTGCTACCGATGTAGCGGCAAGGGGGCTCGACGTTCCGGAGATCAGTCATGTCGTCAACTATGATCTTCCAGACCAAGCAGAAGACTATGTACATCGCATTGGCAGAACTGGTCGAGCAGGACGTTCTGGCGTTGCTTATTCATTCGTCTGTTCAAACCAACGCCATCTAGTCAAAGAAATTGAAAAGATAATTGGTCGAGAGTTGATTGCTGGCGGAGACCGCTCCAATTCTAAATCCAAGCCGAAAACAGGCAATCCAAAAGTAAAAACGACGCAACAGCGACCTGAGGGCAAAGCTCGTCCTACCAGGTCTGATTCAACCAGTAATTCAAAATCAGATGCCACCAGATCAAAAACCAAGCGCGCTGGAAACATGTTCGGTGCTACTAAATCCAAGACTCAGCGGTCAAAGTCAAAATCTCATCACAGCCAAACAAAACCCGATGCCAACTGGATTACGGAAATTGATCCCAGAGCTAAATCGAGTCGTTCCAAAAGAAGAAGGCGTCGCCGTGTTAGCGAATACTGCAGTGAGCTAAAGGCTAGATAGCCGTTACCCTTCAAAAATGAACACCGACCCTCCATACCAATGCAATTATAAAATCGCCCTTTCTGATACCGGAGTTGACTATGCTTCAAGTTTAAGCAAAAGGAGCACCTCTAAATAATCAATTTTGAGGGAAGATTAGTGGACGGACGCCAATCAGAAAACATCCTCTACCTGAAAGAAATAGGAAAAAGCAATAACCTGCGATCACCGAGATTATGTGCGGTTATCACAGGTTGACTTCTGAAGTTTCTGAAACGGGTATAACCTCTCCCTTTTGCCTTCTACCCACACCAAGCCCGTCTGCTACTCTGTTTATGTAGTTAAACCATGACGCTATCAAGTTAACCTGCAAGATACCCTGGTCATCGAAGCCAACCTGCCTTAGCGAAACTATGTCTTCCACGCTGACCGATGCGGGAGAGACCGTCAATTTAGCAACATAGTCAAGCATAATCCTTTCCCTCTTCGTCAGGTCAGCATCCAGATAATCCTTCTTGATTGTCTTAACTAGAGACTCATCCAGAGTCACTCTTCGCAGAAACTCTGCGTGGCTCTCCGTTCAGTAAAAGCAATCATTTAGCGCTGAAACGGTTGAAGCGATCAGCTCATGATCCCGGCGAGACAGCGGAAGCTCCGGCGAAAGCAGTGTGCCATAGAAAGAGAACGAATGTTTCAGCGCATCCGGAATAAGGCTATGCGCCATAACAATTTCCGCACCCTGATCCGGATCATCTTTTACGACCAAACTTTCAACAGGTGTGCCATACTCAGCCGGATACAGCCTCATCGATTCCTCTATACATTTAAGCAAGCCCGCACTTGCCTGGGACATCGGTATTGTCTTAATCCACGTCATCGATTGCTCCTTTACCCGGGCTTCTTCCAGCCACTATCTGAACTATTGCTGGCGATAGCGCTTCGGCGCCTTCTCCACTAAACGCCAGGTTGCGATTGGCTCTCTATTCCATCCCTTATCAATCTGCTCTCCAACTCATGTTTCAAATCGGCTATCACCTCTTCTGTCAAGCTCTATCGACCTGGCGAACTCGGAAAAAGCCAACGAGTAATTGCCCACAGCTCGAAAGCAAGACGCCCGCTCTCTTATCAGCTCTGGATATTGCTCGACAGATAGTGCTGCGTTGAAATCCTCAAGCGCGCCATCATGATCACCAAGCGCTGTTTTGGCCCTTGCTCTCTCAATGAAAGCCTCTGTATGTTGACTGTCAAGTGCGATTGCCGCATCCAGATCTAGCACGGCTTCGGCATGTCGTTCGTCATATCGCAATAACACAGCTCTACAATAGAAAGCTTCGCCGTTGGCCGGGTCAAGCTTAATTGCTGTTGTGTAATCATCCATTGCCTTGCCATAGCAGTCCATCTCCTGAAGAACCAGTCCTCGCGCATAGAAAGCTTCACTGTGACAAGGGTCTAGCTCAATAGTCCGAGTGTAATCACTTTCTGCTTCCTCAAATCGACCCATCCTTGCAAGAAGTTGACCCCGAACAAACCAGCCATCTGGTTCAGTCTCCGCAAGCTCTATCGAGCAGCAATAATCATCTAAGGCTCTTTCCGTTTGATCGAGTTCTTCGTAGCAAATGCCTCGCTGCAGAAAGGCCTGTGCGTTTTCTGGGTTGTACTTTATGGAAAGCCCATAATAGTCAATCGCGTCGGCGAACTTCTCTTGAAGGAAAAGCAAGTACGCTCGATAGAAGTGCGCACCGGCGTGAGTCTCGTCTTTAAGCGAGCAACTAATGAAATCGACCTGCGCTTCCTGGTAACGCTCTAGCATGACATAGGCTCGGCCGCGGAGGTAGAGAGATTCCGCGCAACTACAATTCAATTCGATTGCCTGATCTAGCGAACGCAAAGCCAATTCGGGCCGCTCTGCCAGCAGATGCGCCAAACCAATCAACTGAAAAAATGTGGCATCTGGCTTTGACGCCGCAATGAGCAGCTCCAGTTCGGAGATAGCTTCATCATATCTTGCTGACTGCAATAGCGTCATAGCGTCACGAACTGCGTCCTGCCGAGCCAATTCAGAAGAGATCAAACGCTTTATCCTGTCTTGCATCTCACGAATTAAACCTGTAGAAGACTGTTAACAGCGCCAATTCTTTGCCATGCCGCAAATAGACAAAAGCAAGCAAACAGCCCTGCCTCGGTTAGTGAATCTCTTCCGAAAAGAGTTCTTTTCTGATCTTTAGATGGCGACATTGACGTTGCAGAAACCCGACACTTCTATGTTTATGCCCCCGGATAGCTGTCCATGGGAGGGGCTTAATGATAGCACATTATCATTATGGGCAAATAAAGACCTGCCGGAAAAAATGTAAAAAATATCCATCCCCCAGGCGGAGAACACTCCTGAGCGGGACGGGGCAGGTTAGCCCTGAGAAGTAGTCGAAATAGCCCCGAATGTCTTCACTGTGACGCTCTCGTCGAGATCGAAATGAGTGAAATCTTTGAAGTCCGAGAGACGATTGTTGATATCGCTCCGATTAATCCGACGCAGTCGATCGCAGCTGAACTCCTCGACAATGAAAGATGCCATTATCGAGCCGTAAATGATTCCGCGACGCACATTCATGGTGTCATCGAGGTTATTCGCCTGGGCCATGTAACCCATGAAGCCGCCGGCGAAACTGTCGCCAGCCCCGGTTGGATCGAAAACGGACTCGAGAGGATAAGCCGGTGTCGCGAAGAAACTCTCCTTTGTGAAGCACGCCGCACCATACTCTCCCCGCTTGATGATCAGCATTTTCGGTCCAAACTCGAGGATCTGTTTGGCTGCCTTTATCAAGTTTGGCTCGTCTACTAGCTGTCGCGCTTCCGCATCATTGATGATCAAGGCGTCGACGACGCCGATGGTTTTAATCAGTTCTTCGGGCGCTGTCTCAATCCAGTAATTCATAGTGTCCATAGCGACAAAGCGAGCGTTGGACTGCTCACGAACTTCACGCTGCAAGGCAGGCTGAATATTTCCGAGGAAAAGATAAGGCGCTTCTCTGGCAGACTCAGATAGTATTGGTTTGAAGTCTGCGAATACATTCAGCTGTGTATCCAGGGTGTGAGCCGTGTTCAGGTCGAAGCCATACTCGCCCGCCCAGAAAAAGGTCTTACCGCCTGGCACACGCTTGAGATCCGAGGTGTCAATCTCTCTTTCGCGAAACACAGACTCGTCTTCTGCGGTAAAGTCATCGCCTATAACAGCAACAACGGACACATCAGTAAAAAAAGATGCCGCCACTGAAAAGTGAGTAGCAGATCCACCCAGGCTTCGCTCACGAAAACCAAAGGGTGTCTTCACCGAATCAATCGCGACAGAACCTACAGCTAACACAGAACTCATCTCGCTCTCCTAAAAACATGCGCTTCCAGGGCTCAGGTAGGACAAATCAAAAGGATAAGAAAAACCCTATCGGTCCTTAGCTTTCCGAAGCAGATTCCGAATGCCTCACAGAGACCATATCGAAACTAGAATCTCATATCAAAGGGGCTGCTGAAAGAAAGTTTGTTTAACGAACCGACCATGAGATGCCCGAGCCAGGATCTAGCTCGTTGCAAATACCGCAGGAAGACACCAGCTATCAGCACCTGGATATCGCCGGGCAGGTTAGAGAAGGGCATAAAAGAGCCAGAAATCGTCTTATCAACTATCGCAATATTGACAACACCCCGCTGAGCATAATCCTTAAAGAAGAAGAAGACACGCTCAATAAACGTCAGTCGAACCACAGCCCGGAAGTTAAGGAGCAAGATCTTCGGCAGTTTCTGAAGCGCCCGATTTTGACACAGTTTTTTGAAACTATTTGCTATATAGGATGGTCAGGAGAAGATTAATCTCGACGACTGGACAGGCAACTTGCCAGCGACTTATCATCTTCGGCTGTACTTCTACCTTCAGATTCCTAAAGTCAAGATCATGAGAAAACTTTGTTTAGTCGTCGTCTGCGCTGCTTTGCTGGCTTGCTATATACCTGCCCAGGCACTGGACAATCCAGACTCCGCCGTGGAATCTTCCCCGTCGCAAACAGAAACTTCAGGTCAATCGAATTCCGAAGTTGATTCTACCGGCGGTACCGAGCAGGAAGTCTTCAAGAATAACAGATCAAGGTCGAAACGACCGCGTATCGGACTGGCTCTGGGAGGCGGCGGCTCAAGAGGTGCTGCCCATGTCGGTGTGCTCAAGGTACTTGCAGAAGAGAACATTCCTATCGACATGATTGCCGGCACCAGTATCGGCTCCGTTGTCGGGGGTTTCTACGCAGCCGGCAAGCCCCTTGATGAAATCGCGGAGATCTTCCTCAAAAACAAATTCACAAAAGAATTCACTCCTATGCCGGCTCTTCGAATTGCAACCGAACCAGCTGAACTGATGCTTCGCCTGGTCGGCTACAAACCTTATGATGGACTGTACTATGGCTGGAAGTTCAGAAAGTTTGTGAGTAAGCAGCTAGACAACAAACAGATAGAGCAACTGTCTATCCCTTATGCCGCTGTCGTAACCGATGTTGTGACCGGCAAAAGCAGACGGTTGACATCGGGCGATATGGCCCTGGCGATGCAAGCTAGTACTGCTGTACCGGGTCTGAAGAAGCCAGTGCAAATTGGCGAGAAATTATACTGCGATGGTGGGCTAATTAATAACGTACCGGTCAATCACGTGCGTGAGATGGGTGCTGACTTTGTAATCGCAGTCGACATAGACGAAAAGCTCAAAGAAGAGCCGCTAACCAAGTTCAAGGGACTGGGCTCAATGGCCCGTCAGGCCCTCAGAATACAACTTGCAACCCTCGACGAGCTCAGCGACGAAAAAGCCGATTTTTATATTCATCCGGATACTACCGGAATAAACCTGGTCTCTTTCAAGAAGTCTGACGGCGCCCATGGAATCAAAGCAGGAGAGATCGCTGCCCGAAGAGCAATTCCAGAGATCAAGAAAAAACTCGAAGCATTGGGAATCCGGACCGAGCAACCGAGCACCCTGTCATCTACTACCACACCCAAGTAATTCTATTGCTTCAATTGGCTTCAATCAGCTTCAATTCTTGAAGCTAAATTGCTGGTGACCTGTTATCTCTTTGCCTGGTGTGCTACTAGCAGGCAATCTCAGCTCTTTCTGAGTTACGAGGTCGTCAACTCGATTCTCAGCAAGCTAGTGTCGAAAGGGTACTTCTTGTCGCTCCTGAATCTTGTGCAGGTCCTGTAGGCCCATTCGCATAACTCTTCGGTGCTCATTTCATTGAGCTCCTCTGCGATGGGATAATCTTGAAACATCGGCAATAAGATCTTTCCGAATCCATCGGTCATTAAATAGAATGAATCGCCGGCAGCATATTCCAAACTAATCGAACGCATGTGTGCGTCATTGATACTAGATGTAGAGAATAGCAATTCCGGAGATTTTAAAAACTCTCCTGGATTCTCCATCGGAAACGAAGTTTTCAGCCCGTCTCCATTAACCTGTATCAAGCAGCAATCGCCAGCGACAATCGCCTCGAGAGCGCCTGCCTCAGTAAATGACAAACCCAGAAACGCCGCCATGGCTGATGGATTCATGTCCTGGTTCTCATTGCAATACTATAGCCACTTTGATCTAATGGTTCCCAGATCCCAATCATCACTGACGAATGACCTTGTCAAAAGCCTGGCCCAATTCCTTGCCGAACTCGTGATGTGAGCACCATCTGCTATGGCACAACGAAAGGGCATAACAAAGTCAGCATCCTGATCCGGAAAGTAGGAGTCATCGAAGTGATGTCCCTCTATCGATACCGAATCCGACGGAAAAAGCACAGAGAAGCCGATCGATATCATTCTCCTAACTCCGAATCCTATTCTTAATACTTCTCTGGCGAAGTCACCTCGTTACTGAACGACACTTTAGCGGTATTGCCCAGCAAAAAACTGCGAGTCTCCGCCCCTTCAGTAGACCATAACGCCCTTCTATGTACTTTATCACGATGTAGCGTTCGTAGATTGCCACCTTCCTGATACGCCGGCAAACTCGAAGGTGATTCGAAATTCAATTGACATTCCCCAGTGCATACATTAGTATGGTGTACAGATATTCCAGATCTGCCTGGTTGCGGGAAAGCGGTTTCTAACCGCTTCCTGAATTCGTTCCACGGAGGATACGCTAATGAGCGAATTGAGTGAAGTTCAACTCACCGAATTCCAGGCATTTCGCAGGGAATTTCGGCATGGAGTCTCTTATACAAACGCACGCTTTGATTCTGTAGATGTAGAATTGCATGCTCTTCGCACTGACTACAGTCAACTACGCACCGACGTCGACGAGCTTCGTACTGACGTCAAAGAGCTTCGTACTGACGTCAAAGAGCTTCGCACCGACGTCAACGAGCTTCGTACTGACGTCAAAGAGCTTCGCACCGACGTCAACGAGCTTCGTACTGACGTCAACGAGCTTCGCACCGACGTCAACGAGCTTCGTACTGACTACAGTCAAATACGCACAGACGTAACTGAGCTGCGGACCGATCTCAACGATGCGGTCCAGGCGATAATGGGCGGTATGGACCGCATCTATCTCCAGATTCAAGAAGACTTGCGCAGAATCGAAAACAAGAACAGTTAGACGACCTGAAAGTCATTGCGTTCCTGTCCATACAGACAAGCCTTAAAAATCAGCAGTCTTAGGAGCCCGCGGGAACGGTATCACATCCCTGATGTTGGCCATGCCGGTAACGAACTGCACGGTCCTCTCCAGACCGAGACCGAAACCGGCATGGGGAACGGTTCCATAACGACGCAGATCGAGATACCACCAGTACTCTTCCGGATTGAGATCACAGTCGATCATGCGCTCTTTCAAAACATCCAGACGCTCTTCCCGCTGACTGCCACCGATTATCTCGCCGACTTTAGGCACCAGCACATCCATAGCTCGCACGGTCTTGCCGTCTTCGTTGAGGCGCATGTAGAACGCCTTTATCTCCCGGGGATAGTCATAGACAATCACCGGCTTCTTGAATTTTTTCTCGGTCAAATAGCGCTCGTGCTCTGATTGTAGATCGATACCCCACTTAACAGGAAACTCGAAACTCTCGCCAGATTTCTCTAGAATCTCAATCGCTTCAGTGTAGGAAAGCCTGTGGAAATCACTTTCGACAATGGCAGTTAGAGTTTCAATAACCGTTTTATCAATTCTCTGATTGAAGAAATTCATGTCATCAGGGCAGTTTTTCAAAACAGATGAGAATATATGTTTGAGAAATTCCTCAGCCAGGGTCATGTCCCCTTCGAGATCGCAGAAAGCCATCTCGGGCTCGATCATCCAGAACTCTGATAAGTGCCTTGAGGTATTGGAATTCTCAGCTCTAAAAGTAGGACCAAAAGTATAGACATTACTCAGTGCCGTGGCATAGATCTCGGCTTCGAGCTGACCGCTGACAGTGAGGCTGGTCTGACGTCCGAAGAAATCTTGCTCGAAATCAATCTCGTTGCTCTTCTCTTTGCGCGGCACATCATCGAGATCGAAGGTGGTCACTTTGAACATCTGACCGGCGCCTTCACAGTCACTACCGGTGATGATAGGAGTGTGAACGTACAGAAAACCACGGGACTGGAAGAACTCGTGAATGGCGCGACAGATCTCGTTGCGCACACGCGCTACGGCACCAAAAGTATTGGTGCGCGGTCGCAGGTGGCCTATGGTGCGTAGAAACTCGAAAGAGGTACCTTTCTTTTGAAGAGGATATTCTTTAGGATCGGCAAAGCCAAGTACTTTCACAGAGTCGGCCTTCACTTCTGTCGCCTGACCTTTGCCCGGCGACTCCACCACTTCTCCAAGGATCTCTAGAGAGCTTCCGATGCCGGCGTGGAGAATTTCGCTTTCATAATTGTCGAGCTCTTTGGGTGCCACCACCTGGATGCTGTTGAAGCTGCTGCCATCGTTCAATTCTATGAACGAGAATCCGGCTTTGGAATCTCGCCTGGTTCTAACCCATCCGCAGATCTTCACTTTCTTACCGATGCTCTCTTCACAAAGAGCTTCCTTCACAGGAATCCGATCGGTTGTCTTGACTGTAGACGTCATCTCTTTCTCCTCAGTGCTTGCGAATCAGATACACACCATCGCGCACCGTCAGTAATACCTTCTCGACGCGCTCATCTTTGGCTACATGTTGATTGAATTCATCAATGGCAATATCGCTCTTGGCTTTCGGCTCTAGAACCGCACCGCTCCAGAGTACATTGTCCACCAGGACTATTCCGCCGGATTTCAATAAAGGCAGAACGGCTTCGTAATAGTTCAGATAGTTGCCTTTGTCGGCATCTATAAACACCAGGTCGAAGGGTCCGGAGAGCTCTTTTATAGAATCCAGAGCCGGACCCTCTAAAATTTTGATTTTCTTGCCATGGCTGCTCCTGGCGAAATAACGCCGGGCAAGCTCCAGGCTGACCGGATTGAGGTCGAGAGTAATAAGCTCGCCGTCTTCGGGCAGGCCTTCAGCCATGGACAGAGCGGAATAACCGGTAAAAGTGCCGATTTCTAGAATGCGACGGGCGCCGGAGATCTGGACAAGCAATTTGAGCAAACGTCCTTCTACCGGACCGGTGAGCATATTTGGTGAGTCCATGGTTGCATGGGTCTCTTTCATCAAAGCGGAGAGCAACTCATCATGGTCACTGGTCTTAGCAAGAGCGTACTCGTCGATGCCTGGCTCGGTCAAAATTCTCATTGGCATAACGGCTCCACCTCTCTAAACCTCTCTTCAACGTCCCGTAATTAATAGATTTAGAGTTATAACAGATCTGAAATGAGCCTAAAATAAAATCGCGGCAAAATTACTAATGTTCACGCAAAGAACAGCTTCGCGGTGTTAAAATAATATATTGACTGACGAGTCAGTAAACTAATCCCCAGCACGACCCGGTCAAGACACAAAAGCCCGTGAGCAGCTCAATACAGAACAAAAGAGGACCCGGACGCCCCAAGAATGTGGAGCGCATCGGCAAGCGCAAAGCCCAGATTCTCGAGGCTGCCAGCAACCTCTTTGCCGAGCGCGGCTACCAGAGCACCGACGTCCAGGAGATAGCAGATCAGATAGGCGTCGCCAAAGGCACTATCTATCATTACTTTCCAAGCAAAGAGAAGCTCTTTCTTGCTTCTGTAGATCAGGGCATGGAAGAGATGAGCGAATTCATCGACAAGATGGTCGAGAAGGTTGAAGACCCTATTAAGAAGATTGCCGGGGCGATTCAAGCATATCTAATTTATTTCGATAAAAACCCCCAGCTAATTGAGCTGATGGTTCAAGAAAGGGCAGAGTTCAAAGATCGCAACAAGCCGACCTATGTTTTGCACCGAGAAAAGAACATCCAACCCTGGAACGAAATGTTCGAAACTCTGTCTAAATCAGGCAGGTTGCTGAAACTAGAGGCGGAGGAGACCACCCTCACCATATCGAGCATGCTCTACGGGACTATCTTCACGACTTACTACGCCCACCAGGGTATTACATTCCAGTCCCGTTCCAGAGAAGTTTTAAGAATGGTCTTCCAGGGCATTCTAAGCGACTCAGAAAGAAATAGAATAGACGACCTACTTGCGGAAACTCTGATATGAAGGAAACCATAGACAAGACCTTGAAAGCGAATTATGACGCCGATTCGGGGTCCCCGCCCCAGACCCCGTCTCAGTCCACTCAACAAGACTGGGCAGGCGCCATAATAGATAAGATAGCCGGCAGCCCCGGTCTCAAAATCGCGCTTATCGTCTTAGCGGTGGCGACGGTAATCGCGGTAGGCATAAGAATCTACACCAATCTAAAAGGACCTGAAACCACGGCGGTAAATCAAGCGGTGCTCACCGTGGGCACAGAGAAAGCCACAATCAAGCCATTTAGCGAGCACCTGAAAGTATCGGGCACAATCTGGGCCCGGGACCACCTTACCTTAGGCGCCGAGATTGGCGGACTCAAAGTGGACTCGATAAAAGCCGAAGAGGGTGATTTCGTCAAAGAAGGTCAGGTTCTGGCAACACTTAACGCGTCCATTCTAAAGGCCCAGCTGATCGGCGAAGAGGCGAGGCTTGCTAGAGCCAGAGCCAATTTAGACAAAACCATTCAGCCCAATCGGCCCATGGATATAGCCCGGCTCGAATTCGCCGTGCGCCACGCCAACGCGGTTATCTCCCAAGAAGAGGCCAATGTGGTCAGAGCGAAGGCAAACTTGCAGAATGCCCGCCAGAACACGCTGCGATATAAAAAACTTCGTGCCGAAGGAGCTGTCTCTCAAGAGGATCTGGACAATCGTCAGACCACCGAAAACACCATGGCCGCGGACCTGGCAAACGCCGAAGAAAAATTGAAAGCAGCCCAGTTCGCCAGGCGCCAGTCCGAAGAGAGCCTTAAGCTGGCCCGCGAAGGGGGCAGCCGGGAAGATGTGACCATGGCCCGGGCCGACCTGCAAGAAAGACAGGCCACCATCGACCACATCAGAGCCCAGCTTGCCCAGACTGTAATTAGAGCTCCCGAAGATGGCTGGATCGTTAAACGTCATGTGCACATCGGCGACATCAGCTCAATCTCCGAGCCAATGTATGAGATGGTCAAAAACAACACCCTTGAAGTAAGAGCGGATTTACCTGAGAACGACCTGGCCAAACTACAGCCGGGCCAGGTGGTGCACTTCGCTACCCTTTCCGATCCGCCGCACAGATTCGACGGCAAAGTCAGAGAAGTGAGCCCCATGATCAATCAAGACACAAGGTTAGCCATGGCTCGTATCGACATCCCCTTCAACGCCAGCATCCTGAAGCCGGGGATGTTCGTCAACGGGTCGGTAGATCTCGATAGCATTCCTTCTCTGACCGTGCCATCAAAATCGGTGCTGGACAGAGACGGACGGAAAGTCGTCTTTGTCTATCAAGATGGCAAGGTATTCTCGCGAGTCGTTCAAGTAGGCGAACACGCCAATAATTTGACCCAGATCAAATCCGGTTTAGAAGAAGGCGAAGCGGTGGTGGTCACCGGCGCAGGCTTCCTCAAAGATGGTGATATCGTAAGACTGGGTGAAGACCAGGCAGCCAAATGAACCTTCGATACATCTCGGCCTGGTCGATAAAGAACCCGATACCGGTGCTGGTGCTCTTTCTCTGTTTAACCATCGCCGGGCTCGTCGCCTTCAGCTCGATAGGCATCGATGAATCGCCTAACATAGACGTGCCCATCGTCTCTATCAGCGTCACCCAGTCCGGTGCCGCTCCGCCAGAACTGGAGACCCAGGTGACCAGGCGGGTCGAGGATGCTGTCGCAGGCATAGGCAACGTCAAACACATCATCTCTACGGTGAACGAAGGGATCTCTTCCACCACCATCGAATTCGAATTAGAGACCGATATAGACCGTGCCGTCAACGACGTGCGCAACGAAGTCTCTAAAATCCGCACCCAGCTACCCCGGGACATCGACGAGCCTATCATTCAGAGACTGGACTTCGCCGGCGGTCCTTTTGTTACCTATACTATAAAGTCGGACAAACGCAATGCCGAAGAGTTGAGCTGGCTGGTGGACGACACGGTCTCCAGGGCTTTGCTCGGGGTCAAAGGGGTCGGTCAGGTCCAGAGAGCCGGCGGTGTCGACCGGGAAATTCGAGTCAATTTAAATCCGGCAAAATTGCTGAGCCTAGGCATCACCGCAGACATGGTCAGCGCCCAGGTGCGTGCCATCAACACCAACCTGCCTGGTGGTCGCGGCGAGATAGGCCATCAAGAAGAAGCCGTCCGAACCCTGGGCAGCGCCCCCAGCGCCCAGAGCCTGGCTGAGACCCGGGTCGGTCTGCCGGGCAATCGCTGGGCGCGGCTCGATACCCTGGGCACCGTCGAAGACTCGAACTCGGAGCAGCGCCAGCTTGCCCTGATGGACAACGAGCCGGTGGTGAGCTTCTCTATCGTGCGAAGTTCCGGAGCCAATATGGTCGACGTCGAAGAGGGTGTGGACGAAAAGCTGCATGAACTTAAAAAGCTTTTGCCCCCCGATATTAAAATAGAAAAAATTCGAACCCAGACCATCTTCGTTCATCAGTCTTATCATGCCGCCATCGACTCTCTTCTGATAGGTGGCGCCCTGGCGGTATTTGTGGTCTGGCTCTTCTTAAAGGACTGGCGCTCGGCGGTTATTTCGTCTCTTGCCATGCCGCTTTCATTGATCCCTACCTTTGCGGTCATGCAAGTTTTCGACTTCACCCTGAACAATATGTCGTTACTGGGGCTGGCGCTGGTTATCGGCGTCCTGGTCGATGACGCGATTGTGGAAATAGAGAACATCGTCCGCCATATGAACATGAACAAGACCCCTTTCAAAGCGGCTTTCGACGCCGCCGACGAGATCGGTCTGGCGGTGGTTGCCACCACCATGACCATCATCGTGGTCTTCGTTCCGGTCGCATTCATGGGCGGAATTCCTGGTAAGTTCTTGAAACAGTTCGGTCTGACCGTGGCAGCGGCAGTGTTCTTTTCGCTGGTGGTGGCAAGGATGCTCACCCCGCTCATGGCGGCTTATTTGCTTAAGCCGGTAAAAGAAGACGATCATAAAGGCGGGATCATGCGCTTATATGACCGCTCTTTGCTCTGGGCCCTGCGTCACCGCTTTGTCACCGTCGCCGCCGGTGCCGCCTTCTTTATAGCCAGCATATTTCTCTTCAAACTGATGCCCACTTCGGTCATAGGCAACATAGATAGAGGCGAGAGCATTATCTCGGTTGAATTGCCCCCGGGGACGAATATCGAAACCACCGAGAAAACCGTGCGCCGACTGACCGCACTGCTGCTTAAACACCCGGACACAAAAGATGTCTTCGTCAGTGTAGGCGCCCCTACCCAGGGAAGTGGGCGCAGCAGCACAGGCTCCGCCGGCGAAGTCAACAAAGCGACGATGTATGTCACTCTCAAGCCTAGAGAAGAGAGAAAACTCTCCCAGCAAGACTATGAAGATGAAATTCGTCCGACCCTGAATACGGTGCCAGGACCAAGGATAAGCTTTATGGCCCGGGGCGGCATAACCGGCAAACTAAAGCTGGTTTTGATAGGGGAAGACTCTGAAAAACTAAAAGAATTCACCAACGAATTGAGCACCGAGATGCGGACCATACCAGGCATCTCCGACATCATATCCAGTGCAGCCCTGGAGCGCCCGGAGATTCAGGTCATCCCTGATTTCGCCCGGGCATCGGAGCAGGGTATCTCGGTCGAGTCCATTGCAAGAACAGCGCTTATCGCCACCCTCGGCGATGTCGATCGCAACCTTGCCAAATTCAATCTACCCGAGCGCCAGATCAATATCAGGGTTCAGATAGATCCCAAATACAGAGAAGATATCAACACCATCGAGAACCTGAGAATCGCCCGAGCCGACGGCAAGTTGATTCCACTAAGCAACGTAGCCGAGATCAGATTCTCCAGCGGCGAAGCCCAGATAGATCGCTATGACCGTTCTCGTCAGGTCACTATTGACGCCAGCCTCGCTAAGGGACTGCCCCTGGGAGAAGCACTCAAACAGATAAAACAACTGCCCAGTTGGAAGAAGATGCCTTCATCCATAAAAAACAAACCGGCTGGTGATATAGAAATTCAAAAAGACATCTTCTCTGGTTTCGGCTGGGCTCTTACAGTCGGTGTCATCCTCATTTATGCAGTTCTAGTTCTGCTCTTCAACGGCTTCCTCCAGCCCCTGACCATCATGATGTCCCTGCCTCTTTCTCTGGGCGGAGCCCTTATCGCCTTGATGATCTCAGGTGATACCCTTGGCTTCTACGCCCTGATCGGCATAGTCATGCTCATGGGCCTGGTCACAAAGAACGCTATTCTATTAGTCGAATACTGCTTGATGACCCGGGCGGCAGGGGTCAATCGCATGCAAGCCATTATCAAAGCAGGCGAAACCCGAATGCGCCCGATTATCATGACTACCGTGGCCATGGTCGCCGGCATGTTCCCGATAGCGCTCAGAATCGGCGCCGGCTCCGAGGCCCGTGCACCTATGGCAGTGGCGGTCATAGGCGGTCTAATTACCTCTACCCTGCTTACCCTCATCGTCGTTCCTGTTGTCTACACTTATTTAGATGACCTGGAGAACTGGATCAGAAAAAGCTTCCGCTTCCTTGGGCTGAACAAGACCGAAGAGACTGAAATCCCCAGCCAGCAAAAGAACGAGCCCGCCAGCAAGCTGTAAACGCCGTCCATACTATATAATTGTCGGACTAAAATCCCGAATTCGTAGAAGCGGTCAAAAACTAGAAAATGGAATTGCAACGCGCCGACCATATTGGTCCCCTCGATATGTTCAAAATTGGCATCGGTCCATCCAGCTCCCACACCATGGGTCCGATGGTGGCCGCCCTGGCTTTCCGCAAAACCATAGAGAGCAATTATTCAGAAGCGGATCTATCGGAGGGAGACTGGCAAGTGACGGTGGATCTGTTCGGCAGTCTTTCGGCAACCGGAAAAGGGCACGCCACCGATGGCGCAATCTGCGCCGGGCTTGCCGGGCTGCATGTAAGAGAAAACACTCCAGATGAGATCTGGTCCGCTCAAAATAAACTCAAAGAGGCTCCCTGGCTGGAGATTAACGGCGTCAAAGTCGCTTTTCATCCTGACAAAGACCTGCTCTGGCGCAAATGGCGGATGAATGAGAAAGTCCTTCCCCACCCCAATACCATGCGCTTCAGACTGCTGAAGGCAGACAAGGTCGTCCTCGAAGACATCCTCGTCTCTGTGGGCGGCGGCTTCGTCGAAAAAGCCGGAGCCTTGAAAGACAACAGCACCACATCCGACGGCAGCCTACCCAATCCATATAACACCGCCGCCGATTTCGTCAAACTGGTTAATGAAAGCGGCAAACCGGCCTGGCAAATCGTGATAGAGAACGAAGAGGCAAGAGGCACTTCTGAAGCCGAATTGCGACAGGAGCTGCAGATCATACTCGATACCATAGACGGTTGTATAGAAAGAGGCCTTTCGACAGAAGGAATTCTGCCGGGCGGACTGAACGTAAAACGTCGAGCCAAGTCGATTTATGACCAGCTGCAATCCGGTTCGGCTCCTGCCTGGACCGAGAGCGACCTGCGTCCCTCGGTCTATGCCATGGCGGTAAACGAAGAGAACGCAGCCGGCGGAAGAGTAGTAACAGCCCCGACAAACGGCGCTTCCGGACTTATTCCGGGGGTCTTCCGTACTCTAAAAGAGATTCACGGACTATCGAACGAGACTCTTCAAAATGGCATGATAGTGGCATCTGTGATAGGCGCTCTGGTCAAAGTGCATGCCTCTATCAGTGGTGCTGAGGTAGGCTGCCAGGGCGAGGTCGGTACTTCATGCGCCATGGCGGCAGCGGCGGCAGTAGCCATGCTGGGCGGCACCGCGAATCAAATAGAGCAAGCGGCTGAAATAGGCATAGAACACCATCTCGGCATGACTTGCGACCCGATAATGGGTCTGGTGCAAGTGCCCTGCATCGAGCGAAACGCCATGGGGGCAGTCAAAGCCCTTAACGCAGCAGCGCTCTCCCTGGCATCCGACGGCACCCATCTGGTCAGCCTGGATAAAGCCCTTTCGGTCATGAAACAGACCGGGCTCGACATGAACAAAAAGTACAAGGAGACTTCCACCGGAGGGCTTGCCCTGGGCTAGTTTAGAGCCCGCGGCGGCCCCAGATAACCCTCTTCAGGAAATATTAATTTCGCTTGACATCCCCGTTTTTTCGACGTATTCTTGATAGGCCCCAGAGAAATAGCTTCTCTACCTTTAATCAGATTAGTACCTATAGTCGCCGCACCCGCATTCCCCTTGCATCGCTGCTTATGCTTCTGTGGCTATCCACACTTTCTCGAAAGAGAAAGAAGTTTCTTTCACACAGGTATCCTAAATGTCAGAGCAAATGAGAGACATCAAGCCTCAGGTCCCTACCCAGTCGGGTAGCTGGGACGAGATTGACGTCGGCACAAAAGTCGATCAGAACGGCAAAACCACTTACCACGTCCTGCGCAACGAGAGCAACGTGGGCTTTTTTGTCGAGAAGCTCTACGGCAACAACAATAACCTGGTAAAAATCGTCAAACGCGGCAGAACAAGCCGCTCCGAAACAGACTTCGACCCGATAACCGGAGACGTAGCCCGTATATTCGAGGCTGCCACCCTGCCCGACGGCAGCTCCATGACCAAAGAGATCTCTTATGTCGAGGCAAAAACCATCGAGTCCGTTCTAGTCATCGGTCAAGACGGTGACCTCCGAAGCTCTGTCCAGCGCGAGAGCATCGGCATCCGTACCCTCTATCAAGGTCAAACCGACTATCGCCAGGACGGCTCACCGGACACCACCGTAAGCCATCACATGAACCACGAAACAGGCAAGCTAGAGCATCGTGAACAGATCAAATGGCTCAAAGACGGCCAGCGCACCCTCACCGAGCACTTCTATTTCAGCACAGACGGCAAGGTCAACAAATACACCAAGCTCATGTACCACGCCTGTGGCGGTCCCTTCCTCGAAGAGACCCATCGCTACGGTCCCACCGGACACATGCTGCGCCGGGAGATTATTCAATACAATCCCAACGGCGTCCAGACAGCCTGCGACCTGACCACTTACGATGTTACCGGAGACATAACTCATAGAAGCACCACTTACTATGACCACCGCGGCACAGCAATAGTCTCGCACGAGCAAGAGATCTCGCCACTCTCTTTCAAGCCGCCCCAAGAGAGAAGCTGAGTCTGAGCCTGAGTCTAACTAATGATATTCTGCTTCGGGCACTGTAGCCGGATGTGTAATGGCACTGTCCTGGTGAATTTGAGATTGAGGAAGTGACGGTGTCACGCTCTTTCTGTCGAGAACTTTGGTAAGGTGACCGAAGCCTATCCAGGATGCCACACTAAAAAGAATAAGCGCGACCATAATAGCCATCAGAGAAAAGTCACTGCCTGCGCCGGACCCTGATCCGGAGCCCGAACCAGAGTATGAGTCCGGACCAAAATCCGCAAACTCATTTTTTGCCCTGGCGTTTTTCTTGACGTTTCCTTCAGCTCCCATAATTCTTTCTTACCGACACAATAGCTCTTGTTTGCTGAAACAATAACACCTACAAAACATAGTATGCCTTTTTACACCGCTAGACAACTCTCCTCCCACCGTCGAGCAGGAACTACATCCAAAGATGGATAAAAAAACGGGTCAAATAATCTAGATTGACAGTAGCAGAGGTGTGAGGGCGGCAGGCAGCAAACATGACCGGGGCAGGCGTTTTGAAGAATCTAAGATATAGAACCGTCTCTCTTTTGACTTTCTCGGCGGTGCTCTTCACCACCACCCTGGCACCGGCACTGCACGCCCAGGATTCGGATTCGCAAAAACCGGTGAAGGACAAATGGGCTGTTGTTATAGGCATCAGCAAGTTCAAAGACGGCAAGATAAACCTGCGCTATCCTTCTAAAGACGCCGAGGACTTTTATCGCTACCTCACCGAAGAAGCCGGGTTCGCAAAAGACCATGTCCTTTTGCTGACCGACCAGGAAGCGACAAGACTACGCATACTTTCTGCCCTCGGTGACAAATGGCTGCCCCGCCTGGCCAATCCCGATGACCTTGCCGTTATCTATATATCCAGCCACGGCAGCCCCGCCGACATAGACGTGGGCGGTCTCAACTATATAATCGCCCACGACACCAATCTAGATTGTCTTTATGGCACCGCCATCCCCCTGCAAGATCTGATGAGAATCGTCAAAAGCCGGGTACACTGCGACCGGGTGGTGCTTATTCTCGACGCCTGTCACAGTGGGGCGGCATCTGCCGAAGCGAGCGAATCGAAAGGACTCTTCCGCTCGGGCAACGTCAATGCCTCGGCCATGGCCGAAGGCACCGGTCAACTGGTGATAGCTTCGAGCAGACCAGACCAGGTCTCCTGGGAAGGCAAGAACTATCAAAACAGCGTCTTCACCTATCATCTTCTCAAAGCTCTGAAGCTGAAAGGTAACAGCACCACCCTTGGTGAAGCCTTCGAAGAGATGAAGGACAGCATTCAAGAAGAGGTTCTGAGAGACAGGGGGCGACTGCAGACCCCAGAGATGAAGAGTCAGTGGAGGGGCGAAAGCCTGGCCCTGGGCTTGACCCCGACCAAACCGCGACCGGGTATGGAAGAGGTGACTCCCAAGCCGATACCATTATCGGTATCAATTGCAGCGCTTACAGGCAAGACTCCGAAGCCGACTTTTGTACCAAGTCCAAGCCCGAGTCCCGGTCAGACTCCTGTACCCGAGCAATCTACTGACTCAGCCCAGGACTCGTCTATCTTCGACATCATGAGCATGCCGGCCATACCTCCGGTCACCGTTCTGGATAACGGAAACATCTACAAAGTCTTCAACGGTGCCACGCAACCCACCACATTCAGTATCTCTTATCCGGCGCTGCTAACCTATATCTATACTTATCACTGGAACGATGCCAGGGGAGCCCGACCCGGCAAAGTCGCCCTGGTACATGAAGACGGAACGCGCTATGGTCCCTGGCAGACCACCGGCAAATCCGGTCAGGGCAATGTCAAAAACTCCTACTGGGAATGCGAGCCTCTGGCAAAGTTGAAACCAGGAACCTATAGAATACTGGACAGCGATCCCAAAACCTGGGCGCAGAATGTAGGCTCTAGAGGTGCCGGATTCGCCCGGGTCAGGGTGGCACCGCTTGTACAAAAGGTGGATAGCGCCAGCGGCAAGCAGATTAAACGGACACCGTCTGTAAAACTCTACGATAACGGCAACATCTATGGTGTTCTGAACGGTCCCAGTAAACCAACCAGATTCGCCCTGAAAGAACCGGTATTGATTACGAGAATCACCAACTATCACTGGAATGGTGGTCGTGGCTCGAGACCGGGTCAGATAAGCCTGGTCAAAAACGATGGTACCGTATATGGTCCCTGGCAGGCGAACGGTCGCTCGGGGCAGGCCGGTGCACCAGAAGTATACTGGGACTGCGATGTCGATCTGATTTTACAGCCTGGCGTCTATCAAGTAAGAGACAGCGAACCATCCACCTGGTCTCAAAATGTCCAGAACAACAATCGCGGCATGACCACCATCGAAGGGGTCATTCAGAACTAATTCAAAAGCATCTCAGGTTGACAGCTACTGTGTCTTGATTGGTGATCTCCACATAGCCCCTGCTTGAAATACAAGTTATAAAAAAGCTTTGGACTATGAAAAGATGCGAAGAATCAATAGAATCCAGTCATATGCAATCCTGATTTGTGCCATCCAGCTTTTGAGCAGTGTCACCTATGAGTATGTTTTGAACAAAAGTAGCAAAGTACACATCTCTTCAGCTTTTGAATCCCTTCGCACCGGTGAGATTAGATACAAACAAAATGAGAACAAGCAGGCGGGGCTCTACGAAACCATAGTGGTATCGGCTCTCGACTCTTGTTATAGAGCGAAATGGGGTCAAGATCCAGTCAGTAACTGGCCGCAGCCATCTCCCCCTTTCCACATATGCGGCAGTAAGTGCCAGCATTTGCGAACTCTCGATTTGCGATTCGAGCAAATATTTCCGAGTGCTGGTGTTTCGGCATGTCTGCTATTGAGCGCCCTGTCATGGTACGCAATTGTGAATATGCCTCAAATGCGCAAGTATCAAAGCGATTTTACGGAACAGTTGTTTGGAATTATATTTGCATGTTTTACCACGGGACTTCTAACTCAGCCCTTTGGTAGGTGCCTGGATGTATTCTGGTAATCTTCAAAGGACTAATCCTCCCCCTGCCCTATAATGGATGAATACCATGGTTCAAAATCAATTATTGCTATGGCAGAGATCAACAATCAAAAGCACGGAATTTCCGATAAACAGTCGGAGAAATCCGGCGAAAAGGAAACCCTCAATTCTAAAGTCGCAGAAAGTTCCCAGACTGACGCCCGGGGACAAGCTGAAATTGAGTCAAAGAGAACAAATCGACACTCTGGTTCGGCATCAGAAAATCCAGCTCCCAACGACCTCAGCCTGCAAATAGTCGATGCTATAACCGGAGACGTCATTGCCGAGAGACCTAAAGACAGAACCGACAACAATTCTATCGAGTCTGCTTCCTTGAAAGCGATCAAAGAACTGGCCCAGGCTGACCCTGCCGCCAGGGCGATTGCCGAAATCAGAGACAATATAAACGGCATGCCAAAAGAATCCCGCCAAAGCTTCGAGGAAGCAGCCCGGCTCTCTACCAGAGAATATCTGGATTCAAAGAACCGCTCCTCCGACGATTCATTAGAAGGCGGTTCACACAAAGCCCTGAGCCTGGCTAAGAACGCAAGCGAAATGGACATACATTATCCGGCTCCGGCAATAGCCTTGCCCGGCAGTGGCGGCGGTCAAGCGGTGAAGCAGTTCGAAAAAGTCGAACTGGAGACTGATAGTAGCAAGGTACAAATCAATGACAGCAATAAAGTCGAAGTAACCGACCCGATCGAGGCACCGAAGCAGACAGACTCGACAGAAATTTTGAAAGATCCGGATCCGAAAGAAAAACGAGAACGCCTTGAGAAACTGGCCAACGAAAAGATAAGCGCCCCGGAGAACCGAGAGCGTTTTCTCAAAGATATGAAAACCTTCGAGAACCGCCTGTCAAAAGCCGATTGGATGAGCCCGGCAGAAACATTGAAGCAGATGGGTGATACCTATGAATCTCTATCTAAGCTCCTTTCAGCAGACTCCGACGTACTGGACAAACTGCCACCATCGGGAGTCAAGCCGAATACCACGAATCCCGACAACTATCGAACCCAGGCGGCAGAGCAGATAATGCATCAAGCTGCAGACCCCACGAAGATAGACCAGGGTAGACAAGCAACTTGTCCCACTGCAGCTCTGCAAATACGGCAATTCACAAGAACCCCTGCCCATGCCGCTCGTTTGATAAGCGATGTCATGCTAACGGGAGAATACAAAGCTACAGCTGGAGGCAAATCGGTCGATTTGCTCAAACATCCTGTCAATCTATATCCAGATGAAGAGGCGCAGAAATACAACTTCAAAGGGAAAGAGACCGAGTACCTCGCTGATGACCATAAGATGCATGGAGATCCCAGTAGAAGCTATGCTTCGCAGCTCTATGATGTGGCTGCAACAAACTTGATCACCGAGGGAAAAGGCTTTGAGTATGTTCAAGATCCAAAGGATTCAAAAAAATCTTATGCGCTTCGCAGTTCAAATGGCGAAAAAGTAAAATGGGAGGATGCCCTTTCCAGGCAAATAGGCGTTAGAGACTCTGAGCTTGTTAAGCTAAACGAATGGATTACAGGGACAAGGGAATCAGGCTTCGTAATTCGCTCATCTACCTTAAATGCTGGAGAAGCAAAAGATCCAGAATTGAGGAAGTTCTATGACTTTTCCGAAAGAGATTCCGGAGTAAACAACATGTACTCCACCGACGACCTCCCCAAGCAGCTTCAGGAAATCAGAGACAAGAAACGCTGGCCTCCCATAGTGAGTATGAATACCTCAGGTCCCCCAATAAATAAAATCGGTGGTGGCCGACACGATCTGGTAATCCACGAAATAAGCCCAGACGGAAAACATCTGGGTTACGACAATACCTGGGGGATGAAAGAAGATCATCTCTCGCCCTCAGCTGTAGAAACATCAACTATGGCAAAAGCAATTGAAGCCAATAAAGATCCCCGGGCTCTGGACCATATAAATAGCTTGAAAGCTCAGATCAAGTTCAAACAAACTTATCCGAAGGAATGGGAAAGAATGAAGAAATCGTGGCTAGATTTTCCAGATAAACTAACAAAAAACTATGACTCTACCAAGAACCTTGAGGATAACGTCAAAAATAACACCACCGACGCGTTTCTTATACAATGGGCCAGAAGACATCCGGAAGACAAGGAATTCAAATTATGGACAAACACCTTGCAGGAATGGTTCAACAAATATCCGGAAGAGCGACCTGTACACTGAGTTTTTATTGACATGCCGATAGATCTACCTCCACCAATCAAAATAGAGCTTCAGAGATCGATAACCGAGATCCCATTCCTGATTAGCGACGCTTCTCGCAAGACGAAGGAGCCCAAGTTAAAACAGTTTCCATATGTTCCACCACTTGATTCCAAACCAAACCGACCAAAATACGATCCTCCCCTGAGAGGACTTGTCCATTTCTCTAAAGTTCCTTTGGCATTTCCAGAGATAGCATCAATGCGTATACCCAATGGCTGGACGGAAGAGAATGTCATACAGGGCGGCGCACCAGGTCCTAAAATGCATTGGTTCACGAGAAAAGGCGACGACTGGTCTGGACTCATTTTAGATTACCGCGGTGTCGAACCAGGTAACGATATTACAAAAGAGCTCAACGACCTCTTCGCAGCTCCTCCTCACGAAATCAAAGACCAAGAACTGAAATTTCTACAAGAGAGAAGAGTTGCAGCAAGAGGACTTCCTGATTCGGCAAAAATCAAATTCGCTAGAACAATTGACTGGAACGGGAAAAGAGTAATCGAATCCCAGGGAATTGAAGATGATGGCAACCATTTTTACGGTATTACTTACGCCACCACCCGCCTAGGAAACGCACCAATCGCTGACACAACAATTAAATTTCAGGCCAAAGAAGCCATCTTCTTGAAATATCTCCCGGCAATGAAGAAGTCTATGCGCTCTATCAAATGGACTGACTCAAAAAAAACAAACTGAGTAAATCAAAAAAAGGATTGAGACGATAATGAAAGTAATGGCAGATATTTGTTTGATTCCAATAGGCGTCGGAGTATCACTTTCCAAATACATAAAAATCGCTTATGAGATTTTCAAAACAGCGAACCTCAATGCGACGCTTACTCCCTACGGAACGATAATAGAAGGTGAGTACGATGATGTATCAAAGGCGATCAAAGCGGCTATCGAAGCCGTCCATGAAGCAGGGGCGCCGCGAGTCAGCCTGACGATTAAACTGGGCTCGCGAACAGACAAAGAGCAGACCACAGAAGATAAACTCAACGCCGTTCTTAATTAACGGCATTTGAATAATATGTCGAAGATGATTTCGGGGCATGCACTACGCTCGATTCAGGGTTAACCCTGAGCAGATGCCTGAGCGGACATGGTTGAATACGACAGCGGGATAAATAGTTCGACGAATAACATAAATCGAAAAGCGAAACGCGAAAATTCGATCGAACAACCTGTGTACAGGTTTCCATATGTTTATAATGACCACCCATACAAACATATTCGGCAGGATGGCAAAATGCGGAAAGTCTTGAGTCTCACTGCGAGAACCCGGTTATTCCTGGTGCTCGGCATATTTATCTTGACAGCGTTTCTGACCCATACGGGTAATATCGGAAACGCTTCGGAAAATAACGCCGACACTGGTAAGGACAAGAAGCCGAAGAACATTGAGTTCACCTTGAAAGAAGCCAAGGTGACAGATTCTGCTACTGACGAAGGCATCGGCCAGACAGAGCCAGTCGAGACGCCAGAGCCTGCCCCCAAAGCAAAGATAGAGAATATCACCGCCGACAGACTGAAGCAGTTGCTCAGTCTGCTTTCTCCCATAGAGCAAGTCAAAGAGAAAGCCTTTGTGTTGCCCGAGCAGTCGCTTGTCAAGCCGAAACTGCCGGGAAATATCGTAAAAGAGAAATTTCCCCCGGAGCCGACCAACGAGAAAAGACAAGAAGTAGACGTAAAATCCGAGCCTTTGCAGGTGGTGAGAATCAGCCACACCGGTCCGGTGGATACTGTAGGTCAGTTCACAGTGACATTCTCACATCCGATGGTGCCTATTGCCGAAGCCAAACATGAAAGCAATCCGGAAAAATTCATAGTCATGAAGCCGATGCCCAAAGGCACCTGGAGATGGCTCGATACCAGAACCATACTCTTTGAACCTGATGGTAAACGCTTTCCCCGAGCCACGGTCTTCAAAGTCGCCGTTCCCGAGGGCATAAAATCGGTCAACGGCAACGTATTGAAAAAGACCCGCAGCTGGGAACTCACCACCTCGGCACCATCGGTGAAGACAATCTACCCGTCGCCCCATTCTTTTCAAGATGTCAATCCACTGATTGTCGCTATCTTCAACCAGAAGATAGATCGTAACTCTGTCCTGGAGCATCTTACCGTCAAATCGGGCAACTCTAGCTTTACCGTAAAACAAGTGGATAGGTCACTTGCGATCAAGAACTATGGGCTGGATAAAATGCCGGAAGATGAATGGATTGCGGTACGAGCTACCAATCCTTTTCCTAGAAATTCTCAGGTGATTTTAAACTTCGGCCAAGGCTATCAATCAAAAGAAGGCCCGCTTCTATCTGCCGCCAATCAATCTTTTGCTTTCAGAATTTACGGTCCACTGAAGCTAGCGAGTTCTCCCAAAGACGGTGTCAGCCCAGATGACTGGAACTCTCGCAATCTCAATTTCAACAACAGCCTTGATGCCAACGCCTTTCAAGAGTCGATGGTTACAATAAAACCAGAGATACCAAATCAAAAGATTAGATGCTACGGCGCTCGCATTTATTTAGAACAGCCACTGGAGCCTGTCACCACTTATAAAATCACTTTCTCGTCCAATCTAAAAGACATCTACGGTCAAACCCTGGGCAAAAATGTAACCATCGGCTTCACCACCGGGGTCTATAACACCCAACTGCAGTTCGATAAAGATTTCATCACCCTTCCAGGAACTCAAAAACCGCAGTGCCTTGTAAGAGTAAAAGGCTCCGACAAACTGGATGTCACCATATTTAGAGCCAAAGCTGAAAGTGCCATGGAGTTTCTGAAAAACAATCTCAGCCATGGCTGGGTTAGAAACAATGGCAGTTGGTTCGATGAGAACTCTTACGAAGTAGCAGGCAAAAAGACAATTAAACTCGAACCAAAAACAAAAGACTTGCTGGTGGATCTCAAACCCTATCTCAAAAACAACTATGGTCAGTTTGTGATAGCCACTGCTGTTCAAGACAAACGAAACAATCAACGCTATCGTGCCGCCGCCTGGGTACAGGTGACGGACCTTTCCGTAGACGCCTTCAAAGGCAAAGATCTCTACACTTTCGTATCTGCTCTTGATTCGGGCAAACCGCTTGCCAAAGTCGATGTCACCCTTTTGCCACAGGGGGACAAAGGGACAACGGACAAAGACGGCATGATCAAGTTACCTATAACAGGCTCCTGGCATGATTCCAGAATGCTGGTCGCCACCAGAAGCAGTGATCAGGCAATACTTCCTTCAAACTATCGCGCCTGGAGCGGCTGGTCCTTCTCGCCCCTAGAACCCCAGAACAAATGGTATGGAGTCACCGACCGCAATCTCTACAAACCGGGCGAATCGGTAAAAGTAAAAGGATGGACAAGAAAGCTATCTTACATACAGAATCAAAGCGAAAAGATAGAGCTAGCCAAGCCGGACTTCTCAGAACTGCTCTACAGAGTAATGGGTTACGACGGGCAGGAGATAAGCCACGGTGAAATACCGGTGGATCAAAGTGGCGGCTTCGACTTCGAGTTTAAAATCCCCGATAAAATCAATCTTGGTCAGGGCTATATTCATCTGGGCTTAAAAGCCGATAACAAAGGCTATCTTGCCAATACAAAGACCAACGCCACAGAACGACCGGTCAGCTTCAACGCGGCCCACACTATTCAATTTGCCATTCAAGAGTTTCGTCGCCCCGAATTCGAGATGAAGGTGAACTCTTCTAAAGGCACCAGTATGCTCTTTGGTGAGACCACCAGACTTACTTCGAAAGCCAAATACTTTGCCGGCGGCAGCCTTCAGGGCTCGCCTGTCTCCTGGCAGGTACGAGCCTCAGAAAGTACCTACTCACCCCCTGGATGGCAGGGCTTCCGCTTTGGCACATCCACCAACTACTGGGGTGGTTGCTGCCCTATGCCGATGCCGGGCGGCAATTACATAACTAAAAACCTGCAAGCCACCGCCGACGGCAATGGAGAAACCGCCGTCGAAGTAAAACTGGATCTGTTGCCCAAACCGGCTCCGGTAAGCTGTGTCTGCGAAGCGACAATTCAAGACGTCAATCGCCAGTCCTGGTCGGACAAAGTGAATATTCTGGTTCACCCGGCTGATACCTATGTCGGTGTCAAATCGAGACGCTGGTTCTATAGAGTCACCGACCCGATAGAGCTGGAGTTCATAGCTGTCGATCTAGACGGCAAAGCGAAAGACGGACAGAAGATTGCTGTTGAACTGGTTCGCAAAGAGCGGACAAAAGACAACAAAGAGAACGATGTATCGGTCGAGAAGCGAGAGCTTACCTCCACAAGCTTGCCTCTGAAAAGCAACTTCAAAGTAGATAAAGGCGGCAACTATGAGCTGATAACCACCGTCACCGACAAAGCCGGTCGCAAGAACGAAACCAGAGTATCTTTGATGATTCAGGACGATAAGACGGCTTCCACCAAAGACCTGGTCAGCGACAAACTGGTATTGATCGCAGACAAAGAAGAGTATCAGCCCGGTGACACCATGGAGCTGATGGTCTCATCCCCCTTCTATCCCGCCCATGGACTGATGACCATTCGCAGACATTCTATAGTCGAAACCAGACCTATAGAAGTAAAATCGGCATCTGCAACTTTCAAAATCCCGGTGAAAGCAGACTTCTATCCCAATTTCGCCGTCGAGGTCTATTTAGCCGGTGACGACTATCGCTTCGGCTCGGAGACCGTGACAGCAAAAGTCCCGCCAAAAGAAAGACAACTATCGCTCACCGCCGTCGGTGCCGATAAGTTGACCATGCCCGGCACCGAGACCACCATCAAAATCGACCTCAAAGACGCCCAGGGCAAACCGGTGCAAGGTGGACAGGTCGCCATAGCTGTCGCCGACGAGTCCGTGCTGGCTTTGTCCGGATACAAATGGTCAGATCCTATAGAAGCTTTCTATCCTCAGTCAAGTCCACATATCGACAACACCCTGACCAGAACCTCTGTCATCCTGACAGAAAAGGATAGGAAGAAAGATATCAGCGAGGCTCCGCAAGAAGAGAAAGAAGCGGATGATATGGCGGCTTTGCCATCACTTCAATCATCAGAATTGGTGCCGCCTTTGCCGGGAGCCCCGGGAAGAGGCGGAGCAGTAGCTGGCATGATCTATGGCGGCGAAGGCTTTGCCAAGAGTGCATTAAACAAACGTAGCGCCATGTTCGAAATCGCTACTCTGCGTCAAAAAGCAGACGCCTCGGCGATGGATGCCGCTCTTCCCGAGCCAGCACAGCTACCCTCAGTAAATATAAGAACCAATTTCAACGCGCTTGCCTATTTCAAGCCAGCTATCTATACCGATGAGAATGGTCACGCCCAGATTAAGTTCAAGCTTCCAGACAGCCTTACAAGATACCGGGTCATGGCAGTAGCAGTGGCTGGCGACAACTTATTCGGCTCTTCCGAATCGAATATCACCGCCCGGATGCCTCTGATGATCAAGCCGAGCGCACCGAGATTCCTCAATTTTGGCGACCGCTGTGAACTGCCGGTGGTGCTTCAGAACCAGACTGATGAAGACATAGCCGCCGATGTCATTCTTCGCGCTGCCAATGCGGCAGTTACCAACGAATGGCAAGAGCTGCCTTCCGGCAAAGCACTGCCCGGAGACAAAATGGAAGGAGAGGAAGATCTTTCTCACGCAGCCGGCAAACACCTGGTTATACCTGCCAACAACAGAGTAGAAGTGAGATTTCCGGTAAGCACCATAGACGAAGGCAAAGCCAACTTCCAGTGTGCTGTGGTGGCGGAGAAATTCACCGACGCCAGCCAGTTCAGCCTGCCTGTCTATGTGCCTGCAGCGATAGAGTCCTATGCAACCTATGGACAGGTGGACAAAGGCGCCATCGCCCAGAAGCTGGATATCCCCAGGAGCGTCTTTACTCAAATCGGCGGTCTGACCATAAGCAACAGCAGCACAGCGGTGCAAGCCCTGACCGATGCCTACTTCGAGATTCGCGACTATCAATTCGGATGCTCCGAACAGCTATCCTCGCGCATAATCGCCATGGTATCGCTGCACGATGTCCTCAGCGCCTTCGGCAAGATGGACGCCCTTGCCCAGAGCCAGTATCGCAACAAAATCCAGCAAGACCTTGATGAACTGGTCAACCGTCAAAACGGTGACGGCAGTTTCGGTCTCTGGACAAGGGACGAAGGCAGACAGCAACGCTATCCTTATATGTCCATTCAAGTGGCTCGTGCCCTCGGTCTCGCCCGGGAAAATGACTATAAGGTAGCCGATGACAAACTAGAACTCAGCCGCCGCTATCTCAAGAACATCCGCCAGCATATCCCTGCGGATTATCCTGAGCGCCTGAAGCGCAGCATCGAAGCTAGAGCCCTCAATGTCCGCTATCTAATGAGCGATGTCGACTCGCGGGCAGCCGCCGACCTCATAAAGCGAGCCCTGGTTGACCGCATCAAGAAGATGCCGAAAGGTTCTAATTACGCCAACTCGCTCAAGAAGATCCCGGTGGATTTCGTCAAAGAAGATCTTTCTCTTGATAGCGCCGGATGGCTTCTGCCCATCGTGAGCAAGGACGCCAAGCTAGAAGACGAGACCGCGGTTCTAAAGCAAGTGATTAACAGCTCGATCAACGAGACCCCCTCGACAGCTTCTTGCAACGATAGAGGCTTTGGTATCTTCGACTATTGTGTCTTCTTCTCCCCGAGAAGAACCGACGCCATCCTAATGGAAGCGTTGATGGAAACAGAGCCGGAGAATCCTCTGATTGCCAAACTGGCTAAAGGCTTGCTCGCCCACAGAAAAAATGGCTCCTGGTCAGGGACTCAAGAAAACGGCTATATCCTGCAAGCGATGAACGCCTACTTCAATCGATACGAGAAGGTCACTCCGGACTATACGGTCTCGACCTGGCTCGGTGAGACCCTGGTGGCCAACTCAACCTTCAAAGGCAGAACCACCGACACCAGAGAGACCATGGTGCCGATGGCGAATCTTGCCGATATCAAAGGCGACACCATATTGATGGACAAGAAAGGTCCGGGTCGACTCTACTATCGCATCGAACTGGACTATGCCCCTCGCACCCTCACTCTCAAACCGGCTGATTTCGGCTTCGCCGTAACCAGAACCTATGAGGGCGTGGATAACAAAGACGACGCGAAAAAGGACGAGAACGGCGTCTGGCATTTCAAAGCCGGAGCTCTGATAAAGACCAAGATAGCCTTCACCACCGCCGGTGCGCGCTATCACATCGCCCTTGCCGATCCTCTGCCTGCCGGTGCCGAACCGGTGAACACGGCTCTCGCCGGCAACCGCGAGGTGCTGCCACCCAACGAAGGTCCTGGCGGCGGTCCGATTCCACTGAGATTCCACTATCCTTTCTGGAGAATAAGCTGGTACGACCATCAGAACTTCCGGGATCACCAGGCAGAGGCGTTCACCTCAGTCTTGTATTCAGGCAAGTACGACTACGAATATCAGATTCGTGCCACCACTCCCGGTCACTACCATGTTCCGCCTACCAAGATGGAAGAGATGTATTCACCGGAGACCTTCGGCCGCACCGCCACCGAAGAGGTTATTGTGGAGTAAAAGCGGTTATTTGCTAACCGCTCTTTTTCAAAGCTTTGATCTCGTCTTCCAGTTTGGCGGCTTCGTCTTTGTTGTCCATGCGGCGCAAGACGTTGAGCCGGTCTTCGAGCAGTCGCAGATACTCCGGACTGTTCTTGGTCAATAGCTGCTTAACCACCTTTTCCTGGCGAGTCAGCAAATCGAGCGCCTCTTGATACTTACCTTCTTTCGTATAGAGAGAAGCTATCCAGCGCACGTCGTGCGACAGCGACGGATCTTTATCCGAGCAGATCGCTCGGCGCATCTCGAGCGCTTTGAAGGCAGTCTTGAGAGCCTCTGTATACTGTTTATCATTGACCTGTAGGTGGGCAAGACGATTGAGAGCGCTTGCCACATCAATATGAGAGTCACCCAGAGAACTCTCCAGCAACGAAATCTCTTTCTCGACTAGATTTCTTGCCTCGTCAATCCTGTCCATGTGCTCGTAACAACGAGACAGGCGCTGCATACCACGCAAGCAATCGACATTGTCTTCGGGCAGATTCTTGCGTCTTATCTCAAGCGACTCTTTGTAGATTGGCTCGGCATCACCATATTTCATCTGACGCATATAAAGATCGGCAAGGCTGTCGAGGTCATCGGTCAACTCCAGATTGGTGTTGCCGTGCAACTTCCGGCGCAGAGAAAGTGCCGATTTAAATCTCTCTGCGGCTTCATCGAGCTTTCCTTGCTCACGATAATTGCGCGCCATCTGCTCGTAAATTTCGGCGGTTTCATTATGCTCGACGCCAAGGTCTTTCTTGCGAATAGCAAGTAAACGAGTCAGATACTGATTGGCATCTTCATAAAGGTGCTGCTCTCGTTTTATGCGCGCCAGCATTTCGAGGGGACGCTCAATGTCGGTCTGTCCTGTTTTGTTTTTGATATCCAGCTCTTCTTTCAATACCGCTTCCACTTCGCGATATTTGCGCTGGGACCACAGACAATAGGCGAGATCTTCGAGATTGCGCAGGGTAGATTCGGCGTTGTCGCCAAGCTCACTCTTTCTCTGTGCCAGTGCCTTGCGATAATATTCTTCTGCTTTATCGAAGTCTCGCTTGTCTTTGTAAGCCCGAGCCAGATAAGTGTAGCTCCTTGCCAGGAGAGAATCTTCGGCTTTGACAGCCTGGGCTTCGTCCACCGCTTTTTGATACTGCTCTATCGCTTTGTCGAAACGCTTGGAGCGCAGCGCCTCGTCCCCGCTATGGACCATGTCTCGCCAGTCGCTATGACTGGCGTAAGAAGGCCCGGCTACAACAGCGCTAAGCAACGGCAGGGACGCTGTAAAAACAATTTGTATGCTGCGCAACAAGGCTCTATCTAGTCCCATAACAGAATATCCTTATCAAAACGAAGCCGACGAAGAAGCCCTATCTTATCAGATAGTATCCGAGAAGATAGCGTCGCCCCTGGTAAAAAGCTGCCTGGCAAAGTCGATATCGAGATGGGCAGAGCGTGCATAGCGCTCGGCTTCAGACGAATTGCCCTCTTCTTGCAAGCGCAAGGCTCTGCCATAGTAAGAGCTGACCTGATGCAATCTTCGAACAATCCTCAGACCATCTGGATCATTGTCTTTGATCAGCTGCTGCAGATGGGCGATTCGCTGCGAAAACTCATACTGCCTCTCCGAAATTCGGCGTTCGACATCGGACCCGGACTCGGACTCAGACTCACCCGGCACAGCCTGCGGTTCTCCATCTCCACTGAACCCGGACTCTATCAATCGGTTTGCCATGCGCACTTCCATCTTGCCTGCTCGAACCATCTTCTCTACTGGAGAACCTTCAAGAAAGTCACTTACACATTGATTCAACGTCCTGGTAGCTGCCACCAGATATTGCTCTGTTCTGGCTTTTGTAGGGGCTGAGGAATCTAAATGGAGGCGGCGAGCTTCAACTAAGCTATCGGCAAGATCAAGAATACGCTGAATATCCAGCGGTCCATGTTCTCGCAGATAGACCCCGGCAGCCACCGTCATCGATGCCCCACTACGCACTTCCACAAAGCGAGAGAGAATGTAAAGCCAGGTCAGTCCGGCCAGGGAGTTTTTAGATGCGATCTCTTCTTTGCCACCGGCAAGATCATCGAGGCTGCGATAAAAAATACGCACCACTTCCATATAGCGCTCATGCTCATCTCGATCCAGTTCACAGTTGGTGTATTCAATCACCGACTTGAACTGGGCGATAGACCGCGCCAGCTTCTGTATGGCATCCTCACAAGAACCGGCTTTGAAAGCTGGCTCCGTAAGCAGTTCCTGGTTGGTCTTAAGATGAAAGTTGGCCACTTTCAAATAGCTGATTGCTTTTTTGCAACAGCGCATCGCCTCTTCCGAGTATCCGTCCTTGAGGGCATAGATTGCTTCTTGATAAGCGTCTTCGGCGTCATCTATACAGAAGCGCGCCACAGATTTGATGGAGCTATCGGCGCTCAATAGCTTCTGTCGTGCGTCCCCTAGCTGACTAGAGACAGTATCGGTGATTTTCGTCAGATTTGATGGCAGCAATATTGCCACCACTTTTTTCATGGTCGAGAAGAGGTCATCACCGTTAGACTTGTTAGATTTATGGGACGGGCTCAAATCGCTCCCCCTCGAATCTCTTCTCTTAGTTTTATTATCTCTTCTTCAAGACAGGCAAGCTCGGTTTCGACAAAAGCTTCCCAGTCCTCGTCTGGATCTTTCAATTCGAGAAAGTTTTGATCGCCCAGATACTGCTCGGTCATTTCTGCATCGAGAATTACCCGGGCAAAAAGCGCATGAATCCAGGCGACTTTAGAATAACGCCAGGCTTTGCCGTTTTTGGTCTCGGCAAGAAGATCGATAGCCTTATCTAAAACAGCCTGACTCTTCGCAATCCCTTCTATCACTACTTTGTTGGGGTTGAATCCGGCAGCATCTAAATCCACTTTCAAAAGCGCAATATAGCGTTGAATCGAAGCAAGCTCCAGTTCTACAGAATGGGGCTGACTTTCTGAACGACGATCCGTTTTTCCCATGCACTTCAACTACTAAAATCTAGAAACGTGACCTGATGATAAACCAAAGTCCTTGACAAGCATTAATTTATAATCGCGACTTAATAATTGTAATTTTACTGGATGGTACGCCTTACTCATAGAGGCAGGCTGCGTAACCAAGAACCATCTGACCGTCCACCATTTCGGATGCGGTAGGTTTCCAGCCCAATTCCAACCTCCAGCGAAGCAGCTCCTCAGCCGAAGGTCTGTGGTCGAAGACCGCGACCGCGGTCAGCTTCCCGAGTCAGGTCGAGCCAAAAGCAAGATAACTGCCTGTATCGGGACATTCCAGAATTAAATCGTGGCTGAATTCGTCCTGGGCGATTAAATCGATAGAGCCGAATTGCCCGCCGCCTTCGCGAATCCAGCAAAAGAGATCCTCGAGAGTGGAGCATTCCTCCAGCCCCACGAGCATCGCCCCGGGCAGTCCAATTTTATCAACGGCGCTCAATAACTGCTTGAGCTGTTTTCTAAAGCTTTTCATCGCCCGAAACCCCTCTACCTTACGCCATTTTGTTGTACCCCCCGAAGCCAGAGGGACTCCGCTAGATTTGCCTGTAGGTTGACAAAGTCCAGGGGAGTTGCGTATCCGGAAGAAAGAAGCGAACGTTCCGGACCGTAATTGTGACGCCAATTCTCGATAGTTGCTTTAGCATCCTGCGGTCGGGGACCCCGTTCTGATTACACTCTTCTTGATCTCCTTTTGCTATTATAGGAGATCCACTTCAGCATCGAAGTCCGCAGATTTGCGAACTCCATTGGATATAGCTGAATTCCCCATCAGATGAGGCAGTCTCATGCAAATCACTCCAGCCCTGATCAGGCTTATTCTTTCGGCACAAATTTTGATTGTTTTTAACGCCGGAATGGCTCTAGCCGTTGACGAAACGAAGGAAACCACAACGGCTGAAAAGACAAAAGACTCTAAGACAGAAACAAAGAAGGCGGACAGTTCCTCCGGCAATAGTCCTCAGGGCAAGAAAAAGAAGCCTGACTACAAAAGCTTTCTCAGCCGAGCGGCAAAAATCAGATTCGCTAAGGCCGAGCGCATCGCGCAGAAACTCTATCCAGGCAAGACCAAGGAAATCGAGCTCGAGCGAGATGACGACAAGCTCCTCTACTCAGTGGAAATTGAAGGGGCTGACGGGACTAAAGAGATCTCCATAGATGCTTCAACGGGAAAGGTACTGAAAGTGGAGAAGGAAAGCGAAGAAGGCTAGAGAATACCTGAGAGTTTTTGTTTCGGTAGAAAAAACGGCACCAGGCGAGGATCTGCCTGCGAAGTTGACAATTTCGGATTGAAATTGCCTAAAAATGCGCACTACTCGGGTAGAATTGAGCGTAAGCCATAGAAAACGCTGGTTACCGCGAGGTGGAAAAATTGACATTGCGACTCAAGCAAATACAGGTGATGCTGGGCGTTTCGCTCATTACTATATTCTCGCTAAATTTACCCGCCCCGGCTGCAGACACGGCCAAGCCCGGTGATAACCATACGGAAGCTACGACAAAGGCAGAAAAATCCGGACAGACTGAACAAATTGATAGCGCCGCCAGATCAGAGACTTCCGAAGGCGAAGGCGAAGCCACTGCCGAAGCCGATGAAGTGAAATCACGCCCGATCCGAGACAAATGGGCTCTAGTGATTGGTATCAGCAACTTCAAAGAGAAAAGCATTCCCAAACTCAAGTATTCCACCAAAGATGCCAATGACTTCTACAGATATCTCATCAACGAAGCCAATTTCAGAAAAGACCATGTCCGTATCTTGCTGGATGAGGACGCCACCCAGAGAAGAATTCTCGAAGAGATAGGCGACAATTTCCTGGCCCGGGTGACAGAGCCCGATGACCTGGTGGTGATATTCATATCCAGCCACGGCAGCCCATCCCAGCTGGACGCCCTGAAAAAGGCAAACTATCTTATCGCCTACGACTCGGATCCCAAAGCACTTTTCTCGAGCGGTATCGAGATGCAAAAGGTCAATGCCATACTGAAAGACCGGGTGCGTTCCGAAAGGGTGCTCCTGGTTCTCGATGCCTGTCACAGCGGCAATGTCAATGTCAACAACAACGCAAAAGGCATCTACCGTGTCGGCAACTTCGACGCCCAGGCTCTTGCCCAGGGTTCCGGTCAGATGGTTATTTGCTCCAGCGCTCCCGATGAGCAGAGCTGGGAATCAAAGCGCTACGAGAACGGTGTCTTCACCCGCAAGCTTCTGGAAAACCTCAGAAAACACGGTCCGGCAACGCCCCTTTCCGAAGCGGTCAAAGGCAGTGTCTTCGAAACCAATCAAGAGGTGAAGCAAGACTATCCGGGTATGCGGCAGAATCCCCAGGTTCACAGCGCCTGGGAAGGCGAAGACCTAGTTCTTGCGGTACGACCAATTGATCCTAAACCGATTCCGGCAACGATTTTCAAAGAGCTGGAGCCGGATAGCTCACCGGAGAATCTGCGCAAACGTCGACACGATCAATTTGTCTACGGTTACAAACCAGTTACTGGCGATGCTCCTCAGAACCTGGTGTTAACCAGACAATATTTTTCCGACGTGGAAGATCCGGAATCCGCTTATACAGCCGCCTGCGAAGCCCAGGCCGCTCACTTCAACGAGCCGGATTTCTATTATCGCAAAGCGCTGGTGCAGATTCAGCTCAAGAAATATTCCGGAGCGATGCAGACACTAAAAGGGGTTATTGTAGATAATCCCAATAAGTATGAATACTACCTGGCGAGAGGTTACTGCTTCCACAAGATGGGACAGAAAGGTCTTGCCGCCAGCGACATTCGCACCGCCCAATTCAAGAATCCTTTGTTGCCGAAGAATATCACCTTTGGTGACTAGCGCCAGAAATAGTGCCAGCGATAATCTAAACTGACCTTCGCCCCCGGGGCAAGCCTGGTGTTCCATTTGATCGAAGAAGATCCGTTGACGCTATGCCACCAGTGGGGGAAGCTATAGTAGTTCCACCAGTACGGATGCCTGCTGCCGCTATCCGCTTCCACTGCGTTTTCGAAGAAGTTGGTTCGTTTCACCGCGGCTCCTTCACCGGCTCCGTCTACGAATCCGAAAAGATTTCTCTCCACCTCCAGTGCCGCCGCTCTCTTAGAGAAGTTGGTGATGGTGATGGACGACTTGTGGTTCACTCGACAGTACTTATCGTCCTGCCATTTGACCGCATCCGGCTGACGGGAAGTTTCCACATCGTCTCTTTTGACGGCAAAGTCTATAGCTGTGCCAAGATCGAGGTCGACTCTGGCGCCGCATGCGGTGTAAGTCATCAAAGACTGCCCTAGAACGGTCTCGCGACCAGTCTTCTGATCTGCCGACACCAACAGGGTCGGCGCTGTGGTAAACGGCTGCCTGCCTTTGTTCTTGATGCGCAACTTGTGCATTACCCGAGGTGCTTTCAACAGCTTTTCATATTTGACCGTCTCCTGGTTATAAGATCTTGGCACCTCGAATGGTGCGCCAAAAGGAAGATCCAGAGAGTAGACGTCTTCATAGTCGAGCTCATATCTCGCCACAGGCAAAACCATTCGCTCGCCCTTGGCCAGGCTTACATGCTCTACAGTGTAGACGAACATATCCTCGTTTTTTGTCCCGGAGTCTACTCTTGGGGCATCAGAGAAAGAAGGTTCATTAGAACTGTAATCGGCAGCCTGGGCGCCGATGGTACCATTGGTGGCGCCTTGCAAAATTGCCGCGTTCGAGAACTGTGACGCGATAATAGAGTTGCGGTCAAGCCTGCGGACGACATCGGCGACACTACCGTTGAGAGCGAAGGGATCGATCTGATCTTTAAAAGGAAAGGTCGGCACCCCGACAACAAGATCAAGCCGGATATCTTTTAGATCGCGCAGACGATTCTCTACCGTGGCATTAAGAAGCACGACAGCCTTTCCGTTGCCGTCGATTATCACTTTATAGCTGGGCACCCAGCGAATGCCTTCTTGAAGATAGATCATGCCCACATCGGCTCTGGGATGGGATCCGGCATCTGCCGCCGGCTTGGGCTTATCACCCTGCCAGTCTAATTTGAGGGTGATCAAATTGCGAAGCTCTTCATGCGATAAAGAACTTTCCACCTCTCCTTTGAAAGCGATCGATTCTATATTGTCGAAAGGCTCAGCGCGAAGCCCTTCTTCTGTGCGGATCATGACGACATCGCCCCGGCGCGGCAGCTTCCTGTCAGTGCGATCAGGAGCAGTGCGCTCCATCTCTTCGCTGCTTCTTGCCGGAACCGACTCAATAGATCCTTCAATTACACTGCTCACATGATCTCTGACATCGGCTCGGCCTTCACCATAAGCAACGGAACGCGGTTTCAAAAGGACCCGAACCCGGGCGCCTATGTTGCCTTCTATCAACTCGGGCACGGTCAAAGAGGTATTGCTGACGCTGACTCTCCGCACGCCGGCCACCGCCATGGAAAGCCGGGCTCGCCGGTCGCTGCAGAAAGGCCAGAAAGTACCAAGTACCGGCTTGGGCAGATCATCCATGACCACGTTGCCGGCGGTGTCGGTCTTCATGAGCCCGCGATGGAGCACCAGAGCATGTCCATCCTTGAAAACGGTCACCTCTTTGACAGGAATCTCGGCAAGGCTATTGAGGGGAGTAGCTTTCTCCGCCCGAGCAGCATTACAAAAACCAATTAAAAATGTCGCCGCAAGTGTTGCCGTCGCGACACCGGCTGGCGCTAGCTTGAACCTTCGCCGTGTTCGCCTCTTGTGATTTTTCCCGGAAGACATGACAGATCCCTCACTAAAGCCGGTAAATACAAGCTGAATTATCTATTTATTGTGGCTTACGAAGAACAAATGGCGGTAGAGGAAAAACACTGATTCGAATCCGGTGAAATCGAGAACAAAGCGGAGCAGAAGAAACCGCTTGACAACGCCTTTCAAGAGGAAGAATAAAGTCAATGCTTTGATCCTCCGTATTATATGAATCGATTTGCTAAGCTGACAGGAAGCCAGGACATACTGTTGGTTTTGATGACTGGATTCTATGGTGAAGGAGGTAGAAGATGAGTACATATTCGACAAAAATAAAGGCAAACAAAGCAGACCAGGCGGAGTTTACCAACCCTTTCACCAATCAGGTCTACAAAAGAGGCGAGCTCAACGTCAAGGTTGACCGTAAAGAGCTTGTCGGCGAACGAGCGATGGCGATAATGAAACGCCAGACCGACAGCATCATCTCGACCACCCATCCTGATTTCCCTGCCATAATCGACCCCACCCATATCGCCATCGGTCCTTTCGTGAGCGGCATCGCTGACAATCTTTTCATCGATACGGTTCTCGGCGTCGGCACCAACGGCGTCTTCGGCTACAACCATCCGAAAGTGTTTCCGAGACTGCAGAAACTTGGTTCGATTATCCCTGGCTATCTGGCAGCCGGTACCGACTTCTTCTTCGATAGCCGTCACGGCGCCCCGGCAGCCCAGGACCTTGCCGAAATGATGTCCGCGGAGCTCAAAGCCGCCTATGGCGAAGAATACATGATGAATTACGCCAATGCCGGCACCGAATCCAACGAGAACGCCCTGAAAGTGGCTATGTATTCAAAGTTCAGAAGGGTGAAAGAACAACTCTCCGAAAAACAATACGAGAGCATGTGCGAACAGCTCGGAATCAAAAAAGTCGAGTTGCCCAACGATACTATGTGGTCCAACTATCCTTTCTTTATCATAGCCTTCAAAGGCGCCTTCCACGGCAGAACCGCATCGAGCAACACTATCTCTTACAGCAAGAGAAGACAGAAAGAAGGCTATCAATCGATACCGTATGTGATGCATCTGCCTTACAACGAAAAAATCGATTTTACTCAGTATGTCGATACAACGCCACTAAAAGAACTGATCGAGAAAAAGAATCTTAAAGCGGTTATAGATGAAGGCAAGATTCCCGCCGATCTTCTTGCCGGCATCATCATGGAGCCCATTCAGGGCGAAGGCGGCTATGTTATTCCCGAGAGCGATTTTCTAGACTGTCTCAATACCTTTTTAGGAAAATATCGCTCCCGTGGCGTGATCCTGATCTCGGACGAAGTACAAGCAGGTCTCTATCGAACCGGTACTTTCTCAGGCATGCAGAACTGGTACAAAGACTATCCCAATCTAAAACCGGACGTACTTTCTTTTGCCAAGCCCCTGCATGTAGGCGGAGTCATGGTGCAGAAGCGTCTGCTCAATGACTGGCCGGCAGGCAAATTCTCCGGCACCTGGTCGGAAGGCAATCTGCTCGCCATAGCCGTGGCGGTGTACACTCTGGAAGAGTTGAAAAACGAAGACCCGACCCTGGGACGTTCCTACCAGGAAAACTGCGTAGAGGCGGGCAAATATCTGCGCGGCAAACTATCTCAACTGGCTGAAACCGTGGAGGATAACTTCCCCGGAACCTGCGCAATCAGTAATATCCGCGGAGTCGGCCAGATGAACGCTTTTGATATGCCGGATGGTGACATGGTGAACAAAGTGGTTCATGAAGCCTTTCTACATGGCATGCATATTCTCGGCACCGGTCCCAAATCCATCAGGATTTTCGGCACCGTAGACCAGCGAGAAAGAGAAGCGGATATGATCGTCGATGTGCTGGAAGACGTCATCCTCAAAGTGCTCAAAGACGATGCCGACAAGTCTTCTGAGTTCACCACCGTTTCGGTCTCGAAAAAGTAAACAATGAAGGCAGTCGATTTTTTCAAGCAATTCTTCAAAGAGAAAGTCGATTTCTATGCCCTATTAACAGAGCAGGGGGAGACCACTCTGGCAGGGATGGTAGCCCTCAAAGACTGGATAGAAGCAGGAGCCGAAGGGCGCTGCCAGACCGTCCGAGACTACGAACACAAAGCCGACGAGCAGAAACTGGATCTGCTCGAGAAAATCACCGCCACGCTTGTCACCCCCCTCGACAGAGAAGACATCTACGATCTTTCTGATAGATTAGATGGAGTCATAAATGGTGCCAAAGCGACAGCCAGGCAAATAGAGGCGCTGGGCTATACGCCAAGAGACAAGACCCTTTCGAAAATGGCTGCGGTTCTGGTAAACGGAACCGATGACATAGTCAAAGCGATCAAATCTCTAGAGGGCGATTTAAAAACAGCTTCCGACATCGCCTACAAACTGAAAAAGAAAGAGCGAAAGCTGGAGACTCTCTACAGAGAAGCGATGCACGAGCTTATCCAGGGCGAGGACTATAAGCATATAATCCGCAGCATGGATGTCTATCGCACCATGCTCGATACCGCTCAAAAAATAGAACTGGTGGGCAAGACTATTTTCCATATGCTCATAAAAATACGTTGAGGTCATAAGTAAATCACGTCTATGTTCGTCTACTTCGTTCTGGCTCTGGTGGTGATTCTGGCGGTTGCCTTCACCTATACCATAGGATTCCAGGATGGCAGCGGAGTGGCGGCAAGCGCTATCAAAGCCAGGGCCATAACAGGCAGACAGGCAGTTGCCCTGGTTTCGATTTTCGAATTTACCGGGGCGATGCTGGGGGGCTCGGCGGTGGCGAGAGCCATCAGAGATATAACCAGCTGGCCGGCTAAGCCGGACCTGCTGCCGGTTCTGGCCAGCAGCTTGAGCGCCGCCATCATCTGGAACATCTTCACCCGGCGCATGGGTGTGCCGACCAGCTCTACCCATGCCCTGGTCGGCGGAATACTGGGTGGTGTAATTGCCGGAGGAGGAATGCAATATATAAGCTGGGGCAGTCCGGAGATGATTTATCAGGCCTCAGGAGTATGGAAAGTTTTACTGAGCCTCTTTCTCTCACCCTTTGCCGGATTTTTAGTGGGATTGCTCCTGTTTAAATTTTTTGCCTTTCTTCTTCAATCGGTTTCTACCAGGGCAAATAAATGTCTCAACAGCTTAGAATGGGTGCTGGTGCCGATGCTGGCCTTCGGACACGGAGCAAACGAAACCCAGAAAGCAATGGGGGTTATCATGCTCGCCCTCTGTGCGGCCGGATTGAGTCAGGGAGAAGCGATTCCTCTATGGGTCCGGACAATATCTGCCCTGGCTGTCGCTTCCGGCATCCTCTCGGTCGCACCACTGATAGTGCGACGAGTAGGCGGCATCTATAAACAAAGACCGCTCCACGGCTTTATCTCTCAACTATCGTCGGCTTCCATCGTACTCTTCGCCTCCTTCACCGGCGGACCGCTGTCGACATCCCAGGTGGTTGCATCTTCCATAGTCGGGGTGGGAAGCGCCGAAAGAATAAAAGGAGTTCACTGGCAGGTGGCAAGGGACATTGTCAGAGCCTGGTTCCTGACCATACCAGCCGTGGCGATATTCGCCTGGCTGTTGCATATGCTTCTCTTTCGGCACCTGAATCTCTTTTTATAGAGTTCTTGAAACGGTAAAATAAGGGTCCTCGGCAAGGAGAGAAGCAATGTGGCAAAAGCAAAATGAGCTGGCGATGCAAGCTTTCGTAAACGGAGACAATATCAACGCCATCCGGCACTGGGAAAACGCCGTGGCGATTGCAAAAGAAGAGGCGCTTGCCCCCTGCCCAGAACTGGCAGAAATCTACTACTGTCTTGCTAAAGCCCAGGCAGACTCAGGCGACCTGCAAGGAGCAGCAGAAAACTACCAGGCATCGGTTTTTCAATTTGAACAGAGCGATCCGGAAAATCAAAGACTGCAAAGCGCCCGCTATGATCTGGCCCAGACTCTGAGAAAGCTGAATATAGACGGCGATAAAGCCACCCAGCTATTTAAAGAAGCTCTCAATCTGCCGCCCAGTCGCCCTGTATTAAGCCTGGCGGAATCAATCGCAGAGATAAGATCGCTCAATTTTATGGAAGAGCTGGAGGGAACATATCTTAACTCGCTTTATCGAGAACTGTCTCTAGAGCCTGATAGTCCTGGCTCGGAGTTGTGGAGAATCTTCGGAAACTATTACTCAGATCCCGAATGTGGGGAGACCCGCTGTCGGGTAGACCGATTCTTCCTGGCCGATAACTATCAGTTCGACAACCAGGCTATCCTCGATAGACTTGCCCTTCTCTCCGGTGAACCCAGCCCCCTGAAGATTAGAGATGCTAAAAACATCTCGGAAAAAGATCTTCCCCTGTGGGTAATTCAATTTGAACTCGAAAACGGAGAAGAAGTGGAGAAGATGGTCAAAGAAACAGCCGCTCTGGCAGATGTTTTTAACGATGCCAAGGAACTCTTGAACAGACCTTTGCGCTGTTGCGAAATAGAGAACCCCTATGCGTGCGATGTCTATAATTTCCACGAGCTGGTAGCTCCCCCGGATAGCCATACGGACTGTCTAGAAGCCAACTTCCCGCATTACTACATGGCTTACATAATCGACGTGCCGACTCATAAAAGACTCTATGATTCAGGCGCCATGACCTTTTCTATCCTTTATAGCTAATTGTTATCAAGTTCGTTGAGCCTGTCTGCTGCTTCGTCCGAACCCTGGTCCCGGGCGAGTTCCAACCAATAACGTGCGTCCTCGACCTTGCCGCTATCTAAGAGATAACTGCCAAACTCCAACTGAGCAGCCGCGAATCCGGCTTGGGCAGCCTCTTCTACCAACTTCAGATACTCGGCTCTGTCCTGGCGCACACCATTGCCATCTCGATACAGAGTCGAGAGAAGATAGATGGCATAAGGATTTCCGTCTTCAACCACAGGCTTGAGCCAGCGAGCAGCGGTGGCATAGTTTCGAGCCACACCGGCCCCGGAGAGATAAATCAAAGCCATCTCAAGATGGGCTTCGAGATCACCAAGTTCGGCAGCCATGCGGAAATAGCGATTGGCTTTCTTCAGATCGATCTCCAGACCGAAATCTCCGTTGGCGTAGGCTGCCCCCATCCAGATAAGAGCCGTGGTATCACCGTTCTCCGCGGCAGCCGTCATCCAGCGCACAGCATCTTCTGCACTGGCAGTAGTACCAAAACCCTCTGCGTGCATAAAACCGAGAATCCGCATAGATATACACTCGCCCTGCTCAGCGGCCAGCATCGCCCACCGGGCTACTTCCTCGAAACCCTCGCCCTCCTGGACGGCTACATCATAAAGACAGGCGGCGATCATATTCTGACTTGCCGAGTCACCCTGATCCGCCGCGCGCCGGTACCACTTGAGCGCCTCTGAAAGACTCTCGGGAAAACCGATACCATAGCGATGAAAGTTGCCCAGCGCCTTTTGCGCCTCAATATCCTCCATAGCCGCCGCCTTTTCGTAGCAGACTATAGCCTGGTCGATGTCCTTTTCAACCCCGTAACCTTGTTCATAGAAATAGCCGAGCAGACTCATGGAATAGGGGCTACCCTCCCGGGCGGCTTTTTGCGTCCAGTAGAAAGCTTTGTCGTGATCGACAGGAACCACCTGCTCGAAGAAAAACATCGCACCGGCCTCGGTCATGGCCTCTACATAGCCCTGGCTGGCAGCTTTTAAACACCAGTCCAGCGCTTTGGCACCATCTTTCTCGACATAGATGCCGTCCCGATAAAAGATGGCTAGATCTAACTGGGCGGCGACAAAACCGTTTTTAGCCAGATATTCATAGTGTTTGAATTCGGATTGATCGAGCCCGGTTTGCATCTCCCCTGTATCGATCTGATTGAGAAAGTCATTCAGATCGCCATCTGGATTCTCCCAGAGCCAGATCAAAGCCTCGCGGCAGCGGACCAACTCGTTACGGAAATCGAGAATGGTCTCGAATCGCTCGACAGAGTCTTTGGCCAGGGCACGAAATATGACTGTCTCTAGAAGCGCCTCTTCTTGAGAGTTTGCAAAAGACTTTGGCTGATCGTGAATGTGTTGAAAGATTACTGCAAGAGGATTGTCACCGGTAAATGGCGCATCTCCGGTCACAGCCTCGTAAAGAATACATCCCAGAGAATAGATATCGGTGGCGGGGGTTATCTTGAGTCCCTGGCATTGCTCCGGACTCATATAAGGCGGAGAGCCGAAGATCTGCCCGGTTTGAGTGAGATGCATACTGACGCTGCCGGTCTGGCTGAAGACTTTAGCCAGACCAAAATCGACCACCACAGCCTTTCTTCCTCCGTCATCCCCCTCGACAACGATGATATTGCCAGGCTTCATATCTCGATGGATGACATTGCGACGGTGGGCGTGACCGATGGCGTCACAAATCTGGATGATTAGATCAAGAACGGCTTCGACATCAAGAGCGCCTTCGGCCAGCAGTTTGTCCAGGGTCTTGCCCGGCAGAAACTCCATGACAATATAAGGCATGCCATCGGATGTGATGCTGTACTCTTTTACCTTTACTACCCCGGGATGGGCAAGGGCACTCACCGCCCGAGCTTCGACCAGAAAACGGTTGCGGCTCTGCTCTTCTTCACCGATTTGCTGAAGCAAAACTTTAACTGCCACCTGGGCAGAAGCTTGATCTGCGGCCTCGAGGTCGCAACCAAGATAAATGGCCCCCATGCCACCACGGCC
>WGMS01000012.1:0-197500 GCA_016124935.1 bacterium | reverse complement strand
CAGATCTGACTGGAGAGAACCTGACAGGAATTCTTCTTGCGGGCACCGCTTATAACCACCAGTCTACCCCGGGGCTTCAGCTCGCATAGCACAAAGCGCTTGTTCAATTTAAAGAGGGTTCGCGGGCTGTGCTCAGAACCACCCTCCACCGGAGGCTGCAGCTCGCTCATGCTGGAGACGAAATTGATATAGGCTCGCTGAGCCTTCTCTTGATCCCCGTAATCTATATATAGAACTTTGAGCCGTTCTCGATTTGGATAATAGACCTGATAGTCGGCCACCGCCGCGCCCCTTGCCGACTCAATAACAAGCTTTCCTATATAAGGAACAGAATAGTAATGGCTGGCAGTCAAAGAACCACGCACCACCTTCTCACTACCCTTGACCCTGTCTAGAGATGGAAGGCTCTTAATAATCAAAATCGGACCGCTCGGACTGGAATGAGCGCGAATCACTTCGTTGACTTTACCGGCTATGGCCGAGACGACTTCCTTTGCCTCGGAGTCATCCTCTTCCGAGGTGAAGATACGAAAGAAATATTTGTCTTGCCAGAATGAAATGCTCTGGGAATCTTCCGAGGAACCGTCGCCTCTTGTGACCACCGTCGTAGAACCGCTTCTCAAGAAGTTGTACCCGGCAAGGGCACCGACCGTACTATCGAACTTGAAAGCTTCGAAGGTTACAAAACGATTGCCTCGTCTAAAAACTTTCTGGGCGACAGCCTGACAGCCACATTCTACGAGAATGCCTTCTTTGCCGGAGACAAAAGAAGAAGACCGCAGATATCTATCTTCCGTGGAAAGGGAATCTCTATAGCGTCCGCCCTCTTTCAAATAGAGCCCTGACTTGACCTCGGTCCAACCGGTGAAGTCGAGACTCTTCATCAGGCTATAAAGGGTTTCGTATTTGTATTGAAATTGAAATTGAGATTGGGACGAATTCGAAACCGACATGGTTTTCGAACCGCTTCCGCTTTCCGGGTTTTGTTCCTGGGCTTTCACCGGAGCCATAAAAGAGATTGTTGCGCCGAGCGCAACAAGGAAAGTAAGCGTTTTCCGGCCGGAGAATATAGTCATCGAACTCGCTCAATGCTTTCTCTAGCAAGTTTAGCATTAGCCGGAAAAACGCATGCCTTTTAGTCAGAGTAATCCACGTTCAGGTCTTTCTCCGCCTTTTTACGGGCGGCGCGAATCAAGACCGAGTCGAGATTATTGGTTTTACGTCCGAAGCTCTGGGCTGGCGCACCACCTCTAGCCATCGATCCCGATTCGTAGAAAGAATCAGCCATGCCAACCGGTGCGGCCGCCGGCATGACACCGCGGGATGAAGAGGCGCTCATCACAGGTGCTGCCACTTTGCGAACTTTACCTTCCGCCATCAGAGCTTTGGCTCCCCTGGTCCATTCAGAAGACGGAATATCCGCCTTCATCTCATAGGTCTCACCACCGGCTCGGACCAGGGTAGTGCTCTTGCCATCACCCCTGGTTATCACATGTTTGTAAGCAAGCTGCTCGAACTGTCCATCGGCCAGTTTGGCAATCTGCTTGAAGACATCCACTCCACTGGCTCCAGGAAAAGACTGAAGCCCTTCGCAACCGATGGTGTTTATTTGAATGCCCCGGGCAATAGCTTTGCGACTCTCGTCTTCCCACTTGTAATCATCTTTATAAACTTTGGGACCGGCATCGCCTATGAGAAAAAGAAGCTTCGAGGTTTTCTTAGAAGCATCCCATTCAAGATCGTTTACCGAAGCGTGCAAGGCCTGACAGACCGCCTCCGGTCCATCACCGCCGCCCCGGGCTTTGAGATCGTCTATATCTTTAACGAACTGATCTATGTCATCGGTAAACGCGAATGTCTTGGTTACATATTCATCGCCCCGATCACGAAAAGCGATCATGCCTACTCTGATATCCGGTGATGGATTGCCGTGGGCAAGCTGTGCCACCAGCTCTTTCACCTTGCTCTTGACCATGTCTATCTCCGCTTGCATAGAGCCTGTGGTATCGATACAGAAAGCAAGATCCATTCTAGGTCTTTCTCTCTTGCTCTTTTGATCCTGATTTACAACTTTGTCCGGCTTAGGACCGTTATCCGCGTCTTTTGCCGAAAGCTTCTGACAGGAGAACCAGGTCAGTACCAGGCCGGTGGCCAGAAGGATACCTATTTTTTTTCTATCATCTTCCATGGGTAATCTCCGCATCGATTGAAATCCGACCAACTTCCATTACCAGACTACAAAACCCCGACATAAAATTCGGCTACCCTAGACCTGATATCATCCCAGGGAATTCCCCAGGATTTTCGAAAATGCGATGCAGAGCCCCCCTTCCATAAGTGCCAGACTGGAGCGACTGCCGATTACCAACTATCAGCGAATTATTTTCGCCGTGATAGCCAGCGCCTGGTTTTTCGACTGTGTCGATGTGGCCACCATGACCTTTATTCTCTCTTCCATCAAGAAAGAGTTCGCTCTGGCTGCCGACCAGGCCGGCGCCGTTGCCAGTATGAGCTTTCTTGGCATGTTCCTGGGCGCGGGCCTCAGTGGATTGCTAGCCGACCGCTTCGGTCGCTGTGTAGTATTTCGCTGGAGCATAATGCTCTGGGGGCTGGCTTCGCTCGCCTGCGCGTTTGCGCCCAGTGTAGAAGTCTTGATGTTCACCCGGGTGCTGCTGGGCATAGGCATGGCCATGGAGTTGCCCGTCGGTCAGTCTCTTGTTTGCGAATATATTCCCGCCCCAAAACGAGGAACCTATGTGGCGCTTCTAGAAGGAGCCTGGCCGGCAGGCTTTATCGCCGCCGGGGTGCTTGCCCACTTCATTCTTCCTGTCTGGGGCTGGCGCGGTGCCTTTATTGCAGAAGCCATCCCCGCCTTGATAGTGCTTATCATAAGAAGAATCGTCCCGGAGTCGCCACGCTGGCTCTATGAATCCGGCAGGGTGGAGGAGGCCGAGGCGGTTATGACCAGCATAGAAAGTAAAGTAAAGGCAGAGCTCAAAACCGATGAGCTGCCGACGCCGAAGCCGGAGCCCGAGCAGGGAAATTCGATTTCGAACCAGGAAAGATCTCATCCTTTTATAGAACTTTTCAAAGGTGAATACAGAAAACGAACGATAATGGTCTGGACCCTCTGGTTTTTCGCACTCTTAGGATATTACGGACTGACCACCTGGCTGGGAGCCTTATTAGAATCGAAAGGCTTCACCATGGCCAAGTCCACCAACTATATAACCCTCATCTCCCTTGCCGGCATTCCCGGCTTCATAACGGCAGCTATTTTGGTCGAGAGCTGGGGGCGTAAACCGATGATGATCACGACTCTATTGGGCAGCGCCCTGATGGCTTATTTTTACGGCACCGCCGATAGTGTGCCTGTGATAATCGGATTCGGGCTCGCCATGCAGTTCTTCATGTTCGGAATGTGGTCGGTTCTCTATGCCTACACTCCCGAACTCTATCCTACCCACGCCCGGGCTACAGGCGCCGGATTCGCCAGTTCGATAGGCAGAGTAGGAGCGCTCATCGGTCCGGTTGTGGTCGGCATGCTGCTCAGCCAAACCGGTCAACCAGGAGTCTTCGCCCTGGCGGCGGGCTCTTTTGTTATTGCCGCCATGGCTGTGGCTTTACTTGGGAAAGAGACAAAAGGACTTACTCTTGAAGAGATCTGACTTTCAAAAAATGCCGCAGGCTTCTAGACCTTGCTCTTACCGGCGGCTTGTTTCGCTTTCAGCTCACTCTCGAACCATTCTATGGTTCGAGTCAAACCATCATTGAGTTCGACCCGGGGTGTCCAACCTAGAAGCTCCTTGGCTCTGCCAATATTCGGCAGCCGTCTTTTAGGGTCATCTGTGGGCAGAGGCTTCTTCACGATCTCGCTCTTGCTGCCGGTAAGCTCCTTAATGAGATGCGCGATTTCCATCACGGTCTTCTCGTAGGGATTGCCGAGATTAATGGGTAGATGGAATTCGGTCTCCATCATACGCCTTATCCCCTCGACCAGATCCGATACATACTGAAAGCTCCTGGTCTGACTGCCATCACCATATACGGTGAGAGGTTTGTCTTCTATCGCCTGGCTGATGAAATTGGATATGACTCGACCATCATCCATGCGCAGCCTGGGACCGTAACAATTGAAGATTCTCACTATGCGAGTACTGAGATTGTGCTTCTGATGATAAGCCATGGTAATCGCTTCGGCAAAGCGCTTGGACTCATCGTAGACCCCCCGGGGACCAATCGGATTGACATTACCCCAGTAGTCTTCCGTCTGGGGATGGACTTCAGGATCGCCATATACCTCTGAAGTACTGGCAAGAAAATACTTCGCTCCTTTAGACAAAGCCAGTCCCAGAGTGTTATGGGTACCAAGAGAATTGACTTTCAAAGTCTGGATAGGAAGATCGAGATAATCAGGCGGAGAAGCAGGGGAGGCGAAATGCATCACCCAATCCAATTCACCGGGAACAAATATAAAATTGGAGACATTGTGTCGAATAAATTCGAAACGATCGCAACCGGCATGGTGAGCTATGTTTTCAATCTTGCCGGTGACCAGATTGTCCATGCAGATAACATGGTGCCCTTCTTCCAGCAAGCGGTCCACAAGATGAGAACCGATAAAACCCGCTCCACCAGTAACTAAAATTCTCACCGGCCGATACCTCGATAAGTAAACCCTGCCAGCTTGATGTCCTCTTCGGGCAAGCTGTTACGCCCATCAATCACAAGAGGCCAGCGCATCACCGCTCCTATTTCGTTCCAATTGGCCCGCTTGAACTCTTCCCATTCGGTGACCAGAACAAGCGCATCGGATTTAGTGGCAAGGTCGAGCAAGCTCTCGGCATAGGTTACCTCTAGCTCCGGATGCTGATTACGGCATGCGTCCATGGCAACAGGATCATAAACCCTCACTTCTGCGCCCATTTTGATGAGCTGTTGAGCAATAGTCAAACTGGGCGCATCCCTGAGGTCATCTGTATTGGGCTTAAATGAAAGCCCCAGTAAGCCGATTGTGCGTCCTTTGATAATCTTCAACTCTTCCTGGAGTTTTTGAATTACCACCTGCCGCTGGACAAGATTGACCTCGGTGGTAGCATCGAGCAATCGGGTCGGATAGCTGTACTCTTTTGCCACTTGCATAAGAGCCATTATGTCTTTGTGAAAACAGCTGCCGCCCCAGCCTACACCGGCATTGAGGAAAGATGCTCCGATGCGGCTGTCCAGCCCGATACCACGCATCACCTGTTTCACATCGGCTCCGACCTTTTCGCATAGACCGGAAATCTCGTTGGCGAAGCTGATTTTCATGGCAAGAAATGCGTTTGCAGAATATTTAATCAACTCTGCGCTGGCCAGATCAGTAACAACAAAGGGAATATGCTCGAGACCCTTGGGTCGCGGGGCATATTCAGGAGGGTCGAAATCCTGGGTAAGAATCGGTTTGTAGAGCTGACGCATCAAGTCGATAGCCTCTTCATCCCCGGAGCCCACCACAATTCTATCGGGATAGAACGAATCGGCGATGGCGCTTCCTTCTCTTAGAAACTCCGGATTGCTTACCACATAAAAAGAATGGGAGTCACTCTTGCTGCTTCGGGCCGGCACCGGTTGAACCTGTTGGACGCCTTGATTAACGAGCATCTCCACCCAGTTGCCCGAGCCCACCGGAACGGTGGATTTATTGACAATTACCCTGCTGCGACTCGAATCAAGAGCACCACCGATGCCGCGTGCCACCGCCATCACCTGGGATAGATCCGGCTCGCCATTACTGAGCGAAGGAGTGCCCACGGCTATGAATATGACCTGGGATTTTTTGACGGCCGTATCGAGGTTGGCGGTGAACTCGAGCAATCCGGTCTTGATACCGTCGCTGACGAACTCTTGCAACCCGGGCTCGAAAAACGGTACCACGCCTTCTTTGAGCCGGTCGAGTCTATTTGGATTCGACTCGACGGTGACCACTTCGTGCCCGAGATAAGCCAGACAAGCGCTTGTTACCAGACCAACATATCCAGCACCGACAACACAGATCTCCACTCTAACTTTCCTTCGTTAAGGGTTCAAAACTTGCAACACCTAATATAACAATAAGTCCTGATCAATTGTCTGAAAGATTGACCTGTGTTAGCCTCTTTCAATAAAAAGTTCTTTTGTCGCAAGGGATAGCCCGCGCTTGACAGCAGTAGAAACAGAAAGACACATGTCAAGCCAGGTTGAATCTATTCTTTTATGAACAATAGCTTCGATGATTTTGTCGCCACCATAGCCCGGTTGAGAGGACCGGACGGCTGCCCCTGGGATAGAGAGCAGACCCACCAGAGCCTCGGTCGTTATCTTATGGAAGAATCCTATGAGGTCCTGGAAGCGATTCATATGGATGATTCCAAAATGCTAAAGGAAGAGCTTGGCGACCTCTTGCTCCAGATTGTCCTCAACGCCCAAATAGCAAAGGACAATGGCGAATTCGACATATTCGACGTGGCAGATTCGATCAATCAAAAAATGGTAAGCCGCCATCCCCATGTTTTCGGAGAGAACAAACTTGATCACCCGGATCAGGTTGTCGCCCAGTGGGAAGAGCTAAAAGAGCAAGAGAAAAGAGAGAAAGAGAAAGGCAACGGTAAGAGCGAGAGAAGAGGCGCTCTCGATAGTATTCCTCGCGCCCTGCCGGCGCTTCTGCAAGCCTTGAAAGTCTCGGAAAAAGCTGTCGGCCAGGGCTTCGAATGGAAAGAAGAAGAAGATGTCTGGGACAAACTGGTGAGCGAAATGAACGAATTTCGAGAGGCTGTCGCCGAAGCCCGCACCGACGACAGCGACAACGAAGAAAAACGCAGAGCGCTCAACGAAGAGGTGGAGCTGGAGCTGGGAGACATGCTGTTCTGCCTGGTAAACGTAGCGCGCTGGCAGAAAGTCAATCCGGAAGAGGCGCTGCTCAAATCAATAGAGAAATTCAAACGCCGTTTCTCTACCATGGAGACGATTTCGGCAGATCCACTGACCGAACTCACAAAAGACCAGCTCTATCAACTCTGGATAATAGCGAAAGAAAAGTCCTGCTAAAGAGGCTGGTTCTCGACTTCGGAGACTTCGAAGACTTTCTGAGGCTCGGCGCCGCCTTCTGTTTTGGTGGCCACCTTTTTATCTTTGATCAGCTTCGACAGCTTCAATGGAATGTTGTTATCCAGCGCCAGATCGACATACTCGAGCTGATCACGATAGGCGGCAACCGTCTCCATAATAGAAGAGATGCGGCCCAATCTGGTGGCAAGAGTGGTATCAGGAATACCAAGCCGGAAAAGAGTCTTTTCTGTCCGGACCCGAACATCATATTGCCTGCGCAGGTCAACTAGCTGTACCTTTTCACCTGACTGGTTCTCGATATAACCTATCCATGTGGCCCATTGTTTGACTTCCTCCGGCGAGAACATCTTTTTCGCCTTCTCGAAATCTGCGCTAATTACCATCGGGGGTCTAGGGTAAGAAGGAAACTTTTTGATCGGGATCATCCGGCCACTCTCAGCGACAATATATGCCGGATCCTGTTCCGGATCATTACTGAGACTGGCCCAGGGGAACTCTTCTTTGACGATTACCACCAGTTTGGGCCGGGGAAAGATATATCTTCTTACAAAAGCGAATTTGATAGACTCCAGCTTCTCGACGTCCTTCTCGACATTTTTGGGATCTATCTCGAAGACCGGGCGATTCAGATAAGCAGCCAGAGATTTTTTAATTTGGTTGGTGCCGGAATAGTTATTTCCCCGGACAATAATATCCTGTTCAAGATTTCCCAACCTCCAGGAAGAATTGGCAAGGAAATAGATGCCTGAGCCGACCAGAAGAAACATCAAGAAATAGCGCAGCATAAACTGACGTACCCGGGCATGACGAGCCGTTTTCCGTTTATTGCGCCGGCTTCTCATCCAGGCTTGTCGTTGATCGGCTTCAAGCATTCGAGACTGCTATCCTCCGCGACCCGCCATCTTCCTCGATTTTATCCAGATTAATCCATACGACCCCAGAGAAAACCTCCCGGGCGGCTCCTTTCATAGAGATGGTATCGCTCGTCTCATCCCAGGCGATGGTCAATTCACCACCGGGCAGGCGAACCGAAGCCTCGCGATTCAATAATCCCTCGAGCACCCCGGCGACAACCACCGCACAGGCACCGCTGGCACAGGCCAGAGTCGCACCGCAACCTCTTTCGTAGACCAGCACATCGACGGCACTTCTAGACCGTTTGCGAACAAACTCGACATTCACCCCTTCGGGAAAGAGTTCATGTCCCTGAATCTGTTCGGCCACTTCTTGCAAAGCCAAAGGAAAGAAGGAGGCGCCGGGACGGTCTCTTTCTTCGAATTCTCTATAGACAGAATCTATCTCGGAATCAAAGGCGCCGAACACAACCGCATGTGGATTGCCCATGCCGACCGCCGTGAGGGTGACTGTGCTTCGAGTACCGCTAAGTTCCAGCCTCTCGCTCACCACCGGGCTGCGCAAAGGACCCGAGACCGGGATGGATGAACTTTCGAGAATCGGCTTACCGATATTGACCTCGATCTGGTCTTCGGAATCTACCCTGGCCGTGACCGGCCCCCTGGCAGTGGCAATGGTAAAAGCCGAGTCCGGCCGCTCAATGTGATTGGCGGTCCATAAAGCAAGAGAGCGCAAGCCATTGCCGCACATGGACGCCTCCGAACCATCCGAGTTGGTGTAGACCCAACCAAGATCACAGCCATCGGCTTCGGGATAGGCAGATACAATGCCGGCAACCGCCTCTTCTATCTGCTTGAAACACTCCGCCGAGGGACTACTATCCTCCCGGTCGTGCCGTCGAGGAAACTCAGGAGCGCTTTTGCTCAATTTCCTGAACCGCCCCGACGTGGTAGAAGAAGCCGCTCGATTGGATTTAGCCTCCGGATGCCGGTCCACACAATCGTAGTTTTCGGATTTAATAGGCAGTGCCAGAATCAGCCCGTCAGCACCTATTCCGAAATTGCGATCACAAAGATAGCGAGCCAGACTGCCTGCCAGCCTGGGCCAGTCGCAGAGGAGATTGAATCCGACTCCGTCCCTCGCCAGTTCCCGGGCATCTATGATGATGAAATCATTGCCCAGCCCCTGGAATTTTGTGAAAGGGATTAAAAACTTCAAGGAGGACCTTCTTCTTTTATCTTCTGGATCTTCAGCGCTTGCTCCTCCGGAGAGCCCGGAGCGACTATGTGATTATAACCTTGAAGCTTGACATGGTTTGCATTAATAGAAAAGCTCTTATTCGAAAGAGGGGGTCGATACTGCAAACCCTGCAACAATCGTTAATACAAAACACCCCAAAAGCAACCACAACCACATATAAATCGGAGCATTAAATTTGTTAAATCTTCCTCTTGACTTGTAGGCCAGTTCGTCGAATACGGGTATCTAAGAATTGCCAGGGTGTATTCCGGCTTTTCTGCATAAGTGATTTCAGTCTCCGACTTTCCCAGGGAAAGCCGAGTTGATTCAGCACGGAATTCTATTGGCGTTGAGACAACGGCGTGAGGCGCAGTAGCTACAGGCTAGAGACAATAACTATGTTCAATTCCAATTCCTCTTATCAGCACAAGACCCAAAGGCAACAGGTGATAGCGCTCAACCAGAGCTACCCCTGCCCCCGCTGCAACTGTGGTGTGCTCGAACCATTCGGCCATACCGAGACCTTCCAATGCAGCGGCTGTACTCGCAGCTTCGTGCCCCTCAACAACGGACGCAAACTCTATCCGGCCAACCGCATGGGCTGGAAGATTGCCTCCACATACTGGTGGGACGGGCTGCGCTGGAACTGGGCCGGCACCACCGCCTCGGCATTTCAACTTCTTTCTATCGTAATGATGTTTATAACTCCCATGCTCGCGGTCAATCTTCTGATGACCTCTAACGTCTGGGCTCAAAGACCGGAATGGGTCTCTCCTCTATTAATGACCGCCGTCGTTGGCCTGGTCATGGCCGTGGTGTTACGCTTACTCTGTTGGGACTTCGATATCGGCTCGAACAGTCAAGCAGCAAACAGTGAAATCCAGAAAAAAGCCCGCTAAGGCAGAAAAATCGAGAAACAGCAAAATCACAGAAGAATCCGAATCCCATTCGATTTCGGATTTTTCTTTTAGGGGCGCCCACATTCCCGTCCTGCTGGAAGAATGCCTGGACGCCCTGGTCATAGATCCGAACAAAACTTATGTCGACGCCACTCTCGGTGCCGGCGGTCATTATCTAGCGATTGAAAAAAAGCTCGCCGGAGGTTCGGGCAGGGTCATCGGTCTGGACCGCGACTTGCGTTGTATCGAAGCGCTGCAGAATCTGGTGCCCGACCCGACCAATCTGATTCATTCCAATAACGCCCGGCTCGACGAAGCGCTGAATAGCATTGGTATCGGCACCGGCACTGTGAACGGTGGCATTCTCGCCGATCTTGGCGTATCTTCCATGCAGCTCGACAATGCCGAAAGAGGTTTCAGCTTTTTGCAGGACGCGCCGCTTGACATGCGCATGGATTCAAGCCAGACCCTGACTGCCGAACAACTGATAAACACATATGAAGAGACTGAGCTGTCGGATATTATTTTTAAATATGGAGAGGAGAGACATAGCAGACGCATCGCCCATGCGATAGTGGTCAACAGGCCTATAAAATCGACCCTCGAGCTGGCCGATCTGGTGTCAAAAACATTGAGTAGATTTCAGAATCGGGGCACCAGTCGTGCCAACAAATACGGTGCCGGAAAGAGGAGGGAAAAACACCCTGCAACCCGCACCTTTCAAGCGATTCGCATCGCGGTCAACGAAGAATTGACCAGCCTGGAATTTTTTTTAGATCAGGCGGTTCGAATGATGGAACCGGGCGCCAGGCTTGCGGTTATAACCTTTCATTCACTAGAGGACAGAATCGTTAAGCAATTTCTAAAAGAGAGGTCGGTTAACTGTATATGTCCTTCATGGTATCCGGTCTGCAAATGCAGTAAGGAAGCCGAATTACGAATCGTCACTCGCAAGCCTATAATCCCCTCCGAGGAGGAGGTCGAGAGCAACCCCCGGGCGCGGAGTGCTAAACTTAGAGTCGCCGAACGGATCGAATGATTTTGTTGTTGATAAAGTCAGATTCAGACCTGAGTATGCTAGTCGCCCGTCCGCAGCAAGCCGCCCTTAGTAAATCCATCATTTAGAAGCAGAAAGCAGAAAAATATGCCCGTCACTGTTCAGAAAAGAAGAGCCAGCTCGAACCAGGTCGTCAGCTTCAACTATAAGAGACAGTCGTCCGGCTTTGCCGATGCGACAATCGCCCAGGCAGAGCCCAGAACCATCTCTCTTCCTGTATCGACTTTCCAGACCAACGCTGTCCCGGTCACGCCTCAGCCTAGCCCCAAACCACATCTGGTACCGCTCGAGTCCCCCGGAAAAAGAAAGTCGTCCCGTCGCATTCCATTTCTCGTCAGAGTAAATAAAGCGATTCAAACGAGCCTGGTTGCTCTTTGTGGGCTGGCGATATGCGCCTATGGCCTCGACGTGGTCGTCACCCATGATGTGAGCAAATTGCAAGAGCAAGCGCGTCGTTTAAGTGAGCAAAACTCTGAGCTTTCCGCTCAGTTGTTGAAATCAATTTCATATGGTGAACTGCAAGATAGCGTCGTAGGTAGATTCGGGCTGCGCGTGCCCGATCATGTACTTATCGTCAAAGAATTGGCCGCTCCCGAAGCACCAGCATTCAAACCGCACCGGCATCAACTGCCTTTGATGTCCGGATACTAATGTCCGATCGAATGAAAACCTTGTTTAATAAGTAAAGTAAACGAGCAGTTTTTGTCGCGATCAATTCGAGAGGTAGCCGTGTCGTCAACGATAGAACTCCAAAGCTATCGAGAAGCCCGAAGAAGACGGCGACAACCCAAGATCCCCATCTGGAGAATCCGTATTCTTCAAGCGGTGCTTGCACTCTGTGTGGTGGCCATCTGTGTCCGCCTCTATTATCTACAGATATATAAAGGCGGCGAGATCAAAGGCAAAGCCTTCGAGCAACGCCAGAAATCACGCATGCTCATCCATAGAGGAGCGATCACCGACAGACACGGTCTTCCTCTGGCGATTGACACCACTAGATATGATCTGTATATCCATCCCAAACTTTTAAAAGTCTCCTATAAGGAAGCCGCTTCTAAAATTGCACGAATAGCGAAGATTTCGGAAGAGAAAGTCTATAAACGCTTGAACAAAGGTTACCCGGTGGTGACCGTGGCCAAGCACCTGGAGCGCGAAATAGTAGAAGAGCTTCAGGCTCTAAACTGGCCCGGAATGGATATTGTGCCAAGACCCTTCCGGCACTATCCGGAAGGTTTCCTCGCCGCCCATATTCTCGGTTATGTAAACCATGACACTAGAGGCCAGGGCGGTGTCGAACAATCGAAACAGGTTACCCTGATAAGCACTGGCGATATTCCCAAGCCTCAATTAGATGGACGAGGCAAGCAAATTCTTGTCGCCCAGGATGGACCGACCTGGGATATCACACCTCCTTTAGGACGCCACGTCGAACTCACCATAGATAATGCCCTGCAACATCTGGCAGAAAAAGAGTTGAACGCCATGGCGGTTCATTCTATGTGCACCAAGGCCAGTGCCATTCTGCTGGACCCGACCAATGGCGAGATCCTTGCCTGGGCCAACTATCCTAGCTACGATCCGAACAACTACTCTAAGTTTCCGTTCTCCTCGACCAAGAACTGGGCCATGGTCGATGTCTACCAGCCCGGCTCCACCTTCAAAATAATCACTGTCGCCTCCGGACTTGAAACCGGCGCTATTCACAAAGGCACAGTCTTCCACGATGGGGGCGCTTTCACCGTCGGTCGCCAGACCATCCACAACGTTCACGGCGGAAACGGTACCATAGACCTGCTCAATCTCTTCATTCACTCGAGCAACGTCGCCTCGGCCCAGCTTGCTCTGCGTATGACACCGAAACAGTTCTACGATAAGCTCACAGATTTCAGCCTGGGCAGAAAAACAGGAATCGACCTTCCCGGTGAGTCTAAAGGTCTTCTTCTGAACTATAAAAAATGGAAACCTATAGACCAGGCCACCACCGGATTCGGCCAGGGAGCGATATCGGTGACACCTTTGCAGCTTGCCACTGCCGTCAGTGCTGTGGCGAATCGAGGCACTCTAATTCAGCCCCATGTGATCAGAAGAATATATGACCCGAAAACCGGTGTCACAGAGCGCTGGACCGAAGCAGAAAAACGCCAGGTGCTCAAGCCGGAAGTTGCCGAGCATGTGGCGAAACTGCTCGGGGAAAATATCTCTATGGGAAATCAGATAGCAGGAAAAATCCCGGGCTATATCGTCGCAGGCAAGACCGGTACGGCACAAAGGGTGAGGGAAGGCGGCAAAGGCTATGCCCGGGGTCAGACCATCGCCTCTTTCATAGGATTCCTGCCTGCCGATGATCCCCAGATTCTCTGTCTGGTTGTGGTGGACAATCCTCAGACTGACGGTAAATGGGGCAATACCATTGCCGGACCGGTATTCAACGCAATCTCAAGCGAAGCGGCTCGCTTCTTGGGAATACCCAAATCCTACGAAATCGTCGAGAAAAACGGACAGGTGATCGGACCATTTAACAAAATCGTTCCTAAAGTGGTGAAGCCATCCGTCAAGTATGCTGAAGAGCTGGCCAAGTACAATGCGGCCAACGGAGACGGAAACGCAGATGGAAGCAGCGCTACTGCCAATAATGATAAGAACACGAACAAAAACCCCGGTTCAAATAACAAGAAACAGGTCCATTAAGAAGTGTCCGGGCAAGAGCCTCCAGAAGAGATTCTAAAAGAGAAGAAGAATCCAAGAGAAGCGATCGGAAGAACTTTCGGCCTGGTGGCCCTCGTCACTTTCTTATCCAAGTTCATCGGTCTTGCCCGGGACATAGCCATTCTCACTGTCTTCGGCACCTCGAATCTGACCGATGCATACTATTTCGCTTATCTAGTAACAGGCAATATCCTGGTGCTTTTCGGCGGTCTCGGCGGGCCTTTTCATTCCGCGGCAGTCTCAATAATCACACCGGAAAAAGACAAAGAATCCACCGGTGTTTTGATCAGTCAGATCCTTGTATCCACAGCGGTCTTCCTCACCCTGGTCTCGATTGTAATCTTTTTCGCCGCCCCCTATATCGTCCCCCTGGTAATTCCAGGCGCGGATAAAGAAGCGGTTTTGACAGCCCTCAATATAATGATGCCGCTCATAGTAATAGCCGGTCTGGTCGGCGCCGGGGCAGGAATATCTAATGTCTACAAAGTCTACTTCTGGCCTTCGATAGCTCCGGCGGTGGCATCGATTGCGATCATAATCGGTGTTTTTCTGTTCCCCGATAAAGAGACAGGTATAGTCTGCCTGGCCACAGCCACCCTGGCCGGTGCAATCGGCCAGTTCATCGTACAGGTACCCGGAATATTCAAAGCGTCGCCGAAATGGCCAGGACTGCCTAAATTGAGCCCGGGTTTGAAAGCCTATTTGTTCATGCTTGGACCCGCCGCCATCGCCACCACCATCGGTCAGCTCAATATCTATATCGATGCCTACTTCGTCTCCCAGCTCCCCCAGGGGAGCTACACGGCCTTGCTCAACGCCAACCGCTTGATTCAGCTACCTCTTGGGGTTCTACTCACCGCCATGATCGTTCCTATCTTGCCCCGCTTCACCGAACAGGTAGCCGATAGAGAGATAGACGAATTGAAAGCGGAGTTCCAGCGCGCTCTCAGAATACTCTGGTTCCTGGTGTTACCGCTGGTGACCCTGCTATTCGCCATATCCGGACCGGTGGTGGAGCTCCTGTTCCAGAGAGGCAGCTTCGATCAGAATTCAAAAGACATGGTCGTCCTGGCCCTCAGTTATCTAATCCCATCGGTCTTTTTCTATGTTGCCAGGGATCTTCTCACCAGAATCTTCTACGCCCATCAGGATTCCACGACGCCCTTCAGAATAGGCATGGCCGCCATCGGCGTCAAAGCTCTCTCCGACTATCTCCTGGTCGGTCCACTCGGGCTTGGTGGGATCGCCCTTTCGACGACGATAACCACCATCTTCAATATGACCATGCTCTCAATTCTATGCACGAAAAAAATCGGCAGCCTTCATCTGCACAAGCTTATCCGACCGGCCTTGATCATGTTGGCCGCATCGCTGCTTTGTGGAATCTGCGCCTATTTTGTCCAGATCGGCACCGAGTCTGTGCTCAGCCAGATAAAAGGCATCGCCCACTTCATCTCGCTTCTACTTTCAATATGTATTTCCGGATTTGCCGCACTGGCTATATATGTAATAGTCTGTCTCGCCGCAAAACTGGAAGAACCCAGCCTTGCCTATAAGAAATTGAAACCCATGCTCAAGAGATTCCAGCGCTAAGTTGCTTGAACTCAGATGCTGGAGATTTTTTGAATCGGGAAACGAGATACTCTTGCACTCTGGCGAACAACCGCCCGGGCGACAGGTTTCTCTTCGATTTTGTTTTCGGGTTTCTGTTCCACGAAGTTCTGGTAAGCAGTTTCCTCGTCCATTTCGTTCAACAGGGGCTCGAGCTCGATGCTACGATGCCACAGTTCGCGAATCTTGGCACGGCGAGTAATTGCTCTTCCGGATTGCCAGAGAGCATAGCCGAGACCAGCGCAGGTGAAAGACGACAGAACAATCTGCCAGCTCGCACTTGCAAGGACATAAGATGCGCCAACCACTCCGATCAACAGAACAAGTGTCTGTAGAATCATTTCTGAGCGATCCTTGCGGGTCACGAGGGATATCTATTCAATTGTGAAGTTCAAGTGAATCTAGAATACACTGAAAAACACGGCAAAAATACCCCCGATCGCATATATTAAGGCGATTCCGACAAGACTGACCCGAACAAAACCCGCATGATTAGCCAGAGTTCGTCTATCGAAGACACTATGCCAGATAGAGTTCAAAGAATTTCTCAATTGGTTTTATCGGAACTCTCACAATAAATTCCAGGTCCAAAGGGGCTTTCGAGCTTCCTATAAAAGGAGCAGAACAATCCGCACCACTGAAACTGATACCGAAAAAGGCGAAATTAAGAGCTTATTATTCACCCTGGCTGAATTGATCTCCAGCGGCAGGCGGCGCAATCGTCGAGTCAGACGAAACAGGCGAGCCCGGCGAGGCGATAGAGCCGGGAGCGCTCGGTTGGCCGGTCGCCGGTTCATCATCCTGGTCTTCGAGCTGTTTCAATTTCACGCTGTCCCAGGAGCTGCCATCGGCATAGAGCACTTTGAAAACTCTGATTTTGAACGAATGGATGCCAGGATGCAATCCGCCCTCCTTTCTCCATTTGTTTGAGCGACTTTCTCCAGGCGACAATCCCAAAGGCGATCCGTCCGGTGCATGGAAGGTACCGCGATCCTTGCCTTCTGCATCGACATAGCGAATTCTAAATTTCACAGCCCGAACCGGGTTTGTTGAGTTATTCTTATATGTTATGTAAACCCTGGAGGCTATCGGCGCACCGAAAGGGTCAATCTCGAGAAGAGTGCGACAGGAAGTGACTTCCACCGGACAACCAGCCTCAGGATAGAAACTGGCTTCTATCGCCTTTGTATGGACGTTGCTCTGGGCCAGTGCTGGAAGAGATGAAAAAATTGAGGCGAGGAGAATCCCCATGGCAACCAGAAATATAGAACAGTTTTCTCTCAAGGCTTTCAAGATAATCCTCCCGCTGATTCTTCTTTTTTGCCTGGCCCTGAACCTGGGACTCGGCTCCCTCTCGCCGGTCAAAGCGAAAGACGGCGATAAAGAATTCCTACTAACAATAATACATACCAACGACATTCATGCCCATGACGAACCTTATTTATACAAAGGGAAAATGGTGGGCGGTCTTGCCCGCCTCGGGCATATTGTCCGTGACCTGCGGGCAAAAGCTCTGGAGCAAGAGAAAAACGTCATAGTGGCGGACGCCGGCGATGTTTTCCAGGGTTCGACTCTCTACAGCCATTATCATGGCGAGGTAGAGATCAACCTCATGAACATGATCGGATATGACATCTTCACCCTGGGCAATCATGAATTCGATGACGGCGCCAGCAATCTGGCCAAACAGTTGGCAAGAGCCAAGTTCGATCTGATTAACTGCAACCTCGATATGACCCCGGTGAAAAAGCTCAGCGACCTGGTCAAGCCTTATGTGATCAAAAAATTTGCAGATCAAAAGGTCGCCTTTGTAGGCGCCATAACTCCTCAGATGGAGTTGCTCTCCGGCGGTCTGGAAGGCGCGAAGCTGAGAGCAAAAGGAGAAAGTTGGACCGATCCGATAAAAAAACAAGTGGCCGAGCTGAAGCAGAAAGGTTTAGACAAAATCATTCTGGTTACCCACTGCGGAGTAGATAAAGACCGGGAACTCGCCGAAGCGGTGCCCGACATCGATGCAATTATTGGTGGCCACAGCCATACTTTGTTAGACAAGCGCATCATCGTCAAACACGATAACGGTAATTCAACCACCATTGTACAGACCGGCTGTTATTCAAGGTATGTAGGTCAACTGGGCCTCGCCTTCGACGACCGCGGCAGAGTGAACACGAAAAACTCTTTTTATCGTCTCCACCCGGTTTCCGAAAAGACCACCGCCGACAGCGACATTCAAGAATATGTAGCCACCATGGTCAAGCCTTTGCTGCACCTGCGCCACGAAATTGTCGGCTTCGCCACCGAAGACTTCGGCAACAAAATAAGGCGCTCGGACTCCGCCATCGGCAATCTTGTCTGTGACGCGATATACGAGCTCGGCTCCGAATACGGTGTCGAGATCACCATGCATAATCGGGGCGGCATCCGGGGCAATCTGGAGAAGGGGCCGATTTCGGTAGAAACCGTCGAACAAATTCTGCCTTTCGACAATTTCGCTGTTTTCTCTTCGATAAAAGGCTCTCATGTTAAGACGGTGCTGGAGCATTCCCTGGGCGGTGCCATCGGCGGAAAGTTCATGGACGTGCGCGGTCTGAAGGTCGCTTATGATCCGGAAAAACCCCGGGGTGAGCGGGTGGTCTTTGTGCAGTGCCAGGATAAATCGGGCAAATGGTCGCCGCTTGATCCTGATAGATGGTACAAATTCGGAATAAACAGCTACAATTTCGCCGGCGGTGAAGGATACGACTTCAAAGGCGCTAAAGATATAGTCAACACAAAACTCCGAATCAGTCAGGTTCTCCAGAAATATCTGAAGAACCACAATAAGGTCTATCCACAAAAACCTAATAGATTGGTGGCAATTCAATCCGGTCTGCTAAAAGCCAAGACTCAAGATAAAATAAGCCTCTCCGGCGTTGCTCCCGGAGCAAGACTGGCCGTGGTGGCAGGCTCTGCTCCAGGAGTGAGCACCATATACAATGCATTCCCCGTTCCATTGAGCCATGCCAGTGTTGTCGGAAAGAGCCTGAAAGCAGATGCTGAGGGTCGTTTCGACTGGCCCTATAAAAAGGTCGAGCTAAGTAAAGCCCTTTCTAGAATAGGTGGGAAAGAGGGTAAAAAAGACCTGTGGCTTTGCGTGGTCGCCCATCCGCCCAGAGGAGATCGCAGTGCCCAGACCCGCACTCTGATAAGCAACCCGGTCAACCTAACCGTTCAATAAAAGGAGGATAGAGATCTTGAAATCAGCCAAACTGCCCGTCACATTGATGGCGCTTATCGCCCTGGCAGCGTCGGCTCAGGCCCCGGCGCAAGCCCAGCAGAGATCAAGCAGCGGCGAGATAGACAGCTCTAGGACAGCAAGAGAATCTACAACCAATTCAACCTCGGATAGATCAACTTCAGACCGCTCCTCCATAGACCGCCGAGAAAGACTGCGCAGAATGAGAGACGATTATCGAAGAACCAGAACAGGTACTGGAACTGGTACTGGTACTGGAACTGGTACTGGTACTGGAACTGGAACTGGAACTAATACTGGCACTGGCTCTAGCGGGGGCCGGGGCACCAATGTGGTCACCGAAGACGAAAGGAACGCGAACTCTCGCGGAGGTCGAGGCACCAATGTAATAACCGAAGACGACCGGGAGCGCAATCAGGATCGCAAGTTAAACGAACTCACCACCCGGATGGAAGCGCTGGAGCGTCGAGTCAAAGAGCTGGAGCAAGCCAGACAGCGCTGACCGAAGCATTCGAAAATAAGTCACCAATCACCGATCAAAAACCATATGCCTCAGTTAAAAGTCCACAGAAAAAATTGACCGTTTCCAGTTCAGATCTCCCTATGTGCTGGCAACTTTTTTGTTGCCAGAAATATTTCAACGCCCAATTGCCCTGCAGCCCAAAAGGCACTGCTACTGTGCATTTAGAGAAAAATTGAACTTTTTCCCAGAAACTTACGTTGCAACTTCTATGTTGCATGAACATAGGGAGAATACTGGCGCAGAAAGCGCCAACTAGTCAGATTGAGAGCCTGGCTCAAACAATCCGGGCGATTGGCTGACAATCTGGAGATTGAAGATTTCGACGACAGACTAGAAGCAGTCTTTCAATACATAGAGAAAACCGATATAGCGATAAAGCACTTTGAGAGTATGAGAACATCGTGCTTCGATTCGACAAATCTGAGTTCGCCTGCCAATCTTAACGCCCTACCAGAGGAAATTATAAAAGCAAGAGTCGCCCTGGGTTGGACCCAGACAAAAATGGCAGATAAGCTGGGTATCAAAAGACAGCAACTGACCCGGTATGAAAAAACACTTTACAGCTCAATCCGGTTCTCGGAACTGGAGAGAATAGTGAGCCTGCTGACACTAGAGATAGAAAAACTGAAGCATTTCGATCTTGATGAAGCGGATCTTGCTAAATTTACTGAAGCTGACTGATGAGCAACAGAAAAAACTCTGTCTTGGCATCGGGATCATGATTGAGTATACTTGTCTGATCATGAAAGAAGAAGCAGTAAGAGAAGCTCTCCATACATTCCTCAGAGATAATCTGAAAGATAAATACTTCAACTCTCTTATCATAGATGAACTTGGTCTGATGGAAGGCAGCTTTCGAGTCGATATGGCTGTCATTCACAAAGACGAAATGCACGGCTTCGAAATAAAGTCGGCAGCCGATAATCTTAAAAGACTTCCCGCCCAACAAGAGAACTACTGCAAAGTCTTTGATCGAATGACCCTTGTCTGCGACCAGAAACATGTTGCAGAAGCGCTCGAAATCGTCCCTAAATGGTGGGGACTTATCTGTGTGAGCGAAAAGGATGACAGACCGTATCTAAACGAAATCTGGCCTTCCAGAACTAATTTCGAAGTCGATCCCTATTCGATGTGCCAGCTTCTATGGCGCGAAGAGGCTTTTGCACTCTTGCGAGAGAACGGTATGCACAGAGGCTTCCGCAAAGGCTCACGAAAAAAAATGTGGAAGGCTCTCGCCTCCACCCTCGATACCAGTGAAATCAGACGGGCGATCCGCCTCAAACTGGCGGCTCGAAAAGACTGGCGCTAGCTTTTTTGCTATTTGGAACTATTAGGAATCACCAGGTCGCTATCCAGCTCCACACAGAGCTGGGCACCGGCAGGCAACTCTACACGCAGCCCCCGATGTTTTGTCCCTAAAAGCAAGGAGCCTCCCGGTAAACCCTTCACCATACCCTGGCAGAATCCGCTCAAGCGACTGTGACTCTCATTTTGAGAGACCGGTCGATCGAGGGCATAGGCTGGGTCGACCGCACCAGCGGTACCGGATAAGGCCGGTCCGACCACCAGGCTCAAGGGACCGCTAGCCAGGCTGACCGCTCCTACTGCCACCGAGGTTGCGGTATATTTGCCCCTGCCGAAATCGAGACTGATCTCACCGCGCTTATTAACTGCAAAATCGAACTCGCTTCCGGTACCGAACACCGCGGTCTCCCTGGCAGGATTCGCCGAAATCACAAGCCCAGGTCCCTGATGGCGCTCTATCTTATTGAAATGAATATTGAGAGCCGCGTTGGCGTTGGACCATCGTGAAGGAGACAACTGAGAAGACAGCGCCCGCCGCACATGAAAAACATCGGAGACCCAGCCTGACAGAACCGCTCCCGGGGCGAGCAGAACGACATCTTTCGTTCCAACCGGTGTAAGAAGCATGGCGCTCACCGGATCACCGACTCGAGCAGTACTGGAATCCAGCGGGGTCAGAATAGAGACAATCAACCGAGAACCAGTACGAAGGAGAAAACTGTCTCTTTGAGGTCGCAGATCAATCTTGCTCAAATCCGGAGCCAAATTAATCGGCTCTCTCAAACGAGTGTGACTGATACCGCTTTCCAGGGCATGGGCATGCGCCGGTGATGAAACCGCGCAGTTCATCAAGGCACAGATTAAGACCGCCCTCAGCAGCTTCAGCTTCAGCGTCTGCTTCTTCATCATCTGAAAAAATAGTGATTGCTTTGGCAAGGGCGTAAATCCAGTCTAATCAGATTCCGCAAGAGAAGCTAAAGATATGACTCGATAATACACCAAAACCCTGCCTTCAAAGGAGCTTATCGGTCACTGGCCGTGGTGCCTTATTCAAAAGCTTAGAGGACCATTTGAAAGAACCAGAGTGCTACCGTCAAAACTTACTGGTGTTATCTACAGTACCGCCTAGACGAGAGAGATTCTCGCGGGCTTCCTTGAAATCAGGGTCGATTTTGAGGGCGGCTTCGTACTGTTGACGCGCTTTGACAAGATCTCCCCGGGCGGCATATGCCACTCCGAGATTGTTATGGGCTTTTAAATTTGCCGGGTCAGCAGCAAGGGCTTTTTCATAGTGCTCTATAGCTTCATCAAGGCTTCCATCCTTGTGCAGAAGCAGCCCAAAATTATAATGCGCGTCGGAACAGTCCGGATCGATATCCAGAGCCTTCTCGAACTCTTCTCTTGCTTTCTCAGTATTGCCCATTCCCAAATAAGTGATACCGAGGCTGGTATGAGCCTGGGCATAACCAAGATTACGCCTGGCATGAGAAAAGTCGGGATCGATATTGAGGGCCTTTTGAAAATAATCTATAGAACGAGGGAAATCTCCTTTCTCCGAATAGATCACCCCGAGATTGTTGTAAGCCTGCACAAATTTGGGGTCGATGGAAATAGCGCTCTCATACTCTTGAATGGCGGTTTCATACTCCTTACGCAATTGGGCGATTCGGCCAAGACTGAAATGACTCACGGCACTGACCTTATCTGAACGCGCCGCCCTTCTGTAACCCTTCTCCGCCTCCCTGGCGTCCCCGAGCTCCTCCAGGGTCAGGGCAAGATTGTACAGATACTCGGCATTAGAACGATCGAGCTTGCAAGCTTTCTCAAAGCTCTCCCTGGCTCCTTGAAAGTCTCTCTTGTCATATAAAGCCACTCCCATATCGAAGGCGGCTTCGGCACTGTTAGGCTGAAGCACCAGCGCTTTGCGATAATTATCGAGGGCCTTTTCAACATCACCTTGACGGTGCCTGATTTTACCAAGCAGAATATAGGCTCGATAATTGGACGGCTCGGTCTGAATGACCCGGTCGAGTCCGGCGGCAGCCTGATCTAAGAAACCTTTTTTATAGTCCGCTTCAGCCATGCTGTAATCGGCGCCTGCCCAGGCGGACGCTTGACAAAACAGAAGGCAGAGACAGGTAAAAAATAGGCTTCTGAGCGAACTCTTCATCGGGTCATATAAAATAGGGCTGTTCTCCAAATGGACCTTTATCTTGCATCATACTCAATATAACCCGAACCGATCTTTTATTACTTTTTCTACCTTTACCGCCGCATTGTTGACAGCGCTGACGCTGTTGCTAGCCCAGAGCACCATCCCGGGTGCACTGGTCGAAGCCTCGGCCGGTACTACTGACTGCGGCGCCATCCTCAAAGAAGCGACCTCGCTGTTTGCCCGGGGCAAAGTCATCGATGCCTCCAGATTGCTCGAAGAGAACGAGAAGCGCTGTTCTAATTCGGCAGAATATCAGCTATTGCTCTCAACCATCATGTTGCGAAGACACGGAAAGACCTTTATACCCAGAGCCCTTCAGGCGGCGAAGCGAGCCACAGACTTAGATCCCCAATCGAAAGCCGCCTGGCTCCAGCTCGGCATCTGCTGCCAGGCCATGGAAGACAATGAAGGAGCCGCCTCTGCTTTCGAAGGCTTGCTTAAAACAGACCCGACCAGTTATGAAGCCTGGTCGTCCCTTGGCCAGCTCTATCTTGCCCTGGGCAAAAACAAAGAAGCCCAGCTCTGCGCCAGAAAAGCCGCCTGCCTGGAGCCAGAATCGAGAGAAGCTCGATTGAAAACAATCGGATCGCTCTACCAAATGGGCAAAATCGAAGAAGCCCGGGGAGCAGTGCGCTCCATAATCGAGGACGATAGTTTAGAGCCGGAGTTCTTTATTCTTGTCGCCGAAGAAGCAGTCACAGCAGGCGCGTTCGAAGAAGCGCTCAAGGCAGCCGACCGAGCCCTGGCTGCCTATCCCGGTGACGCCCGCAGCCTCAAATGCCGAGCCCTTGCCCAACTCTCCCTGCGTCGCTATAAAGCCTGCCTGGAAACCACAGCAAAACTGAAAACCGCGGCAGTCGATCTGGGAGAGGTCTACGCCCTGGAAGCCCTTGCGAATCTGAAAGAAGGCAATGTCAAAGGAGCCACCCAGGCTCTGACCGAAGGGCGCAGGCTCGACGCCGCCAATCCTCGATTACTGGTGGCTTCAGGCATAATCAATTATCGCCAGGGCCGGGTGAAAGAGGCTATCGCCGAGCTGAAGGAAGCCCTGGCGGAAAACCAGCTTTTCCCGGCGGCCCACCTGGAGCTTGCCCGCATCTACATCAATCTGGGCGACTCGAAAGAGGCTGTGGAAGAAGCGATGGAGATAGCAAGGAATCCTGAATGCAAAAGCATCGCCCTCGCCATGGAAGGAAAGGCGATTATGAGCCGGGGGTCGGCCACTGAAGACCTGAAGTCAGCTCGCAAAAAACTGGAGAGCGCGCTGAATAAAGACGATAAGAATCCCGAGGCTCTCACCGGCACAGGAGAACTCGCGCTCAAATCGAGCAAGGTCGAAGAAGCGAGAAAAAACGCCGAGCTCTGCCTCAAAATAGAACCCGGCAATACCGAAGCCATGGTATTGCTCTCCCGGGTAAAAGCCGCATCCGGAGATAAAAAAGGCGCAGACAAGCTGATGAAATCAGCCAGGGCTGCCGCTCCAGGCGACGGATCAGTGATAATCGCCCAGGCTGAACAATTGATAGATGAGGGCGATACTCATAAAGCGGTCAAACTCTTGCAGGGCTCGCTCGAAGCCTATTCTCGACAATTTCCTCCCCTTGAATACACGCTGGCCAAAATCTTGAACGAGAACGGCGACAAAGGCTCGGCCTTGAAACACTTCAAGAACAGCTTGAACAAAGGTCTGGCCGGGAAGAATGCAAAAGAGGCCAGAAAGGCCGTCGAAACGTTAGAATAACAAAAGAAGACAGATCATCATTGTTTATCCCATGGTAATGAAATGGTAACGAGCAAGACCCTGACAATCGAATCGGTCAATCCGGCTAATAAAGAGGTGCTCGGAGAGTTTCCGGTCATGTCGGAAAGCCAGGTTAAAGAGGTGGTGGACGGCGCCTGGAAAGCCTTCGAAGATTGGCAGATCATGGACTTCGGTAAAAGAGCCAGATATATCCTCAAGCTGCGCAAGATTATCGCCGCCCAGAGCGAGGATATAGCGAAGTTAATCAGCCAGGAAGTCGGCAAGCCTTTATCTGAAGCCTATGCATCAGAGCTTACAGGCACCCTGGATACCTGTGTCTGGCTCGCAGACAATGCCGAACGTCTGCTCAAAGACCAGATGATCAGCCTCAATAGCCCCATTCTTTCTACCAAGCAATCGGTGGTAGCCTTCGAGCCCCTGGGAGTAATCGGTGTGATTTCACCCTGGAATTATCCTTTCTCTATTCCTATGATGACCATTCTCATGTCGATCATGGTAGGCAACACCGTGGTGCTCAAACCGTCTGAAAAATCCACCCTCGTAGGAATCAAAATAGGCGACCTCTTCAAAGAAGCCGGTTTCCCCGAAGGAGTGGTGCAGGTTGTCACCGGTGATAGAGTCACAGGGAAATACCTCTCCGAGGCAAAGCTCTCGCGGCTGATCTTCACCGGTTCGGTAGAAGGCGGTAGAAAAGTCATGCAACAAGCCGCCAACGGAATTGTTCCGGTTACCCTCGAGTTAGGAGGCAAGGACGCCGCCGTGGTGCTGCCCAGTGCCCCGGTGAAATGGACAGCCCGAGGCATTGCCTGGGGTGCTTTTACCAATGCCGGTCAAGCCTGCGCCTCCATCGAGAGACTTTACATTTTAAAGAGCAAAAACTCCGAGAAGTTTCTCGACGAACTCGTCAATTTCACTAAAGAGCTCAAGGTGGGTCCGGCAGTGGATCCGAACGTCGACATCGGTCCGGTTATAGATCAAGTCCAGCTCGACAAAATCAAGAACCTGGTGGACGACGCCGTCGAAAACGGCGCCTCTATCCTCACTGGCGGTGGTGTCATCGAAGAACACGGCGGCTTCTTCTTCGAGCCGACTATTCTTACCAATGTCAACAATTCTATGCGCATCATGAGAGAAGAGACCTTCGGTCCGGTATTGCCGGTGATGATAGTGGAAACCGAAGACGAAGTGGTCGATCTTGTAAATGACAGTGAGTTCGGCCTGACCGCATCGATCTGGGGCAAAAATCTAAAAAGAGCAGAAGACATAGCCAGGGATCTGGAAGTCGGAACCGTCTATATAAACGACTGCCTTTTCTCCCACGCATCGCCGCAGCTTCCCTGGGGAGGCATAAAACAGAGCGGGTTCGGCCGCTCCCATTCGCACTTCGGTCTTATGGACCTGGTCAATATCAAGCATATCAATATTGATGCCGCCGGCGGTTCATCGAGAATCTGGTGGTATCCCTACGGACCATCAAGAATAAAGATGATGGCTGGCGGACTGCAAGCTTTTCATGGAAGCTTCCCATTCGGAAAACTCTCCGGACTCTGCCGCTTCGTCAGCAATATGGCGAAAAAACCTAAATAACCGAAAGCTTCTGCGATTCGAACACGGACTTTATCTGTGCCACCGCTTCCCGGCATTCTTCCATGGTATTGAACTTGCCCATAGAGATTCGAACCGAGCCCTTCACCAGATCACAGGGCAAATTAAGAGCGGACAGCACATGGGAAGGCTCGACAATTCCTTTATGACAGGCGGATGCGGATGAACAGCAGATACCCTTCAGATCAAGCTGCATGACCAGGGCTTCGCCTTCGCAATTCTCCACAGCGACACTGACATGGCCGGGCAGTCGCCTGCCCAGATCCCTGGTGCCGGTAACATGCACGCCGGGAACGGTGGACAACTGCTCGATCATGTAATTCTGCATCTCTCGCAGCCTGGAGACACTATCCTCCATCTCTCCGGCAGCCAGTTCCGCAGCCATTCCCAGGGCGACTATGTTGGGCATGGATTCAGTCCCGGGCATCAACCCTTTCTCTTGACCGCCACCAAATGTGATGGGCATGAGATTGACTCCCCTTCTCAAGAATAACGCACCAACCCCTTTGGGAGCGTGGAACTTGTGACCTGATATCGAAAGCGCCGAAACAGGTACTTCCTTAAGATCGATAGGGACCTTGCCGGCAGCCTGAACGGCGTCGGTATGAAAAAATATCTCCCGTTCCTTCTCTTTTGCATAATCTTGAACAGCCTGAGCCATCTCTTTAATCGGCTGCAAAGTACCGATTTCGTTGTTGGCCCACATAATCGAGATAATGCTGGTCTCCTCGGTGAGAGCGTTCATGAGTTGCTCGACCTTGATGAAACCTTCTTTATCTACATCCAGCACTGTCAGCTTCCAGCCCTGAGCCTCCAGATAGCGAGCCGGGCCGGTTACAGCAGAATGCTCAATACGGCTGGTGATGATATGCCTGCCAAGATCATTGGCTTCGACAAACCGGGCCCGACCGAGAATGGCCAGATTATTAGCCAGGGTGCCGCACCCGGCAAAACAGATTTCGGTCGCAGAGCAATTGAGCAAACCGGCAACTCGCTTTCTCGCCAGCGTCATAGCCTTGTAAGAATTGCGCCCCACGGCATGAATAGAAGAAGGATTGCCGTAATTGGTCGATATGAACTCGAACATGGCCTCCGCCACTTCTTTTCGGACCTGAGTGGTTGCGCTGTTGTCAAAATAGATGGTCATGGCAGACTGTTCTTTCCTGGCAAGAGAAGAAGAAAATGAGAGAGATAAAACGGTAATCTTCTACTACACGGGTTCCTTGAAATACTACCATGACCATCAACGGGATTTTGATAGAAGAGGAGCTAAATAATAGAACGCTAAAAAACCGTGAATAATCGGTGAATTATACCCATCCTGATAACCCGCAGGGGCTCCCTATCTGCTACTGTCATGGGCGCTGCCCTGTTAAAGAGGAGTGCTAGAGAGATTTCCGGAGAGCCCTTTTGATCTTCAAGCTTGTCGGTCTTATTCTAATAGTAGGCGCAGGTATTCTTTTGAATATCTGCGTGGGTGACGTGCAAATTTCTCCACAGATTGCCCTGACGACGCTCTTCAGTCCTGCCGCCATACCGGTAGACCAGGCCATGGTCCGCGACATCATCTGGCAAATCCGACTGCCCAGAATGCTTACCGCCATAACCGTCGGTGCCGCTCTCAGTGTTAGCGGCTATCTCCTTCAGACCCTGTCCAAGAACAATCTCGCCGATCCATATTTGACCGGTGTCTCTAGTGGTGCCGGTGTGACCGTGGCCATAGCCCTTTCGCTCGGTCTCAGCTTCAGCTATGTCCCCATAGTAGCTTTCACCGGTGGACTTGTCGCCAGCCTGATAGTGGCATCCCTGGCAAAAATCCCCACCGGCTTATCGGTGACAAAAATGCTTCTCGCCGGTATCGCGCTCTCGACAATCTGTAGCGGCATAATCACCTTGATTATAACCAATGGCGCCGATCCCATTAAAGCCCAGGGGATATTTTTCTGGCTTGCCGGTGGAATCTCGGGACGCACCTGGCAGGAATTGCTCCCGGCGGCAGGCTATACGGTCTTCGGGATTTTGCTTGCCCTGGTTCTCTCCAAGCAACTGAGACTACTCTCTCTTGGCTCACAGCAAGCCAAATCCCTAGGCGTCAACGTGGAGATGCTGCAGCTTGTCTTGCTTTCGATCGCCGTTCTAATGTGCGGTGCGGCGGTCTCGGTTTCTGGTCTGGTCGGCTTCGTAGGTCTGGTGGCACCGCATATAGCACGACGATCTTTTGGTCGAGACGAAAGAATTCATATTATCTGCACGGCTTTATTAGGAATCGGCCTGGTACTGGTCAGCGATCTCGCCGCCCGCTCTGTCGCAGCGGGTCAGGAGTTGCCGCTTGGCACGCTGCTATCGTTAATCGGTGGCCCTTTCTTTTTGTATCTGGTATCAAAACAAAGGGGAGAAGAATTCGCCTGATATGCCCGATTTAAATGACGCAAAAATTGGGACTGATACCATAGTCGAAACCACGGAGCTTTGTGTGGGCTACGAGGATACAGGCAACATCATAGATGGCGTCTCAATCCAAATCAGGCCCGGCACGATAACAAGCCTGGCCGGTCCTAATGGCTCTGGCAAATCGACCCTGCTGAAGACGATAGCCAGACAGATCAAACCGAAATCGGGCTCGGTTCGCATTGCAAACCGAGACATCTGGTCGATGAGCGCCCGGGACTTCGCCAGAGAATGCGCCTATGTAAGCCAGTTTTTCGACAATTCCCTGGCCCTCACAGTGAAAGAATTCGTCACCCTGGGAAGAAACCCTCACCAGAAGTGGTGGTCATGGAACATCTCGCAAGAAGATCTGGATTCGATAGAATCCGCCATGGAGCTTGCCCAGGTAAAGAGCCTGGAGAAAAGATTCGTGGCCAATTTATCCGGCGGAGAGAAACAACGTGTTGCCATAGCGGCGGCACTGGCCCAGAAACCGCAGATTCTCCTCCTCGATGAACCCGTCTCCAGCCTCGATTTCAAACACCGTATCAATGTATTTTCTTTACTGAAAAAACTGAAAGAGAACAGTCTGGCGATTATAGTCATACTTCATGATCTGACTATGATCGATCAACTATCCGATCAAGTCATTCTCATCGAGCGCAAAGAGCCGACGCCTAACAAAATCGCCTCGGTGGGCGCCCCAGACGAAACTCTGACCAGGGAAGAGATCAAAAGAATATTCGAAGTCGATGTGGAAATCCTGCCCGGCTCAGAGCCCGGTCAACGATTTTTCGAAATGCAGTTTATGCCTTAGCCAGGGATAGACTTAGCGATTTCTAGAGCGGACGAAAATGTCTCCCATAACACCTATCAAGCCGATGGTCTCTTTAGGAGTCCAACCGCCGTTCTGGCGGCCCGGCACAAAGGGAGGAGTGCCTACCCGACCACCGTTGATGATGGTGACGTCGTCATAGACTTCGGTATTACCGACCCGCACACCTTCGCTGCGATCGTAAACACGATTCTGGCCACCCTGGACAATAATGTTTCTACTGCGGTTGCCGCCCTGATTCTGCCATTGTCCATTGTTCTGCCAGCGCTGGTTCGGGTTGTTCTGCCATCTGAAATTGCGATTATCGCCATATGGGTCATAAAAGTCACCGCCATGATGACGGCCTCCATTCCGCATGCCTATTGCCGTTTCACCGACCACACCGACCAGACCGATTACCTCTTTCGGGGTCCATCCCTCAAGCCCCGGTACTCCAGAGCTGCGTCTTCCTATCTGATCGCCTGCAAGAACAGGATGACCGTTGACCACGGTGGCATCGTCATAAACTTCTGTGTTGCCAACCCTGACCCGGGATGTGGTGTCGTGAACCGTTTGATTACCGCCGCCGGTAACGACGATGGTCTTGCTGTCACCACCTTGATTGCCGTAGCCTCTCCAGCCCTGATTCTGCCAGGGATTGTAAGGTTGATAGCCTGTGTTGCCGCCACCGTTGGACTTCTGAATGACTACAAGTCCGTCACCGCCAGTCTGGGCGTAGGTAGGATAATTATAGACCTCCCGGTCGCCTATGGGCACGAACTGACCGGGACTATGCCTGCCTGTATTCCAGGGAATAGAGCCGGCGGTAACCACGGGCTCGTGCGGTCTGAATTCCTGCGCGCAGGCGCGATAGCTGGTCTGGGACAGGCCCGACGGAAGACTGTCGCAATTCAACGGTGTATTAAAGTTAGAGGACATCGCCGTTCTGTCCGAAACGGTATGTCTATCGAGGGCCGCAGGTGGTCCCCAGAAATCTGCCGCATTAAAGGTAGATCTGCCCGCGTCTCCCGAATCCGCTAATTGAAACTGGTCTCTACCTTGATATCCGCCGTCTAAAGTAGACATATGTAATCTCCCTGAAGCAGCCCTGGAGCCGCTTATATCCAATCCACACGAGTACATTGTGGCTTGTCAATAGTCGATAGTCAATGGGAATTCTCCCACTGCTCCAGGTTCATCTTCAGAATAAGGCTACAAGTTTTGGAACAAAGACCAGGGCGCCCACGATAATGGCTGCCAGCGAAGCGACCAGCACCGCTGAAGCAGCGGTATCCTTGGCACAACGAGCGGCATATTTGTATTGCCCTTCGGCGGAGATATCCACCAGGTGTTCGATGGCTGTGTTCATAAATTCGGTAGAGATCACCAGCGCCATGACAAAAACCAGAGCAAGCCAGCTCACGGTATCGATATGAAGAAGCAGCCCCATTACCACCACTGCCGGAGCGGCAGCAAAATGAATCCGAAGATTTCTCTGGCCTCTGAGACCGACCTTTATACCGTGGAAGGCGTGATAGAAAGACTCTAATAAGCTATGCGCTTTACCGGTCTTACGCTGCCACCCTATAGGAATAACACTCTCATCCCTGCTCTGTAACTGAGAATTGCCGTGAAGCTCGCTGACCGGTCGGATATTCGCCTCCGCTCTCCTTTTAGAAGAACGCTCTTTACGCGGATCGCGATGTTTTATCGATTTCAAACCAGGGTCCTCAAGGGGTTCTTCTAATATTAATGCATGGAGATGCCCGATAAAGGCTCGAAATTCGTCTAATCTTCTTTACAAGCCTTATTAAACCAGACCAGCGTGAGGACAGCGTGAAAACTGGAGCCCGCCAAGGTAAAAATATCCTTTTACCTTCTTATATATCCGCCGGATGAGAGAATCTTTCTCTGGCGCCCGAACATCTCGGCTTCATCTTCCGATGTTTCATGGTCGAAACCGAGAACATGCAAAATGCCGTGGGTAACAAGGAATGCCACCTCTCTCTCCAGACTGTGACCGTACTCCTCCGCCTGGGCGATGGCTTTATCCACCGAAACAATTACTTCTCCTACTTCGAAGCAAGCCTCACCAGTATCAACGAAATCAAAATCCGGCTCCAGATCCAGCGGAAAAGAGAGAACATCCGTGGCCTGGTCTTTGCCTCGCCATTGCTTATTCAGCTCTCTGATTTTTCTATCTGAGACAAAGACCAGATTAAAGACCCCCTGCCGCTCTATGGCAGCGAGAACGTCCGATGAGATCCACGAACAGGGAGTTTCTTTAAGATTTCTACAAACTTCCTGGCCCAATCGGGAAGTCATGGACACGAGGTCGAGCTCTCTAAGATCGTGCTTTCTCTGTCGATTCGAGATTGTAAAGGATGGAGCCATATTCGCCCTATCTGCCGGGATCGCCATTGCTTCTAGCAGGTGAGCCATGTTAACATACCGAACCTGAAGGTAAAGAGACAACGCAAATTTACTTTCCCGGCACCTCGAAGGGGTGCTTGTTTGTTTTTAGAACGGAGAATTCAAAGCAATAGTGACGGATAGAATTAGCTCGAGAAAAGCGATAGAGAAAGTGTCAGAGCTTTTGACACCCATTCTGTCGCCCCTGGGTCTTGTCCTTGTCATAGCGCGCTTTACCAATCAGGGCAACCGAAAGATCCTGGAAGTCACAGTTCACAAGCCAGGCTCCAGGGTCAGTCTCGATGACTGTGAAAAGGTCTCTCGGAATCTCGAGAAGAAATTAGACAAACTGGCTTCCAGCAAATCCGGTCCACTCGTGGATGGAGCTTTCGTACTGCAAGTGCAGAGCCCCGGTATAGACAGAAAGCTCAAAACCCAGAAAGAGCTGAAGGTCTTCGTCGGAGAACTGGTCGAAGTCCAGTCGAAGATTGCGATAGACACGCTCGGTCACAACTTTACCGGTGTCCTCCAAGATGCTGAAGAAGGAATGGTTACCATAGGGGAACCGACTCCTATCTCAGACGATAAGAAGTCTAAAAAAAACAAAAAGAAAAAGAACGAGAGCCTTGTGCTGGACCCGGTCACAGAAATCACCCTCGAGTTCCATCTTCTCTCCTCGGTGCGCCTCGCGCCCAGGCCCGTCGAAGAGTTGGAAGAAGAAGAACCCGAGGAAGAAGAAGTTTTGAGCTAAAAACTCCCCCGCTCTTGAAAAGAGCCCTTGAAAAACTGAATAACCAATAGAAAATCGGAGGATCCACCGTGATCAAGATAGGCGATAAGCTGCTCGAAGCCGCAGAAGAGCTGGAAAGAGAGAGGAATATTCCCCAGGAGGAATTCATATCCTATGTTTGTGATGCGATAGTAGCCGCATACAAAAAGAAAGTCCCCGACCATGATGTCGAGGGAGTCAGAGCGATCTTCGACACTGAAACCGGTGAGATAGGCATATTCGCCCCTAAAGAAGTAGTCGAGGAAGTATCCAACGACTATCATGAGATCAGCCTGGAAGAAGCCCGGGACCTGATTCCCGATGTTACCGAAGGCGAAGTTCTCGAAATCGAAGTAACCCCCCAGGACTTCTCCGAGTTCGGCCGGATTGCCGCTCAAACAGCCAAGCAGTTGATTACCCAGCGCCTTAGAGAAGCTGAAAAAGAGCTTATCAAAAGAGAGTTCGAAGCAAGAAAAGGCACCTGTACCACCGGTCAGATCGAGCGGATCGAGGTGCTTTCGAATACGCGCAACAACGTCATCGTCAACCTGGGCCGGGTGGAAGGCTGCATGCCGACCAGAGAACAGCTTCCCGGCGAGACTTACAGAGTCGGCAACCGGGTCCGTGTTTATGTTCTCGAACTGCGCGAGTCAGGAAGAGTTCCCCAGATCGTCGTATCCCAGGCTCATCCCGAGCTGGTGCGCGAACTGTTCGAACTCTACGTTCCGGAAATTGAAGACGGCACTGTCGAGATTCGCTCTATTGCCAGGGAAGCCGGCTATAGAACCAAAATCGCGGTCCACTCCGAAGATCCGGATGTCGATCCGGTCGGCGCCTGTATCGGTACCCGCGGTGTTCGGATTCAGAACGTCGTTGCCGAGTTGAGAAACGAAAAGATTGATGTAATCAGATTCTCTACCGACCCGGTGGATTACATCTCTAACGCTCTCAGCCCTGCCAGAATAACCACGGTGGCTCTTTACGACGATCCCCCCGAAATGGGCGGCAAAAGAGCAGAAGTGATCGTACCGGATGATCAGCTCAGTCTCGCCATCGGAAGAGGCGGGCAGAACGTGCGCCTGGCAGCGAAGTTGACCCAGTGGAAAATCGACATCAAGTCGGAGAGCCAGGCCGGCGGTTCCTTCCGCAACCTGAATCAGACCCTGGAAGACATGGACCTGGAAACCCAGGCCTGACAGGTCGGGGTGTAGTTTTATGGAGGTAGGCAAGAGCCACGATAGAAGCAGAATCTGTTTCGCTTGCAGATCCAAAAGACCAAGATCCGAGATGATCAGATTGACGGTGGATTTCAAGACGATGGAAGTGAGACTGAATGATGGACAGAAAGGACTTTTCGGACGCTCTGCTTACCTTTGTAAATCTGAACTTTGTCTCAAACAGGTAGAGAAAGGCGGTCGCCTCAAACACGCCCTGGAAGGCAGAAAGAAAAAAGGAGAAGAGAAAAAAAGGCACATCAAATGGCCGTTTGAATCACAACTTATCAAGGCAATTACCGAACTATGCACAGAATCGGATAAAACATGCCAAAATACAGAGAACTGAAATAGGATTTCGAAAGAAGCAGCAAATGGAAGAACGAGTCAGAATCTACGAACTGTCGAGAAAGATGAATATCCCCAACCAGGATATCATCCAGACCCTGCGTGAGCTGGGTTATGACGTGAAGAGTCATTCGAGCACCATCGACGGCAACGCCGTCGGTCTTCTGATAGCCGCCCTCGGTAAGAAGAAAGAGGACAGCGACGACGCTTCCAGGAAAGCCCCTAAAACCAAGGCGACCGCCAAAACCACCTTGAATGTGCCGCCGCCGCCCGAGAAGAAGAAAGACAAGCCGAAACCGAGAGTTCTGAACAGATATCGCAAGAAACCCGAAACCCCGGAAGGGGAAGGACTCGATCCGGCTGCAGCGGCAGAGACATCCCAGGGTCCCGGTTTGCCCGCCGGTGGTCCAGCGCCCTTGCCGGCATCGCACATATCCTCGACCCCCAGAATCGCCAGACCGACCAGACCGGAAGGCGAATTCTCTTCAGGCAGCAGCCTGCCCAGTCAGATCTCTTCTTCTAACCCGACTCTACAGTCAGGCCAGTCTTATCAACCGGTGCAACCGATGCAACCGGTACAATCGATGCAACCGGCACAATCGACTCAGTCTCCTCAATCTGCTCAGCACGGCGGCGCAACCGCCGCTCCGTCCCGAGAATCGGCCGCGGCCGAAGCCCAACCGAAAAAGGCCCTGGCCCCGGCGAAAACAGCAGAACCGGTCGCCCGCGAAGAAGTCGCCCTGGAAACTTTTCGTGAAACAGAAAAAGAAGAAGAGTCGATGCCGCAGGTTGAGCCGGTTCAAGTAGGAAAAGTAACAGGTGACTCCTGGTCCGATGAATCCAAATTCGGCCAGCGCGCCATTCGCAACCTCGACAGACATTTCGAAGAGAAGCAGCGTAAAGAGCAACAAAAGGCCAAAGAGCAAGAAGAAAAAGTCCCCAAAGCTCCTGACACTACCGGTGATGCCGTCGGCATTGATCCAAACGATGATCATGCAAAGGGTCGCGGCAAAGTTTCCAAAAAGGAAAAAAGAGATTATCCCCGTGGCGAGCGTGGTGAACGCGACCGGGGAGAGAGAACGGAGAAACCCATGGCACCATCAGTACCTATAAGGGTGGCGGCGCCTTCGATGCGGGCCACTCCTCCCAGACCGCCGAAGTCCCACAGACATTCCCAGGTCAAGAAAGAACAGAAGAAAGAAGAAGAGAAGCAGAAGGAGATTATCGAACAGGATCTTCCAAAAGAAGTCGTGCTCGTCAGAAACCTCACTGTGCAGGAGCTGGCCGAGGCGATGAAGCAGCCGGTCACCGAGATAATCAAACACCTCTTTACCAAAGGCATCATGCGTACCGTCAACCAGATGGTAGAGCTGGAGCTGGCCAAAGAGATGGCGACCGAACTGGAATACGAAATCCTCACCGAAGAGGTCGCTAAGAAACCGAGCAAGGCCGCCCAGGCAAAAGCTGCCAAAGCAGCCAGAGAAGAGAGCGAGGACGACGCCTACCTGATAACCAGACCACCGGTGGTCACGATCATGGGTCACGTCGACCATGGTAAAACCAGCTTGCTCGACGCAATCAGACAGACCAAATTCAAAATCACCGACGAAGAGGCCGGTGGTATCACCCAGCATATCGGCGCCTATCATGTGGAAGTCGAACACGAAGACGGGCTTAAACAAATTGTCTTCCTGGACACTCCCGGTCACGAGGCCTTCACCGCCATGCGTGCACGGGGAGCAAAGGCCACAGACATAGCAATTCTGGTAGTCGCCGCCGATGACGGAGTCATGCCCCAGACCAAAGAGGCTATCGACCACGCCAAAGCAGCGCAAGTACCTATTATCGTAGCCGTTAATAAAATCGACCTGCCCGGCGCCGAGCCGGAGAGAGTACTGACCCAGTTGATGGAACACGATCTGCTGGCAGAATCCTATGGTGGTGATACCGTTACTGTTCAAGTATCCGCCAAAAAGAAAACCGGTCTCGATGACCTTCTCGACATGATTCTCCTGGTAGCAGATCTGCAAGATCTGAAAGCCAATCCCGAGAAACCCGCCGAAGGCGTTATCGTGGAAGCGGAACTTTCCCGCGGCAAAGGTGCGGTCGCCACAGCCCTGGTGCAAAACGGCACCCTGCGCGAAGGTGATCTGATTGTGGTCGGCAGCACCAGCGGCCGAGTCCGAGCCCTCTTCGACGACCGCGGCAACCGGGTCAAAGCAGCCGGTCCAAGTATGCCGGTGGAAGTACTCGGTCTCGACAGCGTTCCCCAGGCCGGAGATCCTTTCCGGGTGGTGGAAGACATGCAAGAGATGAAAGATACCGTCGAAGACCGTCAGGAGTCTGTCGGCGCCATGAGACAGCACCATGTCACCCTGGAATCTCTGCACGACATGCTCGAAAGCGGCGAAGTCAAAGAGTTGAACGTCATTGTCAAAGCCGATGTTCAGGGTACGGCAGAAGCTATCGCCGACTCGGTGGTCAAACTCAGCGATGAGAATGTCCAGGTTCGAGTTCTGAGAGCCGCCTCCGGAAACATATCCGAAAACGACGTCAACCTGGCCGCTTCATCTAATGCGATTGTTCTAGCCTTCAATGCCCAGACCGATCCCAACGCCCGCACAGTGGCCGACGCCAACGGTGTCGATATAAGAAGCTACAGCATCATCTATCAGATTACCGAAGACCTGACCAAAGCTATTCAGGGTCTGCTCGAACCTATTAGAGAAGAGGTCAAGCTTGGCTCTGCCGAGATCAGACAGATCTTCAAAGTGGGCAAGGGTACCGTTATCGCCGGTTGTATGGTGCAGGAAGGCAAGATTCAGCGTGGCTGCATAATCCGGATTGAAAGAGAAGGTCAGCAGATCTATGATGGAAAGATAGATACTCTGAAACGATTCAAGGACGATGTCAAAGAAGTTGCCCAGGGCTACGAATGCGGAATGAGCTTCGAGAAATTCACCGCCATCGAAGAAGGTGATAAGGTGCACGCCTACATCATCAAAGAGACCAAACGCGGCGAGTAATCCAAAGCAAGCAAAGTTCTCTGGCATGGACCTTATACGAGGTGACAGGAAATGGCCATACAACGCTCCCTTAGAGTATCGCAGTCTATAAAACGCGAACTCGCTCAAATGCTCCTGAAGGACATAAAGGACGAAAGAATTTCCGGTCTGGTCTCGATAGTGGATGTGGAGTGCACAGCGGATTGCCGCTCGGCGAAAGTCTTTGTCTCGGTCTTCGGAGACGAAGCCGCCCAGAGCGGGACGATGGAGGCGCTCAACGAAAAAATCGGTATAATTCGCGGCGAGCTCTGTCGAAGATTGAGATTGCGTTTCGCCCCGGAGCTTCAATTCAAGCTCGATAAATCGCTGGAGCGCGGTGCTAAAGTATCCGAGATTCTCGGGAAAATCTCCCGGGGAGAAGTCTAGGTACCAAGCCTGTTTCCATGATCGGTTTCCTCAACGCCATCAAACCGAGCGGGATAACATCCCACGACCTGGTTTATAAGATCCGCAAGCTGAGCGGTATTAAACAGGTGGGCCACGGCGGCACCCTGGATCCTCTGGCGCAAGGAGTGATGGTCGTCGGGCTGGGCAAAGCCTGCCGCCTTTTACAGTATCTGCCCGACGACAAATGCTACCGGGCAGAAATACGCCTTGGCAGGCGGACCGACACCGATGACACCGAAGGCGCCGTTCTAGAAGAAAAAGAGCTGGCTGCTAATATCACAGAAGCGCTTATCAAAGAGAAACTGGCCGGTTTTGTCGGCAAACTCATTCAGATACCGCCGGTCTACAGTGCCATCAAACAGGGTGGACGCAAACTCTACGAGATGGCTCGAAAAGGAGAAGCTCCCCGGGAACTTCCCGGTCGTTCGGTAGAGGTCTATAAGCTAGAGGTCCTTTCGGTGAAGCTACCTGTGGTAGTGGCACGGATCGAATGTTCTAAGGGGACATATATACGATCGATAGCCCGCGATCTCGGTATGCAGCTGGGGACGGGCGGATGCCTCCAGGGCCTGGTTAGAGAAAAATCCGGCAATTTCAAAATAGATAAGGCCTATACTATCGAAGAGCTGACGGAACTCAGCGCCAGGCAAAGTCTTTCGAATTGCCTGGTTTCACCGGTGGAGGCCCTGGGTCTCGATTCTTTCGAAGTGGATGAAGCCATGGCAAGAAGAATAGCCAACGGTCAACGAATTGCCCTGGGCGATCTAGATCTGAATTTAAATGCCGTCCAGGAAACGCGGCTTTTCGCCTGCTACCGAGCCAATCCCATCGCTCTCATGAAGCTCACGGAAGACTCCTTGCTGAGACCAGAGGTGGTTCTAGACCATGCCGTCCTCTCAAACTAACCTGAGTAAAAACCAGATCTTCAATCTGATCATCTTGATTGAAGCCCTGGTTTTGATCCTGGCCACAGCCTGGAGCTGGCTCGCTAAAATTGAGTTGCTGCCTGTCTTTTCAAAGGTAGAACCGCTTCAAATCGCCGCCGGTCTGGGCACCGGCTTTTTGCTCAGCCTGACAAGCATAGCAAGCGCGCGCCTGGCGCGTGCCCTGAAAGACAAGTTCAAATTATTCGACATCTATCTGGAGCTTATCAACGATGTAATGGCTCCGCTCTTTTCAAAATTTCTCTTCCGGGACATAGTCCTGATATCCCTGGCCTCCGGCTTTTGCGAAGAGGTCTTCTATCGAGGCGTCTTACAGAACCAGTTCGGAATCTTGATAGCGAGCATTGTTTTCGGACTCTGTCACTTCGCCGGCAAACGCTACCTTTTCTATGCAATCTGGGCGGCTCTTGCCGGAGCCCTTTTCGGCTATATGATCATCCTGACCGGCAGTCTCTGGCCACCTATCCTTGCCCATGTAACCAATAACTTTGTCAGTCTCACCTACTTGAGATATCGCCACAAAGCCGATGACGCCTGAATTGACAAAAGAGGGAGGATTTATATCCTCCCTCTCTCTTTCAATCTTTCGATTGTCCAATCGCTTTTATAAGATTAACGACGCTTAGCGGTCTTCTTAGCGGGCTTTTTAGCAGCCGGCTTTTTAGCGGTGGTTTTCTTAGCAGCTTTAGCAGTGGTCTTCTTAGCGGCAGCTTTCTTGGGCTTAGCTTTGGAAGCGGTTTTTGCTTTGGCTTTAGCAGCAGCTTTAGGCTTAGCAGCTTTCTTCGGTTTGGCAGCGGGCTTAGCTGCGGTCACGGTAGCGGCCAGGGCAGGAAGTTTTTTCTTGCCGTTGACGACGCCTTTCAGTTCCTGTCCGGCGCGGAATACAGGGACTTTAGCCGCGGGGATTTTGAGCTTCTGATCGGGGTTCTGGGGGTTGACTCCCATGCGCGACTGTCTCTGTCTGCGTTCGAAAGTACCGAAACCAACGAGAGTAACTCTGTCACCTTTAGCCATGGCTGTGGTGAGGTGGTGTAAAACTGCAGCCACGGTATTGTGGACATCAAGCTTGGTTTGACCAGTAGCTTTTGCAATTTCGTTAACAAGTTCTGCTTTGTTCATGCTTTATTTCCTAAGGTTTTAAACAGCTTTGTCGGAGACAAACTAGCCTTTTTAAAGGCCAAAAACTGTGTGATACTACCACCGTAAGTTCAAGAGTTCAAGAGGTTCTTCAAAGATAATTTCAAATCACTGTGGAGGGGGTAACTTGTGGTAAATTGAATTCCCATGATTGAAAGAGACACGATTGCTGCTATATCTACTCCTGCGGGCACAGGCGCGATTGCGGTCGTTCGAATTTCCGGTCCTCGAAGCTATGGAATTCTTGAACAAATATTTTCTTCTTCATCAAAAGAGTTCAAAAAGACCGACCTGCGAAAGCCCGGAAGCCATAAGGCTATCCACGGATATATATACGATCTTCAGAGAGAGATTTTTATCGACGAAGTGGTTTGTATTTGCTACCGGGCACCCAACACCTATACCGGAGACGATCTCATCGAAATCAACTGTCACGGCAGTCCTCTGATTACCGAAGAAGTACTGGCCTTGCTTTTGAGCACCGGGGCAAGACTGGCTCTACCAGGGGAATTTACCAAGCGAGCATTTCTTTCCGGCAAGATGGATCTGACCCAGGCAGAATCGGTCCTCGATCTAATTCAAGCCAAAACCGGTCGCCAGAGCAGGCTTGCCCTATCGGCTCTGGAAGGTCACATAGGCAGAAAAATAGCCGAAGTGCGAGGCGAGCTTCTGGCGCTGCTCTCCAAGCTGGTAGCTGGCATAGACTTTCCCGAAGAGGTGGGCGAGCTTCCCCGGGACGATATAGAAGCGGTGGTGGAGAGTGCCATAGACAGGCTTAACAAGCTGGCTCGCACAACCCGCTCCGGTCGCTTCTTGAGAGAAGGTCTCAAACTCTCCCTGGTCGGCAGACCCAATGCCGGTAAATCAAGCCTTTTGAACAGGCTGCTCTGCTTCGACCGCGCCATAGTCTCGGACACACCGGGAACCACCAGGGATTCCATAGAAGAGCTGCTCGATCTCAACGGCGTTCCCGTAACCTTAATTGACACGGCAGGAATTAGAGTAACCGATGATTCCATCGAAATCGCTGGTATTGAGCGTACTACCAGGGCAATAAAAGAGAGCGACCTCACTCTCTTCATCGTGGACTCGACCATCCCTTTTGAAGAGCCGGAAGAGAAGATTCTGGAGCTGATAGATAACGCACCGTATATTCTGGTCTGGAACAAAATAGACTTATCAAAGCGAGACCCCGAGAGAATCAATGGTTCCCAGAGTGTAGCCACCGTGCCGATTTCAGCCGTCACCGGAGCAGGTATCGAGAGGCTCTCGGCCGAAATAGAAAAGTGGGCCCTGACCGGCAACACCCTGGTGGAAACAGGGGGCTCCCTCAACCAGAGACAGGGAGAACTCTGTCGCAAAGCGACCATCTCCCTTGAAGAAGTCTTGAAAGCAAGCGCCCTGGGGATGCTGGAAGACTGCATCGCCACCGACTTGAAATCAGCCATCCACAGCCTATCGGAAGCCTGTGGCGATGAGGTGACCGAAGAGGTTATCACCGAAGTATTCTCTCGATTCTGCATCGGCAAATAGCAGAGCCAGAAACAAAACTCTTCATATATAAAGGAAAAGAACAAAGAGCAATGGCCAGATTACAATCGGAAGATCAGGAATACATGAGCGCCTTTGAAATCTCGGTAGAATCACCGATTGAACGTCATCAAAAATATCCGGATCAAGCCGTTCAATACTTTTCCTGGCGAATGACCCAGGGCAAGAGGCTTATCTCTTCCACGAGAGAAACCCCGAGTACAGCCGACCAAGCGCCTCTTTTGAAAGATGGCTACATTTTTTTTCGTGAGCCGGAGGACGAAGTCAAGCTTCTCCTCTCACGCCTGGAGGCCCTGGTGGAAGGCAATGTAGATATGGTTCTCTTCGAGCCCTTCGAGCCTTCCATAGACCTGCGCATAGAGAGACCGGACAGAGATAAAGCCGACCTCAAAGTTTATGTATTCATAGATGAAGGGGGCGTGGAGACCGGCATCAGCCGCTGGGATGCCCTGGGTCTGAGATTTCTTACCAACACCGAAATGCTATCTCTCTTTATAAAGGACCTAAAATCGGAGTTCAACTGCTAGAATTTCTGATTTCAGGGCAGTTTGTAGATGCCCTCTATAAGAGGAAATTATCATGTCTAAAGTTGAAACACCCGTTGTGGTCACGCTTCCTGACGGAGCCAAGAAAGAGCTTAAGGCGGGCGACACCGCCGCCGATCTGGCCAAGTCCATTAGTGAAGGACTTTACAGAAACTGTGTCGGCGCCCTCATAAACGATCAGATCAAAGACCTGCACACCCCTCTCCACACCGGTGACAAAGTCAAACTGCTCACTGCCAAGGACGAAGAATCTCTCGAGCTATTGAGACATTCCACCGCCCATGTCATGGCCGAAGCCGTACAATCCGTCTTTCCCGAGGCAAGAATCGCCATCGGTCCCACCATCAAAGACGGCTTCTATTACGATTTCGAAATACCCGAGCATACTCTCTCCATCGAGGATCTGGAAAAGATCGAAGCCAAGATGAAAGAGATCGCCAGAGAGAATCAACAGATAGTGCGCTTCGATATTCCCGATGTGGACAAACAGCTGGATGAATTTCGCAAAGACGGCGAAAAATTCAAAGCCGAGCTTTTAGAAGAGCACCGGGACCACAACCCCACCCTCTATCTGATGAAAGACAAAGACGGCAAAGTGATCTGGAACGACCTCTGCGCCGGTCCGCACCTGCCTTCCACCAAGCACATAAAAGCCTTCAAACTGCTCAAAGTCTCCGGCTCTTACTGGCGCGGCGACGAGAACAGAGAGAACCTGCAAAGAATCTATGCCACCGCCTGGTGGTCCAAACAAGATCTCGACGACCACCTGACCAGGCTGGAAGAGGCGGAGAAAAGAGATCACCGTAAACTCTCCAAACAGCTCGATCTTTTCTCGGTTCACGAAGAGGTCGGTCCCGGGCTTATCTTCTGGCACCCCAACCTGGCCACCGTTCGCGACACCATCGAAGAGAACTGGCGCAAAGAGCATCGCAAGCGCGGCTATCAGTTTGTCTACACCCCGCATGTGGCCAGCGAAGATCTATATAAGATAAGCGGTCACTTAGAGAACTATGCCGAAAATATGTATGCGCCCATGGACATCGACGAGCATCCATACCGATGCAAGCCCATGAACTGTCCTGGCCATATCATGATCTACAAAACCAAACTGCGCAGCTATCGCGATCTGCCCCTGCGCTATGCCGAGCTCGGCACGGTCTATCGCTATGAAAGATCCGGTGTGCTGCATGGCATGCTCAGAGTGCGCGGATTTACCCAGGATGACTCTCATATCTTCTGCACCCCCGAGCAGTTGAAAGGCGAGATCGACGGTATCATCGACCTCATAGACAAGCTGATGACCACCTTCGGTTACACTTATAAATGCTATCTCTCCACCCGTCCCGAGAAATATCTCGGCACCGACGAAGAGTGGGAGCTTGCCACATCAGGTCTGGAAGAAGCCATGAAAGACCGCGGCATCGACTATGAAATCGATGAAGGCGGCGGTGTTTTCTATGCGCCCAAAATCGACGTCAAGCTATTCGACGCCATCGGTCGCGAATGGCAGGGACCGACCATACAAGTCGACCTCAATCTGCCCCGTCGTTTCGATGTCAGCTACATCGGCGAAGACGGCGAGAAGCACAGAGCAATTATGATCCACAGAGCGGTACTGGGCTCTATGGAGCGTTTCGTGGGCGGCTTGATAGAACATTATGCCGGCGCCTTCCCGCTCTGGCTCGCCCCCACCCAGGTGCTTGTTCTGCCGATTTCGGACAGACACCAGGAGTTCGCTTCGAAAGTCCACCAGCAACTACGGGACAACGAAATCCGGGCGCATATCGACAACCGCTCTGAGACCGTGAACTATCGTATAAGAGAAGGGCAGATGCAACAGATTCCTTATATGGTAGTGATAGGAGACAAGGAAGAAGCCGAAGGCAAGGTCGCTATCCGCCATCGTCGGGACGGTCAGGTAGGCACCCTTAGCGTGGACGAACTGCTGGCCAAACTGAAAAGCGAGATCGATTCGAAAGAGCAGTAAAATAATCTCCTGGATTCAGGAGGTTATCAATGGCTCTGGAATTGACCGGAAGCTCCCTCACCATAGAAGACACCGTCAAGGTGGCGCGAGATTATGCTGACATCTCTATAGATACCTCGGCTTTTGCCGCCTGTGAAAAGGCGCATGTCCTGGTCGAAAAGCTGATTAAGGAAGACAACGTCATCTACGGTGTCTCGGTCGGTGTAGGCGAATTAGACTGTGTCGATATCTCTAAAGAAGAACAGAAAAACCACCAGGAGAATCTGATTCTTGCCCATGCCTGCGGTGTCGGTCCTTATATGAAAGCGGATCAGTCGAGGGCGATGATGTTGATTCGGCTCAATAACTTTCTGCGGGGAAAAAGCGGCGTCTCGCCCCAGTTGCTCGAGAGCATGGTCGCATTCTTAAACAAAGACCTGGCGGCATCGGCACCGATGCTGGGCTCCATCGGCTCTTCCGATCTAGTCCCTCTCTCCCATATGGCAGCCGCCCTTATCGGTGAAGGCGAAATCATCGATCTAGACAGGCATGAGCCGGCAGCTTCCGTATTGCGGCGCCATGAACTGACCCCATACAAATTACGGGGCAGAGACGGGCTCGCCCTCATAAACGGGCTTGCCCAGAGCCTCGGCGTGGCAACTCTGGCTTTATCCGATATGCGCAGCCTGGTCAATATCGCCATCGCCACCGCCCATTTAAACGGCGAGTTGATAAGCCCCGGCTATATGAGCAATCAATATGAGTTCATCGCCTACAAAAATCACTCTACCCTCGATACTTTGTGCAAAACCCTGTACGAACTGAGCCCCGCCAACGATGACCATCTAGTTCGCTCACCGCTCTCCTGCCGCTATGCCCTCACTGTCTTCGCCTCGTTATTAGATGCGCTCAAAGGTGCCGAAGAAACCATTTTAGATGAACTGAATGCGGTATCGGATAATCCGATAATCAATGAAGACGGGACCTATACTAATAACTCGATGAATACCTCCGGGGCAAGAATCTCTTTTGCCCTCGATGCGCTCTCTCAAGTAGCGGCCACCGCCTGCCTCGCCAGCGAACGCCGCACCGGACAGCTGACGGTCAGGGAGCCTATCAACGACCTGCCCGCCTATATGACCCACAAAAGTCAGGACCCCGGCTCTAACTACGGGCTCATGATTGCGCATTACACCGCCGCCTCGCTTGCCCTCGAGATCCGAGCGCGGTCCCATTCAAGAAGTATTCAATCAGTCCCTGCCGGCGGCAAGTTCGAGGACTTCAACGCCAACGCCGGCAACTGTGCCATTCATCTAGCCTGGCTCATAGAGATGTTCGAGTATCTCACCGCCATCGAGTTGCTCACCACCCTCCAGGGCTACGACGTAATAAACAAGAAGATCCCGGCTCCGTTCAAAGACTTATATGATTCAGTCAGAGAAAAGATCCCGACCCTGGTGGAGAACCGCCTCTTGAGCCGGGATATCAATGCCCTGGCGCTGATGATCCGGAAAAGACAGGTGAAGGCGCCTGTGCTTTTTTAGACTTCGCCGGCTTCAGCGCTCTCATATTTTGCGCAGATCGGAAAATCCGAGTAGACTACACTTGAATGGAGTCTCTAGAAAGGGTCTGAAGTGCCTCGTCACAATCCGAATCTACTATATCTGGCACTTGCCGCAGGAAGCATCTCGCTTTTAGCAGGGTTGGCACCGGGTGCCTTCTGCGACGAAAGCGGAGCAATAGATGCCGAAGCAAGCCAGCGCTTGATCACACCGCTGGATAAAATAGATCGCCCCCAGAAGCCCGAATTCAGACACGAAGTAAATGCCGAGCCCAAGACGTCAAGCGACGATGAGGAGGACTTCGTGGAATTGCCGCCCTGGGGTTATGTCCCCCGGGAAGAAGACGAAGCGAGCCGCAAAGGCAAAGCGCTCTACGAAAAGCACAACTGCAAACAATGTCATGCCATATTCGGCCAGGGCGGAGAAGTGGGCCCGCCTCTCGACGGCATAGGCGGGCACCGGGGGCCGGAATGGCTTATGGACAGGATGATGAACCCCAGAGAACAGATGAAGAAATTCGCCCATGTCTTCGGAAACCGACCAAATATAATGCCCCATCCGGCCTTGTCCAAGCAAGAAGCGGAGTATATCGTCGACTACATATTGACTCTGCCCGAGCCTAAAGAAGGCTATCTGGTCGCCAGCCATTCTACGACCCTGAAAGAGAAGCGCAAAAAATTCGGCAAGCCAGAGAAGCAAGAAGAAGTGAATGTGGAGGGCGCCGTCCGTGGTGCAAAACTCTTTTATGAAATGCGCTGTTACACCTGTCATTCTACCGACGGATCAAAAGACCGATTCGGACCGGATTTAGCAGGCATCAGCACTAGAGCCGGTGGCAAAGAGTTGAAGCGTTTTCTGAAGCGAACCTCCCGCTCGCCTCTGATGAAAGAGCAAGAAGACAAACTGACCGATGAGCAACTGGAAGACTTGAAAGAGTTCCTGGTATCCATTCCCGAAGCACCGTTGAAATAAGTCGGGTCCGCCTTGTAATAGCCCAGTTTGTCCTTTGACAATGAATTTTGCCCATGAAATAATTGAAAGACTCTTTCAGTTTTCTAGATGACGCTGCGTAGAGAAACCAACCAAAATTTTTATCCCCGAAAAGTAAAGGCAACCCACATGCCATCTGGACCGCCTCAAGAGAGTCTGGATTCCCCTTCGGAAAACCTCAGGGGTCCACAAGAAATGGCGATTCTCAGAATCATTCAAATTCTGACAGTCTTAATAGGCGCTTTCCTTATCTTTCAAATTCAACCCATGGTTGGAAAGATAGTTACCCCAATATTTGGCGGAACTAGCGCGGTTTGGACCTGTTGCTTGCTGTTTTTTCAGTTTGTTGTTCTGGGAGGCTATCTTCTCACTTTCCTTATATCGAAATTGCAAGTAAAGCACCAGGCGCTCTTTTACGGAGGCGGCTTCACCTTATCGGCCTTTCTTCTGTCAATCAAAGCCCCCCGGAGCTGGGAAGCAGGCGTCACCGAAGATCCATTTATAAGCCTATTAGTTATCCTGGTGACTAATTTGCTTGTGCAATGCGTGCTACTGTCGAGTGTAAGCGGCATGATGCAGCTCTGGTACAGACTGACCAACTTATCAGATCCATACTGGATGTATGCCGCTTCCAATATCGGCTCAATCGGAGCTCTGGTCACTTATCCTATTTTGATTGAACCCAATCTGAGCCTCTCCTCCTCCATTAACATATGGAACTATCTCTACGCGTTTACAGCATTGCTTATTCTGGCATCTGCAATCTTCGTCTTCCAGAAGGGCGAAAAAAGAGAAGAGCTGATCAACGATCTTGAAGGCAAGACTGAAAAACCGAAACTGCTGCGCTTCCTCTACTGGTGTTTCCTTACATCAGTCTCTACCCTGATCCTGATTTGCTACACCCAGCACCTCACGCAAGATATAGCACCAATACCTTTATTCTGGACCGCACCACTGATCCTCTACCTTCTCTCCTACATCATCTGTTTCGCCAGGGAGAGCCTCTGCAAAACCAATATATTCCTTATTGCCTCGGCAGTTCTATGGATACTCGAGCCATTTCTATGGCACTCTATCCTGCTCAACACAGCTTGCATCCTTGGTTTTGTCTTTTTCACTTCGATGGCGATGCACGGAGAACTAGTGCGAAGCAAACCAGGCGCCAGGCATCTGGCAACCTTCTACCTTGCCCTCGCCATCGGCGGAGTAGCAGGAGGACTATTTGCCAATCTGGTAGCGCCGATGGTGTTCGATTACTACGGAGAAAAGGCGATTGTATTCGCGGTCATTATTACCATGTCAATCAAAACGATGACCCGAAGCTGGCTCGAGATAAAACCAGGATCGGGTGTGAACATAAAACAGAAACCTGATAAATTTCGTTTTGCCCTGGGCGCCGCCTACATCATGTTCGCCACTTTGATTGGAGGACTCCTGATTGAAAGAATAGTGATCCCTCAACCTTCAACGGTATCTAGAATGCGAAACTTTTATGGCTGCGTATCGGTTGAGCGATCCGATGATTTCACCTCTATAGTGCATGGCAGAGTAATTCATGGAACTCAGTACAATGACCGAGAGAAACTCATGGAGCCAACCAAGTATTTTGTCAGAGAGGGGGGCTTCGGCTGCTCAATGAGAATCATCAGAGCACGTTTAAAAAACCTGAAGGCAGCCGTTCTGGGACTTGGAGCAGGAACCATCGCCTGCTATGGCGAAGCTGGTGATCGTATGACATTCTTCGAGATAGATCCAAGCGTCATTAAGATCGCAAACAATAACTTCAGCTTTCTGAAACTATCCAGAGCAGCCAATGACGTAATTCTTGGTGACGGCAGACTGGAGTTGGAGAAGATGAAGGGGATGTACAATCTGATTATCATGGATGCATTCAACGGCAATGCCGTACCGGTTCATCTTCTCACCAGAGAAGCGTTCACCACATATTTGAGCCACCTGACCAGAGATGGTTTTATCCTTGTGAACATTTCAAATCGCCACATCAATCTAGAACCGGTGGTGGGAAATCTCGCCCGCAAATGCTCGCTTCATTCTATGACCCTGGGTACTGACTCCAGCACCTGGATACTTATGTCTCGAGAAGAATTCGAGCCTTGCAAAAACGATAATCCCCGTTTGAGAATCTCTAAAACCATCACCAAGCCTTCACTCGGCGACTGGACCGATGATTATTCGAATGTTCTCAGCACTTTGATTAACAAACGCTAGCTCGTAGTTGACCCTTGTTTCACACTGGTGCTAACATGTTAGCTCTATGGTTTCAGAGTTTCGAATATATGCACAAACGCAGCATGGTTAATCGGACTTTCCCATTAAGTCTAGCTCTACTACTGGCAAGTTCTTCCGGCGTTCTTGCAGCAACGGAGGAGTATAAACCAGTCTCGACCTATAACGCGCTGGGGAGAGACAGGGAGAAGGCAAATTCGAGGTTACTCTTGCTACAGTCCGAATTGGCGCTGAAAAACAAAAATATCGAAGAGGCTATAAAACTAGGACGTGCTGCGACAAAAGCAGATCCTGATGACCTCGACGCCCGGGTCGGCGCCGCCGAGGCTCTTTATAAAAAAATCGAAGAAGAAGGCAAAGAAAATGTGACGCCGGCTATATTCAATGAATGCTTGACCAACTGGCTGATCGTTTATCGCAACATAGCTGGAGAAGAGGCGACTTCCTACAAAGGACTGTCAGTACCCGGAGCCTCGAGATTCTTCGCCGATGAAGGGCGGGCGCTTAAGGCCAGAGCAAGAATAGAAAGTCTTTGCGGACGCACTCCCAAATTCTGGGAATCCAACAAACGCTTCCTGAAGAAAGTGCTCAAGCCTGAGAGCCGAATAGAAGGTCAAGTGATAAATGACTCCAAAAACTAGATTTTTCTAGTGTTCATCGTGTCTTAGCCAGAACTCTATCAGTACATCCGGAATCGGTGCGACTGCTGGCACGACTGGCACAAACCAGTAGAGCGATACCAGCCACCCAGGAAATTGCCGAGGATACAAGAATCGAGAATCTGGAGATCTCAAGCAAATTCGAAGATTCAAAGGCAAGAGACGCCATAAAGAGTGACATTGTAAAACCGACACCGGAGAGAATAGACGCTCCCAACAAATGCCCCAGAGACACACCGGCAGGCAGCGATGCCAGGCCGGTTCGTAAAGCAAGACAGCTAAAGAGACTCATGCCCAGGGGCTTTCCGATAAGCAGACCGGCGATTATGGCCATGCTCAGGGAGAGGTGCTCCGAAAGATCATTCACCACAGACAATGAGACACCGGCGTTAGCCAGCGCAAATAGAGGCAGGACAAGAAAAGCGACCCAGGGATGAAATCCGGCTTCCATTCTTTGAAGAGGTGACTGGGCGTGGACACTGATCGACTCTATGGCGAGAATGGCGGACTTCCTTTTACTGTTTACAGCCTCCCAATCATCAGAAGAGCGAATATCAGTGAATCTGCCAAGCTGACGACTGATCTCGCTTTCGAAATCCACGGGGTTCAGCTTTGGTGAAACCGGAACGAATAAAGCAATCAAAACACCGGCGACCGTCGCATGCAAACCGGCATGCAGAAAGATAGTCCAGAGCCAGAAACCAAGAATGCAATAAGGCAGAGGTTGCCTGCAATCAAGACGATTGATCAAAAGAAGCATGAAAAGCGGAAATGCAGATAGCAGAAGAGATTGTACATTCAGACCGTGCGAGTAAAACACCGAAAGAATAAGAATTCCAACCAGATCATCCACAATAGCCGAGGCAGCGACAAACACCTTGAGGCCAAGAGGAATTCTCTTTCCAAGCAGACTCAAAGCCGCCAGACAGAAGGCGATATCTGTGCTTGTCGGGATCGCCCACCCATCCGAATAGTTTGTTCCGTAAGTGAAGCATATATATATCAGGGACGGGATAATCACTCCACCGGCCGCGGCGACAATCGGAAGGATAGCTTTTTTAAACGTGGAAAGCTCTCCCACGGCAAGTTCCCGCTTTATCTCCAGACCGACAACCAGAAAGAAAAAGGTCATTAAACACTCGTTGACCCAAACAGCAAGCGGCTTCGACAATTTCCATTCACCAAATGCAATACCGAACTCACTGGACCAGAATGAGGTGAACTGGTGATTAAATGGAGAATTGCAAAGGACAATTGCAGCCAAGGCAAAGACGACCAACACCATACCGGCTGTCGACTCAGCTCTGACAAACTTCATGAATGGGGTAATCAAACCAACGCCCTCCGGCCGAAGACTCCATCAAAATCGATTGAACTCTATCGAGCCTATTATTTTATAAATCTGAACTTTTGAATATTTGAATAATAACAGGTATTGATGCCCGGGGTCAACAGCGGTCGACGCGGATCTTATAGCTTCGCAAAGACCGAACCAGAAATCTTGCCGAGAATGCCAATGCTGACGGTTGTTCAATCTTGCCGGTAGTGCTAGAATAATCGTGTGCAATATATTCACATTTTCAGAATTTTGAATCTTTAATTCGGGAGCGCTGAAATTTTATGCCGAAACGTGATTTCGTAGCAAAGAGACTGGAGAAACTGCTATCGTCGATCTCGCACCATTCAAGGATCAGAATCATAGCCGAACTCGGCAATCGAGAGCTGTGCGTCAGCGAACTGAAAGACATATTAGGAGTCTCTTCGTCCAGTGTTTCTCGCCATCTCTCTGTGCTCAAGTCAGCCGGAACAGTAAGCGAAAGAAGAGAAGGGCACCATGTTTATTACAGCCTGATCGACCAGGAATTAGCCGCCTGGCTGATCGATGCGATCAAATTCATCGAACCGGATCAGGCGAAAACCAGAGATCTTTCTAGAGCCATAAAGCAGACCCAGCTAAAGTGGTTACACGGAAACGGTCAGAGCGCTTCAAGCAAACGCGCATAACGCTTCGGCTATCGTTCTTAATCGAGTTCAGGCCAATGAACAAAATCGCCACTAGCATATATTCTATCTATAGAGGCAAAGAAGCGATACTGACCACGAAGCACGGCAAACTACATCCCCTGGCCCTTCCCCTGAAAGCAGCTGTCGGTCTAAATATTCGCGTCACCAAGAGCATCGACACGGACCAACTGGGAACCTTCACCGGAGAGATAGAACGTGAAAAATCGCCCAGAGAAACTGTAATTTTGAAGGCACGACTGGGAATCAATCAATCAGGCACACAGCTAGGCCTGGCAACCGAGGCAAGTTTCGGTCCCCATCCCGTAGCCCTTTTTATTCCGGGAACAGAGGAAGTAATCGGATTCATCGATGATAATCTGGGAATCGAGGTTATAGAATCCCTGATAAGCACGGAAACCAACTATAGTGGCACATCCGCTAAGAGTATTGAGGAGCTGGAGAAAGAAAACTTTCTGGCAAAAGCGCTTTTTCCCTCCCACGCTCTAATAGTCAAACCACAAAGACCGAAGCGTAATTTCTTGAAAAAATTGAGCTACAGCCTGCAGGGTAGGCAGACCTTTCCCTCAATATTCAAAGGCATCAAAGACTACGATGCGCTTCGCCAGGCAATCGACTTGGCAAGAGCGGAATCAGAAGACGGAATAGCGCTCATTGAAACGGATATGAGAGCGCATATGAATCCCACCCGAAAACGAGTTATACGAAAAGTTGCGGCTCAACTGGGAAGGCGACTTCGAAGCCTCTGCCCGCAGTGCTCCTGCCCGGGCTGGGGCAAGTCTGACGCTGTCCCCGGTCTTCCCTGCGAACTCTGCCGCCTGCCCACCAGGAACATTCTACTGGAGGTCTATAGCTGCCCGAAATGCACACACAAAGAAGAAAGAGAGCGGCAGGACGGATTGAAGTTTGCCTACGCGGGACATTGCGACTATTGCAATCCTTAAGGAACTCCCCTAACTTTCTTCATCTCCAAGCCAGAGCTCTTTGGCTGCTTTGATGGCAGACCGAACCTTGCGGGACTCTTTTGCCTCCGGGATAACAAAATTGAGCCCGTCAGCCAGCCAGTGAGCAAGTTCCGGATTGTTCAAATGGTAATAAACGTTTCGCCCTTCTCTGCGCTCCGAGATAACCTGGTGCGCTCGCAATACGGCAAGGTGCTGAGAAACGGTTGCCGGTCTGAGTTCGACTTTCTCTTGAATCTCTCCGACTCTCAATTCGCCGGCTCTCAGCTCTTCCAGAATTCTAATTCTGTAAGGATTGGACAGTATTCCAAGAAGCTTTGCCAGTTCTCGGGTCGCTACTTTTCGGTAAGGCATGTCGAAATTTCTTTTATCGTAGATTTCATATATACAGATGTCTTCATTATAGAACAAATAGAGAATTGCGGCCTTGAAGATCTTTCATCAAATATCTCCGGTAATGGTGTTGAAAGCGGCCAGAGCTTTCAGATATAGACCGTAGACAATAATCCTTTTCTCTTCCGCTTCGGCCCTATCTCTTTCCCGCCGATTGACCAGAAAGAGGCTGGAATCCCCGAGTCCATATCTTTTTCGCTCACCTTCTTCTACAGCCCTTGCTTTTTCAACCTCCTCACCGGCTTGTATATATCGCTCAAAGGCCGCATTGAGCTCGGAAGCCGCATCCCTGACCTCCAGGCTTATCTTTCTCTTCAAGAACTGTTCCTCGAGCTCCAGTTTACGCAGATCCATTTTTGCCTGTTGAATCAAACCCCTGGCCTTTCTCTGCCTCACCGGTATCGACGTTTTGATTCCACCGGTAAAAACCGGACCGATGCCATCGAAGCCGGTGTCATAACCCTGGCGATAAATCAAATCGACCACAGGAAGCATCAGGTTTTTTGCCACTTTCAAATCGACATTGACAATCTCTCGCTGAATGCCTATCGAAGCAAGCTCCGGTCTTATGGAAAGCGCTCTCTGAATCCCTGCTTCCATCTCAGCGTCAGAGAGCCTTTTTGGCACAAGGTCCGCTTTGACCAGATTGGCCGCTGATATATCCGGCGGCTTATCTCCCCGGTCGCTCCACAAATAGAGAGAAAGCTTGAAAGCAGCTCTTGCAATATCCCTTTCAGCCCTGACCAGATTTCCCCGGCGTAGTCTTATCTCCTTTTCGGCTTCGGTTATATCCAGAGCAGGCAAGTCTCCATCAGCCACCTGACTCTTGACGAAGTCCTCCCTGGAGATCGCAATATCCAACAGTCCTCTGGCCACCTCTAGCTTCTGGTAGGCATTGATCCAGTCCCAGTAAGCAACGGAAGCTTCGAAAAGCACGTTCAACCGGGAGAGATTCAGATTGATGGAAGCCAGGGACTGCCCCAGGCGCGCTTGTTGCTCCTTTCCTCTTTCCGGATTGACTATGAAATTGCGCATAAGCGGAACAATGGCGCCACCACTGTACTCGCCTGACCTGCCGGACTGAAGAACCGGACTGGATGCGTCGTTCGGATTTACCCTTATCTGAGCGAAGAGCTTTATGCCCGACCTGGTGGGAAGCTCAAGCAAGCTCTCGTTATGAACGGCATTCTTAAATACCCCGGATTTGGTGATATCCTGAATCCGCTTGAATTCATTGATATTCTTCAACACAGGGTCGAAAGCCCCCTGGCTCTCGAGGGTCTTGCCTTCCGCTTTGCTGATTTCTACCTGCCCCTGAAGCAGCTTGGGGTAATGAGTGTCGACAATAGAAAGAGTCTCCTCCAGGGTAAGCCTCGATTGAGGCTCAAAAGTCTTCTCTGGACGCGGTCGAGGAACAGGTGCCACCTTTATCGATTTTATCTTGCGATCGGTGTCGTCCCGGAAGAGCTTGATAGGCTGCAGACTGAAGCGATCCTTGCTTCCTTGATCGACAGCAGAGCTCTGCGACCCATAACACAGAAAAAGCAGGGCGAAGAAAATTGTCAAAATGAACTGATTAAATCTAACTTCGAACAATCTCATTTAGACTTTCTCTTAACATCGCCTAGCTTGGACTGCATTTCTTCTTTATTCAAAGTGGGCGGAAACGCGTTGAACTGGCGCCATAGCTCAAAGCCAAGCGGCACCGTATTCAGCATCACCCAGCCGTGCACCTCGGAACCGGGACGAAGAAACTGAGAGCTGGGCCAGGGCTGATCTTCGTTCAATTCCACGGCCTTCTCATCAGGAACCACGATAATCCTGAACTTGCCGGTGCCATCATCCACAGCATCAACAACAGATACTCTTCCTGCGAAAGTACCCACCGCAACCGAAGGCCAACCGGTGAACTGAACTGCAGGCCAGCCCGCGAACTGAAGCCGGACCGGACGCCCCGTCGAGATGAGCGGAGCATCATTGCCTTTGACCACCAGCTCAGCAGCCAGGTCATTGGTAGTCGGCGCTATTACAGCCATCTGAGTGCCTGCCGAGACGGTCTCACCAGCACCAGCGACAAGAAGGCGTACTACTCTGCCATCGCAGGGCGCGGTCAAGACACGTTGAACAATGCGATTCTCCAGACTGCCTATTTCTATAATCAATTTCTGAATATCGGCTTCTGTGGTGGCAACAGTCTCTCTGGCGCTACTGAGGGAGGCGGAAGTGGAATCGATTTTAGCCATGGTATCGGCGTCGGTCTTGGATAGCTCGAAATCCGCCACTTCCATCTCTTTTCTAGCCACTTCCAGCTGCACCAGCGCTCTTTCCAACTCGGTCTTGTTCTTGACCATCTCCTGCTCCGCCAACTCCAGATCCCGCTTGGAGCGCAGTCCCTTTTCATAGAGCGACTTCCTTCTTTCGAGATTGAGCTCGGAAGTCTTGAGATTCTGCTGGGCTATCGTCACTGCTTGCTTAGCGGCACTATAACGGTCGAGAGTCTGAGCCTTCTTCATATCCACCGAAGCGACCGAGGAGGATCGTGAGAGCTTCAGACTCTTGATCTGGGACTCCATGGCTTTGACTTTAGCGAGAGCGGCCGCCTTCTTTTCCTGCAAGGCCGTCAGATGAGCTTGCATTCTCAAAAGCTGATTACCTGCCAGATACTTGGGATCCACTTCACTGAGCTCTACTATCGGCTGCCCATGCTTGACATACTCGCCATCGCGAATGAACCACTTCAAAATTCGACCGGGTATGGGAGCTTCCAGATGCTGCGGTCTTTCCATGGGAGAAAAGATAATCACCTTTCCACGTCCGTCTATAGACTGCTGCCATGGCACAAAGACCAGACAGAGAGACACCGCAACCACTAAAACCAAGCAACAGACAGACAAGATAACAAAACTGTTCGGAACCTTGATCATGGAAAGCGCTCGGCTTCTGTATGTGCCGACGAATACGCCGTTTATCTCCGGTCTTTCGATATATTTGATATAACGGCAGTGCAGCTCTGCTTTTCTGCCGCTCTCCGCCCCTTGCGAGCCGTTCTGGTCGGAAGTATCTTGAGCGCCCGATCCGGAGATATCGTTCTCGGACTCTTTGCTATCGAGATAATTTTCCATGGGACTCTTTCCAGTCGAGATGATGAGAGAACAACGAGGCAAACCGGCTGGTTGGCGTATCAATCAATTCTACAGGGCTTCCACTTTCTATGATTAAGCCATCTTCAAGCACATTCACCGAATCGCACTCGAGCACAGTCTGAATATCATGGGAAATATTGATAACCGTCCAGGGATTGGACCTGTCAAAAATATCTCTCATGATCTGGAGCTTCCTGTGCTCGTCAATTCCGGTAAAAGCTTCATCCAAGATAAGAAGCTGAGGTCTTTCTACAATGGCGCGGGCAATTAGAATTCGTTGAATCTGCCCCCTTGACAGGTTTCTACCAGAGCTCACCAGCTCTGTCTTGAGACCTTCGGAAAACTGAACCATATCCTCGTCCAACCGGGTGACAGAAAGAGCCCAGACAACGTCAGTATAGTTGACGAAATCGCGTCCTATGGTGATGTTCTCTTCAATGGTTCCGTCGAAGATCTCGTTGGTATCCGATACAAGCGCTACGTGCTTACGCAAGTTTTTCAAGGAGATGTCAGAGACGTCGATATGATTCAACTGAATACTGCCATGGGTAGGAGCCTGTAGTCGCGAAATCAAGGCAGCCAGGGTGGATTTACCGCAACCGCTGCGACCGACCAGGGCGAAACGCTCTCCTGAAGAGACGCTGAACCCCAGATCAGAAAAAATATCGATGTGGTCATTGTATGAAAAATGCAGGCCTGAAACGTAAACTTCTGCGCCTTGGTCACCCCAGTCCACATCGAGCCCCTGATGCATTTCGGTTGGCAAATCAGTCACATGCCCTACTTTATGAAGTCCGGTAACCAGGTCAAAATAGGTCTCGATACTTCTGATTAATTTCTCCACAGAGCCGAGAACAACCACCACAATGATCTCTGCTGCGACAAGCTGACCCAGGGTAAGCTGCCGATCGATTACGAGGAAGCCTCCGATTCCCAGAATGCCGGCGCTGGTAAACGCCTGGAAAGCATAGGAGCCTATCGCTTGCCTGAGCAGAACAGAAAAGTGAGAACGTCTTGCTTCTATGTACTTGACCACTAGCTGATCGGTCTTGCGCATCAGATACGTCGGAATGCTGCACATTTTGAAACTGGTCTCGCAACGAGCCAACTCTTCGAGCCATTCGGCAACCCGGTACTTCTCATCTGACTCTTTTATGCTGGTTTTAACACCACCTCTACCCAGGCCAAACATAATGACGAACAGGGCCACAATGATCACTAAATCGAAGGCGAGCAGAATAGGACTATAAAACGCCATGAGTATCAGCCCCACAGCCACCTGCAAAAAAGCGGCGGGCACATCCAGAAGCAGTTTGGCCCAGGATTTTTGGATGGTAACCACGTCAAAAAAACGATTGACCAGCTCTGGCATATACTCATCGGATAGAACTACATGCTCGATCCGGGGAATTCTTCGCCCCAGCCTCAAAGCCACCTCGGCAAAAGTCTTCTGCTGGATAGTCTCCACCAGAGAGAGCTTCAAGACCCGCAAAATTCCGGTCACAACAAGCCCGGCGAACAGTAAGAGCGTCAAAATCACCAGGGGCTGAATGAACATACCGGCTGCGATTGTATTGACCAGAGACTGAGCAGCCAGAGGAACAGCCAGGGAAAGAAGCCCTGTCAGAAAAGTGTAGGAAAGCAAGACAAAGAAAATATCGCGGTGATTTCTGATCAGGTCGAAAAATCTATCGACAGGATCAGGATGGGGAATAGCCAGACCTGCTTTGGCGTGATTATCATGCTCCGAGCTTTGCATTTTACAAACTGAATACTCCCGGACATTGCCAACTGACGCACAATATGACATTATATATTGATATCGTTAATTTCGCAGGTTTGAATATATGAATTCTTACATTAATTCAGCAGACCTGGCCAGAAAGCTGGCCGCCATCGCTCACCCTTGTCGAATATCGATTTTAGAGCAATTGAGCAGTGGAGAGAAGAACGTATCGGAATTGTGTAAAGAACTGGGGAAAGACCAACCTTATATATCTCAGCACTTGAGACAGTTGAGAGCCCATCAAATAATAAGTTACCGACGCTCCGGACAAAAAATTTTCTACAGCGCACCAGAAGATATCTACCAGTGGATCCGAAAAGGTCAAGAGCTTCTAATTGAAGTCGAATCCTGAAGAACCATCTTAGAAGTCATATTCTTAACGCTTGACAAAAACCGAGACCATTAAATTCAAACACAGCAGTCGTCCGCCCGCAGATATGAAACCCTGCTACCCCAGACGGGAAATGTGCAAAATCGTAAAGCAAAGGGTTTGACACCGCCGGTCGATCATTTATAATTTCACCTATCGATAGTTTCATAGTTTTGAATATTTAGACATGTCAAACATGCGGACTCAAATTTCAATCTAAAAAACTCACTAGATCAGCCAGGTAAAAAATTCAGATCGATAGAAGGAGCACGGTCAAGTTATGATCCCTGAAGTTTCGACAACGGCCGGATTGATCGCAATCTGCGGTCCCTTGATTTCAAGGACCGCATCGGCGCTTTCAAAAGAAGAGAAAATCAGACTCAAAGCCTCTCTATACGGCCAGATCATCTCTCTTTGTGCGGCTCTAGCAGGATTGATCACGATCCTCTGCTATCAGAACGCAGCAGGTTCGGTTGAATTCATCAATCCGCTGCTGCGTTTTGACAGCACGGCAATGTTCTTGATGGTAGCTATCTTTTTCATCGGCTCGGTAGTAACCGGCTACTCCCAGAGATATCTCATCGCCTGGGGCAAAAGAGTAGAGTTTGTGGAAGGCGTCACTCTGCTCGCTTCCATATCAGCTCTCATGGCAGCTTCCAACAACCTGCTTCTTTCTCTGGCTGCCTGGACCGGTATCTCGATTTGTCTCTGGCACCTCATCAAAATGAGCCCGGGCAGCTCTGAATCAGCCTCCACCGTGCTTCGATATCATTTGTCTAGCGACATTCTCTTTGCCATCTCCACTATATCGATTTGCCTGGGATACGGATGTTTCGAATTCTCAAAGCTTGGCGAGTTAACACCAAAAGTAGCACTGGCTTTTGAGATCGCCGGACAAACTCTCTCGGTAACCAATCTAGAAATTCTCTCCACAATTCTGGTCCTTGCATTCATCGTAAAATCGGCTTTGTTTCCTTTTCATGGATGGCTACTTGCGACCCTCGATGCGCCTACGCCGCTTTCCGGATTGCTACACGCCGGGGTCGTAAACATTGCAGCCGTAGCCGCAGCAAGGTTCTTTCCACTACTTCATGAGTCTCCTTTCGCTCTGTATGTACTGGCTTTCTTCGGAATTGGGTCGGCTCTAATGGGCACCCAGCTAATGTCGGTGCAATCAGACGTTAAAAGAAAGCTCGTGTATTCCACTGTAGGACAGATGGGATTCATGTGTCTGCAGTGCGCAACCGGTCTGATTCCCCTGGCAATATTCCATCTGATCGCCCATGGATTGTTCAAATGTCATCTCTTCCTTATCTCAGGCAGTGCAGTGGAAGAAGGAAAGATCAAGGCTTCCTGGGGCATCGAACAAGAGGGAGGCAGCAAAAAGAACGCGATCATATTGACTCTGACCATCGCTATTGCGCTTGGGTTTATCTTGACAAAAAATCTCGAAGCCAATTTAGTGACAACGGCTTTCGTCGTAACTCTGGCGATGTTATTGCTTCAGATACCTTCGGTGGCAAGAATCAACCTGGCATTTCTGGCGATGGCAACTTCGGCGTCCCTATGCCTTGCCATGGTGTCTCATCAATTCATTCACCTGTTCTCTGAAACGATTAACTACGGCAGCTGGCAGCTAGATTTCTTTCTTTTGTCGGTAGGAATAATTTTCTCAGCGCAAATTCTCATCCTGCTCCTCAGAAAAACAGAACTAGGAGCGGCTCTCTACGTAACGTCCTTGAACAGGTTCTACCTGGAAGCATTTATACAACGCGCTTTTCGCGGTCGAGTAGTGAAAGAGAAACTACAATAAGGAGTGATCATGAGTAAAGTAAGCAATGAAAAGTGCCTCGACAGCCTCGAACTTGTAAACGAGGCGGCTCGGAACTTCAGCGCGTTCTATCCCCTCAAGAGCTTTATCGCCTGTAACAATCTCAGCGGTATGGAGAGCCTCGACTTCGACCAGGCCATGGAAAAAGCCTGCGAAATTTATGGAAGCCATGGCTATCTTCCCCTCGGCGAATATCGCGCCATGTATGAAACCGGCAGGATCAATCCGATTGACTTCAGAGAAGCTTTTGCCCGACTGAAAGAGTCAGACGACAGATCGTTAACCGCACAGAGAAAGGATGACTCTGTAGCGCTTTCCAGAACCTGGACGGAGCTAGCCGACAGAACCTTCTCAACGGACCTGGGCAATAGACTCAACGAGATAATGCTGCGCTGGCTGGCTTCTCACTTTGACAAAAACCAGGCGCAGTGGAAAGTGCTCAAAGATATGGCTCTCTTTCAGCGATGGAGAAAACTGGCCGTGCATGATCTGACCCTCAGCATAGCTGGCGCTAAAGACTGGAAGAAACATCTTCTCTCTCTTCCCGAAAGCTCTGATGATGCACTGCGATTTATGCTCGATGAGATAGGCGTACCTCCCTCCGCCAGCGGAGCTTTTCTTGCCAGGCACCTGACCAGACTACCCGGCTGGTCAGCATATCTGAAATGGCATAGCGAAAGAGGTGGAATGCCCTGCGCCCTTGTCGACTATCTCTGTATCCGGCTGTTTTATGAGCTTCACCTGATGAAAAGCGATCTTTCTCCGACGGCAAAGAGCTGGGAACAGCTAATGCGCGCCGACAGCCTGATTAGCTCCTATGAAGCCATGGGAGACTCTCGACCGGATGACTATTCCGGCGTCTGGCAGGAAGCCTACGAGATCAATTATAGAAACGCTCTACTCAAAGACATAGCTTCGTCAATGAATGGAAAGACCTTCGAAACCGTCCCTGCGGATTGTCACATAGTATTCTGCATAGACTGCCGCTCAGAGCCTGTTCGTCGCCATTTAGAGAAGCTGGGAAGCTATGCCACCTATGGCTATGCAGGCTTTTTCGGCTTTCCCATGAAATACGTTCAAGCTTGCAGTGACAACACCGTCGACCTTTGCCCTGTTCTGCTCGAACCGGAGAAAGTGGTCAAAGAAAACCTGGAGAGAAACAAAAACAACCTTCGCCTGAGCGGTCAGAATTTGATAGGCTCTGCTCTATTGCTTCGCAAGAAGCTGAAGAGTAGCGTTCTATCCGCCTTTGCCCTGGTGGAGATGGCCGGTCTGTGGTCTTCGATTCCTCTTGCAGCAAAAACCTTCTTCCCCGTGCAGACGGAAAAAATGCTCTCGATGATCAAAGAGAGAATATTTCTTGGCGATACTGGTGAGCTGGATACCTCGCAATTCACGTTAGAAGAGAAGGTCTCGCTAGCCAATGGCAACCTGGCAGCCATGGCGCTCTCTGACCTGTCTGCACCACTTATAGTACTATGCGGACACATCAGCCAGTCCCAGAATAATCCTTATGCCTCATCTCTCGACTGTGGTGCTTGCGGGGGCAACCCGGGCGGTGCCAGCGCCAGATTGGCTGCAAATGTATTTAACGACGGAGAAGTCCGAGAAAAGCTGGCCGAGCAAGGTATCTGCATCGGCGAGGATACATTCTTCATCGCCGCCCAGCACAATACCACCACGGATAGTTTCGAGATATTTGACCAGGAAAGAGTGCCTCAATCCCATCGAAAGCTTCTCCAACGCTTAAAAGAAGATCTTGCCGAAGCCGGAAGAAGAGCGGCAGATGAAAGAAAGAGATTCCTGCCTCAAGAAGAGGTGATTGGTTTGACCTCCGCCGAAGCCAGGGCCACTGACTGGGCACAGGTAGCGCCCGAATGGGGTCTGGCTCGCAACGCTGCTTTCATTGTAGCCCCGAGGACACTGACAAAAAAAATAGATCTGGGCGGAAGAACTTTCCTGCATGGCTACGACTGGGACAAAGATCTGGAAGGAACAGTGCTCGAAACGATAATGACCGCGCCCATGGTTGTAGCTCAGTGGATAAACAATCAATACTATCTCTCCACGGTGGACAACCATGTGTTCGGCTCGGGCAGCAAAACACTTCACAACGTTGTCGGTGACTTCGCTGTCATGTCCGGTCAAGAAAGCGACCTGCGCCTTGGTCTACCACTTGAATCAGTCTTTCAAAACGAATCGACCAGATTCCATGAACCGATGCGATTGATGGTCTTGATTCGGGCACCACTCGCCAAAATCGATAAAGTGCTGGAAAAGCACGAGAACGTTCGTAATCTCGTAACCAATCGATGGATAAGACTGGTGGCTCTGGATCCCGAAGATGAATCCTTCTACCAGGCTGACAGAGCCTTTGAATGGAGGAAGTTGATGGAGAAAGAGAAGCTTTTCGTAAGCGTGAAACAAGTCTGAAAAATAATCTCTCTCAAATCAAAGCGATTCGGCACCTGGCTCCACCAGCTCTTTGTCGAGGTCCTCTAGCTCTTTTTTGTATTTGTCTTCGTGGGCAAAGATGCTTGCCGCCCAGTAGTATCAAGAGCGGTACCTCTGGCTTGAGCTTGGGGGCGAATTTGACATTAAGCCAGTGAATAAATTAGCCGCCCATATCTTGAGAAGCTCGATACTAGATTAAAACCGGTCTACGTAGAATTCACATTGACCCGGAGCCGCCCCTGGCGCATTATGGATAGAATTGCAGAAGAATCCGAGGGTTATCGCATGGGCGACGGTTTTGAACCAGTAAGAATAGAAGGAACGGGCTCCCAGGGGGACACGCTAGAGGTTGCCCAGGAGAGCTTTGCCGATAGAATGCGCAAAGAATTCGATCGCCGACCGGCAGTGCCCCCCGAGGACGCCAGACCCGCCAACGATGGAAGAACAGAGACCAGAACCGATGGCGCCGACCGGGCCCCGAGCAGCCAGGAAAGAGTGGCGACCCAACCCAGAGAATTCAAATCGGTAATCGAAGCCGATTTCAACGACATGCCCAATTCTCAAATCGGTCGCCTATTCTACGAAGCGATAAAAGTAGAGAACGTGCCCAAAGGGCTCATACCGGACAAAGTCGTGCCCTCTCACTATGTCAACGATAATGGCCACTTCTTCTTCTTCATGCCCAGGGACGGCTCTACCCCGATAGATAAAGGCAATCACTATGAGCTCTCCGACGGCACCAAGTTTCCGAAAGGGATCTTCTATTACTCTCAAACAGCCAAACAAATCGAGATGACCGACACCGACGGCAAAGTTGTCGCTTCGCTCAATTTGACCGAGGGTCGCAAAGCCGCCGACGCAGCCTACCAACAAAGAGAAGGGCATCCTCACCAGGCTTACGATGTTTACAAAAGACGCTATGAAGCATTCGCCTCGCTAGAAGGGAAGAAGAGCGACACAAGCAACCCAGTAACCTATATGAACAATCTATCCAAGCTGGCCGATAGAGGCATCGATCAAAACATCGAATCTCTGCGTCAGATGGCGGAAGGCAACCCTAATCCCTATTACAAGATTTATCTGGCGGACATGCTGCTGGCAAAAGCGATGCTGCCCATCGGCCGGTCTATAAGGGAGAATCCGGTGCAAGCCCTGAACGACGCTAGATTCATCCAGCTCAACAATCCCGAGACCATGCGTTTGTTAGATGAGGCTATTAGAAATCTCGAGGATGTCTCGAAGGTGTCCGGAGATACACTGCACTCCAAGGGAATGCGCACGCCGGGCAATGTCTTGATGCCCATGCATCCCTGGGGTTACGGAAACAACGACAGGGATGGCTATTATCGCTTCTGGGGCGGCAGCCTCGACCAGGCCAGACACCGGGAGCTACAGCTCAAATTCCTCAAGGGCTTCCTCCAGGCCATGCCCACAGTAGAGCTTCCGGGCAATCTACCGGCTAGAAAATACTGAAGATAAATATGCGATAGTTAAATAGGTCCCCCATCAATAAAAAAAATGGGGCTCCCAGGTGCTATAGTTGAACTAGCTTTAGCTGCTCCGTATTTAGTAGTCCTTTCCTCAATCAAGCCAGATAAGAATCCAGAGAATGAGTCCAATAAACGACGACGAAGCTTTATTCGGAAGAGAATCCTTATTTCGCCAGAAGCTGCACCGGTTGAGATCCCAGTGGTCCGCTCCCCAGGATGCCAGAAAAACCACCGAAGAGATAAGCCAGTACACCTATTTAACCGGAGCTGAACAGAGCCTCAAGTCAAGAGACGCTAACGAGATGGAGCGCCTGGCTTTATTAGATTCGGTGACCGGGCTTTACAACCAGCAAGCCATCTTGAAGATCCTCGATTCCGAGGTAAAACGAGCCAAACGGTACAAAAGACCGGTCGCACTGCTCTTTATCGAGGCCGACCAGTATGATCAGATAGCCGACATGGCTGGTAATCTGGTAATCGACACCCTTATGAAAGGTCTATCCGACCTGGTCATGAAAACCGTTCGGGACGTGGACATTCCCTCCAGATTCTCCGCCGGCTGTTTCATGGTCGTCTGCCCGGAGACCAACGCCCAGGGCGCCCTCATAATAGCCGACCGGATGCGCTCCAGAATCGCCAACGAGTTTACCCTCCAGGTAGACAGGAACTGGTCCGTAACCGCATCGATAGGCTATGCAGCCTGCCCCCGCCACGCCATGACCGCCGACGACCTGATTGTCAAAGGGGAACAAGCCATGACACGGGCGAGAACCGCCGGCGGCGACCGTTGCGAATCGGCTTGAACGCTGGCTGATTCTGTTATAAATACAACATGAACAGCGCAAGCCTCAAAAAAAGAATCGCTTTGTTGGGCAGCACAGGCTCGATAGGCACCCAGACCCTGGATGTGGTCAGGGCCCATACCCAGAGCCTGGAGGTCATTGCACTTGCGGCAGGAAACAAATCTCTTCCTCTGTTGGCTGAGCAGATAAAAGAGTTTCGCCCCAAATTGATATCGTTGCCGAAAGAGGCCGATTTGAAGCCCCTGATGAAGCTGCTCGAAGGCTTTGAAACGCCGCCGGAATTTGTTTTCGGCGACGAGGGTCTGGTACAGTGCGCAATCCACGACGATGTGGAGACCATGGTCACCGGTGTGGTCGGCTTCCTGGGCGTAAAGCCTACTCTGGAAGCGATAAAGAAAGGCAAAACCGTAGCGCTCGCCAACAAAGAGACCATGGTGGCTGCCGGCCCCGTGATAGTGAAAGCCCTGAAACAATACGGTGCCACCATTATCCCGGTAGACAGCGAGCACTCCGCCATCTTTCAATCGATGCAAGGCTACTGCGTAGCCGATCTAGAAAAAATCTGGCTGACGGCTTCCGGCGGTCCATTCAGAACCTGGTCGAAAGAAGCGATAGAAAACGCCACCATAGATGATGCGCTCAAGCATCCCAACTGGTCCATGGGTCCGAAGATAACCATAGACTCGGCAACGATGATGAATAAAGGACTGGAAGTTATTGAAGCCCGCTGGCTCTTTGATATGCCGCCCGAGCATATAGCCGTTGTCGTTCATCCTCAGTCGATTCTACATTCTGCGGTTCAATATAAAGATGGCTCGATTGTAGGTCAACTAGGCGTGCCGGATATGCGCCTGCCCATTCATTATGCACTTTTCTATCCGGCAAGAGAGCCTTCACAGAAAGTGCCGCGGCTGGATCTGACCCAGTTAAGCGAGCTTAATTTTGAAGCGCCGGATCTGGATAAATTCCCCTGTTTGAGACTGGCTCAGGCAGTCGCCAGGGAAGACAACACCCTGGCATGCGTTCTCAATGCCGCCAACGAAGTGATTGTAGAGTCATTTTTAGAGGGAAAAGTCGCATTCGCCCGCATCCATGAGCAAATCGAAAGAGTTCTGACGCTTCACAAAGCGGTAACCGATCCTGATTTAGAGGATATACTAGAGGCTGATCGCTGGGCGCGGCAAGAGGCCCGAGAGCGTGTTCTGGCCAAATAAAAGGATGGAGTTCAAAAAATCATGATCGAAACAAGCACAAAACTGAGGGTAGTCGATCATCCGCTGGTGAAGCAGTCTTTGACCAGATTGAGAGACCATCAGACCCCGAGCAACGAATTCAGAGCGACCGCACTCAGACTGAGCCGATTTCTGGTTTATGAAGCCATGCAAGACCTCAGCGTCAGACCGGTAGGAGTTGAAACCCCGGTGGGACCCGGCGAAGGCGTGGCCCTCAGCGACTATGTCATCCTGGCCCCTGTACTGCGTGCCGGGCTGGTGCTGTCCGAAGCCGCCGAGGATCTCTTTCCCAATGTGAGAATCTATCATGTCGGATTGAAGCGCGATGAGATAACCCTGGAGGCTATCTCTTATTACGCCAAACTGCCCGATTCCCTGCCACCGGACTGCAAAGTCTATGTTCTCGATCCGATGCTTGCCACCGGCGGCTCGGCAGTGGCGGCAATTTCACTGTTCCAGAAACTGGATGTCAAAACCATCAACCTGGTCTCCTTTGTGGCGGCGCCGGAAGGGATTGAAAGGGTCCATAAAGAATTCCCCGACGTCACCATCACCACCGCTGCGGTGGACGACCACTTGAACGAGCACGGATACATCGTTCCTGGTCTGGGAGACGCCGGGGACCGGATCTTCGGAACTTAAATTTAAATCCCGGCTCTAAGCTCTATTACTCATCCAGTTTGAAGCCGACCTTCATGGTTGTTTGATACTCGGCGATTTTGCCGTCTTTGATCTTGCCGCGCATTTCGGTGACTTCGAACCATCTGAGCCCGCGCAGGGTCTTGGAGGCTCTCTCTACCCCTTTATTGGCAGCGTCGGCGAAGCTCTTTTCAGAAACACCTACAATCTCGGTCATTTTGTATACGTCTGACATCTGAATCTCCTTGTCAAGCATTCGATTTTATTCTTACTAGCACGAATTCTCAGGACCTAAGCAGTTGAGCAGTTAAGCTGTTTAGCAGCAATACGACTAGACCGCTAACCCGGCTGAGTTTGAGAGATTCTACCAACTGAGATAAAGCAAAACAACTTGCAAAGAACCATATTTAATATCACAGCCATCTCCTGGATTTATGGATACGGATAGAACGGGTAAAATAGATTGAGATCTCTTTCCCCGGGAAAAAATGAACGTCAAAGCCCCCGAACGACTATCAGATAAAATTCGTCAGTCCGGAACAACGCTCTTCAAAGATTGGCAGGATTGCCTGGAAGCCTTCCGCATCTTTTTGAAAGACGGAATCGGCACCATTGACGATGGCACTGAATCCATCGTAATCGTCACTGCCTCTTTTTTGATCTCTGAAGAAGAACAGGGCAAGAAAGTCTTGGCGATGGGCGAAGCCGCTAAAATTGAAAGCAAAGACAAAGACGGAAACACAGTTGGCGCCTATCCCCTCGAAGCTTATATGAGCCCCGAGCACATTCTGGAAGCTCCTCTAAGTCAGCGCTCTCATATCTATTCTCTGGGCTGCGTCATCTACGAGTGCCTGGCCGGGCGACCGCCATTCGCCATGAAGAGCAAGAAGGCTCTTATCGAACAACATGTCGCTTTCGAGCCCCCGGCTCTCTGCCGACTGAGTAATGGAGACAAGTTTCCCCTCTGTGTGAACGACCTGGTTTTAAAATGTCTGGCCAAAAATCCGGACGAACGCTACCAGAGCTATGAAGACCTGGCAGTCGCGCTCGCCGAACTTCCGCAAAGAGCGCTAGAAGAAGAGAAACAAAGGACAGAGTTGGCGGAAGCCAGAAGCAAAACCGTTCTCGATCGCAAGCCGCTCCTTATCTCCGGCAGCATCATGGCGGTACTGACCGGTCTTATCGTGGGCACCATCTATCTGGTCAACTCGGATAGTTTTCGATCTTATCTTTTTCAGACTCGAAACAAACATAAAAACATCTATGCTCTCAGCCTGGAAGACGCAAAATATCGACTGCAGATGGACTTCAAGGACGGCAGGCCGACACCGGAAGAGGGCAAGATACCACTGGTGCTCCGCCGGAAAAAAGATGGCGCGGTTATTTTTGCCACCACCAAAATAACAACGATACAAGCGGCTTTGAAAGAAGCCTGGGACCGCGGACTGGGCCTTTCTCAAATCGACCTGCGCGAGACAGATTTAAGCAACGCTAATCTAGCGGGATATGATATGAGAGACGCGGACCTCACCGGTGCGGACTTGAGCGGAGCGGACCTCACCGGTGTCAACCTGGCCCGGGCTTCTCTGCGTTTCGCCAACCTGAAAAAAGCCAGGCTGGATAATTGCAATATGCCTTATATAGATCTGCGCAAAGCCAATCTTAGTGGTGCTTCCATGGTCAAAGCCTTTATGCCCAAGTCCACTTTGGAAGGGGCGAATCTAAAAGATGCCAATCTGGAAGGTGCCACCATATCAGGAGTCATTGTCACTGGTGCCAATCTGGAGAACGCGAACCTCTCGGATGCGATGACTGTCAACGTAGACTGGAGCAATGCCGTCAACTTCACCGAAAGTCAGTTCAAATCCACCCTGGAAGAGAAAATGGCAGAAAGGCAGAGAAAGATGAAAGAAGGGAAGAAATAGGCTCTACAATTAGCTTATGACTGAAAAGATCAAAATAGTGGTGATAGAAGACCATCAAGTGACCCTTGAGGGACTGATCAGCGGTCTATCGCGGGAAGACGACTTCGAAGTCATAGGCTCCTCGGACAATATCGACGACGGTCTCAAAGTTACCGAAGAGACCAGACCCGATATTCTTGTCCTTGATCTTCACCTGCCCGGCAGCCTCGGTCCCAAGGGCATGATCGCCGAATTTTTGCGCTTTCCAGGTCTAAAACTGGTGATCTTCTCAGCAGAAAGCCGCCAGGCATTCATCCATTCGGTGCTCTCTCTGGGTGTGAGCGCCTATCTGCTCAAATCCGAGCGCATCGCCACCGTGGCGGATACGATAAGAAGGGTGATGGACGGTGAAACCAATATAGTCACCAAGGACATCAGCTACGACAGAAAGAAGTTGACCCCTTCTGAACAAGAGGTTCTACACATGCTCGGTCGTGGAATGAAGTACCAGGAGATAGCCGACGAGCGATGCACCTCGGTGGCCACCGCCAGAAAGCAGTGCGAAGTACTTTTGCTGAAGCTCGATCTGGCCAATAGAGAACAGCTGATAGCCTGGGCTGTCCAGAACGGCTACGGCAGCGAAGAACTCGAGTAAACGGACGACCACAACGGCAACCCATGACCCAGACCCGCCAGATCCCGAATATCCAAGACCTGCTCTTCAAGTCCGGCATCATCACCCAGAACCAGCTGGCAAGGGCGATGGCGACCTCGGCACGCACCGGTGAGTCAATCAGCAATATTTTAATACACGACAAAATAGTCTCGGAAGAGACCATGCGCACCGCCGTCCTCACCCACGGACTGATTCACGAAAACCTCATCTCGGTAGAGCTGGCCACCGACGTTATCTTCAAATCGGTGGTGGAAGAGATCAATCTGGAAGAAGCTTTTCGCCGCATGGGGGTGACTCCGGACTTTCATCTGGTCACCGCCCGGCTCAGCCAGATCCTCAGAGAATCAGGCGTAGTAAGCGAAACCGAACTCGACACTTCGATAGAGGCGAGTTACTCCAGTGGACTGCCCCTGGGGCGAGTGCTGGTCATTCGTAACGTGATACCGGAAGCGCTAGCTTATGCGGCGCTCTCCGCCCATATGTATTTGAAAGAAGGCAAGATAACGGCGCAACAGGCGATTGAGGGCTTGAAATTAAGCGCCCGGAAACATATTTCTATGGACAACGCCCTGAAAGAGCTTTCTTTCATGCCCCGGGCAAGAATGGAGCCCTTGCGCCTTGGCGAACTGCTGGTGGCAGCCGATCTGGTCTCCGAAATAGATCTGCTCTCGGCGGTGGAGAAACGCCTGGGCGAAGACCTGCCCATCGGACAGATCTTGCTGCGCCATAATCTCATCTCTAATAGCCTCTTGCAAAAAGCGCTAAAGCTGCAAGACATGGTCAACAACCACGGCAAGAATCCCTCAGAAATTCTCGCCATTCTTAAAGAAGCCAGCGAGAACGACCAGGACGACATCGGTGTCGAAACCTCCGAAGTGATGCCGATCAGCTTCGAAGATCAAGCCAGCACCCACCCCCATCTTCCAGGCAATCATTATGCCCTCAATAAAAGCGAAGACTGGATGCGAACCGTCCAGGAACTCACTTTAGAGAAGCAGAATCTCGCCTTCAAAGTGGTCAACCAGCAAGAAGAGATGAAATATCGACTGGCAAGGGAGCTGCACGATACTGTAATCGCCGACCTGATGATGCTGAAACGCTATCTGGGCGGTGACAAGAAGTTGAGCCAGGAAGAGATATTAGAGATTGTCGACCATGTGATTATGCAGCTCCGCGATATCTGCAGCGATTTCGCTCCGCGAAACTTCAAAGAATGGGGTCTGGTCATGTGCTTGCGGGACGTACTGGAGCGTATGAGCCAGCGTACAGGCATAAACACCTCTTTCGCCTGCGAGTTTACCCTGCCCGAATTACCCGACCCTGTCGCCCTGCATATATACAGGATTATTCAAGAAGGACTGAATAACATAGAAAAGTACTCCGGCGCAACCTCTGTGCATGTCGTCATCGAAAAGCCCCGGGAAAAGCTTTTGCGCTTCGTCCTCATGGACAACGGGCGCGGCTTTGATGTGGGAGAAGAGAAAGCAGAGGAAGATGAGCGCTCCGCCGACTTCGGCGGGATGGGTCTGGGCGGCATGCAAGAGCGCGCCGACCTGATTCGTTGTTTCTATAACACCACCTTTAATCTGGTCTCCGAACCAGGCAAAGGTTCGATCATCACCCTGGAAATAGAACTTTTCTGATTTTCTTTCGCGATTTTACACCGGTCTTAGCAATAAGCACAACCGCTTTCCATGCGGCTCTTACTGTTTTTATACGCACTTTCGCTATACGCATTTTGCGAATTCACAGAGGCTTGCTCTAAGGCTAGTATGGTAACGTGCCCTTCAGCACCCCCGCATTTAAAATCCTTACCAATTCGATTCAAAACCTTACTACCATGTACACTTCCTTCAACAACCAGTATCTGAACGCCGGCAGCCTCGGCGCAGACAGAGCAGATTCTCCTTCGGTTTCCGATTGTGAAAGACTGGCTAGCTATATGGTTCGCCAGGGTATGGTGAGCCGGGAACTCGCCGAAAAGGCGCTTGCATTCAGCAAAGTCAACGGCATCGCTTTCGATGAGGCGCTCTTGATTCTAGAGAGCGAAAAGCACGAGGACACCACCTCGACCAAATCTCATATATCCGGTCAGGAAGCGAAGCTTCTGAGACTTCTTATCAAAAACGGTCTGATCACCTCGGACAAAGCCGCTGAGATAACCAGAGACTCACTCAATCTCAAAATCTCCGCCATCAATATCCTGGGGAGGATCAAAGAGCTGGTCGAATCGAAAGAAGGCGAAGACGAAGCGCTCGATCTGCTGGTCAAAGCCGGAATCGTTCAAGATAGCAAGGCTGACCAGTACTGCTCAAGAAACTGGCAACTGGAGAACACTTTCAGACCGCTGGTGATAGAGATTCTCAAAGGAGCAATCTCGGGCAGCCTATGCCAAGCGGCACTCGAGTGTGCCGAGCTGGTGGAAGATAATAAGATGTCGCGCCAGGAAGCGATACTGGTTCTGCGCCAGATGACCGAGAAGCACATAAGCTTCGAGCAAGCGTCTCACGATCTCGGCTTCAGCTACGGCTACTGCCCGGAAGAGGACTCGGTTGATAAACAAGCCGCCCATACTATAAAAGGACAGATCAAAGCAAAGTTAGATCAATACTGGAGAAGACTAAGTTTTAACCCGGAATATCAACCGTAAGGTCAGACGATATCCCCACAACCATATATCGTCCCAAGCTCCCGAACAATGCTGTGAAGCGTAGTCGGGAGCTTTTATTCGTGCTTATAAACAGCTAATTTCTCAAAAAAGTTTTTTTGCATACGCTTTCGCGTGCTATGCGTAAAAGCTGATAAACAGCCAGTCTTCGTTGTTTTATACGCACTTTCGCTATATAAAGAACGTCAATAGACGCGCCCCTTGAAAATCCTTATATTAGAGGAACCTTACTAAAACCTTCCCCCATCTTACTTTTACTAATACGGAGGCATCACAATGCATCCACCTGATATGGAATCCAATTCAAAGAGTGCTTCTTACTCGCCTTCCTTTACTAATTCCGGTGACCCCTTACTAAAATCCCCCCGCCCCAGAGTGAAACTCGGTGTTCTTCTGCTCGAGGCAAGACTGGTCTCATCCAGCGCCCTTGCCGTATCGGTGCAACAAGCGGAGAAGACCGGCAAGCCCCTGGGACAAGTTCTGGTCGAGACTTCGAGAATCACCGAACTGGATCTCGAAAATGTGCTGGACGCCCAGCTCCTGATCGAAGCCGGTGCCCTCGGCAGACAGGACGCCGCCAGCGCCCTGCGCTTAGCCAGGGAGAAGAACCTGCCTCTCAAAAAAGTAACCCGCTGGCTCTCTGAAACCGACAGGAGTGTGTCGTCTAACGAAAGCCTTTTAATCGAACTCATTCTAGAATCCGGTCACAGCCAGAGTCTCGCGGTGGAAGAAGCCAGAAGAATCGCCCGGGAAAGAGAGATAAGCGTCGCCGGGGCGCTTCTCAAAATGCGCAGTCTGCCCTTCCATACTCTTAACATGGTGGTGGAATGCATGAAGCTTATTGTAGATAAGAAGCTCGATAAGCCGCTCGCCATCCGCGCGCTAAAGACCGTTAGAGAATCTAATTGCGACCTTGAGACCGCCTTCGAGAAATGTGGTATCAAAGCAAGAAACACTCTTTCAAAAATCAAGATAGGAGACATTCTCCTCAGTGCCCGGGTGGTATCGGAAGCGGAGCTTCTCGCCTGCCTCGAAAATTCCATAAATGACAATCGCCTTCTTGGAGAGCTTTTAATCGAAGCAGGCATAGTTTCTAAGGACCTATTAGATGAATCTCTGTTTCTGCAAAAACTCTGCCAGATAGAGCTCTTGAGCAGACAGCATGCGGCAAGACTTATTAAAAGAGCCCAGGACCAAAATAAATAAATTAAATACCTTACTACCGAACTCAATATTTTCCGCGATGACCCTGCCACCTTCAATGGTGCAGTCGATTTACTGATATCCGCCAAACTGACCGAAGAAAGCAGCATCTGCTCTTCTGTGAAGCACTTCTGCGATTATGGCATGGACCCCCTGCACGCCCTGGTTGCTCGCAATCTTGTCAGCATTCAAGTATTTCGCGCTGCCCCGGTGCTTGCTCAGCAACTCGCCAACGGCGATATCGAAAAGGAAGAAGCGGTGCGGGTTCTCTATCAATGCGAGATGGCAAAATGCGACATCGATGAAGCGCTAGAGACCCTCTCTCTCAACAGCAAAGAGAGACAGGCTAATCGTATAGAACAATCGATAACCGCCGGTGTCAATAAAAAGCATTCCCTTCCCGACCTCTTTCATTCGGTGGAGTTTCTGCTTCTGGCAGCGGTCATGGTCCTGACCACCGCAGCGGCAACTCTGCTAAATCTCCATGGTTCGGAGCTTGTGGTCGCCGCCGGCACTATCTGCCTTCTGGTGGTCTCAATCTTCCTCACCTTTACCGTGGCTAAATTGAGACAGAAGCGCCTGGTCGCCTGTCATCAGGAGATGACCGAGAAAAAAGAAGAGGCCCATCAAGAGATGCAGCGCTTGAGAAAGCACAAACAGATCTAAGACCTCGTCAAAAGAGATAGCCTGCGAACTCAGATCATTGCGAAATTTCAATTATCTGGACGGTTGACCGGCCAAATTTCGAGGATTTCAAATTGAAATAGATGCCCATGTCGGTAGAAAATTTGCTAAACAAGTCAGTTGACTGACTGAGTATCAGGATTTTCATCCGAATAGAGAGCGGACACTGTCGCCCACCAATTATTCGGACTCGACACTTTAATCTAAATCATGCCATAGCAGGTAGATCAGAATGTTCTGGAGAGAGGCATGTCGACTTTGCCCGGCATTTATATTACTTTCTACCTAAATATGGGTTGTCCCCGGTCTCTGCTTCGAGATACCGGATTATTTCGTCGATGCTTCCTTTGTTTTTCGAGCAATCCTGCTCGCAAGCCTCAAGAAGTTTATCGAAAACTCCCCAGAGCTCGAACTGCTTCATCAGATCCGACGCCTGTTCAATGCCCGCTATGGCGCTTTGGAGGTCGGAAGACGCCTTGATCAAAAGGGCTCTGATCTCGTCTGTCTGAGACGGCGGCAATTGCTGGCTCATCTCCTGCTTTGATTCCTGGCAAAAGCCATTCTGACCGCTTTGATTTCCCTGGGATTCCTTCATCTGACTTTCACCGAAAAACGCCTGACAATTCAATGTTATCGATGGAATATGAACATTATGTGACAACAGGACTAGTCCCCGACTGGCACAGATTAAATTTGAGCCTCGCCGGAACACTGCCTGGAATTAGCTAAAATTCAAGCCTGGCTGGCGTTAATCTGGAATTTAATCGCGAACTCCACGGGAGAAGACATGAGGGCAGGCACCGGCAGGTCGCCGAGCCTTATCTGAATGCCTTTGAGTTCGATGTCATCTTGCTCGGGTTCGCTGGCAAGCTTCCAGCTCACTCTTTCATCGGGCTCGATAACCGCGTCGAGGGTGATGGTCTTGGCCGATTCGGCACGGCGGTCGATGAAATAACCGAGCACGGTCATCTCTATCGCCTCTATGTACTGACAGAGAATTCTAGGATTGATAGAGGCAAGAACGGCTTCTTCTTCGGTTTTCAGTTCAGCTTCCAGGACTTTGCCGCAGCCGTCGGCATGCTCGATGGTGGGCAGCTCCGGCACATGGTCCATGGTCTCCGGCACCGGCAGTGATGCCACCTCGGGACTCTCCTCATACCATTCCACTTCTATTTTGCCGCCCGGATGGGCCGAAATAGAGCTCGCTTTGCCGGTCATGAGAGCGTTACGCAGCTTCTCCCAGTCTTCGGTTTTCAGACTGAGGAAGAAGCTGTCTTCTATCACCTGGACGTTCGTAGAATCTTGTTCGGGGAAGACCAGAAGAGAACAGCCGGCTACTCGGGTGCCATCGCTCCCCGGAGGCGTTATAGCCGAGGGTCCGTTGTCCATTGTCGCCTGCCAGACCAGCATGGCATTGGCAGCCGGGTCTATGTCGCAGCCTATGGAAAGCGGAGCTTCTTTCGGAATCTGCTTGAGGAACTCGCGGATAAATTCATGGGTGCCTTTGCGGCAAAATATCTTGAGGGTATCGACACAGAGACAGACCCTGACATGGGGAATGCTCATGAAAGGAACTTTGGCGAGAATACTTTCGTTCATAGCTTGAGAAAGCTTTTCATTAACCGTAGAAGCCCTCGCCAGATCAACCCAGGGAGGACAGGGATAATGATTGAACTTATGCCCCAGAAGCGATACCACCCGGGAAAGACCGAAACGACGAGCCACTTCCAGCTCCTCTTCGGTCAATAATATGCAATTCAAGAGATTATCGGTGTTTTCGGCACCATACAGTCCCAGGGGCCGAACATAGGCAAGCGCTCTGAAATTAGGATCTAAAAATCCGCTCTCACCAAATTCGGTGATATCGCCTTCCATGAAAACATTCTGCTCCGTGGCGTAGCGGCGCACTGTCAGGAAGAATCCAAGAATGTCTGTCGGATAGTCGTTGTCGCTCTGATCGTCTTGTTTGCGAATCAACATGGCGAGCTCTCGCTGACCGAGACGGGAGAGCCCCTCGCTCACAAAGGACCAGCAAGAGAAACTCTCTTCGCCCTGGCGCACTTCGTGGAGATTGACCATGGCAAAGAGTTCGTTGGGGAAGATCTCGAAGCGCACCGGCGGGTTGGGCGTATCCATTTCATTGACGTCATTGACGTCGTTGTCATCATTTAATTTCGCTTCTTCTGACATTATCAAGCTCCGACCTTGAAAAGGGAAGCGTGCCAGAGAATCTCTCGTTTAGATAAATCATCTGGCACGCAATGTTGTTTTGGAAACGCGGCTTAGCCTACGTAAGCAAGGGCAGTCGGTCTGCCGGTCTGCTTGCCGTTGGCATAGCGGATACCGAGGGCGTCCTGGGCGATGATCATCTTCTGGATTTCTCTGGTTCCTTCGTAGATGTTCAGAACCTTGGCGTCACGGAAGAATCTCTCGACAGGATATTCATCGGAGAAGCCGTAGCCACCGAAGATTTGCACGGCATTGTGACCGGCTTTGTTGGCGGCTTCACCACAGAAGAGCTTGGCGATAGAAGTCTCGAGGGTGTTCCTAACGTCCTGGTTCTTCAGATGGGCGGCTCTCAGATAAAGCAATCTACCGGCTTCGCAATCTGCCACCATGTCGGCGATCATGGCTTGCACCTGCTGGTGTTCACCGATGGGCTTGCCGAAGGTGATTCTCTCCATGGCGTATTTCGTACAGGCGTCGATACAGCCCTGGACAAGACCGACAGCACCGGCAGCCACCGAGAATCTTCCGTTATCGAGGGCGGACATGGCTACTTTGAAGCCATCGCCGACATTACCGAGAATGTTCTCTTTGGGCACTCTTACTTCGTCGAGGAAGAGGCTGGAGGTGTCAGAGGCTCTCAAACCGAGTTTGCCTTTGATCTCCTGGGCGGTAAAGCCTTTCGATTTGGTGTCGACGATGAAGCAAGTGATGCCTTTGTGGCCGAGGCTGGGGTCGACTGTGGCGAATACCAGGGCATGGGTTGCGATGGAGCCACAGGAGATCCAGGTCTTCTGACCGGAGAGAAGGTAATCATCACCGTCTTTTACAGCTTTGGTCTGCTGATTGGCGGCGTCACTGCCGGCTTCGGGCTCGGTGAGACCGTAGCAGCCGATGAACTCACCGTTGCAGAGCTTGGGAAGCAGTTCCATCTTCTGCTCCTCGGTTCCCCATTTGAGGATGGTGAGAGCCACCAGAGAGGTCTGCACCGAGAAGAGAGTTCTGGTCGAGGAACAGACTCTGTTGACCTCTTCGGTCATCAGACCGTAGGCGACATAGTCGAGGCCAAGACCGCCGTATTTTTCCGGAACGGGACAGCCCAGGAAGCCTTCTTTGAAGATCTTCTTGGCGATATCCCAGTCGAACTTGCAGTTGCGGTCATTCATTTGAGCCTTGGGAACAATCTCTCTTTCCGCAAATTCACGCATGTGCTTACGAATAGCCAGTTGCTCCGGGGTGAAATCGAAATTCATCTTCCTAATCTCCAATTCCTGATAAAAATGTGTTGAAAAAACGAACTGAGGGAAAACTATAGCGGGAGCCCCATGAGTGGGGCTCCCGTCCGTTAAAAGGAGTATCTATTTCTTGTCTCCGTGGTTATCTATCTGGGCTCTCTGCAGAACACCGGAGTAGTCTACGTAGATAGACTTCCACTCGGTGAACTGGTCGATGGCGGTGGTACCGGCTTCGCGGTGACCGTTGCCGGTCTGCTTCACTCCGCCGAAAGGAAGCTGAATCTCAGCGCCGATGGTAGGAGCGTTCACGTAGACGATACCGGATTCGAGGTCATTGATGGCGTTGAATGCCCGGTTGACGTCCTGGGTGTACATAGATAGAGAAAGACCGAATTCGGTTCCGTTAGCCACTTCGATGGCCTCTTCAAAAGAGTCTACTTTGATGAGGGCGACCACCGGTCCGAAGATCTCTTCCTGGGCGATGCGCATGTTGGGCTTCACGTCACCGAATATGGTGGGCTCGTGGAAGCAACCTTTGGCGTGGTCGCCTTTGTCCAGGATTTTGCCGCCCAAAAGAAGCTTGGCGCCTTCATCCTGACCGATTTTTACATACTCGTTGATGCTCTTGAGCTGGTCTTTGTTGACGACCGGACCGACATCGACAGATGGGTCGAGACCATCGCCTACTTTCAGATCTTTAGCGCGCTTGACGAACATGTCGACAAACTTCTCATAGATGTCTTTATGAAGGATGACCCTGCTTGTAGCGGTGCAGCGCTGACCGGTGGTGCCGAAAGCGCCCCAGAGTGCGCCATCCACAGCCAGCTCCAGCTTGGCGTCGTCCATTACACAGATAGCGTTCTTGCCGCCCAGTTCGCAGGAGATCTTCTTCATGAGCTCACCGCAACGACCGGCTACTTTGCGACCGGTGAAAGAGGAGCCGGTGATGGAGATGAGCCTGACACGGGGGTCTTCGATTATAGGGTTACCGACTCTGGAACCGGATCCGGTGACAAAGTTGATCACGCCCGGAGGAAGTCCTGCTTCTTGCAGAATCTCAACAAAGCGATAAGCGCAATATGGCGTGTCGGTGGCGGGTTTAAAAACAACGGTGTTGCCGGCAACCAGAGCAGGAAGGATTTTCCAACTCGGGATGGCGACAGGGAAGTTCCAGGGGGTGATGATCCCGACCACACCCAGGGGCGCTCTCACCGCCATGGCGAATTTATTGCGCATCTCGGCAGGTACGGTCATACCGAACATTCTGCGACCTTCTCCGGCGGCATACTTAGCCATGTCTATAGCTTCTTGAACGTCGCCGCGAGCTTCGTTGAGCACTTTGCCCATCTCGCGGGTCATGTCTTTGGCAAGACTCTCTTTGTGTTCTTCGAGGAGCAAACCGGCTCTCAAGATGATTTCGGCTCTTTCAGGAGCGGGTACTTTTCGCCAGGTTTCGAAAGCCTTGGCGGCAGCATCGACTGCCTTTTTGACATCGGTCTCGTCAGAGTCGGCGAAGCTGCCAATCACTTCTTCCTGGTTGGCGGGACTGTAAGAGGTGAAGGTCTTTCCGGTATTAGATTTGACCCACTCTCCCCCGATCAGGTTGAGGCAGGTTTTGGTTTTCTCTAGTGTTTTAGTCATCGAATCATCTCCTGACTTTGGTGTGAATGAGGCAACTTCAATTAGGCTCTGGTTACGATCTCGAGGATCTCCAGGGCTTTTTCGGCTTCCGAATCAGATATGGTCAGCGGCGGAATCAGACGGACAACCTGTCCAGCCTGACCACAGGATAGAACCAGCATATTGTGCTCGAGGCAACCTTTGACGACTTTATCCACCCATTCTTTGCTGGGCTTGCCGTCTTTGTCGCAGAACTCGATACCGATCATAAGACCACGGCCGCGGACTTCACCGATATGCGGTCTATCTTCGGCCACCTTCTTGAGACGGGTGATCATCTCCTTGCCCACTTTCTCGGCGCGCTCGGCGAGCTTCTCTTCTTCAATCACCTGCATGCTGGCGAGGGCGGCGGCACAGGCGACCGGGTTACCACCAAAAGTGGTGCCATGTCTTCCAGCCGGCCAGGTGTCGGTCAGCTCTTTGCGCGATACGAACGCCGCAAGGGGCATACCGGCGGCGATGCCTTTGGCCATGGTCAGGATGTCGGGCTCGACACCGATATGATCGATGGCCCACATCTTGCCGGTTCTACCGAATCCACTTTGCACTTCGTCGATAATCAGCATGATACCGTGCTGATCGGCAAGCTTGCGCAGGCGGGGCAGGAAGCTGTCCGGCGGCACTACATAACCGCCTTCACCCAGAATCGGCTCGACCACAAAAGCAGCTACCTGTTTGGGGCTGATGAACTGGTTGAAGAGAACGTCTATTTGTCTAAAGGTCTCGTCTACTACGGCTTCCGGATTGTCCGGGGTATTGGAGCGGAAGACATAGGGGAAAGGAGCGGTATAGATTGCCGGAGGAAGAGGCTCCATCATGTCTTTGTAATAAAGTTTCGAGGTGGTGAGCGCCATGCACATATGGGTTCTTCCGTGGAAAGAGCCCAGGAAGTTGATCATGCCCGGTCTGTTGGTGACATACTTGGCTAACTTGACCGCACCCTCGACACATTCGGCACCGCTATTGGCAAGAAAGACGCTGTCCAGTCTGCCTGGGGAGAGCGATTTGATTTTCTCGGCGGTCTCTATATATTTGCGATGGTAAGTGGTTACCGAAGTGTGAATCAGCTGGCCAGCCTGTTCTCTGATGGCTTCCACCACCCGGGGGTGACAGTGGCCGACGTTTGTAACACCGATACCGGTGGTCATGTCGAGATATTTATTACCATCCACATCATAGAGATAAGAGCCTTCACCTCTTTCGGCGACAATCGGCGCCAGTCTAGAGAGCACCTGGTTGACACAGTTTTTGTCCCGGTCAATGAACTCTTTATTCTTGGATTTTGTGGTAACCATACTCGACCCCCTTTCTATCTTCGAGGATTTTCTATTCGGACTGTTCCGAAAAAGGCAGAAAACCGCTCCACTGCCCGAGACAGAGAACAGATCTCCTGTTGCTGGAGATCATATCAACAGTTGCCGAAAATCCAGCTAAACTTTAGTATTTACGCTGCTTTCAGCACTTGACAATAAGTGTCGGAAAGCATCTTTGCAAGAGCTTTTAAAAGACTCTCTATCTACGGCTTTTTGTGGGCGATTTAGTGTTGGTCTTAGCTTTTGTTTTGGACTTCGTTCTTGGCTTAGAAGCAGTAGAAGCAGTAGAAGCAGTCTTTGCTTTGCTCTTGACTGACCTGGCCGCCGTCGATGTCTTCTTGAAATTTCCAAGCTCACCGAAAACCAGCGGATAAACTTCATCTAGATGAGAAACCGGTACTAACTCAAGCTTGTCTTTGACATAATCCGGAATATTCTCCAGATCCTTTTCATTGCTAATCGGAAAGATAACGGTCTTTATGCCGGCTCTAAGAGCGGCGAGGACCTTCTCTTTCAAACCGCCGATGGCGAGAATCCGCCCCCGCAGAGTAATCTCGCCGGTCATGGCCACATCGGGCAGCACCGGCTTCTTGCAAAAGGCGGAGATAAGCGCGGTCGAAAGCGCCACACCGGCAGAGGGACCGTCTTTTGGAATGGCACCCTCCGGGATATGGATATGAATATCTAGCTTTTCTTCGAAGCCCGGATCAATATCGAAAGTTTTTGCATGGGAGCGAATATAACTGAAAGCCGCTTGAGCCGACTCTTTCATCACATCGCCCAGTTGTCCGGTCAACTGCAAATTGCCTTTGCCGGGCATGGTGTTGACCTCGACCTGCAAAGTTTCGCCGCCGGTCTCGGTCCAGGCGAGGCCTGTCACCAGCCCGATCTGAGCGGTTTTCTTCTCGCCTTCTCTAATTATTTTGGGTGGTCCAAGATAGACAGGCACCAGAAGTGGTGTTATCTTCTCCGACTTGATCTCGCCGGTTACGACCTTGGTGGCCACCTTGCGACATATAGAAGCCACCGCCCGTTCTAGATTACGAACACCGGCTTCTCTGGTGTATTCTCGAATAATTCTGGCGATGGCGGCAGGCTGAAAGCGAAGCTGTTTTTCTTTCAGACCATGCTTCTCCAGGGTCTTTGGAATAACATGCAGTTCGGCGATTTTGACTTTCTCTTCTTCTGTGTAACTCGATATTTGAATGACCTCGAGCCGGTCGGCAAGCGGTCTTGGCACATAATCGAGAGCGTTTGCGGTACCGATAAAGACCACTTCGCTCAGGCTGAACGGTGCATCTAAATAATGATCGGAGAAGTTCTGGTTTTGATCCGGATCGAGCACTTCCAGCATGGCCGCCGTCGGATCGCCCATATAACTGCGGGTCATCTTTTCGATTTCGTCCAGCAAAATAACCGGGTTCTTAGTACCGGCTTGCTTTATTGCCTGGATGATCCGGCCGGGCATGGCACCGATATAAGTGCGGCGGTGACCGCGAATCTCGCTTTCGTCATTGACCCCGCCAAGGCTTATCCTGGCAAACTTGCGGTGCATGGCCCGGGCAATTGACTTGGCAAGACTGGTCTTACCGACACCGGGCGGGCCTACTAAACACAATATGGTGCCCTGCTGCTGGCTGGAGAGCTTCCGCACCGCCAGATATTCTATGATGCGCTCTTTTACCTTCTCGAGCCCATAATGATCCTCTTCCAGAATAGCGCGAGCCTCTTCCACATCGATCTTCTCTTTGCTGCGCTTCGCCCAGGGTAGAGAGACAAGGGTATCTAGATAGGAGCGTATCACCGATGCCTCGGCACTCTGGGGCATCATCTTCTCCAGACGTTGCAGCTCTTTATTAGCTTTTTCAAGAGCGACACCTTTTATTTTGCACTTCTTGATCTTGGCCTTGTACTCGGCGATTTCACCGCCGGCTTCACCATCCTGATTGAGCTCATCTTGAATAATCCGCATCTTCTCGCGCAGATAATATTCTCTCTGGGTCTTCTCCAGATTGAAGCGCACTTTGTCGTGAATCTGCTGTTCCAGGTTAGCCAGTTCAAGCTCCCTGGAAAGCAGTCGGCTGACAAATTCTAGCCTCTCGAAGCTATCGGTTATCTCGAGGCAGTTCTGTCTTTCGTCCAGCTCCAGCCCCAGATAAGTAGCGATGATATCGGCAAGCCGACCCGGCTGATTGATGCCGGAGACCGCAAGCAGGCTTTCAGGATTTATCTTTTTAGTGGATTTTACATACTGCTCGAACTTTTCCACCGAAACCCTTATAAGAGTCTTGGTCTCGGCATCGTCTCTTTCTTCTTCGGGATAGTCGGTCACCATGGCGGTGAAGTTTTCTCCGTTCTCTCCGAATTCAGTCAGAGAGATGCGGCAGGAGCCCTCCACCAGCACTTTCACCGTGCCGTCAGGGAGTTTGAGCATCTGCATCACTTCGGCCAGGGTGCCGATGCGATAGAGGTCCTCTTCGACGGGGTCTTCGGTTTCCGGATCTTTCTGAGCGACCAGAACCACCAGCCGATCGTCTCGAAGCAGCGCCTGCTCCAGAGCGGCTATGGACTTGGCCCGGTGGACGAATAGAGGTGTCACCATCTGAGGGAAGACGACCACATCCCGCATGGGAATGAGAGGAAAGATGGTCGTACTCAAGTCCGCCACGGTATTGGTTGGTGTTTTTTCCAGAGTCATCAGTTAGGTGGCGACTTAAGAGGCCTTCTCTTTTTCACCTTTGCTCTTATGCTTTCTTATGTCTAGAAGCTCGGCGGTAGAACGCTTGTCGACCAGATCTTTGGTGATCCGGCAAACCTTGATGTCGTCCCGCGACGGCACTTCGTACATGATGTCGAGCATCATCTCTTCGACGATAGAACGCAATGCCCGGGCGCCGGTTTTGCGCTTGAGCGCTTCTTCGGCGATCGCTTTAATTGCTTCATCCTCGAAGGAGAGGTCGACGTTGTCCAGTTTCAAAAGTTGTTTGTACTGTTTGACCAGAGAGTTCTTGGGCTCGACCAGAATCTTGATCAGAGCTTCGGTATCGAGGGCTTCGAGCACGGCGATCACAGGGATACGACCGACGAATTCAGGAATCAGACCAAATTTAATCAGGTCGTCAGGAGAGGTCTCCATCAGAATCTTGCTGGTCTTGAGCTCACGCTCCCAGGAGGTAAGCGGCTTGTCGGCACCGAAGCCGATGCTGCGATTGTTGGAAGTACGCGCTTCTACAATCTTGTCGAGACCGACAAAGGCACCGCCGCAGACAAAGAGAATGTTAGCGGTGTTTATCTGAATGAACTCTTGATGGGGGTGCTTGCGGCCTCCCTGGGGAGGAACGTTGGCCACTGTGCCCTCAATCATCTTGAGAAGAGCCTGCTGAACCCCCTCACCGCTCACATCGCGGGTAATGCTTGTGTTCTCGGACTTGCGGGAGATCTTGTCTATTTCATCGATATAAATAATGCCGCGCTCGGCTCTTTTAATATCGTAATCGGCGGCTTGATAGAGCCGAAGCAGGATGTTCTCTACGTCTTCACCGACATAACCGGCTTCGGTCAGGGTGGTGGCATCGGCCACGGCGAAGGGTACATCCAGGAACTTAGCCAGAGTCTGAGCCAGGAGAGTCTTACCGCAACCGGTAGGACCGATGGTGAGGATATTCGCCTTTTGAATCTCTACTTTCCCTTCACCCTCTTCGGCGTTATGGGTGATTCGTTTGTAGTGATTGTAGACAGCGACGGACAGGATCTTCTTGGCTGTCTCCTGACCGACAATATGGTCATCTAGGTGAGCCTTTATCTGATGGGGCTTTGGAATCTCCATGGGCTGCGGCTCAGGGCTCTCGGTGGGAGGAGCGCTCTGGGCGGGACCGCCCTCGAACAGCTCTTCATCAAGAATCTCGTTGCAGAGCTCCACGCATTCATCGCAAATATAGACGCCGGGTCCGGCTATCAGCTTCTTGACCTGGTCCTGACTTTTTCCGCAAAAAGAGCACTTCAAACGATTGTCCGACTTATTGGGAGACATATGGTAACCCTATCTAGCTTATTTATTTGATTGATCCCGAGGATTCAAAATCGATTGTACAGGTTTTCAAGATAAAACTCGACCCCTACCCTCGACTATTATCCTATCCTAATATTGACAGATTGGCACGCATTAATCTATCTAATTTCCTAACTCTGACCCTGGGGTCCCTAATTTAGACGGCAGACAGACTCGGGGCGTCTTCGAGCCGTTCGATCACCTGGTCGACAAGACCGTATTCTTTGGCTTGAACGGCGGTCATGATGTTGTCACGATCCGTATCTTTCTCGATATTCTTGACCGACTGGCCGGTGTGCTCGGAAAGAAGCTCATTGAGCTGTCTCTTGATTCTCAGGATCTCTTTAGCCTGGATCTCGATGTCGGTTGCCTGACCCTGGGCACCACCTAGAGGCTGGTGAATCAGGATTCTGGAATGGGGCAGAGCCATACGCTTGCCTTTGGCACCGGCAGCGAGAAGAAAAGCACCCATACTGGCAGCCTGACCGAGACAGATGGTGACAACATCGGAGCGGATATGCTGGATGGTGTCATAGATAGCCAGACCGGCGGTAACCGAACCACCAGGAGAGTTGATATAGAGACGAATGTCTTTTTCCGGATCTTCGCCTTCCAACAAAAGGAGCTGGGCGACGATCATGTTGGCGATGTTGTCATCGATGGGAGTACCGAGGAAAACGATTCTCTCTCTCAGCAACCGGGAAAAGATATCGAAAGCGCGCTCGCCACGAGAGGTTGTTTCGATAACGGTGGGAGGATAGGCCGAGACAGGGCTCACCAGGGAGCTCATGCTGTGTATATCCAATACATTTCTGTACTCTTCCATTCTGCCTTCCTTATTCGACATTTGTTTATCTCCTGCTTCTTCCAATTAAAGGATGACTAATTTTATCCTAACTTAGCCAACCTTTGTAAGAATTACTCTTTTGCTTTTGCAGCTTTTTCTTTCTTCTTGGCGTCTTTCTTAGGCTTTTCATCTTTGTCTTCTTTGTCAGCCTTGTCAGTTTTCTCCGCCTTCTCTTCTTTCTTTGCGCTCTTGGCAGATGACTTCTTAGATTCTTTTTTGTCACTGCTTTCGGTATCAGGTACATAGTTGATCTTGGCGTTGCTCACCAGGAAGTCAACTACCTTTCCGGTAAGGACCTCTTCGTTAATCTGCCGCAGAACATACTCATCCTGGAAGATCTCGGCATATCTATCCGGCGGAATGTTGTTGCGCATTGCGTATTCGTTCAGATAAGGAGTCACCTCTTCTTCGGTGACATTCATGTCTTCGGCTCTGACCACGGCACCGAGCACCAGGCTGTGGAGAACGCGCTGGGAGGCTTCTTCCCGCTTGGAATTTCTCAAAGACTCGAAATCTTCCATCTTCTGGAACTCTTCCCAGTCCTGACCCATTTGCTGGATCTGCATCTTGATCTGTTCCATCAAAAGCTCGTATTCACGGTTGATCATGGTGTCGGGAATATCGATGTCCGAATTCTCGACCACCGCATCTACCACGGCTTTCTGAGCCCGGGCTTCGTTCTCGTACTTGATCTCTTCGTCCATCTTGGCTTCGATGGTTTTCTTCAACTCATCAAGGGATTCATGATTGACCTTTTTAGCCAGTTCGTCATCGACAGGGGGCACCACTTTTTCACGGAGCTCTTTGAGATTGACTTTGAACTTAGCCGGCTTGCCTGCCAATTCCGGATTGCGGTATTCCTCGGGGAAGGTCACTTCCACTTCGAACTCGTTGCCCGGCTCCTTGCCGACAAGCTGCTCGCAGAAGCCTTCGACGAAGGCACCTTCTTTTATCTCCAGGGGCAGGTTCTCTGCCTTACCGCCTTCAATCAACTTCTCTTCGACATAACATTCGAAATCGAGAAGCACGTGGTCTCCCATCTTGATCTTGCGGGGGTCGATTTTGTTGACAGCGGCGTGCTGTTCGGCGATGCCTTCAAGAGCTTTGTTCAGAGCGTCTTCCGGAATAACCGCTTCCGGAACATCGGTCTCTACACCTTTATATGTACCGAGCTTCACTTCGGGGCGAATCTCGAACTTGGCAGCCAGGGTAAGGGGCTCTCCCAGCTCGAACTTGCACTCGATAATTTCGGGACGGGTGATGATATCAAGCTTCTTGTCGGTGATCACCTGTTGAAGCAGCTCGGGCAACAGCCGCTCCAGGGCTTCCTGTTTGATGGCGTCCCTTCCGAATCTCTTCTCGATGATGTTACGAGGCGCCTTGCCCCTACGAAAACCAGGTATCTCAACATGGTTGCTCAAATCTCTGCAGGTTTTTTCATAGGCTCTCGTGGCCCTGTCTGCTTCGACTTCCAGTCCTACACGAACAACGTTTTTACCTTCCCGGTCAAGGGTAACCTTCATCTTCTACTCAAGCCCCATAAACAACATGAATTCAAGCAGTGAGCCGTATATAAGCCCGCGCACTGACAGAACCGGATTTTATCACGACCACCGGTGCATTTTCGGCTTTAGCCTAATGTCTTTACCTTCTATGGAACATTATCGAAATTGGGCGCTCAAAAGCCGGTCGGATCCACCGGAGTGGTTGCCACGACGAACATGCCCAGAACAAGAGCAAGATTGATGGTCAGAAATATGCCGAAAAAAGCCGCCCCCATCATCAATTGCCAGGAAAGAAGCGCCTGACGAGGATTGAATGTTGTAAGGATGCCGAAGCGGTTTGCCAGATATATAAGAATGGAAACACCGATGAGGGCGTCGCAGGCGATTAGCAATGGCATTCGGTGAGCGGCAGCCTGCTCTATGAGCATGGCCGCGACTGTGCCTATCGAGGTGATTAGAAGAGCGATACTTGTAGCTCGGTCCGAGTCCCGTACCTTAACCGCCTCGTCCTGGGAGATGCTGTTTACATACTTGAAGGATTCCATGGAAGCCTGAAAAAGAGTGCGCCGCTTGAAGACGCCATCGGAGGCTCCACCTTTATTCTCGGTGGTCTCCTTGCTTTCTTCCGCCTTCGGCTCCTCGGCTTCATCGACGTGATCGGCCTTAATTTCGGAACCCTCTAACTCTTTGCTTTCTTCGCTCATAAGAGGCCTCGGTAACTTCTGTGGACAACTTGCCTTATTTAAGCTTTACCCGTTCCAGCTAGCTCAATCACTACCTGTCCCTCCATTATGAGGTAAGCGGAAGCCCATCTCAGTTATCCGTTATTTAGTCACAGTTATCCGACACAGAAAAAAACGACCAGCCAGAGTCTGGCTGGTCGTATATAAAATGGAGCGGGAGACGAGATTCGAACTCGCGACATCCTCCTTGGCAAGGAGGCATTCTACCACTGAATTACTCCCGCAAAAAATCGCTCAATCAGTAAATCAGCAAAGACCAATTATATTCTCTTTCCAACCTGGTTTGAAGCGAAAAAGAAAATACGTGACCAAAAGTAAATTTAAGAGCGCTTCTAAAATTTATTTGGAGAGAACCTGTCCGGCATTCACCCTGGGCCTGGCCGAAAGTCTCTTTTCAACATCCGAAAGAACCCGGACGACATGATAGGCATTGTTAGCGTCGGTACGCGGTCTTTCTCCGGTCACCACGCATTGCAGAAAATGCTCGCATTCCAGATGAAGCGGCTCCACATCGGGATAATAAGGATATTCGACCACCATTCGTCCCGATGGTGTCAGAGAATGAAGCTGGAGCTTGTCGCTTGCCTGGGTGTCATTGAGCACAGCGGTTTTGAGAGTGCCGTTTACAGTAAGTCTTACTATCTTCTGGGGATCGATCCAGCTGTTGCGAACCTGGCCCGGTGTCACTTTGTCCCCGTGGGGAAAAGCCACGTCTAAATAGGCGACATCCACCAGAGAGTCCTGCTGGGTATCCCAGCCGCCCACCCTGGTCACTTCGGGGGCGTCGCAGTCGAGCAGATAGCTCATCATGGAAAGATCATGGGGAGCCAGATCCCAGAGCACACTCCAGTGAGCCCGGGACATGTTGAAGTTCATCCGGTCGGAGCGAACGAAAAGAACATCCCCCAGTTCACCCTGGGAGATGAGATCTTTCAGGCAATTCACCGCAGGATGGTAGAGCAGAAGATGCCCCACCATGAGGATGAGATTGCGCTCGGTGGCGAGCGCGTCCAGTTCCTCCGCATGCTTGACGTCGCGAGCCAGAGGCTTCTCGACATAAACATGCTTGCCGCGCAGCAGTGACTTCTTGGCGAGCTCGAAGTGGGTATCACTGGGAGTGGCGACCACCACGGCTGAGACCAGTTTGTCCGAAAGAACACTCTCAAAGCTATCGGTCACCCGAATGCCGGAGTATTCTTTCGACAAACGATCTAATTTTTCGGTGTCGGCATCGCAAACTACAGCGAGAGCGCCTTGATTCGCAAAGTTACGAACCAGGTTCTTGCCCCAGTTACCGCACCCTATCACTGCTACCTTAGGTAGCTCCAACGGACCCCCTCGCGCTTGCAGTTACTTACGCTTGTTAACTGCTTCGCTGAATTCCTTGCCCACTTTGAATCCGGCAACACGCTTGGCCGGAATGTTCAGCGGTTCATTAGTCTTAGGATTTCTACCCAATCTGGCTTTTCTATTTCTAGCCTCAAAGGTACCAAATCCAACCAGTGTGACTTTATCTCCACCGGAAACGGTTTTGATAATTGTCTCCATCATCTTGTTGATGATCTGCTCGGCATCCTTTTTGGTGGTTCCTGCATCGGCTGCGACGATATCGACCAATTCAGCTTTATTCAAGGCTCATACACCCCTTTTATAGATTGCAAAACGAAAGTGATACCGGGATTCCAATGTGTTTCCTCAGTCGGATATGATTTCAATAAAGGTTTTTCGAATTATCGAAATCGATCTCGTAAGGTCAGAAGACCGGGGAGAAACCGAACTGAGTGCAATGCTAGCATAAAGTTTCCCTTTTAAACCCCACAGCATCACGGTTTATAACAAAAAAATAGTAATGGTTTCATCAAGACAACAATCTCAATCATCCCTTTTGAGAGACGCCTGGGTAGAAATAGACCTCGATGCTATCGAGAAAAACATCGGCATAATCAAGTCCTGGCTCGGCGAAATCCCGCGAAGCGGAATCATGGCGGTGGTAAAGAGTGACGCCTATGGTCACGGGGCAAGAAGAGTCTCTGAAATCCTGGTCGCCAAGGGCGCTTCCTGGCTTGCTGTCGCTTCGGTGGATGAAGGCATCGATCTGAGAGACGGGGGTCAAAACACTCCCATCTTAATTCTAGGTCCGGCTCCGTTCTGGGCGGTGGACGATGCCCTGGATCACAATCTCGATCTGACCGTGACCAGCATAGAACAACTCGACGCGGTGGAGAAACACGCCCGGAAAAGTGCTCGCCGGGCTCGTATTCATCTCAAAGTGGACACCGGGATGCATCGCCTGGGACTGGCACCAGAGCGCTTTTGCGAAGCCCTGGAGCGGGCAATGGACTCGCCGAACTTAGAACCTGTCAGTGTTTTCTCCCATCTGGCGAAGGCTTCCGACGAAGAGGCTGTTGACTTCCAACATAAACGATTCATGGATGCGATAAAAGTCTTAAAAGAAAAAAGTATCCACCTGCCCTGCCATATAGCCTCCTCCGAAGCAGCAGAAAAATTCTCTTACACCCACCACGATCTGGTCCGAATCGGCATTTTTCTCTACGGACTGAGGCCCCGGGGGGCGTCGCTTGACCTGCATCCGGCTTTATCCGTCCGGGGCAGGATAATGAGCATAGTCGAAGTCCCGGAAGGCGAAAGCGCGGGCTATAACTGGACCTGGACCGCAAGCAGAGACTCTCGCCTGGCCTCGATTCCCATAGGCTATGCCGACGGTGTCTCGCGCAAACTCTCCAACAATATATATGGCTTTCTGATGGGCAAAAAAATTCCCCAGGCCGGAATTATATCGATGGATCAAATGCTCTTCGACATAACCGATCTACCGGAAGCCCGGGAAGGCGACGTCATAACCTTGATAGGCACTGACGAAAGATCCGCCGAATCACCGCTTGCTCTAGCCGGCTGGGCTCAAAAACTGGACACCATCACCTACGAGCTGGCCTGCCGGTTGCGCGTCCGGCTGCCTCGAATTTATTTCCGGGGAGCGAAATAAAATGAGAAGCTTCCAAAAGTTATGGAAGCCGGCACCAGCTAAAATCAAAGAAACAGAGGAAGCAACGCAATTGGAAATCGGCGTATTTTGTGGAACTTTCAACCCAGTTCACCTGGGGCATCTTCTTATTGCCGAATGTGCAAGGGATCAATTGAAGCTGGATAAGGTCATCTTCGTGACCAGCCCTTCCCCGCCCCACCGTGAAGACGAACTGCTGGACGGTCGCGCCCGGCACGAACTGGTCAAGGCGGCAGTGGCGGACAATCCCTGCTTCGAGGCGTCATCCATCGAGCTCGAGCGCCAGGGACCATCTTACACTTATGACACGATAAACGCCCTGGGCTCCATATATGGTGATGGGACCAATATCAATCTGATTATCGGTGGCGACAATCTAAGTCAACTCAAAGACTGGTACGAAGTGGACAAGCTCCTCAAATCCTGTCGCATTCTAGTGGTCCCCAGGCTGAGATATATAGAGAACACGGATGGATCGCTGGTTCGAATCGGAGAAGAGCCGGATAAACTAAAAGAAGAATTTCCGGATGTCAGAATCGAAATCATTGATTTCCCCGGGATTGCTATCTCCGGCTCAAAAATCCGCGAACGCCTCAGCCAGAACAAGTCGATATTATATATGGTGCCCCACGCGGTCAATGATCTGATTTTGAAGCACGGCTATTTCAAAGAGAAGTTGAAAACGTGAGCAAAAGCAAGAGCTCAAAACCAGATTCCTTTGCCGGCCTTACTCAAATCGACGGCATTCCAGCCGATCTCGAGCTGGACAAGATCAAAAAGTGGGTCCGCTCTCGTGTCTCCGCCAAGCGCTACAAACACATAAAAGGCGTCGCCGACGTGGGCAAGCGCCTGGCAAATGCTTGCCGCGTGGATGAATTGCCGGTGCTTCTAGCCTGCTGGCTGCATGACTCGTGCAAAGAGATCAAAGCGGCGGAGCTCATAACCATGGCACGCGCCTACGGCATGGAATTGAGCGACATGGACGAGCGCAACGGTCACATACTGCATGGTCCGGTGGCATCTTATGTGGTGCAGGAACAATTCGGAATCACAAACCATGATGTGCTGAGTGGTATAAGCGAGCACACCCTGGGTGCAACCACCATGACCCGGATCTCAAAAGTAGTATATCTAGCGGACATCTTAGAAGCATCCAGGCCGGAAGCCCTGACCGGACCTATCTGGAACGCCCTTACCAGAGGGGACAGGGGCGAAAAAGCGCCGGAGATGGAGATGGAGATGAATTCGAACCTCGATCTAGACGGGGCTATACTGAAAGCCTCGGATCTGGTCATCGCCCATCTGCTGGAGAAAGGCAAAGCGATTCATCCCAAAGCGGTGGATGTACGCAATCACTTTCTCGAGGCGGTCAAAAATCAAGAGACGGCGTCGTCCCGAGAGCCGTGCAGCCAGTAACCGTTTAAAGCTATGCCTACCAGAAAAATCATGGACGCGGTCTGAACCGAGCTATTGATACTGTATACGATGGCAGCGATGCCGAAGAGCAGCACAAATATATAGCGATAGAGCCAGCTCGACTCGACGGTGTTTTTAAGAACGGTCCGCTTTCCGTGCCTGACGCGCCTGCAACGCAATACCCTTTCTTTGCGCAATTCGAGCTGATGCACAAGTTCTGGATGACCGTCATGATCGTAGATCTTGGAAAGCTTGCCCATTACCATTACACGGCTTGCCGTGTTGCTCAATAACTGGTCATCTAAACGAATACAGCGCTGGTACCATCGCCGGGCAGCTCTGGTGTTTCCCCCGGCGTTATAAGAGTCGGCAATTTTCTCCATGATATTGAAAGCAACTTCGCCGGCGCACTTGACATAGATAATCAGGAATCCGCCCACCGCAATAAGGGTAAGGAAGAAAAGCCCCAGCATCTCTTCGAACTGGAAAACATTGTCGGCAGACATTCTGGTCACCGCTAAAAAGTAGAGACCGATGAAGGCAAATGCGCTGAATATTCCTAGAATGAGACCTTTTAAAGTCATGATGTTGGAGCAGAGGGAGCGGATGGAACCGGATACCGAAAAGGGAAGCAGGCACTCGATTAGATAAGAGCCGTTACGATCGTTAATATAAAAGCATGTTGTATATAGAAAAGTAAAGGACAGAGCCTGACTTCTAATCTTAATCCACGTAATATCTACGGAAAGAGACGCTTGACATCCCCTTCTTTAGAAAGCTCGCTGAAAGACTGAGTCCACAACTAGTTGGATTCTTCGGAGTGCTTTGCTGATTTCGACTCATCTTCATCTTCATCTTCATCTTCATCTTCATCTTCATCTTCGTCTTCGTCCTCGTCCTCGTCTTCATCATCGGCAAGACCGAGTTCGACTCGTCTCTGGTTATAGCCGTCTTCGAAGGTTTTCAGATAGACATAACGGGAGAAGAACCAGGCAACCATCCCGAAAAGGAACATAAATAGCCCCACGGGCTGGTTCAGTTTCAGAGGCACTTTGCCGCCTGGAATAGGAAATTCGACGAACTGGGTGAAGAACATCCCATAGAAAAAGAGAAGCGCCCCGAGAAGGAGAAAGAGAATAGAAAGCGGTTTGGCAATATCGATCATGGGCAGAGAATCAGACAAAAGAGAGATTTAGAAGGATTATCAAAACAAAGAGGACTATCGAGATTACATAAGGGTTCGAGAACCATCTTTCGTTCTCGTCCTTTTCATATCTTACCCGGGTAGACCAGGTCAGCCCGGCAAGCGCCTCTTTCGGCTTCGGCTTCGTCACCAGAGAGACAAGCACAGTAATAAAGAAACAGGCCAGAAAAGCGAAAACGGCACGCCAGAAATTGCCCGCCATCACAGTACGGTAAGAGAGATAAGGTTTGAGCGCGGTTACAAGGGGAGCAAGCGGTGCTAAATACGGTGGCAAAAACTCCGGCGAGACTTTGACCACCTCAGAGAAGAAGTAGTGTAGAACCGCTGCCGTTGTGCCGCATACCAGCCCGATGAAAGCCCCCTTCGGACTGGTTCTCGCCCAGAACATGCCCAGGAAGAAAGTGGCAAAGAGAGGCGCATTGAAAAAGGAGAAGACCATCTGCATGTATTCCATGATGCTGGTGAAATTCATGACCAGATAGGCGGCTCCCACACTCAGCAGTATGCCGGAGACGGTGGCGGCACGCCCCATCCACAGATAGTGACGGTCGGAGCGGCCGGCGGCTATGTAGCTCTGATAGATATCATAGGTCCAGACAGTGTTGAAAGCGGTGACGTTGGCAGCCATGCCCGACATGAAGCTCGCCATCAAGGCAGTCAGGCCCAGACCGAGCACACCGCTGGGATACCATAGAGCCATCAGCATCGGCAACATCATATCGTTAGGAACGTTGACCCCGGCGTATCTATCACCGGAGAAGACGGCCACGGCAATAAGTCCGGGAAGAACGGTTATAAGCGGAAAGAATATCTTTGGAAATGCGGCGATTAAAGGTGCCCTTTGGGAGGCTCGCATGTCCTTTGCCGCCATCGCTCTTTGAATGACGAGAAAATCTGTACACCAGTAGCCGAAAGAAAGGACAAAGAAGAGCCCGGCGGCGAGCCCTATCCAGTCTACCCCCAGGGCGTTGGTCGGAGCCCCCATCTGAATCCACATATGCGCCATATGAGGATTTGAAAACTCCATAGTGAGGCGATCGGCGATTATAAAAGGCGGTTTGGTGAAATCGACAATACCGAAGTGGGCAATCCCGAGAAAGGTTATAGGCAGGATACCTGCCACGATAAGGAAGAACTGAATAACCTCGTTATAGATAGAAGAGGTCAGTCCACCCAAGCAGGTATAAGCCATCACGACAATGGCCGCCAGAAAGATGGAGAAATTCATGTCCCAGGAGAAAAGCAGATTCAGCACCCTGGCCATGGCATAGAGATTGATACCGGACATGAGAATGGTCATGACCGCAAAAGAGATAGCGTTAAAAGCCCTGGTATGCTCGTTGAAGCGCTTCTGTAGATACTCCGGCACCGAGCGCACCCCGGAGCCGTAGTAAATCGGCATCATCAAAAGAGAGAGAAACACCATGGCCGGTATCGCTCCCAACCAGTAGAAATGGGCTGTGACCATTCCATACTGGGAAGCCATACCGGCCATGCCCATTATCTCTATAGCGCCAAGATTGGCTGCCATAAAAGCGATACCACAAGCCCAGGTAGGGATGCGCTTACCGGCAAGGAGAAAGTCGCCGGCTGTGACCATGTGCTTTTTCAAGCGATAACCGACACCTATGACGAAAGCGAAATAGATGAAGATTATTAAATAGTCAATTGATTGTAGCTGGGCTAATCCCGCACTGGAGCTCATCTTTCTGTCTTAGAAAGACATATCTCCGCCGGAATCACGCTTGCTGCCAAGCAGTCTCATATTGGTGGCGTTGATATAGGGACGAACCTGTTTTTGACCCTGATCATCGGTCCACTTGTTGAAATCCAATCTGCCTTCGATGCCGATCAAACTTCCTTTGCGGACATATTCACCGGCTATTTCTGCCTGTCTGCCCCACATTTCGATATCGAACCAGTCGGTTTCTTTTTCCTTGGTCGGTCTGTTCACCGCCAGGCTGAAAGTGGTTTTCACTCTGCCCGACTCGAAATAACGCATCTCGGGATCCCGTCCGGATCTTCCTACTACAACCACTGAATTAACCATATTTTCGCCGACTCCAATTGACAACGCGATCAGTACATATACTTGTAAAAAGAGTACCGGATCCAAGAAGACTATGATCATTAAAGGATCGAATTCATTGAAACATGTGAGAATTACAATCCCAGAGTAATCAAGCAGTATAGAAGCGAAAAATATGACTCAATCGACCCTGACCAGAACCCCGGAATCAAAACCGGCAATAGAAATAAACCGTAAGACGCCGGATTCTATCCGTCAACCGGTATGGCACGTGGCTGTGCTCGGCTTTTTCAGCTTCGGTCTCTATCTTATCTACTGGTTCCACAAGACCTGGAGCACTCTCAAGGTCCACGCTCTATCACTGGAGGAGAAGGGTCTCGATAAATCCGGCAACAATGCTGAATTTCCGATTGAAAGCTATGCCAGAAGCCGCCCCTGGTTGAAAACTCTTACATTCTTCGTGCCCTTATTCTGTGTACCGCTGGGATACACTCCAATAGCCCCGGCCGTCGCCCTGGTGCTCAAATTCGCCTGGCCTGTGGTGATGCTCTTTCTTTTCGCCAACTTATTCAAAGATATCGCCGGCATCATTCCGGATAAAGGCGGGGAAAGCAGTTGGGCAAAGACAAACTCTATCCAGGCAGGCTTCGTGCTCGGCATGGCGGTTCCATTTTGCCTGGTACTGGCGGGGGCGAATGGCATGGCTTATCTGCTTTATCTTCTGGTCGTCGTACCAGTATCTGTGGCCCAGGGCTGGATCAATCAGTACTGGGAGAACTGGGAGTCTAAAGAGCTGGGAGAGGTCAGAGCTCTCAGAACCGCCTTTACACCCCTTGAGACCATCATGATCATCGCAGGCGCGCTGTGGCTGGGGTTGGTCATGTTTAACCCCAACTAAGTAGAATTAGTTAAAAGCCGTGCTTTTTAGCCCATTTAATCAGGTGTTCTATCGACTCTAGCTCCAGCTTTTCAGCCAGATGTTTGGCTGTATTGGTCAGGGTCTCTTCTGATACACCGATACGCTCTGCGGCCTTGGGCAGCTTTCCTCTTTTGGTCAGGTGCCTGAGAATCATACGTTCATCCGGGGTGAGCCTGGTCAGATGACGGGGCAGAGAAGGAGATATAACCCCCTGGGAGCCCCGGGAGACCATCAATATCGCCATTCTTATAAGGGCGGATTGATCGGTTTTGAGGACATAGGCCTGGGCGCCGGCATCGAGCCAGTCTTGAACATCGGCGGCTTTGGCCTTAGAGGCGAAAAGCACCACTTTTACATTGGTAAGGGTATTGAGCCGCTCTAACAAAGCCTCGGTGGTAAGAAAACCGGGCAGATGGAGATCGAGAAGGACGATATCAGGAAGGATGGCTTTAGCGCTCTGCCAGGCTTCATCGCTGGTTCCGGCTTCGGCGATGACATCTATAAGGTCTCCGGAGGTGAGCTCTTTGATGATTTTTTCTCTGGTGGGCAGGTGGTCGTCAACGACCATTAAACGGATCATATGATTTCCCCGGATCACTCTCCAAGTTTACGCACAATCAATTTAACATGATCCGATCCCAGACTCTGAAAAATGTTCTTGAAAATCTCGATTCGTGCAAGTTCTAGCCTCATTTTATATAATGGCCGACTGATAGCTCAAAGTAGGAAGATGAGATGCGGAGAATAATTGCAACAACGGCTGCGGTCCTGTTTGTTCTGGGTTGCTCCACCAATGGTGCCATGGCTGGTAAGTTCACCACCAAAAAGAACAACGAAGCGCTTGGTCCAGGGACGCTTGCCACACCCAGCGGACTGCAATACAAAGATCTTAAGGTCGGAACCGGTAAAGCTGCCACCAGAGGAAGACCGGTGAAAGTACACTACACCGGCTGGCTCTTTCCCGACGGCAAGAAATTCGACAGCTCGGTGGACAGAAAAGTGCCTTTTCAGTTCCTTCTGGGTGCCGGTCAGGTAATAAAAGGATGGGACGAAGGGGTTGCCACCATGAAAGTGGGTGGTAAAAGAGAGCTCTTGATTCCGCCGGAACTGGGCTATGGAAACAAGCGGGTAGGACCGATACCGGCTAATTCGACCCTCAGATTCGAAGTCGAACTTTTAGAAGCGCATTAGCGCCATAAGAACTTATATTATTTCTGAGCCACCAGTACTTTGTTGCAGCCCTTTTCTTTGGCGACTAGAAGCGCATCGGAAGCGCATTCTAGAAGGTCCTGGGGCTCGTTGCCGTGCATAGGATAGTTCGATACGGCCAGGGTGGCTGTTACTCTTATCGGCTTGCCACTCTTGGGGTCTTTGATCTCGAGCATGGAGACTTTGCGACGCACACGCTCGGCTACCACTTTTGCCCCTTCGGCATCGGTCTCGTGCAGAACGGCGACCAGCTCTTCTCCGCCCCAGCGGGCCGGCATGTCGATTTCGCGCACTGATTTCATGAGGATCTTGCCCACTTCCACCAGGACTTGATCGCCCACTTCATGACCATACTTGAGATTGATATCCCGGAGATGATCGATGTCGACGATCATCAAAGACAGGGAATACCCCAGGCGTAGAGCCCTTTTAAGAGAATGGGTGAGATGCTCTTTGAATACATGTCTGTTGGGCAGGCCGGTGAGCACATCGGTACCCATCATCTCTTGCAGCCTTGCTTCGCAATTGGCGAGCTGGTGACGGAGTCTATCGATCTCCCTCTCTTTTTCTTTCAAGGATCGCTCAAGTTGAACGTTCTGGTTCTGCAACTTTCTGAGCTGACTTTCAGTCTGACGGTGTCTGGACTGTCCGTGAATTGATTGCCACATCTGCGTAAAATGGGCTTTCATTCAGTACCCCCTTTGCCAATTACCCTCATCAGCAGTTCTGATTAGTTTTAGTTAGTTTATTGAAGAAACTACGGACCGGGGATATGAAAGATATATTTCCTGGGATCCCCACCCGGTGAGGGCTTTCTAGATCTGATGGCCTGCCGGCCAAATCAGCACTGTCGGTCTTCGTAAACTGGAGTTCATCTTTCCAGATGCCTTATATTAGCTTTATTTAGGATTTATTGCTAGTACTTGGTGGGAAGAATCCCATTTTTAATTTATGGAGACGCTACTAAGCTCATCATTATTGCGTCTGCTGAAAAAGAGAAGTGTGTACTTTCTTTTTGGGGAACCCACCAGGAAGCGGATCTTGCCCGCCCCGGTACCGCCGGGAGCGATTTTCTTGCCGGTCATGCCCATATCGGAAGAGGGCATAGGCCGGAAGTTCTGGTGGATATCGTCCTCCACGGCCAGATCGAAAAAATGAAAGACCTTTTGAGAACGGTTCTCCACCGCCAGGTCGAGATCGAGAAAGCGTGAGCCCTTGTCTTTCCAGGGCACTTTGTGAAACTTGAAGTTGACCACCTTTATATCGAGACCGGCAAGCTGCGGTTTCTCTTCTGCCGAGGGAAGGGCGAGGGGATCGAACTCCGGCAGCGCCAGCCCCTCTTCGGTCTCGAGCTTAATAACATGCCCTTCGCGCATGGTGGTGATATGACCAAAGCGCTTCGCCGCGCCGATAGCTCCGATGGTGGCACCGATAGCGCCACCCACACCGATAGAGATCCCATAAGTGGATATAGCCAGGGCAGGACCACCCCATTGCCAGGCCAGAAGGGCACCGGCGCCGGTTCCTGCCGCGACATAGCCGCTGTCGATTGCCACCACTTTAGCCACCGTTTTGAGCTTCTTCTCCCTGGTAGAAAAGGAGGCATTGATATCCAGCTCGTACTGGTGGTCGGGGCTGACCAGCTTGTCGAACTCGACTTCTATGATACCGTCGCGACCTCCCCGTTTGCGCTTCTGGGCCCGGGTCACCAGACCACGCATGTACCATTCGCCGGGCAGCAAAACTTTAGAGCCATCTTTGCTCAGCACATCCTTACCGACCCGAAGATAGACCTCATCTCCTTTCTGGCTGTATTCAGAATCTAAGAAGACTCCCGGTGGAACAACAAGCTCGATTTCGGTTTTTGGAGGTATGTTCTGAACGGAGCCACTTAATATAGGAATGCGTCGATCACCGGAAGGGGAGATGACCCGCCCCTTCAAAATAGGCGCATTGGCATGACTTTGAAGCTTTTCTGCCTGATTGAGAAGATTTAGAGTCTCGGACTGGGGCAGCTCGACATTGTCGAAGGGTTGATCGGATGCATTGTCCGAATCGCTATCTACTGCACCAGGGGTGGAGGCAGCAGGATCCGCCTTATCCAGGGCGGAAGCCGCCACAATGCCCCAGGGAGCAATTAAAAGAGAAAGTGATAAGGCAAGCGAAGAGCCAAAGGCAAACAGGTGCCTTTTCTTGCCGCTGGAGGAGAGAACTGGATTTTTTCGCTTGGACTCAGTCATAAATCTCTTGTTTGCAAGGTTCCCGGCCTAAAGCTCTCTGGTCAGGATATCCTTAAGCTGTTGAAAGAAACTCTTCTTAGATTTCTGGTTGGCTTTGGCCTCTTCGTGATCCCTTGCGGCAGCTTTGATTTTGGTCTCCAGATTGCGCGCTTCGGCATCCCGTCCGTCAAGCCGCAGAGCGGTCTGAACCTCGGTGGTGGCAAGAGTGAACCAGCCCCTCGAAAAATAGACCTCGGCGAGCTTGGTGTGATATCGGGCTTCCTCCGGCACAAGCCGAATAGCCTCTTTCATGGCGGTTTCGGCTTCTTGATAGCGCTTCTTCCTCAGCAGATCGTCGGCTCTTTGCAGATGCTTATTAGCCCACTTGACGTTGATGTTGCCCTGGGAATCCCGCACGCTCATCTTGATGGTCTTATCGAGATCTTTGGGGATATCGATAGAGTCCAGGCTTTCTCCCAGTTCTTCCGGATTCTGAGCCGGCAGGGAGCTATCCGAGCTCAAGCCCAATTCCTTCTTGCGTTTCAGCATACGAAATGCATCGTATTCCCGGCGTCTCTCCGGATCGCTCACCACGTCATGGGCTCTGGTTACCTGGGCGAACTGGCGCTGGGCGGCATCCCGACGCACCGGATCGTTGGGGTGCTTATCCGGATGCAGTTTTTTGGCCAGCATGATATACGCCTTCCGAATCTCTTCGGGAGTCGAATCTTCATCCACGCCTAGGATAGCGTAATAGTCTTCCTCAAATTCCTGCATCTTTTGACTCTATCTAAAACCGAGTTCTTTTCAGGGGCTCACCGCATCATTTATACGGCTCTACTTTAGTATATTCAAGAAGCGGAGACAAAATCTATCTAAAAAGGAGGCTTGCTAAGGTGGAGAACCGGCAAACCGGTGACTGATTCCAGAGTTATAAAGAAATTGTAGATTTATGGCATAGGCGCTTTTGGGTCCCCCATAATTTGAAATGGAGTACAGGCTACGAACCGGAAACAGACTGCCTGCAACGTTTATTGGAGGTCCCATGAACTTAGACCGTTTCACGAATAAAGCCCAGGAAGCGATAACCAACACAAAGAACTACCTGCCTAAGTTTGGACACTCTCAGGTGACCCCCGAGCACCTGCTCCTCTCTTTGCTTGAGCAGGAAGAAGGGCTGACAGCCAACATTCTAGAGAAACTCGACGCCAAGCCGGATCGAGTCAAGCAGGAAGTGGAAACTTATCTAGACCGCCAGCCCAAAGGCTCCAACGTCACCATGAGCAAGGACGAGCTGCATGTCTCTTCTAAACTGATGAAGCTTCTGGAGGAGGCCAGCAAAGAAGCGGAACAGATGAAAGACATGTATATCAGTGTTGAACATCTGCTCATGGCTCTCTGTGATCAAAGCAAGAACCATGCCGGCACCATATTGAAGCAGCACGGTGTCACCCGGGATAGAATCGTCAAAATTCTCGCCGAAATCCGTGGTAATCAAACAGTAACAAGTCAGGATCCCGAAGCTACCTACCAGGCGCTGAAGCGCTACGGCAAAGATCTGACCGAAGCGGCCGCCAAAGGCAAACTCGACCCGGTTATAGGAAGGGACGATGAAATTCGCCGGGTAATGCAAGTGCTTTCCAGAAAAACTAAGAACAACCCGGTTCTGGTCGGTGAGCCCGGGGTCGGTAAGACCGCCATCGTCGAAGGTCTGGCGCTGAGAATAACCAAAGGCGATGTGCCGGAAGGACTGAAAGACAAAAAGCTGATAGCACTTGATATGGGATCGCTCATTGCCGGTGCAAAATACCGTGGCGAGTTCGAAGAGAGACTGAAAGCGGTCCTCAAAGAGGTGGTGGATTCCCAGGGCAATATCCTTCTTTTCATAGACGAGTTGCATACCGTTGTCGGTGCCGGTGCCACCGGCGAGAGCGCCATGGACGCAGGCAACCTTCTGAAACCGCCGCTTGCCCGGGGCGAGTTGCATTGTATCGGTGCCACCACCATCGATGAATATCGCAAACATCTGGAGAAAGATCCCGCTCTTGAAAGACGTTTTCAAATGGTAATGGTGGACGAGCCCACGGTGGAGGAGAGTATCTCCATCCTGCGTGGTTTGAAAGAGAGATACGAAGTGCACCATGGTGTCAGAATCAAAGACTCGGCACTGGTTTCAGCGGCGGTGCTGGCCCATCGTTACATATCCGACCGATTTTTGCCCGACAAGGCTATCGACTTGATAGACGAAGCGGCGGCTCGCATGCGGATAGAGATAGATTCGATGCCCACCGAGTTAGATGAACTCGAAAGACGCAAGATCCAGCTGGAAATCGAAAGGGAGGCGCTTAAAAAAGAGACCGATACAGCCTCTATAGAGAGACTGGAAAAACTGGAAAAGGATCTGGCCGATATAAAAGAAGAAGCCGACGCTCTTAGAGCCCAGTGGCAGAATGAAAAAGCCGGAGTGAACACAATCCAGAAAATAAAAGCCGAGATTGAAGAGACCAAGATAAAAATAGAACAGGCCGAGCGCGCCACCGATCTACAAACTGCTGCCGAGTTGAAGTTCGGCAAGCTGCGGGAGCTCGAGGCAAAATTGAAAGAAGAAGAGCAATCTCACACGGGCAAGAAAGGGGCTGCTCGCCTGCTAAAAGAAGAGATAGACGAAGAGGATATCGCCGAGATCGTGGGCAAGTGGACCGGCATTCCGGTGACAAAGCTGATGGAAGGCGAAGTACAAAAGTTGCTGCGCCTGGAAGAACATCTGCATCAAAGAGTTATCGGCCAGGAAGAAGCCATCGAAGTGGTGTCGAATGCGGTTCGCCGGGCAAGGGCAGGATTGCAGGATCCAAATCGCCCGATAGGCTCGTTTCTCTTTCTGGGACCGACCGGTGTGGGCAAAACCGAGCTGGCCAAGGCACTTGCAGAATTTCTCTTCGATGATGAGAACGCCATGGTCAGAATAGATATGTCCGAATATCAAGAAAGACACACGGTGGCTCGGTTAATCGGAGCGCCGCCCGGATATATCGGCTTTGACGAAGGCGGTCAGCTTACCGAAGCGGTGCGAAGAAGGGCTTATTCGGTGGTGCTTTTCGACGAGATTGAAAAAGCCCACACCGATGTCTTCAACACTCTTCTGCAGGTGCTCGATGAAGGACATCTGACCGACTCCAAAGGACGCCGGGTCGACTTCAAGAACACCGTACTGATCATGACCTCCAACGTGGGCAGTCATCACATCCTCGAATATCAGCTCAAATCGGCCGTGGATGGGGACTCTTGCTACGAAGAGATGAAAAGCAAGGTGCTGGATGCATTGAGACAACAGTTCCGCCCGGAATTCCTCAACCGAATCGACGAGACCGTGGTCTTCCACGCCCTCACCCAAGAACAGCTCAAGAGCATCGTCGAGATTCAGCTCAACTATCTCAACCGCCGTCTGGTCGACCGCAAGATGGAAGTGGTAGCCACCGAAGCCGCCCGGCAATGGCTGGCGACCACCGGCTACGACCCGGTCTATGGCGCTCGACCGCTCAAACGTCTGATTCAAAAAGAGATAGAGAACCCGTTATCCCGCTACATGCTGGAAGGGGAGTTCCAGGACGGTGACACAGTCAATGTCGATGCCGACGAAGAGGGACTGATCTTCGAAAAAGAGGAAGAGGCACAGCACGAAGAAGAGGCGGTCTCGGTCCAGTAACTCTAAAAACGCGGCAGAAATTTATATGCAGCCTGTCCAGAAATCGACCGGGCTGCATATAACTGCGTATCTGAATTGAAACGGCAAATTCCAGTGCCGCAAGCTATCGTTAAACAACGAAAACTGCCCTCGCTAACTGCTCTCTGGAGATAGACAATGAACGATTCCTGTAGCACCAGCCAGAACCTGGACCTGAATATGCATAGAGATCTGGGAGACCTAGGCAATCTTCGCCAGAGCCCTCTGGATATAACCGCTATGTCCAGGGCCCAGCTGAGCGGCGGCTATCCGGAGTTGTTCAAAGGAAACAGTCATAGCCATGGAGGCATGAGCCTGCCCGAGGTGACCATAATCGACTCATCTACCGTCCAGGTGAATACCGAGGCCAAGGGTGATTCGGCAGAATACTGCCTGGTACGGGCCCTGGAATCACCCCGGAAGTTGCCGGTCTTCACCGCTCTGGACCTTGCCAATTGCGATGACAAATTCAAAACGCTGCTACAAGATATGGACAAAAATCCTGGTCTGACTGCCAAGGATCAAAGCGACAGGGCTGAGACCGCCAGACAGATAATCGACTACACAAGAAAAGACGATCAGTATAGAAAGCTGCTCCAGCCTTTCATGGAACATCTCTTCGAAGTCGCCTATCAGAAATAACTTCAGAGATAACTACTGCCTAGCCGGTATTTTTGAGCATGCCGATTTTCTTCTGCAGTCGTTTCATGGCGCTCTGATAGATTTCATAATCCGGGCGCATGGCACTGTGCCGAGCGGCCATGGCAGTGTCGTATTTCTCTTTGGCCTGCTTGTAAAGAGACAGCGCCTGTATATGGTCGCCGCCCAGACTGTAGCAATCGCCCAGATCTTCTAGAATAAGCGCCACCTCTGGATTATTCTCACCGGCCAGATTGCGGCTGAGCAACAAGGCTTCTTCCAGGGTCTTTTTGGCATCGACCACTCTGCCCAGCTGGCGATAGCAGGAAGAAAGCAGGCGCATATCTCCGACAAAGCCGGGACGGCTATTGATGGCACGCTCGCGCTGGGCTTCCACCAGGCAGGTGGCGGCTTGTTCGGCTCTTGCGTAATCGTTCTGACTCTTGAAATAGTTGGCAATCTGACGGAGGATATCGAAAGAGACCGAAGCTCTTTCTGCCGGTTTTTCCGAAGACATCGCCAGAAGCAGTCGACCATAGACAAGATCCGCCTGATGCAGGTCGCCGCGAAGATCGAAGGCTTTGCCCAGGGCAAAGAGTCCATCGACAAATCGCTGATTACGGTAGGCTTGTTGAGGGTCTTGAGAAAGCGCCCATTCAAAAAACACCCGGGCGGCATAGAGCTCGTTATCAGCGGTCAGGGCAAGGGCAGCATTGAGATATTTATTAAAACGGCTTGCGGCAGACTCGTTGAAGCTGACCGGTACAAGCACCATCTCGCTTGCCACCGTGCCATTGTTCGATAGACCGGCTTCTACCGAGACCAGGTCTTTGCCGGTGAGGAGGACATCGACATATCCTGTGCCATCCGGCTGGTAGAATCGAGTCACCACACCGCGTACATAGCCAGGATCGGCATGCATGACGGCTCTGCCGGCCAGGAAGCCTTTCTCTTTGAGAAGGGCGGGGTTCAAAGAAGGCAAGCCCCTGATCTCGACCAGAACTTGCTCTTCCAACCGGGAGGAGCTGACCGAAGCGGTCGGCGGCGCGATTTTAGAGGCGAGGATGAGTTTGTTGATCTGAGCAGGGGCAATCTGGGCATGGACCGGTTCTGAAGCCAGGGCGATTGTCGCCAGAAATACCGCCAGAGATACGGGCGTGGTGACCGACCGCTTCAATTCGAGTATGCCCGGAATCTTTTTGTTAGCGTTCACTTCCATTAATCATGCCCAGCTCTTGTTCTCTTCTTGCCCTGTTTATAACTTGAAAGGGCTAATTCGAATACCTCTTTCAGAGGCAGGTCGTGTTTACGGGCATATTCGGCGCAGTCCCTGTATTCCGGGCTGACGTTGACGATCTTGCCCTGGGGATCATAGCCCAGTTTGACACTAACCCTGCCATCACCAGGAAGCTCCACCAGAGTAAATTCTCGACGAAGGGCCTGGCGCTCGACGAAATAACTGCGCAGTCCAAGGGTAGAGGTCTCTCGAAAAAGAATCTCTTCCAGACGGCTGCGGTCGGATGGTTGCGCCATCACGGATATAAGATGGCCGCTGCGACCTTTCTTCATGGTTATGGGGCTGACCGACACATCTAACGCGCCTTCTTCGAGGAGCTTCTCCTGGGCGAAAGCCAAAAGGTCCGGAGCAAGATCGTCGAGATTGGCTTCAATTACCGCCACCACTTCAGAGATTACGCCACTAGAAGACACTTCGGTAGGAGCCGACTCCATTGTTCCCAGAAACACCCTGACGATATTGGGATGAATGGCTGGGTTGAGGGTGCCGGCGCCGGAGCCGATGACGGAGAGCTCCTTGAAGCCCGGCGACTGTCCCCAGCCGTCGGCGATGCTGCAGAGGATGGCGGCACCGGTGGGAGTAAGACATTCGAAGGGGATCGCAAGGGATGATGTCGGTGCACCTTCCTCGGCTAACAGATATGCCACCGCAGGTGCAGGCAAGGGAAAGAGTCCATGTTCGGTTTTTACTGTGCCTATACCCAGGGGAGGCGGCGCCACCCAGGCTTTTTCAATGCCTAAATTGACAAAGGCCAGAGAGAATCCAACTATGTCTATGATGGCGTCCAGGGCGCCGACTTCGTGAAAGTGAACGTCATCGATATCTTTACCGTGCACCCGGGCTTCGGCCCGGGCAAGGCGGTGAAAGATAGAAAGAGCGAGTTCGCGGGCAGGCTCAAACAAAGAAGAGGAGCGAATCAGAGTATCGATCTCTTTATAGTGCCTGCCATGCTCATGTTCGTGCTTGTGTTCATGGCTGTGCTCATGCTCATGCTCATGCTCATGCTCGTTCTTATCACTATCGACAATAGACCGGGAGAAACACTTGACCCGGAGATAATTAGATTCGATGGTGCAACGTCTTACCCTCTGACAAGAAAGCTCGAAGTCCTCACCATTCAAATCGAGCTTTCTGAGCTCTGCTTCGATGAAATCCAGATCAGCGCCGCAGTCTAATAAAGCAGCCAGGAGCATATCGCCGGCAGCGCCGAAAGAACAATCGAAATAAGCACCCTTGATACTGTTCAAATTTTACTTCTCCGGAATTTCGATATCGGCCAGTTGAGCGTCTTCGATAACCTTCAGTTTCGCCTCGTAGCGGGGCGAGAGCTCGGGATAACGGTTGTTCAGAACCACGATTCTTTTCTCACCCGGGGTGAGCACCATCTCAAAACCGCCCATCAAGCCGGTTCGAGCAGCACCACCGCCATAGGTGCGAGCACTATCGTCAGTGGCATGATCTTCGCTGTAGACTTTTATGACTAAGTCTCTAAGCGGTTTTCCCTGGTGAAGAACTTTGCCCCGGATCAGAAAACCTCGTTTGAGCGTGACGAGGACGCTTCGGTCGTCGTTGCCGGGGATGTCTTCGACAAGAGCCTGGGCCAGGCGGCTCTTCAGCGGCGCGACCACCTCCAGGAAACACGGTCCGCAAGGATCATGCTTGATTTTGAACTCACCGCGTCGGTTTGTGGAGGTCGTTTGATATAGCTCTCCATCTTTCTCCCAGAGTTCGACTTTGACGAATTTAACTGGTTTGTTATGAACGTCGGTCACTCTGCCGCTCACTATCTCCTGGCCGAAAGACCACACCGGATTGATTAAACCAGGCGAGAATCCGGTCAAAAGACCGAGCAGCATTATCATAGAGAGCGTTTTAGAAGTTAGATATTTCAATTTCAAAAACATGGTCGGGGCGACGAAAGTAGTGACTATGTGAATTGTAATCTGTTCCCCTGGTTGACAATCGGCCGGATGGTTCTTGTAAACTAAGTAGTCAACACGACTGTAGCATTTGAGTCAGACCGCCCGAGCCATGGCTATTAAAATAGGAAACCTCGAAATACCAGGCAGAGTCTATGTGCCGCCCATGGCCGGCGTCACCGATATAGTTTTCCGTGGTCTTATCCGTAAAATGGACCCGGGCTGTATGCTTGCCACCGAGATGGTTTCGAGCAAAAGCCTGCAGCATAAACCAGAATCCCGGCTGATGGACCTCGCGCCCGATGAGAATCCTATCGGTATTCAGCTTTTCGGGCATGAACCGGAAGTAATGGCCGAGGCGGCGGTGCTGGCGGAGCAGCGCGGGGCGGATTTCGTCGATATCAACATGGGCTGTCCGGTGCCGAAGATCACAAACGGCAAAGATGGAGCGGCTCTGATGCGGGAGCCGACTCTGGCTGCCGAGATTGTCAGATCGGTCCGGTCGGCGGTATCGGTGCCCGTGACCGTCAAGTTTCGTCTGGGATGGGACGAGAGCCACAAGAACTGTATCGAGTTCGGTGAACGGCTGGAAGAGGCTGGTGCCTGCGCGGTCACTGTGCATGGCAGGACCCGTCAACAAAGATATGCCGGGGTGGCGGACTGGAGCCTTATCGGCGGAGTGAAGCGAGCGCTGGGTATACCTGTGTTCGGGAACGGCGACGTATTCAGCCCGGAGGACGCAGAAAGAATGCTGTCCAGTACCGGTTGTGACGGGGTGGCGGTGGCCAGGGGCACTCTGGGAAACCCCTGGTTGATTCCAAGAATAACCAGCTACATCGAGACCGGACGGCTGGACGACCCGCCGGATGTGGTGGATAAGCTTATCTGCGCGGTGCAGCATGCTCTCGGTTTGATCAAATACAAAGGGGTGCGGGTGGGCACGAACGAGTCTAGAAGGCATATGACCCACTACACCAAAGGAATTCCCAGGAGTGCGCCTTACAGAAACAGGCTCACCCAGATAGTCTGCCCTCGCGAAGTCGTGGATATTCTTGCCGAACTTGCCTATGAGGCGGCGGGCGCAGAAGGGCAGGCTCGCTTTCTAGCGGCGGTAGAGGATTATGATTTCGAAAATAGCGAACATCCAGGCGAAGGGAACAGCCAGGGTGAAGGCGGTTTCGAGTCCCCAGTTGATAGGGTTTCCGTCTTTCCAGTCGCAAAACCAGAGCACACCGTTCAGGAAGGGGGTTATGCACCAACCCATGATTCCTGCCATCAAAGCTGTTAGAAATAGTACCGTCCAGATGTCCACGATGAAAAATGATTATTCGGCCGGGGTAGCCTCGCTGGGGATGTCTTTTGAACCAAGCTTAGGGGCCGAAATCGCCTTTGACAACCCGGTTTTCACCATAGCAATGAAAAACTGAGCGAAAATTAAGGAATTTATTCTAATATTGAAACTTAGTAGAGCTGATATCCGGAAGGAGAGATAAGGATCGTGCCGTCTCCTTCTGCCGCTACCATTTGAAGAGCCTGGATGACAGCGTTGGTCGTTTTGGCCTGTTCTCTCGATTCGTTCTTGATTTGCTTGGCGCGCTGCGCGACTTTAAGGACAAGCTCATACCGATTGGTATTTTCGTCGAGAATTTGATCAAGGATGTTGGTAGTGCTCATTTTAAGGGCGCTCCGAGTCGCCGGTCTTGATTTTCAGTCTCTCAGCATACACGATGTGGGCTAAATTGCCGATAGCTTCATCGATATTGTCGTTAATAACTTCATAATCGAAGAGGTGCCGGCATTTTATCTCTTCGCGAGCTTTTTCCAGGCGCAGAGCAATTCGCTCCTGGGATTCGGTGGCTCTTTTAGCCAGACGTTCTTCTAGAGCTTCGTAGGACGGCGGCGAAAGAAAGATGAGCACCGCGTCGGGACAACTCTCTCTAACCTGCATCGCGCCCTGGACCTCGATCTCGAGAATGACGTCGATACCTGATTTGACTTTCTCTTCGACCCAGGATTCCGGGGTACCGTAATGAAAGCCGGCGAACTCGGCATACTCGAGAAACTCGCCCTGTTTTCGCATTGCCGAGAACTGTTCCTCGGTGCGGAAGAAGTAGTCTTTAGCTTCGATCTCACCGTCTCTCATGGGTCTGGTGGTGACCGAAACAGACTTTTCCAGCTTCTCGACCAGGGACAGCAAGCCGCCGGTGACAGTGCCTTTGCCTACCCCGGATGGACCGGTGACGACTATAAGCGAGCCGAGATTGTCCATCTCTTCGGAAGACAGCAGGGAAGTACCTCTAATGATCGACTGTTCAGCCACTATAGATTCCGTTTTTGCTTTCATAGACCCATGATTGTAGCTGGCCGAAGCAATTTCTCGCAGAAGAGATTCAAAGCATGGAGAAAATAATACAGATATTTGCTAAATTTTGACTACTAATTCTTACTTCATTACCAAAAGTTGGAACGAATATGCAGCCATTCGACGCTCTTTCAATAAGGGCGGTACTTCTAGAATCAAAAGCGCTCTTATTGAACAGAAAGGTGGACAAAGTCCACCAGCTGGCAAGAGATGAGATCCTGGTAAACCTGCGTTCGAAAGCAGGGACAATAGGTCTCTTTATCTCGGCGCAATCTGTATATGGTCGTATGTGCCTGGTAAAAATACCGAGCTCCCAGGACTCTGCAAAAGATTCCGGCGACTCTAATCTATTCGAGCGTTATCGATCTAAGTATGGAACGAACACTCCTCCCAATTTTTGTATCGTCTTACGTCGCCATCTGACAGGGGCAACCCTGGTGGGAGTGGAACAACTCCCCGGGGAAAGAGTAGTGGACTTTGTTTTCTCGTGTGTTGACGAGGTTGGTGGCGCCTCTCTAAAAGTGCTGACCGCAGAGATTATGGGCAGACACAGCAACTTGATCTTCTGGGACAAAGAGACCAGGAAGATTCTAGCTGCCTCCCATGCAGTAACCAGAGAGATGAGCCGACAGAGAGAAGTTCTACCCAACCTCATTTATGAAAGACCGCCGGTTCAAGACAGACCTAATCTCTTCCTGATTGATGATCAGGAGCTTAAAACCGCTATTCGAGAGCTAAAAGAGAATAGCGCTGAACCGGAGCGCACCCAAGAGGAGCAAGAGGACAAAGAGAAAAAAAGCACCAAACCGCCTCGACCGGTTGTAACGATAGAACAATGGCTGCTCACCACATTTACCGGATTGGGAAAACACCTCTGTGAAGAGGTGGTTGCAGGCACCGGTCTTGCCAGTGAACTCAGTCAGTTCGGACAGCAAGAAGGATCAGAAGAGAAACTCTTCGAGAAGCTCAAACAGCTGAGGGAGACGGCTAAATTTCAACCGGCTATGCCTGAAGATCTGAGCCGCTATTCCCTGTTGAGCTGGTATCAAACACCGGGTGACGAATCCTGGCAATCTTTTACCTCTTGCAATGACCTGATCGAGAACTACTTTCGTTTACTTGAAGCGAAGGAGCTTTACCTGCAACTGAAAGAGAAGATAAAGTCCGAGATCAATGCTGAATCCAGCAAGTTAGAAGAGAGAAAGTCCACTGCTCAATCGCATCTGAGTCCCAATCGAGAACTCGAGACCCTTAAAGACTTCGGCGATATGATTCTGGGCAACCTGCATTCGATCACAGCCGGTCAAAGCCTTCTTGAGCTGGATGACTGGAATACGGACAACAACACCAAAAATGGTGGCATCGTCAAAATAGAGTTGAACCCCAACTTGACCGCGGTTCAAAACGCGCAAGTCTACTATCGTCGATACGCTAAAGCACGGGCCAGGAAGGGGGCGGCACAAAGTACTATCTCAGAGGTAGACAAAAGACTTTCGATTCTAAACGATCTCAGGGCCAAAGCTGATAGAGCGCCGGACATGAACGAATTGCAAAGAATAAAAGACACCCTGGCCGGTCGTAAACAGCACAGCCAACCAAGATCTCAAAAAGTGCAAAAGACTAAGGGCAAGGCACGAATGACGAGCCTGATCTCCTCAGACGGCTGGACGATTTATGTTGGAAGAAACAAGAACGAGAACGATCATCTGATCGGCAAAATCGCCAATCCGAACGATCTCTGGTTTCACGTTCTCGGCAAAGGCGGCGCCCACGTTTTGATTCGTGTCCCCGCATCAAAACAAGACCCTCCCAAGACGACCATAGAAGAAGCAGCACAAGTAGCGGCCCGCCTATCAAAATCCGCAGCAGGAGCCAAAGTCAGAGTTATCTACACCAGATGCAAGCACGTTAAGAAGGTAGATAAAAGCAAGCCGGGATTAGTCCGCTACGAAAATGAAAGAACAATTGAAGTCGATACAGCCAAGCCGATGCCGAAACTGATGAAGAAGTTGTTCAACTGATATTCAGCTCGAGCCCTTTAAGGAAGAACGATTTCTGCAACTACATTCTGCGGAACAACCCAACAACAGTGCCTTGAATTTTTAAATCTTCTCGAGCATCCACAAAGATAGGCTCCATGGAGGAGTTGGCCGGCTGCAGACGAAACCGTCCATTTTCCTTGAAGAACCGCTTCAAAGTGGCAGTTCCATCTTCAAGCAATGCCACCACAATGTCACCATTGAGTGGAGAGGGATTTGGCTTGATAATAACCATATCGCCTTCATAAATCCCATCTTCGATCATAGATTCGCCTCTAACTTCTAAGGCGTAGCAACCACTGGCGGTATAGTCGCCTTCGAGGTCGAGATACTCTGGCGATTCAATCGCATCTATCGGGCGCCCGGCGGCGATGCGACCCCGGAAGGGAAGACCTCTCTGGACCGACCCGGACCCATCCTCTTCGAAGGCTGAATTCATTGTCGAACTGGAATTGTCTTGCCCACCGATGAAATGATCATTCGAGTATTCGATGGTTACATGCTTCAAGCCTTCCTCGAGAAGGGTCAAAGAACGATTCAGCCCGGATTCCCAGTTGACCAATCCTTTATCCTTTAATGCTTTGACATGCTGGTGAACAGTCATTCGATTTTTCAAACCGAGGGCTTTGGCCAACTCGGCAAGAGATGGCGGATAACCTTGTTTATCGGTCAGCTCGACTATAGCGTTCAAAACGTCCTGCTGCCTGGGTGGAAGTGCTTTCATAAAGGTTTCTGTTAGCTCGATGCAAGGGATAACCCGGGTACACATACGTAAGTATAGTACAACATTTGCATGGTGTCCAGCCAGCCCTCGTGGATATCCGACGCATATACGCGCTCGACAGACAGCTTTATAGAATACGCTTGCCGAGACAGGAGAGCACCAGCTCCACAGCCAGTTCAGCCGTTTTATTCCTTATATCGAAAGCAGGGTTGAGTTCGACTATATCTATGGAACGAAGCATCTGGGACTCGGCCAGAAGGGTGAGCGCCAGATGACTCTCTCTATAGTTCAAGCCGCCACGAGCGGCGGTGCTGACACCAGGCGCAGTATCGGGATCGATTACATCGATATCGAAGGAGAGATGAAGCCCGGAAACATCATGCCCCATGGCACCCAGAGCAAGATCGGTGACTCGTCCAAGACCCAGGTGATCGATATCTCGAATGGTGAAAGGGGTTATCCCGGACTGGTTGATGATGTCGCGCTCCGGCTGATCGAGGTCTCTGATTCCTATCAGAACAGAGCGATTGGGCTTGACCTTCGGCGTGTAGCCTAACAGTTCCGTAAGGCGCTTGTCACCGTGTCCCAGAGAGACAGCCAGCGGCATTCCATGAACATTTCCACTGGAAGAAGTATCGGGTGTGTTTATGTCACCATGGGCATCGAACCAAACCAGACCGAACTCTTCGCTGCGCTTTCGGTAATAGTTGGACACCCCGGCAATACTTCCGATAGCCAGAGAATGGTCACCACCTATAGTGATAGGAATCGTGTCGGCATCCATGGCCGACTCTACCGCTTCGGCTACTTGCAAGCTTACTTCGGTAATTTCTGGCACGCACTTAGCGGTGGAGTTTTGATCCCACCAGCATACGGAATGGGGAATATTGATCTCCTTCTCCGAGGCCACTTTGAATCCAAGCTTCCCGATTCGCTCAGCAAGCTCCTGCACTCTTATCGCAGCCGGACCCATACCTGTGCCCTTGTGCGGTCCACCAAGATGGAGCGGCACGTAGATCAACGAGACGGCATCTATTCTTTTCTCCGGAAATTCTCTAGTGCCGCTGGTCTCTAAATCGGTACCCTTGTGAGCCAGAGAGGGTTTTATATTGTGTGCCACCATCTTTATCACCTTTTCTTTAGAAATTCCCAGAAAAGCAGTCACGGCCAATGCAAAATTGCGTTACAGACTGCAATCTGGATAGATAAGCAATGCCTATTACCGCTATCTCTAGTGTATAATCATCCAACAGTTTTGGCTGTATTGTCTAGGTTGACAGCCGATTTTGATAGCTGATTATGAATGATCAGGCTTTCAAAATGAAACTACGACAATTTCCAAGGGTCTAGTTTCAACCGTCAATTTTAAATGGAGGTAGCACTGTGATCAGGCCGCTGATAAAAATCTTCTTTCTGGCTAAAGCAGCAGTGGAAGTAGGTCGGGAGCGCGTCGAAGACTGCGTTGACGCCCTCACCGCCAGAGCGACCGAATACAAGTCCTCCGGCTCCGAAAAGGTCTCGGAGACCAAGGACAAAGTCAAAGAAGTCGCCAACGAAGTATCCCAGCATGTCTGGCAGCGCTCCGAAATTCTGGAGAGCCAGGTAAGAGAAAAGATCAGAAGACAGGTTGCAGACTTTTCTCTGGGCGCCCTGGGCGACTCCACCGAAATAAACGAATTGAGAGCAGAAATAGCCACTTTGAGAGCGGAGATTGCCGAACTGAAGCAAATGAAAGCTTCGGTCTAGTCTCCAATTTCGCTCAGCCCACTGTCGAGTAGCCCACCTCTATGAATTCTTCTGCATCCGACCGAAGCAAGGACGCGCTCGACTCCGACAAGGGCTCGGAAAAGACAGTGGTAAACCTCAAGAAAGAGAACGACCGGGATAAGACGGAAACCGGTACAACTAAATCCACCAGGACCGCTAAACCTAGCAAAACGACTAAAACCAGCGCCAGAAAAGGCTCTCAGTCGAGAAAGAAAAGCGACGCAAGCTCTGACTATGTCTACGATCCCAAGATAGCAGACAAAACAGTCCGCCCCAACGAAATTCTCAAGGACGAGAGATTTTTCCAGGTCGCCCGCACCATAACAGCCTTTGCCGCAGCGTCTATCTCCGAGAAGTATTCTCTGGGCGAAAAAATTGGCAACCAGGAGTTGTCAGCTTCCGACAAACGGAAGCGCCAGGCACGACGACTGAGAGAGACCCTTCTGGAGCTCGGTCCGACCTTTATCAAGCTCGGTCAGTTCCTGTCGGTGCGACGAGACATCCTCTCTCCGGAGATGGCCGATGAACTGGCCTACCTTCAAGATAAGGTTCCGCCATTCAGCGTCGTCCAGGCCAAAGAGATTATCGAAAGAGATCTGGGCAGTCCGCCTTCAGAGCTCTTTTCCAGTTTCGACGATAAGCCTATAGCATCAGCCAGTATCGGCCAGGTGCACCGGGCTCTGCTTAAAGATGGTCGCCGGGTAGTGGTCAAAGTGCAGAGACCGAATTTAGCATCCCGTTTTTATCAGGATCTCGGCTACATGAGACTGGTCACTCGACTGGGAACCACTTTGAAACCAGGCAGCGAATGGGAGAACTGGCTCAAATTATCGGACGAATTCGGGCGCAATCTTTTCTCTGAGATCAATTATCTGCAAGAAGGCAAAAATGCTGATCGTATAAGACAGATTCTCAAGGACAATCCTGACATCCGGGTTCCGAGGGTGATATGGAAATATACAGGCAAACGAGTGCTCACCCTCGAATACATCCCGGGCATCAAAGTCGACAAGATAGAAGAATTGAGAAACTCCGGTCTTGACCTGACCAGCATCGGCAACAAGCTGGTAGCAGCATATTTAGATCAGGTTCTCCTGCACGGCTTCTTCCACGCCGACCCCCACGCCGGCAACCTGGCTATCGATCTCCATGGAAACCTGGTCATCTACGATTTCGGCATGATCGGCAAAATCACAGAGAGCCAGCGCAGTGCCATCACCGGCTGCATAGCCGCGGTGATAAAAAAGGACATCGACGAATTGATCAAACATCTGACCGTACTCGACATCGTGCGGCCGGACAGCAATACGGAACCTCTCAAACGGGCTCTCACCCCTTTCATCGATTATTACGCAGGCAAAGGTATAAAAGAGATCGACTTCACCAGCATCGAGGACGATGTGGATGAGATAGCGGGACAAAAATGTCTGCGCATGCCGCCGACCCTCGCCTATCTTATGAGAACAGGCACGGCCCTGGAGGGCGTGGCTCGCACCCTGCATCCGAACTTCTCTTTCGTCGAAGCGGCCAAGCCTTCACTGAAACGCTGGATTATGGAAAGACCGGAACAAGCGGTCCAGGTTCTCAAGATGATGAGCTCGGACTCCCAGATGTCAATAAAATCTCTCTGGCAAAAACTTGTTAAGTCCGGCAATGCCAAGAAGGGCCTGAAATTTCTCGAAAGTCAAAGTAGCAAAGGGGAAGTCGATCCCCAGGGAGCGTTCCTGGACGAGGATTCGGGCTCCCTGGTCAGCAAGCAGTCTTATCAAGAAGTGCTTGCTGAAGTGGCTGTTCTGAAAGGCAGAGTTTACGATTTGGAGGAAGACTTAAAGAACGAGCATAGAAATAGAGTAAATTTGTTAGTGCAGACTGTTTGGTTCTTATCTTTTGCCGCTTTGTTCCTCGGGGCATCTATGATTCCTATAATTGAGCCATTCGCAAAATATTTCTTGATTGGAAATGTTGTAATGGTGGCAAAAATAATACGACACCTCGTAAGATCTAATAGACTATTAGGCGAGTCTGCCAAGAAGGAATCCGCGAGGAGGCTACGGAGATAAACGATGCTAAAGTGGCGTGCTGCTGCACGAACTGATGCCGGATGTCAGCGTCAGAGAAATGAAGATAACTTCTGGATGAGTCCGGATCAGCGAGTCTTCGCTGTTGCAGACGGAATGGGAGGCGCCGTAGGCGGCTCTCGCGCCAGTAAACTGGCTGTGGAAGCCATCGAGAAACACTGGAAAGAGTCTCCACCCCAGACCGACTCCAGTGACGCCATTCAAGAGTGGCTTGATAAAGCCGTGACCATGGCTAACCAGAATGTCTGGAATGAAGCGGAAGAAGACGCCACGGTGCGCGGTATGGGCACCACGGTGGTGGTAGCTGTTCAAAGCGACAACAGCGCTCTGATGATCGCCCATGTGGGAGATTCCCGAGCCTATCTGGTCAGAGACGGCAAGCATCACTTAGTAACCAACGATCATTCGGTCGTTCAAGAGATGGTTCGTGCCGGTCGCCTTACCGAAGAGCAAGCAAGAATAAACCCTTATAAAAACTTAATCACCCGTTGCCTCGGCCACGAAGAAAAAGTGGAAGTCGACCATACTCCGGTAGAACTTCGTCCCCAGGACTGGATTGTACTTTGCTCAGATGGCTTGCCCACGGTTCTTCGCGATGAACAGATCAGCGAAGTCATAACCAAAGGCGAAGATCCGGACGATGTGTGCGAAGAGCTGGTCAAACAGACCATCGATGGTGGAGCCCCCGACAACGTGACGGTGGTGGTAATCAAGTACCAGGAAGATAATTCCAACGGCTCCAGCAACTAGCCATAAATTGCTAGCTCTCGACCCCTACTAGTTGAATTCGGATCACTGACAGAGTCGGGCCAGGGAAGAAAGAATAATGGAACCAATGCACAACCAAGAGCAAATGGACAATTCCAATTCTATCCCGGTAAAACCGGCGTTCCTGCTCAATAAACTTACGAACGAGCGTTTTCCTTTGAATCAGTCCGTATCTAAAATCGGGCGCGATCAGACAAACAACATTCCGATCACCAACGATCATTATATATCCAGGCACCACGCCTGGGTTTTGCAAATGCAAGGCTCTTACTGGGTAGAGGATCTGGGCTCTACTAACGGCACTATGATAAACGGAGAGCTGCTCTCGGAGCGCAGACAGATCAGCCCCGGCGATAAGCTTACCTTTGGGAAGACAGAGCTTATTTTCATTACGGAATAAAGCCAGATGGCAGACGGGTTCGGATACTACCAGATCCAGGCCGAGATCGGACGGGGCGGTATGGGCATCGTCTATAGAGCGCTGGATACCCGCAACGAGAAAACCGTGGCGATCAAGCAACTGATTCTCGAGAATGTAGATCCAGAAAAGCACAAAGAGTTCACCGAACGCTTCAGCAGGGAAGCCGAAACCGCAAGCCGACTGACCCATCCCAATATAGTAAAGGTGCTTGATGTTTCGGACAGTACGGAAAGCCACTATTATGTGATGGAATTTCTCGAAGGCAGAAGCCTTCGCCAGGAGCTGGCTCGCAAGGGTGGCAAGCTCAGCCCCCAGGTTTTCTGGAACGTGCTCAAGCAAGTATCCGAGGGGCTTTCCTATGCGCACAGCCTGAACGTGGTTCATAGAGACATCAAGCCGGACAATATCTTTATATTGAATGACGGTCGGGTGGTGCTGACCGATTTCGGCATAGCCCGCATCGCGGATCTGGAAGCAACGAATATAACCAAAACCGGTGTCATGCTGGGGACACTTGCCTATGTCTCGCCGGAGCAACTGCAAAACGCAAAAAAAGTAGATCACCGAGCCGATATCTTTTCTCTCGGCGTGGTCTCCTACGAGGCGCTATCGGGCGAGTTGCCATTCACCGGCGACGGTATCGCCGCCACCATAGTCAAAATAATGTCCCAGGAAGAGACACCGCTGCACATAGTCAAACCTTCTATTTCCGACGAACTTTCCGCAGTCGTTTCGAGAACCCTGAGAAAAAAGCCCAGGGATCGCTTCCGATCGGTAAGGGAGTTCTTGCGAGAAGTTCAAAATTGCCCGGATCTAAGAGAATTAAGCAACACCGAGTCCGGACCCGGACCCGAATCGGAAGAGATAGACATGTTCGCAACTTCGGTGGATCTTCAAATAGACGAAAGCCTTATAACAACATCTTCAGGAGAGTTCAACAATGACCCGGCGGCGATAGAGCATGCGCCCGAAGCACAAGAGCTTGAAAACAGACAGATGACAGAGACGGTTCAGTCAGCCGGATTCTCTGATCTGGCAAGAAATTTGAAAGAGAGCTCTCACAAAGGGCTTGCTCCGGTAGCAAGACCGCCGGAGAATCAGAGAAGAAGACTGCTTCGCAGAGACGACAGAGATAGCTCCATGACCCGTCGCGCTGGCAACTCGGCGGTGAAGAGCTCCCAGGAAATCATGGCGGGGACCTACACTCCGATAAGACCCAAATTCACTATAGACCGTGTCAACAACGAGCAGGCTTTTCTAGAACCTGCAGTGGTGGCATGCCGTTCCGGCAGGATAGTGGTGGCAGATATAGCCAGAAGACGAGTATCGATTTTCTCTCAAGATGGCCGGTTCATATCAAATCTGGTACTCCGTCCGGAATTGAGCAATTCCAGCACCGGAGGGGGAATGCTCACCAAACCGAGCGGGATGGATATCGATGAAAGAGGTCGAATTTATATCTGCGACTCCAGCGATCATTATGTGAGAATCTTCGACAATCAGGGTTGCTTTCTCAAAGAGTTCAAAAATATAAAAGGCAAAAGCTCCGGTCTCCAGGGATTAGCCATAGACTCCACCGGACTTCTTTATGTCTCGGATGCGGACAATAGAGCCCTGCAGGTTTTCCAGTCTGATGTAGGTATCTGGGTGAGAGAGATAAATAAAGGTCATGGAGAGGAAGCCTTTCACCTCCCTTCCGGTATCACCACCGATAGATTGAACAGAATCTATGTGGTCGACTATGGCACCAGCCAGATCTCGATTTTCAACAAGAAAGGCAGCCTGTTGCGCAGCTTCGGTCAAAAAGGCAAGGGCAAAGGAATGTTCAATGTACCGCGGGCGGTGGCAGTTGATAAACAGGACAGAATATATGTGCTCGATTCTCTAAACCATCGTATCCAGGTCTTCGCCTCTTCCGGAGATTGGCTCTATAGCTTTGGCGAACTCGGTCATGGTCCAGGTCAGTTTGTCGGTCCGGCGGATCTGTGCATCGACACTGACAACAACTTGCTCTTTATCGCAGATAAAGGCAACAAGCGCATACAAGTCCTTGAGATAGCCTTCAAGTAGCGGGAATATGCAAACACAAACACCAAAACTGATACTGGCATCAGCGTCCCCGAGAAGAGTGGAGTTACTCAGCTTGTTAAAATTGAGCTTCGATACCAGACCGTCCCACGTTGACGAGAGCGTCGCTCCGGGGATCTCCGCCGAGCAAGCGGTCCTGGATATAGCAAGACGAAAGAGCACCGCCTGTAGAGAAGAGACGAGAGCCGAGTATACCGATCAATCCGTCATCGTACTCGGTGCCGACACCACTGTCGCCCTGGGAGAAGAGATGCTCGGCAAGCCGCAAACCGATGCCGAGGCCTTCGAGATGCTCAGCAAACTATCCGGCGGAGAGCACCTGGTTTTGACCGGTGTCTCGCTGATTGCATCAAAGGGCGAAGAGCAAAAGGAGTTTTACGGCATCGAGACCTCGCTGGTAAAGTTCAGAGAACTGCAGGAAAAAGAGATAAGGTTCTATATAGAATCGGGAGAGCCGATGGACAAAGCCGGCGCTTACGCAATCCAGGGTCTCGGCTCTGTTTTCATCGAGAAAATAACCGGCTGTTACACCAATATCGTGGGCTTGCCCCTTCCTATGACGGTGGGTCTGCTGAGACAAGCCGGTTTGCCCGTTATGAACTGTTTAGACAGTGAAGTAAAGCTATGAACAATGCCACCGATGTATCAACAATCACAGCAAAAGCAGACAGAGAATTCCCCATCTTCAAAGAGCTCGAGTCGCACCTGAAAGAGAGCGGGAAGTTGAAAAATGTCAAAATAGGTTGGCACTGCCACCTTACGGCTATAACGGCTGTGGCGGCAAAATGCCTTACCGCATCGGGCGCAGACCTATATTTGAGCGAATGCACCCCTGCCACCACGGAAGGTTCTGCGGTAGAGCAAATGCGCCTGGACGGCGCCACCATCCATCTGGGTCCAGACAGCCCGAAGCGAGTGCTGGAGCATGATCCCTCGATAATATCCGATACCGGCCTTGTTCTCACCGAAGCGTATCTTGCCACATCAAAAAGAAAGTCATCTAGCACTTACGGAGCTTCCGAGATAACCGGCAGCGGCATCAGCAGACTGCGCAACCTTAAAACTATCGGGCTTCCGGTTATAAACCTGAATGACGGGGTGATCAAATCCAAGATCGAAAACTTTCACGGCGTAGGAGATGGACTGGTTGAAGCCCTCGCCCTTGTTTCGAAGCGCAGCTTCGTAAAAGAAACGGCGACCGTGGTGGGATACGGCCAGGTCGGTGCCGGCGCCGCCCACTATTTGAGGCGAACCGGTGTCAACGTGAAAATAGCAGAGACCGATCCGGTCCGCGCTCTTCTGGCTCACTATGACGGCTACGCACTGGGCAGCCTGGAAGACGGGCTTATCTCCGGCAGTCTATTGGTAACAGCCACCGGCAAGAAATTCCTGATTTCAGAAGAGCTCTGGCAAAATGCCCGCAATGACCTGACAGTGGTCAATCTAGGACACTGGCAGGAAGAGCCGAATCTCGCTGCCCTTGAAAAAGTGAGCAAACATCAAGAGAATTTAAGCAAAGCCATATCTACCTACACCCTGGCGAAGACGGGCAACAAAGTACATGCCTACACCGGTGGAGCGCCTGCTAACGTAGCGCTGCTAACAGGCAGCATCGAGCCGACTCTGCTTCACTTAGCGACCGAAATCCTTACCATGGACTACCTTGTCGAAGCGGGACAGAACTTAGCCCCCGGAGAACAACCACTGCCTTACAAGCTCGAGAAAGAAGTAAGCAGACTGGCTTTGCGGGCACTGAAGCGCTAATACCATGCCGCACGCCGAACCTTGATATTACCAAGATTCAACCTTGCATATACTGCACTTATTGTAGAATACTAGGCATTTTCCACGGATCTGGTTCGGCAAGGAACATACTGTGAAACGATTATCAGGGTCACGACTAATACTCTCTCTTTCTCTTTCGCTTGCCATGGCAGGAACAGCAGGGTTTCACCAGGTCTGCCTCAACCCTGGCAATGCGGTCCTGGCTGCCGAAACCGCGAGTTCTAAAGATGATAAGGAAGTCGACCTCGATGAGATGTGGAAAGATGACTCAATTAAAAAGAACCCAGAGAAACCGACCAAGACGGTAGACACCGACACTGATTTCAAAATCGTTATGCCGGAGGGCGGCGTCGATACGACCTCGACCGAAGAGACCGAAGCCGAGGAAGAAAAACAGGAGTCGGCCGAGAGCTCCAAAACCGAATCATCCGTGACCGAAGAGAAGTCAGAAGAAAGTCCGGCAGAGAAGAAGATAAAACCGCTCTGCACCACGGAACATTTAAAGGGCAGTGTTTTTGTGAAGTCAGGAGGCTGGCCGGGAATCGGTCCATTCAAAACCGGAGAGGGAGACGAACTCGTAGATCAATACAAGAATCGGCTGCAGTACAAGTCTGAAGGCAATCAGGTAAGAGAAGCTCAACTGAAGCTGGTCAGCAGAGGCTCCGGTACTAAAGCCGGCGTAGACAATCTTTTATCGGTCCAGATGGCTGCCGACTTTTTCCTGGAGGCCCTGGGGGCAAAAGGCAGTAAAATAGCCGATTTCAACTCTGTCCTGGAAGAGAAGCAAGAGTTCCTGAGCGATCAAGAGACAAAGTCGGATAGATTGACCCTGAACGCGGGCACTTACGAAGTTTCGATAGAAAAGGACGGCTCCGGCAGCGATGGCGAGCTGACAATCAGCGTGAAGAATACCGCTGTCTATGAAGCGGCAGAAGCTCCTGAAACGACTCAAGTCAAAGGCGAATCAAGCGAAGATCCCGATTCGAATCCGGTGAACAACGAACTGAGCGAAAGCCGAAATGAAAGTAATAGCGATACCGGTGACGACACCAGTGATCTGTCCCCCAATCCTAACGGAGTAGAGCCCAGATCGACCTCAGCAGGTAGCTCCGGTTCGGACTCGGTACTGGACAGGCCGATAACCTATGGCGACGATGGCGACGATGACGACGATGCTGACGGAGAGGACAATAAGCTAGTCGCTGTCAAACCAGGTGGTGATGTACAGCAAGGAAGCGAAGAGAAAGATCTGCTCAAACGGCAGTTCACTAGCCTGATCAACACCTGGCAGTCGATCAAAAGAAGAGCGGTCAAAAATCGCCAGATAGAGAATTTGACCAGAATCCTGGGAGGCAAGGCTCTGGCCACCCAGAGTCAGGCAATCAAGTTTTTGCTGGACAAACACCGCTATTACGAGATGACACCAGGCACAATGACCGTCGAGAGCTATAAAGCGATCACGCCGGATAAGAAGTACGAAGTGGTTGCAAAGATAAACGAACGCCGCAGATATATCGATGCGGACACCCTGAGCGTTCTCAAAGATGAGAACACAAGCTATACGGTCAGTTACGTAGTAGAGCAGATCCGAGGACAGTGGCTGATCACCGATTCAAAAGTAGTGAACTGACACCCCTACATGACATCTCTAGTGGTGGCAACACCTCCCGACAAGCATATAGTCACCCGATAAAAAACTCGGTCAGATAGTGACTATACGGCTCAATTCCCGTAGAATCTATGGCAATCGTGTTTCGTCGATAGTCATCCTGTTTGCAAGAGGACACTATGAAAGATAGAAGTAGAGTATCCAAAGCCCTCAACGCCCCCCTCAGCACTGTTTTTCTGTTCGCAAGAGAGACGATCTGCTGTTTGACGGCTCTGACATTCTGCCTCCAGGGAAGCGGCATACTAAGTCAAGCTTCGGCGCGCTCCACCCAGAAAGAATCGAGTTCTTCCTACGCACGAACAGATAAACAGAAAATCGCCAGACTGCCTTTCGGAAAGAAAGAAGAGGTGGACGAAGAGAGCGAAGAGAGCGAAGAGGCCGATAAGAAGGTCGAAAAGAAGAAGAAAAAAAAGAAAGACGACGATAAAGAGCTGAAAACAAAAGACTCGAAACCGAAAAAAGAAAAGAAGAAACAGAAAAATAAGAAAGAGAAGCAGGCCAAAGAACCAACCGAGGAAGAAGAAAACAAGATTTCCGAATCCGAATCAAAATCCAAAGAAGCTGATGAACATTATGTAGATATCCAGGAAGAAGACGGCGCCCAAAAGAGCTCGCAAGCAAAACCTTCGTCAGAGGTCAAAGAAGACGCGGAAAACGCTGCCAAATCGGATAAAGCCAGCCTCGAAGAACCCAGACTTTTGCCGGATAGCGCCCTGATAAGTGTTTTAAAAGACATCTCAAAATCGCTCGCCGAATTAGATGAGAATAGCGGCATCGACGATCCCGATGAACATAAAATCGTCAAATTATCGAAAGAGATTCTTGACAAATCTCTGGCGGCAGAGGGAGTTGAAGCCGACAGAATCTTGAGACCGGAGCACCGCGCCGGCGCAAAATCATCGATGGTGGTAGAAGCCTGGTCTTCCGGGGACGTAAAACTCAGAGATAATCTACGTGGCTCGGTGGCGGCAGTCTGGGGCAAGAGAATCGATGGGATCATCAATGTCACCATAGCCGGTGAGTGCAAAGATTTAAAAGCCGGCGACGGCTCCACTATAGGAAAGTTCATCGTAATCGTCTCAGCCAAATCACCGGTCAAAAAAGGTTTCGATATTCAGAGCCAATCAGATGTGACCTTCTGGCTTGGCGAGGTCGGCAGAGTAGACGTTGACGCCGCCGGATTGAAGAAACCCGAAAAGAAATCAGAAGACGGCAAAGAAGAAGCCTCCTGCGAAGCTGATAAAACCGGCAAAACCGGAGATCCGGAAAAAAAAAAGTCTCTAGTGACTCTGGAGCCGGTACTGACCGATAGAAAACGCGAGTACCTGGCGCGCTTTGAGTCTTACCAAAGCGAACTCGAAAAAATACAGCAGTCAGAGCAGCAGAAACTCGAGCAAAAACGAATCGAAAAAGAGCGGTTGATAGCCGAAGCAGAGAAGCTCAAGCAGGAAAAAATAGAACAGGAGAAAGCAAAATCTCTTCAGGCTCGCAGGCCGGATGATGTCGCCTATGGGTTTTATCCGGATGATGTGGAGATTATCGAGATAGTCGAAGAGATCGAGCCTGCCGGCAAAGACAAATCAAAAGCCGGGAAGAAAGTTCAATCCGTCGAGTCGGACTATGATAACATCCAGGAACCGGAGAAAAAAGAGAAACAGGCGATAGCGCATACAAGAAGGAAGCGGACCATTCGTCGAGTCCATCGCAAACCTCAAGAAGTCGAAGAAGAAAAAAAGACGGAAGAAAAGACTGCTGAAAAGACACTGGCAGCGAATGATTCAAAGAGCGCAGACAAAGAAGCCAAAGCAGTCAACGATAAAAAAGAAGACTCCAGCGCCAGAGATGATGAAAGTAAGACGGAAGAAGAAAAAGAAGAGAAAGTTGACACCGAAGTAAAAACGGAAACAGATACAGATACAGATACAGATACAGATACAGATACAGATGCGGATGAAAAAGTAGAATCCGCTTCTGATGCGGCTTCGAAACCGGCCAAAGAGACAGCAGAAGAAACTGAAGAAGCTCATGAAATCGCCGAGAAAAAAGAAGAGAAAAAAGAAGAGAAAAAAGAAGATAAGAAAGCAGATGTAAAACCGGCTTTCGAAAAAGAGAAAGAAAAAGAACTGGAGCCGTCAGGTCAGCCATCGACGGTGGAATCGGCCAGCGCTAAAGAAGCGAGAGAGTTAAAAGAGAAGCTGGCCAGTATTACAAAAATTGCTCCGATTAAACCCAGGACAGAGGAGGATCATTCCACAACTTCTCCGACGCCGGCTACGGCTTCGAGCACGGGCAGAGAATGGGAAAGTCCGGCGGCCTCCTACATTATGAAGCAGCCGAGCCTGGGAGCCAATTTGATCTACCCTGATCGGGCCATAGCCGGTAATTTCTTGACTGTAGCGGTTCTGGACAAATACGGAAATCCGGAGGCTTCGGTAGAGCTGAGTTTCAATGGTGCGACGATATCCACAGACGCCAGGGGGCAAGCAATGTTCATGGTGCCGGAAGACGCCACACCCGGGCGAACATTGCATGTATCTCTTGCGGCGCGCCCGGAGCTTATTCCCGGAGTAATAGACGTTTTACAGCCCCTGTTCTCTAGCACCGAGGCAAACGCACCAACAATCGATAACGCATCAAAGCTGGTGCCGAATACAAAAGTGCTGGTGATAGACGGTCACGACTTTATGGGAATGGCCGGTAAAAACCGAGTGATGATCGACAACTCGACTGAAGCGCAAGTGGTGGCATCATCTCCGGTGCAACTAAAGTTAAAAATGCCTGAGAGCCTTAAACCCGGCACACACAAAGCGAATATTGCCAATTCGATACTAAGAAGCAATCCGATAGAATTCGAGTTCGTCAAAGCGGCCGTGATAGAAGGCAAGAAAGCGAAAAAAGGAGCGGGAGACCTGATCATAAAAGTCGAAGGAACCTCCAAACCGGTTCACGTAAGATTGACTAACAAGACCCCGGATATCATCAAAATAAACAAAGGGGACGAACTCATTGTCACTACATCCGGTGGCGAAGAGAACACATCGCGTATCGAGATCAAGCGCCTGCAAAAGGGCGACTACCAGGTAGACGCTCGCATCGAGATGTGATCCTTCAAGATTGCCAATTTTTAATCTCGCCAAATTGCCTGGTCCCGGGTCTTGCATCCACCCACCCGGTTGCCAAGCAAGCGACCAGAAGATTCGACAGAGAGGCTAAAACCTTGATCTGGCGGGCAAAAAAAATCAAAACAGCCCATCCCGGTCAGAAACCCGGAGCTCTGCCCAGTTTTCAAGAGGCGGCGTGCGCGGACTCGAATTGCTCCCGGAGAGTTAAGAGCTTAAAAAACTACAGAGGACATAAAGTTGTTCATATCATATATTAGAAGCTGCTTCTTACTAGCAACCCTGTTCGAATGAAACAGGCTCGACCATCCGAGCCCCTGACAACCAGGAGAAGCTCTCACCCCGATGCACTCTGCTCCATCTGCCCCAGTCTCATCCAGGCCGAATCTTGCCACTGCCCCGGTATCCAGCCCAGCTGAAACAATCACCAGGGACAGAGACTACTATCGGAAAGAGAGTCGAATCTGGCTCGGTCTGGGACTAGCCGGCATCATCGCCGGTTTGAGCGCACCGGGTCCGGACCTGGCTTCACTGGCCTGGTTCTCGATCACACCTCTTTTGATCGCCACCCTCACAAGCCGCTCCGTGCCGGAAGCCTTTTATCGTGGCGTCCATTTCGGCTTCGGCTACACCCTCGTCTACAACATATGCGCCCTTGAATTCACCACCGATGTCTGGCCCGAAACCATGAGCGCATACATAGCTTTAGCCAACCCGATAATCTGGTTCCTGGTCGGTCTGCAGCAAAGCGCCCTTTTTGGAACATTTTGCTCGATTGTACGCTGGATGCCACTATCAGATGGTTTCGTACCCAGGATGAAGAACGGCGGCTGGCAGATTCCGGCTCTGTTCGCTATTCCTCTTGTCTGGTGCCTGATATTCAACAAGCTGGGCAATGCCTGGGGCAGCCTCGGCCTTACCTGGGGACTCTTGGAATACACGCAGTATAACTGGAAATCCATGATACAGATAGCTGGTATCATAGGCGGTATCGGCATAGGAGCCCTGATCATGATGTGCAACACGGCTCTAACAAGCCTTATTCTAAACGTTGCCAGATTTCCGAGTGCGCGATTCAACTGCGTGCCCAGGTCCTGCTTACTCGGCCTGATCCTGGTTCTAGCCCTCGTAACAGGCGCAGTAGGATACGGCAACTACCGCCTGGCCACAGCTGACAAGGTGGCAGCGGCGAATCCCCATGAGATGGTATCGATACTGCAGGGCAATATCCTCTTTGACGCCAGGGCTTTCAAGCCGGGAGAATTCTTCAACAAATACTTGAAGCTGGCAGAAAATGCCCCTGCCGGCTTATGCATCTGGCCGGAATGGGCGATTCCAAGCTCGATGTCGCAATCCAGGCAGGTTTTTGAATCAATGGGTTACTATTGCAAAAAACTGGACCAGGACTGGGTGGTGGGCTGCCTGGACGGAGACACCCAGACCGGCGTCTACAATTCGGCCTGTGGCATAGACAGAGAAGGAGAGATTTATCCCGAGGTATATCACAAGCGCTACCTCGTACCATTTGGAGAGTACTCTCCCGCCTGGCTGCTGAACTCTCCATTCGGAGCCCTCTGTGGAACCCTGACGCCTCATCGTGTCGGTTACAAGCCCGGCAACAAACAAACCGTCCTGGAGCTCAGTGGAAGAAAAATCGCCCCCATACTTTGTTGCGAGCTGGCCGCGCCTGAACTAACCACCGAAGCCGTCCGCAACGGCGCTGAGCTTCTGGTGGACTGCAGCAACACTTCCTGGTTCGACTCCAAGATAATCGGAAAACAGTGCATCGCAATCACATCGATTCGTGCAGTGGAAACTCATCGTTGCTTTGTCTTCTCCACCACCCTCGGACCGTCCGCCATCATCGACGCCGAAGGACGCGTCAAAACGGAAACAGCGCCGAACACACCCAATACTGTTTCGGCGAATATTCCCTTCTACAGCGATGTGACACCATTTGCGAGGTGGTTCAGATAGCCGGTATGTTTAAAACCCTTGACCGCTACTGCTACTTCGAATTCATGGTGATGCTCCTGGTGGGCACAACCCTTCCTGCCGGACTTCTGTTTTTCACGGACAAAATCAAAGACCTGCAGTCTTACATGAAAGATTTCGGTTGTCCCTTCGATCTCTACATTTTGATGACGACAATGCAATTGCCGGACATAATCGTGCATTGCCTGCCGGCTGGAGTTTTGATCGCCACCATTTTAGTGCTCTACCGAATGATGAGTGATTACGAAATAGTTGCTTTGCAATCCAGTGGCGTAAGCTTATTGAGGATATTCCAACCCTTCCTCGTCCTTGGAATTGCAGTCGGTCTCTTTTCATTCCTGGTCAATGAACTGGTCGTACCCAGATCTTTGAAGATGAGCACCAAGCTCGCTCTGCTGGCTGCCAGCCGTAGTGACTTGCCGGAAGCCCAGGGAGTGCATGATTTCAAAGGGGTAATAAAGGACGAGAACGGTAATGTCTCAGAAGTCTACCTGGTCGGATCGAGAAAGGGAAACAACCTCACCAATACACTCCTGTTCAAATTCGATCAAGAAAAGAACGTGAAGCTGCTCTATGCACCGGAAGGACTCTTCAAAGGAGCCGGCTGGCTTCTATTCAACGGTCATGAATACGACCTGTCCGCGGTCAACTCCAAAGGGTTGCCCAGTATAAGAAACACCAATTTTTCAAAAATGGCTATCAGTCCTCCGGATCTCATGGCAAAATTCGATCCGGACAAAAGAGAGCCCGAACCGAGCGAGATGAACACGGTTCAACTAATAGACAAGATCGCCTCCTTGAAGAAGCAAGGGAACCAAGTCCCTGTAGAACATCAGCTGAATCTGAACTACAACCTTGCCAGTCCACTGACCTGTCTGTTCATCGTAATTGCAGCATTCCCTATCGGTCTGCTCGGTCGAAGGAGGCACAAAACAGCAATAGGTCTGTCCTACGGCGGATTTCTTCTCTTTTTCTACTTCACCTTCGAGCAGATTACCTGGGCATTGGCTAGAAACGGCTTCCTCAGCCCAACAGTCGCCGTATGGACCCCAGGTATAGTAATCGCCGCTTCCGGTCTGGCTTTGACATTCTGGTTGAGCAAGAAGTAAGCATCACATATGGTGATCCACGAACCGGCGGACTTAGACAAATAAAAGTATGAGATCCATGATTTCAAAGAGGAAATTCAAAGACCGGGCAACTAAAATAGTTTGAGGCTCTTACAAAGAGCAGACGCCTGGCGAAAAACCTGTTGACAAGCGACAAAATCAAGAAACCGGGGATTCACATTCAAAATATGGCCAATAACACAACGAAAGAGAAAGACCATTCGCAAAAGACGGCTTCCGTGCCTATTGGAATGGTGAAACCCTGCAGCAAAACAGAGACCCTCGGGAAACAGATTGCCGAATTCATTCCCGGAGGCGTGAACAGCCCATTTCGCTCCTTTCACGAAGTAGGAGGGCAGGCGATTTTCCTGGACAGCGGAAAAGGCTCGCGAGTCTTCGATGTAGACGGAAATCAGTATATCGACTATGTAGGAGCCTGGGGACCGGCGATTCTCGGGCATGCCCCGACTGCGGTCATCGATGCGGTCAAGAGAACGATAGACAAAGGTCCCCTTTTCGGCGCGCCCCATGAACTCGAGTTGCGCCTGGCAGAAACACTGGTTGAAGCCTTACCTTCAATGGACATGGTCCGCTTCGTCAATTCCGGCACAGAAGCTGTCATGAGCGCCATTCGACTGGCCAGGGGCTATACAGAAAAGGACAAATTGATTGTATTCGAAGGCTGTTACCACGGTCACAGCGATTCGACTCTGGCTAACGAACGGATTAAGCATTCCAGCGGTGTCCCGGACGGCTTTGCCGGCTCGAGCATCCAGGCTGAATTCAATAATCTGGCGTCGGTGGAAGAATGCCTGGAGAAACATTCAGGAGAAGTGGCGGCAGTGATACTGGAGCCCGTTACCGGCTCCATGGGAGTGATTGAACCGCACCCGGACTTTCTGCCCGGGCTGCGCAGCCTCTGCACCAAATATGATGCGCTACTGATATTTGACGAAGTCCTGACCGGCTTCCGGCTGGCCTGGGGTGGAGCGCAAAATCTATATGATGTAAAGCCGGATTTGAGCACCTTCGGCAAGACCCTCGGCGGCGGCATGCCGATTGGCGCCTATGGAGGACGTCGAGAGATAATGAACTGTTTGATGCCCATCGGCAAGGTCTATCAAGCCGGTACTTTCTCCGGAAATCCCCTGACCATGGCTGGAGGTCTCGCGATGCTCAATGAATTGAAACACAATCAAGTATACGAAACGCTTGAGAACCGTGCTGAAAGACTGTTTACAGGACTCGAAAAAGTTCTCAATCAGATCGAGAAAGAACAGGGCAAACGTCCTCCGATTCAGCTTCAGAGAGTAGGCTCCATGTTTACCGTGCTCTTTGCGGAAGCCCCCGTTGAAAACTTCAAGGACGCTGGCAAGATAGACGAAAAACTCTTCGCTCGATTTTTCCATCACTGCCTGAAGGGCGGTGTCTATCTTCCACCGACGGCGGTGGATGCGGCCTGCCTCTCCAGTGAACACAGCGAAGAGGACATCGACAGGACCATAGAAGTCATGGGCGCCGCTATCGGAACAATCTTCCAATAACAGCAAAGCGGCGGGATTGCTGTTATATTTGAGTAGTTTCGAGTAGACAGAACACAAATAGGATAGAGCGTAATGATGGCAGGGCGATACGGTAAAAAGACAAAGCTCGATTTCGGACAGCTCCGAGAACTCCGATCCGGAATTATTCTTTTGGCATTAATACTAATTCAGTCCGGTTCGCCACAGGCTCTCGCCCAGGCACAGACAGAGGCGGATACGCCTGGCGACGAAACAACAGTCGAAGAGCAATCTAGTTCACAAAACGCAGAAAGCCGGGATTCCGGTCCATTCAAGGCAGTCGATCAACTTCTAAAAGAGGGGCGCTTTAAAGAAGCAAGAAGCGAGTTAGAGAAGCTCTCAATCAAGTTCAAAGAGAAGCACCAGACAGAAGACCTGATCAGAGCATTCGAAAGAATATCGATAGCCCAGCGGCACCTTGGTGAATTCATAGAGGCGGAGCGTACCCTGAAGTTCGCGCTGGGCATGTGCAAACATGGAGAAGACGACAAAGAAGGCAACTCTACAAAAGCCAGGGTTCTGTTCCATCTCTCGGACATTTTGGACCAGGCCGGACAGTACAAAGAATCCGGCTACATCGTAAAACAAGGCACCACGGCGGTGCGCCATCTCTCCATAGCCGGCTCGCTCCCCTATCTCGAGACCGAGCTCGTTAATATAGACGCACGTATGCTGGTTACCCAGGGGGAGCTGAGCAAGGCGGAAGAGCTGGTCAGTGAAGCACTATATATGGTTAATGCCTTACCAGAGAAACCCGAAGAATTCTGTCTACCAGGCTCAAGTCTCTCCGCCTCGAAAGCCTATTTGAAAGCCAAGGTTCTCAGCACCCAGGCTCTACTGAAAGAGTCGGAAGGCAAGATGGATGAAGCCGGTCAGATAGCTAAATCCGCCTACGAAATATTCAGCAAAGATACGAAAACCGCCCTCAAAGACCCACGCAGCGCCAGACTGCTTTTTAAATATTCACCGGAGAGAGCCAAGCTGAAAGCAGATCTGAGCGAGGATGACGAACTCTCAAAAGCGGTTCTGCTGGAGATAGAGGCAAAAGAGAAGCGCGACAAGAATGATCTCGATGGCTCGCTGGCTTTACTGAACGAGGCCTATAAAATAAGATCAGCAAATCTAGAGCCGGCAAGCGCCATTATAGGCAATACCATGATCGCCCTGGCCGATTTGAACATCCGCAAAAACAATTTTACAAACGCCGTCTCTCTGGCCACAAAGGGCTATGAGATTCTGGCCAGAACAGTGGACCAGACCAGCCCCTGGATTGCCGAAGCCACCGCTATCCTTGGCAGAGCGCACATCGGTCTCGGGGCGACCGAAGGGGTCGAACCCCTTCTCACCCACGCCTGGAATATCGAAGCAAAGCGCATGGGCAAAGACAGCCCCGCGGTGCTGGATATCATGCAGTCTCTTTCAGAGCTCTATTTGATGCAGAAAAACTACACCAAAGCGATTCAAGTGGGCGCTCCGGTTACCGCCGCCAGAGAAAAAGTTTATGGAACAACCAGCCTGGAACTGGTGCCGACTTTATCGACCACCGGCACGGCCTACGCCCGTTTAAAAAAATACGATACCGCCCGGACGCTTCTTAATAGAGCAAAATCGATTCTAGAAGCTAAAGGACGCACCAAAACCGCAGCCTACGGCGAGGTACTGGCCGCTATCGGCGTGAATGAAACCCTGCACTATAAATGGACCCAGGGCAAAGTAAGTTTGCAGAAAGCGGTGGAGCTCTACGAGAATCTCTACGGCGCCAACAACCGCAAAACCCTGGCCATGAAGCTTCTCTACCGCCAGATGGCCAAGCATCGCAACGTCATACCCGGAGCCAAGAACGTCTTGATGCAGGGCGGTTTCAAGCCCCAGGCTCCGGACTCTTTCTAAATTTTGAATTTTAAAATCTGACTTTTAAAATGTACTGCGCATTTTAATCAGGTCGGAGAAGGTGTCGAGAATTACAGAAAGCTTTCCGCCGGATGCCCCCTGGGTCATACGAGGTAGATGCTCGATTGGAATCTCGATCACTTTATAGCCTGCTTTGGCAGCCCTTATACAAAGCTCTGCGTCGACAAAGGGACTTTCGGAACGCAGCTCGATATTGTCGAGAATATCTCTTCGGAAAAGTTTGATTGAATTGACGTCTTTGTTTCTATTGCCATAGAAAGTCCGGAGCATCAGGTTGTAGATCATGGACTGCATCTTCCGTCTGGGCGGATCATTGCGGTTCACTCTCCAGCCGATTACAAAATCGTTTTCGACCAGACCTTTTACCATGGTCAGAAGCTCTTTGGGAGCATACTGATAATCGCCCGGCAAAGAGAAGATATAGTCGTTGCGACCGGCAAGATAGAGCTCACGAATGGTGGCACCGAAGCCTTTGTTGGTGGGATGATTGATCAAATGAATACTCGGATCTTCGGCAGCCATATCTTTGATGACCTGCAAAGTTCCATCAGAACTTCCATCGTTACAGACGACAATCTCGAAGCTGTCGCATATAGAAGGCAACAAGCGACTGGCATCGGAAAGCAGACGACCGATGGTTTGCTCGTCGTTATAGGCCGGTATCACCAGAGATAGTGACGATAAGCGGATTTGTTCACCGGGCTCCAGTCTAACCGACTGAAGAGGCGACCTGGTCAGGCTTCCTGTCGACATCTAGATGTTGCTCCTTGGGCAGGGTCTCGACTTTTCTGGTCTTATAGAAATCCGCAATCGCTTCGATCACGAAATCAATCTGGTCATCAGTAAGACCGGGATACATAGGCAAGCTCAGAATCCTCTCGACGGCGGACTCCGTCCGGGGCAAGCTTCCCTTGGAATAATTCAAGTAACTGTAAGCATCTTGAAGGTGCGCAGGCACCGGATAGTGAATCAGGGTCTGCACATCTCGCTCGAGCAAGAAGCTTTGCAGCTCCTCGCGATAACTAGATTCGATCACATAGAGATGATAAACATGCTCATTGGAAGAAGCCACTTCCGGTGTGACCACCAGCCCTTTCAGTCCGGCATCGTAGCGAGCGGCTATTTCTCTGCGGCGCTCATTCCAGCCCTTGACGAATTCTACCTGAGCTCCAAGAATCGCAGCCTGGATCTCATCGAGACGGCTGTTCACGCCTTCTATATCGTTGTAATAACGCTTGGACTGACCATAATTTCTTATTTTGATAAGCCTGTCGTAGTCTTCTCTGGTCTTGCAGCAGACCGCACCGCCATCTCCGAAAGCCCCGAGATTCTTGCTCGGATAGAAGCTGAATGCGCCATAGTCGCCCATGGTTCCGGACTGTTGTCCTTTGAAGGTGGCGCCGGTGGATTGGGCACAGTCTTCTACCACAGTAAGACCATGGCGGGAAGCGATGGCATTGATCTTGTCCATATCGGCGGTCTGCCCATAGAGATGAACCGGCACTATCGCTTTGGTTTTCGGGGTTAGCTTCGCTTCAATCCGGTCAACGTCGATTGTATATGTCCGCGGACAGATATCGACAAAAACGGGGGTTGCTCCGGTGGAGCGTATTGCACAAATAGTCGGCACTGCCGTATGAGAAGGGGCGAGCACTTCGTGCTCCGGTCCGACCCCGGCGGCTGCCAGGGCAAGATAGATAGCGTCGGTTCCTGAATTACAACCGACGACACGGTTTTCGGGAAGACCGAGAAACTCTTCGAACTGCCTCTCGAAAGCGGCCAGTTCCGGTCCAAGTATGAAATAACCGCTGGCCAGCACCCTGGATACGGCGGCATCGATCCGATCTTTATATGTGGCGTAATGGGACTTCAAATCCCCGAACTGGACTTTCACCTTTGTTGGACCTTATGAAAGGGACAACTCAATATAGAAGAAAAGAGCTCGCAACGAATTAATGACTACTTAACTGACCGGGCACGTATCCGGGTAGCAATCCTCGCCAAACCAGTTAACAGAGGCTTGAGAACCGGATTCAAGAGAAAGCCTCATGGTAAGATCATTCTCTACTTTGGTGATATTTGTTCACCAAAGCGGTGCCGGGGCATCCCTGGCACCCACACAACAGATGAAGCGCATTTAAAAGAAACATGGCAGATCACATAAAAGAAACCGACGCGTTAGAAGAATTCAAAGGTAAATCCGTGCTGATTACAGGCGGTCTGGGCTTCATCGGCTCCAATCTCGCTCTCAGACTGGTCAAGGCCGGTGCCAGGGTGACGGTCATGGACGCCATGATTCCGGATTATGGCGGCAACGAATTCAATATCGCAGAAGTAGAAAGCGATATCCGGGTCAATTTTTCGGATATTCGGGATGAGAATGCGATCATCTATCTGGTGAAGAATCAGGATTATGTCTTCCACCTGGCTGGACAAGTTTGCCACATCATGAGCCTCTCCAATCCGTTTCCGGATATCGAGATCAACATCACCGGCACAGCCATCCTTATGGAAGCGCTGCGCAAGTACAACCCGGAAGCGATTGTGGTTTATACAGGCACTCGCGGTCAGTATGGCGCCTCGGTCTCTCTGCCGGTTAACGAAGAAGCACCGACCAATCCCAAAGGCATCTATGAAATCTCAAACCTGACAGCCGAGAAAATCATCAAAGTCTATAACGATGCCCATGGTATCCGTTCGGTACTATTGCGCCTGAGCAATATCTATGGTCCGCGTTCCCAGATGCTGCACTCCAGATTCGGTGTCTGCAACTGGTTCGTGCGCCTGGCCATGGACAATGACACCATAAAAGTCTTCGGCGACGGTAGCATTTTGAGAGACTTCTGCTATGTAGATGACTGTGTCGAGGCGATAATAAAGTCTGCGATTGTCGAAGAGGCCTATGGCGAGATCTTCAACGTCGGCTCAGATATCCCGGTAAGCTTCATTGAATTGGTCAAGACCATTATCGAGCAAGCCGGTCGCGGCAAATGGGAGTTTGCCGAGTTTTCGCCAGAGAGAAAAGCCCAGGAGCCGGGAGACTTCTATTCGGATATCACTAAAATAAGACGAGTAGTAGGCTGGGAGCCGACCACCACCCTTGCCGACGGTATCAAGAAAACCATCGATTTCTATGAGAAACACAGAGATCATTACTGGACCAGGAACGATACCACCGCCGGTGCGGCACCACAAAAGAATCAGGTCGAATCAAAATTAATCCCGAGCAAAAGCTGATTTTGCCTACCTAAAATTCTCCGTCTCCGTCCTCATTAGAGATTTCTGCCGGTGCGGTCTCTCGGAAGGCATCGGCTCTCGCCTTGATTATCGAAAACGTCTCGGCGAAGCCCTCTTGGCTCGAAAGACAGGCTCTCTCGGGGTCGGTTATCTGACCATGACCAGCGTGACGCAGCACCTGCTGTATGCACCAGGTCCCATAATCTTCCACAGAATCGGCATATTCCTTCTCTCTATCGGTGATGCCGATGGCGGTAAAGATACCGAAGCCGCCGGAGGGCAATTGATACCAGTCATTGGGCACCTCGTCGGCGTACCAGATAAAGGCATGGCGCAGGGCGGAATCGTTGGAGGCCGAACCTCCGTTAATAGGGCTGTTCAGGCTCAACCTCACTCCGGGGTTCAACTGACCGGTATGGTTGAAGACATAAAAGGCAAGAGTACGCAAAAGCTGCGAGGCCCAGGGCAGATCCACCGGGCTTTTGATCATGATCTCGCAGCCGAAGCCTGAGACCTCCTGGCTGTTTGTCTGCATCCAGGGGCTGGCAAGACCGGCGGTTAGATAAGTCCAGTAGGGCCTTGTAGGATCCGGACCATAGGCGAGAACGGCAAGGTGCTGCTCCTCCATAGTAGGATCCCCCGGATTGAACATATCGGCCGCGGCGTTCCTCTCCTTAATCGCAATCTGCTCGAGATAATCCTCGGGCACATCCTCCGATGGTGGTCCGTAATTGGCGGGGCTGACATAAGACGGTCTGCCCATTATCCTTCTATAGATGTTATCGCGCTCTCGCCAGGCAGCTGCCAGGAGCTTGCGACGCTTTCTTTCCAGGTCTATGTCGTCGAAACCATCGGTGATGGGCTTGCTCAGCTCCTTTTCGAGGATCTCCCGGACATTTTTTTTCTTGCGCTTAGGGAAAGTCGATTGACTTTCAGTGTTATCAAGATTGAACTGGAGCGGCAAATGAATCGCTCCCGTTGCATACTTTGAACCCGAAACACTACTGGGTTCAGAATTCCTGCTATTCTTCTTTGGTCGGCGCTTCTTAGCCATCGCTTCCCCCGCGACCCCCACCTAACTTATTATGCACTATTAGAAGCGGACAACGGCGAAATCGATGGAAAAGCACGGAGAACTTATAGAAGGACAGAGGCGGAGAAGCGCCTGGGTGCTTTATCTATCCTGGTTTCTGGCAGCGGCTCTCTTTTTGGGAGCTGCAGTCGCCGGTGTTATGGAGTTGAAGCAAATAGACCTGCCAAGATCGATAGAATCACGAGAAAGCTCAGCGGAAACCGCATCTGAATATGCCGAAGCTTCCACAGAGCCGCAAGAGAAAGAGGGCGACAGCGCCAGGAAATATCTTCTGGAGAAACTAAACACCACCCTCGCCATCCCGAAAGAGAGGCTGGTTCTTGAGACCCCCGGAGTCAAACCCTTCTACAGCATAGTTCTGAAAGCAGAAGACAATGACCGAGAAAAAAAGAGGCTCCAGAAAGTAGCCCGGCGCTGCGCGGATGACCTGGCCTTTGCGCTCAAATTAATGAATACAGGCGAAATCTCGGTGCGAAGCAAGACCGGAGAGTCCGTAGACTTTCTGGTCAATCCTCTTTTGGATCACTGGCCATCGCTGGCTACCGAAACGATAAGCTTCTTGGAAAAGCTCCCGAAAAACGATGCCGACTCGAGAATAGCTCGAGAGTTGAGGCTCTATCTGCTCGGACGCGTCGAATATCTTATGGATTTGAATCTGAAGAAAAATCCCTTCGATCTGGAGACACAAGTCTACAGAATAGTTGCCCGAAGGGAAGCGGGAAAAGACACCACTTTCGATATCAAAATGTTGCCGGCACTGTTCAAACATTCAAGCCCCTTCGAAGAGGCGAGAGCCAGAACCCTCGAGAGAGTTCTGCTGGCGGAAGAGCCGCCTGCCAATCACCAGGAGCTTCAGTCCAGACTGGATGAACTGGAGCGCATCCTTTCGCGATCATGGTTTCGCGAGAAGCTTTTGCAATCACTCTGTGCGCAAGCCGCTAGAGCCGACCTGGCGCGGATTCATCAGAGAAGGGCTATTGAAGAATGCGACAATGCCCTCCTGGTCGTTACTGTTTTAATAGTCCTCTGGATCGCAGGATTGCTTTTATCTCTTTTACTCTGGCGAGATCAGCATACTAATTTAGACTTCCAGGACCATGGTGCGGCCTCGGAATATGCCTTCGGACTCTGGAAGCCCTGGGCAATAGCAATAGCTTCCACCATGGTCTCGACAATAGCCTTCCTGGCGATGGCCCTTCTGATGCCCTCCCTGCATACGGACGACCGCTCCCTGGTTCTGGCATGTTTCAACCCCGCCGAATACGGAATAGCCAGCCTGATTGAATTTCTTGTCTTTAGCGCGCCGCTCTTACTTTTTACCTGGCTTTTCGTGGACAGGAAAATGCCCTTTTTGAAATTCATCAGATGCACTAGAGTGGAGGGTTACGATCTTTCTTCTATGCTCAAGATGGCGTTAAAAGCCTTCTCCATTTCTTTGACCACCATCGTTGCCGCCTGCTTGCTCTCGGAGCACTATTTCTATCCACCGGAAGACGCTTACGAAAATGCCCTGGGTCTAATGGCAGCCAGCGGCTCTGCCGGCGCAATCGCCATGCTGTTTTTAATGGTTGGTCTGATTCCGCCTTTTGTCGAAGAAGCTCTTTTTCGGGGTATTCTCTATTGCGGGTTGAGAAGACACTGGGGTGTCATACCATCAGCGGTGCTGACTTCGACCCTTTTCGCGCTCCTGCACGGTCAGATACTGTGTTGGCTCTTGTTAGACAAGTTTGTCTTCGGCATGGTCACCTGCCTGGCCACAGAGAAAAGCGGCAGTATTATTCCGGCGATAATAGTGCACGCAGTCACCAACTGCCTGATGGTGCTTTTGATGATTTTCGCGACCAGCCACTGAGAGAACGCTCAGGAAGTCTCCGAATCGATTTTGAGCAAAGCCATAAACGCTTCCTGGGGAATCTCTATCCTGCCCACGGACTTCATGCGCTTCTTACCTTCCTTCTGCTTCTCCAGAAGTTTACGCTTTCGAGAAATGTCACCACCATAACACTTGGCGAGAACGTTCTTTCTCACGGCAGAGACATTGGTACGAGCAACTATTTTGCCACCGATGGCCGCTTGAATAGGCACTTCGAACATCTGGCGCGGAATCACGTTCTTTAGCTTGACCGCCAGATGTCTGCCATAACTGGCGGCCTTGTCGGCATGAACAATAGCCGAGAGCGCGTCCACCGGGTCGCCTGCGATGAGGACATCGAGTTTGACTAATTTAGAAGAGCGATAATCGAGAAATTGATAATCAAGGCTGGCGTATCCCCGGGAGCGGGATTTGAGCTGATCGTAGAAATCGGTAATGATTTCGGACAGCGGCATCTCGTAAATCAAAAGATTGCGCCTGGCATCGAGAAACTTCATATCTATATAGACACCACGACGGCTCTGACACAGTTCCATCAGAGCGCCGACATAATCGTTTGGCACAATTATATTGGCGGTGACAATCGGCTCCTCGATAAGCTCCCGGTGATTAGCGTCGGGCAAGAGAGCCGGATTGTCGACCATGATGATACTGCCATCGGTTTTAGTGACTCTATAAATGACCGAAGGTGCGGTGGTGATCAAATTGAGGTCGTATTCCCGCTCAAGACGTTCCTGAATGATCTCCATATGCAGAAGACCGAGGAAGCCGCATCGAAAGCCGAAACCAAGCGCTTCAGAGCTCTCCGGCTCGAAAAACAGACTGGAGTCGTTTAACTTGAGCTTCTCTAGAGCGTCGCGAAGCTCGGGATATTGCTCGTTGTCCACCGGATAGATTCCGGCAAAGACCATGGGCTTAGCGGGTTGATAACCGGGCAGCGCTTCTGCCGCAGGGGCCTCCGCACTGGTGATGGTATCACCGACCAGGGTGGCGACGTCCTTGATCGAAGCGGCCAGATAACCGACCTCTCCGGGACCGAGCCTGTCTACTTTGACTTGATTGGGCTTCAAGACACCCAGCTCGGTTATCTCGAAATTCTTCTTGTTGGCCATGAATCTTATTCGATCCCTGGCGGTAATGGCACCGTCCAGAACCCGAAAGTACACGATTATGCCCCGGTAGCTGTCGTAGAAACTATCAAAAACCAGAGCGCGCAAAGGCTTATCGTGATTGTTCTTGGGAGGCGGCACATCCCGCACTATAGCCTCCAGCACAGCCTCGATACCGATATTGTTCTTGGCACTGGTCTCGACGGCGTTGTCTGCGGGCCAGCCGATGACCTCCTCGATCTCCTGTCTGATTCTTTCCGGATCCGCGCTGGGCAGGTCGATTTTGTTAATCACCGGCACAATTTCCAGATTGCTCTCCACAGCCAGGTGCACGTTGGCCAGGGTCTGAGCTTCCACCCCCTGGGTGGCATCGACGATTAATAACGCCCCTTCGCAGGCTTCAAGGCTTCGAGAGACTTCATAGCCGAAATCGACGTGCCCGGGCGTATCGATAAGATTGAGCACATAGGTCTTGCCGTCCTTGGCTTTATAGTCCATGCGCGCCGGCTGGGCTTTGATGGTGATGCCTCTTTCGCGCTCGATATCCATGGTATCGAGAACCTGATCCTGCATAGCCCGCTGTTCAATTGTTCCGGTGAACTCTAGCAGCCTGTCGGCCAGGGTCGATTTACCATGGTCGATGTGGGCAATAATGGAAAAATTCCTGATTAGCTGGGGATCGGTTGGCACGAGGCAGTTACATCCGCGGAAAAACACCAGCAGATCTTATCAATTTATATAAATAACTAGATAGCGGTTGTAAGAAAGAGTAACGAGCCGGTTAGAGTCATATATAAGAGCGTGTTAAAATTGGCGTTCTTCAAAAAAGGGAGAGGACGCCTGATGCCCAGTTCCAAGTCTGCCAGCCAATCTAGAATTGCCAGTCCTTTCATTAAAGCCGTCAAAGAAAGACCGCTTCTGGCTGACGGCGGTATCGGCACCCTGCTCTATTCCCGAGGTGCCTCCCCGGACGCCAGCTTCGAGCACCTCAATCTGACCAACAAAGAGCTGGTCCAGGATATCCATGTCGAGTACCTGAATGCCGGGGCCGAGATAATTACCACCAACTCTTTCGGCGCCAATAAGTTCAAGCTTGCCAATTTTGGTCTTGAGAACGATGTCTGGAACATCAACGTCTGGGCGGCCAAAGTAGCGAGAAACGCCCGGGAAATTGCCGGAGTGCCGGCTTTCATAGCAGGCTCGGTCGGACCGACCGGCAGGCTGATGCCCCCCATCGGCGACACCCGGGAAGATACCCTTTTCGAGGTTTTTCGCGAACAGATGGACGGTCTTCTAGCCGGCGGCGTAGATTTGTTCACCATCGAGACCATGTCCTCCATAGAAGAGCTGACCGTGGCGGTCAAAGCGGCGCGTTCTATTTGCGACCTACCTGTGGTAGCCCAGGTGAGCTTCTCTCCGGAAGGTCATACTTTCTTCGGAATCACCCCGGAGGATGTATCCAGGTTGTTCGACAATCTAGGCGAAGAGGCACCGGAGATAATCGGTATCAACTGTGGTGCCGGTCCCGGACCGGTCTTCGACGCGCTCTTGAAAATGACCTCCACTCTAGCCCGTCGCAAAGACCTTCATCTACTGGGTTATTCGAGTTTGCCCAACGCCGGACAACCGAGCATGAGCGAAGGTCAGTTCAAATATGTCAGCCCTCCCGATTACTGCGCATCTTATGTTGATCCTTACATTAGAGCGGGCTCAAAAGTAGTTGGTGGCTGCTGCGGTACCACACCCGAGCACATAGCAGCCATGAGAAAGAGCATGGATCGCTACATCGCTAATTCCAAACCGCACTCGCGCAGCTCGACTCTCACCGACATCCCCGCCCAGGGTGGCGGTATCGCTATTAGCCTGAGAGAGCAAGAAGAGATAGATTCGCAAGAGGTCGACCCAAAGGATGATAGCGATGCGGCAGAGAGAGAGCCCCTTAGATTACGCCTTCAAGCGCTCAAAGACAGCAAAGAGAAGAAGAAAAATGATTTCTTTGTCAGTGTTGAGTTAGATCCACCAAAAGGAGCCGTCACCAAGAAGCTGCTCAAAGCTGCAGCTATGCTCTACGAAAGCGGCGCCGATTCCATAAACGTCGGCGACAGCCCGATGGCTAGAGTAAGAATGTCCTCCCTTGCCTCCTGCCAGCTGATAAGCAACAATGTCGGCATCGAGACCATAATCCACTTCACCACAAGGGACAGAAACTTGATGGGAATCCAGGCGGATCTTCTGGGCTGCCAGGCTCTCGGTATCCGAAATATCCTGGCCCTGACCGGCGACCCGCCGGCTCTGGGCAATTATGCCCATGCCACCGCCGTCTACGATGTCGATTCTATTGGACTGATTCGAATAATCTCCCAGCTCAATCAAGGCAAAGACATTGCCGGCAATACCATAGGCAAACCGACCAATCTCTCCATCGGCTGCGCTCTCAACTGCACCCACGAAGACAGAAAACTGGAGCTGGATAGATTCAAGCGCAAGCTCGAAGCCGGCGCCCACTTTGTTATGACCCAGCCTATCTATCAGGTAAGCGATCTGTCGGACTTTCTAGATCAGTTCGGCGATTGTCCGGTCCCGATTCTGGTGGGGATCATGCCGCTCCATTCTTCCAAGCACGCCGAATATCTTCATAATGAGGTGCCTGGAATATCCATCCCGGACAAGATCCGAGCCGCCATGGCCAAAGCGGGCGATCAAGGGGCGCGCATCGGCCTGGAGCTGGCCGAAGCCTTATTAGAACAGGTTCGCGACATCTGCCAGGGCACTTATCTAGTACCCTCTTTCGGCAGATATGAGGACATGTGCGATCTGACCAGACGATTGAAACAGGCAAAATCTGAGTCAGTAACACAAAAATAGAAAGCGTCGGCTAGAGTCGGTGCCAGGTCCCATGTCGGGCTCTGATACTGTGCACTTCCTGGTCGATGGTCTGGGCTTCTTCTATACGCTTCATTTTGCGTAGCAACTTGGCATATTGGGTGAGGGCCTCGGCCACCTTGGGGTGCCTCGGTCCGAAGAGGCTTTTGCGAATAGTGATCGCCGCTTCGAAAAGAGGCTTGGAGACCGTGAACTTGCTCTGGAAATAATACAGTCGCGCCAGATTCTTAAGACTGTTAGCCACTAGAAAGTGATCGGTGCCAAGCTGGGCTTCTCGAATCTTCAGTGACTCTATCAGAAGAGGCTCCATGGCCTCGTACAATTTAGTACGGCAGTATAGGTCGGCAAGCTTGGTCAGACAATCGGCCAGTTGCAGAGAATCAGAGCCGGAGACCTGACGGATCAGCTCAACTTCGAGCTCCATCTCTTTTACTTTCTCGGCAAGATTCTGGGCATTCAATGTATATGGCGTATCCGAGACCATATCCAGAGATGTGGAAGAATCTACGGCTGGGTTGCCGGTTCCGGTTCCGGTTCCAGTGCCGAAGTTCATGTTAGGACCCTCACCCTGACTCGGCTTCAGACACGAATAGCCTGGGCTCGAGCTTGTCCCGGTATAAACCGGAGTGGGAGGGATAATATCCTCTTTGCGGATCGCTTTGATACGAGCCAGGCTATTTCTGGTCTCTTCCGCTTCGCGATTATGCGGACCGATAGCCCGTTCTCTAATCTCGAGCGCTCTTTGATATAACTTCTCGGCATCATCGAGCAAGCCTTTATCCATATATAGGTCCGCCAGTTTGGAAACTGTGCAGGCAACTTCCGGACTTTGTTTACCAAGGGCCTGTTCTTGAATGCTCAAGAATTTGATCAGTTCTGGTATGGTTTCTGCTTTCATAAAACAACTTCAATTTGCAAGGAATTCTCGGTCAACTAAATGACCTGGAAAGGGTAACTCGGGGCAGCGAATGGCCAACAAAGGCTATAAGCATTTAAAATGTACTAAGTGTTAGACACCAATAAAACGAACCTCTTTTCCTACTTTCATTTTTGCCCATCAAATCTGACAATGTAGTACGTGAAACTTATATTTTTGTACGCTAAACCAAATAAACCGCATCCTATCGGCGCTTGCAGAGCCTGATTTAATCAAAACAAGGGATAACCTATACAAAATTATTGAATTTCCAATACCCCGAATTGCGTATCTGCGCTTAGCATGGGAAATGTGGGAGTAGATAGATTCTATTGATAGCTTGAATAAGCCCGGTTATCCCGGGTTGATTCCTTTGCATCCATCAGACAGATGATTTGAGGGAGAGCAAAGTTGCTATAGAAGTTGGCTAGATGAACGATAGGGACAAATCGCTACCGGAAAAGAAGTCCCCTGTCCCAGAGGATGGGCCGGGGTCGCTTCATAGCTCGAGTGAAAAGAAGCAGGATGACAGAGTCATCCCGACGATGCCTGCCGACAATGACTGGACGACCTGTCTGGCCGATGAGTGGGAGGTGAGCGAAAACTCGATGCTCACCGACGAAATCATTGCCGCCCACCTGCTGACCGTGAACGAGATGGAAGCCATCATAGATCAGGTAGCCCAAGAAACTTTCGAAGAAGAGACGGAAAAACGAGAGAGTGCCACAAACTCTAATCACAACGTAAGCGGCAGAAAAGCGGCAGAAAACCTTATAACCTCTCTATCGGAGTCTATAAGCGGTACAAAAAATCCCACTATAAAGGAAGAGAGCGGCAAAGCCGACCGTTCAACAGAAGACAGCAGCGCAGGCTCCCTGGTCCCGGACGAAACCGCAGACTTTCCTACTTCAAGTAATCCTTTTAAACAAGCCACAAATAGCGGACTGTTAGAAATAGCCCGCTCGAGCGGCACCACCGAATCGACCCTGATGTGGCTCGCCCAGAATCCGGATGCGTCCATCCGCAGTGCGGTGGCGCGTAATAAAAGAGCATCGAAACCTATTCTTGCCAAGTTGATCAAAGACCACGATGGTCATGTCAAGCTGGCGGCCCTGGACAATCCGGAGCTGACCTCGGATCTGGTGGTGGATCTGCTCAAAGACGGCAATCCCCTGGTATCGCTTCGAGCCTATGAGGTCTTGAATGAAAGACGCAAGAAAGCCGGACTGGAACCCATAAGAGACCGGCGAAAGGTAAACACGGTAAATGATCTGCCGGCGCTTTCGAAGGAGAACAGCAAAATAAAGAAGGCTCAGGAGGCACCGATCACCGCCAGCGGTGCCCACGAGGCGATAGAGTTTTTGCGTATGATGGCCCAGAGACATTCTACCCCGATTGAGCGCCTGGCAGAGCTGGCCTCTCATCCCGACACCCTGGTAAGAGCGGCGGTGGCCCGCAATTCGAAATCACCTATCGATGTTCTCTGGGGTCTCGTTAACGACAAGACCACCGAGGTAAAACAGAACCTGATCAAAAACGAGAGCTGTCCGCTAGAGCTGCTCTGGGCTCTTAGAAACGATCCGGATCAAGATGTCTCAGGCTTTGCCCGAAAGGAGCTCGCGAAATTCAATATTCATTAATCACTTTGAAGATTCGGAATTGAGCCCGCTTGCAATCTCGACTTTTTTTGGAATAATCTCGATATCCAGACCGTCCAGCCAATGCTTGTTCTCATCGCCATAATAGAGATAAGCCCGGCTGGCAGTGCCTTTATAAGTGCCGGGAACTGCCGCGACTAAATTGATAGGTACAACCACTTTCTCGCCGGATTGCAAACCTCGCCAGTAAAGAACCAGCTCTCTACCTTTTACCTCGTAGGCATCTATGGTCTCTTTTTTGACCAGCTCCTTGAGCTGATCATAACGAGGCTCCAGACCTCCTGGAATACCAACAATAGCTATTGGGGAAGGTACGGAATCTTTAGATAGATTCGCAAGGGTAACGGTGGCATCGACAGTCGCTCCTTCTGCGACCTTCGTCTCAGCAAGTTTCACATCGATGGACACTTTGCACTTGTCTGACGAAACCGGTGTCGGCGTATTATAGTTCGCCACCAGAGAAAAAGGCATAGGAGCACCACCTTCCATGGTCAGGGTGATCTTATGCTTGCCCGCCTTAAGTGCATTTCCGAAATCGGGCAACTTCAACTCGCCTTCGGCCTTCTCGTCAAAAGCGATCCAGTTACCAACCGGCTTACCGTCAACACTGACTCGATACCTGCCTGGCGCTTTTACTCTGGCTGTCATTTTGTCATAAGCGACTATGGCTTTGAGAGCCAGCACCGTAGCCTGGGTCGAGCCATAGCGGCCCGAGCGGCAGGACTCGGTAAGGTACTTCATGCTCCGAACGACACTATCGCTGAAGGACTGATCTCGCAACCAGGCGAGACTCGCCAGGGCGGTGCCTTCAACTTTCAAAGAGTTCCCATTGCTACCCACAATAGAATTCTTAGCCTTGTCGACACTGCCATCTTGCAACTGCCTTTCTGCAAGCCTCTTCATGAGCCGGCTAGCGGCAGCTTTCTCGCCGCCCATATAGAGAGCGTTGGCACCGAGGGCGATGACATAGCTGTCATCACTTTTGAACGCCACAGTCTTGACCCTTTCCAGTTCATTTTTCAGACTGCTGGTCGGTTCGCCGGATTCTAACAAAGCCCAGACGATATAGGTGTTCGAGCTATCACTATCGGCGGTCCAATTATGCAGCCCCCTTGTCCTGTGGTTAAAACCACCCTTGCCATCTTTCTGCTTCATCAGCCAGGCTCTTGTCGTAGAGACCATTTTCTGATCTACCTCCCGTACTTTGGCCATATCTTTAAAGTGCATCAAGCCGAAGGCAGTCAAAGCTTCATGCCCGGGGTTGTGACCGAACCATTCATAGCCGCGGTCGGGACACCAGTAACTGACCAGCCTTTTATAGCCATCGGTCAGCTTTTCTCTGGATTTTTCTATCCAGGAAGGGTCCACATTGGAATGGGACAGGAAATACTGCTGCGCCATGGTGAGCGGATAGCTGGTCGAGCTGCACTGTTCGAAACAGCCATGCGGGTCCAGGATCATGCGCTCTAGAGCAGCGTTAAGCTGACCCACCGGAGTGGCATAGAGGGCGCCTTTCACTTCGAGGCTGCCGGGAACTATCTCCTGGGACAAAAGAAGCTCTTTTTCTACCGATTGATTCGGCTTCAAAAGACCGGCTATACCGGTTTCTTGAGGGAAGCCTCGGGGCTTGACTGAAAGCTTCCTTTCAACGCGATCCTTATATTGACCGGCCCGGGCCACTATAGTGAAACTATGCGAGCCTTTGAGCTTGCCTACTTCAATCGGCTGCAGACAGCGAAGCCTCTCACCGGCGCCGAGGTCAGTCCTGGCGTTCGAAAGGGAAGAAACGACTGAATCACCGTTCAAATCGGTCTCGAAAGAGAGAGCTTCCAGTCTATCGGAGGTGGAGTTTACAAGATTGAGCGGCAGCAATATGCGATCGCCCTCGGTCACTTCCAGCGGAAGCTTCGCTTCGGCATAGAATGGATTTACCGCTTCTATAGAGGCTTCGGTGCTACCCAGGGTTCCATCCTGGGTAAATCCATCCACAATAGCTTTGAAGGTGGTGACACTATCGCTCAAATCGAAACTGACCTTTGCTTCACCGGTGGTGGCATCCGTTTTGACTACCGGATTCCAGTATATAGTCTCGGTGAAGTCCTTTCGATCGGTACCGCGCCTGGCACGATTGTGATGGGCGTACTCCCTGGCATATACTGTTACTGCTCCGATACGAGCGTTGACGAGCCTATTATTATCGAGATCAGGAAGTGGTGCACCTTCAGGCAAGGTAGGACTGGTCTTTTGATGTCGCAGCGCTCTTCCTGTTGTATAGTGCCTTTCATCCAGGACAGTCGGCTCCACCTGGAACATATTCATATCCCGGGGCCCTTCCACCCGTCCAATCTCTTCAGGAAGCGGCAGACCGCCCTTCGGCAATTTCAGTCGCGAGAATTTATCTGGATAGAAAGTATATCTATCTACCTGACTCAAGTTAGATAAATCATTTCCTCTATATGCCAGAGCCCTTCTTGCTTTGTCGCCATGCTCCTTGAGAAACTTTTCCACATCGACCAGGGCGAAACGCCGCCAGCCCTGTGTGCCGAGCAATAGGTCAGTCGCAAGCTCAGCTTTCGGATTCTCAGAATCAAGATAAACGGCCGCATCGGCAAGGTCGGCAACCTCCGGTTCAAGATAAACCATAACCGGTAATCGTGGCGCCTTTTCTCGATTGTCCAAAAGTTCAAGAATACTGTCGTCGGTGACGTTCAAACCGACAACGGTGGCAGCCGGCTTACCTCTTTCATCGGTGGCTTTGACTGCCAGGGTGACCTTATCACCGGGTATATAACTCTTTTTATCCGCTTCGACCTTAATATTCAACTTTTGAGCGGGTTCCCGAAAGACAAGGCGCTCAGCCAGCGGCTTATCATCATCACTCCAGGCTGTGACTGTGAGCACACCATCAATCTCATGGGAAGGGAAGAAACTAACTTCTTTGAGCTTGTCACCTTTCAGCTTTATCTTTTTGTAGGCGACCACCTCTTCTCTCTTTTTCAGAGTAAGCAGAACCGAGCCATTGTCGGCTGTTGCTGCCACTTTTACTTTGACCGGTTCGTCTTTTTTGTAGATTTCTTCCATAGAACGAATCACCACGCCACTGCCTTTCAATTCAGGTAGCGGATAGGTTTTCTTTATACCTGCCGGCTCAGAAAGACTCAGATAGTAGCTCCTGCCCTGCCGCGGGACGAACTCTATCCTTCCGCGCCCTTCATGCTCGGTGCGAAAATCACAGACAACTCCGGTAGCTTTGCCCTCCTTCCAGTGTAACGCTCCAGCCAGATCGGCCGGCTTGCCGTTGCTTTGATAGGCCTGCAGATAGACTCTATTAGAAAGTCCGGAGACCAGTTCTCCACCTTCGGGATAGATATCGAGTTTTACCGTATTAAGCAATATTGGGATGGTCTTCGAAGCGTTTTCTACCACGCCACCATCTTTGATGCTGAATGCCAGGGTTCCGTAACCCTCGCTTATAGTATTGGGCAGCTTGAAACTGGCAATACAGATGCCGCTTTCATCAACTCTGGCTGTCCCTCCAGAAATAGCCTTACCGTCCACCCGAGGGATGAATTCCACTTCAGCGCCTGTGGGAATGCCGCCTTCGGCCCGTTTGACCTTGAGGGTCGCTGTCACTTCATCGCCAGGCCCATAGCCGTCGCGCAGAAAAACAATCTGTGAGTTCAATCGCGGAGCGCGGTAAGAACGAACTTCGAACCGTCTCTCGGCAGGTGCATAGCCCTGATTCGGATAGGTTACATAAATCCTGTACTGTCCGGATTCCTGATCCACCGGAAGGTTCAGGGAGACACCCCAGACACTGTCCTTTATGGGGACAGAGCGACTGACCAGAATCTGTCCCTTGGCATTTTCGAGAGTCACGTTAGCATAAATCACATTGCCATTGTGCCCGTCCCTATCGGGCATAGGCTTATGCTCGGTGGAAGTCAGCATCACACCCCTGGCATGAAAATACTCTCCAGCTCTATAAATTGGCTTATCCGTGGATATGGATGTCAGATATCTATCCGCTCCGCCAAGCGCTTTGATAACGGGAATAAGCGATTTTGCTTCTGCGGTTTCGCTGGCAGCGAGCTCAATGGCATTGCCAAACCAGACCAAAAGAGAGAGAGAAAGGACCAGACAAATCCAACCAGTCTTCATCGGAAGCATACCCCGGCACATCAGGAATCTTGTGAAAGGGGGATGATAACACAATCTCCGCAGGATGATGGACTTAGTCCTTGCCTAAATAAGCATTAAAATCAACAACTCGTCTAAGTTTTAATCTGGTTATTGCTTGAAACGCATACATATGAATGTATAATGTTGATATAGGATTTTTGCTTAGATAAATAGATAAACAAGAGATCAAGCATCTGCCTTTAACCGGCAGCACGCATCTACCCTGTACATCCAGTACATCCTATGCGCGAGTGCTACCCGGGGCCCTCGCGCAGGAAGAGGGGCTGCCGTGCGGTCAGAAAACGGGGCGGCTATAGCCGTTTTCTAATTTCCGTCATCTTTCAATCATCTTTGTATTTTTCTTCTATCTGTTTGAGATAGCTCCCGATAATGGCATCGGGCTCTTTGAAATAGTTTTTCACCATGGCACAGGTCTTAATCCGCCATTCATCGGTCTCTCCACCGAATCGGGCACAACACAACTCTGCAAAAGTCTCTGAGGGACCTCCGCTTGCCACCTGCAAGAAATAATCGAGTCTCGCTCTATCCGCCTCCGGTACCCTGGCTGCAGCCAGTCTATAAGGATGGCGGAACTTATCTTGCTGGCTTATATAACCAAGGCAGTGATCAATACAATGTCCGGTCTCATGCCGTATGGAACCAATCTAGGTATCAGCCGTAATATAGTTGCCGCTGCGGGAATCAAGCTTATATTGCGCTATATATAAATTGCGACCAGAGCACATGGCGTTGCTGTTCTGCCAGCTAGCACCTTCCGAATAACCTCTCGGTCGAACATTCTGCATCCGGTAGTCAGTCTCAACGAGAGCCGGCACCAGGTGAATGCGTGCCTTTCTGTCATGCATCATCAAAAGCACATACCTGGGCAAAGCAACCATGATACCCTCGACCCCTTTGACAAAACTGTCGCTCACCGCAGGAATTTTGCCCCGGGGTTTGTGAATCTCCAACATCTCCTTCACCAGCTGCTCGTTCGAGAGACTCTTTCTGCCCCGGTCTGCAGTCCTTCTAGTATCAGTAGCACCGGTGCCACTGCTGCCGCTATAAGCGGCCGCAACTGAAGAGGAAAGCGCCTTTCTGGCATCCCCGCCATGACGACTGAAAGTTGGATCTATACGTTGAAGAAAAGCCCTGGCATTCTGACCTTCTTTCTGGTTCGGAAATTTATCGACCACCAGCCAGAAAGTCTTGATGGCGTCATCCTTCCTGCCTCCCATATAGAGACAATAAGCGGCATAGCAGGCGGCGGTGGCATTCTGGGGCTCAACCCTCCAGGCTTCCATATACTGGGCGGCGGCAGGTATGTACTGCTTCTTCTTGTAATATGAGTTGCCCATCGCCTGAAAAACCTGGGCACCCTGCTGACTCTGCGCAAGGGCAGGCAGTTCTACCAGTGAAGCTACCAGACAGGCAGCGGCTACAACCCAGGACCACGAAAAAGAGCTAGTTCCTAATAGAGAGAATCGCGATTTCGACATGGTTGAATTCTATCATCTTCTCAAGAAGCGGTCTCTTTGCTCTTGGGCTTGAGGATGTTGAAATATTTGGCTTCCGGATGGTGGACAACCACCGCCGAAGTGCTTTGCTCCGGCACCAGTTGATATTCTTCGGTCAGATCTACCCCGATTCTCGCCGGCTCCAGCAAATCAAAGAGCTTAGCCTGATCTTCTAAATTAGGACAGGCCGGATAGCCGAAACTATATCTGGTACCACGATAACCTTGCTGAAAGAGTTTGCTCATCTCTTCGGCATCGGAAGAGGCGAAACCGAGTTCGGTTCTTATTCTCTTATGAATATACTCGGCGGTGGCTTCGGCAGATTCCACAGCCAGCCCATGAAAGTAGAGATAGTCCGAATACTTGTCCGAGTTAAACAGCTCCTCAGAGTACTCTGTGGCGCGCTCACCTACGGTGGCAAGTTGCAGAGCGAGCACGTCCATTCGCCCATCTTCTTTAGCGGCGAAGAAATCGGATATACAGAGATTTCTGCCATGGCTCTGCCGGGGGAAGGTAAATCTCAAGCGCTCGGTCTTTTGATCTTCTTCGTAGATGATCAGATCATCGAATTCAGACTGACATGGAAAGTAACCATAAACTGCCCTTGGTCTGAGCAACTTTTCCTGACGCGACTCTTCTTTCAGTCTCTCCAGAACAGGATAGATCTTCTCTTCTAAAAGTCGGTCGTATTCTTGCTGCGGCGTATCGCCCTGGCGAACTCTCCACTGGCCGCGAATCAAGACATTGAGATTGATATAGGGAAAGACGTCAAACGGATCTATGTCTTCGACAACTTTAGTCCCCCAGAAGGGCGGCTCGGGCACAGCGACATCGCGGGCGACATCGGAACGAATCAGAACCTGGGTTTGCGGAAGAGCAGCTACTTTCTTCTCTGCAATATCTTCGTCCTCCACAGGGAATTCGATATCACCGTCAAAATCAACCTCCGGCTCCACTTCGCACTGAGAGGGGACCGCTTCGACACCGCCCAGAAGCTCTGCTTCGCTATAGTCTTTCAAAGACTTGCCTTCCTCTTTGACTCGTGCCAGCATCTCCATAATCTTCAGATCATCGAAGGCATCCTGACCATAAAAGAGCTTACCTTTGTAGGTCTTGCGACAGTCGTTCTCGACATAACTTCTGGTCAGGGCGGCACCGCCTAGAATGACCGGAAGATCTATGCCACGCTCGTTCAAGACCGTGAGGTTATCTTTCATGATCACCGTCGATTTCACTAGCAAGCCGCTCATGCCGATACAGTCGGCATTACTCTCATGGACCGCGGCGATGATGTTTTCTATCGGCTGCTTTATGCCCAGGTTGACGACCTTGTAGCCGTTGTTGCTTAAAATGATATCGACGAGGTTCTTGCCTATATCATGGACATCGCCTTTCACCGTGGCCAGTACCATAATGCCGCGCTCCTGACCTTCGACCTTTTCCATAAAGCGCTCTAAATAAGCCACGGCCGCTTTCATGGTCTCTGCTGACTGCAGAACGAAAGGCAGCTGCATCTTACCGGCGCCGAAGAGATCGCCTACCACTTTCATGCCGTTCAGTAGAATTTTATTGATTATATCGAGAGGTTTGTAGGTCTTGAGTGCGATATCGAGATCTTTCTCCAGCTCCACCCGATCACCGTCGATGATACGATTCTCGAGAACTTCCTCTATCTTCTCCGGGCGTTTCGCCTGCTTCTCGGTTTCACCGGATGCCTGTTTCTTCTTGTAATGATCTAATAAGGCGAAGAGCGGATCATAGTCTTTGGAACGCTCATCAAAAATAAGTCTGCGGTGAAACTCTCTTTCTTCTTCGTCTATTTTAAAGAGCGGCATTATTTTCTGGGCGTTCACAATGGCCATATCGAGACCGTATTCAACCGCATAGTGCAGGAAAACAGAGTTGAGAATCTGGCGAATGCCCTGGTCGAAACCGAAGGAGATATTGCTCACACCAAGAATGGTCTTGACTCCAGGCAGGCTGCGTTTGATCTCTTTTATCGCTTCCAAAGTTTCCAGGCCAAGACGCCTGTCGTCATCATTACCGGTAGAAAGTGTAAAAGTGAGCGCGTCGAAAATGATGTCGCTGGGCGGTAGACCGGCCTCGACACAATAGTCGTAGATCCTTCCGGCGACCTCGACTTTTCTATCCAGGGTCTTAGCCATGCCTTCTTCATCAATGGTGAGGGCGACGGCGGCGGCACCATATTTAGTGATCAACGCCAGCTTCTCTTTCATAGAGTCGACACCGTCTTCGAGGTTGATAGAGTTGACGATGGGCTTGCCGGCGATACATTGCAGGGCGCTATCGAGGACAGGATACTCGGTGGTGTCGATCATTATTGGAATGGACAATTCGGTATTGAGCCGCCGAATAAAGCGGATCATATCCGCCTCTTCGTCCCTGCCTACATAGGCGGTACAAACATCGAGGACATGGGCACCTTCCTTCTCCTGTCCTCTTGCCATAGAGACCATGCCGTCCAGATCTTCTTTTTCGAGCAGCTTCTTGAACTTGCGACTGCCGTTGGTATTGGTACGTTCTCCGACAATCAAAGGAGGGTTGTCTATCTCGAGAGGCACACTAGAATAGATACTGGCCACCGAAGGCAGATAGATTCCATTACGCTTCTTGGGAGCGACATTACCCAACACTTGAACGACACGCTCCAGATGCTCCGGGGTGGTGCCGCAGCAACCGCCGACTATGTTCACCCCCTCTTCCACGGCAAAGTGCTTAAGATGATCGGCTAGTTCATCGGGGGTCAGTTTGTAGACGGTCTCGCCATCGACATTCTCCGGCAAGCCGGCATTGGGCAGGACGGAGACATAGCGGGGGGTGCTGGCGCAGAGATATCGAATATGATCCACCATCTCGTCGGGGCCGGTGGCACAGTTGATACCGATGACATCGACGGGAAACGACATGAGAGTGGCGAGGGCGCAGGAGATATCCGAACCGACCAACATAGTCGATAGCGGTGGTGCCTCGATTGTGACCTGGACTATAATCGGAATTTTTTTTCCGACCTTGCGCAAATATTCTTCTATGGCGATGACAGCAGCCTTGGCTTGCATCAGATCCTGGCCGGTCTCGAACTGCAACACGTCGACACCACCATCGACCAGACCCCTGACCTGTTCATAATAGGCATCCTTCATGGCTTTGAAGGTGATATGACTAAGCGAAGGCAGCTTGGTGGTCGGTCCGATTGAACCGGAGACAAAGCGGCGTTGACCGGATTGTGAATAATCCCTGGCCACCGTGACCGCCAGCGCGGCGGCTTTCTTGTTCAGTTCATAAGCCCTTTCCGCCAGCTCGAATTCAGAAAGCACCACCGGCGATCCACCAAAAGTGTCCGTCTCGACGGCGTCGCAACCGACTTTATAGAAAGACTCATGAATAGAGGCGATGGCGTCGGGTCTCGATTCAACAAGAATCTCCGGGCAGTTCTCATAACCGAGATAGTCATCTAAGGTCAGATCGAGCTTGTGGATAGAAGTCCCCATGGCCCCATCGAATATGAGGACTTTCTCTTCGAGCGCTCTCAAAAAATCGGACATTAGCTAAAGACACCTGCGTAGATTCCTGACGAATGCAAATGAGCCGAAGCTCTATTTTATGGGAAGAAAACCGTTATCGCGGACGATCTTCTGCCCTTCTTTGCTCATGCAATAGTCGACGAACCGCCTCACTGTCGGCTTTGGATCGACATCATAGAAAAGATAGAGAGGGCGACTGAGGGGATAGTTGGAAGAGATACTTTCGAGGGTCGGTTTAACGGCGGTAGAAGTGGAGAGCAGCTTGATATCGAGGGCTTTCGCCTTCGACTTGAGCGCGATACTGAGCCCGCAGTATCCAATAGCTCTTTCACTGGCGTCGACACCGGCAAGCATAGCCTCGTTCGAGGTCATCACTTTATTGTCCGGACTGTAAGGAACGACTTTGTCATCGATTCTTTTCATGACATGTTCGGTGAAATATCGATAAGTGCCGGACTGTTCTTCTCTATTGAGCACTACTATTTTTTCACCGGCGACTCCGCCCAGATCGCCCCAGTCGGTTATCTCTCCGGAATAGACTTTGAGCAGATCGGGGATGGTTATCTCATTGACCGGATTCCCGGGATTGACAATCACCGCGATAGAATCGAGCGCTACCATAGAGCGGCTCAACTTCATGCCCTCGTTATGCATCAGGGCACGCTCGGTGGCGGTAATGTCCCGGGAAGCGGCGGCCACATCGGTGGTTCGCTCTATAAGAGCCCTGACTCCCTTGCCCGAATCGGCACAGGTGACAGAGACAGGCACATCTGGATTCTCTTTCATAAAGGCTTTGCGCCAGCCTTCAAGCATGGTCTCCATGGTATCGGAGCCTTCCACCGAGACCATCGGGGTTTCAGCCCGGGGATCCTTATTGCTTCTCAGATTGCAAGCCGAAATTATCGACATGCCAGCCACCAAAACGGACAAGCCCAGAAAGAAGGCAAGCGCTCTTCCGGCATGAAGACTGTAATTGCATCGTTTCATGCTCAATCCCCCGCATTAGCCCCGGCATTTCGACTGCTCAATTCTCCAATTTATCCGGGCGAAAAGCCAGCAAGTTAGGCTTTTGTTTAAATATCTTATCTGCGATAGACCTCGATCATCGCCTGGGTTCCGAAGGCTTCTGCCGCCTTGCCATCGGCCTCCACCAGCTCTTTGAACATGGATTCTGCCATCTCCATGGCAGGCAAATTGAGAGAGGCGCCGTCGGCATTATCGTGAATCAGGCGCAGGTCTTTGATCATGTGCTTTAGCATAAATCCTGGAGCCAGATCGTCTTTTATTATTCTCGCCCCCAGATTGGCAAGGGCCCAGGAGCCACCGGCGCCTTCTTTGAGCACATCGACCACCAGAGAAGGCTCTATTTCAAAGCGCTCGGCTAGAGACAGGGCTTCTGAAACCGCCAGCATATTGACTGCACAGAGGACTTGATTGGCAAGCTTCAAAGCCTGACCGGAACCTGCCGGTCCGCAATACTCGATGACTTTGCCCATTTTGGATAGATAGGGCAGAGCCTCGTCGAAATCGGCTCTCTCACCGCCCAGCATGATGGTCAGGGTGCCGTTTGCAGCACCGATATCGCCTCCGGTAACCGGCGCATCGAGGAAACGCAATCTGGCAGGGGATTTCGCCAGAGCGTCCGAAATTTCCCGAGCTGCCCGGGGTCCGATGGTGGAAAAGTCCACAACCAGGGCGCCCTCCGGGGCAAAATCAACCACACCGCCGGCTTCAGCCAGAACGGCTTTCACATCATCGACATCGCCCAGACAGGAAAAAATGACCGGGGCTCCAGCCACGCAGTCTTTTATCGATTCAGCCCCCCGGCATCCAGCCGATAGAGCCTTCGTCAGCCCCGGTTTGCCCGGACTGCGGTTCCAGACTTTGACCGAAAAGCCCGCCTTGCTTAGATTTGCAGCCATGGAGGCGCCCATGATGCCCATGCCCAGAAACGCCAGTGAAACACCCGAATCCGCTGTCATTTGATGCCTGTCCTCCCCAGATGGTAATTTCCCCATAGACTACCTCACCTGGCTTCTGTATACATAAGAATATCGCTCACAGCTCATCCAGAATACCCCTAAAATGCCCAAGCAGTTTCTAGTGCTAGTTTTATCCATGTTCCTCCTCTCCGGGGCTCCAGCCCTTGCCCGCGGCAAGGCACGCCAAGACGGGTCGAGACCTAATCGGGTAACGGTGGGCACGGTAGAGATCAAAGGCTGGCAGCATGACATTGTGAAAAGCTATCCGAATCTCAAAAATTACCACTGGAATCCAATGTACGCCAATGTCCAGGGCATGAACATGGTGCGTCCGACCAGACATTCGGTCAAAGGCAAGGCTAAAGGACCGCAAAAGCAGGATCCTAAGCAGAAAACAGTCAATAAAATCGCCAACCAGTATGTCAGATACCGCCCGGTTCAGAGCAAGCCGGCTTATGTCACCTATCAAAGACCAAAGTCGGTTTATAAAAAGCCGGTGCATCTGCCCGCCCGGATGCCGGCTGCCCAGAACGATGCCAACACAAATACCGGTACAGGGACAAACATAGGCCTGGATCAAAAAAAGACCACAATCGGCATGAGAACGGGGAAACAGACCAATAACATTGAAGGACAGCTTTATCACAAGAAAACCGAGATCGCCCTGGGTTCTCCTTCGACGGCGGCAAATTTAATGGAAAAGAGAGCCGAAGCCAGTCTTGCCGCGCCCCAGGTAGAAGCAGCCCTGGGCGCCCCGGTGACCACCCTTAGGTACAAGCCCTATAAATCAGGCGGCGGCGGCTATATAGTAGAGAGCAATTCCGGCAATTCGAACACAAGGGTCCAGGGTCGGGTAAACTGGTAGGTCAGGGTAAACTAAACCGCGACTGACCCCCTTCGTTCAAGGACCTTTTTTAGATGCTTCCGAAATCGAGATCCAGATCTAATTTGAGTTTGGCCGGCATCCTTCTGATGCTCATGATCTGCTGCCAAGGTCAGGCTTCGGCAGATGCAAAAGATCCGGACGCTCTGGAGCTCTATAAAAGCAAAAACTTTCTCAAAGCGGCAAAAGCATTCACCAGCTTAATCGACTCAGATAAGGGCGGCAAGGATCCGGTCAACTATTTCAACCTGGGCAATTGTTATTATCAGCTTTCTTATCCGACAAGGGCGCGGCATATGTACGCTCTCACCATCAAGAAATTCCCTCACAGCCAGGAGGCCGAATACGCCAAACAGATGATCGCCCGCATAGACAGCCAATCCGCCATAACTATGCCGGAGAAGAATCTTACCTCCAGCAAAGTAGTTAAATTAGATAAGCTGGCGAGAGCTATCGAGCAGCCATCTTCTGGTTCACCGGAGCCCGGATCAAGGTCTGAATCATCTCAAATAAACAGCCTCAGCGCCTTTCTCGAGAAGGACCTGCCGAGTCTGCCAAACGAAAACAGAATCTACTTTCAACCGGGCAGTCAGGGTCATATGCTGGTGGATATCTACCTCAACAATAGAAAGATGCAAGCCTGGTTCGATACCGGTGCCAATGCCCATTTCGGTCTCAATCATCTGCAAGCGGCAGGGGTGGAATTGCCCCGGGGTAAACCGAACTCAACTTCGAGCGGTTGGGCGGGCAACTCGATTGCTGCCTGGAGACAGATGATGAAGATTAGAATCGGCAACATGGAAAGAACCGTACCGGTTACCATCGAAGAGAACATGAGCCTCATGCCTCTGGTGGGCCAGGGTTTTCTGCATGGCTATGACTATGAAATTCACAACAATGGTCCCCAGAAGTATCTCACCATGAAAAAGCGCACGGCGGCCAATACTGCCGGCTCCCATGGTTCCAGCACCAGCGATCTCTATGACGTTCCCTGCACTACTAAAAACTTCAGGGACTATGTAAAACTGACCGTAAACGGCAGACAGGAAGAGGTGCTTCTCGACACCGGATCCAATGGCACTATTCTCTCCACCCAAGCGGCTAAGAGACTGGGTCTCCACGTACCGGATGACGCGCCGACACGAACAGGCTCTGGTGTCGGCGGCAGTATCACCTGGAAGATTATCTACGCCGACGTAAAAATCGGGCCCATCTACGAAAGAGGCTTCCCTATTCAAGTGGGCGGCGGCAGTGACATGAGTGCTATCGGGCAGGATCTACTCAATAAAAAACGCTACACCATAGATAGAGAACGAAAGCTTCTACGCTTCTTCCACTAAATACTCCATGCGAAATCAGGACGACAGAGGCTCGGCAGGCAGATCTTTCGAGCCCGCCAGGAGAAAAGAATCACCGGCAGAATCTAATTATGCGCCCCGGAAAGAGCACTGACTCTAGCCAGCGCCACCTCTAGGTCTTCGAGCAGATCTTCTATATCCTCGATGCCGACCGAAAGACGAATCAAGCCGTCTACTATGCCTCTTTCTTCACGAATCTCTTTAGGAATGGCGCCATGGGTCATCGAGACCGGGTGGCAAGCCAGGGACTCGACCCCGCCAAGGCTCTCGGCAAGAGCGAAGAGTTTGAAGGTGGACATAACCTTGTTGGCATTCGCAAGACCGCCTTTGATCACAAACGAAACCATGCCGCCGAAGCCTCTCATCTGCTTCTTAGCGAGCTCATGGTGCGGGTGGTCTTTCAAACCAGGGTATATAACCCGCTCCACCGCGTCATGCTTGCTCAGATATTCGGCCACTTTGTGGGCGTTCTCTTCATGGGCTTTCATACGAACCGCAAGGGTCTTGATACCTCGCAGCACCAGCCAGGAATCCATCGGTCCGGGCACGCCGCCCACCGAGTTCTGATGGAACTTCATATTCTCGTAGAGCTCTTTGTTATCGGTGATGGTGGCGCCACCAACCACATCCGAGTGTCCGCCCAGATATTTGGTGCAGCTATGGACCACAATATCGGCACCCAGTTTGATGGGGTTCTGCAGATAGGGGCTGGCGAAGGTATTGTCCACCACGGTTATCAGTTTGTGTTCCCGGGCAAGATTGGCAATAGCCTCGATATCCACCAGTTGCAACAGAGGATTGGTCGGGGTTTCCAGCCAGACCATTTTAGTGTTCTTCTGAATGGCGTTTTTAATATTGCTCAAATCAGTGGCATCCACCCAGGAGAAAGTGAGGCCATATCTGGTGAGCACTCTCTCGAAAAGCCTGTAGGTTCCACCGTAGACATCTTCGCCGACAATAACATGATCGCCAGAGGAAAGCAGATGCAAAACATTTTGCTCCGCCGCCAGTCCGGAGGCAAAAGCAAGACCGTAGCTGGCGTATTCTATAGAAGCGAGACACTCTTCCAGGGCGGTCCTTGTGGGGTTGCCGGTTCTGGAATATTCATAGCCTTTATGCTTGCCTATCTCTTCCTGGACATAGGTCGAGGTTTGATAGATGGGGGTGATTACCGCACCGGTGGTGGGGTCAGGCTCCTGGCCGGCGTGAATCGCCCGGGTTGAGAATTTCATCGCTTAAACTCCTGCTTTTGTTTTCTTTTCAGATTTTCCAGAGACATTATGAATCGTCTCTCTCAGATGCCACATGATATCGAAACGGGTGAGCACACCACAGGCTTTGTCATCTTCCATGACCACGACCATGGCGTTGCCGAGACGGAAGAGCTTGTAGAGCTGATCTAACTCTGCGGTCATCTCGAGCTGAGGGAAAGGTCTGCCCATCACATCGCCGACTCTTACATCGGCCGGATTCTTGCGCTCATAGACGACCTGCATTGCCACCACATCGTTGATATGGCCGACATTACGTCCGTTGTGATCGACCACGGGAAGCTGATCTATCTGATGCTTCTCCATGAGCTCTATAGCTTTTCTGACAGGCTCGTCGGGACTGACGGTGATCATGGCGGGATATTTGCCACGTCCCGATTTGCGTTCGACTAAATCACGCAGGTAATAGACCTGGGCTTCGGCGGGCATGAAACCAAGCGACTTCATCCAGTCGTCCGAGTAGAACTTAGACAGATAGCCTCTGCCACCATCGGGCAGGAGCACCACCATCACATCCTCTTCGGTCAGTCCTTGAGCCACTTTCAATGCGGCGGTCATGGCGGTGCCGCAGGAGCCGCCGACCAACAAACCTTCTTCCCGGGCCATGCGTCTTGCCATCTGGAAGGACTCTTTATCGCTGACTCGAACCATTTCGTCGACTATTTTCATGTCCACGTTCTTGGGAATGAAATCTTCACCGATGCCCTCTACATAATAAGAGCTTGCCATATCACCCGAATAGATGCTGCCTTCGGGATCGGCTCCGATGACTTTGATATCCGGATTTTTCTCTTTGAGATAACGGGCGGTACCGGAAATAGTTCCGCCGGTTCCCAATCCGGCAACGAAGTGGGTTATCTTGCCGCCGGTCTGCTCCCAGATTTCGGGCCCGGTGGATAGCGTGTGAGCCAATGGATTGTTGGGGTTGGCGAACTGATTGGGCTGAAAAGCGCCGGGAATCTCCATGGTCAGCTTATTGGCCACCGAGTTGTAACTTTCGTGCGAGCTGGTCTCTACAGTAGGCACCACCACCACTTCTGCGCCGTAGGCTTTCAAAAGGTTTATCTTTTCCGGAGCGACTTTTTCCGGGACCACGAGAATACATTTATAGCCTTTCACCGCCGCCAGCTGCGCCAGTCCGGTGCCGGTATTGCCGGAGGTCGGCTCGACGATGGTGCCACCGGGCTGGAGCAAACCCTGCTTCTCGGCTTCCTCGATCATCTTCATAGCAGGACGGTCCTTAACGGATCCGCCTGGATTAAAGACCTCCATCTTTGCAAGAATAAGAGGCTTGAGGCCCTCGTTGAGCTTGTTTATTTTGACCAGCGGTGTTGACCCAATGGTTTCAAGTATGTTCTCGTAGTACTTCACGAGGAAGCTACCTCCCTTAAAATATCTGAGCAGAAAGCCCCGTCATTATACGGCTATATTAAGAATGAAAACTGAACAATATATATATAAACCGGAAGATCTGAAGGACTTCGACCCCGCGAAAAAACTCGGGGAGCCCGGCCAATATCCATATACCAGGGGCATCTATTCCTCGATGTACCGCTCTCGGGTGTGGACCATGAGGCAATACGCGGGCTTTGGTAACGCAAAAGAAACAAATAAAAGATTTAGATATCTCTTAGCAAACGGCCAGACCGGCTTGTCAACAGCCTTCGACCTGCCCACCCAGATGGGAATCGATTCGGACGACCCGATGGCCCAGGGCGAAGTAGGACGGACCGGAGTTGCAATAGACACCCTCAAAGACATGGAGCGCCTCTTCGAAGAGATAGATCTATCGAAGGTCTCGACCTCGATGACCATCAATGCCACCAGCGCCATCCTGCTTTCTATGTACAAAGCGGTAGGCAAGAAGCAAGGGGTGGACTCTAATCTGCTTCAGGGCACTATCCAGAATGACATCCTCAAAGAGTACGAAGCGCGCAACACCTACATCTTTCCGCCCCAGGGTTCGATGCGGCTGATCACCGATATCTTCGAGTTCTGCTCGAAAGAAATGAAGAAATGGAACACCATCTCTATCTCGGGATATCACATCAGAGAAGCCGGTGCCACCGCCGTTCAGGAGCTGGCTTTTACTTTCGCCAACGCCATCGAGTATGTGAAAGCCGCTCAAGAAAAGGGCCTCGATGTGGATGACTTCGCTCCCAGATTGAGCTTCTTCTTCGTCTCCCAGATGAACTTCTTCGAAGAGATTGCTAAATTCCGAGCTGCCAGGAGGATCTGGGCTCGAATCATGAAAGAGCGCTTCGGAGCCAGGAGCGACAAATCCCTGACTCTACGCTTCCACACCCAGACCGCAGGCTCCAGCCTGACCATGCAGCAACCCGACAACAACACGGTACGTACCGCCATCGAGGCTCTGGCTGCCGTTTTAGGAGGCACCCAGTCGCTGCACACCAACTCTAAAGACGAGGCGCTCTCTCTGCCCAGCGAAGCAAGCGCCCTGCTCGCCCTGCGCACCCAGCAGATAATCGCCTACGAAACCGGTGTGACCAGCGTGGTCGATCCGGTGGGGGGCTCTTATTATGTGGAGAGCCTCACCGACGCCATAGAAGAGGCCGTACTCGAATACATCGAAAAGATAGAAAAGCTCGGCGGCGCCATCAAAGCGGTGGAAGCCGGTTTCATTCAAAAAGAGATCCAGAACTCGGCCTATGAGTACCATCTGGCGGTGGAGAGCAAAGAGCGCATAGTCGTAGGTGTCAATGACTTTGTCGACGAAGAGGAAGAGTCTATTCCGATTCACCGGGTCGATCCGAAACTAGAGGAAGAGCAGATCAAATTCCTCAAACAGGTAAAAGCCGGTCGCGACCAAGAAGCCCTTGAAAAATCCCTTGGCGCCTTGAAAGAGGCGGCGGACAAAAGCGACAATCTGCTGCCTTTCATTGAAAAAGCGGTAGAAGAGTATGCCACCGTCGGCGAGATCAGTAAAACCCTGAAGAACTCTTTCGGCAAATTCAGACCCTCCGTAACCGTCTGAATTTCGAGGCACCAGCATCTATGACCAATTCGAATCCCACTGTATCCATAGTAATCATCAACTGGAAAACGCCGGATTTACTTGCCAAATGTCTGGATTCAATCCGCGAACTGGACAGCGACTTCGAGAACTTCGAACATCTGGTGGTGGACAATAACTCCGGCGACGGCTCGGTGGAGATGCTGAAAGAGCGCTTTCCTTATGTAAGCGTCACCGCCAACACGGATAACCTGGGCTTTTCGAAAGCCTGTAATCAAGTGATCCCGGCAGCCAGAGGCAAATATGTGCTTCTGCTCAATCCGGACGCGGTGGTGACCGAAAACGCCATCACCAACCTTGTCAACTTCATGGAAGCCCATCCCGATTGCGCCACCGCCGGTCCCAAAGTGCTCAACGCCGACGGCACACTGCAACTGGCCTGCCGCCGCTCCTTCCCATCTTTAGAAGCCTCTTTCTACAGGCTTACCTATTTATCTCGCCTCTTTCCCAAAAATGCCCGCCTGGCGAAATACAATCTCACCGACGCCGACCCCGATGCCACTATCGAAGTCGACGCCCTCTCGGGCTCTTGCATGATCGTCCGCAAAGATGTCATTGACAAGATTGGTCTGCTCGATGAAGACATCTTCATGTTCGGCGAAGATATAGACTGGTGCTGGCGCATGAAAGAGGCCGGCTGGAAAGTTTTCTACACCCCCGGCAGCGTCGTCTATCACATCCACGGGGCAGCCTCCCGCAAGCGCCCGGTGGGAACCACCATCAACCTCCACAAAGGCATGGAGGTCTTCTACCGCAAACACTTGGCAAAGAATTACTGGCTTCCTGTTAACTTACTCGTTTATGCTGCAATTTGGTGCCGCGCTGGCCTGTTTATTCTAGTAAACTTATTGCGGGGTTTCTTCGGACCAAGCAAAGAGCTTCCACCGGGGAAAGTTGATTCTCGACCGCCGGGCGAAGCGACGGATAGAGAGTCCGAACCTTTAGCCAACTCCAAAAACCGCTAGACCGCTAGAAAAACAGAGCAGAAGATGGGATCCGCCAACAACAATAGAGTGCTTGTTACCGGTGCTGCCGGAATGATAGGTCGTCAGTTTTGCGCTGCCCTGCAAGGCTCGAGTTATGGAGTGGTTCGCGCCCAGGTCAGAGACCGCACCGAAGCCCGGGAGAAAGCCGGCACCGCCTTCGACTTCGCTCTTGCCGAAATAGAAAACGCCGATTTCACCATGATGCTGGAGCAGGACCATATCAACCTGACCCAGGGCTGCAAGACTGTTATTCATTGTGCCGGTCTGGCCCACAGACCGAACGCCCCTTACCAAGAATACGAGGTGGTCAATGTCAGAGCCACCCAGGCCATCGCCGAAGCAGCCAGAGCGACGGGAGTACATACTTTAGTATTCATCAGCTCCTCGGCGGTCTACGGACCGGGTCCGTTTTCGGCGGTGCCCGAAGAGGCGCCCCTCAAAGCAGAAAGCCCCTATGCCGTTTCGAAAATGACCTCGGAGAATTTCTTGAAGAACTTCCAGGGAATTCCAAGAATAATCGTGCTTCGACCATCACTGGTGGTCGGTGAAGGCGATCAGGGCAACCTGATCAAAATGATCAAAGAGATTAAAAGCCAGCGCTACAAGCATATCGGCGCCGGAGATACCCCCAAAAGCATCATCTATGTAAAAGATGTAGCCCGGGCCATGCTCGGCTGTCTCAAACGAGTGCCGGAAGGTTTTCATGTTTTCAACGTCGCCAATCCAGAGCCGGTGACGGTGCATGACCTGGCCGAAGAGATTGCCGCCTGCCTGGAAATTGAGAAAAAGATCCCCTCGGTGCCTGCACCGCTTGTGAAATGGGGCGTAAAAGCGGCAGAGCTCTTTGGCAAATCGCCGGTATCCAGCGAGCAGGTAGAGAAACTGACCACCGAGACCACCTGCTCTGTGGACAAACTCTCCAAAGTGACCGGCTTCAAACCGAGAACCCCTCTGAACAAAGCGATCAAAGCAGAAATAGATTGGGCGAAGGACAATAATCTGCTCGACTGAAATCAAACGCCCGTCTGACGAAAGTTCTTCCTAAATGTTTCCTGATCTCGGTGGATTAAATCGACTGTAGGCAATTCGTGTCATCTCTTGGCATAATAGGCAATAGTCAAAATAACACAATGGGGCTGGGTGCTTTATCCATAGAGTAAAAGCGATGAAGAAACTGCGTATCGAAAATATTTGTCTCTCCTCCTTTGCGATCCTCTCTCTGGTGCTTGGAACAGGACTGACTTATTCAGACTGCGCCTGGGCGGCGAAATCGGAAACCAAGACAGATTCCGGTCAGGGTCCCAGCGAAGAGGCTAAAAAGAAGCTTTTAAAAGCGGCTTCGGTCAGGCCCATCAAAGACAAATGGGCTGTGGTCATAGGCGTCAATAGATTCGAGGACAAATCCATTCCTACCTTGCGCTATGCGGCAAAGGACGCCCGGGACTTCGCCACATTCCTGGTGGAGAAAGGCAATTTCGCCAAAGATCATGTGCTCCTTCTATTGAACGAAGACGCGACCAAGCACAATATAATCTCCTGCCTGGCGGACTCCTGGCTGCCCAAGCGAGCCCTCGACGACGACCTGGTGGTTATCTATGCCTCGACCCACGGCAGCCCCAAAGAGATAGATGTGGGCGGCGACAACTTTCTCATCGCCCATGACACCAAACGCGAAGAGCTGTTCACCACAGGCATCAAGCTGGAAGACCTCGCCCCCACGATAAAACAAAGAACCCATTGCGACCGGGTGGTGCTCATTCTCGACGCCTGTAACTCTGGTGCGGCTAAAACTGGTGGCAAAGGACTTTTCAGAAGCACCAACTTCGATGTCGATGCCATCGCCGGCAAAGGTCAGATTGTAATCAGCTCTTCCGATGCCAACCAGCGCTCCTGGGAATCGAAGCGTTATAAGAACGGCGTTTTTACCCGCTCTCTGATACAGGTGCTGGAGAAAAATAAAGAAGCCGCCGACACCGATCTATCCAAAGCATTCGATACCCTCAAAGACTCGGTCCAGTCCGAAGTGCGCTTCGACCGCCAGGCTTTTCAGACCCCGGTCATGCACAGCCACTGGGAAGGCGATCCTCTCAAACTGACAGCCAAACCGGCAGCCCCCAGGGAAGTCTTTGCGGACAAGAAACACCCTTTTGTCTACGAAGTGGCCATCAAAAAGCCGGACAGCCCGCCACCCAAAAAGATAATTGATAAACCGGCGACCACCACCACAACTCAGGCGCCGCCCAGTCAACTGCCGACTCCGACTCAGACACCGACACAGGTTCAAGCGCCGGTCAAACCGCCGACCATAATCTATCAAAATGATCCGACACCTCCGGTGAAACCGATAGTGGTGCCGGCAGGCAAAGAGGCGGACCTCTGGTTCAAGTTCAAGAACCGCCCGAACTGAGCTTCTTGAGCTCGTTTGAGAGTGGATAGTCACTGTCTATGGCCAGCACTTCTTTGATCACCTGCCGAGCTATCTCGTCTTTGTGAATTCGATGAAAGAGCTCCGCAGCCCGGGCCAACGAGTTGGCGTCTTTGACCGGCCCGCAATTGAGGGCATCGACCAGATTGGTATAGGCGTTCTCTTCATTATTAGATGCCAGATTTATTTCAGCAGCCAGGACATAGATCCAGGGATTCTCCGGCATAAGCTCCCGGCAACGCTCCAGAATATTGCGAGCCAATTTCAATTCGCCGGTCTTTATGCGCACCTCGGCCATCACAAGCAGGGTGTCGACATTGCAGACCCGATTCAGAGCATGCCTGGCCATTTTGAGGGCTTTCTGATTTTCGCCCAGAGCAAGATAGATCCGGCTGCCTACCATAAGTCGATAAGTTAGATTCTCTCCGCCTCGGAGCTTGTCTTCGGCAAAGGGCAGATGGACAATCTCTTTGAGACCCTGGGCGGCAAGCCCTTCTTGCAGCCTGGCCTGGGCAAGCAAACATCTGGCCATGTAGACATGACGATAGGCACCGCCTTCTTCTCTGGCGATAATGAGTCTGGAGAGCTTCTCGCTCTCTTTTATTCTGCCGCGTCTAAGCTCCAGATCGGCTTTGTTCAAGAGCGCTTCGGAATTATATGGGTCGATTTTGAGCGCGCTTTCAAGAAGCTTCTGAGCATTATCGAATTGTCTATTCTGAAGGCTGAGATAGGCCAGGCTGACCTTGGCCTCTACATAATCGGGTTTCCAATCCAGAGCTTTTCTCCAGCTCCTGGCCGCCCCTTCGAAATCTCCCTGGTTGAATTGGGCGCCGGCGATGCCATGCCAGGCAGGCGCGAAGGTAGGATCGAGACCGAGAGAAAAAGCGAAGGACTTGCCGGCATCGGCAAAGCGATACTGGCGGAACTCGCGCAAACCCTCGTTATAGGCATAGAGCACACAGGCTTTGCGGACTAAAAAAAGCGATACGCCCAAGCCTATGAGAAGCGATAGAAAGAACCTCTGCCCACTGACAAAGCGATAACTGCGCCTGACCGCCTCGTAATTCTCGCCAGGGAAGCTCAGATAGCTGAAATCGCCGGGAGTATAGCCATATTTTTTCTCTACCAGAAGACGACTGAGGGCAAGGAAATCGGCTTTTTTAAACAGATAAGAAGGGACATAGAGCGGGATAGAAAGAGGCAGATGCAGCTTCTTCAAAACAGAGGAGCCGGCGGTCAGTCGCTTGTAGATGGTAAGGCGGTGAATGACCTGGTCATAAGAGAAAATCGCGGTGAAAAGAAACTCCGGCTCCAGAGCGATGGCATCGATGGCCTCATAAGGGATGAGCCTCCCGAAACGCCACATCCGGATGCCGTCATCGCCTGCATAAATACCGCCAGCCACAAAACGAACCACCTGCATGAGCCCCAGGGCAAAGAGGAACCAGGCGATAAGCGCCGTGGTCCAGCAGGCGACAAGCTTGAGGATCCAGGAAGTGATGGTCGAAACCGATGGAATAAGCGCTACTGCATCTGGTATCGCCAGGACCGTGGCCACCACCACCGCCGACTTGAGCGCGAACATGGTGATCGCCTGAGGGTCAATCTTGAATTCTCGAAACCCGTACTCCCATTTTTTATTATCGGTGCCGGCGTCAGGCAAAATTTCCACCATACTCTCAACATACTCTGAAGCGCTGAGCAAATAAATTTGATAGCTAGGCTACAAAATAAAACTTATTGGCGTCTAACCTCTTCCCCAAACATTAAACACCTGGTAGATTTAATGTTCATAACTCGGAGCCAATTGTCATATGGGCAGTCCATATGGAAATGACCTATAAATGTTGAAATACAGAGATATCTAGTTATCAACAACGAGTATGAACTAACATGGCGGGTAAACCGTAATTAAGACCTTCTCCATCGGAGAGAATCGGGCATAATGAAACCGGTCTCACAAATCCACTGGAAAGAATGACGGATTCAACGGGGGTTAAAGCTAATCGTGGCAACAGGAAATGATGCGAATTCGCTAAAGATTCTGATTATTGAGGACGATGTGAATATCGCTCGTCTAATCGAACTGGAACTTGGATATGAGGGATATCAAGTATCCGTAGCTCATGAAGGGAACCAGGGACTAGACCTTTTCAAAAAAGACCAGCCCGACCTAGTACTCCTCGATGTGATGCTCCCCGGTCTCGACGGAGTCGAGGTCTGCAAGCGTCTCAGACAGATGTCCAAAGTGCCCGTGATCATGCTTACCGCCAAAGATGGCGTCCAGGACAGAGTTGTCGGTCTCGACAGCGGTGCCGACGACTATCTCACCAAACCTTTCGCCACCGAAGAGCTGCTGGCTCGAATCCGGGCAGTAATGCGCCGCAAACCCCAGGAAGGCATCCTCACCTATGCCGACCTCTGGATGGACCAGCTCAACCGTGTGGTCAAACGTGGCGAACGTCAGCTCGATCTCAGAGCCAAAGAATTCGACCTGCTCAGACTTTTCATGCAATACCCCGAACAGGTACTCTCCCGGGAGTTCATCTTCGACAAAGTCTGGGGCTATGATTTTATCGGAGAATCGAACGTAATCGAGGTCTATATCCGTTATCTGCGCTCCAAACTGGAAGACGGCAATCAGAAACGCCTCATCCAGACCGTCCGGGGCGAAGGTTATGTCCTGCGCGAAGAAGACTCTTCCAGATAGACCAATAAATAGAAGCAGAATTCTAGAAAAGCACCCTGAAAAAGGGTGCTTTTTACCTTCCGGGCATTAAAAGAGGGGAATATCATGGGGAGATTCCCACTGACAACGCTTAAAGAAAGCCAAGGAAAAGATAAAGGGTATTGTGAAAAAGATGAATGTAACGTTATGATAACTGGACACTCGAAGGGGAAGGGTCTAAGAACTAGCCCGCCTGTCTCGAGAGAGGTGCTCCGAGCCCTGACCGAAGGGAAGAATGGGGTGCCGAAAGGGAATCCATCGAATAAGGGACAGAGCCATGCTATCCGCAGCACCAAGCAATATTTTTGCCCAGGAAGAGACGTCAGTCACTACCGGCAAAGCCTTACTTGAAAGACTGACTGTACCTGTCGACCTGCGCCCCCACTCCCACGAACTGGAGGCGCTGCTGAACAAGGTGTTCAAGAACTGTCCGGAGACCAGCCAGAACCTGGAGCTGGCCAAACAGCTGGCTATCAACTGGTGTTCTTCTAAGTGTAAAGAGCTCGATTTGCCTGTAGAACCGCAAATCGCCCAGCTCTCTTCTTGAATTTCAAAAATCCCTCAGCCCTCTGCTAAAAAAAGCACTACAAAAAATTAGCCGCCGACTCTTTGAAGAATCGGCGGCTCAATTTTTTTGCCGGGTCTTTCAGCGCGGTCTATTCTTCTGATTCTTCTGATTCTTCGGCTCCGGCCTGCTTGCTTTTGCCGCCTTTGTCCTCAGCCTTCTCTTCTGTGGACTCCGAAGCATCAGAGACCGAAACATCCGCCTCGTCATCCTCTTCGGCGGCCGATTCGGGCTCGATTATGGGGCTTACCGAAACGACCGAATCGTCCTCGGCAAGCTGCTGAATTCTGACCCCGGTAGCCATCCTGCCCTGGGAGCTGATGGCAGAGACCTGCTGGCGGACTACCACACCATTGGCGGTGGCAATCACTATTTGATCTCCGACCTCGACAACGTTCAAGCAAGCCAGCCTGGAGTTGGCGCCTTTGAACTTGGTGCCGATGATACCGACACCGCCTCGACCTTGCTGGCGGAACTCTTCTAGCTTGACCCGCTTGCCGTAGCCGTCGTTGGTCAGGACCAGAACAAAGGACTTCTCGCTTGGTTCGATAGCGTCGCAACCGACTATCTTGTCTTTATCCCTCAGCGAGATGGCGCGCACCCCGCGAGCGGAGCGGCCCATGGGACGCAACTCTGACTCGCTATAGCGAATGCACATGCCGTTGGCGGTACCGATGATGACATCGGACTTACCGGAAGAAGAACGCACCCAGCCAAGACCGTCGCCTTCGCTTAGGGTAATGGCGATGATGCCGCTCCTTCTGGTGTTGGCGAATTCGGACATGGAGACCTTCTTGATGAAAGCCTGACGGGTCAGCATGATGAGATAGTCGTCATCTCTGAATTCCGAAACCGGTATTACAGCTGTGACGTTCTCGTCCTGGCCGATGGGGACCAAGTTGACCAGGGCAAGACCCCGGGCGCTCCGGCCGCCTTCGGGAAGATCCATCACCTCGAGGGGATAGACGACCCCACGGGTGGTGAACACCAGTAAGCGGTCGTGCATGTTGGCAACGAAGAAATGCTTCAGTTCATCCTCGTCTCTGGTTTTGACACCGGTCACACCCCGGGTGTTGCGCTTCTGACGCTTGAAAGTATCCAGAGGAATGCGCTTCACATAGTTCTGGTTGGTGATGAAGACCGCCATGGGGTCGTTAGGGGTCAGATCCTTGGCCGAGATATCGTCTTCGGCGTCTCTTTCGATGCGGGTCTTGCGATCGTCGGCGTGCTTCTCCCGCACTTCCTCGAGCTCTTCTTTGATTATGTCTAATACCAGCTGTCTGTCGCCGAGAATCGCTTTGAACTTCTCGATGGCGACCAGTTTCTCCTGGTATTCGTTCTCGATTTTCTCCCGCTCCATGCCGGTCAAGCGACGCAACTGCATCTCGAGAATGGCGTTGGCCTGGGTTTCGTCGAGCTTGAACTTCTTGCCCAACTCAGCCCGGGCATCTTCTGCCGAAGCCGACCCACGGATAATCTTTATAACCGCATCGATGTTCTCGAGGGCTTTCAGATAACCGGCTAAGATATGCGCTCTCTCTTCGGCTTTACGCAGATGATAACGAGTACGCCTGGTGACCACATCGATGCGGTGGTCGACGAACTCCACCAGCATAGAGGCCAGCTGCAGGGTGCAGGGCCTGCCCCGGACCAGAGCCAGGGAGTTGACCGCGAAAGACTGCTGAAGCTGGGTGTGTTTGTAAAGGTTATTGAGAATCACCTCGGGATGGGCGTCTCGCTTGAGCTCTATTACCACCCGGATGCCGTTGCGATCGGTCTCGTCGTTGATGTCGCTGATGCCGGTAAGCTTATCGGCTTTGACCATGTCGGCCACCCGCCGCGAAAAGGCTTCCGGACCCACTAAGAAAGGCAGCGATGTGACGATGATAGCCATACGGCTCTGACGGCCGCCGCTGCCGGGCAGCTGCTCTATGGCGGCATCTCCGCGGCATTTAATAGAACCGCGCCCGGTAGTATAGGCGTCGACGATGCCTTCGGTGCCCATGATCACTCCGCCATTCGGGAAGTCAGGACCTTTGACATGCTTCATCAGCTTCAAGGAAGCTTCGGCGACCACAGCCGGATCTTCGCTATTGGCCTTTTCATATAAATCTTTGTCTTCGACGATTTCGATGCAACCGTTGACAACTTCTTTAAGGTTATGGGGCGGAATATTGGTGGCCATGCCCACGGCGATTCCGGCAGAACCGTTTAGAAGAAGAGTCGGAACCTTAGAGGGAAGCACCACCGGCTCTTGCAAACTCTCGTCGAAGTTGGGACGCATATCGACGGTTTCGGCATCGATATCGGCCAGCATTTCCTGGGACAGCTTGGTCAGACGGGCTTCGGTATAACGCATCGCCGCCGGCGGGTTGTCGAGATCACCGAAGTTTCCGTGACCGTCCACCAGGGTGTATCGGCTGGAGTCAGGCTGGGCGAGACGAACCAGAGAATCATAAATAGCCGAGTCACCGTGGGGGTGGTAGTTACCCATCACCTCACCGACGGTCTTGGCGGACTTACGGTACTTGCTGGTGGGACCGAGGCCCTGCTCGTTCATACCGAAAATGATCCGCCGGTGCACCGGCTTCAGACCGTCCCTAACATCAGGAATGGCCCGGCTTACAATTACGGACATCGCATAGTCGATGAAGGACTTGCGCATCTCTTCATTCAACTGGACATCGACGATGCGACCCTGGGAACTATCGCTACCTGTGTTCTCAGCCACGTTTCAGAAACTCCTGTCTTCTTCCGGGGTTATCTTATGTATATAACTCGGGAAGTATATCATGTCACGCTATTCGGCTGGTGAAGCTGGTTTTAGTCAAATTTGCTTCTACACAGGCCGGCGCTTCTGCTACCGCCGATGATGAAATCTTAATCCTCGACTATGTCAAAATACCGTTCACATTTATGCCTTGAATATAGCGATTCTGCGCCGAAACAAGATAATTCAGAATAGGCATTTTTTAGCTATCCGGCCCTTATATAATTGCCGCGGAGAAACAAAGTGGTAACTACTATGGAAAAAGAAGACTCCCGCCTCAAGCAGGAGAGACTGCGTAAACTGAGCGAGCTCAAGGAACTGGGCATCCACCCCTATCCCTACCGATTCGAGCGCTCGCATAAAGCCTCTGAGCTGCATGACAAGTATAAGGACCTGGCCAACGAAGAAGAGACCGAAGACGTGGTCCGGGTTTGCGGCAAGGTAATGAACGAGCGCAACACCTGGATGTTTGTCGACCTCTATGACGATTCCGGCAAAATCCAGCTCTTCTGCCATAAACAAAGCCTCGATCCGGAGAAACTGAAGCGGATGAAGCTCCTGGACAAAGGAGACTATATCGGTGTCACCGGGACCATAAGAAGAACGAAAGCCGGCGAGCTTTCTGTCCGGGTGACCGACTATGAGGTCCTCTGCAAGACCCTTCTACCCCTGCCCGATAGCTGGGAAGGGTTCACCGATGTGGAAGCCCGTTATCGCCAGCGCTATGTCGACATGATCATCAACTCGTCGGTGAGGGACACCCTGCGCAAGCGCAGCATTACGATAAGGGCGATTCGCAAATTTCTGGATGACCGGGACTTCCTCGAAATCGAGACCCCGGTGCTGCAAGTAGAAGCCGGCGGTGCCGATGCGCGTCCTTTTATAACGCATCACAACACCCTGCATATGGATCTCTATCTGAGAATCGCCACCGAGCTGCATCTGAAGCGCCTTATCGTAGGCGGCTTCGAGCGGGTCTATGAAATAGGCCGGATTTTCAGAAACGAAGGAATCAGCCCCAGGCACAACCCCGAGTTCACCATGCTCGAGATGTATTGCGCCTATGGCGACTATAACGACCTGATGAAATTCACCGAAGAGATGCTCTCGGAGACAGCCAGATCTGTCTGCGGTACAGAAGACGTCGAGTATCAGGGCGAGAAGATAAGCTTCGCTCCGCCTTTTGCCAAAATAAGAATGGTGGACGCGATTAAGAAAGTCACCGGGGTCGATGTCGAAGCGATAACAGATTTCGATGCCATGAAAAAGGTGGCCGCCGAGCTTAAAGTGCCCCTGGAGAAAGAACGCAGCCGCGGTGAGATCATCAACACAATTTTCGAAGAGAAGGTCGAATCTACACTGATTCAGCCGACCTTCATCATCGACTATCCGGTCGAGATCTCGCCCCTGACCAAAGCTCATCGCAAGAACCCCGGCGAAGTAGAGCGCTTCGAGCTCTTTGTCTTCGGCCGGGAGCTGGCCAATGGCTATAGCGAGCTCACCGATCCCATTGATCAAAGAGATCGCCTGGTTGCCCAGGCCGATAAAAAAGAAGCCGGTGACGATGAAGCCACCCAGGTGGATCTCGATTTCGTCTGCGCCATGGAATACGGCATGCCGCCCACCATGGGAATAGGCATCGGTATAGATAGACTTGTGATGTTCCTCACCGACTCGGCTTCGATAAGAGACGTGATCGCCTTCCCGACCATGAAACCGCATCATAGAAGCGGCGAAGAGAAAGAAGAACATAACTCTCAGAACGCTCAGGACTGATAAGCATGAGCATGGTCCGCGTATATCTATATGGAATCGACCGCAAGGTCCTCATTCCTAAAATGTCCCAGACCGAGGACGGCATGCTGGTGGAGACCGCACCGGTAGAGATGTTCGACGTCACCGATGTCGATACCTGGAAAGCCCATGTCTATAAACAGCTCGTCGAAGGGCTCAAATATGTAAAGGGCAAAGACCAGAGCACCAACCCCGGTTCAGCCATTCTAGAAAAGCTGAATATCGGCAAATGGTCAGACTTCGAGCGCTTCTCGGTGATGTATATCATTCATCGAGGTCCCAAGTTCATCTCGGTATATTCGACAGGAAGAGCCGAGGACGGCATGTGGACCCAGGGCAAATCGCACCGTACCTTCCACCCCAGGGCGCCACTGGATATAGTGGTGACAGAGATGGTGATGGATCTTCTAAAAGAGCCCGAAGCCTTCAAAAAAGAGCCGAGATTGCTACTTGGCTGATTGAGGATGAAATAGCCTGACGAACTCGGCCAGACTCTTTTTCTCGGCGGCAATCTGGTCTTTTTTACCCTGCTGTTCTAAAAGCTGAAAGAGATTGTCATAATTCTCTATAGTTCTCGACTCACTCTTTCTGCGCCTGGATATGGTTATGGCATCTCGTATTTCGCGCTCGGCCCGGTCTAACTTTCCCAGGCTCCAACTGGTATAGCACTGCCAGCGGTAGCTCTCTTCCAGTTCGAACAGCCGATTCGGCATCTCGGCAGGAGGCATCGATTCAATCATGATCTGGGCTTGATTGGCCCAATCATGGGCTTCAGCAGGACGCTTCAGATCATCTTTCAATAGCTCGCTCAAAGATAGACAAATCTTGGCGCGGATCCAGTAAGGCGCTCCGAATCTTGACGCCGTTGATGAAGCCGTCTTAAAAGCCCCATAGGCGCCGATTAAGTCATCAAGCTCCCAGAGACAAAGCCCTCCATAGCGGTGAGACATGGAGAGCATCGTGGCGAAAACCGGATCTCTATTCAATGTCGCCCCCGCGGACTCTACACTGTGTAGGTAATCGCGCTGTTTAGAATAGAACCTCGCACCCTCATCATATTGCTTGAAAGATTCGTAGGCGGCTATGGTCTTCATGATCACAGCCACCCTGGTCGCGTCAGAAGCGCCGCGGGCCTCCAGCCGCTTCAGGGCTCTCTTATAGAGGGGAACCGAATCGCTAAAAACATCCTTGCGGCGAGCGTAGTCGGCAAACAGCAACTCTTGCAAGTCCCGCTCTTCGACTTTAGAACGCTCGGAAGAGCCGGCTCTGCCTCTCCCACCACCTTTGATTGATTCAGGCACGAACTCGAAGAAACTGAAAATACAAAGCCCGATTGCCACCATAATCAGTATCGCCGTTATAGACTCGAATCGAAATATTTTAGAGCCTATTTTTACAGTATGAGAGGCGAGCAGTTCGTCTTTAACCCTCAGCAAAGCGGCTTTCAGCTCTTCAACGGTCTGATAGCGATAATCCGGATCTTTCTCCAGGCACTTCATCACCGTTTTCGCCAGGGCTTCGGGAATCTCATCGGTGCTGCCGGCACCAACGCCTTCTCTCAGCTCTGCAAAAGAGCGGGGCATTTCGTTGAGCTGCTTTTCCAGAATGGTCATTATGTTATGACCGGCAAAAGCCTGGCGCCCGGTCAGGGCTTCGTACATGACACAACCCAGGGCGTAGATATCTGTCCTGCCATCGATAGCAGTGCCCTGGCATTGTTCCGGGCTCATATAAGCGGGGCTGCCGAAGACCTCTCCGGTCTGGGTAAGCATCTGCATATTGCCGCCCAGATCCTCTATTTTTGCTATGCCGAAGTCCACCACCACAGGCACCCTTGCCCCTTCGGGGGTGCGGGTGACGATGATATTGGCGGGCTTCAGATCTCGGTGCACCACCCCCTGGCCATGGGCATAAGCAAGTGCTGTGCATACCTGAATAAAGACTTCGAAAAACCGATCTAGAGAAAGTTTGCCATCATGCTTTATGTCATCCAGCAAAAGCGGTCCTTCCAGAAACTGCATTACAAGAAAAGGCTCGCCATGCTCGGATATGCCGCAATCATAGACTGAGACCAGATTAGGATGAATGAGAGCGGCACAGGCACGAGCCTCTTGCTCGAAGCGCTTCATAATGGACTCTTCTTCGACCAGCTCCTGGCGCAAAACTTTGAGGGCGACCCTATTGTCGAGAATGATATGCCTGGCATCGTATACGGTGCCCATACCGCCGACGCCGATCACGCCCTTGATCACATAACGCCCTGCCACCACATGGCCGACTTTATGGGCGCCGGTTTGAAAGATTTGAGAAGAAGCACTACTGTTAGTGGTACTCGTATAGACAGTCCGGCAGGTGCAATCGGAGGCAATTTGCCCGCAATTCTCGCAAAATTCGCCCTTTTCGCCGCCCTGGCTCACGGACCCTTCCTTCTATCTGTTAGAGATAATAGATCCCCTGTTCTATTAAGCTGGAAAGATCATAAGCTATCTCTTCGAAAGATTCATAGCCTTCATCAAAATCGAGCACGCCCTCGCGATCGAAGCACAGCCGGGCGGATTTAAGCAAAACCTCTTCCATCACCTCGGGCATGCCCGGCCGATATTCGGAGGGTCGCTTTGCTTTTACTATACGCGAAAAGTGAAAGTTGCCCAGGGCTTCTTCTTCGTAGACGACAGAAAGAAGCTCATCGCCGACCTTTGATATATCGTGATCTTTAGAGTAAGAGACTTTGCCTAACAAAGGCTTGCGACAGGCGCTTTCCCATAGAAGCAGACCGAAAGCGAGCAGGTCGTCGGCGATTAGATGAGGATAATAGCGCGGTGTGGTTACGATAAGAGTCTTCTTGTCATTATCCGGAGTCGACTCCGGCTCGATAGAGCCGAAATAGCCGCAGTCTACCAACACTACTCCTTCTTCGGTGACGATCATGTTCTCCGGCTTGACATCACCGTGATAGCCGAACTCATCGTTTTGAGAGAGCCTATCGAGAGTGAGAGCGAGGTTGTGAAGCAGGTCGATAGACACCGGTCCACCCTGCATGTACTGGCGAAAGGGTGTGCCTGTGATCAGCGGCATGGCGATATAAGACTTGCTCGCTTCATCAAAAGAATAATCGGTGACGCTCACCAGACCCCTATCTTTAACGGTGCGGGTGCGCGCCACCTGAATTTTTTGGATATGAATGGGAGAGGCTTCCTGGGGCGAATAGCGATCCTGTCTTTTGATGAAAACCTGGGTGGGAACAGAGTCATCAGACCGGGGCGGAGCCGCGGTGAAAGAGCGGGGGATTTTAATTGCCCTGGTGTTTCTGCCAAGTTTATCCACAGCACGAAAAACCAGCGAGAAAGTACCCTCTCCCACCAGCTCCTGGATTGTGTATTCACCTATCTGGGTGCCAATCAAGTCGTTTAGATATTGATTGGACATGGTCACCCTCTAGCGAATTGCCACTTATTCCAATTTGTCTTGAAATTATTCTTCGTCGTCGCCGTCGTCTTCATCTTCGCCGGCGGATAGTCTGGCAATCTCGGAGAGATGATCGACAACTTTCTCGAACTCTTCGTCGCTTTCAATAGTCCGGAAAATATTCTGACCGTCTTTCTCGACAAGACGCATAATTACCAGGGACTGATCGTCATCATCGGCTTCCTCGGCTGCTTCGGCGCCTTCCGGAGCATTCTCGTCCTTGAGCTTGAGAAGGATGACATAGCGATTGTTTTCGAAATCAATGGCATCGAGAATCTGGCAGGTGTATGCGGAGCCGTCCTCCCCTTCCAGGGTGATGATTACTTCCTCTTGCTGTTGAGCGGACTCGTTAGACATTGTTACTCCTCAATTTCGATTAGATGCGAGCTTGGTCAATCTATTCAGATCCTGTTGCGCTCCTAATGCTATCAGTTCATCCCCGGCACCAAAAATGAGATCCGGTGAAGGATTAGTAATCAGCTTACCACTTTGGTTGACCGCCAGGATCATCGCCCCCGATGTCTGCTTTATATTCGTTTCCTTCAAGGTGCGGCCTATCAAGGATGAATTATCGGCGATATGGACCTGCTCGAGCCGCAAATCCTTACCCGGAGTGTGCATGACGAAGTCCAGGAATTGTGTAACAAGGGGATGGGTGACGGCAGCCGCCAGACGCTTGCCGCAGATGATGTAAGGCGAAATAACCATGCGAGCTCCGGCTCGTTTGAGCTTCGCTTCCGAACCGGGATTCGCCGCCCTCGAGACTATGTCGATGTTTTCGTTCAGTCCCTTGGCTGTCAAGGCTATGAAAGTATTGTGGGTGTCGTCGGGCAGGGCACAGACGATGCCCTGAGCTCTGGCAATCTGCGCATCTAATAGAGCCTCGTCGGTGGAGGCATCTCCCTGCAACACAAGCATGCCGAGGTCTTCGGCTTCTCGTGCCACCAGGGGGTCCTGCTCTATAACCACAAAGGGAATCTTGTTGGCTTTAAAGTGCTCACAGACTTCCTGCCCGGTTCTTCCGAAGCCGCAGACAATCTGGTGCTGCTGCAACTTGACAATCTTGTATCTCATTCTTCCACCGAGGTTTATATCAATTAAGAGTTCTACCATGTCCCCAAGGATGTAAAGCACCACGCCAGCGCCGACAAGAATGAGAACGATTGAATAAATCTTGCCGTTGGTATCGAGGGGATAGACTTCACCATAACCCACCGTAGTCAAGGTAATCACGGTCATATATAGAGAATCGAGAAAGCTCCAGCGCTCGACCAGCATGAAGCCCACCGTGCCTACGATGACCAGCAAGATTAACTTAACGAAATCCGACAGGAATCTCTGGGTCTTGGGATTACTCAATGCTTTCTTTCAAAAATTCCAAAATTCAAAATCCAAAAAGAATACCGCCGAAGATTTAAAACCGATTGACGGTGCTTTTGCAACAAAGCGTTAAGGATGTTGCTCTTGCATACGAAAAGTATCATAAACGACCGGGTAAAAGCAGCGTTTTTGGTATACCCTACCCGAATAAGATTTTCGTTCTTATTACCGCACAGCTACTGGAGAGAAAATGAGCACAGTTCTGGAAGCCAAAACAGGCACACAAGGTCGCGTGGTACAGGTAATCGGAGCCGTTGTCGACGTCGAATTCGAAAGCGGTCATCTTCCCGAGATCTATCACGCTCTGGAGATCATCGGCACGAACCCCGCCGGAGAAGAGAAGAAAGTTGTATGCGAAGTGCAGCAGATGCTCGGTGACAACCGGGTAAGGACCGTTGCCATGAGCACCACCGATGGTCTGGTGCGCGGCATGACCGCCATCAACACCGGCTCTCCTATTAAGGTTCCGGTAGGCACCGCCACCCTCGGCCGTATCCTGAATGTGCTCGGAGAGCCCGTGGACAACGCCGGCGAAATCAAAGCCGACGACATGTGGCCGATTCACCGACCCTGTCCTGAACTCACCGAACTGGACACCGCCACTGTGGTATTCGAAACCGGTATCAAAGTTGTCGACCTGCTCGAACCCTATATTAAAGGTGGTAAGGTCGGTCTCTTCGGTGGAGCCGGTGTAGGTAAGACCGTTATCATCCAGGAGCTTATCCACAACATCGCCATGCACCACGGTGGATACTCGGTATTTGGCGGCGTGGGCGAAAGAACAAGAGAAGGTAACGACCTCTGGAACGAATTCATCGAATCTAACGTTATCGACAAAGTCGCCCTGGTCTACGGTCAGATGAACGAGCCGCCCGGCGCCAGAATGAGAGTCGGTCTCTCCGCTCTTACCGTTGCTGAATATTTCCGTGACGTGAGCAAACAGGACGTTCTTCTCTTCGTCGACAACATCTTCCGTTTCGTGCAAGCCGGATCCGAAGTGTCAGCGCTTCTTGGACGTATGCCTTCGGCGGTTGGTTATCAGCCTACCCTCGCCAATGAGATGGGCGAACTGCAAGAGCGTATTACATCTACCAAGAACGGCTCCATCACCTCGGTGCAAGCTGTATACGTTCCCGCCGACGACTTGACCGACCCGGCACCTGCCACCACTTTCGGTCACCTCGACGCCACCACCGTTCTCAGCAGACAGATTTCCGAGCTCGGTATCTACCCCGCCGTCGACCCCCTTGCTTCCACAAGTACCGCTCTCAAACCCGAAGTTGTCGGTGAAGAGCACTACAGAGTGGCCCGTGAAGTTCAGCAGACCCTGCAGAAATACAAAGATCTGCAAGACATCATCGCCATCTTGGGTATGGACGAACTTTCGGAAGAAGACAAACTCTCCGTCAGCCGCGCCAGAAAAATCCAGCGCTTCCTCAGCCAGCCTTTCCACGTAGCCGAGATCTTCACAGGCCGCCCCGGTAAATATGTGAAGCTCAAGGACACGGTAGAAGGCTTCAAAGAGATCATCGAAGGTAAATGCGACGACATGCCCGAGCAAGCCTTCTACATGGTCGGCTCCATCGACGAAGCCAGAGAAGAAGCCAAGAAGATTCAGGAAGCCTAAGTGAGCAAAGACAAGAAAAAAGCTGCCGAAGAGCAGGAAAAAGAAGAAGAGAAAGATACGGGTTCTCGCAGTGTCTACATTTTCGGCAGGCTCGAAAATGAAATTGCGGTCCCCGTGATTCGACGTCTTCTTCGGCTGGCAGAAAGAAATGCGGAAGATCCAATAGATCTCTACATCAACTCTTCCGGCGGCAACGGCTACAACGCCGACGCCATCATCGCGATAATGCACAGCATCGAGCCTCCGGTCAATACCATCTGTCTCGGTCACGCATTATCCGGTGCCTGCGAAATTCTTGCCTCCGGCACAGGAGAGCGCTCCGCCTACGAATTCTCTACCCTGATGTTCCACCAGACCATCTGGGAAGCGGAAGGTGATATCACCGCGCTCGAGATTCAGGCGGAACAGGGCAAGCGCTTCCGTGATGCCCAGATCGAGCTCTTGCACAAGTGCACCGGTCAATCGAAAGAGACCCTGCGCAGGGACATCGAGCGCGATTATTACCTGAATGCCGAAGAGGCTAAGAAGTACGGACTGATCGACAGCATCATCAAGCACAGATCGGGAACCGGCGCTAAAGCCAAACCAAAAGCAGGCGCAAGAGCCAGATCCGGCAAGAAACCAGCCGGCACCAGAACACGCAAAGCTTCCACCCGGAAGTAGTTATAATCAAGGGAATGCAATTATGGCAAGCAAATTCAAGCTCAATATAATCACCCCGGAAAGAGTGGTCCTGGAGACGGAAGCGGAAAAACTGACCGCCACCGCCCTCGATGGCGAGCTCACCATCCTCCCTAACCACGAGCCCCTGGTGACTGCCCTGGGAATCGACATTCTTCGATATACCAATAACGGTGTCGAAGAGAGTGCCGCCGTTATCGGTGGCATCCTCGAAGTGAATAACGAAGAGGTCCATGTGCTCAGCAACGTCGCCGAGCTTGGAGTCGAAATCGACCTGGCCAGAGCCAACGACGCTAAAGCGAGAGCCGAAGCGGAGAAGACCCAAAAAACCGACAAGCTCGACACCTACCTTACCGAGATGGCCCTTGCCCGCGCCATCGCCCGTCTGAAAGCGGTGGAGTTTGCTCAACGCCGCAAGAAGAACCGGTAATAGATTCGGTAAGAATTAGAGAACGAAATCCAAAAAAGAAAATCCAGGGTCGGTGGACGCATGAAATCTCTTCTGCTCATCGACCTTTTAATAAACAGAACATTACTGATGCCGTCAAAACTCCCACTCCACCTGAGGCATCGCCTTTCTCAGCATCACTCTCTCTTTCGGACTGACTCTACATCCTAAACAATGAACTTGAGAAAGTTTAGTCAGGCTCCGCAATTGCAACAGCGCTCGGCCGCTAATCCTGTTACCGTTCACGTTGAGCCACTCGAGATTTTCGCACCGGCAGAAATAATAGATTGACTTATCAGATAAACCGCTATCAGGCATGTAAATAGACATAAGAGAAGGCAACTCGCCAAGGACCTGCAACTCACTTTCGTCGAATCCGCAATCAGCCAGGTTGATGCGCTCGAGCCTAACAAGCGGCTTCAAAAAAGAAAGCGAGCGTCCCGCGAGATCGCAACGGGTCAGATTGAGGCTTCTCAATCTCTCCAGTCGAGAAAACTGGGCGACAGCTATATCATCGAGTTTGCATGCAGGCAACTCGAGGGCGACTATCCCGCGACGGCGAAAATCCTCCATATCTTTGAAGGTTATCTTCCGTCTTGCCACTCTAAGTACACGCTCTCCATACAAACCCTTCAACCTTTGCATGTGTTGAACTAACCCGGGAGAGAATTCTTGCTCCTTATCTACGTCATACATCCCGGCTTTTGAAAACAGATCGGTTTCACCTCGAAAATTGCCTTTCTTCGACGATTTGTCAACATCTACTTTCCAAACACCGCCAGGTCCATCGGAAAAGATAAGCAGCGCAAATGCCAACGCAAAAAGCATCAACACAGCTATTACCAATATGCTAAAGACAGAGAGCTGCCGGTCACTATATACGCTACCACCAGGAGTTTTCGACAAATTCTCGACTGGCTCTGATATCTCCGATTCGTCTGCCTGTAAAGCAGAAAGCTTGAGCAAGGCTTCCTCTAATTCCACCATGGACCGAATCCGCTCAGAAGGCTCGGGAGCAAGGGAAAAAGCGACAATATCCGCCAACTCGGGGGCAATCGTCAGAGCCCCCTCGCTGCCACCTCTTCCATTCTTCTCGAGCTCGAGAAGAGAGGGAGGCTGCTCAGTTCCTTTGAGAGCCATCAAAGCAAGACTGCTTTCAGCGGTAAATGGAAGCTTGCCGGAGAGAACTTCATACATCACCGTGCCTAGAGAATATACCTCGGAAGCCTCATCGAAAGGCAAACCTCGCGCCATATCCGGACTCATATACCAAGGTGTGCCGGTCAAGACCTTGCCGCTCTCTCCCTTAGACAATGAACCTTCCTTCAAAATACGCACAAGACCGAAATCGACTACCTTTACAAGGTGGACATCATCCTCTTCCAAAATCAAAATATTCTCGGGCTTCAGATCACGGTGAAAAATCCCCTTAGAATGAGCATGGGCAAGCGCTCTGGTAAGCGAGAGAAATAGAGGCACAGCTTCGCTCTCCGAAAAAGGACCTTGCTCATCAAGATAAGAGCGCAGAGTCCGACCAGGGAAATACTCCATAACCATATATGGTGCCCCTGCATCACTGAGGGCGAAGTCATATACTTCCACTATCCCTCTATGATTGAGCCTGGAAATGGCCCTGGCTTCATTCTGGAACTCTATATATTGCTTCTCATCGGTGACCTTCAATAATTTTATGGCGACTCGCTTGCCAAGCCGCTTGTCGATGGCGAGATAGACGGCCCCGCTGGCTCCGCCACCGAGCCTTTTGATACAGCGATAACGCTCCACCGGAAATCCATCAGGAAAGACGTCCTCTTCTACAGCTTCATAATCGTCATCCAGCTTGAAAGCCGGCATCGAAAGAACTTCATGACTAACAGCGCCTGCATCGGTAGAGCCTCTATCTGCCTCGGTAATTTCACATCGACAATGATGCGACTGAAATATCCACTGGGTCAAGGATCCCTGTCCCGCCACTCTGCGTTTCAATCCGCAATCAGGACAAAAACCGCTTGATTCAAAGCTCGACTCCGAATCATCATAATAACTGGATTCTGATTGATTGGGCGGCGTTCGGCCAAGAAGCCACTGGGTAAGTGAACCAACATAAGAGAGAGAGCCGCTATCGGTCTTTTTATTTAGTTCCTTTTTGCTATCTTCGCGCAACTTTCTCTCTCTATACCGCATGCCAAATCAGTCAATGAACCGCTTAACAGCCAATAGATTATACCCCACCAAATCTCCTTTCCACCCGGCGCCGGCAATTTTGCTATAATCGTGACGCTCCAGACTTTTTGATTTAGCGCAATGACAGAAGAAAAAGATAGAGCAGCTGGCGATCTCGATAAAATGAGCAAAGCAGAGCTGATTGCTCTGGTTGAAAGACTTGATACCAAACTGAGAAAATATCGCTCCATGCAAGAGTTCACCTGGAAACAGGTAAACTCGATACTATCGAGTATTCCTCTTGGTCTTCTCATTCTGGACGAAAGCGGTAAGATAGAAGCCACCAACCTTCAGCTCAGACAATTGCTGGAACGAGAATCGGCAGAGCTGTTCGGAAAAAGCGTCCGGGAACTCTTTCCTGATCTCGAAAGCCTGGAAGGAAGCCAGGAACCCCACCGCTGCAAAGTAATTACCTCATCAGGTAAGAATATCGCTGTGGAGCTTTCTATCAACGAAGTCTTCAAAAATGAAGCAGGTAGAAAGCATTTTCTTCATGTCAAAGACATCTCCGAAGCAGAGAAGCTGCTTGAATATAAAATGTCGCTGGCTTCCATGGTCAGCCACGATCTTCGCACTCCATTGACTACAATGAGATCGGTTCTAACCTCTATACAAGAAGGTCTTTATGGACCCCTTGCCGAAGACGGCAACCAGGCTGTCACCTGGGCTTTGCTCAGTAGCGATCATATGACCACTCTACTCGCCAACATCCTCGATTTAGAAAAAATAGACTCTGTCGACCTTGTGTTGGACAGAAGCGAAACCACCAGCGGCAGAATCGTGAACGAAGCCATTTCCCTGTGCAGTCTCTATGCAGAGGAGGCCGAGGTAGAGCTGACAGCTGATGTTGAAAGCAACGTTTTCTATGGCGATGAAGAAAAGCTGATTCGAATACTGGTCAATTTGATAACCAACGGGGTCAAATACTCGAGCGCCGGAGGTAAAGTCCGGATAAAAACCGGACTTTCCGGCGTCGATGTGGTCTTCGAGGTAAAAGACACGGGTCCGGGCATAGAAGAAGAGATGAAGAACTTGATTTTTAATCGCTTTCAACAAGCCGGATCGATAAAGAGAGGCAGCAAAGCCGGGTTCGGTCTGGGGCTTGCCATATCTAAAGAGTTTGCCGAGATGCACGGCGGAAGAATATCGGTAGAGAGTGACGGTATGAGCGGCAGTACTTTTATTCTCAAAATCCCCCTGGGAGAAGCTCCGGCGATCATTTAGAATTGAAGCGGTAACCGCGCCCGTGCACCGATTCTATAATCGATCTACGATCGGTCAGACCTAGCTTCTTCCTGATATTCGAGATGCAGGTACGAAGCGCTACTTCACTGGCATCGGAGTCCGTATCCCAGACTTTTGCCAGCAGATCGGTCGGTTCGTATACGGTATCAGGATGGCGCATCAAAAATTCCAACAAAGCCATCTCCCGCGGTTGCAAAATAATTTCGGAACCGCGAAATCGAACCCGTCCCGAACGTGCCTCTATCGATAACTCCCCGGCCCTGAGCACTTCTGACTTTCGGGCCGCCGGGCGCCTGAGCAGAGAATCGACCCGCAAAAGCAGCTCTTTCATATCGAATGGTTTGCAAAGATAATCATCGGCGCCGGCATTGAAACCGGCGGTCTTGTCATCGATGTCGGTCTGCCCGGTCAAAAAAAGCACCGGCGCCTGGCCACCTCTATCTCGATATATGGAGCAAAGATCAACTCCGCTAAGCCCTGCTTTTCCTGGAAGGCACCAGTCCATGATGACAAGATCGAATTCGGAATTCTCGAGATAGTCCCTGGCGTCATCGGCGTTGCCAACCGCGTCCACCACATGAAAGCGCGCTCTCAAATTCTGGCATACCAGCTTCAAGAGCATCAGATCGTCTTCGACAAGGAGAATTTTAGCCATGGTGCAAAGAATTATACTAAATGGAGAAGTCGTAGATGCTCGGTAGAGCAGACCAGGTCAATTGCCAGATCTCTATGGCGCCGGGAGGATTTATCTGGAATGCGCCTGTCGAGATACATTGACCTGGTCCTGTCCTGTCCTGTCCTGTCCTGTCCTGTCCTGTCCTGTCCTATCCTTGCTTATCTTTTCGAGCTCCAGCTCTCCCGCTCCAAAATGATGCTGGCTAGAGAGCGACCGCTGCGCACAGCCGCCCTCTATTCAACGTTCCGGAGAATCATCCGGCAGCGAATACGAATTTCGCGCTAAAACTTCTGGTTCACTCTGGGTTCGGCAGGCAGGAAAAGAGGCGAATCGCCTGAATTCTCTCCATCTTTCAAGGGCAGCTTTTCCTCGCTCTGTTTAGGCATCTTGCTCTCAGTCCCGGTAGGCTTTTGAATCAAATCAGGCTGGCCGTTATCAATGCCCTGACTTTCTTCATCAATCAGATCGAGCGGTGGTAAAACATCTTCGGCACTGTCTCTGTTTGTCTCGCCGCTTAAACTCTCACCCGTCGAATCTGACGACGAGCTACCGCCCAACTGCCCATTGGCAGAACTATCACTGCCTGTCTTCTGCATCTCGCTCCAGATCTGGTTGCTCAGATCAGAGCCACTGCCGTTCGAGGGAGAGCCACTATCCGTTACCCTGGCCTGCTCCACCGGGGAAACACTGGTCGATTCTTCAAAAATAAACATAAAAACCTCCCGAAGCCTATTTAAATGGCTTCATCGAATTGAGAAACTGTGTGATTAAACGAGTGGATGATCTATTAATCAGAGAGTCAATTATGAAAACCGCTTCGATTGCTCTCCATACTTTCAGTATGAATCGGATTTGTTGGCAAATTGTTTACAACCCGGTCAGCAAAAATCTTTCTAAAAAACTTTGGACTTTCAGTTCTGATGCTTGAGGCGATAACGCCACCAGGTATCATCTACCCTGTCTTGATCTGAGGCGCTGCCTCCGGTTGGTCGATTGAGGCGATAGGAAGAGCGCGCCGGGGCTGCGCTGCGTGAAGGAACCTGGGCCGGAGCCAGACTACCGGTCCGGGCAGCCGACGAAGCCGGTGTGGAGGCAAAGGCGGCCGAAGATCCCTTTGAAGCCTTCTTAGAATTATGCCGCGCAGGAGCTGACTTTAAGGCTGTCGCGCTGGAAGCTCCGGGGGAGGTTCCATTTCTGTCCGTGCTGGCGGGCGAGGCCGCGGCACCTGCCGCCAACGGCTTGCCGGTCGAAGGAAGCTGGTCTCTGATAGTTTTATATCTGAGCTGCTCTGAAGAAGGTGTCGCGCCCAGACGATTCGGGCTTCTGCGACTATTTGACTGAGATTGAGAATCAGATTGAGATTGAGATCTGGAATCAGTCTTTGAACTGGCTTCTGCTCCTGCCTCGACCGCCCCGCCTTTGCCGGACGCCTCCTGTACGGCAGGGCTCTTTTCCTGGGACTGGTTTAAAGAGACCAGAGCCATCACCGCAAAAGCGACCGCAAGCAGGGCACATAGACCTATTACCAGGGTCTGAGGACTCTTCCAATTAAAACCTTCTTTTAAATCTCTGCTTGAAGAGGCTCCGCGCCCCATCTTTTCAGAGCCACGGGACCAGGCCGCCGCCCCGGAGCCTCTGTCTCGACCCCAACTGGTATCCATGTTGACGTCGGCGTCGGCTTTTGCATGCAGATCGAAGACTCGATTGGCGGAACTTGTAGTACCACTGCCAGCACCTCTTCCGGTGCCTGTACCTATACTGAAACCGGAATCACCTACACCATAGCCAAGATCCAGTACAGCCAGAGAATCGGTTCTAATATGGGCCGCTTCGGCGATTCTCTTCAGCTCTCGAAAAACTTCGCCCATATCTTCAAAACGTTCATCGGGCGAAATGCGCATGCACTTATATATAAGTTCGTCCAGGGCAGGCGGCCCTGCGTGAGCCGGATTGAAATCCTTTATCATTGGACACTCTAAAGTGGTCTTCATCACAAAAGTATCGTGCAGATTTGTGCCTTTATGCGGAAAGCGCCCGGTCAGACAATAAAATAAAATAATCGCGTAGGAATACATATCGGAGCGATGATCCATAGGCTTGCCCTGGCACTGCTCAGGGCTCATAAAAATAGGGCTGCCCACAGCCTCGCCGGTTTTGGTCAGACGCCTGGAATCGGACAAAATGCGGGCGACACCAAAATCGAGCACCTTAATGGCGAGCTTATCGTCGACTTTACCCAGCATCACATTCGGTGGCTTCAAATCGCGGTGCACAATGCCCTCGGTATGGGCCGCCTGCATGGCATGGGCTAGCTGCAAGCCGACATTGATGGTCATATCTAAAGGCGCTGTGCCTTTGCGCTCTACATAGCTCTCCAGGGTCTCCCCCTGGACAAACTCCATCACCAGATAAGCCCGACCGTTATCGAGAGTGCCGAAATTATAGGTTTCCGGAATATTAGGGTGCTTCAGGTGCGAAAGCAGCTGAGCCTCTTGAGCCATTCTCTGGATGGCGACACTGTCTTTGACCAGCTCGCTTGCCAGAAGCTTGATGGCGACCTCGTCGCCGGTATGGGGCTCGACCCCCTTGAGCACGATGCCCATGGCGCCGGTGCCGAGCATCTCCACCACTTTATATCTGCCAATATGAGAACCAATAGGGATGTCGCTTTGCTCGTACATCGTATCCAGCTTCCGGTTTATCTCTGCTCTCTTTTCTCTTTACGCTGAAGAGCCCTAAACAAATGACGCCTGATCGCTCCAGGATAGCATCTATCTGGGCACTATCGCCAGCGCCGATTTCACCTTGCGCTCCTCTTCGTTGGAGAAGACCACGGCATATTTGCCCTCGGCTCTCACCGTGGACGGCTCGAGACCGAGCTGCTCGGCGGTGGCGCGCACAGTCATGGTGGTGCTGGTGCCACCATCGAGATTGAGGGCAGATGCACAGCCGACCTCTTTAAGAAGCTGCGCCATGTCCTTTAGAGAGGCGCCGGCTTTGAACTCTTTGCCGCGGGAGCCTTCGATAATGGCAAAGACTATGCCACCGCCGGAAGTTATTCCGATAGCGGTGCGAGCCGCCTTACGTGCAGTGCCGATGGCGTCGACACTCTTGCCGTCCTTGCCTTTTCTAATAAAGGCTTCCGCTTCGGAGCGTATGCCGGGCAGCAACGCCGGTCCGCCCTGCATGGCATGAAGAATGCGGACATCAGCCGGTGCAGGCTTATTATGCTCGACGATAACCGCCTGCAAGTCGCCTGCATTTCGCCCTTCTGAAGCAGCTTCTTTAGGGACTTCTTTTGAATTTTTCGGCTCGTAGATGCGCAGCTCGCTTCTGTCGAAAATCTGCTTCAAGAAAGGCTTGAGACTGGGGTTTTCTATGAGCGCCTTGTTTACGGTGGGGTCGAGCACCGACTTGCCGTCTTCTGTGACATAGCTTGCACTGACACCATCGGTGAGGTTGAAATAACCTGCGTTGATTCCGGCGACGGCACTGGCGCGGGCGGTGAGATCGGTGGTCGTATCGCGGTTTTGCGCAATAAGCGGAACCACTTTGTATGAGGGGTTATTGAGATCCATCGATATCAAATGCGCTGTCATATTGCCCGGTCGGAGCCGATAATAGATGACGCCCTCGGCAATCTCCTTTTGAATGGCAGAGGCGCGATAGTGCTCGGGCAGTTTCAAGATGCCGGCTGCCGATTTGGATTGTGTCGCCGGCTTATCTTTTGTCGCTGATCGTCCCTTGCAACAGTCATCTTCTGCGGCGGTGGCCGACGCCGGAATCGAATTCTGCATATACACACCTGCTCCCAGACCGACGCCAAGAAAAAACAGGGACGCCAGGGGAATAAAAAAAGGAGCTTTCATGGATGACATGATAATTGCGGGCTTTCTATTTTCTTGTCTAAACTTATCTAACTAAGTATAGAGCCTGCCGGGGATTTTTGCTGTTAATAGCGCTAGATGCGCAGGGAACTCTATTTCGACATTTAGTCGACAGAATAGCCAACCTTCTCAATCGCCTTGCCAAGACCTATAACGCTTGCCCAATCCTCTCTTCGTATATCTCTGCGCCCTTACCCCGCTTGAATATGAAGCGGCTCGAATCACGGGGTTGCATAACCGAAGTCCAGTTGCCTTCGGCATCGCCGACCAAATATGTCGAGCCATCTCTGTCTTCCTGGGTGATGGTGTAGGAACCGTCGGGATTTGTGGTTTTAATTTGATTAAAAGTGTTTTCGGCATCGTATGTGGCTTCCACTTTGGTGCCGTCGGGCTGCTCAATGACCGCATAACCATTATTGTCGTAGGTATTGCGTTCTCTCAAAATACTGCCGTCATCAAGAAACTTCGAGGTAATCTCGAGGCTGCCTTTAGAATAGACCTGCTCTACAACCTTGCCTCTCTTATCGAAACGCTCGACCACTAGCTGCTCATCGTCGCTAACTTTGCGCTCCGCCAGCTGACCGCTTTTATCAAATTTTTCCTCGGTGTCGCGAAGAACGGAACCATCGGCGGCATACAGGGTCTCTCTTCTGGAATCCTCTTGCTCTTGATGTTTGGACTTGACCACGCCGTCCGGACCTAGCACGACTTTTATCTCGGTATTGCGATCGGCGTCTTTTGTCTTATATATGGTATCACCATTTGTATCTTTCGAAACGGTCATGGTTTCTCCAGGATCAACTGGCACACTTGTCACTGCCTCAGCGCCGGGCGTCGAAGTGTATTTGGCGACAGGCTTGCCTTCGGCGTCGAAATGCACAACCTCTTTACTGCGGTCGGTGGCGTGGGTGCGACTGATACCACTTTCAGTGCGCTTGAAGTCGTAGCGGACATAGCGATCACGGATGGTGACTGAATCGAGATTCCCATCTTCACCTCGTTCGACAGAAGCGCGGCTCTCGTAGTCGAAGTCTGGATCCGTCCGAACCCACTCTCCCTCTCCTTCCTTGTCTGAAGCCGCCGGCGGTTCGAAAGCCTCCGGGGGGTCGTGAGACTCCGGGGGGTCGTGAGACTCCGGCGGTTCGGGAGCCTCCGTGGGTTCCGAAGACTCAGGACCCTGCTCCTCAGGCTTAGCCAGAGACTCCAGCGGTCGCACTTCCAGGACGAAAGGAACAGACCCTTCCTGAGTCTCATCACTGTTGATCTGCTTCCTTATTTGCTCCTGAATAAATTCTTCGGCATCGATAACACGCATTCTGTATAGCTCCTGATTCTCAGGAGCATTCACTTCAGAAAGCGCCCCTCTCTTCCCAGCGCCACTTTCGATGCTGGGAGCGTTGGCGCCGTCGAATGCAACCATTGCAGCGGTCTTTTGAGCGTCGCCGCCCATATGCATAGAATTACGGACGTCTTTTAGGTCGCCACTTTCAACCAGGTTGAGGCTGCGGTCGGCGACATTGTCGGGCCCTGCTTTGGAGGAATCGGTAGATTCTGCTACTTCTGGGGCGGCATCGGCGCGTCCGGTGTCAGCATTGCTTTTGAGGCTTTTGAAACTAAGAGTATTGACCATGATGAAAGAAACTCGCAATCTAGAGGGGCATCAGGAATATTTTGATATTACGACCCGGATCCAACCGCTTCGTGACCGACACAATAGGACCGATGGACGGTTATGGGTCTTTTCAGAAATTCTGTTATCTGGCCGGTCAACCGTCCAGATTTTTGACTTCTCTATAAGAAATAGAAGTCAGGGAGCTAAGGCTTCTCAAATACCTGCTTCTCGAGAATTTCGAAGATTTCGGGCTGAATTTTGAGCTCGCTGCTGAAGGGCAGGCTGTAGGCGGCGAGCAGCCATATATTCAGCCCCAGTGAAATCGCGATCAGGACCGTCAAAAGGGTATGCAGTCGACCTATTTTAGAAGTAAAGAAATAGGTGAAGACGATGGTGATGATTGAGCCGAAGAAAATCGCCGCCCATAAAATAGGCGACAGCTTGGCTTTGCAGGTTATGCTGCGGGCGCGGCGGGTCTCGCCCAGGTTCTTGGCAGAATCTAATAAGCTCGACTGGATGTTAGACGCCTGCTCGGTTTCCGGCTTCAGCAGAACACAGTCCGACCAGATTTTGCCGTAGAGGTCCCAGCAGTCCTGGGACATCTCCATGTTAGCCATTTTTGGCCACTCATCGTTTATTACTTTGCGGTTGTATAACGCGCAATTCTCGCGAATTTTAAGCCTGTCGACCGATTCGAGCCCCTCGGAAAGGCGATATATATTCGCCAGAGAATTGGCTTCCTCGGAGACCTGAACCTTGATCTCGTGGTAGGACTCGATGGCGTTGGCGACGAGCAGCCCGAGCAAGAGAGAGAACAGCGTGCCGACGACTCCCAGCATAGCCTCGACCATGCCCTGGCTGAGTTCAAGATGATCCGTCTGGACGACCTTGCGGGTGTAGACCTGGCCGATGACGGCGAGGACGACCAGGACGGTGATGATGATAATGGCGAGGGACATGCTTGGTTCTCGGGATGAATTTGGGGTTGGTGATGGGGCAAGCCATCGCCAGAAGTTTACTATGAAGAGGGCTCTCGAAACAGAGAAACTAAAGCTTTGAATTGTTATTAGAGCGGATCTGTGCCTCGCTCCAAAATCTTCAAATATTGGTCATAGACAAAAACTCGACCACGCTGTTTTCCTGTTATTTCTCTGACAATACCAAGACGCTCCAAACTCTGCAGAGCAGCAGTCACAGTAGGAGTTGTAAGATTCAACGCCTTCACCATCTCTGGTATCACGGCAAGAGGTTTCTTTTCTAGATACTGGTGAATCTGCAACGCAGACCCGGCACCTCTTCCAATTTCCAAAAGCTTGCTGCGATCTTCTTGAACCATAGAAAGGATCTCTCTTGCCGTATCAGTCGCTTGCAGGGCTATTTCTTGTATCCCCGAAAGGAAAAACTTCAGCCAGCTCTCCCAATCACCAGTTTCGCGCACCTGTTGCAGATGCTCATAGTATTGCTTTCGGTGAGTCTTGAAATAAAGACTTAGATAAAGAATAGGCTCAGACAAGACGCCTTCGGTACAAAGCAATAGCGTTATTAACAGCCGACCGAGCCTGCCGTTGCCATCAAGAAAAGGGTGAATTGTTTCAAACTGGTGATGCACCAACCCTACTTTGATTAGAAACGGCAACCTATCGGATTGATCATGCAAATACTTCTCCAGATCGCTCATGCAGCCAATCACACGGTCGGGCGGAGGCGGCACATAAGCAGCATTCCCCGGTCTTGTCCCACCCACCCAATTCTGGGTGCGTCGAAATTCGCCCGGCGCCTTCGTGCCGCCGCGAGCACCGGTCATCAACACCTGGTGAATCTCTTTGACCAGACGCATAGACATCGGAAATCCGCTTCTGAGGCGGTCAAGTCCATGATTCATGGCAGCCACATAATTTGACACCTCCTGAACATCGTTCAGGGGAACACCGGGAGCCTCCTCGCTCTCATAAAGGAGAAGGTCCGAAAGAGATGACTGTGTTCCTTCGATTTGCGAAGATAACAACGCCTCTTTGCGGACATACATGTATAAAAAGAGCTGAGTATCTGGCAAAACGGTCGCCAGCCCGTCGAGACGCCCAATAGCCTGGCTGGCTTTTTCGACAAGGCCCAGCAACTCATCCATTTGCAGGTCCGGCGGAGGCAACGGACGGGGAACCAGAGCCCAGTATGGCTCATCGCTGCTTGCCGAGCACTGGATGCGCTCTCCTGATCTGGGCTGAGGGTCGTTGTTCATGCTTATTAAAGGTGCCTTTAATAACGAAAGACGTTATTAAAGGATACCGCACTTTCCTTTAATAAGCCAGATTAACCGGAGGTGAACTGAGGAGCATACTGTTATTCGTCGGAGCCGGCAAACTGGTGGACTACGCCGAGCGCGAGGGGACCGGTCAGGTCCAGGATGGCGCGGGCTTGTTCTGTGTCGGCGAAGAAGATTTATTGCCGAGAGCTATCGCGGCTTCACAGATTTGAATCTACCGGTATCTAATATCATGCCCGGTTTCTCGAGTCCTTTCGCCCTGATATACTCGTCAACCTCCTGGGCGCGCTTGGCGCTAGAAGGGTGGCTGTTCAAAAACTCGATGCTCAATCTGCCCTGGCTCATTTTATAAAGCTTCTCCTGGAGAGTCACCATGGCGCGCGGATTGTAGCTGGCTTTGGCCATCAAATCCACGCCGGCCACATCGGCCTCATACTCATGCCCGCGAGAGAATTTCTGCATCAGCAGATACTTGCCGACCCTCACAACATGAGAATCGGACAGATTCTTGCCGGTGAGCCTGCCCAGGAAACCGACCAGCAGCCTGGTGCCGGTAAGGTTGCGCAGCCTGGCGCTCACATGATTCTCGGTGACATGACCGATCTCGTGACCGAGCACCGCCGCCAGTTCTCCCTCGGAATCGAGCCGTCGAATCATCCCTGTGGTGATGAAGATATAACCGCCAGGAATGGCAAAAGCATTCACTGTCTCGTCATCATCCAGCACCGTAAAACTGAGGGGCAGCCTTGCCCCGGCTTGCGCCGCCAGCCTGGCGCCTACGTCGGCGACGAAGAGATTCAAATTTTTGTTGGTGGATACTTTGTTGGTTTTGCGAATCTCGGCGTTCATCTCCTCGCCGATCTTCTTCTCCTCGGATGGTGGCAGGGCGATAAAGCGGCTGGCGCTATCGAGCCTGGTGATCATCGTGCTATTCGACCGGGATTTTGTCGATGCCTCATCCTGCGCCGATGCCGCCGAGAAGAGGGAGCTAGACAGGAACGCCACCATGCATGCCTGAAGGAGCCATCCTGACAGTGGCAATACGGTCAAAGGTAATAGGACTGCTTTTCTTGACTTTCGCTTCGATATTGACATGGGGTAAAACTCAAACGATGATAATGGGCGCCCTGGTGTGCTAAAAATTTGGCAAAGTATAAATCTTTCCCGCCTTTTATAGTAATCTAAATCTCTCCATGAAGCGCTATCGGTAACCGAGATTAACCATAGAAATAAATGCGCGCCCGAAGACATTCCTCAGCTTTATCTATCAAGCTTCGCAGATTCAAAGGGGTCTTGATAAGGCTGATTTCGATTTTGCTGATCAGCCCATGTTTCTGGCCAGCGCCGGCACCAGCTCTGGCCAGATCCAGTAGCGGATCTCCGGCGGCTGCGACCGCTGACTCAAATCAGAATACTGCGCCCAGTCGCCTGGTGACCAGACCACGGCAGGAACTTCTTCCCAGACAAAACATGGACAACCTCTCGCCATCGACCAGAGAGCTAGCCGACAAACTGGAGTTAACCGAACAGCTGCAATTGCTGTACAACCAGAAAAGTGGGCTAAGCAAAGAAGAAAAGCTGAAAATCCGAATGAAAATCTTAGAGACCCTGCTGGAAGCTTATTTCGACGCGGCCAGCCTTCAGAGCGAAGCGAACAGAGAAATCGGCAAGCTCAACAGTCAGCTCGAAGTGGTGTCATCCAAACGCGATCGGGCTGTCAACCTCAATAACGCAGCCAATTTTATAATCTCCGGCACCCTGAACACTATCGGCTCTATTCTGGGATTCTCAGCCAGCATGCCACCACTTTCTGGCAACCTGAACCAAATGCTATCGGGAGTGGTGGCAACCGGCATGTCCTCATATGCTTTGAAGCAGAACAGTGGTGGACGGACAGAATCAAAAGAGCACCCGACAGTCCTGGCAGAATTGTTCGGAAGACCTGTCAATGCACAGACCAGTTATCCCGAAAGCGTCTGGCGTTTTTTTCACAGCCACGCTCCCGGGCAAACACATTACACAAGGGCGCAATTGCTCGAGAACCACTGGATTGCTGTAAAGCATCTGGAACCAATCGGTTCGGCACGGGAAAAATTGAAGCTCGATATAGTATGCGGTGTCAACGTCGGCAAGCAAATATCCATAGACGACCTGAACGACTCTATTGCGATGATATCGGATGTAAGCAATGTGGCGGCTCTGATGACCCACCATATCAGGGACCTGATCAGAATCATCGACACAGACTTGATTCTGTCTGACCAGAACAACAGCCCGACCGAAAGTACTCTTCCGAACAAAGAGCCAGGGAAAGCAGACCAGATAAGAGACACCCTGGATATTCAGGCACCCAGCGCGCAATAAACCGGGTACACTGTGCGATTTCTATTACCCGGGGTCTCCAGTCGAAAATAATCCAGGCTTCTCTAGAACGCGAGGATGCGACATCATATAATGCAAACGGTGTTTCATCCCCTACCGTTGTCAATCGCATGAATCAAAAAATAGAATCACTCAGAATAATCGCCAAAAAAGCCGCAGCGCCGCTGCCAGATAATTTGGACGAGTCGCTCATCGCAGAGTCCATATCATATCTGGGCTCGGACGAAGCCGCAGCCAGTATCGCCGATGATGCCTACTGGCCAAAATGGAACAGCCCCTGGTGGCATATGATGCTGCTTCATGAACTCGGGCTTACGGGGCGGATTCCAGAGCGCGCGGTAGAATCGATAGTCAAGGCTCTGCAAGAGAAGTTCTTGCGCTTCTTTCCTTTTCGAGAGGAGGAAGTTCCAGAAGGGATGGACCCGCTCAATTCGGTAGCCTGTCATTGCCAGCTGGGTACGATATACGGTTTACTCTTCCATTATGGACTGGATATTGACAGTCGCTTACCCTGGATACGCCCATGGTTTCTCAAGTATCAGCTTCCTGACGGCGGCTTGAACTGTGATGAGGAAGCTTACATTCGAAGTGAGCCGAAGAGCTCGGTCGTCTCGACCTTGCCATCTCTAGAAGCAATATTGATGTCATTGAAAGAGGACTCCGCCGAGGAAGCGCAATATCTCGAGAAGGGAGCATCGTATCTGATATCAAAGAGACTGTTTCGATCATCTTGCACAGGCGAGCCCATTATCGAAGGATGGACGAAATTGTCTTTCCCTCGATTTTATGAATACGACATCCTAAGAGGTCTATCATTCCTTCTCTCCTGGTCGAAGGCGGTGAGAAGACCGTTGCCCCTCGATGCGATTGCTGAGTGCATCGAGCTTATCGATGGTGATGCTCCCGATGGTGTCATAAAAGTACAAAGACACGCATGGGGCGAACACCGAACTCGGAGGCTCGACCGGGCGACCGGAGAATGGATAAAAGAAGATGCATCGACATTCCCGCTCTTGCCTGCAGCCAGTAGAATAGGCGCTGAGTCGCGCGCTCTGACCGCCGAATGGTCGCAGGCTAAAAACGATCTGCTCTTCCTTTTGGATAATGATCTTGTGCGCGAGAGCATCGACTGCGTTCAGTAAGACTTGAATTGCCTCATTCGAAACTCGGCTTGAACTCGTGGACTTCGCCGACCTTGAGAGGACCAGTTGCTTCGAGAATAACAGCAACGTGCTCTGTCCCTTTAAAATTCAGGACTTGGAGAGTTTCCTGATTTTGCGAATTTCGGAATAGATCGATAGAACCGTCATCAAGTAAAACAGCCTTCCGGAATGAGCCATCGTCAAGCATCGGACGGATAACCTCAATCGAGAAAACCTCTTCCCATGGTGCATTATCAAAAGCTGTCGAGAAGAAATGCACCTGATCAGGCTCCAGGGGTCCAGTTATCTTGAGCATAGCTTTGGTAGCGATATCATTGCTATCGTATTTGTCGAAAATACTGTCAACAACCATCTTTCCACCCAGCTCCGCTGTTGAGCTTTTGTGAACAAGAATCGAACCATCAGGCAACATCCTCACATGCGATACTCTGCCATCAGCAATGGCTTCTTCCCACTTAGTTTTCATGCGACCAATAGCGATACCATCAAAGATCATTTTCTAGTCCTTCTGCCTGTCACTAAGCTAGGAGCCTGTCCATAAATTCTCCAACTTCGGTCTGTCAATGAGGAGAGGGGAGCTCTGTTTTGGAAGAGTTGGTAGCTAGTCCATCGCCCACAACTCTTGGCGGCGCCGTCGTGGCAAAGGCGTTCAGCAGTCAGTT